>NZ_JBALIF010000012.1:0-118658 GCF_037053465.1 Citrobacter amalonaticus
AAAAAGCCCGTACTTTCGTACGAGCTCTTCTTTAAATATGGCGGTGAGGGGGGGATTCGAACCCCCGATACGTTGCCGTATACACACTTTCCAGGCGTGCTCCTTCAGCCACTCGGACACCTCACCAAATTGTTGTTCCTCAACTACCGGAACGGGCGCTAATTTAGGGAAATACACCGCCTGCGTCAATCTACTTTTCGAAAAAATCGTGCGTTTACACAAACTTCAAGCAACCTGGAGCTTAATTAAGCGGAAACTGCTTTTTTTGCCAGCGCTCACGAATTTGCTATGCTGATGATCCCTTTGAAAACGATGATAATAAGTGCGCCAAATCCCGCACAAACCCGCAGGAGTCATTATGGATATCATTTTCTATCACCCTACGTTTGATACCCCCTGGTGGGTCAACGCACTGGAAAAAGCGCTGCCCGGCGCAAAAGTTCGGGAATGGATACAGGGGGATAACGATCCGGCAGATTATGCGCTTGTCTGGCATCCGCCTGTGGAGATGCTGGAAGGGCGAAAACTCAAGGCCGTTTTTGCGCTCGGCGCGGGGGTGGATTCGATCCTGAGTAAGCTGAAAGCCCATCCCACCATGCTTGATTCCTCTGTCCCGCTTTTTCGCCTGGAAGATACCGGCATGGGGCTGCAAATGCAGGAGTATGCAGTGAGTCAGGTTCTTCACTGGTTCCGTCGCTTTGATGATTATCAGGCACTGAAAAATCAAAGCCAGTGGCAACCGCTGCCGGAATATACACGCGAGGAATTTACCGTGGGAATTATGGGGGCGGGCGTGCTGGGGGCTAAAGTGGCCGAAAGCCTGCAAGCCTGGGGGTTCCCGTTGCGCTGCTGGAGCCGTAGCCGCAAAAACTGGCCGGGCGTTGAGAGCTTTGCGGGCAGTGAGGAGTTGGGCGCATTCCTCAGCCAGACGCGGGTACTAATCAATCTGCTCCCCAATACAGCAGAAACAATCGGCATTATTAATGCTGAACGGCTTGAGCAGTTGCAGGATGGCGCCTACCTGCTTAACCTCGCCCGCGGCGTTCACGTCAATGAAGACGATCTGTTGGCGGCGTTAAATCGTGGGAAACTGAAGGGGGCGATGCTTGACGTCTTCAGCCGCGAACCGTTGCCAACGGACAGTCCGCTGTGGAAACATCCGCGCGTGGCGATGACGCCGCATATTGCAGCAGTCACACGTCCTGCCGAAGCGGTCGCCTACATCTCCCGGACAATTTCACATCTGGAAAAAGGCGATGCGGTGACAGGTCAGGTTGATCGTCAGCGCGGCTATTAATGTATACCCGGCGGCTGCCGGGTTTCGACTAATAAACACTGGCGATTCCTGTTATTCTTGTTAAAAATGACTACAGGAGAGAGATATGTATCCCGTTGACCTGCATATGCATACCGTCGCCAGCACCCACGCTTATAGTACTCTGAGTGATTACATCGCCCAGGCTAAACGCCAGGGACTGAAACTTTTCGCGATCACCGATCACGGTCCGGATATGGCGGATGCGCCGCACCATTGGCATTTCATTAATATGCGTATCTGGCCGCGCGTGGTGGATGGGGTAGGGATCCTGCGGGGCATTGAAGCAAACATCAAGAACATCGAAGGTGAAATTGATTGTACCGGTCCGATGCTTACGTCTCTGGATTTGATCATCGCGGGTTTTCACGAACCCGTTTTCGCTCCTCACGATGAGGCTACGAATACACAGGCGATGATTGCCACAATGGCCAGCGGCGTTGTGCACATTATCAGCCATCCCGGTAATCCGAAATATCCTGTCGATATCACGGCGATTGCTCAGGCCGCGGCGAAATATCAGGTGGCGCTTGAAATCAACAACTCTTCCTTCCTCCATTCACGTAAAGGCAGTGAGGCCAATTGTCGTGCCGTGGCGGCAGCAGTACGCGATGCCGGTGGTTGGGTGGCGTTAGGCTCGGATTCACACACCGCTTTTACAATGGGTGATTTTGGCGAGTGCCAGAAAATTCTTGATGATGTGGATTTCCCGGAAGATCGCATTTTGAACGTTACACCGAGACGATTATTGAATTTCCTCGAATCACGCGGCATGGCGCCGATTCCTGAATTTGCAGAACTTTAACCCCTGGTAACTGGAATATATTGATGAACGAGTTTTCTATTCTCTGCCGCGTGCTGGGATCGTTGTACTACCGCCAACCGCAGGATCCTTTACTGGTTCCGCTTTTTACCCTGATTCGGGAGGGAAAACTGTCGGCGAACTGGCCGCTTGAGCAGGATGAGCTGTTAGCGCGGTTGCAGAAAAGCTGCGATATGGCGCAACTGGCGGCGGATTACAATGCGCTGTTTGTCGGTCAGGAATGCGCCGTGTCTCCATACCGCAGCGCGTGGGTGGAAGGGGCGACGGAATCGGAGGTTCGCGCGTTTCTTTCATCGCGGGGAATGCCGCTTGCGGATACGCCCGCTGACCATATTGGTACACTGTTGCTGGCTGCTTCCTGGCTGGAAGATCAATCGGCAGAGGATGAGAGCGAAGCGCTGGAAACGCTGTTTGCGGATTACCTTCTTCCGTGGTGTGGGACTTTCCTGGGGAAAGTCGAGGCCCATGCTACGACCCCGTTCTGGCGCACAATGGCCCCTCTTACCCGTGATGCGATTGGTGCGATGTGGGACGAGCTGGAAGAAGAAACAGATGAGTAAATGTGAGATATATCACGCATAACTGCAATGAGTATTAATGGTTGCATAAATTGTGTGCGCGATCTCATTCATATTGGCCTTTTCTGTTATCATGCGCGGCATGAACATACTTCTTTCCATTGCAATCACAACGGGCATTCTCTCTGGTATCTGGGGATGGGTGGCCGTTTCTCTTGGCCTGCTTAGCTGGGCTGGATTTCTGGGCTGCACGGCCTATTTCGCCTGCCCGCAAGGTGGGTTGAAAGGACTGGCTATCTCCGCTTCCACCCTCCTGAGCGGTGTGGTGTGGGCATTGGTCATTATTTATGGCAGCGCCCTGACGCCGCACCTGGAGATTGTGGGCTATGCGATCACAGGCTTCGTCGCATTTCTGATGTGTATTCAGGCAAAGCAGCTTCTGCTGTCGTTTGTACCGGGAACGTTTATTGGCGCGTGTGCCACGTTTGCCGGGCAGGGAGACTGGAAGCTGGTTCTGCCTTCTCTGGCAGTGGGGTTGCTCTTCGGTTATGCCATGAAAAATAGTGGTCTGTGGCTGGCGGCGCGGCGTGAAAGGCAAAACCCGCGAGCGGTGACCAACAAATAAAAAAAAGCGTGAGGCTTGCCTCACGCTTTTTTTACACCTGACCCATCAGGATTCCGGAGGTACCGACATATGGCGGTATTTCACCAGGATATCGTTTTGTCGATCCGCTTTATTCTGCAAATCCCACAGTCCGCGATCGATACCGTCGTTGATGAGGAAGATAACTCCCGTTTCAATGGCGGACATCAGACATAACATCACGGGCTCGTTAGAGGTGTAACCAATCTCGCCCTCCAGTAGCCTCTGGTAATCGATAAAGCGGAACACCCCGGCCTGGACTTCATAAGAGAGAATGGTTTTACTGGTATTGACAGATGACAGAATCTCACCGGTACTGACGTTAACGACGCGCAGGTTTACCGCGATCTGGTCAAGTTGATACTGTGTATCCGCGCCAATACCGAAGTAACGCGCGCCAGCCCCCCCTGATTTTACGTTACTTTCATAACCGATAATCGAGCCTTCAACCATGATATTTGCTGCTGTCAGTGACTGTAGCGGGATCCGGTTGTTGATGGCGACAGTCCCATTCTCCTGTGCGGCACGAATGATTTTACGTTCGTTCAACAGGTTCTGTAGGCCCTGGCGTTCCAGCGGCACAAACCAGCGAGAATCTTTCAGTGCAGTAACCAGCATCGCGGTGGCGCTCTGCGGCACCGCGGTGGAAAAGTTACTGGCAGGGTAGGGTTTAAACTGTCCGGTTTCATCCTGAATGTTATACACCGAGACAAAGATTTTGCCTGTTGGCGCGGGCAAGTGCGTTAAATCCTTATAGCTTTGCGCACGGGGCATGAGTGTCGGTTTGGCGGCTTCTTTTGGCGGAGCAGTTAAGCATCCGCTCAGTAATATGACGGCGACGAATACAAATAAGCGCTGCATGATTATTGTCCTTATGTATCGGTGCTCAGAAACCGGTTGAATCAGACTGTAAACCCGACACTTCAATGGTCGATGTTTTTCCCGTTTTCCTGTCCGTGACATTTAGCTGCAACTGACCATCCCGGTTGGCAATATCGACGATGAAATCATTAGTCACCATCCTGCCGGGTTTTCCGGTATTTATATTGGTCAACAGCCCGCCTAAAATTTGCGACTGTATGGCCTGGGTGAAGTTATCTAACGCTGAGGGCGTTTCAATTCCGTAATCATCTTTATAACTGGGATCTTTATAAGAATTCTGCGCCTGGGCGCTATTCAGTAAAAAAGCACCGTTATTTGGGTTACCACCAAAATTGGGATTACGGAACTGGAAAGTCATATTTCCGGCCCAACTGAATGGCGAAATAAGCATGAGTGCAACTACTGCATGTTTGACACGCATTATAGCCTCCGGACAAAATCACTCTTTAGAATTCGTCATGGGTTAAATCGCCAGTGCTCAATAGCGTTTTATCTATTTGCCGACGGTTTAACGCCTCCTCGGTTTGGGCCAGTGCAAAGACAACCGTTTTTTCGAAGTCTCTTTTCGTTGGAAATAAAAAAGTCTGGAATATAACGTCCTGATTCACCGTTATCGTGATCCAGCTTCCCCAACGTGCACTGGGTCTTTCATTAATGGTTAAATTGCCTGGATAATCACTTTCCCATTTGTCGCTAAACGCACGATAAAAATCGTGTCCAATAGATGAGACGGTATGGTCAGTTAAGAGCCCAGGAACTTCAACTTCCACAGCCTGCACGGTTCCGGTAGCGAGCATGAAATGTGCGGCTACCAGCCAGGTCAAATAGCGTTTCATGGCGTTATCGCCTGAGGTTATCATTTGCCCATGAAACCGCCTGTGTACGATTTTTGACAGCTATCTTTTTGAAAAGATTATAAAGATGCGTCTTAACCGTATTTTCACTGATAAACAGTGAGCGGGCGATTTCGATATTGGAGGCGCCGATACGCAGCTTATTCAGGATCTCTTTCTCACGATGAGTCAGTAGGGCAGACTCGGTACTGTTGTAACGGTAATTGCCTGAGTGGGTGATAAGATAGCTGGCCAGTTTTTGCGAGAAGTAGCACTCTCCACGCAGGATCCCCTGCAAACCGTCAACGACCCGCTCTTCATCATCCGCGACGTAAAATACGCCATTAATATGTGGCCAGTTTTCAATGTCCCGGAAGGGATAATCGTCGGGGGTATTCAACAATAATGTCTTCAAATTATTGTTTTTCCGACTTAAGTTATCTTGCCAGTAATGGATCAGTTTTTTATCTGCTTCCATCATATCGATTAAAACAATGCAACCGGAGGAGATATCATCCAGAGAACGTTGAATATTATGCAGTTTTCCGGTGAGAGCCAGTGATTGTTTTAAATGCTGCAATAATGCCGTCGCTTGCAGGGATGGTTTGGTGATCAACAATAATGTATGACCATGAATACTATGGACTTCATTAAACATGATGAAACCCCACTTTTTTAGTCTCTCATCTGACAGTTGCCTTTATGAAAATAGAGGCACCAGAAGTACTGACAGATGTAGCACTGCTGTGTGTAGTGAAATATGAAACAACCCGAACAGGGAAAAGTATTAATACAAATGAACTACAACTGATTTCAATCTAGCCATTACAAATCTTAAAGCAAGTGTTAAACGTGTAACTAAATGTAAAAATATATATTAACTTGTGAATATTGCTCTTTTTTTTAGTTTAGATTTGATAGTAAAGTTGTACATCTTCACATAAGTGCACAGATTTTAAAAATCATACAAATATTTATAACATCATGAATTTAATGCATTAAATGAATGATAATCTGTTTACAGACACTCCGTGAAATTCATAAACTTCTTCTTTCTGCCAGCCTGCCCATTCTGGTGAAGAAAAAGAGGAGGTTTGTCACGACTTGATCACCTTCTTCCTCTTTCGCCTCCTTCTTTAGGCTGGAAAGCCCGGTTTACAACCTCTCAGTAACGCTCCTTAAAAAGTATTGCTAATGACCAACAGCAAATGAAATAACCACAGTTAGCCGCATATTCATGCACCATTTAGCACTTTGGGGTGAGCATAAATATAAAAAATACCACTGGTGGGTGAGTTATTTAAAATGTTTCCACAGACATACTCTTCATCGTAACGCAGCATTAACAAATAATGTCTGACGTTAACAACAATTTGATGATGTTAATTTTATCGACAGAGAACCAGGTCCAGGGTGACAACATGAAGAACAAATTGTTATTTATGATGTTAACAGTACTGGGTGCGCCTGGGATGGTATCCGCATCAAGTTATGATTTAGCGCGTTCTGAATATAACTTTGCGGTAAATGAATTAAGCAAGTCTTCATTTAATCAGGCGGCCATTATTGGTCAGGTCGGTACTAATAATAGTGCAACGATACGTCAGGACGGTTCAAAACTTTTGTCGGTTATTTCCCAGAACGGTGGAAGCAACCGGGCTAACGTTGACCAGTCAGGAGCTTATAACTTTGCATATATTGCTCAGTCGGGTAATTCCAATGATGCCAGTATATCGCAGAGTAACTACGGTAATAGTGCGATGATTATCCAGAAGGGCTCTGGAAATAAAGCAAATATTACGCAGTACGGTACGCAAAAAACAGCAGTTGTAGTGCAGAGACAGTCGCAAATGGCAATTCGCGTTACGCAACGCTAATACATTGACGGCTATTAAATCAATCCGATGGGGGTTTACCATGAAACTTTTACAAGTGGCAGCATTTGCAGCAATCGTGGTGTCTGGCAGTGCTCTGGCTGGTTCCGTTTCTCAATGGGGCGGAAGTCATCACGGCGGTGGCGGAAGCAGTTCTGGCCCGGAATCGACGCTGAGTATCTATCAGTACGGGACAAATAACGCCGCGCTTGCGCTGCAAAGCGACGCTCGTAAATCAGACACGACAATCACTCAGCACGGCTATGGTAACGGCGCAGATGTTGGCCAGGGGTCGGATAACAGTACCATTGATCTGACTCAGAAAGGCTTCAAAAACAACGCCACCATCGATCAGTGGAATGGCAAAAACTCAGATATTACTGTGAGCCAGTACGGTGGACGTAACGCCGCTCTGGTTAACCAGACAGCGTCTGACTCCAGCGTTCTGGTTAAACAAGTGGGTTTTGGCAACAACGCCACCGCCAATCAGTACTAATTTCCTTTATATGCTGACAATAAACAGGGCGAACGCCCTGTTTTTTTTCGGGAGGACATGATGCACAGCTTATTACTCCTTGCGGCGCTTTCCAGTCAGATCACCTTTAACACCAGCCATCAAGGCGATATCTACACGATTATTCCTCAGGTCACGTTGACACAACCTTGCGTATGTCAGGTACAAATAGTCGCCCTTCGCGACGGTGTGGCGGGACAAAGTCAGTCACGGCAGAAAAAGACGCTCTCATTGCCCGCTAATCGGGCCATTGATTTGACCAGGCTCAGTGTAAATATCTCAGCACAGGACTCCGTCAAAATCGTCGTCACCGTCTCTGACGGCCAGTCGCTGCATTTATTACAACAATGGCCGCCCTCTGCCGCCTCGTCCTGATCGGATAATTATTGGTCTTTTCTCTGTGGCAGAGGTGAAACGGCTGAACTATGAATAGAGTTATGCAAAACGCATAATTCCCTTCGGCTCAGCCATTGCGGCAGTAAGGGAAACATTCCCTCAAGGATGAATGATCATTGAGGATTCACTATGCTGTCATCTGTCGCTCTTAAAAAACCGTTGTTGCTTCTCTGCTTTTCTGCGCTATTCCCCCTCGCAACCCTGGCTGAAACGAATGGACAAGGAGGGATGATTCATTTTTCCGGTCGTATCGTGGAATCGCCTTGCGAGGTCGCCCATGTTCAACAGCGTATTGCAATGTCCTGTGATAACGACGGGCATTCGCAGACCCGCTACTATTCCGCACAAATGCTACCTCAGGCGTCGCAGCACTTTAAACAGATTGCCACCGTTAATATGCGTTATCTTGATAAACAGAAAAAGTTGGCAATACTGGAAGTTAACTACCGTTAAACAAGGCGCTTCACCAGATTGACGAAAAGAGCGATTTCACAGGAATTCCTGCTGTACACTTAGGAGATAAAGTGAAGCAAGGAGGGACTATGGAATCGCGTATTCATGTTATCCGGGGGGATATCACCACCGTCGCGGTTGATGTCATCGTTAATGCCGCCAACCCTTCATTGATGGGGGGGGGCGGTGTGGACGGCGCCATTCATCGCGCGGCCGGCCCTGACTTACTGGAAGCCTGTATGAAAGTCAGGCAACAGCAGGGCGAGTGTCCAACCGGACATGCGGTTATCACCCTTGCCGGGAATCTGCCAGCCAAAGCGGTGATTCATACTGTCGGCCCGGTGTGGCGCGGCGGCGATCACAACGAAGCGCAACTATTACAGGATGCGTATTACAACAGCCTGAATCTGGCGCTGGCGAACGGATACAAAACCATTGCCTTTCCGGCAATCAGTACCGGCGTTTATGGATATCCCCGACCTGCCGCCGCCGAAATTGCGCTGAAAACGGTTTCGGAATTCATTACCCGCCGCGCGCTACCCGAGCAGGTATACTTTGTCTGTTATGACGAAGAAACGACCCGACTTTACCAGCGCTTACTTACCCAGCAAGGCGACGAATGAGTTGACCCGTCTCGCCCGCGCGACCCATCCACTGTGTGATTCACACCCTGGTAAGTGCGGCATTCTTGCCCTGGATGACAGCATGGACGCCTTTGCGGCCCGCTATCGTCTGGCAGAGATGGCCGAGCGTACGCTGGATGTTCAGTATTACATCTGGGAAGACGATATGTCCGGGCGACTCCTGTTCGCCGTGCTGTTAGCCGCGGCAAAACGGGGCGTGCATGTGCGTCTGTTGCTTGATGATAACAATACGCCCGGCATGGATGACACCCTGCAACTGCTCGATGCCCATCCTAATATTGACGTCCGTCTGTTTAATCCATTCTCTTTTCGTACGCTGCGCGCGCTGGGCTATTTAACTGACTTTGCCCGGTTAAACCGGCGTATGCATAACAAAAGCTTCACTGCGGATAGCGTTGTGACGCTGGTGGGCGGTCGAAATATTGGCGATGCCTATTTTGGCGCAGGGGAAGAGCCGCTGTTTTCCGATCTCGACGTGATGGCCATCGGACCCGTTGTTAACGAGGTCGCGAAGGATTTCGAACGCTACTGGCAGTGTGGTTCGGTCTCGACGCTGAAATCGGTGCTGGCGGTTTCGGAGCAGGAGATTAGCGAACGTATTGAATTGCCTGAATCCTGGCACAATAACGACATCACCCGCCGCTATCTGGATAAACTGAAAACCAGCCAGTTTATGACGCAGCTCGACCGTGGCGCATTGCCGCTTATCTGGGCAAAGACCCGTTTGTTAAGTGACGATCCTCTTAAAGGCGAGGGGAGAGCGCTGCGCCATTCACTGTTGCCGCAGCGTTTGTTTGACGTGATGGGGTCACCGGTTGAGCGGATTGATATCATTTCTGCCTATTTTGTTCCGACCCGGGCAGGAGTTGCGCTGTTGCTGCAACTGGTGCGTAAAGGGGTAAAAATTGCAATTCTTACCAATTCACTCGCGGCCAATGACGTCGCGGTGGTACATGCCGGCTATGCGCGCTGGCGCAAAAAGCTCTTACGCTATGGCGTTGAGCTTTACGAACTAAAACCGACGCGGGAACGCCAGACGGTACTGCACGATCGGGGGCTTACCGGGAATTCTGGCTCCAGTCTGCATGCCAAGACGTTCAGCATTGATGGACGTAAGGTGTTTATTGGTTCACTCAATTTTGACCCGCGTTCTACCTTACTGAATACGGAAATGGGTTTTGCGATAGAAAGCGAGACGCTGGCGACGCTTATCCATCGCCGGTTTACCGAGAGTCAACGCGATGCCGCATGGCAACTGCGACTCGATCGCTGGGGGCGCATTAACTGGGTCGACAGGCAGCACAATGAAGAAATTGTACTCAAAAAAGAACCCGCCACAGGATTCTGGAAGCGGGTTCTGGTACGGCTGGCAACGATACTGCCCGTCGAGTGGCTGCTTTAACACAGCAAGACAGCAATCATCCAGCTACTTTCTTATTTTGCTCCGGTTTAACCAGGGGTTTTCCGGAGAACAGGAATTTGAGCAGCGGAATACGTAAGTGGATTTCGTACAGTACCAGCGCGATACCAATCACAAAGATGAGTCCGCAAAGAAAACCCAGCAGATTGGAAGAAATATGCGGCGTGATATAAGCACCATAAAACAGCGTCAAAGGATGATGCACCAGATAGATAAACAGCGACGCGTTAACAAAATAGGTGACGCGCGCCGACTGGAAATTTAACAGGCGATGGCCCAGAGAAAATACCACATTTACCATCCACAAACCCAGAACCATTGTAATGACGTATTCCGTTTCATACATCCAGGCATCGCCACTGCCATAGCGCTGATTCAGCAGGTAAGCGATAAACGCGCAGGCCGCAGCCAGCGTGCAGCCTCGGGATGGCGTCGTGAACAGCGTCTTTAACTCGGGAGAGATGAAGGCCAGCGCCCCCAGCATAAAGAACGGGATATAAAACAGGGTTTGCATCACGACGAAATTAAATAAACCGTCGCTGAGAATCGGCGGATAAATAATAAAAAGCGTCCGCCTTACTGCCGCGTAAACGATACCCAGTAATAAAAAAATGAGCGTCAGTTTCCCCATGGAAATGGAAGCAATACGCTTTTTATCCGCTTTTTCCAGGTTTTTCCGCATCCGGGTAAATATCCACATACTGACGGTGGTTAATACTACCAGCACCAGCAAAAACCACAGGTGAGAAATTAACTCCCAGACCAGCGTATTGTATTTTTCATACAGCGACAGTGTATGCCAGTTGTCGGCTTTTCCCTTGACATACTGCAACATAATAAATTGCGGTAAGGTCAGCAAGGGAATCGCAGTGAGCATTGGGATGCCCACACGTTCAACGCGAACTTTCCACCAGCGTTTTAATGGATAACGCAGAAATAACATGTACGAAAAATAACCTGAAATAACGAAGAACACTTGCATACGGAATGCATGAATGAAATCGTTAAACAAGGTGAGCCACCACGACGGCTCGACGCTGTTCACGTGCCAGGTATGGCCGGAATAGATTAATGAAATATGAAAGGGAATACCCAACAACATCAGCCAGGCGCGGATGGAGTCAAGAAAATATTCACGCTGTGCAGGTACGGGGTTCATAGCGATTTTCGTATTCTCAGATTCTCAGACTAATCGTCTTATCCCTAAGGCGATTAATAGTTACATTCGGTGGCAACCCTACACGAAGACTGATGACCTGTCTCCAGGATAAGCACGCAAAGTGCAAAGGGGCTCGCAGAGGTGCTTAAACCATGAGCCAGCGTGCCGAACAATGGAGGGATTCAGTTGTCCTAATGCCTGATTATCCATTAAAATAGATCGGATCGATATAAGCACACAAAGGGGGAAGTGCTTACTAATTATGAAACATAAACCACAAATGATGAAAATGCGTTGGTTGGGTGCGGCTGTCGTGTTGGCGCTGTACACCTCGTCGGGTTGGGCTTTCACCATCGATGACGTTGCAAAGCAGGCCCAATCCTTAGCCGGTAAAGGCTATGAGGCGCCAAAAAGTAACTTGCCCTCCGTTTTCCGCGAGATGAAATACGCGGACTATCAGCAGATCCAGTTTAATCACGATAAAGCGTACTGGAGCAATATCAAAACCCCATTCAAGCTCGAGTTCTACCACCAGGGTATGTACTTCGACACGCCTGTCAAAATCAATGAAGTCACGGCGACCGCTGTAAAACGCATTAAGTACAGCCCGGATTACTTCAATTTTGGCGATGTGCCACATGATAAAGACACGGTAAAAGACCTCGGTTTCGCCGGGTTCAAAGTGCTGTATCCCATTAACAGCAAAGATAAAAACGATGAAATCGTCAGTATGCTTGGCGCGAGCTATTTCCGCGTACTGGGCGCAGGCCAGGTGTATGGCTTATCTGCCCGTGGTCTGGCGATTGATACCGCACTACCTTCAGGTGAAGAATTTCCCCGCTTCCGCGAATTCTGGGTTGAACGTCCAAAACCGACTGACAAACGCCTGACCATTTACGCGTTACTCGACTCTCCGCGCGCCACGGGTGCCTATCGCTTTGTGATTATCCCGGGACGTGACACCGTTGTTGACGTGCAGTCAAAAGTCTATTTGCGCGATAAAGTGGGCAAACTGGGCGTTGCACCGTTAACCAGTATGTTCCTGTTCGGGCCGAACCAGCCGTCTCCGGCAACCAATTTCCGCCCTGAATTGCATGATTCCAACGGATTGTCTATCCACGCCGGCAACGGTGAATGGATTTGGCGTCCGCTGAATAACCCGAAACATCTCGCCGTAAGCAGCTTTGCGATGGAAAATCCGCAAGGATTTGGTCTGTTGCAGCGTGGCCGTCAGTTCTCGCGCTTTGAAGATCTTGACGACCGTTACGATCTGCGCCCAAGCGCGTGGATTACGCCGAAAGGCGAGTGGGGCAAAGGGAAAATTGAACTGGTTGAAATCCCGACCAATGATGAGACCAACGATAACATCGTGGCCTACTGGACGCCGGATCAACTGCCAGAAGCAGGCAAGGAGATGAACTTCAAATACACCCTGACGTTCAGCCGTGATGAAGACAAACTTCATGCGCCGGATAACGCCTGGGTGCAACAGACTCGCCGCTCAACCGGAGATGTCAAACAGTCGAATCTCATCCGTCAGCCTGATGGCACCATCGCGTTTGTGGTGGATTTCACCGGCACAGACATGAAGAAACTGCCGCAGGATACCCCGGTTACCGCACAAACCAGCATCGGCGATAACGGCGAGATCGTTGAAAACATAGTGCGTTACAATCCGGTCACCAAAGGTTGGCGTATGACGCTGCGCGTGAAAGTGAAAGATGCGAAGAAAACCACTGAAATGCGTGCGGCATTGGTCAATGCCGATCAGACGTTGAGTGAAACCTGGAGCTACCAGTTACCTGCCAATGAATAAGACAACTGAGTACATTGACGCAATGCCGCTCTCGGATATCGAGAAAGCGGCACTGCCGAAAACGGACATTCGCGCGGTGCACGAAGCGCTGGATGCCGAACATCGCCTTTACTCGCGAGAAGACGACTCACCACAGGGGTCTGTTAAAGCACGCCTTGAGCAGGCCTGGCCTGACTCACTGGCGGAGGGTCAGTTGATCAAAGACGACGAAGGGCGCGATCAGCTTAAGGCGATGCCGAAAGCGAAGCGTTCTTCGATGTTTCCCGATCCCTGGCGAACTAACCCGGTAGGGCGTTTCTGGGATCGACTGCGTGGGCGCGATGTTACGCCGCGCTACCTGGCGCGTCTGACTAAAGAAGAGCAGGAAAGCGAACAGAAGTGGCGTACCGTCGGGACACTCCGTCGCTATACGTTGCTGCTGTTGACGCTGGCGCAAACGGTGGTGGCGACCTGGTACATGAAGACCATTCTTCCGTATCAGGGGTGGGCACTGATCAACCCGGTTGATATGGTGGGGCAGGATCTCTGGGTCTCCTTCATGCAGTTGCTGCCGTATGTGCTGCAAACGGGCATTCTGATTCTGTTCGCCGTTCTGTTTTGCTGGGTTTCAGCCGGATTCTGGACGGCGCTAATGGGCTTCCTGCAATTGCTCATCGGGCGCGATAAATACAGTATTTCGGCGTCAACGGTCGGTGATGAACCGCTGAACCCGCAGCACCGTACTGCATTGATTATGCCTATCTGTAATGAAGACGTTGACCGCGTTTTCGCAGGGCTGCGCGCAACCTGGGAATCGGTAAAAGCGACCGGTAACGGCGAACATTTTGACGTCTACATACTCAGTGACAGCTACAACCCCGATATCTGCGTTGCAGAACAAAAAGCGTGGATGGAGCTGATTGCCGAAGTACAGGGCGAAGGGCAAATTTTCTATCGCCGCCGCCGCCGCCGTGTGAAGCGTAAAAGCGGCAACATTGATGACTTCTGTCGTCGCTGGGGCAGCCAGTACAGCTATATGGTGGTGCTGGACGCGGACTCCGTAATGACCGGTGAATGCCTGAGCGGGCTGGTGCGTCTGATGGAGGCCAACCCGAATGCCGGGATTATTCAGTCATCGCCGAAGGCGTCCGGAATGGACACTCTGTATGCACGTTGCCAGCAATTTGCGACGCGAGTATACGGTCCGCTGTTCACGGCCGGTCTGCACTTCTGGCAGTTAGGTGAATCGCACTACTGGGGCCATAACGCGATTATCCGCGTGAAGCCGTTCATCGAACACTGTGCGCTGGCGCCTCTGCCGGGCGAAGGGTCTTTCGCGGGTTCTATCCTTTCTCACGACTTTGTGGAAGCGGCGCTGATGCGTCGTGCAGGGTGGGGCGTCTGGATTGCCTACGATCTTCCCGGTTCGTATGAAGAGCTGCCGCCAAACCTGCTGGATGAACTCAAGCGCGACCGCCGCTGGTGTCACGGCAACCTGATGAACTTCCGTCTGTTCCTGGTCAAAGGGATGCATCCGGTTCATCGCGCCGTGTTCCTGACAGGGGTCATGTCTTACCTTTCAGCACCGCTGTGGTTTATGTTCCTCGCGCTGTCGACCGCGTTGCAGGTGGTGCATGCGCTGACCGAGCCGCAATACTTCCTGCAACCGCGTCAGTTGTTCCCGGTCTGGCCGCAGTGGCGTCCAGAGCTGGCGATTGCGCTGTTTGCCTCCACAATGGTGCTACTGTTCCTGCCCAAGCTACTGAGTATTCTGCTCATCTGGTGTAAAGGCACAAAAGAGTACGGTGGATTTTTCCGCGTGACGCTGTCGCTACTGCTTGAAGTGCTGTTCTCCGTACTGCTGGCACCGGTGCGTATGCTGTTCCACACCGTTTTTGTGGTGAGCGCGTTTCTCGGCTGGGAAGTGGTCTGGAACTCGCCGCAGCGTGATGATGACTCAACGCCATGGGGCGAAGCGTTTATGCGCCATGGTTCGCAGTTACTGCTGGGTCTGGTGTGGGCTGTCGGCATGGCGTGGCTGGATCTGCGCTTCCTGTTCTGGTTGTCGCCGATAGTGTTCTCATTGATCCTGTCGCCATTTGTTTCCGTGATCTCCAGTCGTTCAACGGTGGGGCTGCGCACCAAGCGCTGGAAGCTGTTCCTGATCCCGGAAGAGTATTCCCCGCCGCAGGTGCTGGTGGATACCGACAAGTATCTGGCGATGAATCGCGACCGCTCGCTGGATGATGGCTTCATGCATGCGGTGTTTAACCCATCGTTCAATGCGCTGGCTACCGCCATGGCGACGGCGCGTCACCGCGCAAGCCAGGTGCTGGAGATTGCCCGCGATCGCCATGTTGAACAGGCGCTGAACGAAACGCCGGAAAAACTGAATCGCGACCGTCGTCTGGTGTTGTTGAGCGATCCGGTCACCATGGCCCGTTTACACTATCGGGTGTGGAATTCACCAGAGAAGTATTCATCATGGGTGAATTACTATCAGGGCATCACTCTGAACGCAAAGGCGCTTAATCATAAGTAGCCACCTTGTGGTGATATCATCTGAAAAATACCGGCCTGGGCCGGTATTTTTTTATACTCAGTAAAACAAATGATGAGGTATCAGGTGCGAATACTGGCGATGGGTATGATGGTCGTGCTGCTAAGCGGCTGTGGCAGCATTATCAGTCGGACAATCCCCGGACAGGGGCATGGCAACCAGTACTATCCGGGGGTTCAATGGGATGTGCGGGATTCGGCATGGCGTTATCTCACCATTCTCGATTTACCGTTTTCCCTGGTATTTGACACGTTGCTGTTGCCGCTGGATGCGCACCACGGCCCTTACGAGTAATCAGCGTTCATCCCACTCGTCAGCGGCGGTTTGACCTTCTTCCGTATCCAGCGGTGGCTCAAGCTGGAATTCACCTTCATCCCATTCGTGCAGCGTGTTTTCTTCCTGCCACTCCTGGCGGATCTCTATCTCATCGTAATCGCCGTCAAAGACACTTTGCGCGGCCTCACCACTCAGCATGGGCAGACATTCACCTTCCTCGCCTTCATCGGCAAAAAACTCGACCTGCCACATGATGTCGCCATCCTGCAGGACGTATTTTTGCACGTTGAGCTGTTGTACATTGGCATCTTCCTGGTCAATTTCAGGATGGTCTGCCAGAAATTCTTCACGGGCTGCGTCAATGGCTTCTTCCAGCGTTGCGTACATGGTCATCAGTCTCTCCCTTTGATTTGCTGAGGTATTCAGGGAAAGAATAGCTGATTCTGCGGTTTTGCAAGTATGAATGCTGAAAATTCACCCAACTGACCGCGAGAGAGGGCGGTGGCGCAGGCTGTTCCACGAATAGATCGCGTTAAACAGGACCACACCCGCAGTGACCAGAAAGACAGCGCGGAATCCGTAACTGGCCGAAATCGCTGCGCCCATTAACGGACCTGTGACGTTACCGATATCGCGAAACGACTGGTTATAGCTGAATATGCGCCCGGCAATCTGGTTAGTGGAGTTGTACACCAGCAGCGTTTGCACCGCAGGGAGCAGCGCGCCATCGGCGGCACCCAGTAAAAAGCGCAGAACTGCCAGTTGCCACGGCGTCTGCACAAACGACATGGGGATCAGCAGCAGAACAGAAAGCATCAGCGCGACGATGAGGATTTTCTCCGGCCCGATCCGATCCCCCAGTTTGCCTAATCGTGGCGCACTGAGTAATGCTGCCACACCGGGCACCGAGGCGATCATCCCGCTGATAAACGCGATATTGCTGACGTTACCCGCAAGCTCCCGCACATAGAGCGTCAGGATCGGCGCGATAGAACCGGTCGCCACCTGAATGATTAAGGTCGTGACAAACAGACTGAGCACCAGTTTCGGGTTTTTTAACGAGGTTACCACCTCGCGCATATGCAGCATCTCTTTCTTGCTGACGGGTTGAAAATGCTCACGAATGAAAAACAGTGTCAGCAAGAAACAGATCAGCAACACGCTGGCAGTGATGAAGAAAACGGGACGCAAACCATACTGATCGGCAAGCAAACCGCCTGCCAGCGGCCCCAACAGCGCGCCGCTGACGCCCCCGGTCGACAGTGTCCCCAGCGCCCACCCGCTTTTATATCGTGGTACCTGCGTGGCGATCAGGGCGTTAGCGTTGGGAATGAAACCGCCGAGTAAGCCGAGCAGCGCGCGCAGCGCCAGAAATTGCCAGATGTTTTGCGCAAGTCCCATCAGCAGCATCACAATTGCCATCCCGAGGGCGGAGCGCAGCAACATGATCTTTCGGCCTTTACGATCGGCAAGTCCACCCCAGAAAGGAGAAGCAATGGCGGAAAACAGAAACGTAATACTGAAAACCAGTCCGGACCACATATTGAGCGCACTGTGGCCTGTGACGCCGAGTTGCTCGACATAAAGCGGTAAAAAAGGCATCACCAGGCTAAATGCGGCGCCGGTTAAAAAACAGCCAAGCCAGGCGACGGTAAGATTGCGTTTCCAGTTTATGGGAGTATCAGAGACTGACATAGCGATCCGCAGTATGACGCGCCCCAGGCGCTATCAGGCAAAAAACGAATATAAATTAAGCATATTCATTATGCGCCTGCGTGCCGGAGGCTGCAATCCAGAGGGCTTTAATCGCTAAAATGGAAGAAAAAAGCAGCCCGAAGGGCTGCGTTAAAAATAGTCAGTAGCGGGAGGGCATTCCGGCAGGGCGCGTTTTAAAACGGCGGTGCAACCACATGTACTGATCTGGCGCCATCATGATGCATTTCTCAACAATCTTGTTCATCCAGGCTGCGGTAGTTTCTGCATCGTCCAGCGGTGGTGAACACTCCGGCGGTAACATAATCAACTGATAGCCAGTGCCATCCGGTTTACGACGCGGCACAAACGGCACCAGACAGGCGTTGGACATGCGCGCCAGCATCCAGGTGCCCGACGTCGTGGCGGCCTGGTCGACAGCAAAAAGCGGGACAAACACACTGGCACGAGGGCCATAGTCATGGTCCGGCGCATACCAGACGACTTCGCCTTTTTTCAGTGCCTTAATCATGCCTTTCAGATCCTTGCGATCGAGCATCGATTTATTGGAGCGCATCCGCCCCCAGGTCTGCAGCCAGTCGATCAGGGGATTGTCATTGGGTCGATACACGCCGATCCCCGGTTCCTGCAAGCCAAACTGACGCGCACCGAGTTCCAGGGTCAGAAAGTGCAGGCCAACCAGTAAAATGCCGCGCTTTTGCGACTGAACCTCGCGAATATGCTCCATGCCAATCACTTCGGTCCAACGGGCGATACGCTTGTCGGACCAGAACCAGGCCATGCCGGTTTCCATCAGACCCATACCGACGGATTCAAAGTTTTTTACCACCCTGTCATGACGCTCGCGTTCACTCATCTCGGGAAAACAGAGTTCAAGATTGCGATAAGCGATTTTTGCGCGTTGCTTCATCAGGCGACGTGCCAGATGGCCCATCATATGACCCAGGCGGTAGAGAATCGGGTAGGGCAACTGCACGACCAACCAAAGTGCGCCAATACCGAGCCAGGTTAACCAATACCGTGGATGCAGTAATGCTGCGGAGAACTTAGGTAAATTCGTCATGTCATTCCTGTAAAAAAAATCTTAAAACGGACAATTACTGGTATTGTTGCATTTTTTCGCGCTCAGCAAAAATATGCGACTAAAGAGTGGCGATAAAAACAGCAAATGTTGTCATATTTAGCGTTTGAAAAAAGAAATGTAGCGCAAAATGTGTGGATGTAAATTGGTGGTGATTGCTATATGATGCCGCCGATTTTGATTTTCACTCTTTGCAGGATTCGTACACCATGCCAGTGTTACACAACCGCATTTCCAATGATGACCTCAGGGCCCGTATGCTGGCTGAAACTGAGCCGCGCACGACCATTTCTTTCTACAAGTATTTTACCATTGCGGATCCGCAGGCCACACGTGATGCGTTGTATCAGAAGCTAACAGCCTTGAATGTGTTTGGTCGCATCTATCTGGCCCATGAAGGTATTAATGCCCAAATCAGCGTGCCGCAAAGTCAGGTTGAGACTTTCCGCGAGCAGCTCTATGCCTTTGATCCCGCGCTCGATGGCCTGCGCCTGAATATTGCGCTGGAGGATGACGGTAAATCCTTCTGGGTGCTGCGGATGAAGGTGCGCGATCGCATTGTGGCGGACGGTATCGACGATCCGGATTTTGACGCCAGCGACGTTGGCGATTACCTGAAAGCGGCTGAAGTCAACGCGATGCTGGACGATCCGGAGGCGGTTTTCATCGATATGCGTAACCACTATGAATACGAGGTAGGGCATTTTGAGAACGCGCTGGAAATTCCGGCTGATACCTTCCGCGAGCAGTTACCGAAAGCGGTTGAGATGATGCAGGCGCACAAGGATAAAAAAATCGTCATGTACTGTACGGGCGGTATTCGCTGTGAAAAAGCCAGCGCGTGGATGAAGCACAACGGTTTTAACAAAGTGTGGCACATCGAAGGCGGGATTATCGAATATGCGCGGAAAGCCCGCGAACAGGGGCTACCGGTGCGTTTCATTGGCAAGAATTTTGTGTTCGATGAGCGTATGGGCGAGCGTATATCCGATGAGGTGATCGCGCATTGCCATCAGTGCGGCGCGCCGTGTGACAGTCACACCAATTGCAAAAACGACGGCTGCCATCTGCTGTTTATTCAGTGCCCGGCCTGTGCGCAAAAGTATAAAGGGTGCTGTAGCGACCTTTGCTGTGAAGAGCGCGCGTTGCCGGGAGATGAGCAGCGTCGCCGCCGTGCAGGACGTGAAAACGGGAATAAGATCTTCAATAAATCGCGTGGACGTCTGAACACGAAACTGGGGATTCCCGACCCCACAAAGTAAAGAGCAGGAGAGGGGACAAGCCCCTCTCTCGTTAGACTTACTTCTGCTGTACGCCTTCCACTGAGATAATCAAATCCACTTCCTGCGAGGCTGGACCCAGATCGGTAGTGATGTTGAAATCTTTCAGCTTAATTTTACCTTCGGCTTCAAAGCCTGCACGTTTGCCGCCCCACGGATCGTCGCCCTGACCAATCATTTTGGCTTCCAGCGTGACAGGCTTTGTCACACCGTTCAGCGTCAGGTTACCGGTGATGTCCAGTTCATCTCCATCTTTCTTCACGCTGGTGGAGGTAAAAGTGGCTTGCGGGAATTTCGCCACGTTCAGGAAATCGGCGCTACGCAGGTGCTTATCGCGCTCGGCATGGTTGGTATCCACGCTGTTGGTATTGATAGTCACATTCACTTTATCCGCAGCGGGGTTCTTTTCATCAAAGGTAAAAGTCCCGTCGAAATCTTTAAACGTCCCGTACAGCCAACTGTATCCCAGATGCTGAATGCGGAAATTCACAAAGGCATGTTGCCCTTCTTTGTCAATTTTATAGTCCGCGGCAAGGGCCGAACCGGTCGTGAACAGCAAAGAGGCGAAGGTTAAACCCAGCAGGCTTTTTTTCATTTTTGAGCTCCATAGTCAGATGACGATTTACCCAACATGCGATTCAGGGTGTCGTCTTTATCAATAAAGTGATGTTTGAAGGCCATCAGGCCGTGCAGAACGGAAAGAATGACCACACTCCAGGCCAGCCACAGATGAATGCTTCCCGCGAGATCGGCCTGAACGCCAGCGTCAGCAAAGGTCGCCGGAACCTCAAACCAGCCAAAAACGCTAATCGGTTTACCGTCCGCAGTCGAAATCAGATAGCCGCTAATGATAAGGCTGAACAGCAGCAGATAGAGCGCGATGTGGCCCAGTGATGCGCTGATCCGGGTCAATGTCGAATAGCTGTGCAGTGCTTTCGGCGGTGGGGAGAAAAGACGCCACATAACACGCACGACCAGACCCATCATCAAAAGGATCCCGATGCTTTTGTGTATTTCAGGTCCCTGATGATACCAGCCGTCGTAGTAGCTGAGCGTAACCATCCAGAGGCCAAGGGCAAACATGCCGTACACCACAAGGGCAGTGAGCCAATGTAGCGAGGCAGAAATAAAACCATAGCGTTGAGGGGTATTTGAAAACTGCATAAACACACCAGTTTATATTTCAGGATTGAATGAAAATGGCGTGTCAGAGACAGTATTGCAACTAAAAAATAACACTTGCGAGAATATTTAATTTTTTTTCAATAAATTTGTCTGAGCCTGAAATTTTTCTTCAATAGATTCGTGTTTCAGGACTACGAGGTGATGCTATCCAGGTAGCGTGAGGTAATCGGTTCGTTCAAAAAATCAAACTAAAATTAGATGAACTTCAGTTTATGTCAATATTTGTCAATCGCAACAGGTCAGTAAAAAAAGAGATAAATAACATCGAGGATAGCCAGAAGAGACCACAAAATAACGTAAAGCATAAAATGCTCGCGAATATTGTTGACCAGCCAGAGAAACAGATGCCGCATATTTTCATCACCATAAAAAACGGCCTCATCGTGAGGCCATTTAACGATTATGACGTAAACCGGGACAGTCTGAATGGCGTAAGGTCAAAGGCTGTGGGTTTTTCCTGAGCAAAATCTGCGGCAATTTCACCTAATACCGGGGCAAACTTAAAACCATGACCGCTGAGGCCAGTGATAATCAGCGTGTTGTCATGGCCGGGGAGTGTATCGATGATAAAGTCTTCATCCGGAGAGTTGTCATAGGTACATGCCGCTCCATGCAGACAGCAGCCAATGCCAGGAAGAACCTGACGCAGGAACGGGAAAGCTTCAGAACCATCGCTGGCGATAGCGGCAAAAGGCACGCGTTCATCCTCAGCATTTATTTCCTGCCCGCCATTATGCTTGCCGATTTTAAGTTCATCGTTTTCAGCCGGAAAACCGTAGTACTGATCGCCATTTGGCAGTTCACCCGTAAAGGCCGGAAAGTGGTTTTTAACGCTGTAACGTCCATCCGCCTGATACCAGGCAAACACTTTGCGTACGGGCCGAATGGGGAGTTGGGGAAGCAGCGTCTTAACCCAGGTGCCTGCACTCACCAGCGCCTTCTTCGCGCGGTATTCACCGTCAGGTGTTTCAATCGTCACGCCATCCTCATCATGACGAAGGGCAGTGACCGGACAGTTGAAGAGTTGCGCGCATCCCGCTTTTTCTGCCAGACGGATCCAGGTTTTTATCGCCAGTTCGCTGCGCAGGAACCCGGAATCCGCTTCAAACAGCCCCGTATAGTCTTGCGGGACGCGAATTTCAGGCCAGCGCGCCATAATGGCGTTGGCATCCAGTTGCTCAACGTTCAACTGCCACTGTTTCGCGCTGTTTGCGACGTTGGTCAGGAAGGCTGACCCGGACGGGCCGAGGTTGACGACGCCGGAACGAATGAAAATGGGATCTTCATTTTGCGCAGAGAGTTCGTCCCACAGCGCCTGCGCGCGGAGTACCAGCGGAACATACTTTTCCCCTTCGCCATAAGCGTGGCGGATCAATCGTGTGTCGCCGTGATGACTGCCCTGTTGGTGGGGGGGCATATGCGCGTCTGTCATCAGGACATTTAACCCGGCGCGAGTGGCATAATAACCTGCGGCTGCACCAACGGATCCGCTGCCTATAATGATTAAATCGTATTTCATTGGTATCTCTCTGCTATCGCGATGCAAGCAGAGTAAATAAGTGAAATGCGTAATACAACCCAGAAATGGCAAAGGCACCGTGAAGGTGCCTTTTTGGTGAACATTTCCGTCTCATTAGTGCCGACGGTATTCATTTTCCTGGTAATCACCGGATTCGATTTTGGCAATACCGGCTTCTAATATCGAAATAAATTGTCTGGCAACATCGGTGGTTAACCAGAGCGTTTGACCTACCTCCGTATCCGCCTGTTCCGGGCGATTCGGCGTCTGGTAGTGTAAACGCAGCATCAGCGCGTCATAGCTGTCAACGGTGCTGATGTCCCATCCCACAAGCGGATGAGTCTGAATGACTTCATTATTCTTTTCCATCATGCCCCCTAATTCGTGTTACAAGACAACGGTTTTCGAGGTTCAATGCGTTTTTATCTGAAGCAACTTCAGTATATCAATAAATAAGGGTATTCACTGAAAATTTAAAGAGGGATAAGCATAATTTTCTAAAAAATAAGAATTATGTGGGTATTTCACCCCATCTTGTTCACTCTTTTTAAGTATGTTGTGCAATGATTTTGAGTAATGGCGAAAATATAGCCAGTTGCGCAACAAATCGTTGCTGAGAATAAAAAAGCCGGGGCGACCCGGCAAAAGAGACTACGGCATAGCATTTTTATTCTTTGATGAACCAGTCATCCGCACTTTCCCAGGTTTCCTGAAGAATTTCGCTGATGCGTTCTTTATCTTCTTTCGATGCGCCAATCACGGACAAATTATTCGCGGCAGCATAACGAACGGTAACGTTGCCGTCATTATCGGGAAAATGATGGGTGATACGGCGGGAGAGTTCACCCGCCAGTGCATCAATTGCGCCGGCAGGCAAAGGTGAAGTTTTAGCAATAGTGACTTCAATACGCATAATGGCCCCCTGTATAATATACTGGTTATTTATACAGTTATCTCGGCGATATTACAACAGGGGGCGCTGATTTTTTTTTCTTTTTAATTGACCAGCGAACCGCTTCTCCGCCAAGGAAGGGCACCAGCGAATCGTCAGTTAACGCAATGCTCTCCGGGATCTGCTGCTCTTCACGTACCAGTTCGATAAACGTTTCATTCACCGGCAGGCCGTAGAAACGTGGTCCATTCAGCGAGCAGAATGCCTCAAAATGCGCAAGGGCATTCATCTCGTCAAACACAGTGGCGTAGCTCGCCAGCGCCGTTGGCGCGTTAAAACAGCCGGCACAGCCGCAGCTTGCTTCCTTACGATGACGAGCGTGCGGCGCAGAGTCGGTTCCGAGGAAAGCGCGTTCAAACCCACTGGCGACCAGCTCACGTAGTGCCTGTTGGTGCACATTGCGTTTCAGAATTGGCAGACAATAGAGATGCGGGCGAATACCGCCAACCAGCATGTGGTTGCGGTTAAACATCAGGTGCTGCGGCGTGATCGTCGCGGCCAGCCGTTCATTTCCATCGCGAACATATTCGGCAGCATCTTTGGTGGTGATATGTTCGAAAACGACTTTCAGTGCGGGAAGGCGCTGGCGCAGAGGCTCCATTACCGTGTCTATAAAACGTGCTTCCCGGTCGAAAATGTCAATCTCCGCGTGGGTGACTTCGCCATGCACCAGCAGCGGCATACCCAGTTTTTCCATTCGTTCCAGCACCGGCATAATTGCATCAATGGAGGTCACGCCGTGGCTGGAGTTGGTGGTGGCATTCGCCGGGTACAGTTTTGCTGCGGTGAACACGCCTTCATGGAATCCGCGTTCCAGTTCGTCGTGGTCCAGCGTATCTGTTAAGTAACAGGTCATCAGCGGGGTGAAGGTGTGTCCGGCAGGGACGGCATCAAGAATACGCTGGCGATATGCGATCGCTGCATCAACCGTGGTGATCGGCGGTGCCAGATTTGGCATTACAATCGCACGAGCATAAACGTCGCTGGTATAAGGCACGACCGTTTTCAGCATCTCGCCATCGCGAAAGTGAAGGTGCCAGTCATCTGGGCGGCGAATTTTTAAAACCTGGGAAGGTGCTGTCATCAATAGGCTCCGGCTGGGGGGATGTCATTTTTGCCGGACACAAAGGATAAGCGGAAACGTTTTCGTTTGCACGTAAAAAAAGGCACCGGAGCGCCCTTGTCGTTTAATCGGTGAACGGGATGATAATTTCCCCCGGTTTCACCTCAATGCCTTTAGCAAATTTTTTCGCCAGCGCTTCGCCTTTACTGCTGTCTTCTCGCAGAACATAGGCCGGTTGCTGGTTAAAGTAATTACGCAGCGACTGGTTCAGATAGGGCATCAGCGTTTGCAGAATAGATTGCATTTTTTCCGGAGTGACGGTGGCATCCACCACTTCCATTTCCTGCAGGTAAATCGCCCCTTTTTCCTTATTAAACATCGGCAGCGCTTTGAGCTTCAGCTTAATAGTCGCTTTTTGACTGCCGAACAGCGAATTCATATCCAGCATAGCATCGCCGGTTAGCGTCACTTTGTTGGGTTCTTCCCGACCAATCTGGCTGGCGAGGTTATTCAGTACAATGTGCGCATCAGCCACACCAGGCAAGCCGATATCTTTGGCAAAATTATTGCGCTTTTCCAGCGCCTGATTAATTTCTTGTTCGCTTACGGTGTACTGTGTGAGCTGGTTACAGCCAGCTAATAAGCCGCCAACCATCAGCGCGGCGGCAAAAAAAATCTTCTTCATGAGGTTCCTCAACATGATGCAATCGACATCGTTTTGATATCACGCAGCATGTATTACCGGCGCGAACGCCGCCAGTAGATAAAACTGAAAATAACGGTGATATGTCTGAACATACCACCGCGGGTAAGGGTTATATCGCCATAGATGATAACAGATTGATCTGCGTCTGTTTCGCCATATTGTCGCGATAGTCTGCGACGCGTGTCGGCCAGGTGATACCTGACACCAGTGTCAGATTACGCAGCAAAGGGAACAACTGGATATCATCTTCCGAAAGTTCGCCATTCACCGCGTTAGGTTTGACGATGAGCTTGTCCAGGGCACGCAGATCGTCACTGATTTTTTTGGTCAGGCCTGCGGAATGGGACAGATGGTCAGCAAAACTGCCGATCATTGCCTCTTTCTTCTCAGTAAAGTATTTGCGTGCCGAAGGAGTGGAAAACTCCGCAAACGCAGATTTTGCAAAACGCGGCAGTAGCAGGTGATTGACATAGCTGTTCACCTTACGCAGCCATTCTTCAATGGCAGGATTTTTCTTGCCGGTGAGCAGGGGTTTTCCATCGATCTTGTCGACGTAATGCACAATGTCGATGCTTTCAGCCATATAGCGGCTGTCGTCTTTTTGCAAAATGGGAACCATCTTTTGGCCAATCATCCGGGTTGGCGTGGCGTCATCGTCATTGGCTAAGACATTCAGTTCGACGGGGATGTTTTTGAGGCCGAAAATCATGCGGGCTTTGATGCAGAAAGGGCAGTGATCGTAAATATAAAGCTTCACGTTTCTCCTCCATTTGACTGTCAGTTCTCTTTCAGTATGGAGGAGACGCGCGCAGGTATCAAATCAGGCGCCGGGTTCCAGCATGCGCCGGGATGTGCGCCTGTGGCTGAACTGCCAGCCCAGCGCCAGAAAGGTGATAACGCCGATAATCCCCAGCATCATCCACGGTAACTCCGGTTGCTGGAGCAGTTTGCCCATATCAAACAGCCAGCCGCCGCCGATATAGCCAATCGCGCCGCCAATGGCTAATCCCAGTCGGCTAAAGCCCATATAGCTACCGCGTGCCCGCGCATCCGCCAGCGAGGCGCTAAGCGTTTCACGTGCGGGTTCAGCGATAATCGAGCCGATGTAGAACGTGCAAATTAGCGTAAACAGTTGCTGTAAATCACTCACCAGTCCGATGGGCAACATGCTCAGGGTCATAAGCAGCAGGCCCGCCATCAGGCGATGCTCAAGCCGGAAGCGTTTCTCGCTCCAGCGGGCGATAGGGTAGAGCAGGGTCAGTGACAGACACGCTTCAATGGCGTACATCCATTTCACCGCGGAGGGGGATCCGGCGATGTCATTGACCATAATTGGCAGCATCAGCATCACCTGAACTGCCAGCATGTAATAGCCTGCCAGCGTCAGCACATAGGTGACAAAGCGTTTATCACTCAGTACGCGGCCCATCCCTTCACGTACCGGAATGCGCACCGTGGAGAGTTTCCAGGCAGGGAGTAGCCAGGCGTTGAAAGCGGCACAGAGCACAAACAGAATCGCGCCGGTAGCGCAAACCAGGCGGAAGTCATACTGCAACAGCCAACTGCCTAACAGCGCACCCACAACGGCCCCGGCGCTGTCCTGCATCATTAATAAAGAGAAAAAACGACCACGTTGCTCAGGGCGAATCAGCTTAACCACCAGCGCCGAGCGTGGTGGGTCGAACAGCGTACCGCCGAGACCAGAGAGAAAGCAGGAAAACCACAGAAGCCAGGGTTCATGGGCGATACCCATAGTAGCGAACCCGGCGGCGCGCATTAACATGCCGGTGACGATCATCGGTTTCGCGCCAAAACGGTCGGCAATTGCGCCGCCGAAAATACCTAATCCCTGCTGGATGAACTGGCGCAGACCCAGCGCGATGCCGACCATAACCGCGGCCCACCCCATTTGATCGACGAAACGAATTGAGATCAGTGGGAAAACGACGAAGAAGCCCAACACCACCAGCATATTATCGATGAGCAGGAAATATTTACCCAGGTTCCTGGCCTGCGAGACACGCGACATTTCCCCTCCCGGGAAATAGACTCGTCATGCTTCCTGCTACAAACATGCGCCTGTAACAGGAATAACTAAGAGTTATCAATAGGGACGCTTCTATTCTGCGGGTTTGCTCTCTTTTTGCCCACCCCTGGCGGGACAATATTTTTTTATCAAAAGTCCATCTTGATAGAGAGTTTTCATCAAAATGCAGGAATAATTCAAAAAATGGCGAACTGCGCTTTTCACAGGGCGGATTTGCGCAGGTATAGTAAGTCAGTCAGGGTAAATACACCCAATCATTCAGGACGCAGCCAACGCAGGGGCAGACTGAAGGATGGCGTGGATAACGGCGATTCGGGAAGGAGTAGGAATAACTATGTTTGGCTATCGCAGTAACGTGCCAAAAGTGCGCTTAACCACCGACCGCCTGGTCGTGCGTTTAGTGCATGAGCGTGATGCCTGGCGTCTGGCAGATTATTACGCGGAAAATCGTCATTTTTTAAAACCCTGGGAACCCATTCGCGATGAGAGTCACTGCTACCCTTCCGGCTGGCAGGCACGACTTGGCATGATCGCCGAATTTCATAAGCAAGGTTCCGCATACTATTTTGCGCTGCTGGATCCTGACGAAAAGGAGATCATCGGCGTGGCGAATTTCTCTAACGTGGTGCGGGGGTCGTTCCATGCCTGTTATCTGGGCTACTCCATCGCCCAGAAATGGCAGGGACAAGGCCTGATGTTTGAAGCGTTGACCGCCGCCATCCGCTATATGCAACGCACGCAGCATATTCATCGCATTATGGCGAACTACATGCCGCACAATAAACGCAGCGGCGATTTACTGGCACGGCTCGGCTTTGAAAAAGAGGGCTACGCCAAAGATTATCTGTTGATTGACGGTCAGTGGCGTGACCACGTGCTGACAGCGTTAACGACAGCAGAATGGACCGCAGGTCGGTGAGGATACCCTAATGAAATATGAATTAACTGCCGTTGAAGCCCGGGTGATAGGCTGCCTGCTGGAAAAACAGGTCACCACGCCGGAGCAGTATCCGCTTTCTGTAAACGGCGTCGTCACCGCCTGTAACCAGAAAACCAACCGCGAACCAGTGATGAATCTTTCTGAGCATGAGGTGCAGGAGCAACTCGACAACCTGGTAAAACGCCATTTCCTGCGTACCGTGAGCGGTTTTGGCAATCGTGTCACCAAATACGAACAGCGTTTTTGTAACTCTGAGTTTGGCAATCTGAAGCTCAGCCCTGCGGAAGTGGCGCTGGTCACCACATTGCTGCTGCGGGGCGCGCAAACGCCAGGTGAATTGCGCAGCCGTGCTTCGCGAATGTATGAGTTCAGCGATATGGCGCAGGTTGAGGCGACGCTTGAGCAACTGGCGACGCGTGAAGACGGCCCTTATGTTGTTCGTCTGGCGCGTGAGCCGGGTAAACGCGAGAGCCGTTATATGCATTTGTTCTGCGGTGATGTGGACGAACAGGCGCTCGCGACAGAAGCGCCACAGGCCGCAGCAGGGGATTTACAGGCCCGCGTTGAACTGCTGGAAAGCGAAGTCGCTGAACTGAAGCAGCGACTGGAGTCACTGCTGGCGCATCTGGGAGAATAACGTGACGACATTACGCATTGGGGTGGTGGGGCTGGGGGGTATCGCGCAGAAAGCCTGGCTGCCTGTGCTCGGTACGTCAGGCGACTGGACGCTACAGGCCGCCTGGTCGCCCTCGCGTGAAAAAGCGGAAAAGATCTGTGAAACCTGGCGTATGCCGTATGCCGCATCGCTCACGAGTCTGGCCGCAGACTGTGACGCGGTGTTTGTCCACTCCAGCACCGCGACCCATTATGCCGTCGTCAGTGAACTGCTCAATGCTGGCGTGCATGTTTGCGTTGATAAGCCGTTGGCAGAAAACTTACGCGATGCAGAACGGCTGGTGGAACTGGCGGCAAAGAAAAAGCTGACGCTAATGGTCGGGTTTAACCGCCGCTTTGCGCCGCTATATCGTGATCTGAAGGCCGAACTGGATAACGCGGCCTCTGTGCGCATGGATAAACACCGGACTAACAGTGTAGGCCCTCACGATCTGCGGTTTACGCTGTTGGATGATTATCTGCACGTGGTTGACACGGCGCTGTGGCTCGCCGGCGGCAAGGCACAACTGAGTAGCGGATCGCTGCTCACTAATGACGCGGGCGAGATGCTCTATGCGGAGCATCACTTTACTGCCGACCAGTTGCACGTCACCACCAGTATGCATCGCCGGGCGGGAAGCCAGCGGGAGTGTGTTCAGGCGGTAACGGATGGCGCTCTGATTGATGTGACAGATATGCGTGAATGGCGAGAAGAGCGCGGACAGGGCGTGGTGCATAAACCGGTTCCTGGCTGGCAGACGACGCTTGAGCAGCGTGGCTTTGCGGGCTGCGCGCGCCATTTTGTGGAATGCGTACAAAATCAGACAGTTCCGGAAACCGCCGGAGAGCAGGCGATCCTCGCCCAGCGGGTAGTAGAAAAGCTCTGGCGCGAGGCGATGAGCGAATAATTCCCTGTAACATCTGGCGGTAGTAATTCACCGTAATCCCGGTAGACTAAGCGCCTCTTCCAACGCCTGCTTTGCAGGCGTTTTGCCGTAGGGTCTGGAATAAAAAAGAGATGAATTTGTTAAAATCGCTGGCAGCCGTCAGCTCAATGACCATGTTTTCGCGCGTGCTGGGGTTTGCGCGAGACGCGATTGTCGCCAGAATTTTTGGTGCCGGGATGGCGACCGATGCTTTTTTTGTGGCCTTTAAATTGCCTAACCTGTTACGCCGCATTTTTGCCGAAGGGGCGTTTTCTCAGGCGTTTGTACCTATCCTCGCCGAATACAAAAGTAAGCAGGGCGAAGAGGCCACCCGCGTGTTTGTCTCCTATGTCTCGGGGCTGCTGACGCTGGCGCTGGCGGTGGTGACCGTCGCCGGGATGCTGGCTGCCCCCTGGGTGATTATGGTGACGGCACCGGGCTTTGCCGATACCGCCGATAAATTTGCGCTCACCACCCGGCTGCTGCAAATTACCTTTCCCTATATTCTGCTGATTTCACTGGCATCGCTGGTTGGGGCGATCCTCAATACGTGGAACCGCTTCTCCATCCCGGCGTTTGCCCCGACCTTTCTGAATATCAGCATGATTGGTTTCGCGCTGTTCGCCGCACCGTATTTCAACCCGCCAGTACTGGCGCTGGCCTGGGCGGTCACCGTCGGCGGCGTGCTGCAACTGGTGTACCAACTGCCGCATCTGAAAAAAATCGGCATGCTGGTGCTGCCGCGTATCAACTTTCGTGACACAGGTGCAATGCGGGTAGTGAAGCAGATGGGCCCGGCGATCCTCGGGGTTTCCGTCAGCCAGATCTCGCTTATCATTAACACTATTTTTGCCTCCTTTCTGGCATCCGGTTCCGTGTCGTGGATGTACTACGCAGATCGTCTGATGGAGTTTCCGTCCGGCGTGTTGGGCGTGGCGCTGGGGACCATTCTGCTGCCTTCACTGTCGAAGAGCTTTGCCAGCGGTAACCACGATGAATATTGCCGTCTGATGGATTGGGGATTGCGGTTATGCTTCCTGCTGGCGCTGCCAAGCGCGGTGGCGCTCGGGATCCTCTCCGGTCCGCTCATTGCCTCGCTGTTCCAGTACGGTAAATTCACCGCCTTTGATGCGCTAATGACGCAACGGGCGTTAATTGCCTATTCGGTGGGGCTGATGGGGCTGATCGTGGTGAAAGTGCTGGCACCGGGGTTTTACTCGCGTCAGGATATCAAAACACCGGTCAAGATCGCCATTGTGACCCTGATTATGACGCAATTGATGAACCTCGCGTTTATCGGGCCGCTAAAACACGCCGGGCTGTCGTTGTCGATTGGTCTCGCCGCCTGTCTGAACGCCGGGCTGCTGTACTGGCAACTGCGTAAGCAGAAGATTTTTACCCCGCAACCAGGCTGGATGGGTTTTCTGAGCCGTCTGGTGATTGCCGTGTTGGTGATGTCGGCCGTACTGGTAGGCATGTTGCACATCATGCCGGAATGGTCACAGGGCACGATGTTGTGGCGTCTGCTTCGCCTGATGGCGGTGGTGGTCGCCGGGATTGCCGCCTACTTTGCTGCACTGGCGGTGATGGGCTTTAAAGTCAAAGAGTTTGCACGCCGGACGGCGTAATCAGGATGCCTGATGGCGCTTTGCTTATCAGACCTACCGCACAGTGGAGGTCTGATAAGGCGAAACGTCGCCATCCGACAACCGTTAAATCGAGATTTTTTTTCCGCCGCGATGGGCAGAAGCGGCCTGACCGTTTGCTCCATAGAGCGAAGGCTCCTGATAAGGCTTCAGCACCTCAAGCGCCTGTTGGTTGCGCTCAATCTGGTCTTCCAGCAGCCAGCCGTTGTGCTGGTTGAGATCGCGTAAATGCTGCGTTTTTTCCGTAATCGCTTTCCAGCGCTCGGCGACGTCATCGTTGGCGCTACGCTGCGAGTCTTGTTCCAGACGTCGCTGCTGTTCCAGATAATCCAGGGTGGCCAGCAGAGAGCTTTTTTCTTCTGTAATACGCTGCAACTGGCTACCGTTAATATGGCCGACGGAAAGTTGTTGTTGTTCGGCATCCATCACCGTTTTCAGGTCATTCAGAACGGCCGTCATGTGATCAAGTATTTCTGACAAGCGAGTCATACGATCAGTTACTCTGGAGATAGCTCTGCGCCTCGCGGATCAGCGCGTCGGCAATTTTTCCTGTGTCCATTTTCAGCTCGCCGTTGCGAATGGCGGTTTTCAGCGCCTCAACGCGTTCCATGTTGATATCGCTGGCGCCGGGTTGCATCAGTTTGGCCTGAGCATCGCTTAACGTCACGCTGGTGCTGGTTGCCGTGGAGGTTTTTTCCTGACGGGCTTTTTGTACCGGCGTATCGCTGGTTTCCCGCGGCTGGACGGTGCTAACGGGTTTCAAAGGTGAGGTACGGTCAATGCTCATTTTATCATCCTCATCGAGGGGTTATGCTGTAGCGGCAAGCTATCATCAAATGTTTCATAACTATCGGCAGCCGCCACAAAATCTTTAACTTATTATAGGTTAATAAGAATATTCCCATCAGGGTCGACAATCCCGTTGACGATCTGTCCCGATAACATTCTCACTCTTGCGTTTTGCGCCACCGACGCATTGTTCAACGCTTTACCTTCCGCATTGACGCGAAATCCATCACCACTGGCGATGACCTGCACACGCTGCCCGGCTTTAATGCGCCATGCCTGTCGCAGCATGTTGAGCTGGATGGGCTGCCCCGGCGCAAGGTCGCGCAGGCTTACCGCGTCCTGAATCTGACTGATATCCAGCACGGTACGGGGCGGCAGTTGATCAAGCCGTCCGCGTTTTAGCGTGACGCTGGCCGGGCCTATCGTTCCACCGCGTGCGACGGGCACGGCGGCAACCACATAGTTGCCTGTCGCCTGAACGTTAACCTGCAAATAGCGTTTTTCATTCGCACAGCGCGCCAGGACGTTGACGTTTCCCCAGAGCTTCGCGCCGGTCATGCTGAACGCAGGTGTGTCGCAATGCGGCAGCAGATTGGGCGCGGTACGGACGGTGACCACCACGTCATCGCTGAATCCGGCCAGACGCTGGGCAAACCAGTCGTTCAACTGCGAGTTTAAATCCTGAGCCAGGGTCAGGGGGCTGAGCAGCAACGCCAGCATGGCTAATCCACCTTTTAACGTTCGCATCGTCACCTCCCTCCGTTTTAGCAATGACAGGATTCTACCTGTGTGACGCAACCATCAACGCAATAAATAGCGACGCATTTTGCGTTTATTCCGGCGATAACGCGCGCGTAATGAGATTTAAGCTGTCGGCTGAATTTTGTCATCTGCGGAGGAGATATGCTCGATAAGCTCGATGCCGCTTTACGTTTTCAACAGGAAGCGCTGAATCTGCGTGCCCAACGGCAAGAAGTACTGGCCGCTAACATTGCTAACGCCGATACGCCGGGGTATCAGGCGCGCGACATGGATTTTGCCAGTGAATTAAAAAAAGTCATGGTGCGTGGACGGCAAGAAACCAGTGGTATTTCGCTGGCATTGACCGCTGCCCAACATATTCCTGCCCAGGCCATCCAGACAGCGCCTGGCGATCTGCTTTATCGCATTCCCGATCAGCCTTCACTCGACGGCAACACTGTTGATATGGATCGCGAACGTACGCAGTTTGCGGATAACAGCCTGAAATACCAAATGAGTCTGACCGCGTTGAGCGGCCAGATTAAAGGCATGATGAACGTGCTACAGGGAGGGAACTAATCCGTGGCGCTGCTGAATATTTTTGATATTGCTGGTTCGGCTTTAACGGCGCAGTCCAAGCGTCTGAACGTGGCGGCCAGTAACCTGGCGAACGCCGACAGCGTCACAGGTCCGGATGGTCAACCTTATCGTGCCAAACAGGTGGTCTTTCAGGTCGACGCGGCGCCCGGTGTGGCGACGGGCGGGGTGAAGGTGTCGGACGTGATTGAGAGCCAGGCGCCGGACAAACTGGTCTACGAGCCGGGCAATCCGCTGGCGGACGCGAACGGCTACGTGAAGATGCCAAATGTGGATGTGGTGGGCGAAATGGTTAACACCATGTCGGCTTCCCGCAGCTATCAGGCAAACGTTGAAGTACTCAACACGGTTAAAAGCATGATGCTTAAAACCCTGACACTGGGCCAGTAAAGGAGACGGCGATGTCTATTGCGGTAAACGTAAACGATCCGACTAACACTGGCGTGAAAAACACCAGCAACGGGAGTTCGCTGACCGGCAGCAATGCCTCCGATCTGCAAAGCAGCTTTCTGACGCTGCTGGTGGCGCAACTGAAGAACCAGGATCCCACCAACCCGATGCAGAACAATGAGCTGACCACCCAGTTAGCGCAGATCAGCACCGTAAGCGGGATCGAGAAGCTGAACACCACGCTGGGTTCGATTTCCGGTCAAATTGACAACAGTCAGTCCTTACAGGCCAGCGCGCTGATTGGTCATGGCGTGATGATCCCGGGTACTACCGTTCTGGCGGGCAAAGGCACCGAAGAGGGGGCGACCACCACCACGACGCCGTTTGGCGTTGAGCTGCAACAACCGGCAGACAAAGTCACCGCCACCATTACCGATAAAGATGGCAGAGTGGTGAGGACGATTGAGATTGGCGCACTGAAAGCAGGGGTACACACCTTTACCTGGGACGGCACCCTGACCGATGGCACCACGGCGCCAAACGGCTCTTATAACGTTGCGATCAACGCCAGCAACGGCGCGACGCAACTGGTGGCCCAGCCACTGCAGTTTGCTCTGGTGCAGGGGGTGATCCGCAGCAATGGCGGCAACACCCTCGATCTCGGCACTTATGGCACCACCACCCTCGACGAAGTACGGCAGATCATCTAAGCCTTCACACTAATCAGGAGTCATCATGGCTTTTTCACAAGCGGTAAGCGGCCTGAATGCCGCCGCCACCAACCTCGATGTCATTGGTAACAACATCGCCAACTCCGCCACCTATGGTTTTAAATCAGGTACGGCGTCCTTTGCGGATATGTTTGCGGGTTCCAAAGTCGGTCTGGGGGTAAAAGTTGCGGGAATTACCCAGGACTTTACCGACGGGACAACCACCAATACCGGTCGTGGCCTGGATGTCGCCATCAGCCAGAATGGTTTCTTCCGTCTGGTCGACAGTAACGGTTCCGTTTTCTACAGCCGTAACGGACAGTTTAAGCTCGATGAAAACCGTAATCTGGTCAACATGCAGGGGATGCAACTGACGGGCTATCCGGCAACCGGTACGCCGCCGACTATCCAACAGGGGGCAAATCCGGGGCCGATTACTATCCCGAACACCCTGATGGGAGCGAAAAGCACCGATACTGCGGCGATGCAAATTAACCTGAACTCGACGGATAAAATTCCGGCGAACACCCCTTTTAAACCGACTGACGCTGACAGCTATAACAAACGTGCCCCGGTGACGGTGTTCGACAGCCAGGGTAACCAGCATGACATTAACCTCTATTACGTCAAAACCGGCGATAACACCTGGGATGTCTGGACACAGGACTCCAGCGTGGCTAACTCGCCGCTGGTGAAGTCTGCGCAGATGAAGTTCGACGAGAATGGCGCGCTCGATACCGTCACAGGGTATACCGAAGTTGCGCCTGTTCCACCCGCCACTGAATCAACCTGGACGCTGAACGGGACGGCGAATGCTACCCCTTCATTTGAGATCACCACCGGGACGGTAAACGGCGCGGTTCCTGCGCAGTTCACTCTCAGCCTGCAAAACTCAATGCAGCAGAACACCGGCTCAAACGCGGTGATTGCCACAACCCAGAACGGTTACAAACCGGGCGACCTGGTCAGCTACCAGATTAACGACGACGGCACCGTAGTTGGTAACTACTCCAACGAACAGAAACAGATCCTCGGCCAAATCGTGCTGGCGAACTTTGCCAACAATGAAGGCCTGGCCTCTCAGGGCGACAACGTCTGGGCGGCAACTCAGGCTTCTGGCGTAGAACTGCTGGGAACGGCGGGCACCGGTAACTTCGGCAAGCTGACCAACGGCGCGCTGGAGTCTTCCAATGTGGATCTGAGTAAAGAACTGGTGAACATGATTGTCGCGCAGCGTAACTATCAGTCGAACGCGCAGACCATCAAAACCCAGGACCAGATCCTCAACACGCTGGTTAACCTGCGCTAAGCGCCTGACGGGATAGCTTAATGGATCACGCAATCTATACCGCTATGGGGGCGGCCAGTCAGACGCTGAACCAACAGGCAGTGACGGCCAGTAACCTCGCAAACGCCTCAACGCCGGGATTTCGCGCACAGCTTAATGCGCTGCGCGCCGTCCCGGTTGAAGGTTTGTCGCTGCCCACGCGTACGCTGGTGACCGCTTCAACGCCGGGGGCGGATATGACGCCCGGACAGATGGATTACACCTCGCGTCCGCTTGATGTCGCATTACAGCAGGACGGCTGGCTGGCCGTACAGACCGCAGATGGTCGCGAAGGGTATACCCGTAACGGCAGCATTCAGGTCGATCCGACCGGACAACTGACCATTCAGGGGCATCCTGTCATCGGTGAGGCGGGACCGATTGCCGTACCGGAAGGTTCAGAAATCACCATTGCGGCCGACGGGACGATCTCCGCGCTCAATCCGGGCGACCCGGCAAACACCATCGCCCCGGTAGGACGTCTGAAACTGGTGAAGGCGCAAGGCAACGAAGTGCAGCGGGGCGACGACGGCATGTTTCGTCTGACCGCCGCGGCCCAGGCAACCCGAGGTCCGGTGCTGCAACCCGATCCCAGCATCCGTGTGATGTCGGGGGTACTGGAGGGCAGTAACGTCAACTCGGTGTCCGCGATGAGCGACATGATTGCCAGCGCCCGCCGTTTTGAGATGCAGATGAAGGTTATCAGCAGCGTGGATGACAACGCGGGGCGCGCTAACCAACTGCTGTCGATGAGTTAACACAGGACATTTTATGATCAGTTCATTATGGATCGCCAAAACCGGCCTGGACGCGCAGCAAACCAATATGGATGTGATTGCCAACAACCTGGCAAACGTCAGTACCAATGGTTTTAAACGTCAGCGTGCGGTGTTTGAAGATCTGCTTTACCAGACTATTCGTCAGCCTGGCGCGCAGTCTTCTGAGCAAACCACGCTGCCGTCCGGTCTGCAAATCGGGACCGGCGTGCGTCCGGTCGCAACCGAACGTTTGCACAGTCAGGGCAACCTGTCGCAAACCAACAACAGTAAAGACGTCGCGATTAAAGGGCAGGGGTTCTTTCAGGTGCTGTTGCCGGATGGAACCTCTGCGTATACCCGCGATGGTTCATTCCAGGTCGATCAGAACGGTCAACTGGTGACGGCGGGCGGCTTTCAGGTTCAGCCTGCGATTACCATTCCGGCGAACGCGCTGAGTATCACTATCGGTCGTGATGGCGTGGTTAGCGTGACCCAGCAGGGTCAGGCTGCACCGGTTCAGGTCGGACAGTTGAACCTCACAACCTTTATGAACGATACCGGTCTGGAGAGCATAGGCGAAAACCTGTACACCGAAACCCAGTCTTCTGGCGCGCCAAACGATAGTACGCCAGGGTTGAACGGTGCGGGTCTGCTGTATCAGGGCTATGTCGAGACCTCAAACGTTAATGTCGCGGAAGAACTGGTCAATATGATTCAGGTTCAACGCGCCTACGAAATTAACAGCAAAGCGGTATCGACGACTGACCAGATGCTGCAAAAACTGACGCAACTCTAAGGCGTGATCCGGTGGGGCGGTTGTCTCACCGGCACCCTGTTTCAGAAGATAAAGGCAATGCAAAAAAACGCTGCGCACGCTTACCCGATTATGGCCCTGCTGGTGGTTTCGCTGTCAGGATGTGCCTGGATACCTTCCACTCCGCTCGTTCAGGGCGCGACCACGGCGCAGCCGATTCCTGGCCCGACGCCGGTAGCGAATGGGTCGATTTTTCAGTCCGCGCAGCCCATCAACTATGGCTACCAGCCGCTGTTTGAGGACCGCCGTCCGCGCAACATTGGCGACACGCTGACCATCGTGCTACAGGAAAACGTCAGCGCCAGTAAAAGCTCTTCTGCGAACGCCAGTCGTGACGGTAAAACCAACTTTGGCTTCGATACCGTCCCGCGTTATCTGCAAGGGCTCTTTGGCAACGCGAGAGCGGATGTTGACGCCTCTGGCGGGAATACCTTTAACGGTAAAGGCGGCGCTAACGCCAGCAATACCTTTAGCGGCACGCTGACTGTGACCGTCGATCAGGTGCTGGTCAACGGCAATTTACATGTTGTGGGTGAAAAGCAGATTGCCATCAACCAGGGCACTGAGTTCATCCGCTTCTCCGGGGTGGTGAATCCGCGCACCATTAGCGGCAGTAACTCCGTTCCGTCGACGCAGGTGGCCGATGCGCGTATTGAATATGTCGGTAACGGCTACATCAACGAAGCGCAAAATATGGGCTGGCTCCAGCGTTTCTTCCTCAACCTGTCGCCGATGTAAGCGAGGTCTTCCATGTTTAAATATGTCATTGGACTGGTTCTGGTCCTCGCCGGCGCGCTGGCCCATGCCGATCGTATTCGCGATCTTACCAGCGTCCAGGGCGTGCGTGAAAACTCGCTGATTGGTTACGGTCTGGTCGTCGGGCTGGACGGGACGGGGGACCAGACCACCCAGACACCTTTTACCACGCAAACGCTGAATAACATGTTGTCGCAGCTTGGCATCACGGTGCCAACCGGAACGAACATGCAATTGAAAAACGTGGCGGCGGTGATGGTCACTGCGTCATTTCCGGCTTTTGGCCGTCAGGGGCAAACCATTGACGTGGTGGTGTCGTCAATGGGGAACGCCAAAAGTCTGCGTGGCGGCACGCTGTTGATGACGCCCCTGAAAGGCGTTGATAGTCAGGTGTACGCGCTGGCGCAAGGGAACATTTTAGTCGGCGGCGCGGGCGCATCAGCGGGCGGCAGTAGCGTGCAGGTGAATCAGCTAAACGGTGGGCGCATTACCAACGGCGCGATCATCGAGCGTGAACTTCCCAGCCAGTTTGGCGCAGGTAATACCCTCAACCTGCAACTGAATAATGAAGACTTCACGATGGCGCAGCAGATTGCCGATACCATCAACCGGGCGCGGGGTTTTGGCAGCGCGACGGCACTGGACGCGCGAACGATTCAGGTGCGTGTACCAAGCGGTAATAGTTCCCAGGTTCGTTTCCTGGCCGATATCCAGAATATGGAAGTCAACGTCACGCCACAGGATGCGAAAGTGGTGATCAACTCGCGTACTGGTTCGGTGGTGATGAACCGCGAGGTGACGCTGGACAGTTGCGCTGTGGCGCAGGGTAACCTCTCTGTCACGGTGAACCGGCAGGCGAACGTCAGCCAACCGGATACGCCTTTTGGCGGCGGTCAGACGGTGGTGACGCCACAGACGCAGATCGATCTCCGCCAGAGCGGAGGCTCGCTGCAAAGCGTCCGTTCAAGCGCCAATCTGAATAACGTGGTGCGCGCGCTGAACGCGCTGGGCGCAACGCCGATGGATCTGATGTCAATCCTGCAATCCATGCAGAGCGCGGGTTGCCTGCGCGCCAAACTGGAAATCATCTGATGATTAGCGACAGCAAGCTGATGGCGAGCGCCGCCTGGGACGCGCAATCGCTGAATGAACTGAAAGCCAAAGCGGGCCAGGATCCGGCGGCGAACATTCGGCCGGTGGCCCGCCAGGTGGAAGGGATGTTCGTGCAAATGATGTTGAAAAGCATGCGTGAAGCGCTGCCGAAAGACGGCGTTTTCAGCAGCAGCCAGACGCGGCTCTATACCAGCATGTATGACCAGCAGATTGCTCAACAGATGACCGCCGGTAAAGGACTGGGGCTGGCGGAAATGATGGTGAAACAGATGACGCAAGGGCTGGCGCAACCAACGGAAGAGTCGGCTCAGGTGCCGATGAAGTTTCCACTGGAAACGGTGACCAGCTATCAAAATCAGGCGCTGACGCAACTGGTGCGCAAAGCGCTGCCTAAAACAGCGCAGAGCAATGACGAGCCGCTGTCCGGAGACAGTAAGGACTTCCTGGCGCAACTGTCGCTACCCGCTCGTCTGGCGAGTGAGAAAAGCGGTGTGCCGCATCATCTTATTTTGGCGCAGGCCGCGCTGGAGTCCGGCTGGGGCCAGCGGCAAATTCGCCGTGAAAATGGCGAGCCCAGTTTCAACCTGTTCGGGGTGAAGGCGTCGGCTAACTGGAAAGGGCCGGTAACGGAGATCACCACCACTGAATTTGAAAACGGCGAGGCGAAGAAGGTGAAAGCCAAATTCCGCGTTTACAGTTCGTATCTGGAGGCGTTGTCAGATTACGTCAGCGTGTTGACCCGCAATCCGCGCTATGCCGCGGTGACTACTGCGGCAACGGCAGAGCAGGGAGCGCAGGCGTTGCAGAGCGCAGGCTATGCCACCGATCCGAATTATGCCCGCAAATTGACCAGTATGATCCAGCAACTGAAGTCGATGAGTGAGAAGGTGAGCGACGCGTATAGCACCCGTCTCGATAATCTCTTCTAAATGGCTCAAGTCCCGCGACCTGCTGCCGATAATGCTTTGTAACTCCAGGATTAAAAGGAACCTCCATGTCCAGCTTGATTAATAACGCCATGAGCGGGCTGAGTGCGGCCCAGGCGGCGCTGAATACTGCCAGTAACAACATTTCCAGCTACAACGTTGCGGGCTATACCCGTCAGACGACCATTATGGCGCAAGCCAATAGCACGCTGGGGGCCGGCGGTTGGGTAGGCAATGGGGTTTACGTATCGGGCGTACAGCGTGAATACGATGCGTTTATTACGAATCAACTGCGTGCGGCGCAAAATCAGAGTAGCGGTCTGACAACCCGTTACGAGCAAATGTCTAAAATTGATAACCTGCTGGCGAGCAAAACCAGTTCGGTCTCGACCTCAATGCAGGACTTTTTTACCAGCCTGCAAACGCTGGTGAGTAACGCAGAGGACCCGGCAGCACGCCAGACGCTGATTGGCAAAGCCAACGGTCTGGTCAATCAGTTTAAAACCACCGATCAGTACCTTCGCGATCAGGACAAACAGGTCAATATCGCGATTGGCGCAAGCGTTGACCAGATTAATAACTACAGTAAGCAAATTGCCAGTCTGAACGATCAGATTTCGCGTTTGACAGGCGTGGGGGCCGGTGCGTCGCCAAACGATTTGCTCGATCAGCGTGACCAACTGGTGAGCGAGCTGAACAAAATCGTCGGTGTGGAAGTAAGCGTTCAGGATGGCGGCACGTATAACATCACGATGGCAAACGGTTATTCGCTGGTGCAGGGCAGCAACGCACGCCAGTTAGCCGCTGTACCTTCTCAGGCCGATCCTTCCCGTACGACTGTGGCGTATGCCGACCCGGTCGCCGGGAATATAGAAATACCAGAAAAACTGCTTACCACCGGCTCACTCGGCGGCTTGTTGACGTTCCGTTCACAGGAACTGGACCAGACGCGCAACACGCTGGGCCAACTGGCGCTGGCTTTTGCCGACGCATTTAACCAGCAGCACAGACAAGGCTACGATGCGGATGGAAAAACAGATGTCGATTTCTTTAGTGTCGGCAGTCCGGCCGTGCTTAAAAATGGCAAAAATACCGGTTCGGCGACGCCGGCTGCAACGGTGACGGATGCCTCTGTGGTGCAGGCGACGGATTACACCATGGTGTACGACGGCGCAAAATGGCAGATCACCCGTCTGGCCGACAATACCCGTTTTGAAGCCACCGAAAGCGGCGGAAAACTGACCTTTGACGGGCTGGAAGTGACGGTGGGCGCGGGGGCGGCGAAAAACGACAGTTTTACCTTAAAACCCGTCAGTAACGCCATTATCAATATGGGCGTTGAGGTCACCAATGAATCGCAAATCGCGATGGCAAAGGATGCAACGGCTGGCGCGAGTGATAACCGCAATGGACAGGCACTGCTGGATCTGCAAAAAGATAACACCACGGTCGGCGGCTCAAAGTCCTTTAACGATGCTTATGCCACGCTGGTGAGCGATGTGGGGAGCAAAACGGCGACGCTGAAAACCAGCAGTAACACCCAGAGTAACGTGGTGAAGCAGTTGACCAATCAACAGCAGTCTATTTCCGGTGTTAACCTTGACGAAGAGTACGGCAATTTGCAGCGTTTCCAACAGTATTACCTTGCCAATGCCCAGGTCCTGCAAACCGCCAGTTCGCTGTTTGATGCACTGTTGAGTATTCGCTAAGGGAGCAGACAACGATGCGTATCAGTACCCAAATGATGTACCAGCAGAATATGAGTGGAATTACCAGTTCCCAGGCTGAGTGGATGAAATATGGCGAACAGATGTCGACGGGTAAACGGGTGATCAACCCGTCCGACGATCCGATTGCAGCCTCTCAGGCGGTGGTGCTTTCACAGGCGCAGGCGCAGAACAGCCAGTTTGCACTGGCCCGGACGTTTGCCACACAAAAGGTATCGCTGGAAGAGAATGTGCTGAATCAGGTAACGACGGCCATCCAGAGCGCCCAGGGAAAAATCATCAATGCTGTCAACGGAACCTTAAGTGATGACGATCGCGCCTCACTGGCGACCGATTTACAGGGGATTCGCGATCAGTTGATGAACCTTGCAAACAGCACTGATGGTAATAACCGCTATATTTTTGCCGGTTACAAAACCGAGACGCCGCCGTTCGCTCAGGCTGACGGGACTTACAATGGTGGTTCGGAAAGTATCACTCAACAGGTGGATGCATCGCGTACCATGGTGATTGGTCATACTGGCGATAAAATCTTCAATACCATCACCAGTAATGCAGTCCCTGAACCCAATGGCGATCCGTCGGAAACCAGTTTGTTCAAAATGCTGGATACGGCGATTGCGTCGCTGAAATTGCCGGTGGGTGATGACGAAACGCTGAAAGCCGATGCGAAAGAGGTGATGGAAAAAACCAACCGTGGGTTGAGAAACTCCCTGAACAATGTGCTGAGCGTGCGTGCGGAACTGGGAACGCAATTAAGTGAGCTGAGTGCGCTTGACTCTCTGGGCAGTGAACGCGCCCTGGGACAAACCGATCAGATGAGCCAACTGGTTGATGTGGACTGGAACGCAGCGATTTCGTCTTATGTTATGCAGCAGGCGGCGTTACAGGCCTCGTACAAAGCGTTTACGGATATGCAGGGGATGTCGCTGTTCCAGCTTAACCGTTAATACCGTTTTGAAACATATCATGAAACTGGGTATGTTTTGTCTGCCCGCTCCATCTCACCCCGGAGCGGGCATTTTTTTGTCCTTTACGCGCTGATTTGCCGGGTTGCAGGCTGGCGTTTCCCTGTAAGCCGGATAATCAGTGCAATGATCCCGCCGAGAGTGGAAAGTGCAACCACGCCTTCCCAGTCCGCCACTGCGTAGACCTGGCTGCCCAGCATCGACCCTGATGCCATACCGATAAATACCACCGTAAACAACAGGGCGTTAAGGCGTCCTCTGGCCTGTGGCTCCAGACTGTAAACCAGATTCTGGTGCGCCACGAGGCTGGATTGCAGCCCCAGGTCGAAACCTATCGCCGAGAGGGCAATCAGCAGCCATTGTCCCTGAACGGGCAGGGTGGGTAACAGAAACATCAGCGCAAAGGAGAGGGTAACCAGTAACGCGCCCAGTTGTGTCACTTTTTCTGCACCCACTTTATCCGCCAGATGACCCGCCAGCGGTGCCGCCAGTGCCCCTGCCGCCCCGGCGATGCCAAAGGCGCCTGCTGCCGCGCTACCCATCTGATAATGTTCTGCAAGCATGACGGCAAGCGTTGACCAGAATGCACTGAATGAGACCGAGAGAAACCCCTGAGCCAGCGCGGCGCGGCGAAGTGTCGGATAGCGACGCCATAACTGCGCCATCGTCATCATCAGCGCGGGATAGCTCAGGGGGGAATGCGCGCCAAAGGACGGCAGTGCTTTCCAGAGTAACCCGCCAGCCAGAGCGATACTCACCGCCGCCAGTTGATACATTTCCCGCCAGCCAAAGGCTTCCCCAATCAGTCCACTCACCGTACGCGAAAGCAAAATGCCCAACAACAGCCCGGTCATCACGGTGCCGACGGTTTTCCCCTGTTTGCCTTGCGGGGCAAGAATCGCCGCTGCGGGGACAATATCCTGCGCCATCGTGGCGGCCATTCCCAGCAGCAAACTTACTGTCAGCAGGGAGTGCAACTGCGTGGTGAGGCTACAGGCAAGCAATAGCAGGGCGAGCGCTGCGCTCTTTACCAGAATGAGCGTGCGACGGTCGTAGCGGTCTCCGAGCGGCAGCAAAAATAAAATACCTAAGGCATAGCCAGCCTGCGTTAATGTCGGTACCAGGCCCATACCCGTCATACTCAGGCCTACATCCTGCCCCATTAACGGTAACAGCGGCTGGACGTAATAGATGGCGGCTACGCTGAAGCCTGCGCCCAGTGCCAGAATAAAGATCAGCCCACGAGACGGTGTGTTCATTCAGAAATCCTCAATCAAAGGTGTGAGGCTATTTTTCTCTGTCGGGCGCTTACCGGGTAGATGGCGGTGTGGTAAAACAATTATACGTAACACGTATGAGCATTTTGTGAATGATAAGAACTGAGCGTATAGACAGGGTGGAGCTGATGCGGACTTTTGTTCGCATCGTGGAGGCGGGGTCGCTGTCTGCCGCTGCCGGACAGTTGAAAACCACACAGGCAACGATTAGCCGTCGCTTGCAATCACTGGAAGCCATGCTGGGGGTGAAACTGATCTTGCGCACCACCCATGCCATGAAACTCACGGATGACGGCGAACGCGGCTATCACCATGCTAAACACATTATTGATGCCTGGCTGGCGCTGGAAGACGGCCTCAACGTCGCGGAGGATGAGCCTGTTGGTACGCTGCGCGTGCGAGCGCCACATGCCTTTGGTCAGCAGCAACTCCTTCCACCGTTGCTGCAATTTTTAGCGCGTTATCCCAGCCTGTCAGTGGAGTGGATGCTAAACGATAAAACGGTCGATTTTCTCAGCGATAATATTGATTGCGCAATTCGGGTGGGGGCGGAAGTCGACCCGGCGACGGTTTCAGTGTTACTGGCTGAAGTGCCCCGCAGCGTCGTGGCGACGCCTGATCTGCTGGCAGGTTTGCCAGAGATAACCGAGCCAGTACAACTCTCAGCGCTTCCCTGGATAGCGGTGAATACCTTTTATCAGCACAACGTTTCGTTGACGCATCAGCACAGCCGCGAACCGGTAACCCTGGCGATTACACCACGTCTGAGCACAGACAGTATTTATGTTGCACGTAATGCCGCTCTGGCGGGACTGGGTGCCGCAATAGTATCCACCTGGACGGTGTCTGATGATATCGCGCAAGGGCGGCTGGTTGAGTTAGTTCCTGACTGGCAGGCCGCGCCGCTGCCGGTACACTTGGTTTATCCGTGGGCGCGTTACTACCCCACGCGCTTGCGTAAGTTTCTGGAACTGATGAAAGCGGTAATGCCTGAACTGGCGGGAATGCGACGGCCGAAAGAGGAATAAAAAAGCCGACCCGAAGGTCGGCTTATGCGTCAGTCGGTGTTATTCCACAGACTGAGGACGGGTCGGTTCCGCAGACGCATGATGCGTCGCACTGTGACCGCCTGCTGCGCCTTTACCGTCAAAGGCAAAGGCAGGGCGCTGCCAGTCACTGTGGCGTGGCGTTTCCGGCACATATTCCGGCGCTGGCGCACGTGTCATCGGTGCCGTTGCGTGGCTGTGTCCGACGACCACTTCTGCTGCGACAGGTGTGACGATATTGGCAACCGTCTCCGCTGCAACCGGTGCCGCGACGTGCGCAGGCGCAACAGCCTCTTCGACAACAACGGGTTCTGCAACGGATTCTGCAACCACTTCAGGCTCAACCGCCACGACTTCAGCAACCTCTTCAACTGCTGGCGTCGTTTCTGACGTTTGCGCAACAGGCTCTGCCTGGGTGCTGATCTCCTCGGCAACCGGGACATCTGCTTTCGCAATCACCTGCGGCTGTTCATCAACCGGGGCGGCAATCACTTTCGGATGTGTGGTTTCGACAATGTCTTCAACCTGAACCGGTGCTTCTGCAATCACTTCAACCGGTGTTTCAATAACCGATTCACTTGCAACCGTTTCAACTGCGGCAACCAGTGCTTGCGGCTCAGTCACAACGGACGGCGTCTGAATCTCTTCGACGATCTGCTCTTCTGGCTGCACATCCTGAGGACGGACAACCGGATAGCGGATCCACACTTTACCGGAAGCCATTTCTGGTGATGCACAGGCAACCGTCAGTGGCATGGGCGACTGCAGCGGGTAACGCTCGTCACGGTAACGACGGCGGCGCTGACCGCTCACGCGCAGGTGACGTGGGGAACGACGAGAGCGACGCGGCATACCGCCGTTGTCACGTGCTTCACCATTGTCTTCCTGCTCAGAGGCCGTCTCGGTGACGACCGGCAGTGGCACTTTCGCCAGTTCAGTGCTTTGCGTGGTAACCGTCTGTTCAACAACCGGTGCAGCATCGCTCGCTTCAGCGGCCACGACGGTGACAGCGTCCACTTCAGAGGCATTCTCGTTGTAACGCACTTTCTGGTTCAACTGGCGCTGTTTACGGCGCGTCTGAGGCTGACGAACGCGCTCTTCCTGCTCCGTTTCCTGGCTCGGTTGCTCGTCAATATTCAGCGCCTTCACTTCCTGCTGCGCCTGACGTTTGTCTTCGCTGCGACGGCGATTACGCTCGCGACGCGGTTGCTGCTGTTCGTCGCCGGATTTCGCCTTATCCGCTACATCAGTGGATTGCTGACGATTATCACGACTCTCAGTATTCTGTTGAGACTGACGGCGGTTACGGCGGTTTTCGTCACGGTTTTCACCGTTCTCCGGGCGGTCACCACGGTTATCACGGTTGTCACGGCGTTCACTACGATCGTTACGGTCGCGGCGGTTGTTCTGACGTTTGCGGCGATCCTGCTGGCGCTCCGGTTTTTCTGCGGCTTTCGGCGCTGGTTGCTCTGCGGGCTTCGCTTCTTCGCTTCCACTAAACAGCGATTTCAACGCCCCCAGGAAACGGCTTAACAGGCCCGGTTCCGCAGGCGTCGCAGAGGCTGCGGCGGCTTTCGACGGCGCAGCTTTCACAGCAGGTTCGGCTGTTGCAGGGGCTGGCGGAACTTCCGGCATAGCGAACGTCGCAAGAGCGGGCTGCTCAGGCAGTTTACGCTCGGCGAACTCTTCTTCTGACGGTAACGCCATAGCCTCTTCATGCAGCTTCGGCAGCATATAGCTCAGGGTTGACGTCTCTTCGCCTTTACGTACACGCAGAACGGAGTAGTGCGGCGTTTCCATCTGATCGTTTGGCACGATCACACAGCGCACGCCATCCTGACGCGCTTCGATGGCATTGACTGCCATGCGTTTTTCGTTGAGCAGATAGGACGCGATTGGCACGGGGACAATCGCATGTACTTCCTTCGTGTTTTCTTTCAGCGCTTCTTCTTCAATCAGGCGCAGAATAGACAGAGACAGCGATTCGTTATCACGTACGGTGCCGGTACCGCTACAGCGCGGGCAGACGTGATGGCTGGACTCACCCAGCGACGGGCTCAGGCGCTGACGGGACATTTCCAGCAGACCGAAGCGTGAAATATGACTAATCTGGATACGCGCACGATCCTGACGGACTGCTTCACGCAGACGGTTTTCCACCGCACGCTGGTGACGTACCGGCGTCATATCAATGAAATCGATAACAATCAGACCGCCGAGGTCACGTAAACGCAACTGGCGAGCAATCTCATCGGCCGCTTCCAGGTTGGTGTTAAACGCGGTTTCTTCAATATCGCCGCCGCGGGTGGCCCGTGCGGAGTTGATGTCGATCGCAGTTAACGCTTCGGTGCTGTCGATAACAATCGAGCCGCCGGAAGGCAGGCGCACTTCACGCTGGAAGGCGGATTCAATCTGCGATTCAATCTGATAGTGACTGAACAGCGGGATTTCACCGGTATACAGTTTAATTTTGCTGCTGAAATCCGGGCGACCTAACGCCGCGATATGCTGGCGCGCCAGTTCAAGCACTTTCGGGTTATCGATGAGGATTTCACCAATATCCTGACGAAGATAGTCGCGGAAGGCGCGAACAATCACGTTGCTCTCCTGGTGGATCAGGAAGGGAGCAGGGCGGCTTTCCGCGGCTTTCTGAATGGCTTCCCAGTGCTTCAGGCGGAAGCTTAAGTCCCATTGCAGCGCTTCGGCAGATTTGCCGACGCCCGCGGTACGCACGATAAGCCCCATGCCATCAGGCAGTTCCAGACTTGCCAGCGCTTCTTTCAGTTCGGTGCGATCGTCGCCTTCAATGCGACGGGAGATGCCGCCCGCACGCGGGTTGTTTGGCATCAGAACCAGATAGCTCCCCGCCAGGCTGATAAAGGTGGTCAGTGCAGCGCCTTTATTGCCGCGTTCTTCTTTATCAATCTGAACAATCACTTCCTGGCCTTCGCGCAGCACATCTTTGATGTTTGGACGACCATGAGCGTTGTAATTGGCGGGGAAATATTCGCGGGCAATTTCTTTTAACGGGAGGAATCCGTGACGTTCAGCGCCGTAATCAACAAAAGCCGCTTCCAGACTTGGTTCAATACGGGTAATTTTGCCTTTATAGATGTTTGCTTTTTTCTGCTCATGCCCTGGACTTTCGATATCCAGGTCGTACAGACGCTGCCCATCTACCAGGGCAACACGCAACTCTTCCTGCTGAGTTGCGTTGATTAACATTCTTTTCATCGTAACTTACTCATTATTCTTACATTGACGACTAAGCTACGGGCAGAGTAATGCCTTTCCGGGTATGAACCGATGGCCTCGTGTCTATTCGCGTCGCCAACCTCACGGTTATCGTCAGCTCAAAGAGGCGCAAAGTGTCGGTTGCCTGTATTTCATACGGAAACACAGCGCAATTATCAGGGGAACCGCCTGGGTATTACTCTCCAGAGAAGATCCGAACTACCGGTAAGGACTGCAACCCGCAGCCCGCTAACTGTCTGAAAGATCAATACGTCTTACGCCATTGCTGCGTGGATGATCGTCCGGACAAAATGGGTTTTTCCGTAAAATTCCTTGTTTTAACAAGATTTGACACGGAAACGGTTACATTATTCCACTGCTAACCTTGTTATAGCAAGATGACTTTTACCTTTTATCACCCGCTTACTCACAGTTTTTTCACTTATCGATGCTGATTGGTTTAATAACCATCAAATCAACCATGAAAGATGTGACTGACGGAGGATAAAGATAAATATAAGCACAGAAAAATGAGTGGCGCTAATCGGTATGGCTATTTAGAATCGGCGCCCATGAAAACAGAGACTCCATCCGTAAGAATTGTTGCTATTGCTGCTGACGAAGCGGGGCAACGCATCGATAACTTTTTGCGTACGCAGCTTAAAGGCGTACCGAAAAGTATGATTTATCGCATTTTGCGTAAAGGCGAAGTGCGGGTGAACAAAAAACGCATCAAACCAGAATATAAACTGGAAGCGGGCGATGAAGTGCGTATTCCGCCGGTTCGTGTTGCCGAACGGGAAGAAGAGGCGGTGTCGCCACATCTGCAAAAAGTGGCTGCGCTGGCAGAGGTTATCCTTTATGAGGACGATCACATCCTGGTGCTGAACAAACCGTCGGGTACGGCGGTGCATGGCGGCAGTGGTTTAAGCTTTGGGGTGATTGAAGGGTTGCGCGCGCTGCGCCCGGAAGCCCGTTTTCTTGAGCTGGTTCACCGTCTCGATCGTGATACCTCTGGCGTGTTGTTGGTGGCGAAAAAACGTTCGGCGCTGCGTTCGCTACACGAGCAATTGCGCGAGAAAGGGATGCAAAAAGATTATCTCGCGCTGGTCCGTGGACAGTGGCAGTCGCATGTCAAAACCGTACAGGCACCGCTATTGAAGAATATCCTGCAAAGTGGCGAGCGTATCGTGCGGGTGAATCAGGAAGGCAAACCATCGGAAACGCGCTTTAAGGTGGAGGAGCGTTACGCCTTCGCTACGCTGGTGCGTTGTAGTCCTGTCACCGGGCGTACGCATCAGATTCGCGTACACACCCAGTATGCCGGGCATCCTATCGCTTTTGACGATCGTTATGGCGACCGTGAATTTGATAAGCAACTGGCGGGAACCGGTTTATCGCGTCTGTTCCTGCACGCGGCGGCGCTGAAATTTACCCATCCTGGAACCGGTGAAGTACTGCGCATTGAAGCGCCGATGGACGATCAGCTCAGGCATTGTTTGCAGCTACTGCGTAAAAACGCAGGCTGAGGGCGATTTTTCAGGCCTGCCTTTTAGCAGGCCTGAATAACGACGATGGCTACGCCATTAACGGGTTCATCTCTTCGCGACGTAACATCTGGCATAGCGCAATCAGTGGCAGACCAATGAGTGTGTTCGGGTCACGACCTTCCAGACGTTCAAAAAGCGCAATCCCCAATCCTTCGCTTTTAAAACTGCCGGCACAGTGCAGTGGTCGCTCTTTGCGAACGTAATCGCTGATCTCCGTTTCGCTGAGATGGCGAAAATGCACGTCAAACGGCTCCACCTCGGTTTGCAGATGTCCGCTTGCGGAGTTATACAGCGCCAGTCCCGTATAGAAAGTAATGATATTGCCGCTGGCTTTGGCCAACTGCTCACAGGCTTTCTCTTCCGTTAATGGTTTACCGGTTATTTCCCCGTCGAGGACACACACCTGGTCGGAACCAATAATAAGATGTGCAGGAAAACGGTGTGCCAGCGATTGCGCTTTCTCTTGCGCCAGACGGTTGACTAAGTGGCGAGGGCTCTCTGCGGGCAACGGTGTTTCGTCTACCTCAGGGGCCGCACATTCAAACGGTATCGCCAGTTTTTCCAGCAGGGCGCGGCGCCAGGGGGATGTGGAGGCGAGAATGAGATTCGGCATATTTTTTCCACCAGATATAGCGTAATGATGAGAGCCATTTTAAACTATGCTCTTCGTCTTTCAGGTGTGCCGCATGGCGTCTCCTGAGCGAAAATAAGTCTGTAAACCGCAATGTGTGCGAATTATTGGCAAAAGGCAACCGCAGGCTGCCTTTTTCTTTGACTCTATGACGTTACAAAGTTAATATGCGCGCCCTATGCAAAAGGTAAAATTACCCCTGACTCTTGATCCGGTTCGTACGGCTCAAAAACGCCTCGATTACGAAGGTATCTATACTTCTGATCTCGTAGAGCGCGTCGCCGGTTCTGTAGTCAGTGTGGACAGTGATGTGGAATGCAACATGTCGTTCGCCATCGATAACCAACGTCTTGCTGTAATTACAGGCGATGCGAAGGTTACGGTAACGCTCGAGTGTCAGCGCTGCGGGAAGCCGTTTCCTCATCATGTTCACACAACGTATTGTTTCAGTCCGGTCCGTTCTGACGAACAGGCTGAAGCACTCCCGGAAGCGTATGAGCCGATTGAGGTTAACGAATTCGGTGAAATCGATCTGCTTGCAATGGTTGAAGATGAAATTATCCTCTCCTTGCCTGTAGTTCCGGTGCATGATTCTGAACACTGTGAAGTGTCCGAGGCGGACATGGTCTTTGGGGAACTGCCTGATGAAGCGCAAAAACCAAACCCATTTGCCGTATTAGCCAGCTTAAAGCGTAAGTAATTGAGGAGTAAGGTCCATGGCCGTACAACAGAATAAACCAACCCGTTCCAAACGTGGCATGCGTCGTTCTCATGACGCTCTGACCGCAGTCACCAGCCTGTCTGTAGACAAAACGTCTGGTGAAAAACACCTGCGTCACCACATCACTGCCGACGGTTACTACCGTGGCCGCAAGGTAATCGCTAAGTAATCACGCGTTTGCGTGATGAAGCTTAGTGAGGAACTTCCCCGTTCACGCGGGGAATTACCAAACCAGGCGGCGAAGATACCTTGACACGTCTAACCCTGGCGTTAGATGTCATGGGGGGAGATTTTGGCCCTTCCGTGACAGTGCCTGCAGCACTGCAGGCACTGAATTCTAATTCACAACTCACACTTCTTTTAGTCGGGGATCCCGATACAATCACGCCATTACTTGCTAAAGCTGACTTTGAACAACGTTCGCGTCTGCAGATTATTCCTGCACAGTCAGTTATCGCCAGTGATGCCCGCCCCTCGCAGGCAATCCGCGCCAGCCGTGGAACCTCTATGCGTGTGGCGCTGGAACTCGTGAAAGAAGGGCGAGCACAAGCCTGTGTCAGCGCCGGGAATACCGGGGCGCTCATGGGACTTGCGAAATTACTGCTCAAACCGCTGGAGGGTATTGAGCGTCCTGCGCTGGTGACGGTTTTGCCACATCAGCAGAAAGGGAAGACGGTCGTCCTCGATTTAGGGGCGAATGTCGATTGCGACAGCAAGATGCTGGTGCAATTTGCCATAATGGGGTCAGTGCTTGCGGAAGAAGTGGTTGGAATCAGTAACCCTCGCGTGGCTCTGCTCAATATCGGTGAAGAAGAAACGAAGGGTCTCGACAGTATTCGTGATGCCTCTGTGGTGCTAAAAGCAACGCCTTCTGTCAATTACATCGGCTATCTTGAAGCCAACGAACTGTTGACGGGAAAAACAGATGTTCTGGTATGTGATGGTTTCACAGGCAATGTCACATTAAAGACGATGGAAGGTGTTGTCAGAATGTTCCTTTCGCTGCTGAAATCTCAGGGTGAGGGTAAAAAACGGTCGTGGTGGCTGCTGATATTAAAACGTTGGTTGCAAAAAAGCCTGACGAGGCGATTCAGTCACCTCAACCCCGACCAGTATAATGGCGCCTGTCTGTTAGGATTGCGTGGCACGGTGATTAAAAGCCATGGTGCGGCCAATCAGCGAGCGTTTACCGTCGCGATTGAACAGGCAGTGCAGGCGGTGCAGCGACAAGTTCCTCAGCGAATTGCCGCTCGCCTGGAATCTGTATACCCAGCTGGATTTACACTGCTGGATGCTGGCAATGGCGACGTATCGCAACCACAATGATTACGGTGTGGTGAGACGGCCCCAGCCTCTTAGCCGTTGTGACAAGCGGTATATAACCGAAAAGTGACTGAGCGTACATGTATACGAAGATTATTGGTACTGGCAGCTATCTGCCTGAACAGGTGCGGACTAACGCCGATCTGGAAAAAATGGTCGATACGTCTGACGAGTGGATTGTCACCCGTACAGGTATCCGTGAACGCCATATTGCTGCGCCAAATGAAACCGTCTCAACGATGGGATTTGCCGCCGCCCAACGCGCGCTGGAAATGGCGGGCATTGATAAAGATCAGATTGGCTTGATTGTGGTTGCGACCACCTCAGCAACACATGCTTTCCCGAGCGCAGCGTGCCAGATTCAGAGCATGCTGGGCATTAAAGGCTGCCCGGCGTTTGACGTCGCAGCGGCGTGTGCGGGCTTTACTTACGCGTTAAGCGTTGCCGATATGTACGTCAAATCCGGTGCAGTAAAACACGCGCTGGTTATTGGTTCTGATGTACTGGCGCGTACCTGCGATCCGAGCGATCGCGGAACCATCATTATTTTTGGTGATGGTGCAGGCGCAGTGGTACTGAGCGCCTCCGATAAACCGGGCATCATCTCGACGCATTTGCATGCCGACGGTAGCTATGGCGAACTGCTCACACTGCCGAATGCCGATCGCGTGAATCCGGAAAATCCGATTCATCTGACGATGGCTGGTAACGAAGTGTTCAAAGTGGCTGTCACCGAACTGGCGCATATCGTTGATGAGACGCTGGCGGCCAATAATCTGGATCGTTCAGAACTTGACTGGCTGGTTCCGCACCAGGCTAACCTGCGCATCATCAGCGCGACAGCTAAAAAACTGGGCATGTCGATGGACAATGTGGTGGTGACACTGGACAGACACGGCAACACGTCTGCGGCCTCCGTTCCGTGTGCGCTGGATGAAGCCGTGCGTGACGGGCGTATCAAAGAAGGTCAGCTTGTGTTGCTTGAAGCCTTTGGCGGTGGATTCACCTGGGGCTCCGCGCTGGTTCGTTTCTAGTATAAGGATTTAAACATGACGCAATTTGCATTTGTGTTCCCTGGACAGGGTTCCCAGACGGTGGGAATGCTGGCTGATATGGCGGCAAGCTACCCTATCGTAGAAGAGACCTTTGCAGAAGCTTCTGCTGCGCTGGGTTATGACCTGTGGGCGCTGACCCAGCAGGGACCGGCTGAAGAACTGAACAAGACCTGGCAGACGCAGCCTGCGCTGTTAGCGGCATCAGTTGCTTTGTATCGCGTCTGGCAGCAGCAGGGCGGTAAAGCGCCTGCGCTGATGGCGGGCCACAGCCTGGGTGAATACTCTGCGCTGGTTTGTGCTGGCGTGATTAATTTTGCCGATGCGGTGCGTCTGGTGGAACTGCGTGGTAAATTCATGCAGGAAGCTGTTCCGGAAGGAACAGGCGGCATGTCAGCCATTATCGGTCTTGACGATGCCTCCATTGCAAAAGCCTGTGAAGAAGCGGCAGAAGGCCAGGTGGTTTCTCCGGTGAACTTTAACTCTCCGGGACAAGTGGTCATTGCCGGGCACAAAGAGGCTGTCGAACGTGCGGGCGCCGCCTGTAAAGCTGCTGGCGCGAAACGTGCGTTGCCACTGCCGGTCAGTGTGCCGTCCCATTGTGCGCTGATGAAGCCTGCGGCCGAAAAACTGGCGGTCGAATTAGCGAAAATACCCTTTAACGCGCCGATGATACCGGTTATCAACAACGTTGATGTTAAGTGTGAGATCGACGCGGATGCGATTCGCGACGCGCTGGTGCGTCAGTTATATAGTCCTGTGCAATGGACGAAAAGTGTCGAATTTATGGCGGCTCAGGGTGTCGAACATTTGTATGAAGTCGGCCCAGGCAAAGTCCTTACGGGTCTGACGAAACGTATTGTTGATACCCTGACGGCGTCGGCGCTTAACGAACCGGCGGCGATGTCTGCGGCGCTTGAGCAATAAAAGAGGAAAACCATGAGTTTTGAAGGAAAAATCGCGCTGGTTACCGGTGCAAGCCGCGGTATTGGCCGCGCCATTGCAGAGACGCTCGTTGCCCGTGGCGCGACCGTTATCGGTACGGCGACCAGTGAGAATGGCGCTCAGGCCATTAGTGATTATTTAGGTGCCAACGGTAAAGGTCTGATGTTGAATGTGACCGATCCGGCATCTATTGAATCTGTTCTGGAAAAAATTCGCGCAGAATTTGGTGAAGTCGATATCCTGGTCAATAATGCCGGTATCACACGTGATAATCTGCTGATGCGAATGAAAGATGACGAATGGAACGATATTCTCGAAACCAATCTTTCATCTGTTTTCCGCCTGTCAAAAGCGGTAATGCGCGCTATGATGAAAAAGCGTCATGGACGTATTATCACTGTCGGTTCTGTGGTTGGTACCATGGGAAATGCGGGTCAGACCAACTACGCTGCGGCGAAAGCAGGTCTGATCGGCTTCAGTAAATCGCTGGCGCGTGAAGTTGCGTCCCGCGGTATTACTGTAAACGTTGTTGCTCCGGGCTTTATTGAAACGGACATGACGCGTGCGCTGACTGAAGAACAGCGTGCGGGTACGCTGGCGGCTGTTCCTGCGGGTCGCTTAGGTTCCCCAAAAGAAATCGCCAGCGCGGTTGCATTTTTAGCCTCTGACGAAGCGGGTTACATCACTGGTGAAACTTTGCACGTCAACGGCGGGATGTATATGGTTTAACCACGAGATACGCAAAATCATCCAAATTGTATCAAGGCGACAAGACCGAAAAGCCTGTGAGCATAGATGACTATGTGACCAGGCATTGAGGACGCAGCCAACACAGAGACAATTTGAAGGATGACGCGTAGAAAAATATTTGCGTTATTGTAGGGCTTGGCCTCAAAATAACGTAAAATCGTGGTAAGACCTGCCGGGATTTAGTTGCAAATTTTTCAACATTTTATACACTACGAAAACCATCGCGAAAGCGAGTTTTGATAGGAAATTTAAGAGTATGAGCACTATCGAAGAACGCGTTAAGAAAATTATCGGCGAACAGCTGGGCGTTAAGCAGGAAGAAGTGACCAACAATGCTTCTTTCGTTGAAGACCTGGGCGCAGATTCTCTTGACACCGTTGAGCTGGTAATGGCTCTGGAAGAAGAGTTTGATACTGAGATTCCGGACGAAGAAGCTGAGAAAATCACCACCGTTCAGGCTGCCATTGATTACATCAACGGCCACCAGGCGTAAGTGAACATCTCCAGGCGGTCATTCGACCGCCTGAGTTTTATCTTTTTGTCCCACTTGAATCAATTTTCCCTCCCTGGAGGACAAACGTGTCTAAGCGTCGTGTAGTTGTGACCGGACTGGGCATGTTGTCTCCTGTCGGCAATACCGTAGAGTCTACCTGGAAAGCTCTTCTTGCCGGTCAGAGTGGCATCAGCCTGATCGACCATTTCGATACTAGCGCCTACGCAACCAAATTTGCTGGCTTAGTAAAGGATTTTAACTGTGATGACATTATCTCGCGTAAAGAACAGCGCAAGATGGATGCCTTCATTCAATATGGAATTGTCGCTGGCGTTCAGGCCATGCAGGATTCTGGCCTTGAAATAACGGAAGAGAACGCATCCCGTATTGGCGCCGCGATTGGCTCCGGTATTGGCGGTCTCGGACTGATCGAAGAAAACCACAGTTCCCTGGTGAACGGTGGACCGCGTAAGATCAGCCCATTCTTCGTTCCGTCGACGATTGTTAACATGGTGGCAGGTCACCTGACCATCATGTACGGCCTGCGTGGGCCCAGCATCTCTATCGCGACCGCCTGTACATCAGGCGTGCATAATATCGGTCATGCTGCACGTATCATTGCATACGGTGATGCGGACGCGATGGTCGCGGGCGGTGCTGAAAAAGCCAGTACGCCGCTGGGCGTGGGTGGTTTCGGCGCAGCACGTGCGCTGTCAACACGCAATGAAAACCCGCAAGCGGCGAGCCGCCCATGGGACAAAGAACGTGACGGCTTTGTGCTGGGTGACGGTGCTGGCATGGTGGTACTGGAAGAGTACGAACATGCCAAAGCGCGTGGCGCGAAAATTTATGCCGAAGTTGTTGGTTTCGGGATGAGTAGCGATGCTTATCACATGACGTCTCCGCCTGAAAACGGCGCTGGCGCAGCGCTGGCAATGGTCAACGCGCTGCGTGATGCGGCGATTGAACCCGGTCAGATTGGTTATGTGAACGCCCACGGTACGTCGACTCCGGCAGGCGATAAAGCAGAAGCGCAGGCCGTGAAATCTGTCTTCGGCGACGCGGCAAGCCGTGTGTTGGTGAGCTCCACCAAATCAATGACTGGTCACTTGCTGGGCGCAGCAGGCGCGGTAGAGTCTATTTTCTCTATCCTTGCTCTGCGCGATCAGGCTATTCCGCCAACCATCAACCTGGATAATCCGGATGAAGGTTGCGATCTGGACTTCGTTCCTCATGAAGCTCGTCAGGTCAGCGGAATGGAGTACACGTTGTGTAACTCGTTCGGCTTTGGTGGTACCAACGGTTCGTTGATCTTTAAAAAGATCTAACCGACGTTCTGTATCATGCTGAAAAGGTCCGCTTGTCGGACCTTTTTTATTGCGAGTTCTTCCCTTGTCCTGCGCCATTCATCCTGCCACACTAACGGGCCACCCATAAGGAGCCACCATGTTCTTGATAAATGGCCGTGAACAGGAAACGCTTCCCGCAAGCGATCGGGCAATTCAGTTTGGCGATGGCTGCTTTACTACAGCCCGAATCATCGACGGCAAAGTGAGTCATTTACCCTCTCATCTCCGGCGGTTACAGGATGCCTGCGTAGCATTGCTGATACCTTTTGAGGACTGGGGTACGCTTGAACAGGAAATGACCGCTCTGGCTGTGGAGCATTCGCGCGGAGTGTTAAAGGTCATTATCAGCCGTGGCAGTGGGGGACGTGGATACAGCCCGTCACTCTGCCATGAGCCAACCCGAATTCTCACTGTGTCCGCATATCCGCAGCAGTATGACCGCTGGCGTGAGCAGGGGGTTACCCTTGCGTTAAGTCCGGTGCGTCTGGGACGTAATCCGCAACTCGCCGGAATCAAGCATTTGAATCGCCTCGAACAGGTTTTGATCCGCGCGTATCTTGAACAGACAAACGCAGATGAGGCGCTGGTCCTTGACAGTGAGGGTTGGGTTACGGAATGCTGTGCGGCTAATTTGTTCTGGCGAAAAGGTAATGTGGTTTACACGCCGCGACTCGATCTGGCCGGGGTGAACGGTATAATGCGACAATTCTGTTTACGGCAACTGGCACAATCGTCTTTTCAGGTTGTCGAAACTCATGCCCGTGAAGAAGAGTTACAGCATGTTGACGAAATGGTCGTCTGTAATGCGCTGATGCCGGTCCTTCCCGTTCGAGCGTATGGCGCTAACACATTTTCTTCTCGCGCATTATTTGAGTTTCTGGCCCCATTGTGTGAGCGTCTGAATTAGCCATGAAAAATTTGTTTCGTGTTTTCCTTTTACTGGTGGCTGTGCTGGGCATTGCCGCGGGAGCGGGAATGTGGAAGGTCCGTCATCTGGCAGACAGTAAAATATTGATTAAAGAAGAGACCATTTTCACGCTTAAACCAGGAACCGGCCGTCTGGCGCTGGGTGAACAACTCTATGATGAGCATGTGATTAATCGTCCCCGTGTATTCCAATGGTTGTTGCGGGTTGAACCTGCTCTCTCCCATTTTAAAGCGGGGACGTACCGCTTAACGCCGGGAATGAGCGTGCGTGAGATGTTACAGTTGCTGGAGAGTGGGAAAGAAGCACAGTTCCCGCTACGCCTGGTGGAAGGGATGCGTTTGAGTGATTATCTCAGACAACTGCGGGACGCGCCGTACATCAAACATACCCTGAGCGACGATCGCTACGAAACCGCCGCAGACGCGCTGGGGCTGGACAAATCCGGCACGCTTGAAGGGTGGTTCTGGCCTGATACCTGGATGTATACCGCCAATACCACAGACGTTTCTCTGCTCAAGCGCGCGCACCAAAAAATGGTGAAGGCGGTCGATCGTATCTGGGAAGGACGCGCGGAAGGACTGCCTTATCAGGACAAGAACCAACTGGTAACCATGGCCTCAATCATCGAAAAAGAGACAGCCGTTGCCAGCGAGCGGGAACAGGTCGCGTCAGTATTTATCAATCGTCTGCGTGTGGGGATGCGTCTGCAAACCGATCCTACGGTGATTTACGGAATGGGAGAACGTTATAATGGCAAAATTTCCCGCGAGGACCTGGAAACGCCAACGGCCTATAACACCTATACCATCACCGGACTGCCGCCGGGACCGATTGCAATGCCTGGAGAAGCCTCGTTGAATGCGGCGGCGCATCCGGCAAAAACACCGTATCTCTATTTTGTGGCCGATGGTAAAGGCGGTCATACGTTTAATACTAATCTTGCCGGTCATAACCGGTCAGTGCAGGACTATCTGAAAGTGCTTAAGGAAAAAAATGCGCAGTAAATATATCGTCATCGAGGGCCTGGAAGGTGCCGGAAAAACGACCGCGCGGAACGTTGTGGTTGAAACGCTTGAACAACTGGGCATTCATGACATGGTGTTTACCCGCGAACCGGGCGGGACACAGCTTGCGGAAAAACTGCGTAGTCTGGTGCTGGACATTCGTTCAGTGGGTGATGAAATCATTACGGTGAAAGCCGAAGTGTTGATGTTCTACGCCGCACGCGTACAACTGGTCGAAACAGTCATCAAACCTGCTCTTAATGCGGGGAAATGGGTGATTGGCGATCGTCATGATCTCTCCACTCAGGCCTATCAGGGCGGTGGTCGCGGCGTCGATCAGCAGATGCTGGCGACGCTGCGTGATGCGGTGCTGGGCGATTTTCGCCCCGATTTAACTTTGTATCTGGATGTGACGCCTGAGGTTGGCCTGAAGCGCGCCAGGGCGCGAGGCGAGCTCGACCGTATCGAACAGGAATCCTTTGATTTCTTTAATCGTACCCGTGCCCGCTATCTTGAACTGGCAGCCCTGGACCCCAGCATCCGGACGATCGATGCGACACAGCCACTGGAAAACGTGATGAAGGATATTCGCAGCACGGTCATCGGCTGGGTGAAGGAGCAGGGCGCATGAAATGGTATCCATGGTTACGACCTGACTTCGAGACGCTGGTAGCAAGCTACCAGGCGGGAAGGGGTCACCATGCGCTACTGATTCAGGCACTACCGGGAATGGGCGACGATGCGTTGATCTATGCGCTAAGTCGGTATCTCTTATGCCAGCAGCCCGACGGGCACAAAAGCTGCGGTCATTGCCGCGGTTGTCAGCTAATGCAGGCGGGGACGCACCCGGATTACTATTCACTTCTCCCGGAGAAAGGGAAAAGCGCATTGGGTATCGATGCCGTTCGTGAAGTGAGTGAAAAACTCTATGAGCGTGCGCGTCTGGGGGGGGCCAAAGTCGTCTGGATCCCGGATGCGGCGCTGTTAACGGAGGCTGCCGCCAATGCGCTGTTGAAAACGCTTGAGGAGCCGCCTGCGCAAACGTGGTTCTTTCTCGCCAGCCAGGAGCCCGCGCGTTTACTGGCGACATTGCGCAGCCGGTGCCGATTGCATCATCTCGCGCCGCCCGCAGAATCGTATGCTATTTCGTGGCTTGCACGTGAAGTGACAACGTCACAAGAGGCATTATTGACCGCATTGCGCCTGAGTGCGGGTTCACCGGGAGCTGCGCTGGCGCTGCTGGCGTCGGAAAGCTGGCAACAACGGGACGCTCTATGTCAGGCTCTGGCGGCGAGCATTCCTCACACGGACTGGTATTCGTTATTAACGGTGCTCAACCATGAGCAAGCGCCTGTCCGGCTTCACTGGCTGGCTACGCTGCTGATGGATGCCTTAAAGCGCCAGCATGGCGCATCCACCTTAACTAACGCCGATGCCGTCCCGTTGATTACCACGCTTGCCGGCGCGCTTTCTCAACCGGGAATTCAGGCTATCTTTACCGCTGTTTGCCATTGCCGCGAACAGTTACTGACGGTAGCCGGACTAAACCGCGAGCTGGTGTTAACCGATCTTCTTCTGCAAATCGAACATTATCTGCAACCAGGCGCGGTGTTGCCTGTTCCCCATCTTTAAGAGAGACATCATGTTTTTAGTCGACTCGCACTGCCATCTTGATGGCCTGGATTACCAATCGCTACATAAGGATGTGGATGACGTGCTGGCAAAAGCCGCCGCGCGTGATGTGAAATTCTGTCTCGCGGTGGCGACAACGCTGCCGGGTTACCGTGGTATGCGGGAATTAGTGGGGCAGCGCGACAACGTCGTTTTCTCCTGTGGCGTACACCCGTTAAATCAGGATGAACCGTATGAGGTGGAAGAACTACGACTTCTCGCGGCCGAAGAGGGCGTTGTGGCGATGGGAGAGACGGGACTGGATTATTTTTATACTCCGGAAACCAAAATTCGCCAGCAGGAGTCGTTCATTCATCATATCCAGATTGGCCGCGAGCTGAATAAGCCGGTAATCGTACACACGCGTGATGCACGAGCGGACACGCTGGCGATTCTTCGCCATGAAAATGTGACGGATTGTGGCGGCGTACTACACTGTTTTACAGAAGACAGAGAAACGGCGGGAAAACTGCTGGATTTGGGGTTCTATATCTCCTTTTCCGGCATTGTGACTTTCCGTAATGCTGAACAGTTACGTGATGCTGCTCGTTACGTGCCGCTGGATCGTCTGCTGGTGGAGACCGACTCACCGTATCTCGCGCCGGTGCCGCATCGAGGCAAGGAGAATCAGCCAGCGATGGTTCGTGACGTTGCAGAGTATATGGCTGTTCTGAAAGGTGTTGCCGTTGAAGAACTGGCACAGGTTACCACCGATAACTTTGCCCGCTTGTTCCATATCAACGCTTCCCGCCTGCAATCAGTCTCTTGAATGAGTTTTTTTAAAGCTCGTAATTAATCTGTTAAGCGAGTAAAGTTCACCGCCTTAAATTGGGCGGTGAATGAGTGATTAGACACATTCTGATACCTTTTTTGTCAGAATGTGCAAATTCTCGTGCTGTCCGCAGTTGAAACGTGATAGCCGTCAAACAAAAATACGCCGATTTATTTTACTCTGCGTAATAAATAAAGGGCACTTAGATGTCCTGTCCACGGCGAGGTTCTCCCCCCTCGCCAATGCGTGTGAACGTAGAAGCACAAATACTCAGGAGCACTCTCAATTATGTTTAAGAATGCATTTGCTAACCTGCAAAAGGTCGGTAAATCGCTGATGCTGCCGGTATCCGTACTGCCTATCGCAGGTATTCTGCTGGGCGTCGGTTCCGCAAACTTCAGCTGGCTGCCAGCCGTTGTATCGCACGTGATGGCAGAAGCCGGCGGTTCTGTTTTTGCAAACATGCCGCTGATTTTCGCCATCGGTGTTGCGCTTGGCTTTACTAACAACGACGGTGTTTCGGCTCTGGCCTCCGTTGTTGCCTATGGCATCATGGTAAAAACCATGTCCGTCGTTGCACCGCTGGTTCTGCATTTACCTGCTGAAGAGATCGCAGCAAAACACCTTGCTGATACAGGTGTACTCGGGGGGATCATCTCCGGTGCGATAGCAGCGTACATGTTTAACCGTTTCTACCGTATTAAGTTGCCTGAGTATCTGGGCTTCTTCGCCGGTAAGCGTTTCGTTCCGATCATCTCTGGTCTGGCGGCGATCTTTACCGGTGTGGTTCTGTCCTTCATTTGGCCGCCAATCGGTACTGCTATTCAGACGTTCTCCCAATGGGCTGCTTATCAGAACCCCGTTGTTGCGTTCGGTATCTACGGCTTCATTGAACGCTGCCTGGTTCCGTTTGGTCTGCACCATATCTGGAACGTACCTTTCCAGATGCAGATTGGTGAATATACCAACGCAGCAGGTCAGGTGTTCCACGGCGATATTCCTCGCTATATGGCGGGCGACCCTAAAGCAGGTATGCTGTCTGGCGGCTTCCTGTTCAAGATGTACGGTCTGCCGGCGGCAGCGATCGCTATCTGGCACTCTGCTAAACCAGAAAACCGCGCCAAAGTGGGCGGTATCATGATCTCCGCAGCGCTGACCTCGTTCCTGACCGGTATCACCGAGCCGATCGAGTTCTCTTTCATGTTCGTTGCGCCGATCCTGTACGTTATTCACGCAATTCTGGCTGGTCTGGCGTTCCCGATCTGTATCCTGCTGGGTATGCGTGACGGCACGTCGTTCTCGCACGGTCTGATCGACTTTATCGTTCTGTCCGGCAACAGCAGCAAACTGTGGCTGTTCCCGATTGTCGGTGCGGGTTACGCGATTGTTTACTACACCATCTTCCGTGTGCTGATCAAAGCGCTGGATCTGAAAACGCCGGGTCGTGAAGATGCTACCGATGATGCGAAAGCAGGGGCGACCAGTGAAATGGCGCCAGCACTGATTGCGGCATTTGGCGGTAAAGAGAACATCACTAACCTGGACGCGTGCATCACTCGTCTGCGTGTCAGCGTCGCTGACGTTGCGAAAGTGGATCAGGCTGGCCTGAAGAAACTGGGCGCTGCGGGTGTGGTTGTTGCCGGTTCCGGCGTTCAGGCGATTTTCGGTACCAAATCCGATAACCTGAAAACGGAAATGGATGAGTACATCCGTAACAGCTAAGACTTAAGACGTTGGGGAGAACTAAGGCAGCCAAATGGCTGCCTTTTTTACAGGGAAAAAACCACAATGAAGGGGTTGTGCTACGCAAAAAATAGCCAACAACGCTTTACCGATTGCGGGTTGCTATTTTTTGCTTAAGAAATCGTGGGTTAAGGTTGAAAGAGAGGGTTTAAGTCGATCATACTCTATACTCGCAGTGTGGCTCAGCGTAGCATGACATCACGCATGGCAATTTTTATAAAAGGAAAACGTCGTGGCAGAAGAGACTATTTTCAGCAAAATTATTCGTCGTGAAATCCCTTCAGACATTGTGTACCAGGATGAACTGGTGACAGCATTCCGTGATATTTCACCCCAGGCTCCGACTCATATCCTGATTATCCCTAACATGCTGATCCCCACGGTCAATGACGTTACCGCCGAACATGAGCAGGCGTTGGGGCGTATGATTACCGTTGCGGCAAAAATTGCCAAACAGGAAGGCATTGCCGAAGATGGCTATCGGTTGATCATGAACACCAATCGTCATGGCGGCCAGGAGGTGTATCACATCCATATGCATCTGCTGGGTGGCCGCGTCCTGGGGCCGATGCTTGCGCATAAAGGGTTGTAACGATGAGCAGAGGATGCATCGCGCTTTCACTGAGTCTGTTGTTGCTCGCCGGATGCCGTTCTCATCCCGAGATCCCGGTCAGCGATGAGCAGTCGCTGGTGATGGAGTCAACGCTTCTGGCGGCGGGGATCACTGCACAGCCGCCCACGCTGGCTACCTCCGATATTCAGCCCTCTGCATCCTCGACGCTGTATAACGAAAGGCAAGAACCCGTTACCGTTCATTATCGCTTTTACTGGTATGACGCCAGAGGGTTAGAGATGCATCCTCTGGAAAAACCACGCAGCGTGAGGATCCCGGCGCATTCGTCGGTCACGCTGTATGGCAGCGCCAATTATCTGGGAGCGCACAAAGTCAGACTTTATCTTTATTTGTAAGGGGTGAATCTTGAAGATCAAAATGAATCGCTACGCACTGATAGCCGTGCTGGCGATGTTGCTGTCGGGCTGTGTGGTGGAACGCGAACCTGCACCGGTTGAGGAAGTGAAACCCACACCGGAACAGCCTGCAAAGCCGCAAGTGCCCGCGCCGGTCGTGCCGTCGGTGCCTTCTATGCCAGGACAACCAGGGCCGATTGAGCATGAAGACCAGACTGCCGCGCCAGCGCCTCGCGTTCGTCATTATGACTGGAACAGCGCGATGCAACCGATGGTTGGTCAAATGCTGCAGGCGGATGGTGTTACCGCAGGAAGTGTTCTTCTGGTAGATAGCGTTAATAACCGTACCAACGGTTCGCTGAATGCCGGTGAAGCCACTGAAACGCTGCGCAACGCGCTGGCAAATAATGGCAAATTTACCCTGGTGTCTGCACAGCAATTGTCGCTGGCGAAACAACAATTAGGTCTGTCTCCACAGGACAGTCTTGGCACACGCAGTAAAGCGATTGGTATCGCCCGAAATGTCGGTGCGCACTACGTGCTTTATTCCAGCGCAACCGGCAATGTCAATTCGCCATCGCTGCAAATGCAATTAATGCTGGTACAAACTGGCGAGATAATCTGGTCAGGTAAAGGTGCCGTTCAGCAACAGTAGCAATCCCGAGCGCGATGCGGTGCTGTCGCGCTACTTTCCACACTATCGTCCCGTCGAAGACGGTCATAATGGCCTCAGCGGCGGGAGCGTTATCATTGAAAGCCCAGACCAGCGTCTTGTTTTGCGCCGGCATCACGACCCCGATGCGCCGCAAGCGCATTTTTTACGTCAGTATCATGTCTTGTCTCGCCTGCCTGAACGTCTTGCCCCGAAGCCGCTTTTTTATCTGTCCTCCGGCTGGATGGCGGTGGAGTATATAACCGGTGAGATAAAATCCGGATTACCGGATGCCGACGAACTGGCGGGCTTGCTGTATCATCTCCATCTGCAACCCTGTTTTGGCTGGCGCATCAACGTGCTTTCGTTACTGGAGCACTACTGGCAGGAATGCGACCCGGCCCGCAGAACGCCGTACTGGCTGAAGATGTTAAAACGTCTGCGCAAGCGTCGGGAGCCGCGTCCATTTCGCCTCGCGCCGTTGCATATGGATGTTCATGCCGACAATATCGTTCATGCCTCATCAGGGTTACGCTTGATTGACTGGGAATACGCGGGCGATGGTGATATCGCCCTGGAACTGGCGGCCGTGTGGGTGGACGACATTCGTCAACATCAGCAACTGGTCCGCGCGTATGCCTTTCAGGCACATATGGACGAGCATAAATTATGGCAACAGGTCAGACGCTGGTATCCCTGGATACAGATGCTGAAGGCCGGTTGGTTCGAATACCGCTGGCGACAGACCGGCGATGTAAACTTTATCAGGCTGGCCGATGCAACCTGGCGGCAGCTAACAGCGAAGGATTAAGGAGAGCAGTGTGGGTCCAGTAATGTTGAATGTCGAAGGGTGTGAGCTGGATGCGGAAGAGCGTGAGATTCTTGCCCATCCTCTGGTTGGCGGCCTGATTCTGTTTACGCGTAATTACCATGACCCGGAGCAGTTGCGTGAACTGGTGCGCCAGATCCGCGCGGCGTCAAAAAACCATCTGCTGGTGGCGGTCGATCAGGAAGGGGGGCGCGTACAGCGTTTTCGTGAAGGATTTACCCAACTGCCCGCCGCACAGTCTTTTGCCGCGCTGCATGGGCTGGAGGCAGGCGGAAAGCTGGCGGAAGACGCGGGCTGGCTGATGGCCAGCGAAATGATCGCGATGGACATTGATATCAGCTTCGCCCCCGTGCTGGATGTGGGACATATCAGCGGCGCCATCGGCGAACGTTCTTATCACGCTGACCCGGTTAAGGCGCTGGCAATGGCAAGCCGTTTTATTGACGGGATGCATGCGGCCGGGATGAAAACCACTGGCAAACACTTTCCGGGACACGGTGCGGTGACGGCGGACTCGCATAAAGTAACCCCGACCGACCCGCGTCCTGAAGCGGAAATCCGGGCGAAAGATATGTCGGTGTTTCGCACACTGATCAGCGAAAATAAACTGGATGCCATCATGCCAGCGCACGTGATTTACAGCGATGTTGATCCGCGCCCGGCAAGCGGTTCCCCGCACTGGCTGAAAACGGTTCTGCGTCAGGAGCTGGGCTTTGACGGCGTCATTTTCTCTGATGACCTGTCAATGGAAGGCGCCGCGATCATGGGCAGCTATGCCGAGCGTGGACAAGCCTCACTGGATGCAGGTTGCGATATGATCCTGGTCTGCAATAATCGTAAAGGTGCCGTCAGTGTGTTAGATAATCTGTCGCCGATCAATGCAGAACGTGTTACACGTTTGTATCATAAAGGTTCATTTTCGCGTCAGGAACTGATGGACACGGCACGCTGGAAAACAGTCAGCGCGCAGCTAAACCAGTTACATGAACGCTGGCAGGAAGAGAAAGCAGGTCATTAACGCACGTTTGGTGAGGATGCGATGATAATCTATTTACACGGTTTTGACTCTAACAGCCCGGGCAACCACGAAAAAGTCTTGCAGCTACAGTTTATTGACCCGGATGTCAGACTGATTAGCTACAGCACGCGACATCCGAAACACGACATGCAGCATCTGCTTAAAGAAGTGGACAAAATGTTGCAGTTAAACGTGGATGACCGCCCGTTGATTTGTGGGGTGGGGCTGGGCGGCTACTGGGCTGAACGTATTGGTTTTCTGTGCGATATTCGCCAGGTGGTATTCAACCCGAACCTGTTCCCGTACGAGAACATGGAGGGCAAAATTGACCGCCCGGAAGAGTATGCCGATATCGCCACCAAGTGTGTGACCAATTTCCGCGAAAAGAATCGCGATCGCTGCCTGGTCATTCTCTCACGCCATGATGAAGTTCTGAACAGCCAGCGCGCCTCTGAAGAGTTGCACCATTTCTATGAGATCGTGTGGGACGAAGAACAGACGCACAAGTTCAAGAATATCTCGCCGCACCTGCAGCGTATCAAAGCGTTTAAGACGTTAGGATAAAAACTGGCATCAGTCAGTATCGTCGAACAGAACCAGCCTTCGGGCTGGTTTTTTTGTCTGTCTTTTCGGTGTTGTCTATCTTTTCAGCAGCAAAACTTGATGCACATCAATTTTGGTATGACCAATGCACCGCTTGTGTTATTCTCATTAGCGAAGAAGATTTTCATTGTCGTAACCTGTTGTTAATTAAAGGCTATATTTATAACTTTTAATTAACAATTGGTTAATTATTTTAAGGGGGTCACGTTGACTACGCCATTGAAAAAGATCGTGATTGTCGGCGGTGGTGCTGGCGGGCTGGAAATGGCCACGCAGTTAGGACACAAGCTGGGTCGCAAGAAAAAAGCGAAAATTACGCTGGTGGACAGAAATCACAGCCACCTGTGGAAACCGCTACTGCACGAAGTGGCGACCGGTTCCCTGGATGAAGGTGTGGATGCACTGAGCTATCTGGCGCATGCCCGTAACCACGGCTTCCAGTTCCAGTTGGGCTCGGTGATGGATATCGATCGCAAAGCGAAAACCATCGCCATCGCAGAACTGCGCGATGAGAAAGGCGAACTGTTGGTGCCTGAGCGTAAAATTGCTTATGACACGCTGGTGATGGCGCTGGGCAGTACTTCCAACGACTTCAACACGCCGGGCGTGAAAGAACATTGCATCTTCCTGGATAACCCGCATCAGGCGCGTCGTTTCCATCAGGAAATGCTGAACCTGTTCCTGAAGTATTCCGCGAACCTCGGGGCAAACGGTAAGGTGAATATCGCGATTGTCGGCGGCGGCGCGACAGGTGTGGAACTGTCAGCAGAACTGCACAATGCGGTGAAACAGTTACACAGTTATGGTTACAAAGGGCTGACTAACGAAGCGCTGAACGTGACGCTGGTAGAAGCCGGAGAGCGTATTTTGCCCGCACTGCCGCCGCGTATTTCTGCCGCCGCGCATAACGAATTGACTAAGCTGGGCGTTCGCGTACTGACCCAGACGATGGTGACCAGCGCCGACGCCGGTGGCCTGCACACCAAAGACGGGGAATACATTGAAGCCGATCTGATGGTCTGGGCGGCAGGGATCAAAGCGCCAGACTTTATGAAAGAGATTGGCGGTCTGGAAACTAACCGTATTAACCAACTGGTGGTTGAGCCGACATTGCAAACAACCCGCGATCAGGATGTCTATGCGATCGGCGACTGTGCCTCCTGCGCGCGTCCGGAAGGGGGATTTGTTCCGCCACGTGCGCAGGCCGCACACCAGATGGCGACCTGTGCGATGAACAACATCCTGGCGCAAATGAACGGTAAACCGCTGAAGGCGTATCAGTACAAAGATCACGGCTCGTTGGTTTCCCTCTCCAATTTCTCCACCGTCGGCAGCCTGATGGGTAACCTGACGAAAGGGTCGATGATGGTGGAAGGGCGCATTGCCCGTTTCGTCTATATCTCTTTGTACCGTATGCATCAGATTGCACTACATGGTTACTTCAAAACCGGGCTGATGATGCTGGTGGGCAGCATCAACCGCGTGATCCGCCCGCGTCTGAAACTGCATTAATCTCGCCTGACCTGGCATCGTTAACCTACGGTGCCAGGCAGTTCTGTTGTGCTGTATTCCCCTTCAGAGTTCTCTGAATCATCCTGCTTTAACCTCTTTTAACGCTGTTTTCATCCCTTATCTGATGGGTTTCTTATTGCATTGGTTGCAGAATTGTAACCAATAGCAAAGAAGGAGGATCTCCCGTGAATAAATCAATGTTGGCGGGTGTAGGGATTGGCGTAGCTGCTGCGCTGGGTGTGGCGGCGGTAGCCAGTCTGAACGTGTTCGAGCGTGGCCCGCAGTATGCACAGGTTGTTTCTGCAACCCCGATTAAAGAGACCGTTAAAACCCCGCGTCAGGAATGTCGCAACGTGACGGTGACGCACCGTAAACCCGTGCAGGATGAAAACCGCATTGCCGGTTCTGTTCTTGGCGCGGTTGCTGGCGGCGTGATTGGTCATCAGTTTGGCGGCGGACGAGGCAAAGATGTCGCAACCGTAGTGGGGGCGCTGGGTGGGGGTTACGCGGGTAATCAGATCCAGGGTTCAATGCAGGAAAATGATACTTACACCTCCACGCAGCAGCGCTGCAAAACGGTCTATGACAAGTCTGAAAAAATGCTCGGTTATGACGTCACCTATAAAATTGGCGACCAGCAGGGCAAAATCCGCATGGATAAAGATCCTGGCACGCAAATCCCACTGGATAACAACGGTCAGTTGATTCTGAATAACAAAGCGTAAAAAAGCTGTACTCTGCTTGTTAGCCCCTCATTCGCTCAGGCTGAGGGGCTTTTTTTATCAGAAGGTTAATGCGTAGTTCAGACCAAAGGTACGACCCCGGCCCTTATATTCATACAGTGACGGGCTGCCATAGGTTGGGCTGTACAGCAAAGGCGCGCGCTGTCCCCACAGGGTGGTGTAATCTTCGTCCAGCAGGTTTTCGATACTGAAGGTCAGTTTGCCCAGTGGAAGCTGATAGCTGCCGATAAAGTCTACGGTGTTATAGCCATCCAGTTTATTGCCGCTGGCGTCGCTGAGATCAAACGATTGTTGTGTCTGAACCCGCAGAGACCACGGCTCTGGTGCCCAGCCGACCCAGGCGGTGGCTTTTGACGGTGAGGCCAGGGTTACGTCCCATTTCTCCCATTTACCGTTCTGTTTCACTTCGGATTTCAGGACGTTAAAGTTCGCGCCTACGCTCCAGTCGCTGTCCGGAATGAAATAATCCGCCGCGCCTTCGACGCCGTAAATCCGCCGATCGTCAGATTCCACACGGATTGTCATATCGCTACGGTTAATAACAATCGATTTATCAGAGGTGGAATAGTACGCCGCCAGTTGGGTGCGCAGATGATCGCCCGTATAGCGCCAGCCCAGTTCGTAAGAGTTTACTTTTATCCCTTCCAGACGCGAATCCGCGACGTTCACGCTGCGCTGAAGCTGGTAATGATCGCCGACCAGTTTGTAGGTTCCGTTACCGTAATATTTTCCCGGATCCGGTAATTCAACGCCCTGGGAGAAATTAAACCACGCCTGTTGGCGTTCAGTGAGATGCGCCAGTAAGCCGGCGTTAAACAGGACGTTGTCATAATCGGTTTTACCGCCAGGAATTACATCGGCGGAACTCGCCAGACCGTTTGCGATGCCTTGTTGTTGTGCGTAACCGACAAAATCGTCGACCCGGTTTTCTGTCCACTGATAGCGCACACCGCCGCTCAGGGTGAAGATATCGTTGATGTCGTAGCTGCTTTGCAGAAAGGGCGCAAAATTGGTGATGCTGTAACCAGGATAGCGTCCCGTAGTATAGGCCGTGCGGTTATCCATCCCGCCAGATGGAATGGACCAGGCCAGATCGAAGAATTTCTGATTGGAATCGAAAGTTTCATGATCGGCATCGACACCCCAGGTCAGCTCCCAGTTGTCCATCAACTGGCTGTTGAGGGTAATTTTAGCGCCATACTGATCGGTATCCTGCTGCGACGCCGAGAAACTGGTGACCTGGCCTTTGCTGAGCGTCGGGAAAGGGTAGAATTTCAGCGACTCATCGCGGTAATAGATCTGACCAACCAGGTTCTGGCCGAAAAAGTCCGCGTCGGAGTATTGCAGACTGATTAGATGACGCTCCGTCCCCGGAATACGATCTGAGCTGAGGCCGCTACGAGTGCTGGCGCTACCCTTGCCGGTCACCGCTGACATGTTTTCGCCCAGATACAGCCCGTAGTCTTCATCACCCTGGCTTTTGTAGTACTGCGTCACCAGTTGCAACTGGCGATTGTCGTCAATGTCGATCGTGCCAGTGCCCATGACATCCAGACGATCGGAGTGCTGTAACCCGGTTTGCGTGTTGTCGAGCACCAGAGCGTCGCCATTGCCGTCGTACCAGCCGCCAAAGCGCTGATATGCCACAGAGAGGCGACCTGCCGCGCGATCCGTTCCTCCGCTGACCGCTGCCGCTACACGCTCATCGTGATCGTTACTGTTGTTAAAACCGGATTTGCTACCCAGTTCAAGGTCAACCTGGCTCTCCGGTTGACCTTTTTTAGTCACGATGTTGATGAGACCACCGGTACTGCCGCCGCCATACAGCGAGGTGGCGCCGGAAATGACTTCAATGTGCGCGATGTTAAAGGGGTCGATTGAATCCAACTGGCGACTGTCAGTGCGTGAAGAGTTGAGACGTACCCCGTCGATCAGCACGACAATCGCGCGACCGCGCATGTTCATGCCGTAGTTGGTACGCCCCTGGCTGCTGACGTCAATGCCTGGAATGAGCTGTGCCAGTACGTCTTTGAACTCTTTACCACCCTGAACCTGTTGCTCAATCTCCTGACCTTCAATCACCCAGGTGGTTTGAGCCATTTCGGCGACCGTTTTTTGGCTACGGTTGGCGCTTACGATCAAGTTTTCTTCTTCTGCTTGTGCAGCCGCAGCGGGCAGAGTTAACGCTAGCAGGACAGGGTTGAGTACCCAAAGACGCTTTTTCATTCGCATTCCTTACTGAAAATATCTGTGCAAGTGAGAATTGTTATTACCGGATAGTTTCCGGTTGTTACATTGTGAAACAGATACAAAATCAAATGCGAATATTGCTGATAATAATTTCTATTATCAATAGATTTTTATAAAGAATAGCATCTAACTGAATGATAACCTTAGTTATTGTGCGGGAATTATGGTGCAGAAGAACCGGGAAACGAGATTCCCGGTCCGAGTACATGATCAGGCCTTGAGCAATTCAGGCCATAAACGCAGAGTTGTGCGGGTGATTTGTTGCAGTTTTTCAAAGCTTGCGCCTTCACGGGCGCTAATGGACATACCCTGCAAAATACAGCTCAGATATTCGGCAAGATGCTGCACGTTACAGTGTGCCGGGATCTCACCGCTTTCCTGACGCTGACGCAGGAATTGCGTCAGCGTCTGTTCCTGCATGGCGTGGCGGGATTTCACCGTATGGGCAATGTCGCGGGACGCGGCAGCAAGCGTCGCCGAAGTATTAATCATAAAGCAGCCCGCCGGGGTGTCCTTACTGGTGAAGCAGGTTGCCACCGCAGTGAAGTAATCTTCCAGTGCCGCTTCCACGCTTTTTTCTTCACAAAACAGTTGTGCTTCATGTTTCGCGGCAAAGCGGGAGATATACCTGTCCAGTACGGCGCGGAACAATCCTTCTTTATTGGTGAATTCTGCATACAGAGTAGGGGCCTTTGCGCCCGTCGCTTCAACAAGATCAGCAAGCGATGTCGCTTCATAACCGTGCTGCCAGAAGAGTGTCATGGCCTTATCAAGCGCGGCTTCCCTGTCGAACACTTTTGGTCGGCCACGGCTTTTTTTAACGCAACTCGTCGATTCCGTTGTCATGATGCCGTTGTACCTGGTTGGGATTCTTGAGCAACCATTATAAAAATAATCGGGTTCAGGCTCCAGCGTATTCATCTGAAAAATATTTTCTGTTCATACATATGAAAGATAAGTGCTTTTTATTTTTTATAACGGTCGTTATAAAAAACAGTTGACGCGTGACCTGGATCACATCTATGATTTATCTATCGATCGTTAAGTAAATACTTACGACGCCCAATCATCTGCTAAAGGTCACTATTATGAAAAACGTAAAAACCCTCATCGCTGCTGCTGTTCTGAGTTCTCTGTCATTCGCCAGCTTTGCTGCTGTTGAAGTTCAGGCAACGCCGGCCGGTCAGCAAAAAGTCGGTACTATTTCCGCAGACGCAGGGACTAACCTGAGTTCACTGCAGTCTGAACTGTCGCAAAAAGCCGATGCAATGGGTGCGAAATCTTTCCGCATCACCTCTGTCTCCGGTCCAAATAATCTGCACGGTACGGCGGTAATTTATAAATAAGCATTGACCCCTCATTGATGCCTGTTACTGCTTAACCGTTGCATAAAAAAAGCCCCGCTGAAACGCAATTCAGCGGGGCTTTTTCATGGTCAAAAGTCTTACAGCGATTGCTCATTCACTTTATGATGACGACTGACGTCAACCGGCATCCCCGAACGTACATCCATCACATGCTGCATTAACGCCGCGTCAGTTTGTTCGGCATCTTTGAACGCCTGTAGTGTGCTGTTCAAAACAATAGGCAGAACCTGCGGATCATCGTCAATGTTTTTTGACAGTGGCTGGTGGACTTCGACCAGACGCACGCCACCGGGTTCCACGGAGGCTTTAATTGGCGTGTTAATGATATTGACTTTGGTCCCCGGTGTAACCTGTCGGAACAAGGTCTCAATATCCCCATCACGTAGACGGATACAGCCGGAGCTCACGCGCATTCCGATACCAAAATCGGCGTTAGTGCCGTGCAGCAGATAGACGCCACCATAGGCGGCCAGGCGAATGGCGTGATGACCCATCGGGTTATCCGGCCCGGCAGGGACCACGGCGGGAAGGTCGATCCCTTGCGCTTTATAACGGGCGCGAATATTGGCCGTTGGCGTCCAGGTCGGGTTGGCACGCTTGTCGGATACGGTCGTCACCATCGTCGGGGTCAGCGTATCGCCACCCAGTTGACCAATGCCAATCGGGTAGACGGTGACCACATTTTTCCCGGGTGGATAGTAATAAAGACGCAGTTCCGCCAGATTGATGACAATCCCTTCACGCGGCGCATCCGGGAGCAGCGTTTGCAACGGGATGGTTAACACGCTACCGGCGCGAGGTACGTAAGGGTCCACGCCGGGATTGGCCTGTAACAGCGCGAGAAAACCAACATTGTATTTTTTCGCTATGGCTTCCAGTGAACCGCCGTTGTTTTCCACAACGTGAAACTTATTTTCCCCGACCAGCTTGCTGCCAGGCGGAGGAAGAGGCCAGGTATTCGCCTGCGCGGGAAGTGCAAGCGTTATGCTGACGGCGAGAGCGAAAAACGCCAGCCAACGAGAAAGTCGCATAGTGTTCATTATCATCACAAATCAAAGGGTTATTATGACAGACGTGTCAAATAGTAATTATGGCGGGGCGACGTGTCTTGAAATGCAAGGGAAGTGCAAAGAGTTGTAAAGATCCCGGAACTTGCCTGGTGGCGTTGCGCTTATCAGTCCTGGAGACAGGCATCGGATTGTAGGCCGGATGAGGCGAAGCCGCCATCCGGCACTACACCATCATGCCACGGCGTTTTCTTCCAGTTGCGTCATAAACTGACGCACCCAGTCCATACGGGTTTTCCGCTCAGACAGATCCTGAATGAATTTCAGCCGGGTTGGCCCGTCAAGACGGAAGTGCTGCGGCTGTTTTTGCAGCAGACCAATCAGCCAGCCTGGGTTAACATGATTCTTCTCGGCAAACTCGATGGTACCGCCTTTTTCATTGCCTTCGAGTTTACGAATACCCAGTTTCTGCGCCTGTTGCCGTAGTCGGGCGATATCCAGTAAGTTACGCGCCGGATCGGGCAGCAAACCAAAGCGATCGATCAGCTCGACTTTGATCTCTTCGAGTTCATTCTCGCTTTTCGCACTGGCGATGCGCTTATAGAACGACAGACGGGTATTGACGTCCGGGATAAAATCGTCCGGTAGCAGCGACGGCATACGCAGTTCTACTTCCGTTTGCTGACTGGTGAGATCTTCCAGCGACGGCTCGCGCCCGGCCTTCAGCGCATCGACGGCGTTTTCCAGCAACTCCATGTACAGCGAAAAACCGATAGTTTCCATCGAACCGCTCTGTTCTTCGCCGAGCAATTCACCCGCGCCGCGAATCTCCAGATCGTGCGTCGCCAGCGCAAAGCCCGCACCCAGATCTTCCAGAGAGGCGATGGCTTCCAGTCGTTTTTGTGCGTCGGTGGTCATGGCTTTGGGATGTGGCGTCAACAGCCAGGCATAGGCCTGATGATGCGAACGACCCACACGGCCGCGTAACTGGTGCAACTGCGCCAGGCCAAAGTGATCCGCCCGTTCAATGATAATCGTGTTGGCGGTCGGAATATCGATACCGGTTTCGATTATGGTGGTACAGACCAGAACGTTGAAACGCTGATGATGGAAGTCATTCATCACCCGTTCCAGTTCGCGTTCGCGCATCTGCCCGTGACCAATGGCGATGCGTGCTTCCGGCACCAGCTCCGCCAGCCTGTCAGCGGCTTTCTGGATATTCTCGACATCGTTATAGAGATAGTAGACCTGACCGCCGCGCAGCACTTCACGCAGAATCGCTTCGCGTACCACCAGACTATCGTACTCGCGAACAAAGGTTTTGACCGCCAGGCGACGGGCTGGCGGCGTGGCAATAATCGACAGATCGCGCATGCCGCTCATTGCCATATTCAACGTACGCGGGATCGGGGTGGCGGTCAGCGTCAGAATGTCCACATCGGCGCGCATCGCTTTAATACGTTCTTTATGCCGTACGCCGAAACGGTGCTCTTCATCGACAATCAGCAGTCCCAGATCTTTGAGTTTTACATCGCTTTGCAGCAGCTTGTGTGTGCCGATAAGAATATCGATTTTCCCTTCGGCAACCTGTTCCAGGATCTGCGCCTGCTCTTTGGCGCTGCGGAAACGGGAGAGCATTTCAATGCGCACCGGCCAGTTGGCGAAGCGGTCGCGGAAGTTGTCATAGTGCTGTTGGGCAAGCAGGGTGGTTGGCACCAGAACGGCTACCTGCTTATGGTTTTCCACCGCGAGGAAGGCCGCGCGCATTGCCACTTCGGTTTTACCAAATCCGACATCGCCGCACACCAGTCGATCCATCGCCAGCGGCTGGCACATGTCACTGAGTACCGCGTTGATTGCCTGGGCCTGATCGGGGGTGGTTTCAAACGGGAAGCTGTCGCAGAACAATTGATACTGCTCGCGATCGTGTTTGAAGGCGAAGCCTTGTTTGGCCGCGCGCTGGGCGTAGATATCCAGCAGTTCCGCTGCCACATCGCGGACTTTCTCCGCCGCTTTTTGCCGGGCGCGCGACCAGGCGTCGCCGCCGAGTTTATGCAGCGGCGCATTCTCTTCGGCGCCACCGGCGTAACGACTGATCAGATGCAGAGAAGAGACCGGAACATACAGTTTTGCGTCATTGGCATAGGTGAGCATCAGATACTCGCCTTTGATCCCGCCCGCTTCAAGCGTCGTCATCCCCGCATAGCGTCCAACACCGTGCTCCAGATGCACCACGGGCTGTCCGGGATGTAACTCCGCCAGGTTGCGAATCAATGTGTCCGGGTTAATCGTGCGGCGCGAATCCTGACGGCGTCGTGCCACGCGTTCGCCCAGCAGATCGCTTTCACAAATAAGCGCCCGGTTGCGCTGCGTATCGATAAAACCGTGTTCGGCGGCACCAATCATCAGGTAACGCCCGGCATCCGTCGCTTCCGTCAGACGCATGATCCGTTTCGGCGCGACTTTAATACGGGCGAGCAGTTCACCGAGCGCTTCACGGCGGCCTTCACTTTCCACCGAGAAAATTACCGCTCCGGTAAAGGATTCCAGGAACTTGCGCAGCGCATCAAGAGGGGCTTTTTGTTGCGCCTGTACCGCCAGATCCGGCAATGACTGGAAGCCTAAATTGGTATTCGCCGTTTTGGGAGGAAGGTGGTCTTTTTTGAGCTGTACACGCGGCCAGCGCTTGAGTTCAGAAAAAAGTTCATCGACGCGAAGCCACAGCGATTCCGGCGGTAACAAAGGCCGCATCGGGTCCACGCCCCGGTTTTCGAAACGCGCCAGCGTGTCGGCCTGGAAGCGCTCAGCGCTACTTTCCAGATCGCCGGTATTCACCACCAGCGTGTTCGCCGGGAAATAACTGAACAGCGCTGGCAAGGGTTCGCTGAAAAAGAGCGGCTGCCAGTATTCAATTCCCGCCGGCAATGTCCCTTTACTGACCTGCTGATAGATATGCTCTGCGTCGCGTTTTACTTCAAAGGTGTCACGCCATTGACTGCGGAACAGTTCGATCGCGGTTTTGTCGGTCGGGAATTCATGCGCAGGCAGCAGATTAATCGCATCGACTTCTTCCAGCGTGCGCTGGGTGTCGACGTCAAACAGCCGCAGACTGTCAATTTCATCATCAAAGAAATCGAGTCGGTAAGGCTGTTCGCTGCCCATCGGGTATAAATCGAGCAGCGCGCCACGGGTCGCGTATTCACCATGCTCCATGACCTGATCGACGTGGCGGTAACCCGCGCTGTCAAGCTGGGAGCGCAGCGCATCACGCGACAGGCGCTGACCTTTTTTCATCACCAGCGCATGTCCGTGGAGATAACTGTGCGGGCAGACGCGTTGCATTAGCGTATTGACCGGCACGATCAGTACGCCGCGTTGCATCGACGGTAGCTGATACAGCGTGGAGAGGCGCGAGGAGATAATTTCCTGATGCGGTGAGAAACTGTCGTACGGCAAGGTTTCCCAGTCGGCGAGGTTCATCACCATCTGATCGGTAAACTGACGAATTTCATCGTGCAGACGCAGCGCGTTTTGCATATCGGGGGCTACGAGCACGACGGGGCCGGGGTGGCGTTCGGCAATTTCCGCCACCAGCGTGGCGCAGGCGGCGCCGGTCAATTCACCCAACAGGCGCTGATCGCCCGCTTTTACGGGCAGCGTATAACGTTGTTGTTCAGGCATTCGGTTGTCAGAATCTCTTTTAGGTCGTCTGATAAGCAATGCCCTGTATTATCCGTGATCGTTCTTCATTAGCAAATTGAATCGCCCTCGCAGGAGGGCGAAAGCCTTAACGGGAATAATCAACAGTGAGCGGACGAGAAGGCGGCGAGAAAAGAATATCGCCGAACAGCCCTTTGGAGAGTTTACGCACGCCCAGACCCGACAGCGTACAGATAAGCAGACTGGCAAACGGATAGACCAGTAACAGCGCCAGTTCGAGCTTTGGTGACCAAATGGCGGCATTGATGCGCGGAATCAGCAGCAGACTGAAGGCCTCCACCAGGATGCGATGGGTGGTATAAATTGCGATAGTGTTCGAGCCAATGAGGTTGAGCAGGCTGGATTCATTCATTCCAAAGCGTTGTTCGTACTGATAGAACAGCTTCATAATCAGCACCACGGAAACCAACGACAGTAATAATGAGACGTTAAACAGCCACGCCGTGACAGCCAGAACCAGAGCAGCAGCGCCGGGCAGGGCATAGCGACGAAGCGGCACCTCTTTGATCCACGCCATCAGCGGGACGCCAAACCAGGCGCCAAGGCTGTAATACGGCAGGTTGCGGATCACGCTGTTCATTCCCCACCACGGCGTGGCGACAAAATTGATGGCGACGCTCAACAGCACGAACAGGGCGAACAGCGGCACGGCCCAGCGGCTGAACGTTTTACACACCACAAAATAGACAATCAGCGCGTAGAGATACCACAGACTGGTGCTGGCGGTGAGCATACTGCGCAAGAACTGACCCAGGGAACCGGCGTAGGCGGCATTAGAGGCGTTATTGAGTTCGCGTTCCGGGGCCAGCCAGCCGTTAAGCGCGGTCAGCGCCAGCCACTGCGCGGCTCCCCAGAGCGCCAGCACCCAGAAAATATGCCAGATCCGTTTGTTGGCGCTCTCTTTCCAGCTCACGCTATCGATATAGCGGCGTATTAAATAACCAGAAATAAAGAAAAATACCGGCATCCGAAACGGGGCAAGATAGAGATTAAAGTAAATCCAGCATTTGGACAGCAGTTCAGAAACAGGCAACTGGAAATGGCTCAGATGTGGGTAGAAGGTGATCACCGAGTGATAAATGACCACCAGACAAATACATAACCCTTTGATTTGGTTAATCCATAGTGCTTTCTTTTTCATCAGGACAGCGCGCTCGCGTTATTCAACATAGCCAGTGATCCTGCGGGCCGGGGCGGGCGCTGTAATGCGTAACATTCTGTTTTTGGATTTTTTAAGATAAAGAGCAGGGGACGTACAGCGATTCCTGCGGGAGAGTTTACGCCAACCGATTCAGGGATCTTCACGCTGACGAACACTTACGGTTCAGGCGTTTACCCATGCCGCTTTCGCTTATATACTCGTGACTTTGCTAACAGCAACCAGACGGATTTCATGTACCAACCTGTCGCTCTATTTATTGGCCTGCGTTACATGCGCGGGCGTGCAGCAGATCGCTTCGGTCGCTTCGTCTCCTGGCTTTCCACCATCGGCATTACCCTTGGGGTGATGGCGCTGGTCACGGTTTTGTCAGTGATGAACGGTTTTGAGCGTGAATTGCAAAATAACATTCTGGGTCTGATGCCCCAGGCCATTCTCTCATCTGAGCAAGGCTCTCTGAATCCACAGCAACTGCCGGAAAGCGCCGTGAAGCTTAACGGGGTGAATCGCCTTGCGCCGTTGACCACAGGCGATGTTGTCCTGCAAAGCGCGCGCGGCGTGGCGGTGGGGGTGATGCTGGGTATCGACCCGTCACAAAAAGATCCGCTGACGCCCTATCTGGTCAATGTGAAGCAAACCGATCTCAAGGCAGGTCAGTATAATGTCATCCTGGGTGAACAACTTGCAGGGCAGCTCGGGGTCAATCGTGGCGATCAGATCCGCGTGATGGTGCCTTCTGCCAGCCAGTTCACCCCGATGGGACGACTGCCCAGCCAGCGCTTGTTTACGGTGATTGGCACATTCTCGGCCAACAGTGAAGTTGATGGCTACCAGATGTTGACCAACATTCAGGATGCCTCGCGCCTCATGCGCTACCCGGCCGGAAATATCACCGGCTGGCGGTTGTGGCTGAATGAACCATTGAAAGTAGATTCTCTCAGCCAGCAGACGCTGCCGGAAGGCACTAAATGGCAGGACTGGCGCGAGCGCAAAGGTGAACTGTTCCAGGCCGTGCGGATGGAAAAGAACATGATGGGGCTGCTGTTAAGCCTGATTGTGGCGGTGGCCGCGTTCAATATTATTACCTCGTTAGGTCTGATGGTGATGGAAAAGCAGGGAGAGGTTGCCATATTGCAAACTCAGGGGCTGACGCCGCGACAAATCATGATGGTCTTTATGGTCCAGGGGGCCAGCGCCGGAATTATTGGCGCGCTGCTGGGAGCCGCGCTGGGCGCGTTGCTGGCCAGCCAGTTGAATAACCTGATGCCCATTATCGGTGTGCTGCTGGACGGTGCTGCGCTGCCGGTGGCGATCGAACCCTTGCAGGTGATTGTGATTGCGCTGGTGGCGATGTCCATCGCGTTGCTTTCTACGCTTTATCCTTCATGGCGCGCTGCCGCCACTCAACCCGCTGAGGCTTTACGTTATGAATAAGATCCTGTTGCAATGCGACAAACTGTGCAAACGCTATCAGGAAGGCACTGTGCAAACCGACGTACTGCATGATGTCAGCTTCAGCGTGGGTGAAGGCGAGATGATGGCGATTGTCGGCAGTTCCGGCTCCGGTAAAAGCACATTGTTGCACCTGCTCGGCGGACTAGATACGCCAACCTCAGGCGATGTGATTTTTAGCGGCCAGCCGATGAGCAAGCTGTCGTCGGCGGCAAAAGCGGAATTACGTAACCAGAAACTCGGTTTTATCTATCAGTTTCACCACCTGCTGCCAGATTTTACCGCGCTGGAAAACGTGGCGATGCCTCTGTTGATTGGCAAGAAAAAACCGGCAGAGATAACCGAACGTGCGCGTGAAATGCTGGAGGCGGTTGGGTTAGCGCATCGCGCCAGCCACCGTCCGTCTGAGCTGTCTGGCGGTGAACGCCAACGTGTGGCGATTGCCCGTGCGCTGGTCAATAACCCGCGTCTGGTCCTGGCGGATGAGCCGACCGGTAACCTGGATGCGCGCAACGCCGACAGCATCTTCCAGCTTCTGGGTGAGCTGAACCGCTCGCAGGGCACTGCGTTTCTGGTCGTTACGCACGATCTGCAACTGGCGAAGCGCATGAGCCGCCAACTGGAAATGCGTGACGGACGCCTGACGGCGGAACTGAGCCTGATGGGGGCGGAGTAATGGCGTCGCCTTTATCATTATTAATCGGCCTGCGCTTTAGTCGGGGACGTCGGCGCGGCGGCATGGTGTCGTTGATTTCGGTGATCTCAACTATCGGCATCGCGCTGGGCGTGGCGGTGCTGATAGTGGGTTTAAGCGCCATGAACGGTTTTGAACGCGAACTGAACAATCGCATTCTGGCAGTGGTGCCGCACGGTGAAATTGAGGCCGTCAATCAGCCGTGGACCAACTGGCGTGAGGCGCTGGAGAAAGTGGAAAAGGTGCCGGGGATTACCGCCGCTGCGCCGTACATTAACTTCACCGGGCTGGTGGAAAGCGGAGCGAATCTGCGCGCCATTCAGGTAAAAGGCGTTGATCCGCAGCAGGAACAGCGACTGAGCGCGCTACCCTCATTTGTGCAGAATAATGCCTGGGCCAGTTTTAAGGCGGGTGAACAGCAAATTATTATCGGCAAGGGCGTCGCTGATGCGCTGAAGGTGAAGCAGGGTGACTGGGTGTCCATTATGATCCCCAATGCCAGTGCCGATCATAAGTTGCAGCAGCCGAAGCGTATCCGTCTGCATGTGGCCGGGATCCTGCAGTTAAGCGGCCAACTCGATCATAGCTTCGCGATGATCCCGATGGCGGATGCCCAGCAGTATCTGGAGATGAACAACACGGTCTCCGGCATTGCGTTAAAGGTGAATGACGTTTTCAACGCTAATAAGCTGGTGCGCGACGCGGGCGAAGTGACCAACAGCTATGTCTATATCAAGAGCTGGATTGGCACCTATGGCTACATGTATCGCGATATCCAGATGATCCGAGCCATTATGTACCTGGCGATGGTACTGGTGATCGGTGTTGCATGTTTTAACATTGTTTCAACATTAGTTATGGCGGTAAAAGACAAGAGCGGCGATATTGCGGTATTAAGAACGCTGGGCGCGAAAGATGGTTTAATCCGCGCTATTTTTGTCTGGTACGGCCTGCTGGCGGGCCTGTCAGGCAGTCTGATCGGCGTGGTCATCGGCGTGGTGGTTTCATTGCAACTGACGCCGATTATTAACGGCATAGAAAAGCTGATTGGCCATCAGTTCCTGTCGGGAGATATCTATTTTATCGACTTCCTGCCATCCGAATTGCACTGGCTGGATGTGATTTACGTGCTGGTCACAGCACTGTTGCTGAGTCTGTTGGCAAGTTGGTATCCGGCGCGGCGCGCCAGCAACATTGATCCTGCGAGAGTACTCAGCGGCCAGTAACCATAATTGCGTGAGACACAAGGAGCGGCAATGTACTACGGGTTTGATATTGGTGGGACAAAAATTGCGTTGGGCGTTTTTGACAGCGAACGGAAGCTGCAGTGGGAAACGCGAGTCCCTACGCCGCGTGACGGTTACGACGCCTTTTTAGAGGCGGTGTGCAGTCTGGTGGCACAAGCCGACCAGCGATTTGGCGTCAAAGGCTCGGTAGGTATTGGTATCCCTGGAATGCCGGAAACCGAAGATGGCACGCTGTACGCCGCGAATGTCCCTGCTGCCAGTGGCAAACCCCTGCGTGCCGATCTCAGCGCACGGCTTGACCGTGACGTCCGCCTTGATAACGATGCAAACTGTTTTGCCCTTTCCGAAGCCTGGGATGATGAGTTCACCCAGTATCCGCTGGTCATGGGGCTTATTCTTGGCACGGGCGTAGGCGGTGGTCTTATCCTCAACGGTAAACCGATCACCGGGCGCAGCTATATTACCGGTGAGTTTGGTCATATGCGCCTGCCGGTAGATGCACTCACCCTGATGGGGTTTGATTTCCCGTTACGTCGTTGTGGCTGCGGTCAGCTTGGCTGCATTGAAAACTATCTGTCTGGTCGCGGATTTGCCTGGTTATATGAGTATTACTATCATCAACCGCTACAGGCGCCTGAAATTATTGCATTGTGGGAGCAGGGTGATGAGCAGGCGCGGGCGCACGTTGAGCGTTATCTGGATTTGCTGGCGGTGTGTCTGGGGAATATCCTGACTATCGTCGATCCTGACCTGGTTGTTATTGGCGGTGGCCTGTCGAATTTTACGGCTATCACCACGCATCTGGCCCAGAGATTGCCACGCCATCTGCTTCCCGTGGCGCGTGTGCCTCGCATTGAGCGTGCACGACATGGCGATGCCGGTGGGATGCGTGGTGCCGCATTCTTACATCTTACCGATTAATCAAAAGAGGTTGCTATGCTCTCGCGTCGGGGTCATCGGTTAAGTCGATTTCGGAAAAATAAGCGCCATCTACGCGAACGCCTGCGTCAACGGATCTTTTTCAGAGACAGAGTGGTACCGGAAGTGATGGAAAAACCAAGAGTATTGGTACTTACAGGAGCAGGGATCTCTGCGGAATCGGGGATTCGTACTTTTCGCGCCGCAGATGGACTGTGGGAAGAACATCGGGTGGAAGATGTGGCAACGCCGGAAGGCTTCGCCCGTAATCCCAGACTGGTGCAATCCTTTTATAATGCCCGCCGTCGGCAGTTACAGCAGCCTGAAATTCAACCCAACCCGGCGCACATTGCGCTGGCGAAACTGGAAGAAGCGTTAGGCGACCATTTCCTGCTGGTCACGCAGAATATCGATAATCTCCACGAGCGGACCGGGAATCAGAACATCATTCACATGCATGGCGAACTACTGAAGGTGCGCTGTTCACAGAGCGGGCAAATTCTGGAGTGGACCGGCGATGTGACGCCAGAAGACAAATGCCACTGCTGCCAGTTCCCGGCGCCGCTGCGACCGCACGTCGTTTGGTTTGGTGAAATGCCGCTCGGTATGGATGAGATCTACATGGCGCTCGCCATGGCGGATGTTTTTATTGCGATTGGCACCTCCGGGCACGTCTATCCGGCCGCCGGTTTTGTCCATGAAGCAAAGCTGCACGGCGCGCACACGGTGGAGCTCAATCTGGAGCCGAGCCAGGTCGGTAGTGAGTTTGAAGAAAAATATTACGGTCCGGCAAGTCAGGTAGTCCCTGAGTTTGTGGAGAAGTTATTGAAAGGACTGTGATGTGGATGTTTGCCGGGTGGCGGCTTTGCCTTACCCGGCCTACAGATGAACGGCTTGCAGGCCGGATAAGCGCAGCGTTATCCGGCTGAGTACTGAATCAGCGTCCTGCTTTCAGCTTCTGGTAATACTCTTCGTAAATCGTACTGGCCGCGCCAACGTCGTTTTGCCACTCCCCTTTGCTGATGGCTTCTGCATCCGGGTAAAGCGATTTGTCGTTTGCCACTTCCGGGCTTAACAGCTTACGTGCCGCCAGGTTCGGTGTCGGGTAACCGATGGTTTCCGCCACTTCTTTCGCCACGTCCGGACGCAGCAGGAAGTTAATTAACTTCAGCGCGCCTTCTTTGTTTTTGGCATTTGCCGGAATCGCAAGGCTGTCCATCCAGAAGATCCCGCCTTCTTTCGGCCAGACAACTTCCAGCGGCGTTCCCGCCTCACGCGCCACGAATGCCGAGCCGTTCCATACCATGCCCAGGTTCACTTCGCCTTCCATATACGGGTTTGCCGGGTTGTCGGAGTTAAACGCCGCCACGTTTGGCATCAGCTTTTTCAGTTCGTTATAGGCGGCTTCAATCTCTTTGGGATTGGTGGTATTGCCGGAATAGCCCAGTTTACGCAGCGCTATCTGGAACACTTCACGCGCGTCGTCGGTCAGCAGCAGGCTGCCTTTGTATTCTGGTTTCCACAGGTCGGCCCAACTGGTGACCGTTTTCGGGTCGATGCTGTCGCTGTTGACGCCGATGGCTGTTGCACCCCAGATGTACGGAATGGAATAGTCATTATTCGGGTCAAATGGCTTGTTCAGCATGTCAGGATCGAGATTGCTGAAGTTGGTCAACTTCGACTTGTCGATCTTCTGAATCATGCCTTCTTTACGCATTTTGTCGACATAATAGGTTGATGGCACCACCAGATCGTAAGCGCCGTCTTTGTAAGTCTTGAGCTTGGCGTACATGGTTTCGTTCGACTCGTAGGTCGAATAGATAACCTTAATTCCGGTCTCTTTAGTGAACTGTTCCAGCAGTCCTGGCGGAACATACTCAGTCCAGTTGTAGAAGTAGAGTGTCTTACTGTCGTCCGCGTGCGCAGCGCTCATGCCAAGTGCGAGAGCGCCTGCTGCGAGCAGGTGGCGTGACAATTTTTTCATTTAACGTCCCCTGAGTATTGAACCTTAACGGCTCCGGGTTTTATCACGAGCAATCAACTGGCTGGCAATCACCATCACCAGCGACAGCACCAATAAAATGGTCGCCAGCGCGTTCACTTCCGGAGAGACGCCGACCTTGACCATCGAATAAATTTTTAACGGTAGAATTTCGTAGCCGGGCCCGGTGACGAACGACGAGACAACCACATCATCCATCGACAGGGTAAAGCTCAGCAACCAGCCTGCCGCGACCGCAGGCATCGCCAGCGGCAGAATGATTTTGCGCAGGATGGTGACCTCGCTGGCGCCTAAATCTTTCGCCGCTTCCAGCATGCGTACGTCAAACCCTTTCAGGCGAGAATAGACCGTGACCACCACGAACGGTAAGCAGAACGTGATATGCGAAAACAGCAACGACCAGAAACCTAACTGGATCCCTAACAGCATAAACAGCACCAGCAGGGAGATAGCCATCACGATATCCGGTGACATCATCACCACGAACAGCATACCGCTGACAAACGGCTTACCACGAAAACGGTAGCGGTAGAGCGCCACTGCGGTTAGCGAACCGATCAACGTGGCAAATGTCGCGGAAAAAATCGCCATTGTCAGCGAGTGCTGTGCGGCCTGGAGCAGGCTGTCGTTGTTCATCAGCAGGCCATACCATTTGGTGGTAAAACCTTGCCAGTTGATGCCAAAGCGAGAGCTATTAAAGGAGTTCACAATCAAAATAATGATTGGAATATACAGGTACGCGTAGATTGCGGTCATAAAGCCGCCGCGCAGCAGTCGACCGATCATTCGAGTTCCACCTTCTTGTTCAGCAAACGGGAGGCACGCCAGTAAACCAGCAGCATCAGGCCCATCACGATAGTCAGCGTAATGCTGGTTGCGGCACCAAACGGCCAGTCGCGGATGTTCAGGAACTGAACTTTGATAACATTACCAATCAGCAGGTTTTTCGCGCCGCCCATCAGGTCGGAGACGTAGAACAGCCCCATTGCGGGCAGCATCACCAGCAGACAACCAGCAATAATGCCTGGCATGGTCAGAGGGATGATGATCCGGATAAAGGTTTGCAACTTGCTGGCGCCCAGATCTCTGGCCGCTTCCAGTAACGGTCTGTCGAGTTTCTCTATGCTGGAGTAGAGCGGCATCACCATAAACGGCAGCAGGATATACACCAGACCGATAATCACCGCGCCCGGTGTAAACATGATGCGCATCGGCGTATCGATAATGCCCAGCCACAGCAGGAATTCGTTCAGATAGCCTTTGGTGCTGAGAAAGATTTTCAGCCCATAAATGCGGATCAGCGAGTTGGTCCAGAAGGGGACAATCAGCAGAAAAAGCAAGAGCGGACGAACCTTTTGCGGCAGTTTTGCCAGAAACCAGGCAAAAGGATAGCCAAGCACCAGGCAGGCAAGGGTGGCGATCAGCGCCATATTCAGCGAGTGCAATAACACTTCAAAATAGAGCGGATCGAGCAGGCGTGTGTAATTGTCCAGCGTAAAGACCATTTTGACGAAGCTGGCATCGTCGCGGGTCAAAAAGCTGGTGCCAATAATCATCAGGTTGGGCAGAAAGACAAACAACACAAGCCAACCGACGATAGTGATGATCACCACATTCTGGAATTTACTTGTGTTCTTCATCAGCCAGTACGACCTCCCAGCTTTCTACCCAGTTAATGGCCATTTTCTGATCGAGTGAGTGGTCAAAGTCCGGATCGTCTTCGTTGAAGAATTCGCTGACCATCACCATCTTGCCATTTTCCAGTTCAACCACTGACTCCAGCGTCATGCCTTTATAGTTGCGTTCACGAACGTAGCCAATCAGGCCATCAATGTGGTTGTCGTCATTGATTTCATCCACGCGCAGATCTTCCGGGCGCAGCAGGACGTGTAGTTTTTGTCCCGGTTCTACGGCGAAATTGACGTAGATATTGCATTCGCGGCCTTCCACGTCGGCGCGAACCCGCTGCTCGTCCAGACGTTCAATCACCGTGGCATTAAACATGTTGATTTCGCCAATGAACCCGGCGACGAACAGATTTTTCGGCTCTTCGTAGATTTCACGCGGCGTGCCGTCTTGTTCAATACGTCCATCGCGCATGACCACGATGCGATCGGACATGGTCAGGGCTTCTTCCTGATCGTGCGTCACAAATACAAAGGTGATGCCGAGCTTACGCTGCAAGGCTTTCAGTTCGTTTTGCATCTGCTTTCGCAGCTTATAGTCCAGCGCGGAGAGGGATTCATCTAACAGGAGCAGTCGCGGTTTGTTGACCACCGCGCGGGCAATCGCCACACGCTGCTGTTGCCCGCCGGAGAGCTGGTGCGGTTTACGCTGGGCAAACTCTTCCAGTTGTACCATGCGCAGCGCTTCCAGCACGCGTGGGGTGATATCGGCAGCGGGGGTTTTCTGCATGCGCAATCCGAACGCCACATTTTCAAATACCGTCATGTGGGGGAATAAGGCATAACTTTGGAAGACGGTGTTCACATAGCGATTTTCTGCCGGAACGTCGGTGATATCCTGGTTATCCAGCATGATATGCCCGGAATCTACCGTTTCCAGACCGGCAATCAGGCGCAGAACGGTTGTTTTACCGCAGCCAGAAGGGCCAAGCAGCGTGAGGAACTCGCCATTATTGATGGTCAAATCCAGTTGGGAAATGACCTCTTTGCCATCGAAGCTTTTGCTGATACCTGACAAATGCACCAGCGGTGAAAGCGAACGCGGTTGTTTATTCAATTTTTTACTCTGTCCCTTGTAAACGCAGCGGATGGCTGACCGATGCGGGGTTTGTGTTGACCACCTTGGTGACTCGTAATGAGGGCGGTCATTCTACGGCAAACCATTGTAATCGCCAATGCTTGTTGCCAATAACTGACGTCGTTCTATAGTCACCAGGGGGGCGGAAGCGAAATATTCTCGTTTGCGGGGATAAAAGTGACCTGACGCAATATTTGTCTTTTGTGGCTTACTGATAATGTTGTCACAAATAGTGAGGGTGACTGCATGGATAAACTACTTGAGCGTTTTCTACACTACGTTTCATTGGATACCCAATCGAAATCGGGTGTGAGACAGGTTCCCAGTACCGAGGGACAGTGGAAGTTATTAAATCTGCTCAAACAGCAGCTCGAAGAAATGGAGCTGGTCAATGTGACGTTAAGTGACAAAGGGACGTTGATGGCGACGTTGCCAGCGAATATCCCTGGCGATATCCCTGCTATCGGTTTCATTTCCCATGTGGATACCTCACCGGACTTTAGCGGTAAGCATGTTAACCCGCAAATTGTGGAAAACTATCGCGGTGGCGATATCGCGCTTGGCATTGGCGACGAAGTGCTGTCGCCGGTAATGTTTCCGGTGCTGCATCAGTTGCTCGGACAAACGCTGATTACCACCGATGGCAAAACGCTGTTGGGCGCGGATGATAAAGCGGGTGTGGCGGAGATCATGACCGCGCTGGCGGTACTGAAACATAACAATATCCCGCATGGCGATATTCGCGTCGCTTTTACCCCAGATGAAGAGGTCGGAAAAGGGGCGAAACACTTTGATGTCGCCGCCTTTGATGCCAGATGGGCCTATACCGTGGATGGCGGTGGCGTGGGAGAGCTGGAGTTTGAGAACTTCAATGCTGCCTCGGTGAATATCAAAATCGTCGGCAACAACGTTCACCCCGGTACTGCGAAAGGGGTGATGGTCAACGCATTGTCGCTGGCGGCTCGCATTCATAGCGAAGTCCCGGCGGATGAAAGCCCGGAAATGACCAACGGCTATGACGGCTTCTATCATCTGGCGAGCATGAAAGGCTCGGTGGATCGTGCGGATATGCACTACATCATCCGCGATTTCGACCGTAAGCAGTTTGAAGCGCGTAAACGTAAGATGATGGAGATCGCCAAAAAAGTCGGCAAGGGGTTGCACCCGGATTGCTACATTGAACTGGTGATCGAAGACAGCTATTACAATATGCGTGAGAAGGTGGTTGAGCATCCGCATATTCTGGAGATCGCCCAGCAGGCGATGCGTGACTGCGATATCGAACCGGATATGAAGCCGATTCGCGGCGGCACAGACGGCGCCCAACTTTCGTTCATGGGATTACCCTGCCCAAATCTGTTCACTGGCGGTTATAACTATCATGGCAAGCATGAGTTTGTGACGCTGGAAGGCATGGAGAAAGCGGTGCAGGTGATTGTGCGGATTGCCGAGTTAACGGCGAAGCAGTCGAAGCGTGGTTGATGCCGGATGGCGCGACGCTTATCCGGCCTACAGGACATGTGAACCGTAGGCCGGATAAGACGCGTTAGCGCCGCCATCCGGCATATTTTATTTTACCCTTCGAAGAACCAGTACCCGCTGTTGACCAGTGCCGCCAGCATGGCGAGGAATGATGGATCTTCCAGCGCATCGCCAAAGTTTTCGGCCGTCAGGACGATGTGGCTGGCAAGCGCTTCCAGCGCCGGACGATGCGGAGAATCAATTCTCTCGCCGTTAGCATAAACCTCATCACCCACGCGCAGAACCCGTAATCCGCCCAGACGCACCAGCACATCGCCTTGCTTCAGGGCATCATAGATCTCATCAGGCTGGTACGGCGGTTCCGGCGGCGCGATATCCAGCTCATGACGTGACTGAGAAATAAACTCGCCAAACCACTGTCTGAAATGCTCCGGCTGATTAATCAGATCCAGCATCATGGCGCGCAGTTTGTCCATCTCCTGCGGCAGGACGTCAGCAGGATGCTCACGAGGTGGCATATCCGGGTCGCTGTAATACGTGCTGCCCAGTTCGCGTTGCAACACGTAGTCGGCAAAGCCGCTAATCAGTTCACGGGTATTTGGCGCGCGGAACCCGACGGAATAGTTCATCGCGTTTTCCAGCGCATAACCCTCGTGCGGGAATCCAGGTGGAATATAGAGAATATCGCCCGGCTCCAGCTCTTCATCGATGATGGCTTCAAACGGATCGACCTGAAGCAGATCCGGATGCGGGCAGTGCTGTTTCATTTGCAGCTTTTCGCCCACGCGCCAGCGGCGACGCCCGGTTCCCTGAATAATAAACACATCATACTGATCGAGATGGGGACCCACGCCGCCGCCGGGTACAGAGAAAGAGATCATCAGATCGTCAATGCGCCAGTCGGGTAACGCGCGAAAAGGGCGCATCAGTGCGGCGGCCGGTTCGTGCCAGTGGTTTACGGCCTGGACCAGTAAGGACCAGTTGTTCTCGCCAAGATGGTCATAGCTTTCGAAGGGACCGTGGCTGACCTGCCACTTGCCATCCTGATGGCTGACCAGACGGCTATCCACTTCGCTTTCCATCGCCAGACCCGCCAGTTCGTCAGGGGAGAGGGGATCGATGAAGTTATTAAAGCCGCGCTTTAACACCACCGGGCGTTTTTGCCAGTGACGTTCAAGAAAGTCGGGCCAGTTCAGAGTTAATTGGTATTCCATATTGAGCTTCCACAGGCTGGGGCGGGTTTCTGTCACCGATTATAACGGATGCGTAACCCAATGCGCGCAGTTGGCTCATATTTATTACATCTCGGTTTAGTCGTCTTTCTGTCCCGGATGCTGATGACCGAATATCACTTCCATTCGCGCGCCGCCGAGCAGGCTGTCATCGGCGATAATCTTGCCGTCGTATTGTTCTGTGATTTCGCGTGCCACCGCCAGCCCGACGCCTTGTCCAGGACGTAGCGTGTCCGCGCGTTGACCGCGATCGAAGATGAGATCGCGTTTGCTTTGTGGAATTCCCGGACCGTCATCCTCCACCACGATGTGCAGATGATAGTCAGTCTGGCGGGCAGAAATTTCGACAAATTCCAGACAGTACTTACAGGCATTATCCAGCACGTTGCCCATCACTTCGACAAAGTCGTTCTGCTCGCCAACGAAGCTGATTTCCGGCGAAATATCGAGGCTAATATTCACCCCTTTGCGTTGATAGACTTTGTTCAGTGCCGACGTGAGTTTGTCCAGCAGCGGGGCGACCGGATGCAGTTCCCGGCTTAGCAAGACACCGCCTCCGCGCATACTGGCGCGGTGCAGGTAATAACCAATTTGTTGGGAGATCCGGCTGATCTGCTCAAGCATGATAGGCTCAGCATCGCTGACGTCCATCTTCTCACTGCGCATTGAGCGTAGCGTACTTTGCAGGACGGCCAGCGGGGTTTTCAGGCTGTGAGTGAGATCGGTCAGCGTTGTGCGGTATTTGTCATAACGTTCGCGTTCGCTTTTTAGCAGACGGTTCAGGTTGCGCACCAGACTGGTCAGTTCGCGCGTGGTTTCAGGATTAAGCTGTTCCCGGTGATGTTCTTCCAGTTCCCGCACTTCGCGCGCCAGCGCTTCAATAGGACGCAGGCTCCACCAGGCCGCGACCCACAGCAGAGGGATAACCAGCAACAGGTTTGCTGCCAGCACATAAATAAACCAGCTCCAGACCATATACGAGCGTTTAAGCTCTATCGGAATGGTATCGACCACCACAATCGTCAGTTGCGGCATACGGGCGGTTGCCGGATAGACATTTACGGCGACGGAGTGGGTCATTTCCGCGTCATCATCATCTTCCCGGACTTCTTTCAGTTGCTCCTGAACTGAGTGATCTTCATTTAACAACATACTGGTGGCATCAATATCGGCTTCTATTTCGTGGAAACCGTTACTTTTCAGCCACTCAGGATCGATGAGTTTCACCAGCCAGGGCACATTGCGCTGCGCCCACAGTAATTTGCCTTTTTCATCGTAGATCAGCGACATCGTGGGACTTTGCATGTCGAGATGTTCCGGCAGCTCGACGTGGATCTTGTTGTCTTCCCATTTGGCGAGGGTATAGAAGAGGTTGCTCTCACCGCGGAGCAGGCGGAATGTGGTCTTATCAAAGCTCACGCTATAGCCGACCAGTGCGACCATACCGTAAGCCAGCGAGAGCACCAGCACAACACCTGCGGTGGCCAGCAGAAAGCGCAGGCGCAGAGACAGCGGAAAAAGATGACGCAACAGTTTATTCATTAGCGCAGTTCGAAGAGATATCCCTGACCGCGAACGGTGGTGATGACTTCATTGGGATATTGCGCCTGGATTTTTTTCCGCAGGCGTCCCATCAGAACGTCAATGGTATGGCTTTCACGCAGCTCGGCATCCGGATAGAGCTGTAACATTAATGAGTCTTTGCTGACCACTTTGCCGTTGTTGCGGATCAGCGTTTCCATAATGGTGTATTCAAAGGCGGTCAGTTTGATGACCTCATCGTTCACTGAGAGTTCACGACGCGAGAGATCGACCTGGAAAGGGGGAATCGAGATAATTTGCGAAGCATGGCCGCTATTACGGCGCATCAGCGCCTGCATACGGGCCGCGACTTCCTCAATATGAAACGGTTTGGTGACATAGTCATCCGCGCCTGCGCTTAACACTTCCACTTTGTCCTGCCAGCCTTCACGCGCGGTCAGCACCAGCACCGGGAGAGAGACATCGTTACTTCGCCAGCGGCGGATCAATGACAGCCCGTCTTCATCCGGCAGACCTAAATCGACGATGGCGATATCAGGCAGGTGTTCGTTAAGGTAATAATCGGCCTCTTTGGCATCTTCAGCATCATCAACCTGATGTCCTGCATCCTGAAGCTGCACCTTAAGGTGGTGACGTAATAACGCATTATCCTCAACAACCAGTACGCGCATCATCTTTTCTCCCTAAATCATCGGTATGAATAGTGTAATCCTGATTATGGCGTTATGGGGATAAACATTTAATAAACCGGGGAAAGGGGGAGGGAAATACCGTATCCGGCCTACAAACTGCACTCGTAGCACTTGTAGGCCGGATAGGCGTTAGCGCCATCCGGCGCAGGCATTGTGATTACTTCAGTTCGTCCACCATGGTGATGGCGCGACCAATATAGTTGGCTGGCGTCATCGCTTTCAGGCGCGTTTTTTCGTCTTCCGGTAATGCCAGACCATCGATAAACTGCTTCATGCCTTCGGCGTCAACGCGCTTACCGCGGGTCAGCTCTTTCAGCTTCTCGTATGGTTTTTCAATACCGTAGCGGCGCATTACCGTCTGAATCGGCTCTGCCAGCACTTCCCAGTTGTGATCCAGCTCGTCCAGCAGGCGATCGCGGTTCACTTCCAGCTTGCTCACACCTTTCAGCGTTGACTGGTAGGCGATCAGCGCATAGCCGATCCCTACGCCCAGATTGCGCAGAACGGTAGAGTCGGTCAGGTCGCGCTGCCAGCGGGAAACGGGCAGTTTGCTTGCCAGATGCTGGAGAACGGCGTTGGACAGGCCCAGGTTGCCCTCGGAGTTTTCAAAGTCGATCGGGTTCACTTTGTGCGGCATGGTGGACGAACCAATTTCGCCCGCGATGGTTTTCTGTTTGAAATGGTTCAGGGCAATGTAACCCCAGACGTCACGATCGAAGTCGATCAGAATGGTGTTAAAGCGGGCGATACAGTCAAACAGTTCGGCGATGTAGTCGTGCGGCTCAATCTGCGTGGTGTACGGGTTCCACTGAATACCCAGCGATGTAACAAATTCCTCGCTGAACTGATGCCAGTCAACGAACGGGTATGCGGCGATGTGTGCGTTATAGTTCCCGACGGCGCCGTTGATTTTGCCGAGGATCTCCACCTGGTTAAGCTGACGGAACTGACGCTCCATACGGTACGCCACGTTTGCCATCTCTTTACCGATGGTTGACGGGGTTGCGGGCTGACCGTGCGTGCGGGAGAGCAGCGGAATATCGCGATACTGCACCGCCAGATCTTTAATGCCATCAATCAGTTGACGCCAGTACGGCAGGATCACCTCATCACGCGCGGTTTTCAGCATCAGCGCGTGAGACAGGTTATTGATGTCTTCAGAAGTACAGGCGAAGTGAATGAATTCGGAGACGGCATGGAGTTCCGGGATATCAGCCACTTTCTCTTTCAGGAAATACTCAACGGCCTTGACGTCATGGTTAGTGGTGCGCTCGATGGTTTTGATACGTGCGGCATCTTCTTCATTGAAGTTGGCAACGATAGTATCGAGGAAACCGTTTGCGTCGGCAGCAAAAGCAGGAACTTCCTTGATCGCTGCGTGCGCGGCCAGTTTTTGCAGCCAGCGTACTTCTACCTGTACACGGAATTTCAGCAAACCGTATTCGCTGAAAATCCCGCGCAGCGCGCTGACTTTATCGCCGTAGCGTCCATCGACAGGGGAAACGGCGGTCAGTGAGGATAATTCCATAGATCACAACTCCGGGGTTAAATGAGCAAGAATTTGTTTTGCCTGAGCGGTCAGGCGATTACGAGAAAACATCAATTGCAGACGGCCGCCGCCAACCTGATGCCAGAGCACCGCGGCGCGAATACCGGCCAGAAGAGAAGCGCGGACTTTGGCCTGAACCTGCGGGCTTTGCAGGACGGCAGGGGAGCCGGTCACCTGAATACGTGGGCCCAGCGGACTGATGACATCGACATAAATACCGGCCATCGCGCTCATCAGCGTTTCTGACTGCAGATCAAAATGATCGAGCTGACGCTGTAATCCGTTGATCCGCTCACCCAACGTGTCGAGCGCGCCTTTGGCAGCGGAGAGTTTACGCTCCAGTACCATCAGGCTAAGCGTGTAGCGGGTCAATTCTGCATTGAGCCCCTGGCGGCTGCTGGCATTAAGTACTGCGAGCAGGGTTTCGAGGCCGAGGCGCAGATTGGCCTCGCTGCCGCCGAAGACACCCAGCGTTGAGCTGGGGTTCATATCAATCACGCTGTTCAGTGAAACGTGGAGCGCATCGGCATCACAGTGCCCCTGGTGTGCCAGTTGTTGCACCAGGCGTGCCGACTGGCAGATGCCTGCCAGTGCGAGGGTGATGTCATAATAATTCTTTGCCACGGTCACTGCTTCCTTGTTTCAGTCTGAGAGAATAATTATACCGGCAGAGGCAGACGCTGCTCGATAATACCGCCGCCGAGACACACGTCGCCGTGGTAAAATACTGCTGACTGGCCGGGGGTGACGGCCGCAACCGGCTCGTCAAAAAGGACTTCAATGCGTTCGCCATCCAGCGCGTTAACCGTGCAGGGAATGTCGGTCTGGCGATAGCGGGTTTTCACGGTGCAGCGCATCGTGCCGGTGAAAGGTTCGCGATCGACCCAATGCAACTGCTGTGCAATCAGGCCGACTGACATCAGACGCGGATGCTCATGACCCTGAGCGACAACCAGAATGTTGTTCTCAACGTCTTTATCCACCACGTACCACGGATCTTCCGTACCTTCTTTGGTACCGCCGATGCCCAGGCCTTTACGCTGACCGAGTGTGTGATACATCAGCCCCTGATGCTGACCAATCTCTTCACCGTCGACGGTAATAATTTTGCCAGGCTGTGCCGGAAGATAACGACCGAGGAATTCGCGGAACTTACGTTCCCCGATGAAGCAGATACCGGTGGAATCTTTTTTCTTCGCGGTGACCAGACCCAGGTCTTCGGCGATTTTGCGCACCTGGGGTTTTTCCAGCTCGCCGACCGGGAACAAGCTTTGTGCGATCTGCTCATGACCCAGCGTATAAAGGAAGTAACTCTGGTCTTTGTTGCCATCCAGACCACGCAGCAAACGGCTTTTACCGTTTACATCGGCACGGCGCACGTAGTGACCGGTGGCGATGTAATCGGCGCCTAAATCTTCTGCGGCGAACTCCAGGAAGGCTTTAAATTTGATCTCTTTGTTGCACAGAATATCCGGGTTTGGCGTACGACCCGCTTTGTACTCCGCAAGGAACAGTTCGAAAACGTTATCCCAATATTCTGCGGCAAAGTTGACAGTGTGCAGTTCAATGCCGAGCTTGTCGCAAACGGCCTGTGCGTCGGCCAGATCGGCTGCCGCTGTGCAATATTCCTCACCGTCGTCCTCTTCCCAGTTCTTCATGAACAAGCCTTCTACCTGGTAACCCTGTTGTTGCAACAGCCAGGCGGAAACGGAGGAATCGACACCGCCGGACATGCCGACGATCACTTTTTTTGGGCTTTCTGACATTGGAATACTCACGACATTGAACTTCAAGGCGGCGTATTCTATCACGCAGCCTGATAGATGGCACCCTCTGTAAACGACCGGTTAAATTCTAAATTCGCCGACCACCTCAAGTGGATACCGCCTGCCGCTTTGATAACAGCGGATGCTCTCGGCAACCAGCGGAGAACGCAGGTTCGGTGCATTAAGGATGGTATCAGCGCTCACCCAATGACAGCGATCGATATCGCTGTCATGTGGTTCGGTGTCGCACATCCGGGTAAGTTCAATGGAAAACAGGAAACGCAAAAAGGGTGTGTTGTCTGGCGCAACCCATTGATGCAGACGAATAAAGTGCTGAGGCTGCGCGCTGATGCCGGTCTCTTCCCACAGTTCACGCGCGGCGGCCTCGGCTAATGTCTCATCCGCTTCCAGATGTCCGGCTGGCTGGTTCCACAGCGCTTTGCCGTTAATGGTCTCTTCAACCACTAAAAATTTGTCCTCTGCATGCACAACGCAGGCAACAGTGACGTGCGGTTTAAACATGACTTATCCTTTATTTTCATCAGTGACATCCCGCCATTCACCGTTGGCCAGATTTTCCAGAGTGTAACTTCCCATTGCATAGCGAATCAGTCGCAATGTGGGAAAGCCAACATGCGCGGTCATTCTGCGTACCTGGCGGTTACGACCTTCATATAAGGTTATTTTCAGCCAGGTTGTGGGGATGTTTTTACGTTCGCGAATCGGTGGATTGCGCGGCCAGATCCATTCAGGTTCATCGACGCTCTCAATGCCGGCGGGCAGGGTGGGGCCATCGTTCAGCGTCACGCCACTTCGCAACGCTTCCAGCGCTTCTGCTGTAGGTTCGCCTTCAACCTGAACGTAGTAAATTTTCCCGGTGCGTTTACCGGGTTGTGTCAGACGTGCCTGCAAGGCGCCGTCATTGGTGAGCACCAGTAACCCTTCACTGTCTCTGTCCAGACGACCAGCTGCGTATACGCCCTGCACAGGAATAAAATCTTTTAACGTTCTGCGTCCGGCTTCGTCAGTAAATTGTGGCAAAACATCGTAAGGTTTATTGAACAAAACCACGCGTTTTGGCTGGTTTTCTTTCCGGCGCTTAGTGACTTGTCGCTGGCTGAATCGCTCAACCCGGTGATTTCTAAAAGAAGTTTTTTGCATGGTATTTTCAGATCTTATCAATTGCCGCATTATAGCCTAATAACGAGTGTCTTTCATGGCAGCGAACATTAGGGTAGTATTGACATGCTCATTACAAAACATTAACAAAAAATTGCTCTAACGCAGTCGTGCAGCAGGACGCAAACGCACATGCAGCGCGATGACAGACGAGCAAACCAGAAGCGCTCGAAGGAGAGGTGAATGGAAAGCAAAGTAGTTGTTCCGGCAGAAGGTCAAAAAATCACCCTTAAAGACGGCAAGCTGCATGTGCCGCATAATCCGATTATCCCATTCATTGAAGGCGACGGCATCGGTGTTGATGTTACCCCTCCGATGATCAAAGTTGTTAACGCTGCCGTTGAGAAAGCCTACAAAGGTGAGCGTAAAATCTCCTGGATGGAAATCTACACCGGTGAGAAATCCACCCAGGTTTACGGTCAGGATGTCTGGCTGCCGGCGGAAACCCTGGATCTGATTCGTGACTACCGCGTGGCGATTAAAGGCCCGTTGACGACGCCGGTCGGTGGCGGTATTCGCTCTCTGAACGTGGCGCTGCGTCAGGAACTTGACCTGTACGTTTGCCTGCGTCCTGTTCGCTACTATCAGGGCACCCCAAGCCCGGTGAAACATCCGGAACTGACCGACATGGTTATCTTCCGTGAAAACTCAGAAGACATCTACGCCGGTATTGAGTGGAAAGCCGATTCTGCGGATGCAGAAAAAGTGATCAAATTCCTGCGCGAAGAGATGGGTGTGAAGAAAATTCGCTTCCCGGAACACTGCGGTATCGGTATCAAACCGTGTTCTGAAGAAGGGACCAAGCGTCTGGTTCGTGCGGCCATTGAATATGCGATCACCAATGACCGTGACTCTGTGACCCTGGTTCACAAAGGCAACATCATGAAGTTCACCGAAGGCGCGTTTAAAGACTGGGGCTACCAGTTGGCGCGTGAAGAATTCGGCGGTGAGCTGATCGACGGCGGTCCGTGGGTGAAAATCAAGAACCCGAACACCGGTAAAGAGATCGTGGTTAAAGACGTGATCGCGGATGCGTTCCTGCAACAGATCCTGCTGCGTCCGGCGGAATACGACGTGATCGCCTGTATGAACCTGAACGGTGACTACATTTCTGATGCCCTGGCGGCGCAGGTTGGCGGCATCGGTATCGCCCCTGGCGCAAATATCGGCGACGAGTGTGCATTGTTCGAAGCAACGCACGGTACAGCGCCGAAATACGCCGGTCAGGACAAAGTAAACCCGGGCTCCATCATTCTGTCTGCTGAGATGATGCTGCGCCACATGCAGTGGTTCGAAGCCGCAGACCTGATTGTTAAAGGCATGGAAGGCGCGATTGCCGCGAAGACCGTGACCTATGACTTCGAACGTCTGATGGAAGGCGCTAAACTGCTGAAATGTTCAGAGTTTGGTGACGCGATCATCGCGAATATGTAATCCAGTCTCTGGATTGTATGAGAACGGGAGCCAATGTGCTCCCGTTTTTTGTGCACAGAAAATACCGAGACAGGCGTGTGAGCGCATATTCTGTGTGGAGGACCAGGACTACACACCGTAAGCGTTTTATACGCGAGAGTAAGGTAACACCACTATCAGGCCTGAGGTAATGACGTCTCGTGTAAATGTCGCCAGATGACATTGCCATCATGATTTAATTCGAACACAACTGTAGAAAAGCGAAGCGTAGTATTTTGTCCCGGAAGTTGCTGTGACTCTTTATAAACCACAGTTGCACCATTTTCACTTTCGGCAACCACCTGCATATCCTTGATCGTAATTTCCAGACCAGGACGTGCGCCGCGCTGAGCGCGGAAGAAGGCGTTTAATGTAGTGAAGTCAAGTAACACGCCAGTGGGTGTCACCATGGAGTATGCCGCGCTGAAACGTGCTAAAAGATTTTCGCAAATTTCATTCTTTGCGTCCTCATTGCCCAACCAGCAACGGATCAACTCATGGGCGTCGAGGATTTCCTTGAAATAACGATTCATTCTTTTTCCTTATTGAGCGTATATATGACCTTCTGATTTGCAATACGGAAACAGCATATGACAGGAATGGCAGTGCTGCATGCTACTAACATAAAGCACAGATGATAAGACGATTCTAAGGACATGCCAGTATTAGCAATCAGGTTGAACAGGAGAGTGACCAGCGTAACGCCGAGACAAAAACTGAGTTGGCGATTGATATTCCACAGTGCGCTGATATCAGCAAGTTCAGGATTTGCGATTTGAATAAAAGCAGAACTTTGAGCCGTGCTGCTACACAAACTGCCGCCGAATCCCATTAACGCGAAAGCAAGCACACAAATAACGGCATCCGCTGTCTGATCTGTCAATGCCAGCATGCCAATACCCAAGGCCTGAGCCAGGCATCCGGTAATAAACAGAGGGCGTGGCCCCCAGAGATTGAACTTCTTACCTGTCAAACTGATAGCGACAAAGGAAAACAGCGACCATGGCAACATGAGTGCGCCAACAAAGCTTGCGCGCATACCCAATTGGTTTTGTAGATAGAGCATGGTGATCATACTGACGCCAGTGAATAAACCGGGAATGAACTGATAAATCAGCATTGCGGTTTGTAATAGTGGAACCTTCAACAAATGCAGATTAATCAGTGGATGGCTTTTTTTAAGCGCATTCCTGACATAGCCAGTAAGGGCGAGTGATCCTACCCACGTAAAGTGGACACGGCCCTAAGCGAGGTTCTGGTTTTCAAATTGTTCCGGGCTGAGACCGCCACAGGCACTGTGACGACGCCAGCGATTGTAATCACACTCGATATAATTAAACACCGTTGTCCGCATTATTTCCCGGCTGCTAAAGCGTTCCCCGTGGATACATTCCACTTTCAGCGAATGAAAGAAGCTTTCCACGCAGGCATTGTCATAACAGCAGCCTTTTGCGCTCATGCTTCCACGCAGATTGTGCCGCTTCTGCAGGGCCTGATAATCCGCTGAACAGTACTGGCCTCCACGATCGGTGTGAACAATGACATCTTTCGGGCGCTTTCGCCGCCACAGCGCCATCTGCAGTGCATCACAGGCCAGTTGTGCCGTCATTCGTGGTGACATCGACCAGCCAATAACCGCCCGCGACCACAGGTCGATGACCACCGCGAGATACAACCAGCCTTCATCGGTACGCAAGTACGTGATGTCGCCTGCCCACTTCTGGTTCGGGCCGCTGGCGTAAAAGTCCTGCTTCAGCAGATTGTCAGACACCGGCAGACCATGCTCACGGTAGCTGATCGCACTGAACTTCCGTGCAGCCTTTGCGCGGAGCCCCTGACGACGCAGGCTGGCGGCAATGGTTTTGATGTTGTATTCCGGTAGCTCATCAGCAAGACGCGGCGCACCATAACGCTGCTTTGCCGCAGTGAATGCCTGATGAACGGCCTTATCGCAGGTGAGACGGAACTGCTGGCGCGGGCGTATCTGATGACGATGCAGACGCCAGGCATACCAGCCGCTGCGGGCAACCCGAAGCACACGGCACATCGCTTTGATGCTGAACTCTGCCCGATGCTTTTCGATAAAGACATACTTCATTTCAGGCGCTTCGCGAAGTATGTCGCGGCCTTTTGGAGAATGGCCAGTTCCTCGTCCCGTTCTGCCAGTTGTCGTTTCAGCCGGGCTATTTCAGCGGACATTTCCTGCTCACGTTCGGAAGAGGAATGTGCATTTTTCAGCTTGCTGCGCCAGGCATAGAGTTGTGATTCATACAGGCTGATTTCGCAGGCAGCGGCAGCAACACCGATGCTTTCTGCGAGTTTGAGGGCTTCCTGGCGGAATTCCGGCGTGTGCTGTTTACGGGGCTTTTTGCTGGTTGATACTGGTTTTGTCATGAGTCACCTCTTACTTGAGAGTTTACTCACTTAGTCCCGTGTCCACTATTGGTGGGTAGGATCATTTTACCCGGCCTACGAAATCGCACCTGCAGACCGGGCAACCGTCGCGCCTGGCGGTTACAGAATAAAGCTGGCAAGCAGAATAAAGATCAGCCCGCAGATGGATAACAGCGTGGACATCAGCGTCCAGGACAACAATGTCTCTTTGGTCGTCAGACCAAAGAAGTCTTTAATCATCCAGAAGCTGGCGTCATTTACATGGGAACAGATACAAGATCCCGCCCCTGTCGCCAGAGTGATCAGCGCCAGGTTGGTATCAGGATGTACCGCCAGCAACGGAATCACCAGCCCGGCGGTAGAGATTGCCGCGACAGTGGCTGAACCCAGACAAATACGCAGGAATGCGGCCACACCCCAGGCCATCAGGATTGGGTTGATATCCATACCTGAAACCAGGGTGGAAATATACTGACCGACACCAGAGTCGATGAGCACCTGTTTGAATGCACCGCCGCCACCGATAATTAGCAGCAGACCGGCAATACCTGCAATTGCTTTTCCGCAGGAATCCATCAGCTCAGGGATTGTTTTCCCACGGCCTACTCCCATGGTATAGATCGCGAACAGCAGTGAAATCAGCATGGCGATCGTTGAGTTACCTAAGAACAGTATCACGTTATAGAACAGGCCTGAATCGGCGGCGCTCTTAGCGTGGGTCATCTGGATGATGGTGACGACGGCCATCAGGATCACCGGCAACATTGCTGTGAGAAAACTGATCCCAAAGCCAGGCATTTCGCTTTCGCTGAACCGGCGGGTCGCGCCGAGAGAGGCAATATTTCCCTCTTTTTTAAACGCATCCGGAATAATGCGCTGGCAGAATTTATTCAACACCGGGCCACAAAGAATAAAGGTCGGGATGCCGACAATAATACCGTATATCAGCACCAGTCCTACATCTGCGCCATATTCCCGGGCGATCACTGTCGGGCCGGGGTGGGGCGGTAAAAAACCATGCGCGACCAGCAAACCGGAAAGCATTGGCACACACATAAACATCGGCGATATTTTCGCTTCACGGGCAATTGCGAATAAAATAGGTACCAGAAGAATTAAGCCGACTTCGAAAAAAAGTGCAATACCCACAATAAACGCCGAGCAGACCACCGCCCAGTCAAGTTTATTTTTCCCGAAATAATTTAGCATCGTCAGCGCGATTCGTTGTGCACCACCTGCATCCGCCAGCAAGCGACCGAGCATGACACCGAAGCCAAATATCAAACCAATATGGCCCAGCGTACCGCCCAGCCCGGATTCGACCGAGGTGACGACTTTACTCAAATCCATACCACTGGTGATGGCGACAGCAATCGAAACAATAATTAACGAAACAAACGTATTGAGCTTAATTTTTATGGTTAATAGCAGGAGTAAAGCAATCCCTGCCACAACGATAATTAGTGGCATAACGTCCTCTCATAATAGGGTAGCGACCCGTCATTATCCGGCTACGCAAATAATCAATAATGTGTAACCGGACAATGATCTGGTCTGGATGTTTTTATTTTTGCTTTCAGTTTTTATTCATATAATCGCGCAAAGCCGCGCCGATTTTATTTACATCATAAATACAACCCGTCCATGTTCCGCCACTAACAGCCTGAAGCATTGCCCATAGCCGGGTATCATCGGGTAGTTCAGGGTCGGGTAGTAAATCCTGATGGCTGGGTCTGGCGTTTAATATTGCAGTAGCCTCCTCCTTTGAGAGTAATGGGTCATCGCGACGGGTTCCGAGGAAATTGACTTCGCCCTGAAGCTCGCGGCAATCAATTTTAATTTCAATGATATCCCCGGTGCGTAATTTGCCGATGGGGCCACCGGCCAGCGCTTCCGGCCCCACATGACCGATGCACGCGCCAGTAGAAACACCTGAGAAACGCGCATCGGTGATCAGTGAAACATGCTTACCGTAGGACAGATGTTTCAGGGCACTGGTCACCTGATAGGTTTCTTCCATCCCGGTACCGGAAGGACCCACGCCGATAATGACCAGAATATCGCCCGCTTTAATCTTGTCATGCTTGATATCGTAAATCGCACTTTTCTCGGACAGATAAACCTTCGCCACACCTTTATGGTAATAGATACCCTGATCATCAATCACCGAGGCATCGATGGCGGTAGATTTGATTACCGATCCTTCTGGCGCAATATTGCCCACCGGGAAGGTGATGGTTGAGGTTAATCCGCGATCCTGGGCTTGCTGCGGCGACATGATGACCTCGTCGGCCTTGATTTGCTCTTGCTCAAGCAGGAGTTGCTTGAACCGCTGACGCCGTTCGGACTGCTCCCACCAGTCGAGGTTTTCCTTCAGCGTACTGCCGGTAACCGTCATAACGTCTTCATGCAATAATCCGAGGCTGCGCAGATGCAGCATCACTTCTGGTACACCGCCTGCCATGAAGGCATTAACCGTCGGATGATACACCGGACCATTGGGCAGCACGCTCACCAGCCGTGGCACGCGCTTGTTGATGCGAATCCAGTCGTCAACGGTCGGGATATGGCAACCCGCCTGGTGAGCAATGGCCGGGATGTGCAATAGCAGATTTGTTGAACCGCCGAACGCCGCGTGGACTGTCATCGCATTCTCAATTGCTTTATCGGTGAGAATTTCCCGGGTGGTGATGCCTTTTTTACACAAATTCAGAGCCGCTCGCGCGGAAGCTCTGGCGATCTCCTGCCACACCGGCTCGCCGGAAGGGGCAAGTGCTGAGTGCGGGATTGCCAGCCCCAGCCCTTCGGCGACGACCTGCGATGTTCCGGCGGTGCCCAGAAATTGACAACCGCCACCGGAAGAGGCGCAGGCCTTACAACCCGCACGGCGTGCATCCTGTAGCGATAATTCGCCATTGGCGAAGCGGGCGCCGATGGTCTGCACCTTGCCGTTGTCCTCTCCATCCTTTGCGGGCAGCGTCGCACCACCGGGCACCAGCACGGTTGCTATGTCGTGCTGTGCGGCGAGTGCCATCATGGTGGCCGGAAGCCCCTTGTCACAACTCGCAACCCCAATGACGGCTTTCGCATCAGGTAACGAGCGAATAAGACGACGCATCACCATCGAGGCGTCATTACGGTACGGTAGCGAATCAAACATACCTGTCGTACCCTGAGTTCGGCCATCACAAGGATCGGAAACATACACGGCATAGGGCAGAGCGCGGTTTGCTTTAATGACCTCGGCCGCCGCTTTCATCTGGATATCCAGCTCGTAGTGTCCCTGATGCAGCGCCAGCGCGACAGGCTTACCGTCTGCACCACGTAGGCCTCCGAGTGTGCTGAGCAGCAAAATACCGTCCCGATCCAGCTCGTCCGGATACCAGCCCATTCCGGCATTCATGGTCATACCGAACAGATCTCCGCTCGGGCGGTTGATAAGCATCTCCGCGGTTAATGGCAGTTCGCCGTCCGGGCCATCGGCGTGCGTTCTGACGGTGTAGATGTCGTGACTCTCGTCAGCAAAAATATTGCGAACAGACATGAGTTTCTCCTCAGACGGATAAAATGCCATGCGCGGTAAGTAGCGCGCGGACTTTATCTTTGGCTTCTTCTGATGCTTCAAGAATCGGTGGCAAGCAATACGTCTCTACGGGCAGCCCGACACACTGCATGCTGTATTTGATCAGTGAGACAAACGGTGTTTCCAGTGCGTAAATAGAGGGCAGTTGTAGCAGTTTTTTATTCAGCGTGGCGGCGGTTGCCAGATCGCCTTCACGCCAGGCACGGTAGATGCCGACGGAGAGTTCCGGAGCAAAGTTAGCGCTGGCGGTTATCGCACCGTCGCCGCCCAGCAGCATTGTGTTCAGTAAATGGTCATCATAACCGCAGAATACAGAAAATGACGGGCGCACCGCCTTCACTGTATTGATCATCATGCGCAGATGACCGACGCTGTCGATGGTGTCTTTGATGCCGACGATATTTTCGTTTTGCAGTGCCAGACGCTTTACGGTGTCCGCGGTTAAATCCTGGCCCGTCAGATCCGGAAAGTTGTACAGGATAACCGGCAGGGTGACACTACGGGCGATCTGCTGGTAATAGTCATCAAGATTTCGTGGCGCGACTTTCCAGTAGTAGGGATTGATAGCAACGACACCATCAGCACCGATAGCCTGAGCATGCAGCGCCAGTTTGACCGCTTCGTCAGTGGATGGAGAACCGATGCCAATCAATACCGGCACTCGTCCGCCAACAACCGCGACGGCTTCTTCGGCGAGCGCCATGCGCTGGGTGGCATTCATCTGGCTAAATTCACCACCGGTGCCCAGATAAAACAACCCGTCGACCCCTTTATTAATCAGGAAGTCAGCAACTTCACGCATTGCCGTTTTATCAAGGGTTCCGTCACGATGAAACGTGCTGGATACCGGTGGAATAATGCCAGTGAATTTTTTCATTACCTTAGTTTCCTTTTCGTAAATACTCATTTTCGTTTCTGTACCCCAGCCCATATGATATTTTTCCGGCGCATTTTCGCAGTAATTCCAGATAGCTATCGATCTTATTTCCTGAATAAACCACCGGATCGCCTGAAAGCGAGATGGCATAGTTAACCCGGTTATACATATTGAATACCGGCATACTTAAACATACCGCACCATAGGTTGATTCTTCGTTGTCTATAGCCCATCCCCGAAGCCGCGTTTTTTGTAACTCTTCCAGAAATAATTTTTTATCCGTAAATGTATTGTGCGTATGTGGGGTCAATGTGAGAGCCTCTAAGAAATAATCCAGCTCTTCTCGTGTCTTCCAGGCTAATAATGCTTTACCCAGCGCGGTAATATGCAATTCAAGTTTTTTACCAATCCAGCTTTTGCTTGTTGGTACCGAGTCCGGGCTTTCGACCTTGTCGAGATAGATAGCTGAAATGCTCTCCATGGCGCCCAGATGGCAGACCAGTCCGCTTTTCAGCGACAACTCCTGCATTGGCCGTTTCGTCACCTCAAAGATATTTTGACGGTGTAGCGCCTGGCAACCCAGTTCGTAGTTTTTTATTCCCAGCGAATAATGGCCATTTTTGTTTTTAATTAAGAATCCGCACTCTACCATCACATTCAATAAATTAAGCAGGCTGCTTTTGGGATACTGGAATTTTTTTAATAATTCCATATAACTTGCCACGCCAACCCATGCGATGTGGGTCAATATTTTTTCGGCACGGACTAATGAATTGCACCCTTTGCGAACCATAATGGTTCCTCCTTGCTTATGAAATAAATGGTAGCGGTGTTGTAAAGTGGAAAATATGCTTTGTTCAGCATGCTGAACCGTAATGAAGTGATTAAGTGTGATCGTGTGCGCAGTTTGAATAACGGAATGTAATGTGCGGGGATCCGGGCTGGAAGAGTTCCCGCCGCGTCGTCGTATGCAAGAACGGGCGGCGGTTAACTGGCGATCGTTCGGGTAGTGTGAGAATAACCGCCAGTCGCTGCGAATTGTACTGACACATCAGCGCAAAACAACGTACTAACGCTGCAACCATCCACTTTTCAGATTCTCTAACATTTCTTCAGGCATTCGGTTTAGCCTCGGGCAATCCTTCGGAGTCCTCTCTTAATCTGGAGGTGACAAGGAGGAAATTCAGTGTTAACTCCACACCCACATCTTCTGCATCAACACTATTTATTGAACCTTTCCCTTTTCTGAAGCAAACCACGCGCGCGATCTCTGTCACCGAAGTGAGAGACAGACACGCCAGTTTGTCGATAAAGGAGGCGTCGCAAAGTGTGATACGGCGTATAAAATGGATTTATACAAAATGTATAATTTAATACACAATGTATTGAATGCAACCACAGGAGAGCAACCTATGCATCCAGATATCACACTGAACGCAACGTCCCAGGGCGTACCGCCCGCCGGGCATTATTCGGCGAGTGTAACGGCAGGGGGATTTGTCTTTATCTCCGGGCAGTTACCGATAACGCCTGAGGGTGAGAAAAAGGCGGGAGCGTCTTTTGAGGAACAAACCAGGGTCGTGTTAGACAACATTGATGCTTGCCTGAGCGGGGCGGGAGTCTCCCGCCAGCACCTGGTTTCTGTCCGTGTTTATGTCACCGATATCAATCTCTGGCCGACGTTTAATGCGCTTTATGCTGAGTGGATCGGTGATTCCCGCCCATCGCGTGTCGTTGCGGGTGTATCAGAACTTCATTATGGCTCAGCCATAGAAGTGGAAGCCATCGCACTGGCGCAATAAGCCCAACACTTAACGATAAACAGGTGAAAAAATGACTGAAATGACTCTTCCTGACTATGCTGATGTCGCCGCTGCTGCTGAGCGCATAGAAGGATATGCAAACCGCACGCCGGTTATGACCTCCCGCACCGTCAATGCAGAATTTGGCGCTGATGTTTTCTTTAAATGTGAAAATTTTCAACGCATGGGCGCGTTCAAATTTCGCGGGGCGATGAATGCGCTACGCCAGTTTACCCCTGAACAGCGCGCGGCGGGCGTGGTGGCATTTTCGTCTGGCAATCACGCTCAGGCGATTGCCCTGTCAGCAAAATTACTGGGTATTCCGGCGACCATCGTTATGCCACATGACGCGCCAGCCGCTAAAGTGGCAGCGACCAAAGGGTATGGCGGCAATGTGGTGATGTATGATCGCTACACGGAGGATCGTGAACAGATCGGACGAGAGCTGGCGCAAAAGCACGGGTTAACGCTGATTCCTCCGTATGATCATCCTCATGTTATTGCCGGTCAGGGCACTGCCGCGAAAGAGTTGATTGAGGAAGTTGGCTCGCTGGATGTTCTTTTTGTCTGTCTGGGCGGGGGCGGTTTGCTCTCCGGTTCGGCGCTGGCTGCCCGGCATCTCTCGCCGGAATGCAGGATTTATGGCGTAGAACCTGAAGCTGGTAACGACGGGCAACAGTCTTTTCGAAGCGGTAAGATCGTTCATATCGATACCCCGAAAACGATCGCGGATGGTGCGCAGACGCAGCATCTGGGGCACTATACGTTTCCTCTGATTCAAAAGTACGTGACTGATATTTTAACGGTTTCTGACGATGAGTTAATCGCGTCGATGACGTTTATGGCGGAACGTATGAAAATGGTCACCGAGCCAACCGGCTGTCTGGGTTTCGCGGCGGCAAGGGCGAGGAAAGCGGGACTTCAGGGCAAAAAAGTGGGCATTATCATCAGTGGCGGTAATGTGGATATCGCCCGCTATGGTGAGTTTCTGGCCGGAAAATCCGTCTCCTGAGACGGTAAACCACGGTAATAATGACGACAGGTAACACAGCAGGAGACGGGTATGCCAAAAAATATCGAGAATTCGCTTCTCAGCCAACTGGACACGATTGCGAAAGGATTAAGCGAAACGTTTTCGCCTTTTTGCGAGGTGGTTGTTCATGATCTTAAGAACCCTGAGCATGCGATTTTGTCGATACACAATAATTTATCGGGACGTAAAGCCGGTCAGCCAGTCACGGAACTCGGTCTGGCAAGAATCGCGTCTGCGGATTTTCCCGAAATTATTGCCAACTACAGCAACCAGTTTTCCGATGGTCGTCCGGTAAAAAGCACGTCTATTGGCATTAAGGATGAAGAGGGCAAATACGTTGCAGCGCTTTGCCTTAATGTCGATATGACGCTTTTTCGGGGGATGCAGAACGCGCTGGCGCGTTTTACTGAAACGGAAAGTTCACCGATCCGCGAACACCTCGAACCGGGGAGTACGGATGTCATTCGCCAGCGAATCGATGATTTTGCCGCAGAACGTGCTACCACGGCACGAGCCCTCAACACTGAAGACAGAAGGAGAGTTATCCAGGCATTACGTCAGGAAGGATTGCTGAATGTACGTAAATCCATGGATACCGTGGCGCAACATCTGGGTATTTCAAGGGCGACAGCTTATCTCTATGTGCGCCAGGCTGTCTGAACCTCTCCCGGCCAGCTTAAGGTGCATCAGTCGCTGAATTTTCTACAGGCTGGGGTATTTCCCATCCTCATCCACCAGATAGATCTGCGTCAGATACCAGCGCTGATGATGTTTTATCAGATGATATTCATAGTCGGGTGAATAATAAGGCTGTGGAAACCGGGTTTTTATTATCGCGGAATTATTTTCCACGACTGTCGACAGAATTTTTTCCTGCTCTGGGTCGTGTGAAGCATCGGAACCAAAAGCAATGGGCTCCCCCTGAAAATGAGGAAGCGTATATTTCTTCAACAATACGTCCCAGCTTTGCTGAGCTTGTGTCATTACGCTGTGATCATCATGGGTTTGATGTAATGCGAATGAGCGATCGTTCCACTCTTTGTAATCTCGCTGAAAACTGATAACCACTCCCGTGGGCGTGTTTACTGTTTCTGCAAGTGCAGGGACGATATTCAGAAACGTTAGCACGAATAAGCTGAGGGAGATAAAACGATGTTTCATCAGGTTGTCCCGGTATGACGGAAAAGAAATTTTATATTGTTCACTCTATCATCTTTAACGCAGGGATTTTGCCCGAATAATGAGCAAACAGGCAGCAGTCGTAGACCATGACGCTTGCAGGGGAAATTTGAGTTATGTATTATTTTGCCCGGTTTTGCTGATGAGTAAATTCTTAATCAGATAATAATAACCGGCAGACCGCCATTAGCTCATCTGGAAGAGCGAACGACTTTTGTTGTAGGGAACGGGGTTCGAGGCCTCGATGGCGGCCCAAATTTTAAGGCCTGGACGGTTGTCCGGGCCTTTTACTTTCGGCTTCCTTGAGGGAATTACTGTCCTTCCGTCACAATTCTTGCCGCTGCGGCCAGAACATCTTTCCGGCCTTTTGCATCCTGCTGAGGCTGCGTAAAGTAGGTGACCAGTACCAGCGGTGCGCGACCTTCAGGCCAGATCACGGCAATATCATTGGTGGTACCGTAATCACCGCCGCCGGTTTTATCACCGACCACCCAGTTTTTGGGGAGCCCGGCCCGAATACTCTGGCCACCGGTTGTATTTCCTTTCAGCCAGTCGACAAGCTGCGTGCGCTGTGTGGTCGCTAACGCATCGCCCAGCGTCAGGTTACGCAGACTTTTTGCCATGGCCAGTGGCGTGGTGGTATCGCGCTCGTCGCCCGGAATAGCGGTGTTCAGTTCGGGCTCTTTCCGGTCCAGGCGAAATGTGGTGTCGCCAATTGAACGCGCGAAAGCGGTGACGTTACCTGGTCCTCCCAGGTGCTCAACCAGTTTATTCATCGCCGTATTATCACTGTACTGTAGCGCCGCCGCGCTCAATTCTGCCAGCGTCATTTCGCTATTCACATATTTCTCTGTTACCGGGTTCCAGTTCGTCAAATCGGCTTTTTTGATCGCCATTTTCTTTTGCAAAATATCGTTCTGGGTTTCACTCTGTTTTAAAACTGCCGCCGCAACTATCGTTTTACTGGTGCTACACATGGCAAAGCGTTCGTCGCTACGATAAAGAAGCTGTGAGCCATCGGCAGTATTAATCAGCGCCACGCCGAGCCGACCACCCGATTGTTTTTCTAATGCGGCCAGCTTTTGTTGAACCCCGGTGATATTTGTCTGCGTACGCGCCAGAAGGGGGGAACTGCCTGCGAAAAAAGACAGCGCTGCGGCGATAATCACCGTCTGGCGGAATCGTGCTTTTAACATTAATAACCTCTTTAATCATCAGTGAATTGATAAGTCAGGATGTGGTTACGAAATGATCGACTTGCCGCAATTAGGCGAAATCAAAGGTACATGACTTATTTCCGATGAGCAGGACTATCCACTTTCAGCGCTTGCTTCACAAGCGAGAAGAATTTACCCTGGGTTAAAGAAAATCTTATGGGTCTGTATTATGCGTTCTGCTCTTCCTCTTAATGCGCTGCGTGCTTTTGAGGCTTCCGCGCGCCATTTGAGTTTTACGCGTGCGGCGCTGGAGCTTTGTGTGACACAGGCTGCCGTCAGCCAGCAGGTCCGTATTCTTGAGGAACGGTTGAACAGAGTGCTGTTCAGGCGGTTACCCAGAGGGCTGGAGATGACGGATGAGGCGCAGGCGCTTTTTGCCGTATTGACCGATGCCTTCGGGCAAATTGACACGGTTTTCCGCAAGTTCGAAGGCGGTGAGTATCGTGAAGTGCTCACGGTCGCGGCTGTCGGCACGTTTGCCGTGGGCTGGCTGCTACCGCGTATTGAGCAATTTCGCAACGCGCACCCGTTTGTTGAACTGCAACTGCGCACGAACAACAACGTTGTGAACCTGGCGGCGGAAGGTCTGGATTTCGCGATTCGCTTTGGCACCGGTTTGTGGCCCGCCACGCATAATGAAATGCTGTGTGAAGCGCCGCTGACCGTACTGTGTACGCCCGACACCGCGCGGCGGCTGAATCAGCCCGCCGATCTTCTGCAAGAGAATCTCCTGCGTTCCTATCGTGCTGACGAGTGGGATAGCTGGTTTGCGGCCGCAGGGGTTGCGGTGGAGCGGATTAATGGCGCGGTGTTTGACTCTTCACGTCTGATGATTGAAACGGTGATGCATACTGGCGGCGCAGCGCTGGTTCCCGCAGCCATGTTTACTCGCGAGCTGACGGCCGGGCAGCTTGTACGTCCTTTCCCGATTGAGATCAACATGGGCAGCTACTGGCTTACGCACCTGAAATCAAAACCGCTGACGCCGGCGATGGAAATCTTTCGCGACTGGATAGTGCAGGCACAATAAACGGGAGCCAACAGACTCCCGTTCAGAGGTCAGCGAACCACCAGAACCGGGCAGTGCGCGTGGCGCACTACCGCCGCGGCGGTAGAGCCTAACAGGTATGTGGAGATACCGGGTTGATGCGAGGCGATCACGATCAGATCGGCACTGACAGATTCTGCCAGTTTCAGGATCTGATCTTTCGGAGGACCATACACAACGTGTGTCTGGACCCGGCCTTCAGGGATATTGAACTGCTTCACAATCTCTTCGAGTTTCTGCAACGCCTTCGACTGCAGTCCATTCTTATCCGGGAGTTCGCCAGAGTAAGCAAGCCCCAGGGAAGCATAAAAAGGAACAGAGGGGATGACGGCCAGAAAATGTACTTTCGCGGTTTTCGTGTGTTGTACGACCTGAGGAATAAGCTGACGGGTTAAGTCCGCTTCTGAGATATCAATGGGCACCAGAACAGAACGATACATAGTCATTACCTCCTGTTTTTTGTCTCCGGTTACAGTATATCGATTCCTGCTTTTGTATAAAAAGTGACCCGATCAAGTTTCTGTTATTTTTGCCAGGCGATGTTGAATAAATTATCCGTTTTTCCGGGAATGTTGTTGGGTTAGCAGTGATGTTTTCGTGAAGGGCAATTTTTCACCACCGCGATGTTCTCTGCTTTTTAACCAATAAAAATTGTTTTTCACAGAGCTAAATAAAATCAAGGCACTGGATGCAGAGGCTACGGCAACGGGCTTCCGGAGGCTTGATCTCATCCTTTTTTAATTATACTGTATATAAATACAGTGTATTTGTGGATGTGTGATGATGATGTTCTACAGCCCCGTTGATATGCGTCAGATTGTGATGCTCCCTCTTTTTGCCGATCTCGTTCCGTGCGGCTTTCCTTCACCTGCGCAGGATTACGTCGAGCAGCGGATCGATCTTAATGCGCTGCTGGTCCGGCATCCCAGTGCGACTTATTTTGTCAAAGCGGCGGGCGATTCGATGATTGATGCGGGCATTAGCGATGGCGACCTGCTGGTGGTGGACAGTACCTACCGGGCAATGCATGGCGATATTGTCATCGCGGCAGTCGATGGGGAGTTTACGGTTAAACAACTCCAGCTTCGTCCTGCGGTACAGCTCAATCCGATGAACAGCGCATATTCCCCCATCAGGATAAACCGTGAAGAGACGCTCGATATTTTTGGCGTCGTTACGCATATCATCAAAACGACAAAGTAACCATGTTTGCGCTGGTGGATGTGAACTCTTTTTACGCGGCTTGCGAGACGGCCTTTCGTCCGGATCTGAAAGAAAAGCCCGTTGTGGTGTTGTCGAATAATGATGGCTGCGTTATTGCGCGCAATGCCGCGGCAAAGGCGCTGAACGTCAAAATGGGCGAACCTTACTTTAAGCAAAAGGACCTGTTTCACTACTATGGCGTGACCTGTTTTAGCAGCAACTATGAGCTCTATGCCGACATGTCTCAGCGCGTGATGACCACGCTGGAGGCGCTTACCCCACGGGTTGAAATTTACAGCATCGACGAGGCCTTTTGCGATGTGACCGGCGTGCATCATTGTCGTGATCTTGCGGATTTCGGCAAGGAGATTCGCGATACCTTATTGCAGCAAACTCGTTTGACCGTCGGTGTGGGAATTGCCCCGACCAAAACGCTGGCGAAGCTGGCGAACCATGCGGCAAAGCAGTGGCCGCAGACGCATGGCGTGGTGGATCTCTCAAACGTGGACCGACAGAGAAAGCTGATGGCGTTAATGCCGGTCAGCGAAGTCTGGGGCATCGGGCGGCGCATCGCAAAAAAACTGGAAGCGATGGGGATCGGAAATGTGCTGAAACTGGCGGAGACGGATATTCGCTTCATCAGGAAAAATTTCAGCGTTGTGCTTGAAAGAACGGTGCGGGAGTTACGCGGTGAACCGTGCCTGGCGCTGGAAGAATTTGCTGCCACCAAACAGGAAATTATCTGCTCCCGATCCTTTGGCGAGCGGGTAGGCGATTACGAACCGATGCGACAGGCGATTTGCAGCTATGCCTCGCGTGCGGCGGAGAAACTGCGCGCAGAGCATCAGTATTGCCGGCATATCTCGGCGTTTGTCAAAACCAGTCCATTTGCGGCGAACGAACAATACTACGGTAACGCAGGTTCGGTGACGTTACTCACGCCAACGCAGGACAGCCGGGATATCATCAACGCGGCGACGCGCTGCCTGGATATCGTCTGGCGGGAAGGATTGCGCTATCAAAAAGCCGGCGTGATGCTGGGGGATTTCTTTAGCCAGGGCGTGGCACAACTCAATCTGTTTGATGATAACGCGCCGCGTCCCGGCAGTGAGCGGCTCATGAGCGTGCTGGACGGTCTGAACGCAAAGGAGGGCAGGGGAACGCTCTGGTTTGCCGGTCAGGGTACGCAGCAGCAGTGGCAGATGAAACGGGCGATGCTGTCCCCCCGCTATACGACGCGATTTTCGGATCTGCTGGTGGTCAGGTAGCAATTTCGTCAACGCCAGCCCGGTCGCTGAAGGGATTTCCCTTTCCATCACCAGGTGCATTCGTTAGCATATTGTTTCGCAGTTAAGCGTATGAGTAGTTTCAGGAAGAGGTTAACGTGTTTGCAGAGTATGGCGTACTGAATTATTGGACTTACCTGGTTGGGGCGATTTTTATTGTTTTAGTGCCGGGGCCGAATACGATATTTGTGCTAAAAAATAGCGTCGGACGTGGGATGAAGGGCGGATATCTCGCGGCAAGCGGCGTGTTTATTGGCGATGCGGTGTTAATGTTCCTGGCTTACGCCGGTGTCGCGACGCTGATTAAAACGACGCCGGTACTGTTTAATATCGTCCGCTATCTCGGCGCGTTTTATCTGCTGTATCTGGGAGCGAAAATTCTCTATGCCACACTCAAAGCGAAAGGTAGCGAACCTGGCGAAGACGCGGCGCCCTTTGGCGCAATTTTTAAACGCGCATTGGTTCTGAGTCTGACAAACCCGAAAGCCATTCTGTTTTATGTCTCCTTTTTCGTGCAGTTTATTGATGTGAATGCGCCCCATGCGGGACTCTCATTCTTCATCCTGGCGACTACTCTTGAAGTGGTGAGTTTCTGCTACCTGAGCTTCCTGATCGTTTCAGGTGCCTTCGTTACCCAGTACATCCGCACCAAAAAGAAACTGGCGAAAGTCGGGAATTCTCTGATCGGTCTGATTTTTGTTGGCTTCGCCGCGCGGCTGGCAACACTGCAATCATAAGCACAGAGGCCTTCGAAAAGGCCTCTCCATGAGAACAGAAACCGGGATAGACACACTACCGGTTTTTTACGCGCGTAACGTCAGGCGATGGCCTCACACAACCGGGTTTTCATATCACGGTAGGTTTGCGCCGCATAGCGTTCGGCCCATTGCTGGTCGGTAATTTTTTCAACCTTCACCGCACAATATTTCGTTTCCGGCGTTTTTGAAATGGGATCGAGATTGTCCTGCGTCAGTTCATTACAGGCACCGATCCACCACTGGTAAGTCATGTACACCGTCCCCTGATTGATGCGCTCAGAGACATCTGCCCGGCTGATCACTTTTCCCCGCCGGGAACTGACCCACACAAGGTCACGATGCTGAATACCCAGCTTTTCTGCATCAACGGGGCTGATTTGCACATAGCCGGGTTCATCGGCCAGCGCCTGCAGAGCGGCGCAGTTGCCGGTCATGGAGCGGCAGGAGTAGTGACCGACCTCACGCACCGTACACAGGACCATGGGAAACGTCTCGTCGGGCACTTCCGCAGGCGCGCGCCACGGTGCGGCAAACAGCTTACCTTTACCGTCTGGCGTGTCGAAGCGACTGTTTTCGTACAGATACGGAGTTCCGGGATGATCGAGGTCAGGACAGGGCCACTGGATATGTCCCATATCGCCCATTTTCTCGTAGGTGACGCCGTAGAACAGCGGGCACAGTTCACGCATTTCATCCCAGATCTGCTGATTGTTTTCATAGTGCATGGGGTAGCCCATTTCACTGGCGAGCAGGCTGATGATTTCCCAGTCGCGCTTCACATCACCGGCAGGGTCGATGGCCTTTTCGAAACGCTGGAATCCACGGTCAGCACAGGTGAATACACCACCATGTTCTCCCCAGGAGGTGGCCGGTAAAATCACGTCAGCCATCTCGGCCGTTTTGGTCATGAAAATATCCTGGACCACGATAAAATCCAGTGCGGCGAAGCCTGCCCGTACCAGCCCAAGATCGGCCTCGGTTTGCAGCGGATCTTCCCCCATGATGTAGTAGGCTTTGATTTTCCCTTCCAGCGCCAGATGAGGAACTTCGGTGATGCGTGTTCCAATCTTGTCGTCCATCCGCTTGACGTCAATTCCCCACGCGTGGGCGAATTTCTCTCTGATGGCCGCATCGGTGACATCCTGATAGCCCGGAAAGAGATTGGGCAACACGCCCATATCGCAGGCTCCCTGAACGTTGTTCTGACCGCGAACGGGCCCGACGCCAACGTTTGGACGTCCCAGGTTACCGGTTAGCAGGGCGAGGCTGGATAACCCCCGCACCACGTCCACGGCCTGGCCGAATTGTGTGACGCCCATTCCCCACATGATGGTTGCGGAAGGCGCCGCCGCAAAGGTGCGCATCGCCTGACGTACCTGAGACGCCGGTACGCCGGTCAGGTGTTCGACGGCTTCCGGCGCATAATCTTTCACCGTCTGCCAGTAAGCGTCCAACCCTGTCGTGTGCTGTTGTACGTACTCTTTGTCATAAAGCTGTTCGTCAATGAGGACGTAACCAAAGGCGTTGACCAGCGCCATATTGCTGCCGTTATTTAGTTGCAGGTGCTGGTCGGCTATTCGGGCGGTTTCAATGCGGCGGGGATCGCAGACGATAATTTTCGCGCCATTCTGACGAGCCTTGATTACCCGACGCGCCACAATGGGATGAGAATCTGCGCAGTTATAGCCGAAAACAAGCAAACATCTGGAGTTTTCGATGTCGCTGATGGAATTACTCATCGCGCCATTGCCCAGCGTTTCCTGAAGACCGGCAACGGAAGGGCCGTGGCATACGCGGGCGCAGCAATCCACATTGTTGGTGTTGAGTACCGCACGTGCGAATTTCTGCATGACATAGTTAGTTTCGTTGCCGGTACCCCGTGAAGAACCGGTGGTCATAATGGCGCGGGGGCCATCGCTGTCGCGAATCGCCAGCAAACGTTGAGCTGTATAACGAATCGCTTCCTCCCAACTGACCGGCGTGAGCTTACCGCCTTTTTCGTAGCGGATCATGGGACGCGTAAGGCGAGGCGTCAGTAGGCGGGTATCGTTCAGGAAGTCCCAGCCGTAATACCCTTTCAGACAGAGCTGGTTCTGGTTGGTAACACCCTCAGCCCCTTCGGCTCGGATGATTTTGTTATTTTCAACAACAAGCTTGAGCTTGCACCCGGCCCCGCAGTAGGGGCAGACACTGGTGATTTTTTTCATCAATAACAGACCTGTTAAAAGCTGAAATAGCACGAATAGTAGACAACACCGGAGCGTAGTCGCTAAGGCGTCGGATTGTCGTTATGACAGAGAGGACTAAGCACAATACGTGCCAGAATGAAAAAGCCAGTACTGACGGGGATAAGGTGCGGGATGACAGAAGAAAATGACAGACGACTCGACAATAATGACGAGCTGACGACGAAAAAAAGCCCGCACAGAGGCGCTGAGGAATCCCCAGTAATGGGCGGGTGAAAAAAGACAGGCATAGAGTTTTGTGATCTACTGATTGTGCTATCAATTCAATGAGATCACCTCTATGCCTGCCTGCCGAGTATGTCAGAATTTCT
>NZ_JBALIF010000013.1:0-108530 GCF_037053465.1 Citrobacter amalonaticus
CCTGCGACACTCCCCGCTAATATTAAGGCGAACGGTGCTGAGCACCGTTCTTAACCACCTCGCCAGAGCCTACCGAAGTATGGTGCTGGTTTATTAGCGCTGTTTTATGGGGATCCCTCAGCGCTTTTTAGCGGGCTTTTTGCTTATATCTGATAATCAATGGCAACGTCATCCGGTTCCATCACCTGCCGCTTAATGTCTTCTACAGATAACCCCGCGTTGCAAAGTTCGATAAAACGCCAGACGTAGTTACGCTGCAATTGCCCGCGCTTTAACCCCAGCCAGACAGTATTAGCGTCAAACAGATGTCGGGTATCGAGACGGACCAGTGCGCCCTCCTCCTGCTCTCCGCTTGATTGCTCCGCCACCAGACCAATCCCCAGCCCTAATGCCACATACGTTTTAATGACGTCAGAATCCTGTGCGCTAAGCACAATATCAGGCACCAGACCTTTACGGGTAAAGGCTTCATCAATGCGAGAGCGTCCGGTGATGCCTTGCCGATAAGTAATGAGCGGCCAGTGCGCAATCGACTCAAGGGTCAACGGCGAAACCTGGGTCAGGGGATGATCATCAGGCACTAGCAGGCTGTGATGCCAGCGAAACCAGGGAAAAGCCACGAGCAGCGGATCGTTGCACAGGCGCTCACTGGCGATACCAATATCGGCACCACCATTTTGCAAGAGCGTTTCAATTTCCTGTGGCGTTCCCTGGATTAACTCCAGGCGTACCTCCGGAAATAATTCGCGAAAAACCTTGATAACCCCCGGCAGACTGTACCGCGCCTGAGTATGTGTCGTAGCAATGGTTAACATGCCAGAAGTATCGTTGATGAATAAATCAGCCAGGCGACGTACATTACTGGCTTCATTTAGAATACGCTCGGCAATAACCAGAAGCGCCTTCCCAGGCTCGGTCATCCCCAGCAGACGTTTACCCCGGCGGATGAAGATTTCGATGCCTAGCTCGTCTTCCAGTTCACGAATATGACGACTGACCCCCGACTGCGAGGTATAGAGCATGTTGGCGACTTCTGTCAGGTTGTAATCCTGTCGCGCCGCCTCGCGAATGATTTTTAGCTGCTGGAAATTCACTGGTTACTCCGGATACATCAGACATTGCACTATTGTTAAAGTCTGATGTCCGGCATAACAAATAATAAAAACCTGCATCTTATTCCGTGACGAAATAACGCTTAGCTCACCAGTTGCAGCTCACGATTTTCCAGCGCCGGATTGCTGACCAGTGACATAAGGATCTCTTTCACCGCTTGTGCCTGTGGCGACAAACTGCCTCTTGCCGACATAGTGAGTGAAAGTGACAGGTTCATCGACGGCGATGTGATCCGTGCCATCCAGCCATTTGCCGCGCTACAAAGAGATCGTGCTGCTGATTCAGGCAAGACTGTCACGCCCATGCCGCTGGCAATGGCTGCGGTCAGCGTGGCTATCGACTCAATCTCACCGATTACCTTCGCGGTTAAGCGCCGTAAAGAGAATGCCTCATCAACACGTAAGCGCACTGCGCTATAATCGCGAGGGAGAAAAAGATTCATCTGAGCGACAGCGGCAAGATCCACGCTCTGCCCTGGACAATCTCGGGTGCCGACAAGAAAAAGGTCCTCTTTCAGCAGCGGTTGGCTGATGATCCCCGCCAGAGGGGAGCGCTCATAGAGAACTGCCATATCCAGTTGACCACTCAATAGCTTATCGTTCAGTACAGATCCGCTATTCTCATGCAGATACACCAGCACGTCTGGCAGTTCTGCCCGTACTGCCTGTAACAGCGGCATGGTTACCGATGAGGCAGCCGTCCCCGGAGCAAGCCCGATAGAAACCGGCCCCGTTAAGGTCTGCCCGACATTGTAAACCGCTAACTGTGCCTGTTCGCACTGGCGCAGGATCGTGCGCGCATGGGTATAAAGGATTTTACCCGCCTCAGTAGGCGTTACGCCTCGCTTGGTGCGAATCAATAGTTGTTGATTGAGTTCACCTTCCAGCGTGGCAACCTGCTGACTCAACGCAGGCTGCGCGATGTGCAATACTTCAGCAGCCTGCGTCAGGCTACCAATATCGACAATTTTCACGAAATATTTCAATCGTCTGAAGTTCATTTTGCCTCCTATCCGGAATGCCAGAATTACCGCTGGCTGGGTGTCAGGAAGGATTTGCAAAATGCTTGCCAGTTTCTGACAAGTACACTCATGTCTCTTAACCGCTAGTAAAATAAGCGTTTATGATTGCTATCGGTCAATATGCCCTGTATCCCTGTTTTTCGTTCTGCCCCATCTGAGGCACAGGCGCACCACAATGGGGCAAATCAGACAGGAGATCGAAACTTCGCCGCTTTGCTGATTTTGTCAGCAAACAAACCAACAATCGCATCTCCCCCTTTGACATCCCGAATGCTCGTCGCTAATATTCGCCCCGTTCACACGATTCCTCTGTAGTTCAGTCGGTAGAACGGCGGACTGTTAATCCGTATGTCACTGGTTCGAGTCCAGTCAGAGGAGCCAAATTCTTGTTTCTATGCGTCTCAGCATGTCTCAATAGTATTTTGATTCAGAGAGTTAGCATAGAAACTTGTCTCAGCGGGTATTGATTTATCTCTCCGTATCGGGACAAATTGGTGGTCTGATTTGGGGTCATTTCAGTTCGATAATGGAGTGACCACCACATGTCCCTTACTGACAGCAAAATCCGCGCTACTAAATCCTCAGCAACATCTTTTAAACTGACCGATTCTCACGGTCTGTATCTGCTTATCAATCCGGGCGGTTCGCGTCTTTGGTATCTCAAATACCGTTTTAACGGCAAAGAATCCCGTATTGCATTAGGCCCGTACCCTCAGGTATCCCTTTCCGATGCCCGACAGCAGCGCGAAGGTATTCGTAAACTTCTGGCTCAGAAAATAAATCCCGCTCAGCAACGAACCGACGAACGGATTGCCCACTCTCCGGATAAATGCTTTAAAGCCGTGGCGCTGGAGTGGCATAAAAGCAGAGCCGATAAAAAATGGTCGGCTGATTATGCCGCACGTCTGCTTGCCAGTATGAACAACCATATTTTCCCGGCTATTGGTCATCTGCCCGTCACTCTGCTGAAAACACAGCATTTCACGACACTGCTGAAAGACATAGAAGAAAAAGGCTTTCTGGAAGTCGCATCCCGGACACGGCAACATCTTTGTAATATCATGCATTATGCCGTACAGCGGGGACTGGTCGAAAATAATCCTGCTATGTATCTGGACGGCGTCACGGCCCCACCCGCTAAACATCACTACCCCGCCTTACCACTGGAACAATTGCCAGATCTGTTCCAGAGAATCAGTAACTATCAGCAGGGACGGGAATTAACCCGGCTGGCGGTGATGCTGACTCTGCATCTGTTTATCCGCTCCAGTGAATTGCGTTTTGCCCGCTGGACCGAGATTGATTTCAGAAACAAAATCTGGACCATCCCTGCCACTCGTAAAGTGATAGAAAAAGTTCGTTATTCCGGACGAGGGGCTAAAATGCGTACCCCGCATATTGTACCACTTTCCCGGCAGGCGATTGCCCTGCTGAAACAGATAAAGGATATTTCCGGCCATCTGGATTTAGTCTTCCCCGGCGACCATAATCCGTACAAACCGATGAGTGAAAACACCATCAACCGGGCACTCCGTCTGATGGGATACGACACAAAAACAGAGGTATGCGGACATGGATTTCGGACAATGGCCTGTAGCGCATTAGTGGAGTCGGAACTGTGGTCGCAGGATGCAGTGGAACGTCAAATGAGCCACCAGGAACGCAACAGCGTGCGGGCAGCGTATATTCACAAGGCGGAGCATCTGGATGCACGCAAAGCAATGATGCAATGGTGGTCGGATTACCTGGACGCAAACAGTAAAGGTTATATTGCGCCCTATATTTATGCGCGACAGGAATAAAGGTTGTCAGAATAACATCATGTAGCGGTAATTTTTCATAACTTAAGAAGCCATCTGCATTCTGTAATCAGATGGCTTCTTATAAACCGAAGCTGTATTCAGTATATAAAATGGATTATCAGGTTCAGAAGTCGGGCAATTGGCCGCGTCTGAAAGATGCTCCAACCTCTCCTTCCCCTGTAGATTACTGCAAAATGCAGTCAGTCACTTTCTGACATCGTAGTCATACGCAAAGATAATTTCAGTCTGATGGCAATATTGGCAGGCTATTCCCGGTACGTTTTAACTGCTATGATCCACAAATAGCTTCACTTTACGGCAACATAGCCCGACAAAAACTCAGCCTGTTTTCTTGCATGAAATCCAATACTACAGCCAGTTATTCTTACACCTCTGACCAGGTGGTTACTGACGTAGCACACCTGGCCTGGCGTGCCCTTGTCGCTTTACGCCTCACACAGCCAGAAGGCCAGGCATTGTCATCGCTGATGACGCATACATTTCTGATGCGCTGGCTTGCCACTGCACAAAAGCAGCGTCGCTTTCCACGCTCCATCGCACCCGATTTAGAAAAACTGTTGCGGCTTGGTCGTCAGAAAGGAGTCGCAGCAGATCTTCACCTGAGACTGGAAAACCTCTGGCATGCCGGTTCTGACTCTGTTTCTCACCAGTCAGATCTTTATAGACTGGCCCTGGCAATCAAAACACTCAAAGACCAGAACTGGCTCAATGCCACTGTCACTGATACTGAATGGGATATTCCAGCTTTGCTTGCTGAGTACGCTGGCAGCTCAGCGTTGCTGGTAAAAAAATCTGATCTGGTGAGTTATTTTTCAGAAGATGGGCGGTTAACCGGACCGGTAACGTTTCTGGTGTTGGGGGATATCAGAGAATGTATGGATGTGATGCAGGCACAGGGAGCCCGCATGGAAGCATCGGAAAATTCAGATGGAGGAAGTTTGCTCACTTTACTTCCGACAGAGTCGTCTGACTAATGCCTACATAAACAACTGGTCACAAGGTAGTTCAGCAATCACTCACTCCGACGACGTTATGCAGTAGAATCTGGGCAAATCTGACCGTCGGCTACGAGCGATGCGGACCTTGCAACTTTGTTGGCACACTTTTAACACCAATTTTTTTGAGGATAGCTAGAAAACTTGTGGCATAAAGGATCAGTTTCCCAATCGTACTTTTGATCAAGAAGGGATCATAACAATCGCCAGAAGAAGTGATGTCAAAGTATTGAGCTCGGCGTTAAGATTAAATAAATTACAGATTAATCCAATGTTTTATGGAAGGATAAGATGGCAGTCAAGCGCGCATACTACGGTAACGATAGTGACCGAGACTACTTTGAGCGGATATTTCAGTCAGCTAACATTAACTTTCTCATCGGATCAGGTGCATCCCTCCCTGCGATTAAAGTACTGGGGACAATCGAAACGGATCTTCAGCAGCTTATTAATGATGAACAGGAAGAGGAATACTTCAGGATGGCAGCTGACTTTTTGTCAGCTGTTTGGCTACCTCATGAATGCATGTTGAAGCGCGGCTACGGCGCCCCCTTCGCACCTCAGGTGATCACCAATTTGGAATGTACCCGTGCGAATTATGATACATTTATGTCTTCACTGGAAAAGATACTGACCCGCCGCCGAACTGGCCTACTTCCGAGACGTATTAACGTTTTTACAACTAATTATGATTTATTCATTGAAGAAGCTGCCACGCGTAATAACAATATTCTTTTTAATGATGGATTCAATAGAAGAGCAAGTATTTTGGGAGATGAGGAATTTGATGCGGGTAGCTTTAACCATTCTGTAAGTGCAACCGGAAATCTGTATAATTATAAAGTTGAGCTTCCTACTGTTAACCTTATAAAACTTCATGGTTCGCTCTCTTGGCAGCATTCTAAAGGAAAAATTATTTATCGTATTGCAGATATTAAGCCGCTTAACTTTCCCACCCTAGCCGAAATGAAAGGATGGGTACTTGCTCATGCACTTATTCTTCCACGTAAGGAGAAATTTAAAGAGACTCTACTACAGAACGTTTATTATGATTTACTGAGAACCTATTCCAACGAGCTTGATAAAGAAGCAACTCTACTAATTGTATTTGGGTTCTCGTTTGCTGATGAGCACCTTGAAACGATAACTAAAAAAGCCTTGCGCAACGCCACCCTGAAACTACTGATCTTTGCTTTCAATGATGCCAGTGTTAGCGGCTTTATGGAGAGATTTCGAGATTACTCAAACGTAGAGATTATTTATCGGCCGGGAGGAAATGTTGATTTTCCGGTAATGAATAACATTATCACGTGCTATCTGGGAGGCTCGAGATGAGCAGGCATTTTACTGAAGAGGAAGCGGTGCTCCGTATAGGCGAAGTCTGTGAGGTTTCTGGACGCGTTGTGACCATTTTAGTAGATAAAAACAAAAATCTCAGTGATTTGTTTTATCAGGGAAAAGTTCTAAGAAATGTATCAGTGGGTAGCTTCATTGAGATCAAAAAAGGTTTCATGAGCCTGATCGGCAAGGTTGAAGCGGAACGAGTCATTGAGGAAAAACATCTCGCTGGGAGCGGCAGTGATGCTTGGCGATATCGGCGATACCTGACCTCTACTCTGACGGGTTACATTGATCGTACTGGTTGCTTCATTGGTGGTTCGCGTGAACTACCTCTCATCGGCAATGAAGCCTTCGTGGTAACTGAAGAGATGATACAGACGGTTCATCAGATAGCTGATGCAGACGAAACTGTAATGAGGTTTACTCGTACAGATCTTGAAGATATTGAAATTGCACTACCAATCAATGGTCTTATTAATTCCCACATTGCCATTTTCGGTAATACTGGTAGCGGAAAGTCAAACACCCTAGCCGCGCTATACAAAGCAGGTACTGCCCAGGTTAAACATATTCTCGGCAACCATTTTAGTGAAAGATGCAAATTTATTCTATTCGACTTTAATGGAGAATATACTGCCCCACACTGTATTACTGACGAGAAGACGGTTTATAATCTCAACACGCACCATGCAGATGGTGACAAACTTCCCCTACCCAGAGAGGTTCTGCTTGAGCATGATATGCTCTCCGTTCTAACCGATGCAACAGACAAAACACAGAAACCTTTCCTGAAGCGAGTGCTTGAGTTTCGCAAGAAAGTGATGACCGCTGACAATCCTCTTGAGTTTATGCGCAATATCCTAAAGAAAAAAGTCAGGCAGAATCTCTTTAGTGGCGATAAGCCCAAATGCGATACTATAAATCAGTTTTTTAGTCCAATTTTTAAAGATGATCCAGAACTTATATCTGATCTTGAGTATCATTCAACTGCATATAAATGGAAATTGAGGGGTGGTAGTATTTTCAATGCAGAAGCTGATACTGAGCGCTCCTATCTATTCAGCCTCGCAAGCAATTTTTCATTTAAAACTGATATGATTGAAGAACTGTTGGATTTTATGTACTTGCAGTTAATACAGGAATATTTATCTAACAAGTCTAACCCTGAACATATTTCACCAGTTATAAATAGAATGAGTGCTAACCGTAAAGATATAGCCAAAATTTTTGACACTTCAGGACAGTTTGATTTTTGGGGTGAACATAATTTCACGGTTGTTAATCTAAATATGGTTAATATAACCATGAAAAAAACGCTTCCTCTTTTGATAGCCAAGTGGGCTTACAATATGAAGAAAATGTCTACCGAGAAATCTACACTGCACATCATTATAGATGAAGCCCACAATATTTTGTCTAATACTTCTTTTCGGGAAACGGAAAGTTGGAAAGATTATCGTCTGGAAACCTTTGAGGAAATCATAAAGGAGGGGAGGAAATTTGGAGTTTTTATCACAATTTCCAGTCAACGCCCTAATGATATATCGTCGACAATCATATCCCAAGCACACAATTATTTTATTCATCGCCTTATTAATCAGAATGATCTCTACGCAATTGAAAAATCGGTATCATATATAGACCGACTGACTGAAGAGTCGATTCCAACGCTATCTACAGGAACCTGTATTTTTAGTGGTGTCGTCTGCCCCATGCCGCTCAAATTAAGGGTAGCTGAACTTCCAATTGAAGAAAAACCTAAGAGTAATACTATTACCTTCAACGAGTTAATACCTGAGAGACTGGGAGAGGATGACCAGAGCGACTACGTAATAACCAGCCCTCACTAATTAACAAAGTGCTGAAGCGGTAACGACCGATTCTGGCACAGGGCTGCTGTTGCAGCCCTGACAATCTTAGACTTCAATCGATTCAGAGATCTCTAACGCATCATCGACTTCAATGCCCAGATAACGGACTGTGCTTTCCAGTTTCTTATGACCCAACAGAAGTTGGATCACCCGGAGATTCTTGGTTTTCTTGTAGATCAGGTAAGGTTTTGTTCTTCTCATGGAATGTGTGCTGTAAAGCGAATCTTCGAGGCCATGCTTTTCTACCCACCCATGAAAGATTCGGTTGTATTGCCGGGTTGAAATGTGCTGGTTAGTTCCGACCCGAGACCGAAACAAGAAGTCTTTACTGTGCAAATTGCCAAGCTTTATCAATGCAGCAACAGCTTCTCTTGTTCCTTTGGTTATCTCAAATTGCACAGGACTACCGGTTTTCTGTTGCAACACCGTTGCTCTGCTTGAAACAGAGCTACCAAATGCAACATCAGATACTTTGAGTTTGACCAGATCACAGCCCCGAAGCTTACTGTCCAGGGCCATATTGAACAGAGCTAAATCGCGCGTTTTACCTTCCAGTTCAAGCCGGATTCGGATACCCCAGATATGAGATATCTGAAGTGGTCTTTTTTGGCCTATGATACGGTCTTTGTTCCACGGTGACGTGTTCATACTCAAATCTCCTGCAATGTGGGAGATTTGAGTATGGTTGTCCCTTATGAGCGAGCAGCGGACTTCAATATTAAAAACTATTCTATTCGCTATAATATATCATACCCATACTTGTTGTCAGACAATGCTCGAAAATTATAGATTCTAGAGGTGGAACAGGTTAAAGGAAAAATATCCCCAGATGATAGATTGCCTTAAATTTATTAATCAATCAGAGTCATAATGACAATGACTCATAGTTTTGCAAGTGTTTCCTCCAACTCAAACCTAGCATTGTTAGTGTCAACCATTAATAAAGGTTCCTCTCCTAACAGCTTTTCATTCCGAAGAATAGACATGAAGTCATAGATTGCCTTAATATGAGTTTGTGCTTTTGTAGATATTCTAAACTCACCCTTCATACCACCTTTGAAATCATAACTGGCACTCATGATGTATTTGCTACAATAAAATCTAATTCTATTACTAGATTTGTCATATTTACGTTTATCCTTCTCGTCACAAAGTTCTCTGAAAATGGAAAAAATTTTATCGCTTACATATTCTAAGAAAACAACGCTACCCGCCGCCCCATCTTTAAAAGGATGAGCGAAGATAGTATTTCTAAGCTGCAAAACACCAGACATCTCTATTTTTTTTCGTAAAGCACTTAAATAAGAGTACCCACTAATTAAATTATTGTTATCTAATAACTTTGCAGCGTGTCTCTTATCTTTTTTATTAAAAAATTCACTGCCGTTATTTAATGCTTCTAAGTCTACTAAAGCTTCATAAAGCTTTGCGTATTGCATAATGACTTGATGCCCAAATGGTTCATTTGCAGCGATGAAGAAATTAGACTCTTCCTTACCCTTATTTAAATAGAATGTTTTATTTTCATGTAAAAACACCATTGAGCTATATAAGGATCCAATATTAATCAGAGAATAATAAATATAACTTAACGCCATGTATCTATTAACATAAAATTGATAATCACATTTAAACCTAGTATAAGCCTGCCTGAATACCTTGGGCATTGACTCATTAGTTTCAAATAAATTCTCAAATGAGGATGCGCTATTTATAGCGTAGTTCCTTATTAAGAAACGCAATGCGGATTCAACTTTATCATCTTCCATTATATAACCTTAAGAGAAGGGTGTTAAAAACATTTCTTTAGAGCCTGCATCAATACAGGTGCGCATGATTAAATTTATTCAACAGCACTATTGTAAGTGTTATCTTGAAAAGAGTCATTAATTCTTTAAGATATTCCTGAAAAAACAAAATCCTCTTTTATGCTTCTAATAGTCCAATGTCAGCTTTTGGCACAGACTGTGTGAAAACCTACCTAAAAACCGAAGTGCGTGAGGTTATGCAAAATCTGGAGTCGATCGACTGGTCAACCTGCGTCAAATTTTACATAGGAGCGCATTTTTCGACTCTGTTCTACACCCTTTCTACGATCGCTAACGTTTTCACACAGCCTAGGCACAAAGCCGCCGGTCAATTCTGATCATCATTGAATAGCAAAAGAACCAGACTCTGTGTCAGTCAGCGCGCACGAGATTACTTTCAGGCCAGATTCTCAATGGCCCGAAAAAATACATCTTCGGTCAACAGAACGTTGCCCTGGGCCCCTTGATGTTCATTGCGGATCAACCAGCCACTATCCAACGCCATGCACAAAAAAAATGTCTGCCTGCCAGAAGCAGTGTCAGACGCGTCAACGTTCATGGTGACACATCCTCTGTCCCCCGCCCGGCAAAGCTGCTCCGGAATAATACTGACGCTGCGGTTCCCGTTCTGTAACCTGATAGTAGTAATTTCATAGCGACATACGCCACTGTTAAGGCTAAGTCCTACAGTGCTCAGGTCATGGAGATATTTTTTCGTTATGATGACCTCAATCCCGGAGTCCCCGAACCACATATTAATCTGCTGTGCCAGGTCATCCATCCTTTGGCAGAATTCCTGAATCTCAGTCTCTGCCGATTTATTACTGTCCAATGCGCGATTGCTCTTCTGCTGCACCTTCTTAAAAAAACGTTCTCTGACTGACACGATATTTCCCTGTACGAATTGATGACCTTAACTTTTCTCCCGACGGGCGAAATCACTCGGGTGTTTTCTGCTTAAGCAACGCATAGCGCGCAGAGAGTTGTTCCAGATGCATTTCGGTCAGACGTTGCAGATCCGGCGACGTTTGATCAGGTTGCGCCATCAGGCGTAGCTGCTCCTCCACCGGAACCGCACTGCTGAACGCCTGCGTCATGGAAAAGACCACCGATTTAAGTTCACTCACTGTCATATACTTGCCGCGCTTTTCGTCCAGCGCATTCAGCTGGTTCGCAAGGTGTTGTAGCTGCGTCATCCCCTGATGCCAGCCAGTGAGTTTTTCTGACGGCAGCGCAGCGGCGGCGACTCGCTGCTGCCACTGCTTCGCCAGCGGTCCGACCTGCTCCGGCCATAGAGTGAGCGCCTGCTGAACAACCTGATTGCCATAATCAATATTCCAGTCCGGCGGAAGGCGGGCAAGTCTGGCAAGTTGCTGCTGTGTCGCGCTGATCCCCGCGTCAGGTGACATGGCTCTGCCCCGCAGAGACTGTAGCTGCGTGTGAGTCACCGTCACCGGCAGGGGCCTCAGTGAATCGGCCAGCTGAACTTCTGCTGGATCGGGCTGATTCAGTGCCTGCCAGCCCCATACCGCGCTTCCGCCGACCAGCAGCATGGTGAACATCCCCGCCATAAACGGTTTCCAGCGTCTGGCTGGCGGGAGTGCCCTTACCACTTCCACGTTCTGCTGCGGTTCTGGTTGTGCCACATAGATCCACCGCACGTTCCCGGCAGGTTTACTCGCCGCCTCTACAGAGGGCATCCGTGCCGGTTCCGCCTCCCCAACTTGCGACATCTTCCCTGTCAGGGTATCGCTGTCGCTGTTAAACGGCGCGGCGCTGTCGGCGCTCTCCAGTCGCACGGCAGCGTTATGTATCAGCGTCTGCAACGGATCAAACTGGCTGACCTGGTTTAATTCCAGCCGTTGCAGCGCCTCACCCAGCGCCTTCAGATAGTGTTCTGCCCGGTATAATGCGCGGAGATCGGCACAGGCAAAGGATTGTGTACGCATGACCTGTTGCAGGCGTTTACTGAGGGTGCTGAGGATTTCCATCCGCACGGCGATCGGTTGCGGCCACAACGTGTTCCACTGGCAGGCTATAAGTGCTTCCAGCAACGCCAGCCCTTCGTTCAGCCCGTACACTCCGGCGATCTGCGTGCGGGCAAGCGTATACCAGGCGGCGGTCTGCAGCTCCACGCCGTTGTGCTCAAACAACGACAGGCAGAGTTTTTCCGCGTGCGGCCAGTTGACGTCCGGGCGCGCCGGGTGGCTCAACTTGTTCATTTCATCGCGAAGCGCAGCGTAGTCCGCTAACGTGCGCGGATCGCCACCTGTTTTAAGGTAACGTTCAGAGAATGTTGTCATGATGGTGGATTCAGTCAGAGAGAAGCTAGATTGCCGCGCGGGCGTCCAGGTAATGCTGCTGTTTCATGTGCCGGATTAAGATTTTACCCTCCGGCATAAACTCCGTGCCGTAGCGCACCAGCCCTACGCCTTTCAGTTCTGCGTCGATGGCGTAACGTAGTTCACCCGGCTGCGTCTGCTCCAGCAGCACCACATCAATACGCTGCAAACGTGGCTCGTATTTCAGCAACACCGTGGAGAGCGTCTCCATCAGTTCATGGGCAGTGCCCGGCATCCCCTGGAGGATTTTTGTCATATCCGGCAGACCGTAGTCCGGCAGATGCGCCAGTGTACCTGCGCGGCAGTTGAGGATGCGCTGCATATTGTCCAGCACCGACAGGATGACCTGGTTTTCCTCACTGACCTGATGCAAATCGAGGCCACCGGCAAAGTTGCCAAAGAGGGTTTCATACAGTGAGGGGGCGTTATGGCGTCCGGGCATACTCAGTCGTCCTTCAGGGGTTGCAGGGTCAGGCGGTTATGCCCGGCTTCGATGACGCGCGGGTTGTCCGGGTCGAGGTCGTCGCGGGCAAGCACCAGCTTCCAGTCATTCTTCGCCATATCCGGCTGACGGAACAACCCTACCACCGCGACAAACTGCGCCTTTTCATCCATCGGCATATCCAGACTGGCATCTTCCCCCGGTTTAACCACCAGACTTCGACTGGCAAGGATTTCCTCCCTCGCCGCATCATCCCCCAGCGTCAGCAATTGCTGATAAACCATTTTATCAAAGGCCTTGCGGTCCCGGAGCTGATAAATACGTACCATCACTGGCTGAGAGAGTGAGGTATTTTCCAGTCCGTCAGTGTTCAGCGCCTGGCGGGCGGTAACGTCCAGATGCAGGGTCTTCACCTGTTTGTAAAAAATGGATTTCATGGCCGATGATGTGCCGTCGCTGACGCTCTGCGTCAGGCCACAGCCGGTCAGCAGCGCTGGCAGGAGCAGCAAAGGAAGTCGTTTAATCAACAGAGTACGCAACACGTCGGTTTCCTTGTGGTGTGACGGCAGGCGACATACCGCAGTAGCCCCCGGCCTCAATGGTGAATGTCGCAGGCAGGTCCGGCGGCACCTCATCGCCCTCCATGCCCAGCACCCCGGTCATACCGAGGATAAAGGGGGTTTCGCCCAGTACCGGGGCCGGTAACAACTGCGTCGGCACGGTAAGCTGAATACGCGCTTTATAGCGCCAGCCGAGATACACCCGCAGCAGTACCAGAAAGTCGGCATAAATCAGCCCTTCCGGCAGCCAGCCCTGCGCCTCAGCGTGGTCTTCGGTATACAGGCCAATCAGCAACTGGCTGCTGACCTCGGTGGTTTCATCGCCCAGCACCTGGTAGCCGTCGAGCAGAAAATCCTCGTCGCCGTAAAAACCTAGCGGCTTATCGATGTAAACCGTGCGCGGACAGTGCGGCGTCACCGTCGTCTGTGTATGGGGTGCCAGCAGCCGCACCAGCGCCTGAATCCCCTCTTCGGTGCGGGCGGGCAGTCGCATCACGCTGAGCAGCGCCAGAAAGCGCGACAGCGGCGCGGTAATATGCCGCTCAGTACCGGGAATGCCCAGCCCGATAAGGCCCAGCAGACTCTGCGAGGTGGAGTCCCGCCCGCCGGGTTCAAAGGTCGCCGGGTACGAATACTTGCGCCAGATGCGGTAAAACTGCGTCAGGATGCGGTGGTTAAAAATATCCAGGAACGCTTCCTGCGCTTCATGCCCCTCGCGCTGCTGGGCGATATCGTCCAGCCAGGCAGTCGGCAGTGGCGAATCAACGCCGTACAGCCCGTTGAAGGTGGTGCGCACCGTCGGCGGCGCATCCGGGTTATCTTCGTCGTACTCCACCGCCTTCAGCTCGCTGACCGGAAATCCCATGCCCGGATGCGGACGAAAGCGCACCGGGTCATCCGCCGGGTTGAGGGTGCTGCCAAGTGGCGGTGCATCCGGGCGGGCTTTTTCCAGTAGCTGACAGAAACGGTAAAAGTTGATGCGGTGGATATCCCGCTCAAGCCGGGTGTTCAGCCGGGAATACGGCGGTTGTGGTTCTCCTGCCATTCGAGACGCTCTCCGGTGGACTGAATAATGACTGTCAGACGGTTAAACAGGTGGATATCGGTATACAGCGCAAAGAAGCGGTTGAGCATTTCGCCAAACAGGCTGATATCGCCGTGACCGGCAAAGCCGTTGTCGTCGAGGGTCACCTCTATCTGCACACCGCGCAGAAAGTGTCCCTGCACAAAACGTTCTGTTTCGCTGTGTTTCACATCAACAATCGCCGCCAGACGACGGATGTTCATCTCACTGCCCGTCCAGTTATACAAAGACAGCGCCCCGCGCAGCACTTCGGCGTTATCCATCATCCACAGAAAGCTGCTGCCAAGATGGCTCAGTACCCGCCAGTGAAAGCGGTCCTGGTCCGGCGGATAGCAGGGCAGCGTCGGCGCGCAAAGATTGCGCACCTGAATGCGCGAGGCGGTGGATTTCACCACCGTATCCAGCAGCGTGCTCTGCAACGCCCGGCGCGGGAGCTGGCCGTTGGTGCCGGTCAGGCTCAGGGAGAGTTTTTCATCGTCCGGCACGGTATGGTTATCGAACGCCTCACCACCGAGTATCAGCCAGGTGTCGTGCAGTCCGGAGGGACCGCGTTTTACGCGAGTGTGGTAGTAATATTCCGGCGCATCATGACGCATCATCCCGCCCTTATGCCGGAAGCTGGTAAACGGGACATACACCTGATGACCGGAATGGCGCGACGAGGTGACCGAATCGACAGAGTAAATTTCGGTATGCCCGTCCTGAACACGCATCGGGCGCAGCAGGTACTCAGTCTGTAACGAGTCCAGATGCAGCGGGTCAGATTCGAGTGAAAACAGATTAATCACCGGCGCGCAGTGCAGTCGCAGATGTTTCTCCGAGAAGGTAAACTCATGCTGCCACTGCGTATCCAGCACCACATCAATTTCAAACCAGAGCATCTCTTCCGGAAAGTTCACGTTTTCCAGACCGCGCAGCGCCACCGACATAAATTTCTCGCGGAAGGTGAAATACTCCAGCAACAGCTGATAGCCGCTGAAGCTGCCGCTTTCCGGTAACAGCGCTTCCTCCCGACTGAAACCGCAGACGGTAAAACGGGCGTCCAGCGCCCTGCGGTCAGTATCACCGGGGAAGCGAATACCCGTTTTTGCCACATTCAGGGTTAGTGCCTCGTGCAGCGCGCAGGCCAGCGGCGCATCGGCATTGAGATACAGCGGGATGCGGCTTAAATCGATACTGCTCCAGTCCGCCAGTTGCCCGCACTCAAAACGCAGCGTGATAACAGAACGCCCGTCCGGTTCAGTACCGATACCCGCGCGGGAGAGCGATAATGGCAGCAGGGTCAGCGGCTGCGTGGTGGTATAACGGCAGCGGGTCTGCTTTTCACCAACGGGACGCGAGCGAACCTCAAAACCCTTCGCCACGGCCACCGGCTCTTTCATCTCCCGCCAGTCAGCAGAAAATTCGACGATGGAGAGCGACGGAATGGTGCGCAGGTAGTGCGGCCAGAGCATACTCACCAGCCCGCCGGTCAGTTCCGGCAGGTCATCGTCGAGTTTTTCCCGCAGACGGCCCATCAGGAAGGCAAAACCTTCGAACAGGCGCTCCACATACGGGTCACGGGCACCAGCTTTGTCGAGGTTTAAACTTGCCGCCCGGTCAGGGTGAGCACGGGCGAATTCCTCGCCCGCTTCACGCAGGTAACGCATTTCAGCGTCAAAATAACGCAGGGTTAAGTCGTCCATAGTGTTTTATATTCAGCCTTGCAGGCCACTGAAAGGAGTTTCGTTGAAGGAATGAAGCGAAAAAACAATCTGAAATACTGTCACTGCACATCACATTTCATAGGTGTCATCCACCATTGACGCGATAAACCGCGCCTGGCAAGGACAGGAGCTTTTGCTGTGTAATGTTCCGGCATATCCTCTGTCATTAAGGCTGTCTCCAGGAATACTGCCCGTTATCATGTATGTCCCCGGATGCTGACCACAGGTTACCTTGTCCATTTCGCGTGCAACCGGAATACCCATAATCGTAAAAGTGTCATCCCCCTCCACAATGAGGCCCCCGCAGGTGGTTTTATCCCCCACAACCAAATAATTACCTTCTGCCATAGTGGCACCTCCGAAAAATTATGATCGGTGTTACTGGCACAGCACTGCCGCCCGAGCCGGATCAATGGCAATCAGTCCACCGAGCAACGATTCCATTTCCGGCTGTAGCCGGATTTTCTCTGCTTCACTACGTCCGGCCTTCATGCGCAGCAGTTTCAGGTGTCTCGCCTTCACCTCAAACAACAGCCCCGGCTCCCATTGATTCAGGGTCAGGGTTGCTGAACGGGAATCCAGTTCACCCAGCAGGTGCAGGGCCAGTTCGTTTTTGCCGGTCTGTTCGGCAATACGCGCCATCAGCAGGCGCAGCAGCCAGCGACTTCGCGGCGTAGTGATGCCGGGACGGCTCTGCAGCCAGGCCAGCGCTGCATCGGGGCCTTCACTGTCGGCAAGCGTGAGCGCTTCCGGCTCCAGTTGCAGGATATCGTCGTCGCCTGATACTGTGGTGGAGTTGGCGGTATGGTCGTCCTGCCAGCCGGCAGGATTATCCAGTACCTGCTGCTGTATCCAGTTCAGCGTCACCTCGTCAGCGAACGGCGTGCCGTCGTTAAAGGCCAGCGTCTCCAGTCCCGTCAGACGCGAGAGCAGCCCTTTCAGGTCGGCCTGAATAATGGCAGCATCAGCGTCACGCCCGGATTTCAGTAATGCCTGGTGCAGATACCACTGAACGTCCAGCCACAGATGGTTCGCGCCGCGCGACAGCAGGCCGTCCGCCTCCTCCATCAGTTCCCGCCAGCTCTGTTGCAGATACAGCCGTTTGAGCTGCGCCCGCTGGTCTGGCTTTGGCGGCTCGATACGGGTTTTACCATCTGCCTGGAGTGGTGGTAACTGATGGAGGGTGTCGTGACGGAGATTCTTTATCAGCCGGTGGGCGGACAACCAGCCATCCGGCTGGCCTCTGAGGTATTCCGCCAGTATCCGCGCCTGCGAGAGCAACTCCTGGCCCGAAGCAATCCCCGTCAGCGATGGTACGCTGCCAGTCGTGGCTGGCGGCGTACCATCGCTGACGTTCTGCGGCACCACCGCATCCATGCCGCCGGATTTCAGCAATCGGCTTTCCAGCGCAGCGTACAGGGTGCCGAACTGCGGGCGCTCTTCTGTTTTCGTTTGTTCCGCTGCCTGCTCAGTCAGCCACAGCGCCCCAGCGATGCGTTCCGCTTCCGTTTTTGTCACTTCCGGGTATAACGACAGGCTGTCGAGCATCCGGCTGCTGCCGAGCCACTCCAGCGCCGCTTTCCGGCTGCGCTCCCGTTGTGGATGCAATTGTGTGCCAAAACGCTGCATCAGCCCGGCCAGCAGTTCCAGTCCGTCCGCCAGCCCGGACTCGCCATCCCGATGCAGTCGCGCCCAGGCGTAATACGTCGCAACGCGGATATCTTTGGTTGTGGTGGTCAGCAGCTTTTCTGCCAGAGTGCAAATCAGGTCCGTATCTGCGCCGGAGAGTTTATTCACCTCCTCACGCATCTGCTGAAAATCATCGTCATAGCCGGGGTCGTCGCCGGTGGGATTGTTATCAGACACAGGCAACAGCCAGTTTGCCCACAGGGCAAGGCGGGACTGAGCCTGCGATGCCAGCGTGTCCGTCTCCAACTGGCAGGCCGCCAGCAGGGTATCAATGGATGCCATAAAAAGAGGGTTCTCCCTGGTTACTTCAGGCTGCGCACCACGGCCTGAAGCATGTCGTTATCTCGGGCGTTAACAAAAACCGGCGCGATCCAGCGCATCTCCCGTTTTTGTGGTGTGTCCTGGTTTTTTTGTCCTGTCCGGTAGCCCTGCCAGTGAGCGCGGCGGATATGCGGACGCAGACAACGTCCACCGGACGGACCTGAGTTCTGCGCATCTGCCGTCTGTTCCCGGAAATGCTGATGGAGCTGACGCAATGCAGCGCCCACCCGCACACCCACATCCAGCACCTGAGCCTGTGGCGGCTCAAAAAAACGTTCGCCCCTGCGCCGTACCTTTTTTGGCATCGGGCGCAGAGGAATACCGCTGCCACCCCAGTCGGTATTCTCCGCGCAGAGGTAAAACAGTACCGGCAGTACGGCGCTCCAGAAATGCCGGGTCAGTTCGGAACGCAGCGCCGACAGCGACTCTCCTGTCGTTCCGGCAACGGGCAGAAAGGTCGTCATCGTGGGATGCACGCCTTTCTGTGAGGTTGCCCCGGCCCCCACCACCAGCGCCAGCAGGTCGGTTCCCCGTCCGTCTGCCGCATCCGTCAGGGTGATAAACGCGCCGTGGGCGGGAATTCTCTGCACGTCGGGATGCGGCATCGCCACCCGGTATGACGGAAACTCCAGATAAAATCCCCAGAACGGCAGACGGAGTAGCGCCCCGGCAGGCAGCGCGTCGTGCAGGCCGGTTTTGTCCAGCGCCTCCAGCAACGCCTCATCGCAGCGGATAATGGTTTTTCCCGTACGCCAGGCTGCCAGCACAATAAACTCGCCCAGCGGAGTGTATGTTTTCAGGGCTTCCCGCGACAGCGGCCCTGTTGCCGGGACGGAATGCGTGCGCAGATAATCCTTCAGCCAGGACTGGCACTGCCGTGAAGTCATAAAACACCACGGTGAGTCCGGGTCCGTTTTTCTGAACGTATCCGCACTTCTGAACACATCGGGACACTGGCGGCTGTATTCAGCCAGAACCCACTGTGCCGGATGGAATGTCGCCATTGTCATCATCCCCGTCAGTTGCACTGAACGCCCCGGCAACGCGGTCTGCTGCGGACGCATTCACACTGAATATTTGTGCCGGAAGGCTGAAGTTACGCAGCTTCAGCAGTGAGAGCGGGCCGTCACCCAGCTCTGTACGCAGCAGCCACTGGAGCTGCCGGTTGTCCGGCGCGGTCACGGTCAGCCGGTACAGGCCGTCGTTTTCCTTCTGCCGCTTCATCGTCTCCAGCAGCCGGATAGCGCCCCACGGGCCACTGTCGTTGGCAAACAATCGCGCGCCTGCCGCTGTTGAGGTCCAGGTCAGCATCGCGCCGGGCTTGTTAATCACCCCCGGCCAGCGGAAGCTCTGCCAGTCGGCAAGCTGGTTAAAATAATGCAGCGTCTGTCCGTCGATGGTCAGTTGTGTCTCGACAATCTCCGGCATCGCCACCCCCTGCATCTCAAAGCTGATGCCCTGGCTGCCGTCGGTAAACAGGATGTCGGAGAGTTCGCTCAACTGATTAATCGCCTTCAGGAATGCCGGACTGAACGCCAGCCCCTGACTGTTGGTGCTGTCCGCCACCCAGGTACTGCCCTCCCGGTGCAGCACGCCGCCCAGTTGGCTGGTCAGGAAACGGTCGATACGCCCGCTGTCACGGCGGATAAACGCCGCCAGCATCGGCAACGAGGCATCATTTTTTCCGGCGGCAAAGGGATAACGACCGTCAAAAGCGGAATGCCAGTTAGCAACCACCGAGCGCTGCCACGCGTCGTTGAGGCTGGCTGCCGACGGCTGTAACACTGTCTCCCAGGCCTGGGCCAGCGGCTGTACGAACATCGTCTGCCCGAAACCACTCCACTCTTCGCCGAGGCTTGCCGCCACCAGGCTGCCGTATTCCCGGGTGTCGGTCAGGTCGACGCTTTTTCCCTGAAAGACCGTCTGTGCCAGTTGCTGCATCATCGCCTGCGGGTCGGGAGCACTCGCTACCTGCTGGAGCCGGAGACGCACGCGGGTCAGGCGCGTCAGGTAAGTCTGTAAACTGAGCGAACTGTCCGCTGCCATCACGTTCTGCGCGCTGTTTTTCCCCATCAGGGCCAGCAGCGGCCCGAAAGTGCCGTCCAGCGGGCTGACAGGCCCGGCAGCCTGCTGGTCAATCACCGGCTTATCGTCCTGCCCCAGCAGATTTTTCGCTGATTTCACCAGCGAATCAGATATCGCCTCTTTCTGTTGTCCGGTCTGCCCCTGGTACGCCAGGGTGTTCATCAGGGCTATCAGCGGCGACTGGCGCACATCCCCCGCCAGGGTCAACTGGTCGGTGACATCGGCGATATTGTGTGCCGGATTCAGCCGGATACTGTTGAGAAAGCCCAGCCAGGCACTGGCGAAATCAGTAAAGTAGCGTTCCGTCAGGCGCTGTTTCAGCGCCTCCGGAGAAACATCGCCGGTGAGGGTTTTACGGTTGTCGCTCAGCACCCAATCGATTTCATCACGCCGCGAGGCCACGGCCTTGTCAATCGCGTCCTGAATGCCGCCCTCCCACGCCTGGCGGGTGAACATTCCCGGCACCACTTCCTGAGTACTGAACAGGCGGCTGGCGTCGGTCTGCGGCGTCATATCCGCAAGGGTCATGTCGGCATAGTTGCGCCGGACAGACATCAGCATGTTCTCGTACAGGGTACTCTCGGCATTGCGCTGGCCGATTTGTTCCAGCAACACCTGACGTACCTGAGTCACCAGCGCCGTGTCCGGCGTGATTTTCCAGGCCGGCTGCGACGGCAGGTTATGCATGTAAAAACCCCATAAATCCGGCGCAATACTCTGCCACAGCGCCGTGGACATACCCGGACGGGAGGGTTCGGTTGTTTTCAGCACCTGAGCGTAAAATACCGGGTCAGCTTTGTCCGGTCGCACCATCATCAGGTACGCCTTCAGCTGGTCGTAACCCGCTTTTGCCAGTGTCGCCCGTTGCGGGCTGCGCGGCGGCAGGTTTGCCAGCACGTTAAGCTTTTGCGTCAGCACCTGCACTGCCGCATCACGTATCAGGCGGTTGTTCGCCTGCGTGTACCAGGGCATCAGTGCGGCAGCAAGCTGCGCATTGTGGTTGAGACCGAAACGCTGATACCAGGGCGCACCGTGTTCACTCTGAATCTGTAAACGTCCGATATCGTTACGCAGTAACTGTAACGCCATCAGTTGTTCATCATTAACAGCCGGGTGCTGCACCAGTTGCTGCGCCCGCTCCGTGGCGCTCACAATATGCTGGCGGTTGACCATAAAGGAGAGGAGACTGCCGGTGCCCCACAGGGCAATCAGCGCCAGCAGGGTGACGCCGAGAGTGCGCTGCCACGGCATCCCCACCCGCACACCGCGCGCACGAATACAGTCTGCCGTCACGCCCTGCCACACCGCCGGGGCGGGCCAGCGATGGGGATGAAGATTTTCATCCGTCACCGGTTCTGCTGTCAGCGACGGGCTGAACATCAGGCCGCGCAGCGGAACACGCTTCAGGTGCTCCGTCAGCCACGGCGTCAGCAGCGTGCGCCAGCGGGCAATGCCTTTCTCCTCAAGAGAGCGCCCGAAACGCAGCAGATAATCATGGGCCGGGTCAGCGTACATCTGCTGCATGCCCTGCTCACGCAGGGACGGCAGAATAGCGCGGAGTTGTCGCTCCACTGCATCCGGCGTGGCCCGTGTCGGAAACAGCGCCCCCAGTGTCTGGGTAATACGGGTATCCTGCGGCCAGTCACTGTCATGCACTTGCCACAGGTACACCGGCGGCTGGTAATGTAACGCCTCCCCGACCTGCTCCAGGGAGCGCAGATGGTTATCCAGCACACCGGCGGTCGCCTGCTGCTCATCCAGCGCCAGCACAATGCCGTCCAGCGGGTGGCTGCGGCTCAGCTTGCGCAGGGCGGTCAGGCGTTCGTTATCCGGTAACGTTGACAGACTGCCGCCGTAAATAAGCACCGTTTTACTGCCTTCCAGCCACTGTTTCTCCGCAAGACCGGGAGCGATGGCGGATATTTGTGCGGGTTCGCCGCAGACCAGCAGCAGGCGGACTTTACTGCGCCAGAAGCGATTATGGCGGCGGCGAAGATGGATGGCTAATTGCCGGAATCCGTAGTTATCGGTCGTGGCAGAATTTTTCTCTGATTGTTTTTGTTTTACGCTATCGTCGCCCTGAGCCTGTTGCAGTGCTATATCGAAATTATTTTTTCCGGATGAACGGGTAATTAAAAAAACCATCAGAATGGCAGCAGTCAGCGCAACAACTCCGAAACGAGCACCAATAAGGTATTTTTCATACAACAGGGTACCAGGAGTCAGGCTGACCCACTCAGGATGCCAGGAAATGATGAACAAAGCCGCACCAGCAACCAGCAATAATCCCCCGGCAATAATCCAGTATCCCAGCGACGGATACTTAATTTTTTGTAATAGCGAAAAAGACTTCACATCCATCTCCAGTCAAGGTGTAACAGGAGAGACAATAGTGCTCCACAATGTGGATACCGCTGACTCCCCGTTAATGATCATTTGCCGTTGTTGACTCTGCTGTGCCGATCTTGCCGCTGCGGCAATAGCAAGCCAGGGGGAAGCACACCCTGCAAAACCGGCACTGTTATCAAGATTGTTTATCCCACTGTCAGGCGTAATCTCACTCAAAGGAAACTTACCTGATAAAGGTATTACAGAAGAAAAACCATCATCGGGGAGAGCAGACAACCAGAGACCAGCTGGCTTACTTCCTTCCGGCAAAATCGGAACCCAGTAGGCGGACTGCATGACGCCTTCGGCCAACTCATCACTCCCGGACTGTTGCGGACGATGCAATAACGCTATTGGGCTCAGTACGTTCTGTGTCAGGCGATTGCCCAGTAATAATGCCACTACGGCTTCACATGATTTATCTGTGTGTTCAGGAGCAATCTGTAACGCAATAACCAGAAGCACTGCATTATCCTGAATACGGGTATCCAGCCATTGGTCGATAAAAGACAGTCCTGAACCCTGAACATATTCCACGGATTGTTGTATATCATTTTTTTCCCATGCTTTTTGCCAGTGCTCCTGAATATGCTTTGTTGGTATTGAAGTTGAAGATTCAAACAGAACAGCGATGGTATTATTCACAGGAAGACGGGACATCAATGATGACAGAGGACTCAATAACGATGAGAACGATTTCGCTAGTATATCCTCCGACGACATGTTGACATTGCCTCTGTCACCAATCCGGCTGTGCTGAACATTATCAACCCCCTGACGAGTAGGATGAGAAAACAATACTGACTCGTTACGCAGCAATGCTTCCGGAGAGAGAGAAAAACAATCATCTTTGAATACGGAATGAGCCGTAATAAATTCGGCAGATAATATCTGCAATGCCCGTCTTCCCCTGCGGGTTTCCTGTAATATTTTTTCTTCCCGCCGTATGTCCCAGGCATTCGCCTGAATATGTTGTAAAAAATAAAACATCAGACGTAATATACCCAACCCGCCCCATACTACTGTGGACACTACCACAGGAAAAAACCAATAATATGTATTATCCGGATGCAAACCGAAAAAACGACTCACCAGCACTCCGGTGACAAGAAATGCCATCAGTGCCACCAGCCATCGAAACATGACAGGCGGCGCAGGCCGCCATGCAGGTTCTGGTATTTTCTTCATCACAACGGGCATGTGACACTCCTTTAATACATATAATAAATTAACTCACGTTCGGAAAAAGCCAAACGATAGACATTCTGTATTCCCCGCAGGCTTTGATTACGAGAAATTTATTTTAGATATATCACTTATAAAAACTGACACATCACCAATACAATAAACAGTCAGTAACAGAAGTATCAATATAATAATACCTTCACTAACTTTATTAAATTAAGTGGTAAATATTCTATCGTTCCGGTTCACCGGGCACAGTCCGTGACTCCTTGTCAATTTCCTCCGGCCAGCGCACTGTGTCCCACAGCGCCCAGGTCTTCGGAGGCTCCGTCACCAGTGGGTAAGGCGGTACTTCTTTGCCCTGCATATACTGGCAGCAGTGGCTCCACAGACCGTGCAGCATCGCCGGATCTCCGACCGTATAACTCAGGACAAAGCGTTCGTGCACATTGTTTGTTCCCGGATCACACACCGCGCCGTACAGCCGGTAGCCCTGATCGTAACGATCCACCTCGCGGGTCATTTCGCCGTGGATATCCACCCAGTCAAAAACTTTGATGGTGGTCGGCCAACGCACCCAGGGATTCCAGCGGCGCTTATAGTCGTAAATATAGATTTTCTGACGAGAGCGATTGAGACGAAATGGGGATCCTCGTGGAACAAATAAAACCATTTTTAAGTTGAAGAGAAATAAAGATAATATTCCACCACCACCAATAAAAAAATAAGATTGATGACATTGTCATCGCCACGATATGAGTGTGATAAAATTGAAGCAATAAATATTATCGCAATAACTATAACTAAAGTTAAAATCCATCCTCCTCCCCACATAATATTTTCATAACGGGGAATTTCCAGCCAGGTATCATTTATCTCATTGACCCTCACCAGACGCGGTGGTGCAAACTGTTCCTCCCGGATACCGGGCATATCCTCCGCCCATTTATCCAGCCGGGGCGTCAGTTCAGGCTCACGGTGAAACAGAGCATCCGTGGCTTCTTTCAGTCTCTGCGGGTCCATTCGCCACGAATCTTCCGATCGCTGATTTTCTTCTGTCATCCTGATTCCCTTAATGACCGTTCCTGCTCACCGGGTGCAGTTCTTGACTCCTTGTCAATTTCCTCCGGCCAGCGCACTGTGTCCCACAGCGCCCAGGTGTTCGGACGCTCCGTCACCAGCGGATAAGGCGGTACTTCTTTGCCCTGCATATACTGGCAGCAGTGGCTCCACAGGCCGTGCAGCATCGCCGGATCCCCGACCGTATAACTCAGGACAAAGCGTTCGCGCACATTGTTTGTTCCCGGATCACACACCGCGCCGTACAGCCGGTACCCCTGGTCATAACGATCCACCTCACGGGTCATTTCGCCGTGGATATTCGCCCAGTCAAAAACCAGGATGGTGGTCGGCCAGCGTACCCAGGGATTCCAGCGGCGCTGATAGTCGTAAATATAAATTTTCTGACGGGCACGGTTAAAACGGATAGGAGTGCCACGGGGAACAAGTAATACAGTTCTTAAATTCAATAGAAATATAGAAAACAAACAAAAAAAACCGATCAAAAAAATTAATAAATCCATTACAGGATAGTAAGTCGATGGCTGAAAAAAAAATGGAAAAAGAAATAAGACAGGAAATAAACACACTATCGAACCAATCCACCCTCCCCCCCACATAATATTTTCATAACGGGGAATTTCCAGCCAGGTATCATTTATCTCATTGACCCGAATCAGACGCGGTGGCACAAACTGTTCCTCCTGAATACCGGGCATATCTTCCGTCCATTTATCCAGCCGGGGCGTCAGTTTCGGCTCCCGGTGAAAGAGTGCGTCAGCCGCCGCTTTATATTTCTGCGGATCAATCTGCCACGCGCCGTCTGGTTGTTGATTCTCTTCTGTCATCTTTATTCTCTTAATCCTCCGCCATGATCTGCATTTTCATTATGGCATCAGGGCTGGTTTTATCCGGCCAGTAACTGACCGTCAGCGTTACCGGAGCATTATCCTGACTTCTCACCCAAGTTTCATCCGTAATGGTCATGACCCCTTTATCCTCTTTACACATCGGCAGGCCGTTACGCTGTTCCACAATCAATGGGCGATCTGCTGTGTTGCGGCTCTCTTCCAGCAACGGTGAACGGCCACCGGCTATTTCCAGCCGGTATGACCAGGCAGATAACAGTGGATTGTAACCCGGCAGACTGATACGGACTTTTACCTGGTCATCTCCGTTCAACAGTCCTGACAGCTTATCCTGATATCCCACCTCAGCGCTCATCCCATTAACAACGGCATTAAACGCTGCCAGCGCAGCATTGAGGTTCTGGTTATTGACCTCGAGATTGCTGCTCACCGACCAGACCACATCCTTATCCGCACCATTACTGTCTCTGTTGCCAAAACAGCAGCGGCGCAGCCAGACTTCAAACGGCGTGCTCCGGGCGTTATCTCCCGCTATTGCCAGCATGGCCCCGGTCAGGATTAACAATGCAGCCCAGCCAGCAGGCCCTATCCCCAGAAGCCATCCATCGATCGTTAGAGCGAATCGACATGACCAAGCGGCATAAACAGCCGTACCGCCACCAAGTCCTGTTGAAGCCCCTGCAAGAAAATACCATCTAGAAGCTTCATTATCTCCAGACTGCTTTGCATCTGACCACTTAATAAAATACCCAATCCCATCAATCACCGCCGCGATCCCCGCAATCACCCCGGCGCTGCGCAGCAATGGATGCACATACTCGGCCACACCAGGCACATTCGGTGCCAGTTTTCCGGGATCAGGAATACTCAGCAGATGAGTAAAGCCCACGCACTCCGCCAGCAGACTGCCTGTCACCATCATGCTTGAGAGCAACTTGAGCTGGGCCTGCGAGTTATCGCTCACGACATCCGCCACCGCCTTCAGGTTATCCTTTAGATCACTGACCTGGAACAGCGTCAACAATCCTGCCGACAACACCAGTCCCAGACCATTACCGCTGACAAAACGACTCATCATCCGGCTCTGGTTATCCAGCGTATTCTGCACCTGTACCGGCGTTAACCGGGTGGTACTGACCGGGCTGTCCGCCAGGGTTAGAGACGAAATCCGCAACTCAGCTGGCGAGAAGTTATCCAGATGCGATATCTGCGTTAATGGCTGGCGTTTTACCGCCTCAGGACTGGTCCCTGACTGACGCAATTCGGTATAAAAAGTTTCCGGCGCCTGGTCGCTGACCAGCGTAACCGTCACTCTGCGGGCCAGTATCTCCGGATCGCTGATGCCAAACAGGTTTCCCGTCGATACCGTCCGGCTGACCTGACCGCCCTGCGCCATTGCACCGGTAAACGCCTCCGGATTGGCTAACACCGAAAACCGGGCCTGCTGCATCCCGCGGTGCAGGGTCTGGAACTGCCCCAGTGTCATATCCAGCGAAAAAAGCGTCACCTGACGTTTTTCCGCCATACCAATCACGCCCTGTACCACGCGCCTGTACGCATCGCTGATCGGTTGTGCGATATTGTTTCCCAGACGACTCATTGCCCCGCCCATCGCCACCAGCCGCATGGACAGCGCCTGTTGCACGCCTTCAGAACCAATCCATTTTCCCATCTCCTCTGAACCTGCCAGCGTTTTCAGATTGCCAAAACCATCCTTGCCATCAAATACAGCGTCAAGTTTGGATTTCTCATTGCCCATCAGTCCCTTATAAGCGGGACTGTTTTTATCCTTCAGCCAGTTACCCCACACCGTTTCGGTGGCGGGATCCGTGGTACTGCCCTGGATACAGGCCGTCAGCGTCCCCAGTTGAAACGCCCAGCCTGCCGGGCTGGTTTCCGGGGCATAGTCATACTCGATGGCATCCAGCCAGTGACGCGACAGATACCATCCGGCAAGGTCGCTGCCGACAGCATTCAGCTTCTCCTGATAGGCATTAAGGGTCTGCTCATACTGTTGGGAGAATTCAGTGCGGGCCGGTTCATCATAGTAAGTCTGTAACCGTGCAATCCTCTGCGCGTAAGTCTCCTGGGCAACCTGCTCTTTTGACTCTGTTTTTCCTCCTGATGCCGGATATCCGCTGACAGGCGGTGTATAACGCGGCTGGCTTTGCTCTCCGATAGCTTTCTTCAGCGTATCCAGGTATTGCTGGATCGCATCCGCGATCAAATGCTTATGCCGGACCACTGGCGATTCATTCCAGCGTTGCCGGGCTTCCACCACTGATAGGCGTCCGATATTCAGTTCCTGTACCACGCCCACTTCATCGTTTAGCGCCAGCGCGGCAATCGTACAGTTAAACTGCCGGCTTAACTGCGCCACCTGGTCCCCTGTCGCCGCAGCCCTGCTTTGACGTGAGTAAAAACCATGCGCTCCGCCAGTCGTGGCCGCATTTTCTTTACCCGCCGCAGTACCCGCTGGCTGGTTATGTACCGGGGCAATATCCGTCCAGTTTGCGGTGGCAAATTCCGCCACATTCGCCTTCAGCGCTGACAGGGACCTGTCCAGCGCCAGACCGCCGGGAACTCCCGCCGGATTTGCTTTCAGTGCCGCCAGCGTCACCTGCGTAAAACGCGTGGCCGGACGTTTGCCGCTGGCGTACTCCTCCAGCACCTGTTCACTCCACGGATCGCTACTGAACGCCAGCCACGCTTCGCTGTACTGCGTGTCGTCGATATTGATAAAACTCGCGGCAATATCGTGTCCGTGAGTCAGGCAGGACTGGCTGAGCGGCTCCACCGTTTCGCTTTCCGGTATGGCAAACGGGTTAAACTGCCGCAGATAACCTTCCGCCGTTACCTGATATCCCTGCCAGACTTTTTTATTCAGTAGCACATACACATACCCCTCCCGCAGCGTGCGCAGGGCGTATTTATACTCGCCGCCGCTTAACGTCACGGGTTGCGGTGGCACAGACGGCTGCCATGATGACCCCGCCAGCCCTTTTGGTACGGCGGCAACCCGCAGCGGGAAAATGGGTAATCCCTGACGCTGGCAGGTCTTACACCCGGACGGGAGTTCCGCCGCCTGTTGGGCGGCGGTCGTATTCTGTTCTGACTGTGATTTAAGCGTCATATTTCCCTCCGGTATTGCTGCTCAGTGCCTGCCAGACGTCTTCAGGCACCGACGTCATTAATTGTGTAAAACGTAATGAAGCGCTGGATGCCGCCTGTTGTAAAAGCGACTGAATATACGGATGGTCAGTGATATCAACGGGAAGCGTCAGTTCACTCAGCGCCAGATAATGGCGATCCTGACGGTGCGGCAGTCGGTATTTTGCGGTGTTTGCCCATGCGCTGGCTGCCCTAGCAGTGGCATTGTCCGGTAAAACAGCGCACACACGCCACCAGGCAAAAAGTACGCCCTGAATATCCCGGATATTTTGTTGATTACGCAGCGTTCCCCAGTCTGGCTGCCATTTTTTGTCGGAAGCCTGACCTTCCAGGTAAACCATTTTTCCGCTGGCGGAGGCAGACCACCACTGCAATACCGGCCAGATGAATTCATTAAACCCTTTTGTTGCGTGCAGTAATTCAAAACGAAGAGGCTCAAAAAAAGGTAATATCTGCTCATCACCGATTAACTGGCCTGACTGGCTGCAGCGTTCAGCCAGAACATTCGCAACAATATTGGTCGGCTGCTGGCTGGTCAGCCAGCCACAAACATAACGCTTGTCATGCCCGACCTCATTCCGGGAATAACTTACAGAGGTACGCAGCAGTTCCGGGTCGACAGACCTACCGGGCGAAGCAAGACATACCAGCAGAGGACAATGCTGAGGGGAATGCGCCAGATCGGCGCGCTGAACAACCATAACAGCGTCATTCCCCAGAAAGGCACGTAACCTGCTGGCATGCAGGGGGTTTACCCGGGAAACAGGCTTTAGAGGATCAAGCAGCAGATAACGATAACAATCCTGATTGCGCTCTATCTGTGATGGATAATCAACGATTTCGTCCATACCACCGTCTCCTATTTCGCCTGCTCTGAGCACGTCGCGCCGGGAGGAAGCTCCGGTAACGCTGGCTGGTAATTTTGTGGCCCCATGCGTTTATGACTGGTCGCTTTCATCACCAGATTTCCCGGCGTGAGAATACTCACGCCAGCATTCTCAATCATCACAGCACTCCCACCACAGGCCAGCGTAATTTTCTTCCCTGCGGCAATATAAACCTCATCATCCTTACTGGTAATTTTCATATCCTTGAGTGAGGTAAGCGCCATTGCATCCCCCTGGGCCTGAATATCCACTTTACCTTTGTTGGCAAATATCTTGATCCCCAGCGTTTTTGCGAACAGGCTAATCATTTCCCCCGCTGCGACAGTAAAATTTTTGAACACACTAAAGTCACTATTCTGCGCAGATGTTTGTGAAAAATTATTGCCGGTACTGATCTGAATATTTTGTGGCGATACCTGAGCAATACCTGCGGGAGCGCTCATCAATAAAACAGACTGTTGTAGATCCTTCAGCGCAGATTCATACAGGGATTTTTGCGCCTGTATCTGCGCCAGCTCCGCCTGAGCAGTTTTCACAGCGTTACTCAGTGATTCAGCCAGTTGCTGAGCCTGCTGAAGGGAGTCCAGTGCAGGCTGCATATCCAGCTGTTGTCCCTGCGCCTTCAGTTGCGCGTCGGCAGTGATGAATATTCCTTTCCCGGCACGTATGGCGCCCCAGCTATCGGTACGCAGCTCAAATCCCTCGCCACGCTGTTTCTTCTCCTGGTCCACCAGATGCCCGAGGTTCAGCTGGCTCTTGCCGCCGTACTCTGTACTGACCTTGATATGCTCCTTCCCGCGCGTGTCGTCGAGGCGGATTTTGTTGTTCGCCGGAGTTCTCAGTACGTTACGTTTGTAGTTGTAAATAGTGACGTGGTCACCATGCGCCGAATCATGCAGTACCCCGGCGATATACGGACGATCCGGGTCCCCCTGCTCAAAGGCTATCGCCACCTCGGTGCCCGCCAGCAGCGGCAAGTGCAGGCCGTAGGTGTCTCCGGCGTAGGGACGGGACTGGCGCACCCACAGGCTCTCCTCACCCGGCTGCCAGTGGTCGCGGTCAAACAGCAGATTGACTTTATAGCGCCCGTCGCGGTCGATATGACCGTAGATATCGTTAGTCTTCGTACTGGTTACACGTGCAGGAAGCGTGCCCGCCATCTTCGGTTTATCGCCCGGCTCAGGGCGGAAGCAGTAATCCTCCGAATACGGAATCGCGTGAAAGGTCACTTCAAAACTGCGGTCACGGCGGGCGTGGCTGTGAATACCGGTAATCACCACGCCCTGGCGGAAGGTGTCGGTGACCTCCTCGCCGCCGGTCACTTTCAGCTCCTGACCGGGAGCCAGCGTTGCGCAGTTGGTTTCGCCGTTCAGTTGCGTCTGGCGGTTCAGGTAGCGCTCATGACGAATACGGGCGTAGAACGCCCCGCTCTCCGGCTCCGGGTCGCGCTGGTCGCTGTTACCCGGCGTCAGGTAATTATCTGCCCAGTGATACGCTTCGCCATAGGTGGTGCTGTCGCCCCGGCTGACATCGACGCTGAGATTCATGTCTTCCGGCGCATTGCGGTAGTTATAGTCCCGGGTGAACACCGACTGCTCCACCACGTTATGGTGACTCTCCAGCGCCCACACCGATTCCCTGCAGCTGTCATGCTGACCGGAAGGCGGCACTGACGGCAGAGATGTCCCTTGTTCGACATAGCGCTGGTCGTCGTAAAATTCCACCACATCAATGTTCAGTCGGGTGTCGGCGGTGATTTTGTACCAGATACCCACCTCTGCCAGCAGGCGGGAGATAAAGGCCAGGTCGTCCTCGCCGTACTGCATCACCTGCTCGCGGCGCGGATACTCGTTTGCCAGGGTGAAGACAAAATCCTCGCCGCGCATATCGTGGCGGGTGCGCAGAATGTGCTCGACAATATCCGGCACCGACATATCCTGGTAAATCCGGTTCTGATGGCTGCGGGAGAGCAGCGCCAGACGCGGCTGCAGGGTCAGTGAATAATGGGTTTCATCCTTCGAGGTGGAAAGCCGCTCAAAACCGGTGACCACGCCCTGAAGCGTGCGTACCGGCTGCTGCACCTTTATGCCGTAGCCCTGGTCTACGGGGGCCACCAGAGTCAGTGACGCATCCTGCATCAGCATCTGCTGCGGGGTGACTGCCTTGTCCGTACTGGTGAATTCAATGGTGTACTTAAACGGTTTGCTTAGCGCTTCGTGGCCTTCAAAGCACAGTACATCCAGTAATGATTCGCAGCCGCGTACTTTCAGCAGATTATGGCTGTGACTGAACATCAGGGATTTTGCGTCACTCATGGATTATTTCTCCTTCGTCCAGGGCCAGCACAATGCCCTCGTCGTCGTCCCAGCCGAGGGTCAGATGCTGCGGCTTCTGACCTGCAGCCATATGGGTTAACAGTTGCTGACTCAGCGCCGGCAGGATTTGCTGATTCAGCAGGCTGTCGATGTTGCGCGCCCCGGTATCCGGCAGCAGGCAGGCGGCGGTCAGCGCGTCGTACAGGCTCTCTCTGATATCGGTCTTCATACCGTAATGCCGCGCCAGACGCTGACTGACCTGATCCAGCTTCATTTGTACGATGGTGCGCATCGCCGCCTGTTCCAGCGGGCGATAAATCACCGTCTGGAAGCGCGCCAGCAACGCGGGCTGGAAATGGTCGCGCAGGACCGGACGCAGCAGTTCATGCAGGTCCGCTTCTGTCACTTCGGGTTGCTCACTGGTGAGTTGCATCAGGTGGTCACTGCCAAGATTGGAGGTCATCAGAATCACGGTATTACGGAAGTCGATTTCCCGCCCTTCGCCGTCGCGCATAAAGCCCCGGTCAAAGACCTGATAAAACAGATTCATCACGTCACGGTGCGCCTTTTCCACTTCATCCAGTAGCACCACGCTGTACGGGCGTTTGCGCACTGCTTCGGTGAGAATGCCGCCCTGTCCGTAACCGACGTACCCCGGAGGGGAGCCCTTGAGCTGGCTGACGGTGTGCGGCTCCTGGTACTCGGAAAGGTTAATGGTAATCAGGGCTTTTTCGCCGCCGAACAGTTCGTCAGCCAGCGCCAGCGCGGTTTCGGTTTTACCGGTGCCGCTCGGGCCGGTCAGCAGGAACACGCCCTGTGGGCCATTCTCCGGCGCAAGGCCGGTTTTACTGGCTCGCAGACGCTGTGCGATGGCGTTCAGGGCAGTGTCCTGCCCCACCACCCGTTTGCCGAGGTTCTGTTCGAGGCTCAGCAGTTCCGTCTGTTCATCCTTCATCAGTGAGGAGAGCGGCACGCCGGTCCAGTCGGCAATGACGGTGGCGACGGTGCGCGCATCAACGTCGAGGCCCAGCAGCGGGTTATTCTGCTGAACGGCAGTCAGCTGATTTTGCAGGTCTGCAATTTCCGCCTGGCGGGAGATATCCGCGCGGCAGGCGAGCAGGGATTCTGTCAGTTTCCGCTCTTCGCCGTACTGTGTTTCCAGCGAGTCGAGTTGCAGGACAATGCTGTTTTCCTCCTGCTCAATGACCACCAGACGCTCACCGTGGGCAGCGTTGCCCAGCGCGATATCCTCCAGCAGCGCCTGTTTTTCCATCTCCAGGGCAGTCATCTGCGCTTTCAGCCGGGTCAGCGGCTCCGGCACGGTATCAAGGCTCATGCGCACGCGGGCCGAGGCGGTGTCCAGCAGGTCCACCGCTTTATCGGGTAACTGGCGTCCGGTGAGATAACGTCTTGAGAGTGTAACAGCAGCACGCACCGCTTCATCGCTGATATGTACGCCGTGGTGCTCTGCATAACGGGACTTCAGTCCACGGAGCATCAGGCAGGCGGTATCGTCGTCCGGTTCGTCCACCTTCACCATCTGGAAGCGACGCTCCAGCGCGGCATCGCGCTCAAAATACTGCTTATACTCGCTCCAGGTGGTGGCGGCGATGGTTCTGAGTTCACCACGCGCCAGCGCCGGTTTCAGCAGGTTCGCCGCATCCGCGCCGCCCGCCTGGTTGCCCGCGCCAATAATGGTATGCGCCTCATCGATAAACAGCAGCACCGGCTGCGGCGACTGCTGCACCGCATCGATGATGTTCTTCAGCCGCTGCTCGAACTCGCCCTTCACGCCCGCCCCCGCCTGCAGCAGCCCGAGGTCGAGAGTACGCACGGAGACCGGCTTCAGCGCGTCCGGGACGTTGCCCTCCGCAATCCTGAGCGCCAGCCCTTCCACCAGGGCGGTCTTGCCAACGCCGGGTTCACCCACCAGAATTGGGTTGTTCTTTCTTCTGCGTGACAGGATGTCCACCATCTGGCGGATTTCATTGTCGCGCCCGAACACCGGATCGATTTTGCCCTCGCGGGCACGGGCGGTGACGTCGAGGGTGAACTTGTCCAGTGCGTTCTGGAGTGCATCGCTTAAGCTGTTACTGGAAATATCGCTGTCATGGTTCTTCTCATCCGTCAGCCCGGAAGGTGACTGACTCAGACTTTCCTCCTGCTGCACCTCCGGGCGTTCGTCCGACAGTGCATCCAGTAATGGTCGCAGGCGTTCCAGTTGCGATGACCGCAGGCTTAACAATGGCCACAGCCCGTCGCAGGCAACCAGCTTCGGGCTCTCCACCATCGCCTGTAGCAGATGCTGACTGCGTATCTGGTTGTAGTCGCTATCGAGCGATGCGGCAAGCCACGCCTGCTTCAGCAGCGTCTCCAGGTTATCAGACAGTGCCGGGCGACTGCGCACCGAACGCGGCAGCCGGTCAAGGTGTGAGAGCAAATCCTGCCAGATGCCATCCATATCCCACTCGTAGCGCCGCGCCAGCACGGTGATATCGCCTTCGCCCTGCTCCAGCAGTTTCAGCAGCCAGTGTTCGATGGTGATTTCGGCGTGCGCCCGCGTCTGGCACAGCGAGGCCGCTCCTTCCAGCGCACGGGCGCAGTAAGGGTTAAGACGTCGTAACAGAACGGCTGAATGGTGTTCCATGGTGATGACTCTCTCGTCTGGTCGTGTTCAGGCACGCTACCGCCCGTAGCCGTTAACCGATGCCCATAAGGTGAATAACAAAAATACTGTGATGGCTTTGCGTAACGTCCGCTGTACAGGCGTTATGCAAAGAGCAAATAAAGAAAGCGGGCAAAGAAAACCCTGCCCGCTGTCCGCTTACGCCGTGGCGCGTTCGTTCCAGGAATCGGAATGAATGATGTTGCCGTCTTTGTAAGTCCAGGTGATTTTCTCGTAACGCAGCTCAATTTGCTCCAGATGGTTGTGCTTCTCAAAAGCCGGGTCCTTGATGTCGTGCATCTTCGGATTGACCTTCACCAGCTTCACGTTCTCGAGCTTCGTGTTGAAATATTCGACTTCCTGACCCGCGTCGTTGATTTTGTACCACTTGAATTCAGCCGACTTCAGGGTCTGCCCGGTGGTCACCGCCTTGTACAAATACGGGCTGGAAGAATCGATTTCCTTGGTGAACAGGAACGGCGTGTGGATACGCGTACCGGTCAGTTTGCCGGTGTTGTTGTCGGTCGGGATGTACAGGTTATGCTCCTGAGCGACGACTTCGATGCTGCCTTCACGATCCTTGACATCCACAGACCCTTTAATGTCCGCACCGCCGTCGTCTTTCAGCCACAGATAAACAGGAATTGCCATACTTAAATCCTCAGTTACTTTTTATTGATGCCGCCGTTTACGGCGACGTTATGTGGAGCCGGGGCCATACAGGCGTCCGCCTGCGGCACCAGACTGATTTCGACACGGCGGTTCAGCTCCCGGCCTTCCACAGTGTCATTGGTGGCGGCAGGACGACTTTCTCCATAGCCCTGTACCGCAAAACAGCTCTCCGGCACATCACCGGTGTCACGCATCCAGTCGCGCACCGATTCGGCGCGTTTCAGGGAAAGTTGCTGGTTGAACTGGTCATCGCCGGTGTTGTCGGTGTGTCCGGCCACCACAATCAGCCAGCCGGGCTTCGCCTTAATGCCGACCAGCGCATTCACCAGCACTTTTGTTGAGCCGGGTTTCAGTTGCCATTTTCCGGTATCGAACAGCGACATACTGTCGAGGCGCACTGTCTGCGGCCCCTGTATTACCTGCTTAATCACCGGAGGAGGTGGTGGCGGCGGAAGCACATAAGTCTTAATGGCTGCCAGCACCGCCGGACGCAGCCGTTCTCCCCGGTACAGACCCAGCCCGTAACGCAACGGCTCGCCGTTACGCGACCAGTCATTGAGCAGTGCCGCGTCATTACGCAGCACGGCCACCGCGTTTGCCTTAGGGGCGGTGTCCGTCATCGCAATCCGGTAATACTGCGCAACATCAAAGGAGAGCCGGTGTAGCAACTGGCGGTTGTTCCACGCGCTGCTGCACAGGGCAACCAGCACGGCGAGGGTGAACAGGCAGAACGCCCGGTGCAGGAAACGGCTGCGCGGCGTGATGCCGCCACCCTGCGGCAGGAGTGGCAGAATAAAATCCGGGAATGGCGTATCGTCCGGTGATGCCGTGCCGGGCAGCCAGCCCGGAAGCGACTTCAGGGTGGTATGGCGGGCCAGCCAGCGCGACCACAGAGAGTCCGACATTATCGGTGCGGCAACTGATGGTGTCTGCTGGTACAACACCATCGCAGGCACAGCAGGCGGCATATCCGGCGATTCTGCGGTCAGCGCCGGTAATACCGCCTCCGCGATAAAACGGGCCTGAGCGTTTATCCGTACCTGAGCACTCGTGCGGAAGGCGGCATCATCCTGCGATATCCAGCGACTGACGCTGCACGGAGCCTCATCTGCCTGCCAGACCTGCGGCGCGTCCCCCACCCGCAGCGACTGCCACAGCATCTGTGTGACGGAGGCGCCTGCAACAGAACTGGTCAGTAACAGAGGCACAGTCCGCCGGGTATCGCGTCGTACCTGCGCAAGCTGCCAGCGCAGTTCGTGCAGCCGTGCCGTCAGCACCGTCTCGTCGTCATGCTGCTGCGGGCAAACACAGACCATTACCGTCAGTTGCGCAGCCAGTTCCGGACGCTCCCGAAGCAGATGGCGTACCGTCTGTTGCAGTTGCGCAGTGGAAACCTTCAGCCAGCAGCCCTGCGCAGTACGGTAAACCGCACCCTCCCCCGGCCAGTCCGGCGTGTCGCCACAGACCAGCACCACAGGCAGACGGTACGGCGCTTCCGGCAGGTCGTTCAGCCCAAGCTCACCCTCCGGTAATCCACCCGGACGACGCCCGGCAGAAACCAGACCGGCAATCACGATCATCATTATCAGCAGAATGGCAAAACCGCGTTCACCGGCAGTCAGCGGCAGGAAAAGCAGACACAGCAACGCCGCGAGCAGCCCGCCCCACAGCCATAACAGACGCGACCCGCGCAGACTCATTTTCCGGCTCCCTGCAGCAGCGTGGTCACCAGCCCGTCAAGCCAGTGATTCAGCCCCAGCCACAACACAGCCACCACGATGGCGGACAGCCCGATGCACACCGGCCAGTGGCGCAGCCATTCACGCAGCCCGTGACTTCCTGAAACCGGGGCCAGCAGCGGCCTGTCCGGCGCGAAATCAAACGGCGGCACGCGTTCTGCCAGCGCCCGGACAAACTGCTCGCGGGCTGAGTCTTTCAGCGAATAACTGCCCTTAAAGCCCAGCATCAGTACCCGGTGAAAACAGGTGAGTACCGCCATATCCGGCGCGGGCTCGCGCAAAACCTGGCGCATCCGCTCGTACAGTTCGCCCCCCGCATCCATAGAGCCAAAGTATTTCACCTGTAGCGGACGGTCATACCAGACGATGCAGGCATCGTCCTCGCCTTCACGTCCCTTGGCGGTTTCATCCAGCAGCGCGCACCAGGCATAGAGAATGTGCTGACGGCTGGCCTCGCTGACGTCCGCCTGTTCGAGCTGTTTCATCACCCGTTCAATGTCGTTCACGCAACGCTGCCAGAGCACTTCCCCTTCGCCTTCAGCGAGCCTTGCCCCGTAACGAAGCTCGGTGACCGTCAGCCAGGCATCTGCCAGCAGGGCGTCAGTATCGATATTCGTTTTCATGAACGCAGCACCGCCCACAGTTCAAGCTCCGGCTCGCCCAGCAGGCCGGGCACATAAAACACGCAATGTCCTTCCGCCAGCATCGCCTGCGCCGCCGGGTGGGTCATATCAAGGGTGAAATACTGATTCTCCAGGCGCAGCGGAATGGCCGCCGGAACATGCGTCATCGCCTTCAGCGGTACACCCCGCTCAGAGCTGTTAACGATACGGTCAACCTCGTCCGGGCAGCCGGTCCGGCACTGCGCCGGAAACTGCTCCAGCAGCTGCGCCACCGGCAGCGGGGAACGCACCGAGAGATAAAAATCGGCCTCTTCCCGCAGGCGCGGGTCATGCAGCCGGGCGTGCCAGCGCTTACGCCGGTCGTCACGCTCAAGTGCAATCGCCACCACCCGTGACGGCAGACTGGCTTCCAGCAACACCTCCAGCAGGGCAAACAGCGGCGGAAAGACCGCCGTCAGATGCTCATGGCGGTATGCCGGTATATCGGCAGTGGTATGCTCAAGGGAAAAGGTCAACAGGCTGCCCGCCAGTCCCGCCAGCGCCTGGTACAGACGTTCGGGATGCACCTGTGGATGAAGCATGAAATGGCCCAGCACCGGCTCCGCACTGTTGAGCGCATTCAGCAGCCAGAACAGTGACACATCCGCCACCGCAAAGTCGGCCATCCGCTCGTTACTCTCGCGGCGCATCGCCATCAGGCGTTTCAGCCGGTTGCGTAGCTGCTCTGTCAGTTGTTCCAGTTGTTCCGTCAGCCAGGGACTCGCCTGCACGCCAAGCAGCGGCGGGATAAAGGCACTGTCCTGCGACCAGTTCCCCTGGCTGTCACGAAACAGACGGGCCACCGGCACCGTCTGGTAATTACCGTTATCCTCATCCGCCGGTCGCAGCGTCAGTTCCGGCAGCATCACCGCCATCTGGCGGCTGTCGTCGCCGTAACGGTTACGCACTTCCCGCCAGCCGAGACGCCAGCGCACCGGACGTTCCGCTTTTTCCTCCGGTTGCAGGCAGTTGCCGCCATTTTCATGTTCATGGGGCAGTGCCAGCACCACCGTCAGTTCGCTGCGATCGGGTAACGTAAGGACGGATGGCAGAGGATCGGAATTGTCGGTATCAATGAACGTGCCATCGGCAAAACGCACGCACAGATGACTGGCCTTAAGTTTCCCCTGTTTCAGCAACGCAGTATCAAATTCCGCATTCTGTATTCCCCAGGGATTCATCGTCCCCATCCGCGCAATACTCTCGGCAGACCAGGCGGCAAGCGCCGCCTGTTGCTGAAAATGCTGTGGCGAGACCATCTGGCCCCGCCCCCACAGTGGTCGTACTGTCTTCATCGCGCCTCCGCCCTACGCTTTCGCCTTCGGCATCTGCGACACCAGTGACAGATTCACGTCCATCCCTTCCACCTGGAAGTGCGGCACTGCGTACAGTTTCACGCGGAAGAAGCCCGGGTTGTCCTCGATATCCTCAACCACCACTTTCGCATCGCGCAGCGGATGGGATGCCTGCAACTCGTCGCCCGGATCGGTCATTTCGGTCACCAGACTGCGCACCCAGGTGTTGAGTTCCAGTTCCAGCAGACGACGGTCCTTAGTGGTACCGATGTTTTCGCGCTGAATAAGTTTCAGGTAGTGGGCGATACGCGACAGCAGGAAGATATACGGCAGACGCGCGTTAATACGGCTGTTGGCGGTCGCGTCCGCAGTGTCATAGAGCGCCGGTTTCTGGGTGGAGTTCGCCGAGAAGAAGCAGGCGTAGTCGCGGTTCTTGTAGTAAGAGAGCGGGATAAAGCCGAGATTCGCGAACTCAAATTCGCGGGTTTCCGGGATCATCACCTCAGAGGGGATTTTCACCTGGTTGCCTGTGCCCAAATCGTAAAGATGGATCGGCAGATCCTTCACGGCACCACCGGCCTGCGGGCCGCGGATTTGCACGCACCAGCCGTTATTAATAAAGCTCTTCACCATATTGGCGGCAAAGGCAAACGACGCGCTGGTCCACAGGTATTTCTCGTGATCCGGGCCTTTCACCTGCTCAATATAATTAAAGCTGCGTACCGGTACGGTATCCGGGCCATACGGCAGACGGCCCAGCACCCGCGGCATCACCAGGCCGATATAGCGGGAATCATCGGTGTCGCGGAAGGACTTCCACTTGATGTACTCAGCACGGTCAAAGTAGTTGCCGATATCTTTGATAGCAGCCACTTCTTCCATCGAGGATTTCATGAAGAACGCAGGACCGGCAGAGCCGATAAACGGCATATGCGCGGCGGCGGACACTTTCGAAATGTTACGCAGTAACGCCACATCCTGCGGACTGGCATCAAACTCATATGCCGAAATCACCGCCGCAACCGGCTCGCCGCCCGGAGTATCGTACTCAGAAATATACGTATGCCAGTATAATCCACTTTGAATCAGCTCTGGCGAATCTTCAAAATCCTGACGCAGGTCGTCTTTGGAGACATCCAGAATTTCCGTTTTCACGTTCTGGCGATAGTCGGTGTTGTCCACCAGGTGCTTCAGACCGCGCCACAGGCGCTCTAACGCCTGGAAATCCGGATGATGAAGCACCTCATCAAGCTGGCGGCTTATCTGATAATCCAGTTCGGCAATATGATGATCGATTAAGGTTTTGTCGAGCTTCTCAACCTGCTGGCCCGATTTGCGGATGCAGTCCATAAAAACCTGCACCCCGGCGGTGATACGCTCGTTCGCATCAGCTTCCGCCATCGCAGCTTCATCCTGCCAGGTATTGATATCACTCAGGTGAGAAGCCGGTTTCAGGTTGATTTTTTCAAATAAAGAAGCGTAAACGCCCCCTGCTTCCGGACGTTCCAGCACAACGGTTTCGCCTGCAGACGAGGCATTTTCATTCTGTACAGACATCAGCATCTTCCTTATTTTATCCGTCAGTCTTTTGGCGCAAGCGCGGCAATTTCGTCACGCAGTTCATTACTCAACGCCGGGTCACGTAGAATCGTCTGCAGCTCTTTGCGGAACGTGGAATTATCCAGGAGGTTAGATTTGAGATCGCGCAACAGGCTGCGCATGGCAAGAAGTGCCTTCATTTGTGGGATCTGTCTGGCTACCTGCTCCGGTTCGAAATCTTTTATATTTTTAAAAGTAAGCCGGATATTTTCTTCGCTGTTATCCCCGACCAGGGTATTCTGGACAGCGATATTGACCGACGGGTTAAATTTCTCTAACACACTGTTGAAGTTATTCTTATTAATATCTACCTTTTCCCGCTCAGACAACGGACGCTGCTCCAGGCCATTACTGAAATCCCCCGTAACCAGTAATTTCAGCGGCAGTTCCACTTTCTTCTGCCCATTACCTGTGTGCAGGTCCAATTTGATGTTAACGCGTGCTTTCGGTATCTCATTCTGAAACGAATTTGCCATATCCACCCTCTTCCTGTCAGATGTTCAGCTGTCATCACTGACACGCCTTTACAAATCGCATTATGGAGCAAATAACTACGAAAGATCGGTGATTCAGATCAATGATCTAAAACAAAACCATTACACAGAATTTTAGTCCAAAAAAGGACAGTGGCAGGCACAACAAACAGAACGATATCAGGAAGGCAGACAACATACGATTTCAGCTAAAAAGGCTGCCTGTGCACAGAACAGAAGGTGAACTTCCGGAAAAGAATATTCCTCACAGGAATCCGTTCAATGTCGAAAAAAGTAACAAAAAGTGATCATGCCTGAACAAATGTGGCGCAAGGCCGCGCCATATCAGAATAAACTCCGCAAAAACCCCAAATAGGACCAATTAACTTTTAGGAATAAACCCTGCAAAATGCTCACAATACTCATTAATTATTTGCATACAGTTTTCCTTCAGTAACAAAACCCGTTCCAGGAAAATGAAGAATTCTGAAAACACGATGAAAATGCATTTTTCATTCACGTGATGAATGGTAATCACGCCAGACGTTACCATGTTTTTCATTGCCGATTTTCAGCAATGAAAACATTCATCCGACAAATACAAAATTAAATATGTAGCACCTCACTTTAATTCCCATACTGGAAATTCATTTAATTCTTTTTTCAGCGTTGACTGACGAGTAATAAAGCTCTCCCCATCCGACTGAACCGGAGAGACTGATGGCACCGTACCAATTACTGCGCATAAAACAGGTTGAGGCCAGAACCGGACTCCATCGCTCACAAATCTACGCATGGATGAAAGAAGGCCATTTTCCGCAGTCCATTAAGATAGGCCCTGCAAGTGTGGCATGGCTTGAAAATGAAATTGACGAATGGATTGAGCATAAACTCAGCCTGAGACCGTTGCGCCCATCTCACAGGAGCAACAACCATGACTAATCTCCCTGAAAAGCTGATTACCGTCCCTCTTAAAGATTTACGCCCGTTTGACATGAACCCCAGAATCACCCGTAATCCGGATTATGAGAAAATAAAGGCCTCAATTCGCTTACGGGGACTGGAGCACCCTCCGCATATCACCCAACGTCCGGGAGAACTGTTTTATATCATCTCCGGCGGCGGCAACACGCGCCTGGCCATACTCAATGAATTGTGGCAGGAAACCCGCGACAACAGATACCGCAGTGTTGCCTGTATTTTTCGCCCGTGGCAACAGGAAAAAAGTGTGGATGAAGGCAATCTGTGCTGCCTGCTGGGTCATCTGATTGAAAATGAAATGCGTGGTTCACTGACATTCATCGAGCGTGCGCTTGGGGTCTGTCGCGCCAGAGAGTTGTATCAGCGCGCTTCTGCTGCCGTGCTGTCACAAACCCAACTGGCACAGCGATTACGTGATGATGGTTTTCCGGTTACGCAGTCCGATATCAGTAAAATGGAATCAGCCGTCGAACTGCTGTTACCTCACATCCCGGATGTACTGTATGGTGGCCTTTCTCGCCTGGGCGTCGAAAAAATTCTGTTGTTACGCAGTAATGCTGAACAGTGCTGGCATCAGCAATCAGCCGGGAAAGCGGGATTGCCCTTTTTTAGTGATATTTTCGCTCTCGCGCTGTCACCTTTTAATGGGCCACTGGCGGGTTTCTCGTTCGATCACCTCCGGGATGAGCTGACCGGATTAATGAGCCAGGCGCTGAATACTGATTATAATACCGTCGCGCTGGCAACGGACAACCGCAGCCAGAAACGACAGCAGTTGCTCGGTGTTGCTGAACCCACGCTCCCCGAGGTCGCACAGCAACGGACCTGCCCCTCACCTTCAGAAGAGAAGCAATCCCGTTTACCCGGAGATATCCAGGCGGAAGCCGTGCAGGCTCACCGGGATCCTCCTGATGGAAATACTGAGCCGAAAGAGCATGAGGAGCAGTCTGTTTTCAATCCTCCCCCGGAAGACAACCAGCGTATTCGCCCACAATCCGGAGAAAACATCAACAGAGATACCGCCCCTGACATCATCTGGACAATCGATCCGTTGTCCGACACTCCCGAATGCCTGGCTTCCGTTGCCGATCAAACAGCATGGGAAGTAGCCGCCACTGTCGGGCTGGAAAATCTGATTAGCCCTTCAGAAAACAACGGATTTGACATCACAACTCCGGAAGAAACGATCCCCGCAGACGCCAGACTTATCTTCCAGATCCTGTCGTTTCTGGCCGGTAAAATGACGGGGGGAGCGATGGTCTGGCACCAGTTACTGACGGGAAACAGCACCCAACCCGCTCTGCTTAATGACATGACCGTGATCCAGTTGTTCCGGCTGATACGCACATTACGCCGCCTGCACGAAAAACAGCAGGAAGGAGTAATATCATGATCCCCACACTCAATTTTGTTGTCCTGACCGATGCCCTGCATGCCCTGAAAGAAGGCAATATTCGCCACTGTGAAGCGCTGGGCTTCACCTACGATGAGCTTAACGCCATCAATGCGCTGTCACTGGATGAACTGTTTGTTCTCAGTCGCGCATCCGCACAGTTTATGAACGTCACGGTAAACCATGAGAATCTGCGTCAGATCCTTGCACAGGCCCGGCAGGAACTCCTGCTGCAAAGCAGGATCCACCGGGCTATCCAGTTAGGCGGGTCCATCGAACTGCTGAATAACTTCTTTGGCCTCTCTTCCGGTGAAATCAGTGCCCGCCGCCGGTTACAGGGGATCTCACTTCCTCAGGGACGAACGCAGATACCCGATGAGGACATTGATGCCCGTATATGGCGACGCTGGGAGCAACTGCGCCCGGCCAATCTGTATTCTATGGATGCACTGGATGCCATGCTGCGCATAACCGAAGAAATGCAGTCACCGGAGCATCCGGGTTCACACCCTGATGAACTCACTCTGACAGTGGTATGGAACCGTATCATGCAATGTGAGAAAGAAAAGGAGGAGAACTGCCATGATTGATGACGTTGATCGTGACCAGGCATTCAACGAACAATACCTCCAGACACTCATTGCTCAGTCCCGGGAAAGGCCGTCTCCTACACCATCGCAGTATTACTGTCTGGACTGTGGAGAGTCGATTCCTGAAAAACGGCGGCAATTGATTCCTGGCGTCAGGTTGTGCATCCACTGCCAGCTCGCCAGGGAACGCAGCCCTTAACTGGTATGGCGACAGGGCAGGAGGCCCTGCGTCGCAAGACCAGGTAACATTATAAAAATCATATGATTATATTTTTGATAGTCCCTGACTATATGAGCTGTAAGGTAAAACCTTAAATTATTACAGCTGTAATAATTTAAGGTTTTACCTCTCGGTTGTCATAATTTCAATCGTCGAAAGCTAATAAATATCCTTTATCCTCTGTACCTGATTTCCCGTTGTTGACCGGATTCTGCCAGTGCATTTTTATCCACGTCTGCCATCTTATCTGTGGAGCGCACCATGAACGAATCTGATACTGAACACCCCTATATACTTACCAGCGGCCCATTACGCAGCACCATTACTATCGAGCTACACACCCATCTTGCCACCCGCACCTGGACCGGACGACAGGCCAGCCCGGAAGAGAATATCCACGGCATTATCGGGATCCCCCGCTTTCTCAATCTGATGAATATTATCAGACTCGATTCGCTGACGGATAACCCCTACGCCGATTTATGGATGCTGCGTATTGAAGAGCGTCTGCTGGCTGCACGCGAAGAAATGAACGCGCTTATTGACAGTATGAAAAGTATCTTCAGCCTGCTACCGGAAATGATGACGGTGGAAAGCTGCGCCAGTATTCAGCCAGCACGATTCCCGATTTTCGCCAGCTCACAGCTGGGTTTTATCGCAGTTTATTTGTTGACGGATTTTGATGAACTGATGCGTAAAGCCCTGCTCGCCCAGCATATGGCGCTGATTAACCGGGTTGAACTCAACGACCTGCGTCAGCGCGGCGGCAATCTTATCCGCAGCATTCTGGTGCTGGCCCAGAAATACCGGCGTATTCCTGTCACCCGGCAGGATATCCGCGACGGTAATGCCAGAGCCATTGCAGCAGAAGAGAGCGCCGGGCTGGTTCCTGAAGATATTTTCGACGGTACGCGCCGCTCCACCTGGGCACCGCCGCTGCGCCAGACTGAAGATGAGTCATCTGCGCCTGCTATAACGTCTGAATTTTCTGAATCTGCACCAGATATCCCTTCCGGCGATGATGCTGAAACAACGTCAGTCCCGGCACCGCTGACTACCGCAGAGGCGGAAGACGATGAATCAGAGGAGTGATTCAGTAACGGAATACCGGGCGCTGACCGGGGCCGACTGGCTTGCTTACGAAAGCTCGCTAAAAGGCCTTTTAAGGGTAAGGGAGCCGGTGCTTCTGGCGCGATATGCAACAGAGGCGGCGGCGACCCTGCACCAGATACAGACTTTGATCCTCCATCGCGCCTGGCGCTGGCCCCTGCAATATTTACCGTTACTCCTTTGCCGTGGGCCAGCCCGTTCTGGTGCAACCTTTCTGCGCTGGCGCAATCAGCAAAACAACCGTTCCGGCACTGCCGCCTGGCTGGCGCTGATGCAGGATGCCTCGCTGCCGCAGGCAGTACGCGATGCGCTGCTCGCGATTGAACGGGATCGCATCGTGTTCAATATGCAGATGTCGGTGACGACATTTATTCAGCGCCAGATACGTGAATGCTCAGCAAAAATGACGGATGCCGAAAATATTGCGGCATATCCCTTCCCTGCAAAAAAATAACCGGAGAAATAACATTATGGCCCAGCGTGGTTTAAATAAGGTCTGCCTGATCGGATTTGTCGGGCAGGATCCGGAAGTGCGTTATACCGCCGACAAACAACCCGTCACGGTATTTTCCATCGCCACCGGAGAGTCATGGAAAGATAAAGAGAGCGGAGAAACCAAAGAACGAACACAATGGCACCGGATTGTGGTTTATAACAAGCTGGCAGAAATTGCCGCAATGCATTTGAAAAAAGGAATGCAGGTTTATCTTGAGGGACGACTGCAAATAAGAAAATGGAATGACAGCATTGGCGCAGAACGCCAGTCTACCGAAGTGGTGGTGGATATTAACGGGACGTTGCAGATGCTGGGTAAACCTGATGCAGAAAAACCGAATAATACAGATGAAGAAAACAATAACACCGAAGAATAAACACCACTGACATTAATAATGGCATCACTTCAGGATGCCATTATTTTTTGATATTCAATTAATACAGGTCAGAGTCTTTCTGAACATTAATTAATGAGCCTCATTTATCACAATGAGGCCATTATTATGTTTCCTGAAAATCCTATTTCATCTGATTCAGTCCGGCACGTTATCAGTCTGTCGGGTGGTAAAGACTCGCTGGCATTATGGTTACTGGCCCGGGAAAAGAATATTGATGCCACCGTTGTCTTTGCCGATATTGGCCATGAACATCCATATACTTATGATTATATTACATTACTGGAGCAGAAGCTTGGCCCGGTTATTCGGGTCCGGGCTGATTTTCAGCAACGCATTCTCAATAAGCGCACCTATATTCAGACGGTCTGGCCTGAAAAGTTAGTTAAAAAATACGGTTATTCGGTGCCGGACGCTGAACAGCGCATTGCGCAAGCGCTGAAGCAACTGTTTCCCCGGGATATTCCCTTTCTTGACCTGTGTATGCTTAAAGGGCGTTTCCCTTCCACGCGCGCCCGGTTCTGCACGTTCGAACTGAAGCACCGCCCCATTGATGAACAACTTATTCAACCGCTACTGGCTCAGTATTACGAAGTGATAAGCTGGCAGGGCGTGCGGGCACAGGAATCCGCAAGCCGCGCCAGACTCCCGGCGCTGGAACTGGATGCAGACAACCAGCCCGGACTGCACGTCTACCGGCCTCTACTGCACTGGACGCACGATGAGGTTTTTGCGCTGGCGAAACGTCATGGCATTCCACCCAATCCTCTGTACCGGCTGGGTTGCTCCCGTGTCGGTTGTATGCCCTGTATCCACGCACGTAAAAAAGAGCTGGGCGTGATATTCCGGCGCTTCCCGGAACAAATTCAGCGGGTGGCAGAATGGGAGAAGATTGTGGCGGACTGCTCCACACGCGGAAACTCCACTTTTTTTCCTTCCACCCGCGACCCGAATAAAGCGGAGCGGGATATCCGCAAAATCACACTCACCAGCCACGGTATTAATACCTACCGGGACTGGGCATTTTCCCTGCACGGCGGAAAGCTGTTTGACGAGATCGCGGCAATTAATGACAGCCAGCCCTGTTACGGCATCTACACCGGTATCTGCGAATAAACTGAATTATTCTCCGTGAATAATGAGTTCCCCCTGCCCCTCCTGTTGCTTTTTTCATTCAATGGGAGGGCATTAACTGCCCGCAGGGCGCCCGGTAATACGAGCTGAAAATTACCCACAACAGTGACGCTCACTCCCTCACATCTGCAAACGACTGAAAACAGATGCATGCCGTACCGTCGTTTAATTTTCACAAAAGAGAAAGGACCACTTATGAATTATTCAGGTCACGACGAGTTGCGGCAGGATATTGCCGCACTGTCGAATGATATGCATGAACTCTACCAGCGAATAAAACTGCTGGAGCAAAAATATCGCTGGAACAGCACCAGTCTGACGCATGGTCTTGCCGGGCAGATATTACGAACTGCCGGAAAAACCTGCTCTGCATTGCATCAGCAAATATACGAACTGGATCTTATCTTCTCCGACTGAATAACTTCCCTGATAAAGGAAATAATCATGATAAAACATACTGGTAGTGTCACCTTCAAAGCTGAAACACTCATCCCTGTTATTCTTGAGGCAAGGAAAAACCATTGTCCGGTTCTTCTTGTCAAAGATCACGGTCTTTATATGATGTCAGAAGACGGTGGTTTCGATCCGCAAACGCAAAAACGATTAACGCTCTCTTATGCAGAGGGCTTTGATCCGGATCGCGCTGAATTTGATGACTGGTACGAAAACCTGCGTGAGATCTGCGGCGGTGATGACTTTTGCGAAACGATAGAATCAGACAACGCCGCACTCAGTGACGTGGTCGATAACAACAGGGATCTCCTGGTTGTCTTTACGCCCACACAGTTCAGAATGAGTTCCCGTAGTAAGTAACACGTATCCCCTGTCATTTTATGGCAGGGGATTTTTCATGAATTCACTATTTCAGTCTTTCATAAAGGTAGTCAGATGTTAAAGACAACGCACCTACGGGCGAAGATACGTTGTTTGAACCTGTGAATTTATTGATCTTTCCCTTCATCCCCTCCAACGTTGAAAGAAGGGATATCCTCTGAGAACCTTGCCGTTCTGGCATCGCGCTCATAGCCCTGAGATTCGCTCAAAATATTGTACAGTTCAGGCCGTCGTCCATGAATCCACCGTCGCCCTGTAGACATAGATAATAACTCCAGCTCCAAATCTGCAAATACTATCGCATCCTGGAATGAGTCCGTTTCGCTGACAACCCTTCCATATGGATCAAGAATCATGGCATTACCTGTACGGACCTCGCCATTATCGAGTCCTACGCCATTGCTGAACAGGATGAAAAATCCGTTATCATGTGCTCGTGAAGGTAACCAGCGCATTATCCAGCCCCGCCCACTGTCCCCCTGGAATGCCGATTTAAGTGCTTCCGGATCCCTGTGCCTGTTTTCCCAAAGACTGACCGGAACAGGCTTCATGCCAAGGGGACTGCGTGAATTCGTCCCACCAGTTTGATGCGGGGCAATCAGAATATCGGCTCCCATCAGCGCGGTAATGCGTGCATTTTCAACAAGATTGTTATCCCAGCAAATAAGGATCCCAATGCGTACTCCCCAGGGGGTGTCGAAGACCGTAAAGTCATTACCCCGGGCAATATCCGGATGTTCGAACGCATGCAACTTCCGGTGTATATGTCGCTCACCGTCAGGCATGCAGACGGCATAAGCGTTATATAGTTTTCCATCAGCACCTTTTTCAATAAACCCGGCACCGATGGCCATGTGATATTTTTTCGCAAACCCGGTGATGATATCCAGCGAGGGGCTACTGTCTGCCCGTTCAGCCAGGGCATTCAACGCCTGGCTACTGAGGTCGGGAACATGCCAGTATCCGGTAATGCACATTTCCGGGAAGGCTAAAATCTGGACATTTTCCTGCCAGGCTTCGGCGATGAATTTTTCCATTACGGCCAGGTTATACGGCTTATCGCTGGCGCGGTGGCAAAACTGAACAGAAGCCACCCGAATGCTCATTTCCATGATGTTTATCCTCATTAATGTGGAGCCTTATTCCAGCAGACAGAAGATAAGCATGTATAATCAGAATTTCTCCTCATTTGATAACTGACTGGAATGGATATAAAGCTACTGCGTGCATTTGTGACCCTCTCCCAATCAGGAGGATATCGTTCCGCGTCGGAAAAACTTTGTGTGACGCAACCCGCACTGACAAAACAGATCCAGGTGCTTGAATATCTCTGCGGCGTCACTCTTTTTCAGCGTGACCGGCTTGGTGCAAGACTGACTATCGCAGGAGAGCAATTGCTTCCGGAAGCCCGCGAAGTTTTGAAATGCTATGAAAAATTTCTTAATAAGGCGGGAGATATTCAGAAGGGAAAAGCAGGAAAGCTTATTCTCGGGTTTGGTATTTCATCCTTTCAAATGGCTCCTGCAAAAGTGGCTGTTTTTCGTAGCTTGTTTCCTGATGTGCAGGTTTTTCTTAACGATATGCCTTCGACAGTACAATGCCAGGCGTTGCTCGAAGGTAATCTTCAGGCCGGATTTGTGCGTCTGCCTGTTTCTGAAAAACTGCAAAGTCAGGTACTGACAGAAGAGAAACTGGTTCTTGCCGTGGCTTCCGACCGCTCTGCTGGTTCAGAGAATGTCCTGAAACTGATTGAAAACAGCCAGCTTCTTCAGCTTTCACCAGACCGTGGCGAAGGGTTATCAGCACAGACATCCCGTTTCCTTACGTCGCATCATTTATCTCCCAAAAAAGTGGCAGCGGCCGATGATATTCAGACCCTGCTGGCGCTCGTGGCGGCGGGAGATGGCGTGGCGCTTTTGCCCGAAAGTGTCCGGCATATCCTGCCATCACGGGTAAATCTTATGGCTCTGGAAGGCGACTATACGACGTGGCAGACAGGTATTGCCTGGAATTCACGGATAAATGATCCCATAAGAGATAATTTTCTGAATATCGTGGTAACAGAGTCGGCAACACTTAACCAGGGATAAAACCACACGTGTCAGGTAACACCGCAATACAGCCTGTATGTGACGCTTACTGAGGCTATTAATTTCCCGGACAGAAAAACAGTTTTAGCTTTTCGGCTAAAGATCATCGTTGTTTACTGAGCCTGCTTAAATCCATCCGTGCGATGGGCCCAGACAGCCGGGCTGCAAGCTGTCCACGCTTCAGTGTTATGCCCACCCCGATGCTCAATACGGCTGCAAATGAGCAACATACTCCGGTATGACGCCGTCATCCTTTAACCCTCAACACCCTTTACCCCTGCGGGAGAGACTTCCCGCCGGGATGTCTCCGCCGCGTTAATCCTCCGGAGACACACCATGAACGAAGAACGTAAATACTTTGATCTGCACACCCGTGGTATTGGTTATGTTAACCGCCTGCGTACCGTGACGCCCAAAAAGGCAAAGCCGTTTCTGGCCTGCACGATTGCGGCGTTACGCGGCACCACCGATGAACCCGAATATACCTATATTGATGTCCGGGTTTATAACGATCGTGCCGTTGAACTCCTCGAAAGTTGCCAGGATGCCCTGGCGCGTAAAGATAAAGTCCTTATCTCCTTTAATATTGGTGATATTTACCCCGAATGCTTCACCTACGAGAAAGGTGAGAAAAAAGGTCAGTCCGGCTGTGGTCTGAAAGGCCGTCTGATTAAAATCACCCTGATTAAAATTAACGGGCATGAAGTTTACCGTGAAAAACCCGGTGAGAATGCTTCTGCCGATGCCTGATCCTGGTCACGCCTTTTCGGGAGAGTAGAAACCGATGGTTTTTATTCTCCTGCCTACCTTTTTCTTACTCAGGAATTAATGCTATGAACACCTGTACCCAAAGCCCGGTAATGGTCATCGGTAAACTGGTGGTTAAAACCATCAATGGCCGCAACGGTGCCTTTAACGTTGGCCTGCTGGAAACCAGCATCGGCAGTTTCTCGGTAAAAGATCGGGAACTGGAACAGTACAGCGCCGGTACTTATGAAGGCCAGTTTATTATCGGTAAAGTTTTCATGCATTCATGGAGCTACGGCGCGAACTCAGGTTCTGAAATTCGTGTACGCCTGGATGCCATGAAGATTGCCAGCAACAACGACCTGACGCCGGATGATGAGCGCAAAGTCATTCCACCAGTAAACGATCCGATGGAAGAAGAAACACCCGCTCCGGCAAAACCGGCGCAGGAACAGGCTGATTTACCGGCAGCACAGTCGGCTCCGGCTGAAAAAACGCCTGACACCAGAGGCACAAAGCGCCCACAATTTACCGTACCCAGCCCTGCTGAACAGGAAGCGGGGGATCAGACCCTGTTTGGCTCACTCTGGCCGCTGGGGGATGTGGTAAAACTGGATGCCACCGTGTCCCGCCAGGTACTGCGCCAGCAGAAAGCCCGGCTGACCCAACTGGGCTATGATTTCATCGCGCAGGAACAACACTTTGTCAAATCAGCTCCGGCTGCCGACGCCACGCTGCACTGATCCCTGAACCAGATATCACTCACCCACTGTCGGGTTTTCCCGGCTGGGAAAACCCCGTTTTTTAAGGAGTTTTCCCGTGACAACACTGCTTCAACTTAACGAAATCCCCCACATCATGGCAGATGGCTACGTCTGTGATGAGCGTCGCTCACTGGTGTTTCTTTCCCTGTGGGGCCGGGATACGGCCATTCAGGAATTGCTGGCGCGACTGACGCTCAAAAATGAAGATGCACTGTCGCAACTGACGCTAATCGATGATGCCCTCCACGAGCATTCGCTGTTCCCTGGTACCGGCAATCTGGATAAATTCTCCTCCCGGCACCCACAAACCCGCTTCGGTACGCTGGTGAATCTCTGGCTGTTTGATAAACGCTGCTGCGTCCCCGACCGGGCAAACGGCCAGGCTTTTCTGCTGCTTCAGCGCGACGATCCGCACTGGTGTGAGCGTGCCTGGGCATTGCTGAATGAAACCACCACACTGCCTCTGCTGGCACATTGGCGTGACAGGATCCTCACCCTGCTGCAGGCATCACAGATGCTGGTCCCGTTATCGGGATATGGCGATCTCGCTGGCTGGCAGCTTGTACTGGACACTGCCCGGCTAACTTCGCTAATCAGTGAAGCCATTATCACCGGGGAACTGCCCACCACGCCCCGTCCTGTTGACGTCAGTCATCACTCCCTTCGCGCCGCCTGATGGCTCTCACGGACGTACCTGTCGCACAGGTACGTTCCGGTTTCTCATTCTTTTTTAAGGAAAACACACTATGGCTCTGATGTTTCCCCGCCTTGCGCGCAATTTCGTGCGCAATGGCTACTTTCCCACCGATGAAGCCACGCTGGAGCGTATCCTTGCGGCACTGGCGCCTGAAGAGACAAATGGTGCCATTCGCTTACTTGATCCCTGTGCCGGTGAGGGCGTTGCCATCACTGAAATCGCCTGCCACCTGGGCGAACAGGCTCAGGCTTACGCCGTGGAATACGATGCTGAACGTGCCGCTCACTGCGCTACGATGGCTGATATCACGCTGCACAGTGATTTAATGGATACCATTATTTCGCAGCAGGCATTTTCGCTACTGTTTCTCAACCCGCCCTATGGCGATCTGGTTACAGACAACGAACCTGTTGCAGATAAAAAGGGTCGCGCCCGGCTGGAGAAACAATTCTACCGGCGCGCGACAGACAGCCTGATGTACAACGGCATTCTGGTGCTGATCGTACCGTATTACACCCTGGACAGGGAATTTTCCGGCTGGCTGGCAAACAGCCTGGCGGATGTGCAGATATTTTCTGCGGCAACGGATCAGTTTAAACAGGTGGTGCTGTTCGGGCGGCGTATTCGCCAGCACCGACAGGATATCGCCAGTGTCAAACAGGTTTATCAGACATTAGTCGCTGTCGGAAAAGGTGATGAAACCGCCGTATCGTTACCCGAAGCCTGGTCTGTACCTTACCGCGTTCCCGTTGCCCGGCAGGCGCTGCAACATTTCTACCGGGTGACAATAGAACCGGTACAGCTTGCTGAGGAAATTCAGCGTGTTAACGGACTCTGGCCTTCCTTCTCCACACAACTCTGCGCTCAGCCCCAGCTCCCCCGTCCTCCGGCCTGTCAGCTTTCCCGCTGGCATCTGGCACTGGCGCTTGCTGCTGGCGCGATCACCGGTGTTATTACTTCACCAGCTGGCCGCACACTGGTTGTACGCGGCGACACCTACAAGGTGAAGGACCGCAAAACAGAATTCACCGAAGATGATGACGGGAATATCAGTGAAACCATCACGATGACCGACCAGTTTATTCCGGCAATTTCCGCCTGGGATATGACACCCGGTGCAGACACTTTTGGTGAATTACTCTCCATTCGCTGATTTGCAATGAATTAACTCACCTGCTGAATGAACAGACTAAGGATTTTTCATCATGAAACTTCGCCTTATTAACCTTCCGGCTTTTACGCACAAAACATCGTTCTCCTGCGGCAATATTCTGCTGGATGATGATGATAACAAACTCAGCTCAGATGCACTGCAACAGTTGTTACGCAGGCACACGACGGCAGACTGGGGTGATATTCCCCGTAAAGCCCGCCTGACCAACAGATATGCACTGGAATATAACAATAGTTTGCTGTCCTGTTATTTTCACCCTTACAGCGGCATACGCATGGTTGTAATAAGCACCTGCGCAGACCGCAGTGAAACCGTTATTTCCGTTCATGCCTGAATCCTTTTCTCAATCCAGAGGACAGTCTTATGATTAAAGTTCACTCAACCGAAGTACGCGTCACTCCGACTGTCGAGTCCCTGATGGCACAAGGGATTAACTTCGGCCCCTTTGTCCATAAACATCTGAACGGTGACTGGGGCGATATCAGCGAGTCCGAAAGGGCCAGAAATATCGAATCACTTGAAAAGGGTAACGGCCACATTTTATCCGTCCATCAGGTTACTCCCGACATAACCATCTGGATCACAACCAGAGCGGGAATCACGCTCATTATTCTGCCACTGGCATAACTCACCCTCTGTATTCACCCTCGCGGGACAGCATCCCCGCCGGGGCGTGGTCTGTCCCGTTTTTTTAAGGAATATGACCATGACCACAAATCAACTATCATCCTCAGTTCCTGAACCCACCGTTCTGCCGCTGAACGCCTTTATTGACGAATTTGGCGACAGTCTGCTCGACTCACTAAACCGCTCTAATCCCCCTGTCTACGACGGCATACCTGACATCAGACGCCAGTCCGTCATGGATGCGTTAAAGCGCCCGCCCTTTCCGGCACAGACTGAGGTTGTGCAGGCAGTTACGCGACTTCTTGTCGATCGCGGTGAACATGCCGCCATCATCAATGGTGAAATGGGCTGCGGAAAGACGCTACTAGCTATCGCTACCGCCGCCGTGCTGTACCCGGAAGGCTACCGCCGCACGCTGGTTCTCTCTCCGCCGCATCTGGTCTACAAATGGCGTCGGGAAATACTGGAAACGGTCAGTAACGCCCGCGTCTGGGTACTTAACGGCCCTGACACGCTGGTAAAACTGATGGCCCTGCGCGAACAGTTCCATACGCCCGCCACCGGCCCCGAGTTTTTTATTCTGGGTCGGGTGCGGATGCGCATGGGTTATCACTGGCGACCCGCGTTTGCCACCCGCCGTCAGGGGGGAATCCCGTTTGCCGTCTGCCCGGACTGCGGGCGGCGTATTACCGACACTGACGGTAACTGGCTTCCGGCCAGCCTTATCCGACTTGAAGAGAAAAACCGCAAATGTTCCCATTGCCGCACACCACTGTGGACGCTGATGCGCCCGGGCGTCATCTCAGGGGATTTGCAGGCCCGGATGGTCAGTAAAGCGCTGCAACGTATCCCGACAATTGGCGATGCGACGGCGAAGAAGCTGACCTCAACCTTCGGAACCGACTTTCTGGCCTCCATGCTGGGCGACAATCTGTACGAGTTTATTAATCTGATGGACGGAGGTGGCGAAATGGTCTTTTCCGACCGCCAGGCACAGCGTATGGAGCGCGCAATGGCGAACATGGAGTTCGGCTTCGGCGAGGGGAATTACCAGGCCAGCGAGTATATCAAGCGTTATTTACCCAAAAACACCTTCGATCTGATGGTGGTGGATGAAGGGCATGAATACAAAGGCGGTTCGTCCGCTCAGGGCCAGGCGATGGGCGTTCTCGCGTCACATGCCCGGAAAATTCTCCTGCTGACCGGTACGCTGATGGGGGGCTACGCGGATGACCTCTTTTATCTCCTTTTCCGCATCCTCACCCGACGCATGCTCGAAGAGGGCTATAAACCCGGACGCAACGGCAGTCTGACTGCCGCCGCCATGCAGTTTATGCGCGACCACGGCGTACTGAAGGAGATTATCTCTGAAAGCAACGACGAAGTGCATAAAACCGCGAAGGGTAAAAAAACCTCAACCCGCGTCTCAAAAGCGCCGGGGTTCGGCCCCAAAGGCGTGTTGCGCTGCCTGCTGCCCTATACCGTCTTTCTGAAGCTCAAAGACCTGGGAAGCGGCGTGCTGCCACCCTATCAGGAAGAGTTCCGGGAAGTCGCAATGACAGAAGGACAACGCGATGCTTATCAGGGATTGTCCGGCACACTGACCACCCTGCTGCGCCAGGCACTGGCCAAACGTGATAACACGCTGCTCGGCGTGGTGCTCAATGTCCTGCTGGCCTGGCCGGAGTGCTGTTTCCGCCCGGAGACGGTGAAGCATCCACGTACCCGCGCCACGCTGGCATTTGTCCCGTCGCTGTTTGCCGATATGCAGGCCACTCCGAAAGAGCGGGAACTGATAAACATCTGTCTGGAGGAGAAAGCAACAGGCCGGAAGGTGCTGGCATACTCCACCTACAGCGGCACCCGCGATACCACCTCACGACTGAAAGCCCTGCTGACGCAGGCCGGACTGAAAACCGCCGTTCTGCGCGCCACCGTGTCGCCTGAACAACGGGAGGACTGGGTGGCAGAGCAGGTGGACAGAGGGATTGACGTCATTGTCACCAACCCTGAGCTGGTAAAAACCGGGCTGGACTTGCTGGAATTTCCGACCATTGTGTTTATGCAGACTGGCTTTAACGTCTACACGCTGTTGCAGGCCGCCCGCCGCTCCTGGCGTATCGGCCAGAAACAGGCGGTCAGGATTATTTATCTCGGCTATGCCGGAAGTTCCCAGATGGCCTGCCTGGATTTGATGGCACGGAAAATCACCGTGGCGCAAAGCACCGCTGGTGATGTACCTGAATCCGGACTGGATATTCTCAACTCTGACGGCGACTCTGTTGAAATTGCCCTCGCGAAGCAACTGGCCGCATAACGCCCTCTTCCCGTTACCTTCTCACTCTTCTTATCCACTCACTGCGGGTGGTTTCTGCTTTTGCGGAAACCACCCACACTTTTTATTAACGATGAGGTTATTTATGGAACAGTCATTAACAGAACATTCAGGTACTGAACGTGAAAACAATCAATTTCTGGCTGAATACCAGGCCTATATTATTGACGAATTAATTACTGATTTTGACGCACTTCTGACCTGGTGGCTTGTCGATTGCGGCTATGACGAAAATACGGTACGTATTCACCGCTGGTCGGAAGTCGGCGCGTTTGAGCTTCATTTGTACCACCCTGAACTGGTCAAATTTGCCCGTCAGGTGGCATGGTCCCGTATCTGAGTCTTCCCGGTTTAACTTGTTTCCCGGAAAACAGTTTCCCCTGTCTGAATAACACGCCCCTCATTACTCTGATGTTGCATTTCCTTCCCGTACCACATGGGGTTCCCAACCCGTTCGGGCATCATCTCCTGATGCCCGTTTTTTTCAGGAGCGATAATGAAACTATTTTTGTGTGAAAAACCGTCTCAGGGACGGGATATTGCAAAAGTGCTGGGCGCAACGCAACGCGGTGATGGATGTCTTACCAGCAAGGATATTATTGTTACGTGGGGATTTGGTCATCTGCTGGAAATGGAGCAGCCTGAAAGTTACGATATCAAATATAAAAAATGGCTGCTGACAGATTTGCCCATTATTCCGGAGCAATGGAAAGTCGCGGTGAAGCCTGCGACAAAAAAGCAATTTACCATTATTCAGAAGCTACTGAAGAAAGCTTCTTCCGTTGTTATTGCCACCGACGCTGACCGCGAGGGCGAAATGATTGCCCGGGAAATTCTGGAGGCCTGCAAATTTCGGGGGCCAGTATCCCGGCTGTGGTTATCAGCACTCGATGAGAGCAGTATTCGCAAAGCCCTGGACTCGCTGAAAGCCGGTGAAGCGACAGAATCACTGTATCAGGCAGGGCTGGGACGCGCCCGCGCAGACTGGCTGGTCGGCATGAACCTCACCCGCTTGTATACTCTGAAAGGACAAAAAGCGGGCCAGAAAGGCATCTTTTCAGTCGGTCGTGTACAGACACCGACGTTACGATTGATTGTTGACCTTGACAAACAGATTGCCAGCTTTATCCCCCATGACTACTGGACGCTGGCCGTCGCACTCACCGGGAAAAATGTCCCTTTTCAGGCACAGTGGCTGGCACCAGAAATGATATGCGATGAAGAAGGCCGTTGCATTAATCAGTCAGCTTTGCAACGGGCATCGACGGAGATCAGTCGTACCAGACAAGCCCGGGTCATCAGCACAGAAACAAAGCGCATCAAAGAATCCGCGCCTCTGCCTTTTGACCTTGGCACTCTGCAACAGGTTTGCTCTAAAAAATGGGGGATGGGAGCACAACAGGTACTGGATATCGCCCAGAGCCTGTATGAAACTCACAAAGCAACAACCTATCCACGTACCGACTGCGGATATCTTCCGCAGTCCATGCAGGCCGAAGTACCACAGGTTTTCAACGCGCTGCAACAAACTGACCCGACATTAAACCCCTTCCTGGCGCAGTGTAATATTCAGCAAAAATCCCGCATCTGGAACGACAGCAAAATTACCGCTCACCACGCTATTATCCCGACCACACAGCCCGTGGATATCAGCAAAATGAGCGAGGATGAACATCGCGTCTATGACCTGATCCGCCGCCATTATCTGGCACAGTTTCTGCCGCTGTATGAGGTGGATAACACGCAAATACGGCTGGAATGCGCCGGGCATATGCTGGCGGCAGCCGGAAACGTAGTGGTCACACCTGGCTGGAAGATGCTGTTCAGCGAAGATAAAAGTGAGGCAGATGATAATAAGCATTCACTGCCGCAACTGGCGGAAAATGCACAATGTCCTGTTACCGGTACAAATATCCGGGAGCTAAAAACCAGCCCACCAGCGCACTACACCGAAGGAACGCTGATTGCCGCAATGAAAAACGCCTCCCGGTTTGTTAACGACGAACAGCTGAAACAGCGCCTGAAAGAAAGCGCGGGGCTGGGAACCGAAGCCACCCGCGCAGGCATCATCGAAACGCTGCTGAAACGCGGGTATATCCGTCGGGAAAAACGCCACCTGATCGCCACCCGCAGCGCCACCACGCTGATGGCGATGCTGCCGGATATCGTGAAAGATCCGGGGATGACTGCTTTGTGGGAACAGGCGCTGGATGAAATCGCCGGCGGTAAATTACCCCTGGCGCTGTTTTTACAGAAACAATCCATGTGGGTCAGCAAAATGGTGGAGCAGGCCCGGCAATAATCCCGGCACGCTTATTTTCTTTTTTTCCGGTTTTGAATTAACCGATCCCCTGCCTTATCAAATCCGGCATATTACCCGCACATGGCTATAGTGACATCCTGCCTTGCGCCGGGGCCGACCGGCAAAAAAACGGAGCCGTTTGTGCTGATAAAAAAGCGCCATGTTATCGATCCGTCTCCCCGTACGCGGATCGGTCCTGCCAGTTCGGCAGAATCCGGGGATTTGTTCACATTATTCTGTTTTCTCTTTCAGGCTCATCCCTGCCAGCGCCGTTCTCCGGCGCTTTCCTTTTTTATTTAGTCAAAAATGAGTTCTTTATTATTTTCCTCTCCCCGCCCTGTTTTACTTACCCGGCAACTGGCTGTCGCAGACAGCGCCTTTTTATCTCTGTGGTTTCCTGCAAACAGAGAGTCTCTCCGGACCGGAAACTATCATTACACTCCCCCATAACACCAGAGGAATAAACTATGATCCGCGATTTCACTGTTATGCGCCATTCGCTCAAAGATCCCGATACCGGAAAATATACTGAATATTTTCATGTCAGCCTGTATTACGCCAATGTTTCTGACGATCCCTGGAGTCGGTTCGATCACTATCTGCTGTTTCCGACGTATGAACTGGCCGAGAGTTTCCTGAATTATATCCGGATTGCCCGTAAACCGCTTGACTGGCGCTACTGGATATTACTGGATGCCGACAGTCCGGCAGAGCCCTGTAACCAGACCGCTGAGGTGGAAATGCAGATAGTGTCCCTGTCGTATTAATCCTTCCGTAAAATAATTACCGGAGCAAATATCAATGACAGTCATTCCCCCGGAATTACAGGCTGAACTGAACAGTCTTTTTGACGAAGAAAAAAATGCTGTCGGCCACATGCTGTTGCTTGCTGTACAGCACGGATTCTCTCTGACTGAACTTACCCGTCTGGCTGATAAATACCATGTCAGCGCCGCCTGGCTGGAAACACAGGCCGGTAATTATTATGTCAGTTATGCCACGGCTAACGGTTTCTTCCACCGTCGTTTTGGCAACAATAAACCTGACGCGGAGAACTTTACCGCTTCCTTTATTTTTCACAATAACTTGCCATTCAGAGAATTATCCTCCTGCCGCCATAATTAATGTTTTCATTCGATTATCAATATCCTCTGTTTCTGTTTGTTATTCACCGCTTCAATCTTCCGACCAGATAATGCCGGGAGAAAACAATGCCACGTCTTATTATCCATCTCTTACCACTCTGCCTGCTGCCCATCCTGTTACCAGGATGGGCAGCCTATACCTCTGAAGTCAGCGCCGGTACTACGGTTTCCGGCGAAACCATTGACGGCACTCAGGGCGATCAACAGGTTTACGGCACACTGACCGATTCCACCGTCACCGGAAACGGGAGCTACAGCGATATCAATACCGGCGGGAAAACTGAACGAATTACGGTCACTGACGGGGGCACTTTGTATTCCCTGCCCGGCGGGCAAACTGAACAAACGTATGTCACACAGAGCGGTTATCTGCAAATCAACGGCTCCGCGACGGATACCACCGTGGATAATGGCGGCCAGGTTTATATCAATGCAGGCACCAATGGCACTGAAGACGCCACACAGGGCGGATTTACCACGCAGACCACCGTGGGTAACGGCGGCGAGATGGTTAACCGCTACGGTGTCGATGAGAATACTGTCGTACAGGCTGGCGGCGAGCTGGATACCGGCTGGAACCAGCAGTATGAAACCCGCGACACGGGCATTTCCCGTAATGCGGAGATCCAGAACGGTGGCAAACAGCAGGTCACCAATGGCGGCACCAGTGAAAACAGCCAGGTGGATGCCGGGGGAACGTTGCTGGTCACCGGAACCCGGCATTATGACTCTGTCACTGACACGTCCACTGACTGGTATTACGGTACTGCCGTCAACAGCGTGGTCAGCGGTGAGATGCAGAACCTGGGCGGTATTGATCAGGGTACGCTAATTCAGTCAGGTGGTTTATACCTGCTGGATGGCAACGGGCAGAGCAGTAACCTGCGGGTCGAAGACGGCGGCAGCGTGCAAATCAACCAGGGGTCGCTGGATAACTTCTGGCTGGCAGGCTCAATGTATATCAGTGACCAGGCAACCCTGACGGGTAGCGGTGATGTGCAAAGCGGCGGCGAACTGACCCTCAGCGAAGGCGCGCAGACATCCGGTGCCAACCTGACGCTGGCAGGCGACCTGGTATTAAATAATTCCTCCTCAACCGCTGGTCACAGTTACTCGCTGGACAGCCTCGGCATGAACGATGGCAGCGTTTACTTCGATTCGGCGTCTTTCGCCACACTCAATCTGAGCACACTGTCCGGCAGTGGCAATTTTTATATGAACACCGATATCGCCGGAAAACAGGGGGATATGATTAACGTCTCCGGGGAAGCAAACGGTGATTTCGGCATCCTGATAGCCGACACCGGCGAATCACCGCAGGATAATCAGTCACTGCAAATCGTGCATACCAGCGGGGGTGATGCGCAGTTCAGCCTGCTTAATCCGGGCCAGCAGGTGGATATCGGCACCTGGGAATACCAGTTGACGCCGGATGGTCAGGGTAACTGGTCGCTGACGCCGGGCGGCACGCCTACGCCGACGCCCTCCACCGATGCCGTGCTGGCGCTGGCGAACGTCGCCCCGACTATCTTTCAAACCGAAATTGCCGCCCTGCACAACCGCCTGGATGTGGTACGCCCCCGTCCTCATGACGGAGAGTTCTGGATGCAGGCACTCAGCAACCGTTTCGATGTCAACCGCACTGGTAGCGCCACCTATCGCCAGATGCTTGGCGGTGTGGTACTGGGCTACGACACCCGAATGCCGCTCCGTTCAGGGGCGTTGACCCTGGGCGTTTCCGGCAGCTATAGCCGTTCAGACCTCGACCTGAGCAATGATGGCGACGGATCCGTGGACAGCTACAGTACCGCGCTGTACGGCAGCTATTATGACCGCAGCCACTTCTGGCTGGATGGGGTACTGAAGGGCAATATATTCAATCAGCACCTCACTGCACGGATGAGCTCCGGAGGACTGGCGGATGGCAGCTATACCACGCCTGGTATCGGTGGTAGCCTGACGACCGGCTATGATTTTCAGTTGTCCCGCACCACGCTCTCTCCATTTATCGGCTTCAGCGGCTTTACGGCGCAGGGCGATGATTACCGGTTATCCAACGGCATGCAGGCCCGTCCCGGCACCGCAAAATCAGCACTGGCGCAGGCCGGTCTGTGGCTCAGCCAGCATAATGTCGCTCAACGGGGCGCAACGTTCACCCCCTGGATAAAAGTCTCGCTGGAGCAGGAGTTCGTCCACAACAATGAGGTTCGGGTAAACGAAGACACCTTTAACAATGACAGTGCCGGAGTTCGGGGCAGTTACCAGCTCGGCCTCAGTGCCACTATCACGCCGCAGACCCGGCTGACCGCCAGCGCACAATATGAGAAAGGCGACGGCGTTGAGTCGCCGTGGGCCGGTATGCTGGGATTCAGCCACGCATTTTAGGATTTCAGGCAGCAGGCTCCGGTATCGGGGCCTTTTCTTTTTTCTCCGTTCTGGTTTTCCTGCTGAATCCACCGCCATACAACCGCATGCTGCTCCTCACATTTCTTCTGAAGGGAGCCCACATCATGAAAAAATTCATTCCATTCAGCCTGCTATTTCTGTCCGGCTGTGTCGCCCCACCCGCGCCGTCTGTTCCCTGTCCCGGTACACCACCGGTTCCTGAAGTACAGGCGAAAGAGCGGGTGCATACCGCGCGCTATACGCTGGTCGATATTGCGCCATCGCAGGCGCTGCGCTTCCCGTTGCAGCAGATAATTACCCGCACGCTCCCTGCACCGGGAAAATACCACCGTCGCCTGACGCGTGAAGAAGCAATTCAGGGCTGGCTGAATGGCAGCGGCTATGGCCTCTGTCTGCCCGTCACCACAACGATGAAGCTGTTCTATGGCAGTCCGCTGCCTGATGCCCAGCGCCGGATGGGGCCGGTACGCGTGGAACGGGCATTGCAGACCATCGCAGGCAGCGCCTGGATAATGACCACTGACGAAGTCAGCCGAACCGTCTGCTGGCAACCGGCTCCGGTTGTCTGAGGGGGTCATTATGCAAAACAGATTATCACTGGCCATTCCCCTCTATTGTCTCAGCCTGAACGTACTGGCTGCGACTGAAACCACGACGGTAACGCGCCAGAGTACAGAACAAACGCTCAGTGCTGAACAACAGGCACAAAGCTGGGGGCTGAGCCGGGAGGAATGGAGTCGTTATCTGCAACTCCGCCAGGGCGAACGCGGGATCTGGTCGCCCGGGCTCGATCCACTGACCACACTGGGTGTGGAAGCAAACAACGATGAAGAGCGGCGCAAATACGCCGATCTTCTGGTGGAAAAAGAGTCTCAAAGGGTGGAGAAAGAACTGGCCTTTCAGAGGGCGTACGATGCCGCGTGGAAACGACGCTATCCGTCACTGATGCCGGTGGCGGATGCTCACCGTCAGACGACGCTCTCCCCGACCAGCCGCCTGGCCGTTTTTGTGCGGGAGAACTGCCCGCCCTGTGATACACGACTGAAAACCCTGCTGCACTCGGCACACCCGCTGGATATCTGGCTGGTTGGCAGCCAGAACGATGATACCCGTCTGCGGCGCTGGGCGCTGACGCAGCACATCGATCCACAGCGGGTCAAAGCGCGGGAAATCACACTCAACCACGATGCCGGACGCTGGCAAAAGCTCGATGGCGGGCAGATCCCTGCGGTACTGGAACAACAGGAGGGGCAATGGCAAATCGTTACCTCCCCCTGATACTGTTGCTGCCTGCCCTGAATTGCCTGGCGGCACCACGGATCCCGGCAGGCTACCAGCAGGTGGCTCAGCGGGCGCGCGTTCCCGCTGAACTGCTCTATGCCGTCGCCCTGACCGAAAGCGGCACACAGCTTTCCCGCGGCATTCATCCCTGGCCCTGGACCCTCAATGTCGGTGGCCGGGCGTATCAGTATGCCACCCGCCAGCAGGCCTGTATCGCCCTGAACCAGTTTTTACGCACCCGCGATCCCCGGCGCATTGATGCCGGGTTGGGGCAAATCAATATCGGCTGGAACGGGCAGTTCTTCGCCACCCCCTGCGATGCACTCGATCCGTACCTGAACCTGCATGTGTCAGCACGTCTGTTACGGGAACATTTCGATAAACAGCACAGCTGGCTGCATGCCGCCGGACGCTATCACCATCCTGCCGGAGGGCCACCCGCCAGGCGCTATCGCCAGAAAGTCACTCGTTATCTGCAAAAGCTGTTGTCCTCATGAAAGAAGGAAAGCATGACATCATGAAAAACACATTTCCTGCGCTGCTGCTGATTCTGTCAGGACCGGCCTTTCAGGCCACGGCGGAACTCACCGTGGTCGGTGATTTGGGTGGAGAACCCACTGCGCCACTGTATGAAGCCATTCAGCCGGACAGCAACAATCCATCACCAGCGCCTTCCGGCCCGACCGCTTTCACTGAACAGGATGTGCTCCCCGTCACTTCACCTCATCTGCATCCCGGACAGCTGGAGCCCCGGCCACTGTCACTGCCCGGCTTTTCGCCGTTGTTTTTAATCGGCGTCGATCCCCTGTCGGTACGCTGGCTGAAACAGCGTAAAGAGAAGCTTCTCGCCCTTCATGCCACCGGACTGGTGGTCAATGTTTCCACCGCAGGACAACTGGATAACCTGCGCCAGCAGGCTCCCGGTCTGACGCTGCTACCGGTCAGCGGTGAGGATCTGGCGCAACGTCTGCAACTGACCACGTATCCGGTGCTCATCACCGAAAGCGGGCTGTCGCAATGAGCAACCGCCACGTCATTGAGACCCTGCTGCGCCCGGCGGTGGAGCTGTACAGTGCCATTACCGCGCTGGCGGCGGGATACCTGTGCCTGGCGGCTCCGTGGGCGCTGATGCTGTCACCATCCGTCAGCGTTGTTCTGGCGGGCGGATTTTTCCTGTTTGCCTGCATCCGGGGACGACAGGGGCTGACTGTCCTGCGCTACCGCCGCAATATTCGCCGCCTGCCCCGCTATGCCCTGAAAAGCCAGCAAATCCCGTTAAGTCACCGGACGCTGTTTATCGGCCTCGGATTTCGCTGGCAATCCCGGCATACCCAGCGTCTGCTGGCCTGCCGACGCCCGGAATGCGAGCACTATATTCAGCCCGGCTGGTTATACCGTCAGGCTCGCAGGCTGGAAAAATGGGGGGAGCATCATTTCCCGGCCCTGACCCGCCTGCTCTCCCGTGACCATATTCTCAATCCGGTTCGCCCCCTGCCGCCGGTCGGTGGCAGCAGCCTGCTGCACGGGATTGAGCTGAAAGAAACCGGGGTGACGTTACCGCTGGGTGAGCGCGTCGGTCACACCCTGGTGATGGGCACCACCCGCGTCGGCAAAACCCGGCTGGCAGAACTGTTTATCGCCCAGGATATCCGACGCGGTGAGGTGGTGATTGTCTTTGATCCGAAAGGCGATGCCGATTTACTGATGCGAACCTGGGCCGAAGCCAGACGCGCAGGACGAGAGGATGAGTTTTATGTCTTCCACCTGGCTTATCCTGATATTTCGGCGCGTTACAACGCGGTGGGCCGCTTCGGGCGGATCTCCGAAGTGGCATCACGCATCGCCGGGCAGTTATCCGGAGAGGGTAATTCTGCCGCCTTCCGTGAATTCGCCTGGCGTTTCGTCAATATCATCACCCGCGCCCTGGTGGCGCTGGGACAGCGACCGGATTACCTGCTGATTGCCCGCCATGTTCTGAATATCGACGATCTGTTTGTCAGCTATGCCCGGCATTATTTATCCCGCAATGAGCCAAAAGCCTGGGAGGTGATCGCAAAGATAGCTGGTCAGGTGAACGATAAAAACACCCCGCGAAATCTGCTGGGACGGGATAATCATGTGGTGGCGCTGGAGCAGTATCTGGCTTCGACAAAAGTGTATGACCCGATCCTCGATGGTCTGCGCTCAGCCGTGCGTTACGACAAGACCTACTTTGATAAAATCGTCGCGTCCCTGCTGCCGCTGCTGGAGAAACTCACCACAGGGAAAACCGCGCAGTTGCTGGCCCCTTCGTACAGTGATTTGAACGATCCCCGCCCGATTTTCGACTGGCAACAGGTGATCCGCAAACGCGGCATCGTGTATGTCGGACTGGACGCGCTGTCAGACAGCGAGGTCGCCGCCGCTGTCGGTAACAGTATGTTTGCTGACCTGGTCAGCGTCGCCGGGCATATCTATAAATTCGGCGTCAACGACGGCCTGCCCGGTCAGCCGGTGGCAAAAATCCCCGTCAACCTGCACTGCGACGAGTTCAGCGAACTGATGGGGGACGAGTTTATTCCACTCATTAACAAAGGTGGCGGCGCGGGTTTGCAGGTCACCGCCTACACACAAACCTTATCCGATATCGAAGCCGGGATTGGTAACGCGGCGAAAGCCGGCCAGGTAGTGGGAAACTTCAACAATTTAGTCATGCTGCGTGTGCGGGAAACCGCCACCGCTGAACTGCTGACCGGACAGTTACATGACGTTGAAGTGCTGACCAGTACCGTGATTTCCGGCGTGACGGATTCATCCGATCCGCAGAGCCAGAGCGATTTTATCAGCAACACCCAGGACAGAGTAAGCTCTCTCAGCGTGCCACTACTGGAACCCGCAGCGCTGATCCAGCTCCCTAAAGGTCAGGCATTTGCCCTGCTGGAAGGTGGGCAGCTCTGGAAAATCCGCCTGCCCCTGCCGGTTGCTGAAAACGACGGGCTACCGGAACATATCCAGCAACTGACTGAATATATGCGTCAACACTATCACACTGGTGAACAGTGGTGGACCGGAACAACGTCCGGTCCGATGAAGGAGCCGATATGACAAACAGGTTCCGGAGCGGGTGCTGATGAGCGATCAGAGCACAACGCTACAACCCACCACAGCCAGAGGGCTGATCGCCACGCCTCTGACCTGGCTGGGGCATATTGTTGCCACGCTGCTGACGGCATTGTTTTTACGTCTGGTGGTGGAATGGATGGGGATCGCTTTTTTCTGGCCTGAGCAGGGCGCAGAGCATGCCCGGGCATTGATGCACAGCGAACTGATGTGGTATTCCGACAACGTTATCCAAAGCGTTCTCATGGCCGATCCTGTCGGGCATCTGGAACTGGCATTATCTCAGGTCAGGCAGTGGCTGTTTGTGGATACCGGCATGTCCGCCTGGTGGCAGCAGGAACATTACCGTGTTCTGGCCGATACTACCTCATGGTGTCATGGCCTGAACACGTATATTCAGGCCACGGCCTGGACCATCATGACCTTTGTACTGCGTCTGTTTTTACTGCTGCTGACAGCGCCGCTGTTCATCCTGACCACGCTGGTCGGTATCGTTGACGGGCTGGTGCGGCGTGATATCCGCCGTTTTGGCAGCGGGTATGAATCAGCGTTTATCTATCACCATGCCCGGCGCACCGTTCGCCCGGTCTTGTTCTTGCCCTGGTTGATTTATCTGTCACTGCCCTTCTCTCTGCACCCCGGTGTTATTTTGCTGCCAGCAGCGTTATTGCTGGGGTTGTCGGTATCAGTGACTGTTGGCTCATTTAAAAAATATTTATAGCGCATAAATTCAATCAACACTACGTGATGCTTTGTCAAACTCGTCAGGCCACTTTATCAACCATTTGTTCGCCAGAAACCATGGTGATGGCGGTGACAGATATCCCATTGAGTCGATCCTGAACTCCATATAACGTTGACAAAAACACCATATTGACTCTATATAATTTATATATGTCATTCTTTTTTTAAGACTCCATGGTGTTCCTACTATATATAACACCGTATGCCCCATGATATATTCAGTTCCGCGCAATATGCTGACAAAATGAAGACCTCTGTAAGGCAGTCCTTTATAAACTTTTTCTGTCACATGAAATGCCTGAACATTTTCCCAATCCATTACATTTATTGTTACGGGCCAACGACTATAAGGGTTCATATTTACTTTCCGCTCATAGAAGTATATTTTTTGTTTATCCCTGTTAAATCTGACGGGTAGAACGTGAGGGGTAAAATACACATAACGAATGGTTAATGGTAAAAGATAAAAAACTGAAAGAATCAAAATAATTGCCAGAAAACCATAATGAAATAGCACCCCCTCTTTTATCATTAAGAAAAAAATAACGCTATTAATAATAGCTAAAAAAGAAAGCATAAACATCATCACGCCTTTCACGCCATAGACGACCCTTGGAAATTCTATATAATCCTCATTTATTTCTGTTAAGTAAGGCATGCAGGGAGTGGATGTATTATTCGAACTATCCCCGGGCAGTTTTTCGCAAATTAAAGATTCCGGAGCAAACATGGGATGTCCCAACCTGGCTTTTTCGTGAAAAAAAATCTGCATGCGTTTATGAGAGATCGTCTTCTCTGGTCGTAACATTATTAACTATCTCCAGTAATCCATATTATCTTAATTTATCACAAAAAAAGATGTTCTCTTCGTTTATCACGTACAGGGTTGAAATGAAATATCTTATATTGGACTAACAAGAACTGCGGTACTGAATCCAGTACTGGTTAAATATCACTCATCAAAAAACAATTTATTGAGGTAAACCTCTTTCAGTTACGCCATCTTTCGGTCTCCCGCAGACAACCCGGAGACATTTCTCATGAAAGGCATCGTACTGCTAACCGGCATGGTACTGGCCTGCACCGCCCATGCCGCCCCTACCACAGAGCAGGCTAATCTGGCGCTGCTGACTCAACAACTGAACCAGATTGAAAGCACGCTTCAACGTGCCGAAGCCCAGGCAAGACTCGCACCGGATACCCGTTATCGCTTCGATTATTCACAGGCATTCGCTGATATCCACACCATCCGGCGCGGCATTCACGATTACCTGTCACCAGCCCGCACTCAGCCCCGTAATGTTAATGCTCTTTCCGGACTCTACCGCCGCGAGGCTCACGCCGATGAGCGATGAACAGATGGCCGCCTTTCAGGCCGGGAGTTCAGCAAAACCCGGCGATGTCAGTCTGGTGCTGCTGGGGTTGCTTAGTGCTGCGTTGTTTTTGTGGGCCGCCTGGTGTCTGGTCAGCCTTTACCGGGGTTTCTCCACAAACACGCTAAGCCTGCGTCAGCTCGGCGGTACGACAGCTCGTCTTTTCTTATTGCTGCTGATCAGTTTCTGGCTCGTGCTCAGTTAACCCAGGGAGTCACATCATGAAGTTACGTATTCGCACGTTTATTACTTCACTCACAACATTTCTTCTCCCCTTCACTGCCCGGGCCGATCTGCCGGATATGGAAGATCCTTCACGAGGCAAAGGCGACGGCATCATGGAGACCCTGCAAAACTACGGCTATGACATCGTGATCCTGATGTCGCTGGCAATCTGCGCGGTGGGTTTCCTGGTAGTGGCCAACAGCTGCATTGGCACTTACGCCGAAATTCAGAATGGCCGCAAACAGTGGAAAGACCTGGGGGCGATGGCCGGTGTCGGCGCGATCCTGCTGGTGATCACCATCTGGCTGCTGACCGAAGCGGGGGACATTCTGTGATGGCACTGACAATTGAATTCCTGCCCGACAGGCTGAACCGGGAGCCGGTGGTTTTCCGGGGAATGACCACAACCGAGCTGTTGCTGGTCTTTCTCTGTGGATTTATAGCCGGTCTGCTGGTCGGCATTCTCCCGGCCATCACCCTGCATATCTGGGCGTTGATCCCAACAGGTGCTTTGCTTGGCTCCACGCTGTGCGTGCTGGCCGGAGGCCGCTTTATGTCGCGACTCAAACGGGGCCGTCCGGATACGTGGATGTATCAGGCCATCAGCGCTCATCTGGCGCGCCGTGGTTTTGGCGATCGCCGTCTGATCCAGCAAAGCACCGTCTGGACTGTCCGCAGGAGTGATAAATCATGAGCCCGTTTAAACACGCCCTGGCGGCAAGGGATGCGCATATCACGTCGCTGCGACTGGCGCTGGGGATCATGGCCGTGATGCTGCTGGCTTTCGGCTACGGCTGGTATCGTGCGCCGGAAGATCTCACCATCCATATTCCCCCTGATTTGCGCCACGGCAGCACCCGCCCCTGGTGGGAAATTCCCACCGGTGATGTCTATACCTTTGCCTTTTATATCTTCCAGCAACTGAACCGCTGGCCGACAAACGGTGAACAGGATTATCAGCATAACATCACCCGCCTGCGGGCCTGGCTGACCCCGTCCTGCCAGGCAAAGCTGAACCTGGACTGGCAGCAGCGAAAGGATCGGGGCGAACTGCGTGAACGGGTGCGCGGCATCTACGAAATTCCAGGCCGGGGATTTAAACCGGACCGGGTGGAAATCATCAGCCGCGACAGTTGGACGGTCACGCTGGATCTGAGCGTCGATGAATACTACCAGGCCGAACCCGTGAAACGGGCGCTGGTCCGCTATCCGCTGAACGTTGTCCGTCTCGATATCGATCCGGAGAAAAATCCCTGGGGACTGGCCCTTAACTGCTTTGCCAGTACGCCTCAGAAACTGGAAGCCGCCCCGGAGGCCAGACCATGAAACACGTCCGACTATTACCTCTTCTGCTGCTGATTTGTTCCAGCGCCAACGCCACTGAGCTGATGCAGTGGGAGCGCATTCCCCTGCCGGTTGAGCTGCATGTGGGTCACGAACGGGTGGTGATGGTTAACAAAAATGTTCGCGTCGGCTACCCCGCAGGACTCGATGACAAACTGCGCATTCAGAGCAGCGGCGGCACGGTGTACTTGCAGGCGCAAAAGCCCTTTCCTGATGCCCGCCTGCAACTTAAAGATGTGGACTCCGGCGAGCTTATCCTGCTGGATGTCAGTGCTACCGAGGGCGATGCACTTGAGCCGGTCGAACTGCAATACGCTGCCGTTTACGGTAATGATGCTGATGACACCGCTGACCATCCGTCTGACGATTCTGGTGCAAGTGATGACAACCTGAACTCAGCCCTCCCTGCCACACCTGACCCCGTGGCGCTGACGCGCTATGCCGCCCAGATGCTGTATGCGCCTCTGCGCACGGTAGAACCTCTCGCCGGAGTCCGCGAGGTCTCCCCCCGCCTGCCCGCCCGCATCACCACGTTGCTGCCGGGAGAGCCGGTCAGCGCCACCCCGCTGGGCGCCTGGCAACTGAATGAGGATACCGTTACCGCTATCCGGTTGCAGAATCAGGGAGCGCAACGCATAACGCTGGATCCCCGGACACTACAGGGCACCTTCTACGCCGCCACCTTTCAGCATTCCTGGCTGGGTGCCAGCGGTACGGCGGAAGACACCACCGTGGTCTATCTGCTGACCCGGAAAATGCAGGCAGATGAGGCCATTCTGCCTGAACCTGTGCCACCGAAGAGCAGTAAGGGGAAACAGTAATGCAGATAAAATCTAACCATTTGCTGAAACTGCTGATCCCGCTGGTACTACTGGCCGCCGGTTTTGTCGGCCTGAAAGCCTGCTCGGTATCGCATGAAAAAAAACCAGTACGAGCCGACACAGTGGCCGATCTCAGCGATGAAGAGCTGAAAGCGTTGGGGATTGATGGCGACACCCCTGCCGACACCGTCGCCACCCTGGTCGGCCAGATGAAGCAGTACCGCCAGGAAGTGGCGACGCTGCGTAAGGACAGTACCACCCTGCTTCAGGAAAACCAGCGGCTGCGCCAGCGCGATCAGAATGTGGAAAAACGCATCAATACCGCTGTTCACCGCGAACGGGAGCACTTCAGCACAGCGTTGCAACAGCAACAAGCTACTCTGCTGGACAGCTTCCAGCAGAAACTGGATCAACTGACCCGCAAACAGTCAGGCACTGACAGCGATATGCCGGTCGGTTTAGGTCTGGACGGCGAAAACCCGCCAGCCGGGGCCATTCGCTGGGTGGAACCCGCCGATGCCGTTATTGTCGATCCTCACAAACAGCACGGCAGCGAAACCCGCTATCCACGCCAGTTTAGCAATGCGACGGATAGTACCGGTGACAAAGCGGACAGCCATTCTGCACATACCACCAGCAACACAGTACCAGCAGAAAATGCCGTCCCCGTTTATACCCTGCCGGAAAACAGCACCCTGATTGGTTCGGTGGCGATGACCGCCCTGCTGGGGCGCGTGCCGATCAACGGCACGGTCAGCGATCCCTACCCGTTCAAGATCCTGATAGGCCGTGACAACCTGATTGCCAACGGCATTGAGCTGCCTGATATGGAAAGCGCGGTGATGTCCGGCACCGCATCCGGCGACTGGACGCTGTCGTGTGTACGCGGCAACGTCCATTCCATCACCTTTATCTTCCGGGATGGAACCGTGCGCACACTCCCGCAGCAGAGCGACAGCGGGAGTCTCAACAGTGATGGCAAATCACAGGACAGTACGATTGGCTGGCTCTCCGATCCCCAGGGATTGCCCTGTATTCCCGGCGACCGTAAAACCAATGCCGGTGAATACCTCTCCTCGCAGTTTTTGCTGGCAGGCTCTGCCGCCGCAGCCGACGCCTTCGCCAACGGCGAAACCACGACCACAGTCGAAGATGGTTCTGTTACCTCAGCCGTTACCGGCAGCAACGGCCAGTATGTGCTGGGACAGGCGCTGGGCGGCGGGCTGAAAGAATCCGCCGACTGGTTTAAGCAACGTTACGGCCAGATGTTTGACGCCATTTACGTCAAACCCGGCCAGGCGGTGGCCGTCCATATCACCCGACAGTTACGTATCGACTACGAACCTCACGGGCGAAAAGTGAAGTATCCCACTCAATCCTCACGTACAGGAGAGCCGGACTGATGAATAAGACCACCATTCTCATAGTGATGATGTTTCTGGCTGGCTGCTCCACGTCGCAGGAAACCCTGTTACCGGTGGATCCGGACACCAGCATGATGACGCTCTGGAACCAGCGATCCGGTGGCGCACAGGCTCTCGCAGAACAGCGCAGCCAGCTCCGCAGACCACTGAACGATCCCGCAGCATCAGCAAAGGAGCAGCAGAGCTATTCCCGTACTGCCGCCGATGAAATCCGCTCACAGTTTGTGCGCCTGCCGAATCCTGACCTGGTGATGTATATCTTCCCTCACCTGTCAGGGGAATCCCCCGTTCCGATCCCCGGCTACTCAACAGTCTTTCCGCTTTACACCAGAGTGCAGTACGCCATGCCCGGCGAGCGCACGGAGGATTTATAATGATGCAACAGACAACTGCACGTCCGCGCAGCGGCAGACTGACGCAGCGGGATGTGGATACGCTGTATCAGAAAGGCCCCTCATTTGCCGATCTGCTGCCATGGGTTGAGTACCAGCCTGAGAGCCAGACCCTGTTGCTCGACGACGGACGCTCTGCCGGCGCGGTTTATGCTATTACCCCAGTGGGCACCGAAGGCCGATCGCAGCAACATCTGGCACAGATCCGTGACATCGTGAAAGATGCGTTACAGGACTCGTTCGACGAACGGGATCGCAACCCGTGGGTGGTACAGTTCTTCTGCCAGAACGAAGAGGATTTGTCCGGTTATCTGGATACTTTACGCGACTACGTCACCCCGGCAGCACAGGGTTCCGCTTTCAGCGAAGCTTGGCTTAGCGAGATGGCAAACCATCTGCGGGGGATCTCAAAGCCCGGTGGATTATTTTTTGACGATGTGGTGACGCAAACCCCGTGGCGAGGTCAGCGGCAATGTACCCGAATGGTCATCTACCGCTGGTCAGAAAACAGCAGGCCGGGCGTTCTGACGCCGGAAGAGGTTCTGAATAATACCTGCGCCCGCGTGGTCGCGGCCCTTGCCGGAGCAGGACTGACAACACAGCGGTTGTCTGAAACAGCGCTGCGCCGCTGGCTGGTAAGCTGGTTTAATCCCGCCCCGGCAGGCGATTCCCCCCAGTCTTTTTATAAGACAGTGGCACAAGTCGATGTACCGGATGACGGCACTCCGCCGGTGCTTACTGATTTTGCCGAATCGCTGCTGTTCAGTGAGCCGGTATCTGATGCCACACAGGGGTGCTGGTACTTCGATAATCATCCCCACTGTACCGTCGTGGTGGACAGGCTGCGTAAAGCCCCGCACATCGGGCATCTGACCGGGGAAAATCGCAAGGGCGACAGCATTAATGCGCTGTTCGATCTGCTGCCAGAGTCCACCATCATGGCGTTAACGCTGGTGGTCAGCCCGCAGGATCTGCTGGAAGCCCACCTGAATCAACTGGCCAACCGCGCCATTGGCGAAAATACCGAATCGGAATACACCCGCAAGGACTGTCGTGAGGTGAAAAACTTTCTGAAAGACAGGCACAAGCTGTACCGTTCTTCACTGGTTTTTTATCTGTCGGCACCCGATATTTCTGCGCTGAATACACAACGCCGTCAGCTTAACAGCGTACTGCTGAATGCCGGGCTGGTGCCGGTTCAGGACAGCGATAATGTCGCCCCTCTGGGCAATTATCTGCGCTGGCTGCCGATGTGTTTTGATCCTGCCCGCGACAAACGCCACCTGTATACCCGGTTTAACTTTGTCCAGCACATTGCCAACCTGCTACCCGTATTCGGGCGGGAAACCGGCACCGGACACCCCGGTATCAGCTATTTTAACCGGGGTGGCGCACCGCTGGATTTCGATCCGCTGAACAAGGATGACAGATCAAAGAATGGTCATCTGCTGTTACTGGGGCCAACCGGCGCGGGTAAATCCGCCACCCTCAACGGCAAGATTGCGCAGCTAATGGCCCTGCACCGTCCCCGCCTGTTTATTATCGAGGCCGGGAACAGTTTTGGTCTGATGGCGGACTACGCAGAGCGCCACGGCCTGACGGTGAACAAAATCAGCCTGAAACCCGGTTCCGGTATCACACTGCCGCTGTTTGCCGACGCCTGGCGTCTGGTGGAGCAGCCCGTCAGTGATGAACTGCCGGAAGAGGATGAACAGGAAGAAACCGAAGGCGATGAGCAGCGCGATATCCTGGGCGAAATGGAAATCGCCGCCCGCCTGATGATAACCGGTGGCGAGGCAAAAGAAGATGTCCGACTGACCCGCCCGGACCGGGCGATGATCCGCCGAGCCATCCTCAGCGCCGCTGAAAAATGTTATCAGGAGAAACGCCAGACGCTGACACAGGACGTCCGTGATGCGCTGTTTGCGCTGTCTGCTGATACCACGCTGCCGGAAAACCGCCGGACCCGCGCTTATGAGATGGCGGAATCGATGAGCATGTTCTGCAACGGTTTTGAAGGCGAACTCTTTAACCGCGAAGGAAAGCCCTGGCCGGACGCCGATATCACCCTGGTGGACCTGGCGACTTTTGCCCGTGAAGGGTATGAGGCACAACTGGCGATTTCCTACATTTCGCTGATTAACCATATCAACAACCTCGGCGAGCGCGATCAGCATCTGTCCCGCGCTATCGTCAACATTACCGATGAGGCTCACATTATTACCGTCAACCCGTTGCTGGCCCGCTTTCTGACCAAAGGCTCGAAGATGTGGCGCAAGCTCGGTATCTGGCTGTGGCTGGCTACGCAGAACTTAAGTGACTTTCCGGACGAGGCAAAGAAATTACTCAATATGATCGAGTGGTGGGAACTGCTGGTGATGCCGCCGGAAGAAGTGGAGCAGGTCAGCCGCTTCAAGTCTCTGACCCCGGAACAGCGCCAGCTTCTGCTGAGCGCCGCCAAAGCGCCGGGGAAATATACTGAGGGGGTGGTGCTGGCGAGCAAGATTGAAGCCCTGTTCCGCGTGGTGCCGCCCGGTTTGTATCTGGCGCTGGGGATGACGGAAAAACACGAGAAAGCGGAACGTGCGCAGTTGATGCATGAGCTGGGGGTTAGTGAACTGGATGCTGCGATCACGGTTGCCCGTGAGTTGGATCGGAAACGAGGGCTGTCTGTTTAACAAACATTACCCTCGTCCTCCATGGCACTAAATAGCCGCGCCTAATACCGCTACACTTTTGCCAGCCCATGTTTGCCTCCGGGGAACGGGCTGACGGTTTCCATAAAATGGCGAACTTTTTTCAACAGTTGCCACATTGAGCGGCACTGATGATTGCGCGTTATTGTGTCGTGAAGCGCCTGCCATAGCCGTTCCACATGATTCACCCATGGCGAGTAAACCGGCTGATAAATGACCCTGAACTTCGGATTTTCCTTCAGCCAGCGCTGTGTTTCCCGGCTTTTGTGGATAATGTAGTTGTCCACGATCAGCGTGATGGTTTTCGCCCGACGGTATGTCGCTTTAAGCCGCTTCAGCAGGCTGATGAACAGCGCTGAACTTTTGCTGTTGCCGCCCACATAGCTGACTTTACCCGTTCCGCTGTGCAGCGCTCCGGCCAGATAATATTTTTCATTCTGCCCCGGCGTCACTACGCGTTTTTGTTGTCCGCGCAGCTGCCAGTCCGCACCGATTTTGGGATGAAGATGGATATCCACTTCATCTTCATAAAAGACCGGATGCGCTGCGCTGCATTCGTCCAGCGCTTTGTGGATTGCCGCCATCTTTTCATCTTTATGCGGGTCACGGATACGTAGAGTTGGCGCGGCCCTTCGCCACACCAGCCCCGCAGACGGCAACCAGCGGCGAACGGTTCCGGCATGTAACTGGCAGCCAGTTATCTCATTGATTTTTATTGCCAGAAGTTCTGTACTCCAGCGTGAGCGCTGGTAGCCAAAATCGCCGGGAGTATGTTTTATCAGCTCACGTAATAACGTGCAGATATGCTCAAAAGGCCAGTGACGGGTTCGTCCGGCAGGTAATGATTTCAGTCCTGCAGCCCCCGACAACGTGAACCAGTTAATCCAGCGTCCGACGGAGGAACGGGCACAGCAGAGCGTTCTGGCAACGTCGCTGACACGGTCACCCCGATGTAACATCAGCATGGCAGTCAGCCTGCGGGCATAATTTTTATCGTGAGTTTTATGAATGGCTTTCTGCATCAGGCGTCGTTCGTCACGGGGAATTGGTGCTATGATCGGCATCGCTCAGTCCGGTTGGTGATTTTGGTTGGTTTGGCGATTGATCAGATCGCACAATCCGGGCTGAGTTCCCTCAAAGTGATCTACTATTCCGCGCAGCTATTTAGCTATGCCACATATATATCGCATCCCCTCACTATGGCTGCTCAGGAGGAACCGACATCTCATGACGGAAAACATTATCAGGATCCACTATTTTTTTTGTCGCCACCAGGCTGTTAGCTTTATTGCCGTAATATAGTGTCAGCCATTGAGGATCAATGGCGGTATGCGTGGCATCAGTATATTTCATATCAATATCCGGGTAATTAATATAACACCCCTGAAAATGCCCGCTACCATCATCATACGGTTTTCCTCGGGTATCAGCGAAATAAGCAGAATATAAATTAGCCATCCATGTCAGAAAGAAATCATCATCTTCTGCATTATTCCAGTGGCTCTGGAACTGCGACTTCAGTATGGAAGCACGTTGATACACCGAGGTAGGATTGATGGTCTCGTCATTACTGTTTATGCACCCCCCATAAGAATCAATCTGTACCCAGGTTTGATTAAGCCGGATATCATCGCCAGCATTCAGATGTTCCCAGAGAGCCGTAATTTCCGTGTCTGTAAAATCAGCAATATGATAAGCCGATTTATACTTATTGCGCATGTTACCGCCTGAGCCATTAATGGTTTCCGTTAGCCATAACCAGTCCATCAACTGGGCATCACTGACCGGATCGCGGAGTGATTTTTGTCGGTTAGCCGTACGCGCCACCGCACCATGCCACACAGGTTGCGCCACAACCTCGGGCGTCACGCCAACGGCGGCCGTTATTGTGTTAACAAAATCGATAAAGGGCTGATCCTGACTTCCTCCCACCGTACCCTCCAGGCCGGTGTACTGAATGGTCATCACCACATCACCCGTCGAACGATGCTGCAATTTCAGTAAGGAGAAAAGCCCACCATTGGCCAGAGTGGGATCGCTGCTGTTCCATTCCGGGTCGTGATCGGAGAACCACTGCCAGTAGGTATGTAAAAAATTACCGAATGCTGCTTTACCCGTATCTCCGGTACCGAAGCTATCCCACGGCCAGGAAAGCGAGAGCAAATACGCCTGCTGGGGCGCAGGAGGTAAATCTGTATAGTAATAGTTCAGAATAATGCCGTAATTGCCGCCTCCCGCCCCCCTGCAGGCAATAAATAAATCGCGATCGCTGTCTGAGCTATTCAGATGAACATGCTTCACAACCAGTGTGCCACTTCCGGCAGTGTCAGGAACCAGGATATCTACACCGGAGAGCCAGTCCACCGTCAGCCCGTACAAACGAGAAAGCAGACCATATCCTCCTCCCGAAACATGCCCACCTGAACCAACCGAATAGCAAGAGCCGCCCGGAATCGTTTTGCCGGATAATTTATATAAGCTGACATAACCGTCCCAGTTCTGGTTGCCAGTAGCAAAAGAAAAACGATAGGAAACGGTGTTGTCCCACGGAGAAATAATATCTCCAGCATCACTGTACTGCAGTCCGGTCATTAACCCGAGATCAATGATAGCCAGTGGCTGACTACCGTCACTACTCAGCTTATTTGTGACAAATCCCTCATAACAATGGCCCCCACTACGAACCGTCAGCCGATATCCATTCTGTAAAGCATCATTAGCTGCATCAATGACTTCCTGCGCTGTTTTACAGACATAAATGAAATCAGCGCCTTCGCCAGCATCTGGAGAACGTAAATTGAACCCCTTCTGGAGAGTGTCATAGCGAGGATTTTGATTATCTATTACAATAAAATCTGTCATATTTTCACCCTTATTTTAATTTAAACAACACCGCCAATAGGTACAGAATATTATTTAACATCACAGGGAGTTGACAATTGCGACGAGATTCACACAAAATTATTTTATTACAACTCAGTCAAAATAACTTATATATTAACAGGTTGACAGATATGGACGTTAATAAATACACAAAGATATTTTTATAAAAATAACACAGTAATAAAAATTTTTTTTATAATTTTCAGAAAGCCAGGTATTTGCTACCTATCCACCTGGCTCGTTTTTAACAAAAATAGCAACAACGTTATCGATTAATAAAACCCAGCCGACGAGAAATTAATGAACAGGCCTGCTCTAACTCATCGTTAACTTCATTAATCTTACGCCGCATCCGATGTGTCGGGCCAGCCACGCTCAGCGCGCCGATAACGGTCCCGGTATAATTGAAAACCGGACGGGCCACGCAGGTTAATCCCTCTTCGTTTTCTTCATTGTCGAGTGCGAAACCTTTCAGGCGAATATCGGCCAGCGTTTCATACAGCGCTACACGGTCAACCACTGTCTTTTCGGTAAACGGAATCAGGGGTTCACTCAGCACCCGATCAATCTCTTCCAGCGGCTGAAAAGCCAACAACGCTTTGCCTATTCCGGTGCAATACGCCGGTAATCTGGCACCAAGACGAGCGTTAGTCTGAATAGAAAGCGTTCCCTCATTTTTAAACAGATAGACTACGTGCCCGCTGTTATAAACGCCCAGAAAACAGGTTTCTGACGTTTTTGCTGATAGCGTTTTCAGATACGGAATAGACACTTCCACCAGGTTCACATTCATCAGCCCCTTGATACCGAGTTCAAGGCTCTTCAAATCCAGGTGATAACGTTCTGTTCCGTTATCCTGCATAACGTATTGCCGTTCCCTGAGCGTTTCCAGGGTACGAAACACCGTTGTCTTCGCGATCCCGGTCCGTTTGACTAACTCCACCAAAGATATACCGTCAGAATGCTCGCTAATCTCTTCCAGGATCGTCAGGACCTTGTCAACGCCGGAAGAATTTACATTTTCGCCGTTAGACATTCATTCATCCCCAATCAAAAAGTCCAGTTATTGTAACTGCAATGCCATAGCCCGCAAAACATATTCATTTTTAAACAGTTACATCAATTCAGATCATTGAGTATTCCTTCATTGCTGCAACACACGCCATTGCTGTTTTGTGAATCTTATCACCAAATTAAAAAATACGGAATGACATTCCGATATTCGATCAATAACCTTTAAATAACGGAACTATATTCCATATAAAAATCTAAGCAGAGGAAACGGCATGCTGATTGTCACTATCGACACCGGTACGACCAACACGCGAGTACGCGTCTGGCGGGATAACAGGGTAATAGCACAGACCAGTGAATCCGTTGGCGTGCGTGATACAGCGATAACGGGAAATCGCAACAAGCTGATTACCGGGGTAAAAAATGCACTGGATCGCGCCCTGACGGGCATCAGCGAACACTATGAAATCGTGGCTTGCGGAATGATCACGTCAGAAGTTGGACTGTATTGCGTACCGCACCTGCGAGCCCCGGTCGCCTTCGACGATTTGGTGAAAGGTGCTGTCGCTCATACGATCCCCGAAATCTCACCGCAGCCCATCTGGTTCATCCCCGGTGTGAAAAACAATGCCTCGCAGGTGGATGCCGAAAACATAGACGCCATGGATATCATGCGTGGCGAAGAAGTCGAAACATTCGGCCTGCTGATGCAGCACAATCTGCCGGGGCCAGCGCTGATTGTGCTGCCCGGTTCCCATTCAAAATTTGTCCTGACTGACGAGAAAAAGCAGATTGTCAGTTGCGTCACCACCATGGCGGGTGAATTACTGGATGTCCTCACCCATCACACTATTCTTGCTAATTCGCTTAATAGCAATTTTGTCGCGGAACTGGATAACGAATATCTGCTGAAAGGCGCAGTATCCTGCCGCAAAGTGGGCCTGGCACGCAGTTGCTTTACCGTGCGCCTTCTGGATCTGTTTACCCAGGCAACCCATAGCCAGAGAGCCAGCTATTTACTGGGCGCGACACTTTACTCCGACCTCCAGGCAATGAAACAGAGCATGGCGCTCAATCTGCCTCAGGACATCACCATCATCATCAGCGGTAAAACCGTTCTTAAACAGGCGCTGGCATCGCTGATCCCTGCCGACCCCTTTTTCACTGGCGGCATTGTACTGGCAGATGACGATCCGCTGCGCCCGCTTTCCGGCGTGGGCGCCGTTGCGCTTATGGAGAAAATTCTCTCGCGTTCTCCTGTCAGCAAGCTGCCTTCTTTCAGTGCCATACATCAGGGAATTCCAACATGAACAGTAAAACAGCGCCTCTGGTCGCGATTCTGCGCGGCATCAGGCCAGAAGAGATCGATAACCATATTCCTTTGCTGATCGAGGCGGGTTTTCGCGCCATTGAAATCCCAATGAACTCGCCACAGTGGGAAATCAGCGTTGCTCAGGCCGTCAGCAAATACCGCAAGCAGGCCACTATTGGCGCCGGTACCGTACTCAGTGTGGAGAGCGTCGACCAACTGGCGACACTGGGATGTCAGCTCATCGTCACGCCAAATACCCGACCCGACGTGATTCGACGCGCGCTGGATCATCAGATGCAGGTTCTTCCGGGCTGTGCGACACCGACAGAAGCCTTCAGTGCCATTGATGCCGGGACGCAGCAAATCAAGCTGTTTCCCGCCAGCCAGTTCGGACCGGGCTATATCCGGGCGCTGAAATCGGTGCTTCCCGCACATATCGCCGTTTATGCCGTGGGCGGTATCACGCCGGAAAATTTACCCCTTTACCTTGACGCAGGCTGTTCCGGCGCCGGGCTCGGCAACGATCTGTACCGTGCCGGACAAACACCTGCACGAACCCGGGAACAGGCACACGCGTTTATCACGGCTTATCAGCTTTTTATCACTCACGCCTCCCGGGCTAAGGAGCACATATGAAAATCGACTGGTTGTTCAAAAACGCCACCGTCATTGATGGTTCCGGTAATGCGGAATATCGCGCAGATGTGGCCGTAGAGGGGGACAGGATTGTCCGCATCGCACCAGCTATCCATGAAATCGCAGAAAACACGGTTGATTGTCAGGGGCTGGTGTTATCACCGGGTTTTATTGATGTCCATACCCATGACGATCTGGTTGTCGTCAGGCGACCTGATTACATCGAAAAAACGTCGCAGGGCGTCACCAGTATCATCGTGGGTAACTGCGGCATCAGTGCCGCCTGCGCGGTACTGAAAGATGAAGTACCAGACCCAGTTAATTTACTGGGTGAACTAAACGAATTTCACTACCCGGATGTCGCACGTTACCGCGAACAGATCAACACCGTCACCCCTTCAGTGAATGTCGCCACGCTGATTGGCCATACCACGCTGCGCAACAACTGCGTGGAATCACTGCTGGAACCCGCCAGTGAAGCCAACATCAGTACCATGCGCGATACGCTTCGCCTGGCGCTCGAACAAGGCGCGCTGGGGCTGAGTACCGGTCTTTCCTATGGTAATGCGGTCAACGCGTCAACAGAGGAGATCTGCGCACTGGCCGGGTTACTTGCTGAACATCAGGGTATCTACACCACCCATATGCGCACAGAGTATGACGGCATTATTGATGCCATGCTTGAGGCATTTCACGTTGGTCGTCATGGCCGGGTACCGGTTCAGATCTCCCATCATAAATGCGCCGGGGCCAAAAACTGGGGTCGCACGACAGAAACACTGGCGCTGATTGAAAAATATCAGCAACATCAGGAAATTAACTGCGATATCTACCCCTACCGCGCAGGCTCCTCAAATCTCGATCTGAAACAGGTCACTGAGGATTACGACATTCTGATCACCTGGTCCACGCCGCATCCGGAGATGGCAGGTAAAAACCTGCAGGTGATCGCCGGAGAATGGGGAACCGATGTTCATGGCGCCGCTGCCCGGTTACAACCCGCAGGAGCAATCTATTTTCAGATGCATGAAGAGGATGTGCGCCGCGTTCTGCAACATCCTTCTTCTATGGTGGGCTCTGACGGTCTGCCCTGCGATCCGAATCCGCACCCACGCTTGTGGGGCACCTTCCCTCGTGTTCTCGGCCACTACAGCCGGGACGAAAAGCTGTTCCCGCTGACCACAGCTATCCACAAAATGACCGGCATGTCTGCCTGGCGTTTTGGACTGGAAAAACGCGGTCTGATCCGCGAAGGCAACTTTGCCGATCTGGTCATTTTTGATCCGCAAAATATCAACGAAACTGGCACCTTCCAGAACCCTAAACAGACAGCAGACGGGATTGAACACGTCTTTGTTAACGGCGTTCTGACCTGGAGCCAGCAACAAATGACAGGCCTGCGCGCAGGCAAATTCTTAAGCAGAAAAGAACAATAACAGGAGAACAATCATGATTAAGCGATACGGAATCGAAGGATCTGAAGGAACGGGCGGACAGGCTTTACCGTTTGCAAAAGCCGTTGCCGCCGATGGCTGGCTGTATGTTTCCGGTCAGACGCCGATGGTTGATGGCGAAATTATTGATGGCGGCATTGTGGCCCAGTCAACACAGGCGATCCAGAACTGCCTCGACATCATGACTGAAGCCGGGTTCGGCAAAGAAGACATTGTACATATGAAGGTCTTTCTGACCGATGCCCGCTACTTCCAGTCATTCAACAAGGTATTCAAACGTTTCTTTGCCGCCCATCCGCCTGCGCGTGTGTGCTGCGTTGCCGACCTGGTCGTCGACTGCATGGTGGAAGTGGACATTACCTGCTTTAACCCCAAATTCAAAAACTGACTGTTGATAACCCTCCTCATCAACAAGGATAAATTATGCTACACGAAAATTTCCTGATGTGGTTTTTGATCTACGCTTTCGCCATGATGATTGTCGGCTGGTACGTCACCCGCCATCAGAAAACCGGGGAAGATTTTATTCTCGGTGGTCGAAAACTACCGATGTTGTTAACGCTGGGTTCGACTGTGGGCACGATGGTCGGCACCGGTTCAAGTATCGGCGCAGTCAGTTTCGGTTACAGTAATGGCTGGGCGGGAATGCTGTACGGGATTGGCGGTGCGACGGGGATCCTGCTGACGGCCTGGCTGTTTGCTCCGGTGCGCAAGATGCGCTTTATGACCATGAGCGAAGAGATCTGCTACTACACCGGCGGCAGCCGGATTGTCAAAAACCTGGTGGCGCTGCTGATATTCCTCGCGTCCATTGGCTGGCTGGGTGCCCATATCCTCGGTGGCGGCCTGTATCTGGCGTGGGCAGCAAATATTGATATCACGACCGCGAAAATCATTATCGCCGTGGGTTTTATTTTCTACGTCGGTATTGGCGGCTACAAAGCGGTATCCTGGATCGACACGCTGCAATCCATCGTTCTGTTCCTCGGTTTTATCGTACTGGCAGTGATGTCCGTCAGTTACGTTGGCGGATGGGATGTGATCGTGGCGAAAACCGATCCGCAGGCATTCACCCTGTTTGGTATCGGCAAACTGGGGCTGCTGCCCGCGATCTCACTGTCAATCGTGATCGGGATTGGCGTGCTGGCAACGCCATCATATCGCCAGCGTATTTACTCAGCGGCATCCACCCGCGCGATTCGCCAGTCCTTCGTCATTACCGGTCTGCTGTATATGGGATTTTCCTTCCTGCCAGCGATCATTGGTATGGCAACCCGGGTCATGGATCCGACGCTGGATAACCCGAGCTTTGCCTTTCTCTATGCGACCAACGCTCTGCCTTATGCTCTGGCGATGGTGGTGCTGATTGCGGGGATGTCTGCCAACCTGTCATCCGGCAGTTCAGATGCCATTGCCGGTGTCTCCATTATTCTGCGCGATATTTACACCATGGTAACGGGTAAAATGCCGCCGCCAGAAAAAGCGATTAATCTGTCGCGTGTCTTCTTGCTGTGCGTCATCGCGCTGGCGTTGATTTTTGCCCTGACCTCCAACGACATCATCGGTTACATCACCAAAATGATCTCAATGATCATGTCCGGCATGTGCGTCACCGTATTGCTGGGTAAATTCTGGCTGCGCTTTAACTGGCAGGGCTGCATCGCGGCATTGCTCGGCGGTAGTCTGACGTCGCTGGCGGTGATCCTGTCGCCGGAATGGTCGAAAGCACTGGGAAATCCGGTTATTCCGGCATTATCAGTCAGCCTGGTTGCAGCGGTGGTGGTGACGTTACTGACACCACAAAATAAGCTCTCCCGTGAAGAGGTGCTGAAAATGATCACTGATGAACGTGAGAACAGCAGCCACGCGCCGCGTTCAGAGGCTACCCCGGTAAGGAGTGCAGAATGACAGCAGTTGCACATAAATCGGCCATCATGTTCGCTCCCGAAACGGGCTACGCCAGCGTACTGCGCGAAGAGGTGTGCCTGCCCGCCGCCGTGATCAAAGCCAGGGCACTGGAGAATAATATTTTATGGATGCAGCGTTATGCCGATAAACGAGGAGTATCGCTGGCGCCTCACGGGAAAACATCCATGACTCCGTGGATATTCCGTCAACAGCAAAAGGCCGGCGCATGGGCGATTGGCGTGGGCAGCGCCTGGCAGGCACAGGCGGCGATGGCTTGCGGTATCAATCGGGTATTGATGGTCAATCAACTGGTCGGCAACGCCAACATGGCGCTGGTATCACAACTGAAAAAACAGTATCCGGATACCGATATTCTCTGCCTGGTAGACAGTCTGGACAATGCCAGAACACTTGCCGCCTTTTTCAGTGAACGTCAGCAAACGCTGGACGTACTGATTGAGCTGGGCGTTTCAGGTGGACGCTGCGGATGCCGGACGACTGACGAAGCACTGGTGCTTGCTGGCAATGTTTCGCAACTACCGGGATTGCGCCTGCGTGGGCTGGAGTTGTACGAAGGTGTTCTGCATGGTCACGATCCGCAGCCGCAAATCGAAGCGCTGCTGCGTGAAGCGGCTGACCTTGCGTGTCGGATGGAAAAATATGTCGATGGCGAGTTTATCCTTACCGGCGCGGGTACCGTCTGGTATGACGTGGTCTGTAACATCTGGCTGGCGGCAGAAAAACCAGCCCATTGCCGGATAGTGATTCGTCCAGGTTGCTATATCACGCATGACAACGGTATCTACCAGCAGGCCCAAAATGAACTGATGGCGCGCGACAGTATCGCCTGCGACATTGGCGGTGATTTAGCGCCCGCTCTTGAGTTGGTTGCCATAGTGCAGTCTGTACCAGAACCCTCGCTGGCCGTAGTCAACTTCGGTAAACGAGACGCGGCATTTGACGCCGGGTTGCCGCAACCAGTAGCCCATTACCGTGAAGGCAAAGCGCTGGAGTTAAAATCTGGCGCTATCACCAGCACAGGGATTATGGATCAACATTGCATGCTGCATCTGACGCCGGGCAGTGACGTCCGGGTGGGGGATATTCTTGTTTTTGGCACGTCTCATCCCTGCCTGACGTTTGATAAATGGAAAACCCTGTATTTAGTTGATGAGGATTACAGGATACTGGAAGAGCTGAACACCGCATTTTAGGCGCGGCCAGCAAACCTGGCAACAATGCCATCATACCGAGGGGGCAACAGCGCCCTCTCAATTTTTGCGACATCACGCGTTAGACCCGTCGATAATCACAACCCCTGGCAATATTTGAACCCTTCTGGCGTCAGTAAATCCACCTCATGCGGCACCTCCTCCAACAGTCCGCAAAGATAGAGCTCCATCAACGCCTCCCCGATAGTCTCCGGGTTTTCCTCCAGCAGCAGGTCGAAAGCTTTCTCCGGCAGGACTTCACCTGCCTGGATATTGTGTTCAGCGGCGACACGCATGATTTCGCGTGCCAGTGGTTCATAAAGCATACCGTTATTCCTGATATCAATTATCGTCAGCCAGAAGTGATGCCCGGCATTCTACTGCCAGAATTCGCACGGGAAAATCCCTCGCCTCGCATAATCAGTTGTTTACTGCCTGTTCCCGGCCTTAAGCGTTAAATTCCTGGTCTGACTCATCAACCGGGGACGTTATGTATGCCGCGTTATCCTGTCGTTTTACTGACGTATTTACTCACCACGGTCCCGGCAGCGCTGGCGCAGACCGTCATTTACACTACCGCGCAGCACCCGGTAAAAAAACCAGAACCGGGCGTACTGGTTTTCCGGCTGGATAAGGTGGAACAACTGGAACAATCGCTGTTTCCGGGGCTGTCGGACAATCCTCTGCAGGCCGAAAAACAGGCCCGGCGCATCATGCAGCAACCGGACTGGAAAATACGGGAAGCACAACTGACCGGCGCGTATCAGTCCCTCCTCGCCGCCTGGTCTGCTGGCATTACGAGAACTCCGGCAGTGGTGTTTGACGACCGTTATGTGGTGTATGGCACCACCGATACCGCACTGGCACAGCAGCTACTGGAGAAATGGCAGGAGCGGCAGCCATGATATTACACCGCTATTTTTTGCCGCTTCTGCTGATGGCATTTCCGGCGCTGGCAGTAAACACCGCACAGATTATTGCCTCGTCGTTATCGCCCGACTGCCTGCACTATCGCATCGTCGGTATCTGCTACTGGCTGCACTGCACCGCGTTCGGCTGTTCGGTCAGAACCTCAGTCAAAGTGAAACACAATCTGCCAGATCTGGTGGTCTCCGCGTATGCCGTACCCGGGCATAATCCCTGGCAGGAAATGGCGTTTATCGGCAGCCCCATTCCCGGTGTGGCGGAAGAAGGCAGTGACACTAATCCCCGCGAGGGCAACCCCAAGACCAAAATCCGTTTTAAAAACGCTGATGCCTTCGGGCATCCCGGCGGGGAGACGTTTTACCGTTTTCTCAGTGGTTTTGGCTACAGTTGCCGCAGCCCGGTTGTGGCATTTCAGCCTTATTTCGTCAGCACGCTGGATGCCGCCGCCTGGCGTACCGGTATTCCGGAGAGTTTTTATCCCGAGGCACTGACGCCGGGTGAACGCGAGGTCGGCCAGACTGGCGATTTATGGGGCAATGTCTACCCCCGTGCCGGGGCGCTCGGCCAGACCCACGACTACAAGACCGGGGCCGTTATCGCCCAGCGCACCGCCGATATCGTGACCCGTACCGGCCAGCCGCATGTCTTTATTCCCCTCGCCCCCACCGCCCGTGACGGCTGGTGGCCTCCTGACCCGGTACAGGAAAACCAGCCTGACAATCATGGCTGGCAGATGCTTTCCCCGGCGATGAGTTCACAGTGCATCACCTTCCCCGACAGAACCCCCGAAGACAGCTACGCCGACCGACTTTCTGAGACCGGTGATTATGCCTGGACACTCTGGCGGCCCTACAGCTGCTGCCAGCGGCGGGGACAAACCTTTTTAGGCAGTACAGGAGACTGATTTATGCCACGCTATCTCTTATCCCTGCTGGTCGCCTGCACCCCCGGCATATCACTGTTCGTTCATGCAGAAAATGTCATTCCGGAAACGCACGGCGCAGTTGCCGATACCCTCTATTACCGGATTGGCGGTGGTTCCGTCGTCACCCCGGCAGCAAGCCGTCGCAACACGCAGCTTATCAATGTGGGCGTGGGCTGGCGTTCGGATTTGATGTGCGGCAATTTCGATATCGATACCACCGTCAAAAACCAGCTGAACGGCGTGACTGACGGCTTTCAGGATCTGATGGGGGAAGTTATTGAGAACGCCACCTCTGCCGTTGCCAGTCTGCCCGCCATGATAATTCAGCGCGCCAATCCCCAGCTCTACGATTTACTGACCAACGGCGTCCTCCAGGGACGGCTGGATTTTGATAAGTCGCAGCTCAGTTGTAAAAACATGGCGCAGAAAATGACGGACTATGCATACAACTCCGCCTGGACCCAGGCCGCCAGAGCTGAAAGCTACCAGGACATTGTTGCCGGAGAGCAGGATGCGGTACGGGCTGAACAGGAAGCCAGCAAAGCCGCCGCCAAAAATGGCAAGCGCTGGGTGGGGGGAGAGCGTCGCGGTGGTCAGGGACAACCGCCGATTAAGGTGATCACCGATACCACCACGGCGGGGTTCAACATTCTGAACAACCGCAATGTCACCGACAGCGGCGCGATTTCAGAGAGTGCCTGCGAAGGTGAACTGTGCCAGCTCTGGCCCTCTCCCGGCGATGCCGCGCAGTGGATGACCCGCGTACTCGGTGAGCAGAATATTAATGTGTCGCCGGAGAACGATGAATCCGGCAGCAGCGATAACCGCAGCGGGGCGCAGGCGGGCACCGGACTGACCCCGCTGATTGAAGAGGAACAGCAAAAAATAGCTCAGGCACTGAACGATCTGGTCAGCGGCAACCTGAAACCCACCGCCGAAAATCTGGCAAAAGCCAGCGGCGGGCAGATCAAGTTAACGCGGGGCGTGGTGGAAGCCCTGCGGGATGAGCCGGATGCCACCATTCTTGCCGAACGACTGACGGGAGAGATGGCGATTGCCAGAGTGATGGATCAGGCGCTGACCGCCCGCCGGATCCTGCTGGCAGGCATGCGTGAGCCCAACATTGCCGGAGAGAAAGAAGCGCAGACCCAGTTAAACCAGACCACGCAACAACTGGACAGGGAGCTGGATCAACTGCGTCTGGAGCTGGAAATGCGCCAGTCGCTGACCAACAACGCCAGCACCGCCATTCTGCAACGCAAAATCCAGCGTGATGCCACCCACGGGCTGGCGGTTGGCGTGGAGGACGACGGCAGTAAGCGGGTTAACGAGCTTCATCAGGATCAGTCGAAGGAGTAAATGATGCGAAACGCCTTAAAACACCTCCTGACCGGCGTACTGATGCTGCTTTTTATCGCCATCATTGCCGGATTAGCCATCAGGTTTGCCGGGCTGGCGGTCCACTGGCAGGACACGCTGAAACAGGCCCGGACGGCGTTATTTCTCTGGCGCCTGTGTCTGTATGGTCTGATGGCCGGTCTGTGGTTGTCCCTGCAAAAAAGCTGGAAAAAACAGACGTCGACACAGCTTCCGGCGTTGAGAAGGATCACCTGCTGGTCAATTATTCTGCTGGCGCTCGGCGAACTCAGTAACGCACTGCAGGGAGGAGACGTATCATGACTGCACACAGTTATCTGGAATACGCCCTCACCCTGCTGGGCTGGCTGATTAGTAACGGGATCTGGAGTACCATCACCGCCACCGGCCTGTTTGCCCTGCCGTTGCTCATTAAGCTGGTTTCTGTCTGGCTGAAAGCCCGCGAACAGGGCGCGGATGAAGGCAATACCGGTGCCCTGACCGTCGCCTGGATGGAGAACGTGGTGTATGTCGCCATTATCGTCATTATGTTCACCTGCGTGCCGTTACTGAATGTCGATATCACGGAAATGAAGTTCGATATGACGCGCTCAAAACAGTGCAATATCTCGCTGGCCCAGCCCGACAATACCGGCTACAAACCACTGATTAACGAAGTCAGCGGTAAAACCGCCGCCATCCCGGTGTGGTGGTATCTGATACATACGCTGTCAAAAGGTCTGGTCAACGCCGCCACGGCCTCTCTGCCCTGCCAGCCCGACCTGCGGCAAATCCGTTTTGAGGTACAGCATACCCGGCTGTCCGATCCGGTGCTGGCACAGGAGTTACAGGATTTTGTGCAGGAGTGTTACTCCCCGTCGCTGGCGCGTCTGAAACAGCATTCCACCGGCCTGTCGCAGGAAGAAACTGATAATATCTCCTGGATTGGCTCCTCCTATTTTTTGTCGCAGCCGGGTTATTACGATACCGACCACGCCCGATCACCTCGCTCCCGGTGGCCCTATGACGAGGACAGGGATGCCGGGCTGGTGGATACCGGCAACGGCGGCTATCCCACCTGTACACAGTGGTGGTCCGATGCCGATATCGGGTTACGGTCACGGGTACTGGCGCTGGTGAACACCACTGTCTGGCAGGCGCTGCAAAAACTGAGCTACAGCCAGGCGGAATATGAAGAGGCGGTGCTGCGCTCGGTAGTCAGCCAGCGCAATATGGAAGTGTCACAAACCGGGCGGGTTTATCCCGGCTTTGGCGGGAACGTTGACACCACCATGATGAACCAGCTAACCCGCGATGGCGCAACCGCCGGTCAGTCACTGGCCTCACTGGCGGCGTTCCCGGCCTTTGATTCCGTGCGTCAGGCGTTGCCAATGGTGCAGGCCGTCCTGCTGATGGCGCTGGTGATTTGTATTCCGCTGGTCACGGTGTTTTCCGCCTACAGCGTCAAAACCGTACTGACGCTGACATTTGCCCAGTTTGCTCTCTTCTTTCTCACTTTCTGGTGGGAACTGGCCCGCTGGCTGGACGGCACGCTTCTGGATTTACTCTACGACAGCGATACCCACAGCTACTGGAATATGGCCGGACTCCAGAATACCCAGGACGATATCGTGATGATGTTTGTTACCGGCACGATGTTTATTGTACTGCCAGCCTTCTGGATGGGGGCTTTAGGCTGGGCGGGAATACGTTTAGGGGGAGCGTTGGAAAATATGGCTCATTCAGGAACACTTGAAATAAAGCAAGCGGGTTCGAAAAGTGGAAACATTCTATAAAACATAGAGTAAAAGTCATTCATCTCCACTAACCTTCTTTCCTCCCATATAATAACCGGGGCCTTCAGGCCCCACAGCATGCCCACCGTCCAGATCTTCATCCTGATGATGTTTATCTGTAAATGCGCTGGCACAATAAATGCCAATAAACAGCACCAACATCATAAAGCCAGCCAGAAACACAGCCCCGGCCAGCAGTAATCCGGCAATAGCCGCCAGAACCAACAGTGCCGGAATTCTTGCCACCCAGCAAGGAATACCACGTTGCTGAGCTTTATCAATCAGCCGGGCATCCCATGCGCGCACACGGCGGACGAATAAACCGAGGCGATAGCCTGCATTACGATTTTGTTTCTGCTTCATAGCGCCTCCGTTTATTTTTCTGAATCAATAACACATGCTACGCCTGCTTAAAAAACATGCAATTCATTTTCCTGTGATGCATATATAGTTTCCACTATTTTTATGCAGCTTTAAATATCACACTGATCCGGCATTCTGCTGCTGTGCAGCGCCCGGTGAACCTTGTTGTTCACGCCTTTTAAATGCTCACGCACCTGAAAACGAGCGACGTTGGTAAATATCCACGCTGGTTGCCTTAACTTCCCACATCTTAAATTTCATTCTCAATTTACCAGAACAAGGAAACAGGATTATGTTGACTGCCTGCACACATTTTTCGCCCTCTGAATATAAAATTATCAGAAGAGCCATTAATATTCTTTCCAGTGCCTTACGGGAAGAACCCGAACTTTGCGCCACATCCCCAGAAACATCCATCGATTATATCCGGCTACAGTTTTATAGCCGCCATGAACGCGAGCATTTTCTGGTGTTATTTCTCGATAACCAGAATAAACTGATTACCAGTGAATTTTTGTTCAGCGGCACCATCAACCATGTGGAAGTGCATCCCAGAGTTATCGCCCAGCAGGCGCTGAAGTACAACGCTCAGGCTCTGATTCTGGCACATAATCACCCCTCGGATTCGTTATCACCTTCCCCCGCTGACATCCGGATAACGGAACAGATCCGGCAGGCTATGACATTGCTTGAGATCCGTATACTGGACCACTTTATCGTCCCTGCAACGGGTGCAGACTATTATTCATTTGCTCAGCATGGACAATTATAATCGCCTCCCCTGCCAGTATTCTGGCGGGGGATTTCCTGTTAAAAGGCCAGGACTAAAAGGCTAAAGGGTAAGGGCTATTAAGGGTAACAGGCTTACCCTAAAAGGCTAAAGGCACACACCCTATTTGTATCCCGACACAAATCATGAAAGTATTATTTTCATGAACTCATGAAAACATTTTTTGTTGAATGATAACTTTCATGAAAAAACCTTTTCTCCGTTAATTCAGTTTATTACTGCTCCACGCATTTATTCAGCACACCATACCACCAGCATTATTCATCATGTTTTCCCGCTTTCCCCTTTTCATGAATTCAGCACGGAGAAGGTATTATGATTATCAGCTTTATCAGCCAGAAAGGCGGCGTCAGCCGTTCAACGCTCGCCCGCGCTACTGCCGTTGAACTGGCCCGTTCCGGACAACAAACGCTGCTGGCCGATCTCGACAGCCAGCAGCAGACCAGCGCAAAGTGGGCCGAACGCCGCGACCATGCCGGGATATCCCCTTCTGTGGAAACAGCCGTCTATCGCCGGCACAGCGTGGCGCTGAAAGCCGCCAGCCAGTACCCCTGTCTGGTGATTGATACCCGCCCGTTTGTCGATATCTCGTCATTTGATATTGCCCAGCAATCCAGCCTGGTGGTGATCGCCACCGGCACAGCACTGGATGATCTTGAGCCCTCGCTGTTGCTCGGTCGGGAGTTGCTGCACCGGGGTATCCCGCTGAAAAAAATCCTCTATGTCATCTGTAAAGCCCCCACCGCAGCCGAAGCGCAGTCAGCCATTCAGACCATCACCGCGTGGCAGTTTCGCTGCGTGAAGTCATTTCTGCGTTTCAAAGCCGGTTACAGCCTGGCGCTGGATGCAGGGCAGTCAATCACGGAAACCCGCTACCCTTCCCTGAACCACCATGCCAGAAACATCGTCCGCGAAATCTGTACCCGCGCGGAGGCTGTCGCATGAATGCAGGAAAGCAGGAATGCGTGAAAGGCTGTTTTCATGATTGCCACCCTGCCAGACCGGGAAGCTGAGGCAACTATGGTCAAAAAAATCCTTTCCAAACTGAACCCGATGGAAACCCGGCCCGTTAATGTCACTACCGCGCTTCATGAAGAAAGTCGCGTCAAGCCCATCCAGATCCGCATTGATCCGGCTCTGCACCGGGAAATCAAAGCCTGTGCCGCCGAACAGGGAAAGACGATTACGGCACTGCTGCTGGAGGCATACCGGTTGTACCGACAACTCCATAAATAGCGTCATGAATGCAGCCATTCATGAAAGCAGCGAATCATGAAAGAGAGAAAATATGCGTTACTGGTTTACCCGCCGCCCACAACCACAGCCGGATGCTGACATAACCCCGTCCATTGCAGCACCGCGTGATGGCTGGTTTTCTCCTGAGCCAGCAGAAAAGTTACTCGGCACGCCGTTGCGCAAACAACTGCTGCATACCCTCTGGCAGCGTACTTCCCTGCCCCGGACATTGTTTGATGAACTGTATCTGCAACCCATTTATCGTTATGCCGGACTGGTACAGCAACTCCCTGCATCAGAAAGCCATCACCACGCCTTCCCTGGCGGTCTGCTGGAGCACACGCTGGAGGTGATGGCTTTTGCTGCCAGGATGCGCCAGAGTCATCTGCTGCCGGTGGGGGCCGCGCCTGAAGATCAGGCCAGGGAAGCTGAAGCCTGGACTGCTGCTGTCATTTATGCAGCCCTGCTGCATGATGTGGGGAAAATTGTCACGGACATGGAAATCGAAACTGATAACCACCAGCGCTGGTATCCGTGGGAAGGCGCGCTGGACCGTCCGTACCGTCTGAAATTCCGCCGCACCCGCGACTATCATCTGCATCCGGTCACCGGCAGTCTGCTGTGCCTGCATATCCTGCCCGTCTCTGCACTCACCTGGCTGGCGCAATACCCGGCCCTGTTCAGCGCCCTGCTGTACTGCATCAGCGGACACTATGACAAAGCCGGGATCCTCGGCGAACTGGTGCAGAATGCCGACCGGGCCTCTGTGGCACAGAATATGGGCGGTGATGCCAGTCAGGCGCTGGCCCGTCCCCGCACATCGATGGCCGGACAAATCACTACGGCGGTCCGGGAGCTGGTCAGAACTCAGCTTACACTTAACAATACCGCCGCAGGATCGGACGGCTGGTTTACCGGAGAGGCACTGTGGCTTGTCAGTAAAACCGCCGCCGACAGGATCCGGGCCTGGTTATTGCAGAATGGTATCGCTGGTATTCCCGACAGCAACGGTCGCTTGTTTGATGAGATGCAAAGCTACGGACTGATTGTTGCCGCACCGGACAGCAAGGCTATCTGGCACTGTAACATAACTGCCCACGGCGGCTGGACACCCGGCTGCCCGCTGACGCTGCTGCGTTTTACGCCGGAGGTTGTCTGGCCCGACGTTGATGCACGCCCGACAGTATTTGAGGGATCCGTCATCCCCGTTAATGCGCCACTACCGCAGGATGAATCCGCACCCTCTGCCGCAGCAACCACCACAGCAGCCCCAGAAAATCCCAACCGCGATCTGGACGAACTGGCGTTCTCGTTATTTGAGCCCCCGGACCAGTCTCTTCCGATTGCATCAGCAACCATCGTTCATCCCCCTGAATGCCTTGTCGAAACGCCAGACACAATCACGCCAGTGACCACCGCTCCCCTGCCATCCCCTGTTACAGCCCGGGCAAAAGGTATCCGCGCTGTCAGCCAGCCACTGTCAGCGAGCGGATTTGTTGACTGGCTCAGAAAAGGAGTCGCGGAACATCGTTTTGTCGTCAATGATGTACTGGCCCGCATCCATATGGTGGACGGGGCTGTCCTGCTGGTCTCACCGGGAATTTTTATTATGTACGTCAAATCGATGACCGGGCAGACCGGCGACGAATGGCGACAACTGCAGAAGGATTTTCAGAAACTGCAATTACACCGCCGCAGTTGGGACGACGGTGTCAATATCTGGGATATTGAGGTTCGTGGCCCCCGCAGAACGCGCAGAGTGAAAGGTTTTCTGCTGGACAATCCGGCAGAGATATTCGGTTCAGCGGTGCCGGAGGATAATCCGTATCTGTCGATTGTGACGCATAAGTGATCATCCGGATACACCGATTCAGTATGCCATTAGCCCGCATTCACGTTACAGTGGGAGCACGACTTTTTTCCCGGTGGAAGTTGAGGATAAGCGCTGCCAGTTCATCGTCATCGGCATAAAAATAACAAACCGGCACATCAAAAATACGGGCAAACTGCTTCACCAGTTCAAATTTCGGACGGTATACCCCATTTTCATACTGAGAGATCCTCGACCTTGCCGTTCTTTCCTCGATTCCAGCCATAACAGCCAGTTTCTCCTGAGAGAATCCTGCTTCATTTCTTAAATACTTAAGACGTTCCGGAACCATGATCACATTCCCGCCATCGACCAGATTGACAGCATGTTTAGCATTCCTTAACATCCGTTATGTTTAGAAAAACTGAACATCCATATTCACCACTTCAGGAGGCCATAGCGAAGAAGATAACTGCTTCTTATCTGACAAGGGGATCCGTCCAGACGCTCTCTGCTTATAGATCTACTTCTCCACACGAAGCAGAAGCCTCCAAGTGAATCCACAACCACTCGTGGATAGCCGTTCCATAAAATTATCCCCGCCCGAACGCTTCTGAACACCGTTTTACAGATGTACCACATCTGTAACGGGGAGCTTTTGTCTCAATTATCCCACTCAACTGCTGACAACGTCAGGCAGGGAGACTTTTATGACGCAATCTTCTCAGGGAAAAATGGGTACCCCTCAAATCACCTTCTTCTGCATCTGTGCCGTCATTGTACTCGGCACCCTCACCGCCTCAGCTTCCCTCGGCCCGTCCGGGCTGACGCTGTGGGTTATCGCCATTGTACTGTTTGTGATCCCCAATATGATGATCATCTCAGAGCTGGGCACCACCTACCCGGCAGAAGGCGGTATCTACGACTGGATACGCCGCGCCTTCGGCAAACGCATGTCCACCCGCGCTATCTATCTGTACTGGGTATCGAATGGTATCTGGATGGCAGCCAACTTCATTCTGCTCACCGGGTTGATTGCCGACACCTTCTGGCCCGGAATGCCGTTGTGGATACAGTTGCCGCTGGTGATTGCCCTTATCTGGATGACCGTCGCCATCATTAATAAACAGGTGGAAGTCGGTATTGGCGTCACCGTCACCGGAGCGCTGTTCAAAATCATCATTATTGGCACCGCAGGAATTGGCGGGATGGTTTACGCCTTTCACCACGGCGTCGCCACACCCTTCACGGTGGAAAGTTTAATTCCCTCCTCCTCAGCCAGTGGCATCGGCTTCTTCTCTGCCATTATCTACAACATCACCGGCTTTGAACTGGTGGCCTGTATGGGCAGCGTGTTGAAAAATCCAGCCCGCACCATGCCGCGTGCGATTCTGTACTCCAGCCTTGCCGTCGTCGCCCTGTATATCTTCGGCTCGCTCGGCATCATGATGGCGCTGCCACTGGATCACATCAATCTCGTCTCCGGTATCACCGATGCCATCCGCCCCCTGTTCGGTAACGACAGTCCGGTGGTAATGATTATCACGGTACTGTTTATGTTGTGCATCGTCGGTGATCAGGTCACCTGGTCGATGGCCCCGTCACGCGCCGCCGCCGAAGCCGCCCGCGAAGGGTGCCTGCCTGCGGTCATCGGTAAATGGCATCCGAAGAACCACACCCCCAGCGGCGCCTGCACCACGCTGGGCTGGGTGGGTACCTGCGTCAGTATTCTCTACACCTGTTTTGCCGCCGGAAACAACGCAGATGCCTTCTGGTCGGCGTTTTCGTTCTCCAGCACCTGCATCATCTCCAGCTATCTGTTGTTTTATCCAGCGTTTATTAAGCTGCGCCTCAGCGATCCCGACACTGCCCGCCCGTACCGGATGCCCGGCGGCGCGGTCATGGCGTGGGGATGTACCCTGCTGTGTGTTGCCTTTATTGCCATTGCCATCGTGCTGTTCGTCTTCCCGGACATTCTCTCCGGTTCCGTCAACTGGTCGCACAGCGGCCCGATTGTCATCGGGATGGCACTCATCCTGACGGTCGGTGAGGTGATTATTCGCCGTTCAGAAAAGCACCATGACCAGCAACAGACCGTATCCCTTTCTCCCGTAAAGGAGGCTTCATCATGACAGAGAATTACAGTCACCACGCCGATATCCTGCTGTTTAATGGCGACATTCACAGCATGGATATCCCCGGCAATGTCCACCAGGCTATCGCCGTGCATCACGGACGTATTCTTGCCACCGGCAGCAATGAGGAGATACTGCCGCTGGCCGGCCCCCGGACGCAGCACGTTGATTTACAGGGCCGCACAGTTCTGCCCGGCCTGATTGACAGTCACATGCATCCCTGGTGGGGCGCAAAGCTGCTGGCCGGGTTCAGTCTCAACTATGAATCTCTGACGCCGGACGAAACGGTGGCACGTATTCAGGCACACCTCGGGCACAGTGAAGAGACTGCAGATGATGACTGGCTGCTGGTGCGCGGCTGGCTGCGAATAGGCGGCAGCGACGTGACCCGCCACGATCTGGACCGGCTGGCCACACCACGTCCGGTGATGCTGTTTTCGAATGACTGTCACTTTATCGCCCTCAACAGCCGGGGGCTTGAACGGCTCAGCATAACGAAAGAAACCGCTGATCCGCCGGACGGTAATATCCTGCGCGACGACGACGGCGAACCGACGGGGATCCTTGAGGATGCCCCCGCCATGCGCTGTTATGACCGGGTTTCACGTCTGACACCTGAACAGGGCGCACAGATACTGATGCAGGCCCAGACCGCGCTGCACCGCCAGGGCGTCACCACCATTATGGATGCGCGGGCAGAGCCGGAAGCGTTTGATGCCTTTTACCACCTGTGGCAGGAGGGGAAATTACAGTTGCGGGTTTATGGCGCGAAGGAGATCACCCCGGAAGAGGTGGTGCCGCCACGTACCTGCGCACAGGCCGTGGAGGATGTCCTGAATTTTGCCCGGAAATATTCCACCAATGCTCATTCCCCTCAACCGGGGATCAGTATCCGGCAGGCAAAATTCTTTATCGACGGCATGCTGCCGAACCATACCGCCCATCTGCTGGAACCCTATGCCGACACTCCGGAGACCTGCGGTCACAGTTATTTCACTGAACGCCAGCTCACACGGTTGTTTATCTGCTGTGCCAGAGCAGGCCTGCACCCGCATATGCACATCATCGGCGACGGTGCGGCGGAAATGACGCTGGATGCGCTGGAGATAATGCGTGTCTGCCACCCGGATGCCGATATCCGTCCCGGCATGGCGCACAACGATCTGATGGCTTCACATCAGTACCAGCGCTTTGCCGGGCTGGGCGTAACGGCGAATCTCTCATGGCAGTGGGCAGGTTTACCACAAGGATTGCCGGAGGCGTATCAGCAGTTGCTGGGAAGCCGTCGGGCTGAAACCTGTCTTGAAACCCACGGTAAGTTTTTCGATGCCGGGGTAATGGTGGCCTACAACAGCGACTGGCCCATCGATCCGCTGGATGAGTGGGGCAACTTTCAGGTGGGGCTGACTCGCAGACTCAGTGCTGAGCATTCCCGGCTGAACAGTGACCGCAATCTGACCGTTGACGAGGTACTGCGTGCCACAACGATCCACGGTGCCTTCGCACTCGGCGTGGATAACGTTACCGGCTCGCTGGAGGCCGGGAAATTTGCCGATCTGATTATTACCAGCCGTAACCCGTTTACCACCCCGGCAGAGGAATTCGGGCAGATTAAGGTGCTGCTGACGATGGTGGGCGGGAAGGTGGTGTGGCAAGCCGAAGACATTTCAATTATTCCCTGAGCGCTATAACCGGCAGGGCATCGTCCCTGCCGGACTGGCCGTATTTAATATAATGAAATCTGAGGAACAGCAATGAATAACAACCTTAATATCAGAATCCTGGTGCTTTGCGCTTCCGCCCTGCTGATTACCGGGTTTTCTGTCTGTCACGCGAGCGATACCGCAGCCGCAAAGGAAAGCGAACTGGTGGTGCTGACGCCATCTAAAGGCGGTGTCCCTGACAAGATTTACCCCGTTTCGCAGGCGCCAGAAATCACCGTTGCTGCTTACAATATCGCTGCGGGCCGGGTTGGCAGCCTGGATGCCATAGCTGGCGCAATTAAAGCACTGAACGCCGATGTTATTGCCCTGAGCGAAGTGGATAAAAACACCCGTCGTAGTGGAAATGTCGATCAACTGGCAACGCTGAAAAAACTGACCGGGATGTATGGCGCATTCGGTAAGGCGATTGATTTTGAAGGCGGTGAGTACGGTATCGCGGTGCTCTCCCGCTACCCCATCACCCGGCAGGCCACCATCTCGCTGCCGTCACCGAAAGTGGAACAAAGCGTGCTCCTTGCGACGGAGATCCACAAACCCGGCTTTGACAGTCCGGTGGTCTTTATTGCAAACCACCTGGACTGGCACGAGGCTCCGGCAGTCAGGATGCAACAGATGTATGCCATCAATGATTTCGCCATCGGTAATACCCTTACCTCTTTTCCCAATATTGAGTCGTCGGTGAAAATACTGGCGGGCGATTTTAACGATGTACCGGAAAGCCAGGTCATGGCAGGATTTGCACGCTACTGGAGTAATCCGGTCCCGCAGCAACCGGATGCGAGAAGCTGGCCCGCCGTCAACCCGGCAGTCGCTATCGATCATATCCTGACGTTTAAAGGGCAGCGCTGGCAGACAGAGAAACTGCTGTTACCTGTCGCAAAGCGGCAACAACTGGAAGGGATCCGCTGGGCGGAAGTCAGCGATCATCTGCCGCTGGTGATGACGCTGAAACTGCTGGAGCAATAGCGCATATCGTGTTCAGGAAACACCTTTTAGCTACACCTTCACAACAATGGCCTCTGTGACGGGATATGCTGTTACAGAGGTTTTACACTTCAGGTACCCTTGATGTCAGTGTTAATTCGACAAAAAATCACATTTCTGCCCGCAGACAACGGATGCAGGCCTTGTCCCGCAGACTGACGGCTGTCGGTTTTACCAACCTGACCGGACCTGTTCCTGCTGAACGGAATTTGCATATGAAGAAAGCGATCAATCTCAACGATAAAGCAACGATTATTTGCCCCGGACCGCTCAACGTGAATAATTCAATACCAGAACGCGATTTACCATTCCTGACTCACCAACATCCCCCTGCCAGCAATACGCTTTTCAGCCCACATCACTTCACCTCTCAGGCTATGGTAAGAAATATCGGATTGACTACCGGAGAGTCAATTTACCGACAGGAGCAACTTTACCAGGGCTTCTGGTACCTGCATTCCGGTGTTGTTGGACTGTATCATTCTGTCAAAAATGGCGACGATATCCTGGTACGAATATATCAGCATAATGAGTGGTTCGGTTTTGCCGGACTGGCAGGACAAACGCCATACCATTGCACTGCCAGACTTATGCTTGATGCCCGGCTCAGTCATATCATTCCTTATAACGAAAATGAATTCCTGCTTCATTTTCCAGCATTTTGTCAGTTTTTACTGATACAAATGGCAAATGCATTGTCTGATGCTGAGCACAGACTGGCGTGGATTGCCCGCTTTCGCACCCGGTATCGGGTACTGAGCAGCCTGTGGTATCTGACACACCATTTCCCTGGCTACCACTGGACATGGCGTGATGTAGCGGAATTCGCCGGATGTGAAACAGAAACAGCCCTACGTTTCACAAAAGAGCTCAGGACAAAAGGGATACTTGATGATACACAACGCCGGTTGCACGTCTGCAACGCGGAACAACTTGCTGCATTGCTGATATGACCAACGTTCATACCGACAGCAGAAGACAGATATAATCCGACTCAGGATTGTTTCTCCCTGACTCCCGAATTCAGCTGTTTCAACAGTCCATCAGCCCACTTTGTAATCTGGAATATCAGCCGGATATTCTTCCCTGGAAAGCCGAACAGCAACCCGGATCTCTGTTTTAAACAGCACCAATAAGAATGTTGTAACTAATTACATATTTTCATACAGACAAGGACAAATGGCCCAGGTTAAAACTTTCATGCCTGTGTTATCCTGCCACCATTAGTTTCAAGGAGATGGGCTGATTAAGTCACTGTCAGTGTAATGAAAAATTCCTCTAAAGATATCCTCTCTGCATGGCAGGATTATTTGAAATTCAGCGGTGCGGAAAAGAGTAAAATACCGGCCAGCCAGGTACATGAGCATCATCAGCTCATGCTCGGTAAAGATAACTGTGAAGAAAACCAGAGCGGCATAGTACTCCGCGTTACGCCTGAAATGTGCGAAAACTGGCGCAGGCGTTTCGTCAAATATGGTGAAAAGGGTGAGATTACCCATATTGAGCCAGTCAACCTGATGTTTCCGGTGTTGCGCTGTATAGAAAATGAGCGCAACAGAACCAACGTAAAGTACCTGCCCCTGTTCTCTTTTCCACTCCCCAAATCCTTCTTTGAACAGAGCAGTACCTCGCTGCTGGTTCAACAGAGTAAGTTGTGGCCAAAGGACACTATCTGTCTAACAATAGCAGCCAATATTGGGGATGTTGCAATTCTAGGAATGGATGCGTGTTTTCCTGATAGTATTGTTGGTATTTCTTCTTCGGAGCTAGAAACCGATTACCTTTATTACTTCCTAACAACACTTCAGCAGCAACTGGACAATAAAGCGAATGCCGCAGCACAGAAGAACATTAATCTAAAAATTCTATCCGAAATAGAAATTCCAGTTCCCACTCTTAATGAGCAAAGGGACATTGTGAGTAAGATCAATGCTGTCGACCAAATTTCTGTAAGAGTGAAGGCTGAAATCTCTGAGAAAATAACAATGATGCAGCAACTGAAAGTATCAATTCTCGATTCAGCCTTTAAAGGCGAGCTCTAAGGAGGGAGCATGGCTAAGCTATTACCCGAAGATTTCAGCCCTGAAGAGCTGAATATTGAGATTGAAGAAGTATTCCCTAACTGCACGGAAGTATTCTATCTTCCGAGTATAAGTGATCTAGAAGAAGCAGGAATAGACTCGGCTGATCCTAGTAAGTATAAAAGAAAGATTGCACTATTTAACGGTCAGGATAATTTTATCTTAATTTATCCCATATATACCTTACCCACCCATCCTAATTATTTAAAACAGAAGTATGACGAAATAAATGAAATTGGTGTTGAAGTATACCTTGGTTCAGCACCCTATACCAAAGAAGAGGTTTTTGAATGCTTGCAGCTTTTGCCGGCAGGTTTTGTCAAAGACATTCGCTATGGCCTAGGATTAACAAAAGAATACAAGGCGATTATTTCATCTATTGAAGAGCACGCGAAGCACCAATGCCTTGTGATTGGCAAGGAAAAAACGGGCGGCACTGAGTATGAATATTTTCATCTAAATTTGAATGATTATGATGAAATGCGTCGTGCTTGTAACCGCATTACTGAAAGAGCACGGAAAGTTGCGCGCATCACGAAGATAGCTGCCACCTACAACCATATCGCTTATCGATTGGGTGTGGAGCAAAAACGATTGCCTACAGATAATGACGCCATTAGCAAAATGCTTCGGATCAAGGTAACGGATACTGATAAGCAAGCAGCTATGAGTATGGTTACGGAAGACAAATCAGTGGTAAAACAAACCGACTCACTCACCTTGGCCAAGTTGAAAAATGATATCGAGTTGGTCTCATTAGAGCGTTTGATTAGTTCTTATGAAGACTTGCTAAGCCAAAAGACTAAAGAAGATACCTGGCAGAAACTCTTCAATCAGAACCCATTTATCCTGAGCCTTGCCTTCGGATACCCGGCAATAAAAATATCAGACCAAGCAAGTGTTGGCGGCAAACGTTTGACTGGTGATGGCGAAAAAATCACGGACTATCTAATTAAAAATGGTATAACGAACAACTTAGCTCTCATTGAAATCAAAAAGCCTTCTTCCGATTTACTGAACAAAAAACCCTACAGAGACTCAGTTTATTGCGCCTCTACAGAACTTACCGGCTCTGTAACACAAGTACTCGATCAGTGTTATCAGCTACAGCAAAACATCGCCACGATAAAGAACAACAATCGAATTTATGACATTGAATCATATGCTGTTCACTGCATTTTAGTGATTGGTACTATGCCAAGTGATGAAGACGAGAAGAAGTCTTTTGAGATGTACCGACGTAATTCGAAGAACGTGCAAATCACTACATTTGATGAGCTATTACTCAAGTTAAAGCAACTGCACGAGTTTCTCGACAATAGCGATGAAAAAGAGGAGGCTGCACCGTGAGCCTACAAACAAATTTAAAGGGCCGCCTACGAAATACTTCTTTGCCTAAGAGTCACGGCCTAATGCCAGTATTTGAGGCGGTGGTAAACTCCATTCATTCTATTGAGGAAACTAATAATACCACTGACGGAAAGATTATTCTTCGCATCAATCGCACTACTCAAGGCAGCCTTAATTTAGACGCTAAATCCCAATCGCCAATCATCGGCTTCACTATAATTGATAATGGCTGTGGATTTGACGAAGCCAACTTTAAGTCATTTGAAACCCTAGATTCTGACCACAAAATTGACAAGGGGTGCAGGGGTGTTGGCCGTCTGATGTGGCTCAAAGTATTTGGTCTGGTCGAAGTGGAAAGCCACTTTTTCGATGTTGATGATGAGCTTAAAAAACGCATATTCCGCTTCGACGATAAATCGGGAGTCCATGGTGAAAAGGTTGTAGAAGCCACATACCAAAAACCTGGCACCATTATAAAACTTCTCGATTTTGATGAAAACTTTCGAAAGCAGGTTCCTGCAAAAGGCCAGTCAATAGCCAATCAGTTGCTGGAACATGTTTTATGGTATTTCGTACGGCAGGGAAGCGCACCCAAGATACTTCTAGAAGACGCGGACGAGGTGTTTGACCTAGATCTTTTGCTCCAAGAACATATGCATGCCAGCGCCTTTCTCGAAACAATAACAATTCGTGGCCACAAGTTCGAATTAACTCATATCAAATTTCGTGCATCCGTTAATAAAAAACACCAACTGGCACTCTGCGCAGCTAATCGGCTGGTTAAAGAAGAGTCCATTCAAGGAAAAATTCCTGGACTGTACGGAAAAATTTCTGACGTTTCCGGTGAGTTTACTTATACATGCTACATATCCTCCGACTACCTGAACCAACATGTACGTAGTGAGCGTACCTCCTTTGATATTTCTGAAGATGTTGAGGACATGCTCAATGAAGTAAGCTTTAAAGACATTAGAGAAGCCGTGTTGACTCGTACCAAAGAGTACCTGCAAGATGTTCTGGCAGAAAACGTGTCGGCTGGCCGCAGACGAGTGGATGATTTTATCAACAATCATGCTCCACGCTATCGCCCCATTGCCAATTATGTTGCAGAAGAATTTTTGATCGTTGACCCAGAAAAATCAGACAAAGAGCTGGAGTTACACCTGCATGCTCAGTGGTATGAGGTGGAGCGTCAGTTGGTGAGCGAAGGCCATGACATCATGCTGCCTCAGAATAAGGAGCATGTAGAAGAATATAAAGAACGGTTAGGCGACTACCTACACAAAGCAGGAGATCTTAAAAAATCAGATCTTGCCAATTACGTTTCACACCGCAAGGTTATTATCGACCTGTTACAAAAATCTATTGAGCGGCTAGAGGACGGAAAGTACGCCCGTGAAGATATGATTCACGAACTAATCATGCCTATGCGCAAGGATTCCGTCGAGGTTTTCCTAGACTCTTGTAACCTTTGGCTAATTGATGAGCGCTTGGCATTTCATAACTATTTGGCTTCTGATAAAACGCTCAATTCGATGCCAATCACTGGTAATGAATCAACCAAAGAGCCAGACTTGCTCAGCCTAAGAGTATTTGATAATCCACTTCTTGTTAACGACCAGATCAGCTTTCCACTTGCAGCCATCACAGTTATCGAAATCAAACGCCCCATGCGTAATGATATGCGAGAAGGTGAAGATAAAGACCCTATTGATCAGGCGCTCAGTTATTTAGAGCGGATACGCGAGGGTAAAGTAACTACAAAATCCGGTCGCCCAATTCCGGGAAATAATGATATACCGGGCTATTGTTATGTACTTTGTGACCTTACTGAATCCATGCACCGGCGCTGTCGTCGAGCCAATCTGCGGATCACATCTGATGGGATGGGCTATTTCGGTTATAACGAACCTTCCCATGCCTATATTGAAGTGATTAGTTTTGACCAATTAGTAAAAGCGGCCAGAGAGCGTAACCGGGCATTTTTCGACAAGCTTGGATTGCCTGCTGCTTAGGAGCGTTAAGTGACGATATATAATGTTTATCACGGAGAGAGAGGTCATATATCAGATCCTTCGCCTTCCCCTACATTGTTGTCGGAGCTATTAAGTGTCCTTAGGAAGAAAAACGACGCATTGACGATCGTTGATCCTGTGATGGTGTCTAATCCAGCTGAACCGCATAAACATCTTACGGCTTGTAATATCATCTATGAGTTTGAAAGTTAGATTTTAAGATAAATTTTCCGCATAAGGGTAGTACTCATGAACAATAACCAGTCCATTTCAAATGCTATCGATAGATTCGATTACTCCATCATAAACATCAATCACAAATTAGACTTCACACCAATTAAGAAACTTGAATTTTATATTAAAGAGGTTGATGACAAAGCATTAAGTATTATTGCTTCTACATTTAAAAAAACGTTCTCATTTTTAATTCATCACCACAGGATAAACATATATCCTGACAAAATATCTATGAAGGAAGATGAATGCATACTTTCTCAAGATGAAATAAACTTATTAAAAGAAACATTGTCATTCCTCCCAGGAAAAATTGTTAAAGCTTATATTTATGATGTGCTTTATTTTTTCAGCAAAAACAATCAATTTTCATTGATGGCAATTGAATGTTATCTGTCACACAAATCGATAGTTGAGAATGAAAGCGAAGAATCTTTGTTTTTTTACCGAATGGCGATGTTATTATGCAATATAAAAGGCGATAAATTTAGCACTTACAGGGAAAAAATAAAAAAAGATTTAATAAAGTTAACTAAAAACAAACAAATATCATATCTTGAAGTGTATAGTATACTGTCCATAGATAAAAAGTTAGAACGTGAAACTAAGGTTATGTTTGCTGAGTTGATTTCAGATATCCCTATTAAATTAATTGAAAGAGAGATTAGTATAATTCATGAAAATAAAAAAATTTCGCCACTTTTATTAAGCATTCAGCAAAATGTAAACATTTATGCGGAACATGCTAGTCGTATTTATAAAGAAATTGAATATTCAAATAACATCGTTTCTTTAAATGCCAAGATAGTAAAAAACATCTTATTTCTTATCGAGTCGATAGAGACACTTGAGAAAAGAGATATAACTGAAGGATTAAAAATTCAATTATGTTTTCTTGCTGAAAACTATAAAAATAATAGTTCCAAAAATGCTTTATCTGAGATTGGCTGTAACAGCCATAATATTGAAATGATGATTAACAGAGTAAAAGCAAACGCAGTAGTAAAAGGTGAAATGGTCACTATGCAGATTAATGATTATATTGAGGAAATTTCCGAAATAATTGAAAGGACAGACTCAGCCAGTGAAGCCCTTTCATTATTCGGTCAGTATAAATTTAAAGACATTCATCCATTAGATTATATTAATGATAGAGAAAACTCGAACCAATCTTTTGAAGAACTTTTCAAAAAAACTACAATATCAGATGATGGGAGGACAATATCACACAACCAAGAAAACACTCAATATACAATATTATTTTATTCTTTATACGGTGCAATCTTCAATGCTTCACTGAGGGAAATTGTTACAAAATTTTCTAACACCACGGAGACACTTAAAATATTGGTAGAGAAATCCAATATTTTACCTGAAAAAATGAAGCCTTTTTTATTTACTGGCCTCGAACGATGGCTTAAAGAAGATATTACTTCCGCCATATTTATTCTCATCCCACAATATGAATCTTTTGTCAGGGATCATTTAAAAAAACACTCTATCAGTACAATTACCACTAATAAAGGCTGTCAAGATGAACTCTCATTACCAAACCTTATGAAAAAACCAGAAATTTCCAATATATTCATTAGAGAGTTTGTTTTTGAAATAGAGCAATTACTTACTGATTCTTCTGGCACAAACCTCAGGCACAAAGTAGCACATGGTTTACTGACATCTGACGATTTAAAAAATAGTATTCTCGACTACATCTGTTGGCGATGGTTATCTGTGGTTACAGGAAGTTTCAATCCATTTCTTATCGATGGCAAATAAATATCTAAATTCAATACAACCTCATGCTATCGTATAGTAATAGATCGATAGCATGGTTAATTTGGATACTTTATTAAAGTCACGACAGTAAATGTAATCACTTTACGAAAATCAGTAATAACTTTTATCGAAAAACCTTTTTCTGTTGTGAAATTGATGCTGACCCTGCACTTCTCGATCGTATAGCTATCGTCGCTTTAGCACGATTAGGTGAAGCCTTATCTATACGACATGAAAACATGAGCGGAGGATAGCAAAAGCATAGAAGATTAGCGTCATCATTCCACTCAAATAGGCTGCTGGACAAGGCGTAATTTCTTAATAATTTCACTCAAATTTTCACTTTTGATAAAGGTGGTCATTATGGTGGTCTTGACAGAAAGGGAATTCAGGTTTAGCTTAAATATTAGCCAGTTAATGGCAAAGGCGATCCCAGTCAGAGGAGCCAGATTTAAAGAAGCCCGCTTTAGCGCTGAGGAATCCCCAGTAATGGGCGGGTGAAAAAAGACAGGCATAGAGTTTTGTGATCTACTGATTGTGCTATCAATTCAATGAGATCACCTCTATGCCTGCCTGCCGAGTATGTCAGAAT
>NZ_JBALIF010000014.1:0-101626 GCF_037053465.1 Citrobacter amalonaticus
TTAAGACCTTTAGCCAGTTCAGCCGCGAGGGCTTTAAGCTTCTTCTCGTCCATAATTTGCCTGTCTCCGTAGTTGGGAGGAACATATCAAAAACAGGCAATTACACAATTTTAATTACAGTCTCCGTTTCATAGGTTGGGTCTCAGTCCAGGGCATAGTGAGTCCCCTCTTCTATGCCAGTTATAACTGTTACCCATGTATCCGGTCTAAAGTGTTACCCATGTTTCCGGTTCATACCGACAGCTCACCGGCGTAGTGACGTTTCTGGTAAAAGGCACGCCAGATGCCGCTACGGTAGCCTTTGATACGCAGGCGCTCCGGTACACCATTACCGCTGGCAGCAACCATACACTGGTAACCCTGCTTCCGGCCTGAACATGCATAAACAATGGCTACACCAGGCTAACAGGCACCTATTCTGCGCCGACCGCCCCCATCCATGCATACAGCCTGAAATGCCCGCCACAGCCCTGGTAGATTATCCGGGGATTCCCCCTGAAATAAGTAGTCTCCTTTAATCGCAACTTTTCGCATCCTTTGCCTTAACCCTGCTTTAATTTCCTGATAATTTATTAAAATACTGATACCGATTTTTTATATCTGAGAATTATTCAGCCGCATTTTCCCTTTCTTATTTTACAGTCATCCTCTGCTCGCTACTGCACTTCTGAAATACAAAGGACATTTGTTAATAATTACTCTTCTACAAATATTCCATAATAGCAATGGAAGATTTTCCTCATTCGACGACATCGCCATCTTCAGTACCGACTCACTCGCGACTACTGTAATACCATGTCCTCTTATCCACAGTAATCGCCGGCCCTGCTGACTCTTCAACTAACCAGCAAAGTCAGAATGTTTCAGACGAAGTTTATTGTTAATAAGAACAAACCCAAAATTCTGTGAATGATCACACAGCTCAGACAAACCAGGAAGTTGCTCATTCGCTGAAGATCCAACATACGCCGTCATTTCATCATCACTGAATTCAGCATTACTGATGGCATCGCACACACCATTCACAAAATGTCTCTGACCATTTTCCAGATAGTAGTACAGGTTTTCATCATCATCATCCGCAGGATAATATTTCCTGCTTTGCTCCTTAGCCGATAACGCATTATCCCGATGTTCATTTATTGCCAGCGTCTGCGGATCCACCGTAATCAGGCTCAGTGAACTCAGTTCATCTATGATGGATGCAGAATACTGGTCAAACAACGCCTCTGTCATTTCCTCTGGTGGATTATCTTTATTTTCAGGCAGGAATGTCATCTCCCAGCGAACAGGAAATTCCAGGTAGGATTTCACCTTTGCAACATTTTTCTCCCGTAACGCGTTCTGGAATTGCTGAAACTGGGTCAGCATTTCACGCTTTTGCGCGTCATTAAGCGGAGCTGAACCAGCTACTTTTTCAGCAGGTTCAGGCTCGTCAATATCCGTCAGATCCAGGAGTACAGGTGTCATATGGTACATAGATTGCGCTATAACAATTTTCCCCTGTAAGGTGGCTTTTTTGCCAACCATTCGTTCGTACTCCGGGTATTTATCTGACGGGATAATTAACTGAACATACCTGTCCCATTGATGCTGATCCATATTTGCACCAGAAACACACTGAAGCTCTACTGTTTTCAATTCAATGTCAGCTTCTTCGTGTTCACCATTTTCATCTTCAACTGCGTGTTTTCTTTTGACTACCACGCCATTCAGCGTAATATTTTCACCCTCTTTATAGCAGGGCATAGCTGTAGTGACAGAGTCTAAAACATACTTTCCTTTACTTTCATCAAATGCAAAGTGTGAATTATAATAAATTTCGGCAGGTTCATTATATAAAAATGAAGAATATTTATATCCATCAACACTTCGTGGGCAATTCTCAGGGCGATTAAGCATCATATCTCTGAATGCTGACCATGATTTTTTTAAACTGTCACGTCCTATAGGTATATCAGTATCTCCAGTCAGATCTTTCGATGTATTATCCATGATATACTCAATATTATTATCCGCCAGAGCCTTACAAAACGTCGTTGTATTTTCTATGTAGAGCGCTTTTTTCTTCTGTGATTCCGGAGAAAGTAAGCCCTTTAATAATTTAATATTTTCATGCTCTGTATCAGTGATAAGCGCATCGACATTTGTAAATACAGGATGGTACCAGGGTTGCTTTCTGAAATATTTGTCCATTTCTCCACCCGCGACAAAGATATAGCCGTATCGGGCATAAATCTCATTCAGCATAATCTTCAGGTCGCCAGCGGTTTTCGCACGCGTTTCTTTTGTTCTTAACGTAAGCAGAGTACGGGAGGCTTCAGGATATTCACCTGGAAGGGTGATGTTTTTTACCTGAGGAATGAATTCATTATGATCGCCATAATTTAATAAGGTGCCTTTCATTCCTTTTGGGATCACCCCTTCTTTTTCTGAAGTCGCAAGAAGCTCCACACATCGTATATTTTCATCTCCGGTAACCGTAACCGTGTTGTCCTTCTTCTCCATAAATTGCAGAGAACACCATGGCGCGCCATCTGAGATAGAGCCATCATCGGGTATGACCCGTTGCCAGTGATCTGAAGTCACTGAATCAGCATAAATGCCAGTCCATTCATCTGCCGTTGCCGTATACTCGTCACTTTCTCCTCCCATAAAGGGTTCACTACTTTCACCAAAGAATTTAAAATCTCCGGGTTTGTAATCTGTTTTCTTCCCCTGGTAATAAATGGGTTTCGACGAATTTTCTGCCGCTCTGTCATTTGCGACCACGGCTGTACTAATGAATAATAATCCAGTCAGAATTATTAATATACGTGTATTATCCATTACTGTCAGTTGACCTGTTAATGATGAACATACCAGGCAGGCATAAATATTAGAAAAATATTTCTCCCTGCTGAGCCTGATTGCAGGCGAAGACAATTTACCTGAATGTTTAACTCGCTGTCCATTGTCGATCAAAATCATTCATATAATCATGGCGTCGCGAAAAAAATCAGTATTTCAATTTTTGCCAGAAATAGCCGGTGAGTACCACTCTATTTTCTATGATCTTATTATCTGTGCGAATGGGTTATTACTGCAGTACCAGTAATTTTTCAGAGGTCGTTTTCGTTACCTCATCGCTATCGCTGGCAACAGCCTCCATATCGGCGCGAACAACGTTCACATGCCCCGGATGCGCCGTATCCGGTTTGATAATATCGGAATCGGAGAGCTCCTCTTCGACGTTGACGTTATATGAAATCGGCGCAATATCCCGTATCCACTGCTTTTGCTGAATATCATAAAGATAGAGTGGTGTCCATGCGCCCATCTCCGATCCGGTATGGATGACCACGCGGTCCCGCCCGCTGTTATCCAGCGACGGCAGTACAGTGATGCCTTCAATCAACCGATTGGCGATTTTTACGGGCGCAACGCTGGGATCGCTGCTCCACAGGAGGCTGCTACAGTCCGTCTCTTCGGTGCACACATCTCCGGTGCGGGGATCGAACGACGTAGTCCAGACGTAGCTGACATGTTCACCGTCAAACTTCCCTTTAGCAACGGAAGCGTCTCTCTTCTCTTTCTGGTTATAGCGCGTAATACCATCCGTTTCGCCGGTAATTCGCCAGCCCTGCTGTAGCTTTCGGACCAGAAACTCTGCCGGGTAATTTTCTTCATGCCCGGAGCTGAGCAACACGTTTTTGACAAAAGTCACCCGCACATCGTCCCTGGCGGATTGTGACTCTTCATCGCCTGCAGGCTGAATCATCAACTGGCTGGCAATACTCTGAACGTAATACGCCTCATTCTTTTTCACAAACGCCTGCTCGCTGGCAGTCACCTGCTGCACAGACATCGATTTTCCGTACCATTCAACCTGATCGGCATAAACCATCTGCGGCTGCGCATCAGCATGGTGATTAAAAACGTCGTTCCAGCGGTCCAGGAGCGCATTAATTTGTTGCTTATCGGTCGCACTCAGCGCGACTTCCGCTGAAGAAGAAAAACTCACCAGACTCAGTAAAATAAGCGACGCACTGGTCGCTGCGCGTACATAATTAAGATTCATACTCTTCCTGATAATGAAATATCAATAACAACACTGCTTAACCAGCGTCAATTTCACCTGGCTTGCGTACAGAAATAACAAAGGTATTTTGTTTTTCATCCGACGTTCCTGCACAGGGCACTACCGAAACCTGCGCCACCGTTAAAATATGCAGGCCATGACCACCGAAGAAATGAACACAGGTCTGTGCACAATACTTTTCCGGTTATTTCTCCCGGGTCAACATAATATGGTACTGGCAGCAGCTTTCACTTACCCGCTGCTCAGACACCGTGATGAATCATTTTTTCTTCATATTCCTGACCTGATCCGAAAATGCCCTGAACATTGCGCCATTCGGCTGAGCTATTCCCATTTTTTCCTGTGCGGCATTCGCTGCTTTGTTGATCGCCGAAATATCTAATTTTTCCTGCGCAATAACCGCAGGTACCACCATCGACTGGCAGTACTGACGTCGCTGGCGGATCCACTCCCGTTGTGCATCGGTATGCTCAGTACTGTTCATTACCACCAGCCAGCGGGCCGCTGCCCTGCGCCATAAACCTGCGGTTTCCAGCTTTTGAGCAGTAGCATCATTAACCCTTTCAGACATCGCTATCCCTTCTCCTTAACATCCTCAGCCACCGGTCTTTATGCAGAAGGCAATAAAGGACAGACCGCTGTCGTTATTCCCGTACTCTTACTGAGCCGTGCCAGCATCATTTTTTCGTGTCCGTCTTCTGCTTCCGTCAGCCAGTCACAGGCCATTCCGTTGGGTACAGGGCAACAAATCATTACCGCACTGTCGGTATCAGCAAATTCATCCAGCTTCTGGGATACCGCTTTGCCGGTACCCCCTGCCAGCAGCAGGGTGGTTAACAGCACACGCACTATAACGCCAGCATCAGGCGGCCTGGTCAGAGAGGATGCGGCGCAGGCAGGCTATCTGCAGTACCGCCGGAATGGTCACCCGGTACGCGCTGCCGCTGACGGCTTTCACCCCGTTCAGCGCCGCACCAAAAGGGCCACCCAGGCCAGCACCACGCAGCAGGCCATGCCCGACCACGCTGATGGCGGCATGGGTAAGCAGGATTTTACTGAGTTGTCCTGAGAGCAGGTACGATACGCCAGCAGCCAGTTTCTTATCCTGCATCAGCTGAGGGAGTAAGGCTTCCAGCTCAGTGACCTTTGCATCCACTGCCGCCAGAAACTCTGCCTTGTGAGCTTCATCCATCTTCTGCCAGCTGTTACGCAGGAAGTGCTCCAGCAGACTTTGTTCAATCTCCAGCGTGGACATTTCCTTCTCAGCTTTCAGCTTCAGTCGTTTACACACATCCAGCAGTATCGCCCGGTACAGCAGGCCATGACCACGAACCTTGTTGGCAATACTGTCCCCGCCAAAATGTTGCAGTTCACCGGCAATTAACTGCCAGTTACGACGATGCTGTTCAGGATGGTTTTCAAGCGCTTTAAACGCATCATGCTTCAGTAATTCGCTGGCAAGCCGCTGTTTACCTTTATCGTCCTGCGTCAGCAATGCAGCAATCACTTTTAACTGTTCTTCCGAGCAGTGCTGTAAAAAATGCAAATCCTCATCGTCTTTATAGGTCAGTCCCACAATACTTTTCCTCGCAATTAGTAATAATGAAACCAGAGGAGCCGGGCTGGCGGCAAAATAAGAAATACGTTGTTATTTTTGTGTGACGGATATCCGGGCGTCTGTCAGACAGAGCATCGGTTCGTTAATGAATCTCTGTTTCGCTATGCCAGATTTTCAATGGCCTGAAAGAACAGGTCTTCGGTCATGACGCTCTGGTTCATCGCGGTTTGATGTTCATTCCGGATAAACCAGCCCGCTTCCGCAGCCATACTCAGATGAAAGCGTTGTTTATCCGGAGTCCCCTCCAGAGCGTCAACAGTCATCGTCACACAGCCCTTACTGCCATTCCGGTACAGTTGCTCAGGCCGGATGCTGACGCTGCGGGTACCATTCTGCAGCATGATGGTGGTAATGTCATATCGGGACACACCGCTGTTGAGGCTGCGCCCCACTGTACTCAGATCCTGCAGGGATGTTGTCGTAATAACCACCTCAATGCCGGAGCCATCAAACCACTGCTGTATCTGCCGGGCCAGCACAACCATTCGTTCACAGAAGGCCCGGATATCATCCTCAACTGAGCCGCCACCGGGCGTGGCTGCGTTTTGCTTTTGCTGCACTTTTTTAAAAAAACGTTCCCTGACTGACACCTTATCTCCCCGCTTTTGATTTGTTGCCTGACGCTGTCATCCTGTTCATTCTGACTTTTTGCCTGTGCAGCCGTTCACGGGCTTTACCCACCGAACGGTAAGTGCGTCCGGGAAACTTCACCGCCAGTTCGCACAGCGGCAAATGCACATATTTCTGCAGTAGTGCCAGCTCTTCCTTACTCCACATTTTCTGCCGGTTTTCCCCACCACCCAGAAATTTAATCCCCAGCTCACAGGCTCTGAGTTTCACTGCATCCGTCGTCCTGCCCGGCAGATATTTCGATACTGCGGTTCCCTCCTGCGGGTAGTGAGCGGCCAGAATGTATTCTTCTTCCCGGCTCCAGCTTCTCGCGCTCACCACCCCCAGCCTGCCCGCCATCCAGCTGACCATTCCCCGGGTACGCCCCGGCAGCAGCGCCCTCACTGCCGCATTGCCTTCCAGGTAGTGGGTGCGCAGAATATCCTTTTCAGCCTCCGTCCAGGCCGGGCCATTTTTGCGTGAACATCCAAGAGCGCCTGCGGCAGAGCGGACCGACGCTGGAGAGCGGCCAAGATTTTCGGCGATTTCCACCGCTGTCATATCCTGGCGGTAATGCTTCTCCACAAAATCCAGCTCGCGCAGCGTCCAGGGCGACCGGTGGTTCCGGCAGGGAGGGGAGTAGCTCATCGGCCCGGTTCCCGCTGCACGATAAGAGCATAGCGGGCGGTAAGCTGCTTCAGCGCTATTTCTGTCTGGCTTTGCAGTGCAGCAGGAGGCTGTCCTGGCGGCGTCTGCGACAACAGGCGCAGTTGCTCTTCCACCGGCACGCTCTGGCTGAATGCGCGGGTGATGTCATAGACCATCGTTTTCAGCTCGCTGCCGGTCAGGTAGCGCCCCCTGCGCTCATCCAGCGCATTGAGCTTATCCGTCAGTTGCTGCAGCTCCGCCATGCCCTGATGCCAGCCACCGAGATTTTCAGCGGGCAGTGCTTCTGTGCTGAGTTGCTGCTGCCACTGTTGCGCCAGGGGCGTTGCCTGCTCCGGCCACAGGCTCTGTGCCTGCTGTACCAGCTGGCTGCCGTAGCGCAGCACCCAGTCCGGCGGCAATTTACCCAGCCGCGCAAGCTGTTGTTCCGTCAGGCGAATGCCCTCACGGGCCTGAACGGCGTTGAGGCTTATCGTTCGCGGCGTCAGGTCATGCAAAGGCTCCGGCAGCCGGAGAGATGCCTCAACCTGTTCCACCCGCGGATCTGGCCGGTGCAGCATCTGCCAGCCCCACAGGGCGGCACCGCTTAACACCAGCATGGCGAACATCCCGGCAACAAACGGTTTCCAGAGGTGGAGCGGTGACTGACTGATAACCGTCATGCCCGGCAGTGGCTCCGGCTGCGCCACGAAAACCCATTGCGTTTTTTCCGCCGTGTTGTGGTCGCTGAGGGTGGCTGTCGGTGAGGGTAACGCAACCGCTGCAGTTTCCGTGACGGCACCATCGCTGTTTTCCAGCCGTACCGCTGCGTTATGCAGTTGTAAGCGTAACCCGTCAAGCTGGCTGACATGTTTCAGTTCCAGCCGCTGAAGGACGTCGCCGGTGGCGGTGAGATGCTTCTCCGCCTGGTACAGCGGCTCCAGGTTGGCATAACCCAGCGTCAGCGTGCGAATCTTCTGCTGCAGGCGCTGGCTCAGACCGGAAAGTATCGCCATCCGGGCATGAACCGGCTGCGGCCAGAGTGAGCCCCACTGGTGAGTGAGTAATGCCTCCAGTATCGCCAGCCCTTCGTTCAGACCTTGCAGCCCGGCCAGATGTGTCCGCGCCAGGGTGTACCAGGCGGCGGTCTGCAGCTCCACACCATTGTGTTCAAACAGCGACAGACAGAGCTTTTCGGCGTACAGCCAGTTCACGTCCGGGCGCGCCGGATGGGTCAGTTTGTTCAGTTCGTCGCACAGGGCCGTGTAATCCGGCAATGTGCGCGGGTCACCGCCCGGGCGCAGGTGCCGTGAAGTTCCGTAAGACATCATTGTCCCTCTGTTATGCCGTCGTCACCGGAGACCTTCAGCGCATGATGGTAAATTTAGTCGCGCTAAAATAAATGGTACGGTTGTTTAAATTAAGGTCGCTGCATTCAGCGTTCAGTTGCAGGCTGTTTCTCTCCCGGCAGGCCGGCACTTTCAGCGTCAGGCTCTTCCGGCTGCAGCCTGGCGGGGTGTCCCCCTCCCCGGCACGAAGTCTGGCCGGGGTGAACGATTCAGCGGTTCAGCCATTCAGGGAGGTGTGCCCCGAGCGGCATGGCGGGTCGGGTAAAGCGCAGCGGTGTTTTCTCAAGACTTAATGCGGTATTGAAATAATTCAGCCTACCAAAGGGGCCGGTTTCGGTTTCCATGCACGCGGCAATCCATTCTTCACCGGGTCCTTGCGCTTCCCGCGAGCCCGTCGCCATCCCCTGCTGTTGCAGCCAGGTGGCGGTGCGACACAGCGAGACATCCACCTGCCAGGCCCCACCTTCCCGGGCCTGACGCTCCAGCGCCATCAGCACGCCAAGCGTGGCCAGATATCCGGTCAGGTAGTCGTTCGGGTATGTTGGCCCCAGCAGTGGCCGCTGATTTTCGCCCTGCGCCATCGCCATCCCGGTACAGGTCTGTGCCAGTTGCTCAAATCCAGGGCGGTTTTTCCAGAGGCCGCTGTGGCCGTAGCAGTTCAGGTTCACGGCTATCAGATGCGGGTTCAGGCGCACCATTTCCGGCACGCTAAGGCCGTAGCGGCCCAGCGCATCCGGGCGATAGCTCTGTACAAACACATCCCCGTCATGCACCAGTTGTGCTGCTGTCTGGCGGTCCGCTGACACGGACAAATCCAGCCAGGCATTACGCTTGCCGTGATTAGTATCCACATCAAACGGCAGAATGCGTGGACGGTGCGGCGAGGCGATATGCAGCACATCGGCCCCCATCTGCGCCAGGCCACGGGTGGCAGTGGGTCCTGCAATCACATGGGTAAAATCCAGCACGCGCAGGCACTGCAGGGTCTGCGCCAGCCCGTAGCGGCGGGAAAGCGGCGCGCTGTCGCTGACCCGCGTCAGACGAACCAGTGGTTCCGCACTCACCGCACGGCCCTGCGGATGGTCCAGCCACTCTTCAGACGTGCGGGCGACAGTCCCGCAGAGCCCCGCATCCGCCAGCGTGGATTCCAGATATTCCGCATTCCAGGTCATCACCGCATCGGCAATACGGTGGCGATTATTGGGTACGTTCAGGATATCCAGAATACCGTCGCGCAGTTTCGGATAGCCCCCGTGCAGAAATATCCATCGGTTATCACCGGTACGATAGAAATCGGTTGTCGGATAGTCCGGGTCATTGTACTGCCAGTTATAGCCATTCTGGCGCTGGAAAGTGACCGCGTGGGTGGACGCTGCCGCGCTGTGGCAGTCCACCGCAATATTCTGCGGATACATCCCCTGACCTGTACGTAATGTATCCAGCATTACCCCCTGCAGGGCCAGTATGGCGGCAGCCGCTTCACCCGTGCGAAACGGCGTCGGATACACCGGGTCTTCACCGTTCAGCGTGACGCTGTCAGCCGGAAAGATATCCAGCCCCAGCTCACTGCGAAGATTGTCGAAAAGGGTTTGTACACTCATAACAGGTTACTCCGGCGATACAGGGCATCGTAGTGTGCGATACTCCATCGTTACGCCGCTTCGGTATCCGTGCTGTCCAGGCTTCGCCAGTACTGAAGCGCCACCGGATCGGCAATATAGTCAATCTGCCCGTGATGGCGCTCCACTTCGTGGATAATCTTCGTCAGATCCACCCGGAAGAACTCTTTGCGCAGATTGATTTTGTTCATCCGGTAGTGCTCAAGATGTTCGTGCAGCACTTTCTCCAGCGCCGGGGCATCATCGCAGGAGATCATTGCATGAACATCAAAATCAAACGGTACCGAAGCATCACTCAGCTCTTTCACCCTGTCCATCGGTTCAAGCCGCCGGGTCATCCCGACCTTGTAAACATTTTCACCAAATGAGCCAATATTCGAAATGATGTAGACGTGCCCCTGCCGGGTGAGCTGAGCCATGGATTTGGCTCTTTCATACTGCTGGTGAACGTCCTGGATTTTTTGTTCAAGCTCCAGGCGTTGTCTTTCCAGCTCCGCCCGGTGTGCGCCTTCAGCCGCCAGAAGCGCTTCCTCCAGCACCCGCTGCTGCTCTTCTAGACGACGCTGCTCTTCTTCCGCTTCCTGCTGCTGTCTGTCCAGTTCATCCTGGCGTTGCTTTTCATCACGCATCTGGCGTTTTATTTCTGCCTGATATTCTTTCTCTTCCTGAGCTTTTTCCAGCAACGCAACCTTGTCCAGGAATTGCTGCCTGACGTCGTTCCAGTCAGCGTTATCCTGCAGTTCCAGGTGAGTGATTTTTTCACGAATAGCCGCATAACCGGCTATCTCTTTACGTAACTGATTGTACTTACTTTGCCAGTTATTGATGGAGGTTCCGGCAAGCAGGGTTTTCACCTTAAAGGTATACGCAGAGTCCACAATGCGCTGAAGCGCACGGGATGATTTGGCTCTGGCTTCATTAAACTGCTCTTCGCGGTGCCTGAGGCGTTTACGCTCACCGGACATCAAGCGCTCCACCTCGTGATGAACCCGCTCACTGAACGCATTTTCCTGCCGCTCAAGCTCTCCTCTGGCCTGTTCAAGTTCAGCGGTGCGCTGTTTAAATCCCCGGTAAATAAACAATCTGATAAGCAGACTGACCAGCAACAGCAGGCCAAAGAAGAGCCCGATAACGCCTGCCGGACCGGATGCAGACTCAATAAAGCGTTCGTTAATATTAATTAACACTCTGATGACAGCATAAACGGCCCACACAATGATGCCGGTGATGATTAAAATCCCCACAGCAGCATCGCCACTACTCTTTCTTTTCGCCATTGTTATATTCCATACAATTTAATTCAGATACCACAGGAGGGAAAACGTACTGAAACCGGCAATAACAGCAATATTACCCCAGCGCCATGACGGAGTTGGCAAGGCGTTTTTCATGACCAAAGGGCGTTGTATAAAAGCGTTGCTCAATGCCATAAAGAAGCAACTTCAATTCTTCATCTGTGGAAATTTCAAACGTACTGTTCAGATGATCAAACGTCAGTTTCTGGCTACAGTAATCATCAATATACGTCAGCATCCCCTCTTTATCTTCTACTGACATCGTCTCCAGTGTTGTCATCGCAAGAGAGATCCGCTTACGGTTCGGTTTGGAGACTTTTTCCACATTGTAATCATTTGCCAGGGCAATAAAGGGCTCAACCAGGAAGTCCTCAACCTCTTCATTCGTCGCCTCTTTATATAGCTGGTCAATACCCGTAAAAAGGCCGGAGATTGTTGCGAGACTGCGGAAAATAAGAGCATCCTGCTCAGGCAGATAGACCGCATCAGGAATATCATTCACGACGATCCTTTTTTCATCCTCTTCTATTTTGAATAATTCACCAAATAAAAGAGTTTTTTTGCGGACAAACAGAGAGGGGGTTAACTTCTGAAAATAAAAATCACCATTTTGTACAGACACCAGACAGCTGATTTTACCGAACTGCGCCGCTGTCAGTTCATCATATTCCTTTTCATCAAAGGGGTCTGTTAATATCTGCGGGCAAAATGGTTGTTGACTGAATTGTTCAACCTTAAACCAGGCATCCTCATCAAGGTTATGATCAGGGTTATAAGGAATACAGTCAGCCACAGTAATATTAATTTTCTTAAAAATCGAACAGTCTGAAATTAATTTGAAATATAATTGTTTTCGTTTGTCTTTAACTACCGCAAAAACATGATCCACTACGTTCTCCTTTCAATGAAAGTGTAGTTATTAATCCGAAACACTTTGTCAATGTCGATATCACCAGGCTTTTTGTATTTTTTGTAGCTAATCAGGAAAAGCGTGACGCCATGACGAGTCTTCACATTATAAAACTCATAACCGAACAGCAAAAACAGCGGATTGAAGTAAAGCGCCTGAGACAGGAAGGTAAAGATAAACAACATCCCGTAGACAAACCGCAGCGTTTCCCAGTCAGCCACACTGAGTGCAACAAAAAAATAGCCCAGATAACTGGGTAAAAAACTGTTGTTAGCATATTCAATACTCTCTATCTGCCCTTTTTTGAAGCTATCCTTTCCAAGGCAACCGCTCAGCAATACGCTGACCCATGTCAGTAACACGGGAAGTAAAAGATAAAGCAGGTAAGACACGATATCCGGTAATGCCACGATCTCCCTGAAACGATGACTTCCGGAAAGGAAATGGCTTATTGAGAACTTTTTCTGAATAAGAAAAATGGCAACCAACAGCGATGTAGCATTAAAGGTCAGCAGCAACCGAAACAGCACATTAATCATTGTCCTGAGCCTCTCCTGATTTTGCATTTTTCCCGTCTGACTGGCACTCATCGCCCCCTGCGTTCAGTCGCTATAAGCGCGCAGGATGTTTAATGAAGCCCTGCCGCTTAAGGTGGCGGATAAGCACGCGCCCTTCCGGCATAAACTCCGTGCCGTAGCGCACCAGACCAACGCCCCTGAGTTCAGAATCGATGGCATAAGCCAGTTCGCCTGGTACAATCTGGGGTAGCAGCACCACGCTGATACGTGTAAGACGCGGCTCATATTTCAACAACACAGAGGACAGTTTTTCCATTAACTCGTGGGCAGTCCCCGGCATCCCCTGCAGAATTTGGGTCATATCCGGCAGGCCGTAGTCCGGCAGATGTCTGATGCTGCCCGCGCGGGTATTAAGGATGCACTGCATATTATCCAGCACCGATAAAATCACCTGATTCTCTTCGCTGACGTTATGCAGGTCGAGGTCGCCGGTAAAGTTGCCGTAGAGCATGTCATACAGAGAAGGGGTGTGATGGCGGTTGGGCATCTCAGTCATCCTTACGCGGTTGCAGGGACAATTGATTGTTGCTGACATCAATGATGCGGGCGTCGTCCGGGTCGAGGTCATCACGGGTCAGGGTGAGTCGCCAGGTGTTGTTTGCCAGGTCCGGGGCCATAAACATCCCCGCCACCGCCACAAACTGTGCACCGTCGTCCATCGGCATATCCAGCGTCACGGATTCGCCCGGACGCAGACGGACATCTTTTTCCGCCAGCAGGTCGGCCTTTATGGCCTGGCTGTCGTCAGCAAACAGCGACGGATAGTCGGTGCTGTCAAAAGCCTTGCTGTCTTTTAGCTGATAAACGCGCACCACGGTAGAGAGCGCCGCGCCGTTCGCGTTGTTGTTCACCCCCTCGCGGGCGCGCAGGTCCAGATGCAGAGTTTTCACCTGCTTATAAAAAATGGATTTCGTGACTGAAACTGTGCTGTCGGTTACGCGCTGCGTCAGGCCGCAGCCGGTTAACAGCGTGGTCAGTAACAGTGCCAGCAATACAGCAGATGTCTTACCAGCGATAGTCGCCATCTTCATCGCTCTCCCTTCGGTGAATGTTTTCCTGAACCCGCTGCCAGCGGCCCAGAGGAATGGTGATAATGTCATGGTGGCGTGAACTGTCAGGCTTCAGTGGCCGCAGCACCGCCGTGCGCCCGAGCTGTACGGCGTGGTCCGGGTTGCAGGATAGCTGCGCATCCGCCAGCAGATGCCGGGCCACGCAAAGCTGCAACCGGACATCCAGATGTGCGCCGAGGTACACATGCAGCAGCGCCACCAGGTCACGGTGCAGGTCGCCTCCCGGCAGCCAGCCATGCACTTCATCAGGATTACCGGTGGTCAGGCGCAGCAGCACCTGACCGTTCACATCGGTGCCGTGCGCGCCCATCACCGGACGGTGTTTCAGGCTGACGGGATGACGCGTACTCATGGTGACCTGCTGTTTCAGCGGAATACGGCAGCGGTCATGGTGGAACACCTCCGCACGGGTGTCCGGGGCCAGCAGGCTGACCAGCGCCCCCATTCCTTCCGCCGTACGCCCCGGCAGCAGCATCACCGGCAGCAGCGCCAGAAAGCGCGACAACGGCGTGCCGACAGACGCCGCACTCCCCGGTATCCCCAGCCCCGCCAGCCCCAGCAGATACTGTGAGGTGTCATCGGTGCCGCCCGGGGCGAAGGTCGCCGGGTACGAGTATTTGCGCCAGATGCGATAAAACTGGGTTATCAGCCGGTGGTTGAAGATATCGAGAAAGTCGCAGGTGGCTTCATACCCTTCCCGCCGCTGCGCAATATCGTCGATATAATGAGTCGGCAGCGGTGACTCCACACCATAGAGCCCCATAAAGGTGACCCGCACCGACGGCGGCAGGTGTTGATGCTGCGGCTCCGGGTCGTCCATACCTTTGATTTCACTGGCCGGGAAGCCCATTCCCGGATGCGGGCGAAAGCGCACCGGCTCCTGTTTCACCTGCCAGCCGCTGCCCGCCACCGGCGCGCCCGGCTGACTCTGCTCCAGCAGCTGGCAGAAGCGGTAAAAGTTCATGTACGGCAACTGAGGCCGTAGCTGCTCCATCAGCCGGGCAGGCGTGGACTGTGATTCTCTTTCCACCGGATACATTTCCCTTCAGGCTGAACTATCAGCGTGAGCTGGTTAAACTGGTTCATGTCGGCATACAGCGCAAAAAAGCGGTTGAGCATCTCTCCGAACAGGTGAACATCGCCCTCGCCGGTAAAACCGTGGCTGTCGAGGGTCACCTCCACATCCAGCCCGCGCAGCAAAAAACCGTCCTCGAAGCGCTGAATGCGGTGATGGCGCACCTCCTGAATGGCATCCAGACGGCGGTTGTTCAGCTCATCATCGCGCCAGTTATAAAGCGACAGCGTGCCGCGCAGCACCTCCGCACTGCTCATCATGTTCAGAAAGCGGGTGCCGAGATGGCTCATCACCCGCCAGTGAAAGCGGTCTTCCGCTGGCGGATACGCCGGAAGCGTCGGCTTGCACAGATTGCGTACCGTCACCGACGTTTCGAATATCTGCTCGCAGCGGTCGAGCAGTGTGCTCTGTAGCGCCCGGCGCGGTAGCTGGCCGTTGGTGCCGGTAATGCGCAGCGACACGGTTTCACGCTCCACCGCCCGGTCGGCCTCCCACTGCTGCCCGCCAAGGATAAGCCAGGTGTCGTGCATCCCGGTCACGCCCCGCTTCACGCGGGTGTGGTAGTAACGCTCCGGCGCATGACGGCGCATCATGCCGCCCTGATGGCGAAAGCTGGTGAACGGTACGTAGCGGGCATCACCCGTGCGCCCGGAGCCGGTGACCGCATCGACCGAGTAAATTTCGGTATGGCCGTCCTGCAGACGCTTCGGGCGCAGCAGGTATTCGCTCTCCAGCCCTGAAATGGTCAGCGGGTCGGCCTCCAGCGTGAACAGGTTAATCACCGGCACGCAGTGCAGGCGCAGCGTGCTGTCGGTCACCGGTAAATCGCTCTGCCAGACCGCGCTGAACACCACCTCAATATCAAACCCGTCGATACCGGCAGGCAGCGTGATATCCGCCAGCCCGTTAAGCTGCACAAACATAAACTTTTCACGGAAGGTGAAATACTCCAGCAGCAACTGGTAACCGCTGAAGGCGCTGCCGCCCTTCGGCCACAGGCCGTCTGCATCACCAAAGCCACCCGGTGAGAAATACCCGTCGAGCTTTATCCGCTCCGTCTGCCCCGGCAGGCGGATGTACAGCCCGGCCTGACGTTTTGTCAGCCACAGATGCAGGGCGCTGCCGGTAACCGCATCCTCGCCGAGGTACAGCGACAGCGTGCGCAGATCCGCCTGCGCCCAGTCGGCCTGCGGGCTGCAGGCAAAGCGGATACGCAGCACGGAGCGCCCGTCCGGTTCGGTCGTCATCACCGCCCCGGCGACCGCCAGCGGGTTGAGCGTAATATCCCGCGTGGTGCGGTAGCTGCAGACAGTGTTTTTCGGCCCCACCGGGCGGGAGAGCACCTCCAGCCCCGCAGGCGCCACCTCGCCCATTTTCATCGCCGGAACATCGGGCGTGAAGGCCACCACCGACAGCGACGGGATGGTGCGCATGTAGTGCGGCCACAGCATGCTTACCAGCCCCTCGGTCAGCTCCGGCAGGTCGTCGTCGATTTTTTCGCGCAGCCGCCCCATCGAGAAGGCGAAACCTTCGAACAACCGCTCGACATACGGGTCCGGCGTTCCCGCCCTGTCGAGGTCGAGCATCGCCGCCCGGTCAGGGTGGGTCTGTGCAAACTCTTTTGCCGCCTCGCGCAGGTAGCGCATTTCGGCGTCAAAATAACGCAGGGTTAAGTCTTCCATGGAAACTCTCTTTCGGGATAATTAGCATCCCTGGTTCAAGTAGCGGTATAGTTTTTTCCAGAACTTTTTTGAACGCTCAACCTGAGCGATAAAATAACCGCAAAAACAAAGGCAAATGACAAAAGACGACGCAACTGACAGCCCCCACAACCAGGGCCAGAGCGAACGTACCGGTTCGTTTACATAAGATGAAAATAAACCTGACCAGTTGCAAAGCATGACAAATAAAAACAGACAGCATGGAAAAAGCGTCACAACAGCAAGTCGTCTTTTTCTTCTTGCCCACGGACTCTGAACGCCGTCACGCATCAAAAAAGACGTACCCAGGAAAGCATTCAGTTCCTTATCCAGAAACGATATTCGACTTTCCAGAACAAACGAAATAATGCTTTCATTAAATTCCACACCATACTTAAAACCATGGGCGTAATAAAATGTGTCATAAATTGCATATGACGCATTATTAATAACCGGGCATTTCTTTTTCAGTTCAAGCCAGTTAACAATAAATTGATATTTTTCATTTCCCGTCAGGTCCGAAAAATCATGATTTTTTCTTTTCTGATAAAAAATGGAGAGCAGACCCAGGCAAAATGTAATGAGCGGAGAAAGAATTAATTTAATAATATCCATAATTCCTCAGGAGTAAACCCGGTATTCGGGCAGGCCTGCGAATCCGCAGGTTACCAGTTGATTTGTTTACCCTCGTCAACCGGTCGCAGCGGGTTAAAGATTTCCGTTTTATTATCTTTGCCATCTTTTATCCCGTCCTGATCTTTATCTTCGGCACGGGGAAACGCCGGGTAAGGAACTTCATGCTCAGGGTTAGCCAGCCGGTTCAGCGGGCGGAGCGGCAGCGGGCAGGCTTCTGTATTCACATCAGGAATGAGTCCCCAGGTATTTTGATTCATCGCCGCTAACTGTGCAAAGTGCAGTGCCTGTGGGTAACGATCGCGGGTTTCATTTACCGTATTGATGATTTTATTGCTCAGCTTGCTGGTGAATTCCGCACCGTCAACAGGATCCCACTGTTCCGGCTCCGTCTGAGTAAATGTCGCCAGCAGCGCTTTATCACCATACACCGGCGAGCCTGAACGCATCACCATATCCACATCCTGCAGTGAAGAGTTAATTACCAGGCCATAGATATCCTGCAGAGACGCTTTGTCACGGGACGCCACGTTGAACAGAACCACATCAGCAATCCGCCCCGGTTTAATATCCCCCAGCGGCGCATCAAGCAGCGCAGCAGGATTCACCGTCACCATCTTCCACAACTGCTGGTTACTGAGTATGTGATGAAAATAATCCGCATTCAATTTTTGCGCGACCTGTAACTCATCCAGCAAATTCGCCGAACCGGAATATAACCAGTCGGTACTCAGCGCAATATTTATCCCCTGCTGGCTCAGTAATGCCACAGGGGCAGTATTGCCATAAAGCGCCATATTTGAACGCGGCGACCAGATAACCGTCGTTTTCGAATCTTTAACCTTCTGAATATCTGACGGAGTGACAGCAACCATATGCACAAGGCCGACATTTTTCCCCAGAATATTCACCCGTTTATCATTTTCTGTACCTGCCGGTGTGCTGATATTGGTAAATTCATTTCTCGCAGCAGCGTCCACGCCTTCCGCCATATGGGCAATATAAATAACACCCGCTGTCTGCTGCACAGAGGGGTGTTTCGGATAACCGTCGCCAGCAGGAAGCTGATAATCACAACCCGCCGTATCCCCCAGAGGAAAGGTGTCCGCCCGGACAGAGGGCGAATGGAGCCCTTCCCGCAGATTATTTTTATCATCACTGTCGCCCAGGTTACGGACAAAACCCGGCGTGCCGCCATTACTGACCACCAGCGTGGTACCACTGATCAACTGACGCAGCTCATTCCATGCCACCACCTCAGGCTGGTTGTCTGCAGGCGCAGTGAGCTTCATCAGCCCACGGCATCCTTTACGCCAGTCATTGCGCTGGTTATATGTCACATCAGGGTTCTTCATTTTATTTTCACAGCTTAACTCCGGCAATGGCCCTTTCTGGTTATAGTTAATATGATCGTGCGTATTGATAAAGGCCGGTGACAGAACATCGTCCGGTGCCTGAATGATCAGTGACTGGTTTAATTTCGCTTTCTGCGCCACCTCCGCATTCGCAAAGACATCCTCAATGATACCGTCCTTAATCAGGACCGATTTTCCGTTCAAAATTCCACCGGATGTTGCAATATATTTTGGCGATATAATAACCGATGAGTAGGGACTGACAGAGAAAGGTGACGCGCCATCGTTTTCATATTGAGACGTACACGCCGAGAGAAATAACGTGGTAATACCCACGCTGAGGGTGAAATAGCTCACCAGTGGCATTTTTTTCATTACATGTCTCCGTAGTATCCACAAAGAATTCAGTCATTCGGCCTGTTCAGTTACACAGCACTGCAGCACGCGCCGGATCGATGGCAATCAGCCCACAAAGCAGTTGCTCCATTTCAGGCAGCAGGCGGAGTTTGTCGGCCTCGCTGCGCCCGGCCTTCATCCGCAGCAGTTTCAGGCGGCGGGCCTTCACTTCAAACAGCAGGCCCGGCTCCCACTGGCTGAGCGTGACGGCGGCGGCGTGTGCGTCCAGTTCCCCCAGCAGGTGCAGCGCCAGCTCGTTTTTGCCTACCTGTTCAGCGAGTCGCGCCATCAGCAGGCGCAACAGCCAGCGGCTGCGAACGGTGGTGACGCCGGGGCGGTTCTGCAGCCAGAGCAACGCGGCATCCGCGCCATCGCTGTCGGCAAGCTGTAAGGCTTCCGGCTCCAGTTGCAGGATATCGTCATCGCCGGACGCGGTGCCCGCACGGGTGGCTGAGTCATCCTGCCAGTTGCCCGGATTATCCATCACCTGCTGCTGTATCCAGGCGAGCGTCACCTCATCGGCAAACGGCGTGCCGTCGTTAAACGCCAGCCCTTCCAGCCCGGTCAGGCGCGAGAGCAGGCCTTTCAGGTCGGCCTGGATAATCGCTGCTTCCGCATCGCGCCCGGATTTCAGCAGCGCCTGATGCAGATACCACTGGATGTCCAGCCACAGATGATTCGCCCCGCGCGACAGCAGGCTGTCGGCCTCCTCCAGCAGTTCCCGCCAGCTTTGTTGCAGATACAGGCGTTTTAGCAGCGCGCGCTGGTCAGGTTTTGGCGGTTCGATGCGGGTTTTGCCGTCGGCGGCAAGCGGCGGCAACTGGTGTAGCGTGTCGTGGCGGATGCTCTTTATCAGATGATGGGCAGAGAGCCAGCCGTCGGGCTGTTCGCGCAGGTAATCCGCAAGCAGGCGGGCCTGGTCCAGCAGGTCACGCCCGGAGGTGATGCGGCTCAGCAGCGGCGCACCGCTGTTTGCCGTGGCGGAGGCGCTGTCACTGACGTTCTGCGGGACCACAGCATCCACGCCGCCGGATTGTTGCAGGCGTTTTTCCAGGGCGCTTAACAGTGCGCCGGGCACCGAACCTTCTGCGGTATACTCCATCAGCAGCAGCGCGCCCGCGATGCGCAGGGTATCCGCGCTGTTGACCTCCGGGTACCGCGACAGGCTGTCGAGCATTCTGGAACTGGCAAGCCATTCCAGCGCCGCCTGACGACTGCGCTCCCGCTGCGGGTGCAGTTGTGCGCCAAAGCGCTGCGTCAGCCCGGCCAGCAGCTCCAGACCGTCAGCAAGCCCGGCCTCGCCATCGCGGTGCAGACGCGCCCAGGCGTAGTACGTGGCGATGCGGATATCTTTCGCGGTGGTGGTGAGCAGTTTTTCGGCTGACCGGCAGATAAGTTCCGTATCGGCGCCGGAGAGCTTATTCACCTCTTCACGCATCTGCTGAAAATCATCGTCATAGCCGGGGTCGTCACCAGCAGGCTTATCTGTCGCGATGGGCTCCAGCCAGTTATCCCACAGGGCAAGACGCTGTTGTGTCTGCTGTGCCAGGGCGTCAGGCTCTGCCTGGCAGACCGCAAGCAGGGTATGAATGGAGGCCATCACCAGCTCTCCCCGTCAGCGGTATCGCCGGTGCTGGCGGAGGCCTGTGTCGCTGCTGCCGCACCCACGCTGAAGATGGCCTCCGGCAGGGTAAAGTTGCGCAATTTGAGCAGCGCCAGCGGCCCTTCCCCGGCTTCCGTACGCAGGGTGTAGTTGAGCGGCCTGCCGTCCTGCGCCTGCCAGGTGAGGCTGTAACTGCTGCCGGTGCCGGGGTACGCGCTGACGGTAGCTTTATTCAGCAGCCGTATCCAGCCCCAGCTCCCGGACATATCGGCACACTGGCGGGTTCCGGCCTGGGTACTAATCCAGCTTAACGCCGCGCCCGGCGCTTCGGTATCGGCAGGCCAGGTGAACCGCTTCCAGGCGGGCATCTGGTTCACGTAGGTCAGCTTCTGGCTGTCGATAATCAAATCCGTCTGCATCACGTCCCGCGCCGTGCCGGGCCGCAGCTCGAAGGACAGTCCGGCCTCCCCGTTGGTGAACACCACATCAGAAATGTGGCTCAGGGTGTCCAGCGCCTGCAAAAATGCCGGGTTAAAGGTCAGCCCCTGGGCGTTGATGCTGTCCGGCACCCAGTGGCTGCCCTCTTTGTGCAGCACGCCGTTAAGCCGGGTCTGCAAAAACCGGGTAATGCGCCCGGAGTCGGCGTTGAGGTATTTCGCCAGCAGCGGCAGGGAGACCTCGCTGCTGACATCCTTAAACGGATAACGCCCGCCAAACGCGCTGTTCCAGTCATCCACCACCGCGCTCTGCCACTGGGCGTTGAGGCTTTCGGCGGCGGGTTGCAGTACCTGCTGCCACGCCTGCTCCATCGGGCGGACAAACACCGTCTGCCCGAACCCGCTCCACTCCTGCCCGAGGCCTGCGGCCACCAGGCTGCCGTAGTCGCGGGTTTCGGTTAAATCCACCGCCTTGCCCTGGAACACCGTCTGCGCCAGGGTCTGCGTCATCGCCTGCGGGTCGGCGGCGTTGGTCACCTGTTGCAGGCGCAGGCGCACCTGGGTGACGCGGGTCAGGAAGGTCTGCAGGCTCAGGTCGGTGGCACCTGTCCCTTTCGCCTGATTGTCCATCAGCGCCAGCACCGGGCCAAAGGTTGCGTCCAGCGGACCATGTGTGCCGCCGCTCTGGTCGATGGCGGGCTGGGTGTCGCTGCCCAGCAGGTTCTTCGCCGATTTCACCAGTGAGTCTGAGATGGCCTCACGGGTCTGCCCGGTGCGCCCCTGCACGTTCAGGGTGTTCATCAGCGCCACCAGTGGCGACTGGCGCACATCCGCCATCAGGGTAAGCTGGTCGATGGCATCCGACAGCGTGGCGGCAGGCGTCCAGCGCAGGCTGTTGAGGAAATCGAGCCAGGCCCCGCTGAAATCGGCAAAGTAGCGTTCCGTCAGCCGCTGTTTCAATGCCTCCGGTGAGGCCTGCTGCGTGGCGGACTGTTTGCTGTCGCTCAGCACCCAGTCCATCTCTTCACGGCGTTCATTCACCACCTTATCGATGGCGGGCTGTACCGCGTCATCCCAGGCCTGGCGGGTGAACATCCCCGGCACCACCTCATCGGTGGTGAACAGGCGGGCCGCATCGGTCTCCCCGGTCATGTCCGCCAGCCGCATATCGGCATACTGGTTCGCCACCTGTGCCAGCATTTTCTGGTACAGGGTGGATTCGCTGTTGCGCATCCCCATCTGGCGCACCAGCAGGGTCCGCGCCTGATTCACCAGACCATCGTCCGGCGACAGACGCCAGCCGGGATGAGTGGTCAGGCTGGCGGCATAAAAGGATAACAGCGCCGGGCCGCTGCCCTGCCACGCGCCATCCGGCACGCCCTGACGCTGCGGCCAGTCGCGCAGCAGCTGCGCGCTGAACCAGGCGGCGTCCATTTTTTCCGGGCGGGCGAGCATCAGGTAGAGTTTTAGCTGGTCGTAGGCGGCTTTCGCCATGTGTTCGCGCTGCGGACTGTCCGGTGGCAGTTGCGTGAAGGCGGTAAGTTGCGATTCGAGATGCCGGGCCGCGGCGTCACGCAGCAACGGTAACGCGCTTTCCTGGTAGCGCGGCCACAGGGCGGCCTGTAGCGCATCGTCCTGGTTCAGGCCGAATCGGCTGTACCACGGTGCGCCGTGTGCGGCGCGGTACTGAAGCTGACCGAGGGTTTTCTGCACATCGAGCTGGGCCTGTAACCGGGCGGGCAGCGGTTGTTTGTCATTTGCGGCGGTCTGCGCCTGTTCCTGGGCGGTGTGGATGGCGGAACGGTTGACCAGGAAAGCAGTAACGGAGCCGGTGGCCCAGAGCACCAGCAGAGCGGCGGCGGTTACACCCGCTATCTGTTGCCAGCTGACACCCGGTTTACGTGGACGTAAGCCTGCGGGTAACGCCTGTACGACTTCAGGCAGGATGTCCCAGCGATTATCTTTCCCCCAATGGTGGGCAATACTCCGCTCCGCCCCAGCCGACGGCTGGCTTAACACCACGCCAGCCAGAGGCAGAGGACGGTACGGATTAAGCAGCACGGATAAAGGCCCGGCGAGACTCTCAGGTTCACGGGCAAGCTGATCAGCCAGAACGAGTAAAAAGTGATGTTGCGGGTCGCCACACACCTGTTGAACACCCTGCGCGGTCAGTACCGGTACCAGATCACTCAAATGACCTGCCAGCGTCTCCGATGAGCACCCTGCTGGCAGCAGGCATCCTACTGGCTGGGTCACGCGCCCGGTCTGAACTCCGGCACGTGGATGCAGTGACCAGACATACAGTGGTACCTGCCAGCCCAGTTCACCATAACGGGCAGTGAGGGCATGCGCCAGGGTATCCATGGCTGCAGTGGTAAGCGGTGCTGCCGGTTCGCTCCCTGAGCCCGAAAGGCGGTCAAAGGCAGACGTCACCCATACCATGCCATCCACCGGGCGATGGCGCAGTTTACGCAGAGCCGTCAGCCAGGCAGCATCTGCGGGAGACGCCGGATCTCCCCCCCACAGAAGCAACGTGCCCTGATCTTCCTGCCAGAGTTCCCGGGGAAGTTTTGGGGTAAGTTGTTCGACATCAGTAATACTACCGGTAACCAGCAGGATACGGACTTTGCGGAACCAGAAGCGCCCGTACTGATGGCGCATCATCTGGCGAATCTCACCCATCGTCACATTACGGGGTGGCGTCTGCGCCACACGCCCTTCCTCACCGGGTAAACTGCTTGCCTGCTGTGATTTGCGACGATGAAAGCTTTCTTTAACATGGCGGGACAGGGCCGGAAGATAACGAACAACAGCCAGCGCCAGACAGATTAATGCAAATGCCAGCAGCCGTTCCCCCCGGGTATCAATACCCACAACGCCACCGAAGCGGATGATACCCCACCAGATGGCGGCCAGCCCTGCCAGTATCAGCCCGATTCGGCCAAACCGGCCCAGGCCATTACCCGGTAAATTCATTTTCACTCCCTGGGATGATGGTACTGATAAAATGTTCCTGTTCTGAGCTGAACAGCGCTAACAGTGACTGCTGACGCTGACTGACCATATCGGCAGCAAGTGCGGTTAGCAGCCAGGGCGCAAAAGGCCCCGGTATGCCGCACCACTTCTCCAGCAGCGCAATATTTTCGGCCTTCCACGGAGCATTCATTTTTCCTCCCCGGGTGATAAGCGCTGCGCTTTTCTCCGTCCAGGCCTTTGTATCGCCCAGTACGCTGGACGTCCGACAAGCCGCAGCCTGGGTCTCCAGGAACAGCGTGATGTCATCATCGAATTTCGTCATGTCCAGCGGCATCGGGCGCAGTAAACGCGATGAATGGGGTAAATGGAATTTTTGTGCAACGTCATCACTGGTCAACAGCAGTGCCGTCAGGCCGTCGGAATACGCCTCACCGCCGTTAAGCTGCATGACCAGGATAAGATCTGCCGTCAGCACCGGTTGTTTGATGCGCTCTTCCACCCTGGAAAAAGAGAGCGAATCAGTAACGGTAATGTCACCCGGAACCGGACGCCCGGGAAATAATTCGAGCCAGACGGAGGTAAAGCCTTCGGCCATCCCGTCAGAAAGAGTATCCGCCACAAGCGTTACCCGCAGGGGAAGGTCTGGCGGAAGCGACCGCAAACCATCGCCCGTGCCATCAAGCAATATTTTTATTGTGCTGACATCAGATGATGATACGGGAAGGTAATTAATCCTGCGGGTAAGGCCATATTGCTGAGGCAGTTCACTCGTCAGAGAAAACACCGTGAGATTGTCCGGCAAAAAAACAATGCTCCGGAGAATAACCAGATAACGTTCTGCCCACGCTTCCCACCGTTGCTGGGCATGTCGCGCTTCTTTTTGCAAAAACTGATACTCATTGACCTCCCGCCCCCATAAATAGCTGCGCAGGCAGAACAGCAGTAGCCAGCAGCCAACAGGTGCCAGTGATACCCACCAGATATTCATTGCTGACAGTGCTCTTATCGTTCCGGAGGCATGCAGAATAAAGATCAATACTCCCGCGATCACCACCAGAACACCCGCCAGTAACCACCAGCCCAACGCGGGGGGCGATGAGAGTTCAGAGGTTATCGCTTTAGTTCGTTCCCAGCCCATGATGATTTACCCTATTGCGCAATCCGGTGCGCTGGAAATAACCTGACAACCGCACTGGCATTTACAGCCATCCACAACGACAGCCTTACCATCGGAAGACCATTCTGGTGAACCTTCAATGATGGAATTAGTTCCATGCCCCTGAACCGGACAACTGATTTTGTCGCCCACCAGAGCAACCGTTTTACCGTTTACTGTCATGGTGGAGGATGCAGAAATAACGGAACCACCGTGCGTAGTTTTATCACCGAGTAAGACGAAACCTTTAGACATAATAATTCCTCCTCAGGACTTCACATCACTTAATAATTCTATCCAGTCTAACATCAATAACATCGCCGCCAGCAGAAAAGCCATTTTAAAATTTATCAATCGTAGTGAACACAATTCACTCACACAAAGAAACCATTAGTTCATTAAGAATTATCACTCATGATCCTATGTAGAAATAAAACTAATTCGCATTAGTTTTACACAACCCACTTAATATTTTCATTAATGTTCAACACTCATGTTAAAATAGCACTCAAAAATCATTCCCATATAACCACCCTACGCAATGAACAGGCAAATCTACGCCTGCACAGTAGTATTTTATCAGGCAGCATATTACTTCATTGGGTTAGCGCATCCACTACTCGAAAAACAGTCCTACGTTGGTAGGACCATTGTGCTTGCTATCTACCCAATCGTTTTTTCTCTAACGCAGCCAGAATTTCCTTGGCTCGCTCCAGTGGATAAAAGGTAATATGTTCCACAAAAAGATCTTTATTATAGGTAAACGCTGCAGCGATATGCTGATAAGGGGCTGGTAGAGCATAAACTTCTTTCACGCCTATATAAATAGTCATTATTGTTTCTGCATCAGCATAAATCATCGGTAACCCGAAGCGTGCCCGCACCCACTGCTGGGCCATAACAGGTTCCAAACCAAAAGGCATCTGATTGGGGAATATCCAATCGGCTTTACCGTCATCCTCTAACTTTAGCGTCACTTCTTTAAGTTTTTTTTCTTGATTGTTAATAAAGGATAAAGACACTCCTTCGCGCTTCATGTCTAAACTAGCAACACTATCACTTACTGAACCATAAGGTTTTGTTTTATAAGGCATCAACCCCATATCATAAATTTCTTGATATGGTTTTCCTAATTGTTTCACCAATGTCTCAATATTAATACTCATTTAATATAACCCCGCATTTCGGTTTAATTCGTGTATCTTGGTCCTAATCTCTTCGATCTTTTCATTACTCACACCATGTTCTTTGCTTTTAAGGCATTCGGCATTAGCACCCCAATTATCATTAAAAGCAGATTCCAGATCACTGGCATCCAGTTCCTTTTATGTCATCACGTCACTCTGCATAACTTCGTTCACAGCCTGATCGCTTTTATCGCATCCACAAAGAAAAAGCGGCACAAGAAGTAAAATTGATGTTTTATATTTCATTTTATTATTTCCTTTCCCCCAGATTCACATTACTCTTACTAACTGGCCTTATTACCTTCATTTTTTCATATATTTTTCCGGAAGAGATTGTGCATTAATCACGCAGCGAAAAGTTATTTTTGGAATAAAACCGCGCTTTGCAATTTCATAAGGGTTATTTTCAGTATCTCCCGCAAATGCTTTCTTCACATCACCATTATATTTACTCCATAAATCAGGAGGGATCCCTTTCAGCAAAGGGTCCTCACCGGTCCTGAACATTGTTGTTGCCGTTGGTGCCGCATCATTATCGCGGCTGTCCGAGGTTGGCATGCCTCTGAGAGCCTTTTCAGTACCGCTATCTGGCCCCGCCGGGTTATGCTGCGGGCTGTGCTGATAGTAGGTTTTGCTGTACCAGTCGCGCATCCATTCCTGCCCGTTGGTCCCCATATCGAATAATCCCAGTGGTGTGGCAGGGTATTGCCCTACAGGGAAAAGTCCATCATTCAGTCCCGAATCACGCCCTTGCTGTTCATAAGAAGGAGCATTCACCCCAACCCTGAAATGACCGTCATTTGTTCCATAATGAACATCCTGGCCACGATTGCGGGCAGCATATTCCCATTGTGCTTCGGTAGGTAAATCAAACGGTAATCCGGTTTTCTCACCCAGCCACTGGCAGTAATCCCGGCTCAGTTGCCAGTTGGCTGTTGCCGGGTAATTAGGATTACGCAGTTTTGGATAGTCTTGTATATAAGTATCCACAATTTTAAGGTCAGGTAATCCTTTGTTTTTCGTATAAAGATCATAGTCTTTGTATGTGACCTTATATTTGGCGATATAAAAACTGTCCAGTGTGACGGTATGAACAGGAAAACTGGCGCCTTCATTGGCAAAAGTACAGGGTGAACCATATTTTTTGAAGCAAATATCTCCCATTTCGAAGGTCCCGCCCTGAACAAACACCATATTCTGCATAACTTCTTTCACAGCTTGATCGCTTTTATCGCATCCACAAAGAAAAAGCGGCACAAGAAGTAAAACTGATGCTTTATATTTCATTTTACTATTTCCATTCCCCCTGATTCACATTACCCTTGCTAACTGGCCTTATTATCTTCATTTTTTCATATATTTTTCCGGAAGAGATTGTGCATTAATCACACAGCGGAAAGTTATTCCTGGAGCAAATCCACGTTTTGCAATTTCATAAGGATCATTTTCGGTATCTGCCGCTAGTGCTTTTTTATAATCTCCATTATATTTATCCCAAAGCCCTGGAGGATTGTCCTTTAATAGTGGTTCCTTCCCCATTCTGAACATTGTTGTTGCAGTCGGTGCCGCATCATCTGCCCGACTGTCCTCAACCGGCATCCCCCTGAGAGTCTTTTCGGTACCGCTTTCCGGCCCCGCAGGGTTATGTTTCGGGCTGTGCTGATAATAGGTTTTACTGTACCAGTCGCGCATCCACTCCTGCCCGTTGGTTCCCATATCGAACAATCCCAGTGGCGTGGCAGGATATTGCCCTACAGGTAAAAGCCCCTCACCCAGGCCTGAATAATCTTTTTGCTGCTGGTAAGAAGGGGCATTCACTCCAACCCTGAAGTGAACGTCATTTGTTCCATAATGAACATCCTGGCCACGATTGCGGGCGGCATATTCCCACTGTGCTTCGGTAGGTAAATCAAACGGTAATCCGGTTTTCTCACCTAACCACTGGCAGTAATCCCGGCTCAGTTGCCAGTTGGCTGTTGCCGGAGAATTACTAGTCTGCAGTTTTGGATAAAATCGTAATAAATCTTGATCTATTTTTAAATCAGGCAGATTTTTGTCATTGGTATAAAAAGCGTAATCCTTATAGGTGACTTTATATTTAGAAATATAAAAACTATCGAGTGTTACACTATGAACAGGAAAACTGGCGTTTTCATTAGCAAAAGTACAGGGTGAACCATATTTTTTGAAGCAAATATCTCCCATTTCGAAGGTCCCGCCCTGAACAAACACCATATTCTGCATAGTCTCATTCACAGTTTGATCGCTTTTATCGCATCCACAAAGAAAAAGCGGCACAAGAAGTAAAATTGATGTTTTATATTTCATTTTATTATTTCCTTTCCCCTGGTTCACTTTACTCTTGCTAACTGGCCTTATTATCTTCATTTTTTCATATATTTTTCCGGAAGAGATTGCGCATTAATCACGCAGCGAAAAGTTATTTCTGGAATAAACCCACGTTTTGCAATTTCGTAAGGGCTATTTTCAGTATCTCCCGCTAATGCTTTCTTCACATCACCATTATACTTACTCCACAAATCGGGAGGGATCCCTTTCAGCAAAGGGTCCTCACCGGTCCTGAACATTGTTGTTGCCGTTGGTGCCGCATCATTATCGCGGCTGTCCGAAGTTAGCATGCCCCTGAGAGCCTTTTCGGTACCGCTATCTGGCCCCGCCGGGTTATGCTGCGGGCTGTGCTGATAGTAGGTTTTACTGTACCAGTCACGCATCCACTCCTGCCCGTTGGTTCCCATATCAAATAATCCCAGTGGCGTAGCAGGAAATTGTCCTACAGGGAAAAGTCCATCATTCAGCCCCGAATCACGCCCTTGCTGTTCATAAGAAGGCGCATTCACTCCAACCCTGAAATGACCGTCATTTGTTCCATAATGAACATCCTGGCCACGATTGCGGGCGGCATACTCCCACTGTGCTTCGGTAGGTAAATCAAAAGGTAACCCGGTTTTCTCGCCTAACCACCGGCAGTAATCCCGGCTCAGTTGCCAGTTGGCTGTTGCCGGATAGTCATCATTACGCAATTTGGGATATCTTTTTATATATCCAGCATCAATTTTAAGGTCAGGTAACCCTTTGTTTTTTGTATAAAGATCATAGTCTTTGTATGTGACCTTATATTTGGCAATATAAAAACTGTCCAGTGTGACGGTATGAACCGGAAAACTGGCACCTTCATTGGCAAAAGTACAGGGTGAACCATATTTTTTGAAGCAAATATCTCCCATTTCGAAGGTCCCGCCCTGAACAAACACCATATTCTGCATAACTGCATCAACCGCCTGGTCACTTTTATCACACCCTGCTAAAAGTAACACGCTAAGGTATAATGCTATTTTCCCACTTTTAAAATTCATAGCCACATCCTTTTAATTAAACCAATCGTTGATTCATATCGTAATAGTTTTTGTTTAGTTTATTTTTGAATATTCTGTAATCATCGGAGTCGTTCGGTATAATTGGAAACCCAGGCATTGGCTGTTCACTTAACGAGTCATATATTTTTTCAAACGCGGCCCCATAACCATCACTATCAATTACAGTTCCCTTCATCCAGTTGTGATTAACCTCTGTAATATCAGGAGCATACATGCGAATCTCTAGCTGCTCTTTTTTCATTTCCCAATCTGGATATTTTCGTTCACCTAAGGTTAGCGAACAATGCTGCAAAACATTCCGATACTCTGCTCTAGATTGCACCCACCGGAATATATTTAGCACACCTTTCTTAATATTTAACTGGTTCCCTGGGAACGAGTCCCTTATTCCGTCGTATAAATCCTCTTCTATCAACATGGCTAACATATTACCTTTTACCTCGGGAGGTGTATAATGACACAGCTCTTTATCACTTGATATTTTTGTAATAAAAGCAGCTCTCTTTTCTTTGTCAGAAAAATATACTTCAATGGATTTATCCAAATTCATGCCCTTATCATACAATATGCGCACCGACTCAATATCCATGACAAGAGTAAGCATAATTAACTTTGTAATCAGAGGGAATGATGAATCAACAATAATCAAAGACAGCTTTTGAAAGTCTGCATCGCGTAACAAATAGCAAACATATTTCAGAAAATCATACAACTCCCCTGCATCCACTTCAAAACTGAGACCACCGCTGGCACCTTCCCCCCAGCAAAGCCCTGCATGAAAGGAAACATATAATTTCTTTTTGTATAATTTAATCTGAAAGGTTGCTTCAACACCTGCACCCGCTAAATAGGATATACTCTCACTCACTTTGGCAATGGGCTTATAATCGTCTTCACTTTTCGATGTCATCTTTTCAGGCTCTTTCCACATAACAGAACCTGATACCTCCCCTTTAGCCTCAAAGCCAGCAAAGGCGCGAATTCCGCCTTTTACGTCTGAGTTTTCAATCACTTTAGATAAATCAATTTTCCGCTCAGAAGGTACGGGCGTTGGCTTATAATCAGAACCAATGCCTCTGATGCCTGCTTTTTCAGCCTCATCTGGTTTTTTATTTATTTCCACCCCTATTTCTGCCGTTATTGAGGCACCAATGCTACTGGTTGCAACAGCTTCCAGATCGATCCGCAAATACCCCAGCACGCACTCTCCCTTGCCATCACGTCTGGGAAGCGAAGGTAACCACCCCAGACGATGTGGAAACATAATCTTAAAGTTACCCTTAGCTTCCCAGATAGCAAATTCTGCATTACCACTTACTTTAGCCTGACCTTCCATTTTTGTGGGGTCAAATTCAATACTGGCCCCCAGACCTGCAGTGTAACGCATTAATTGTGCGCCAAACGACGCATCGAAGTGATCGTCCGGAGACTGGTCTTTTTCTTTATGCAACTGATACTGCCTTGCTTTGTTCCACTTATCGGCCCAGTCAAATAATGTCCCGGTATGCTCTTTAGGATCTATGATGTCCCAGTCTTTTTTAATCTTAAAAGAAACATCTGTTAATTGTTTACGCAGTTCACTTTTATCTATCCCCTTGCTGTTTAAAAAACTGCCTTTTCCATTTTCGGATTGCTCAGGGATATACGGCTTCCATTTCTCTTTATTCAGCCCCGACCTGACATAAATTACTCTCCCTGTGCCATTCGATTTTCTTATTGGCAGTACTTCAACTAACTTTTCCGTATCACCTGAAATGTTACTTAGAGAGTGAATTTTTGTTTTATCATCATCACTGGTGACTACTGGCCCAAGGAAACCAAGACCTGCCTTAAGATTTTTATTTGCATCAAACAGATTATTTTCTAAGGCAGTATATTTATTTTTTAGCGCCTCATTTTTAGGATCTGCCAGACATTCGTTCTTGATCGCTTCAAATTCACGAATGGCTCTAATCTGCATTTCCAGAAGATGTTGGAGTTTATTATTTTCATCTTCAATAGCCATGGCAATAGCAGCTTCTACAACGTAGTAGTATCCGGTCGCAATTTCAAAGTAAACAACACCATTTTTTTTCGATTTCAGCTTTGCCGGGGTACCATTTCCCTGAGCCTTCGTTTTAGTCTGGCCTATTGGTTTATTTGAGTCTGTCATAGAAATATCCTGTTATTCGTCATCCGGGAAAAGTTGCATATTGCCTGGCGTGGCGCTATATACTCTCATCGTTTTACCCTCATGATCCGTCCTTCCCTTAAGTTCCTCTCCGTCTGGAGTGATAATTCGATAAGGAAAATAAGGCCGGGGTTTTCCAGTTTCTTCATCCGCCAGAATAAAGAATTCGTTAAACCCTTTAGGTATTTCTGGTGGAACTACACTCAGACTGGCGGAACCCATCTTCTGAACATTCGTTGCTTTAAGCAGAATATTACCTGGGGCTCCTAACTCGATATTTCCGCCACTAATTTTTATATATGCCTCACCACAAGTCAGAACCAGCTCTTTTGCAGCGGTGACTATGATCTCACCTTCAGCACTGGTAATTTTGATGTCCTGTCTGGCAACAGCTTCAATATTGTCATCCTGTGCCTGGATATCAACTTTACCGTTGCCCGCGATCAACTTCATGCCGGCAGCCTGGGCAAACAGGCTTACCGTTTCCCCTGCAACTGCTGTAAAGCTTTTCCCGGCAGCGATATCGGTATTACTTCCTGAAACAACCCCCACACTTTCGTTCCCTGAGGCTATTCGTATCGCTTTAGGGCTGACAACGCCAACTCCCTTCGGGGCATGCATCACAATCCCCGGTGCAGTCAGTTGCTCCAGGGATTGATTCAGTGTCTCCTGACTACTGGTTTCAGCTTTCTCAGCTTTGGCTATTTCTGCCGCTTTAGATAAACTTTTTGCCAGCGACAGCGCACTTTCAAGCTGAATAATGGCAGCTTTCATATCCAGTATCTGTGCATCAACACTCGCCTGGTCTGCGCTAATAAATATCCCTTTGCCTGCCCGTAGCGCGCCCCACTTATCGGTACGCAGCTCAAACCCTTCTCCCCGCAGCGCCCTGGACGCATCCACATTGTGCCCCAGGTTCAATTGTGTCTTGCCGCCGTACTCGGTGCTGAGCTTGATATGCTCCTCGCCACGCTTATCCTCCATCCGCAGCTTATTATTCGTCGGTGTGCGTATCACGTTACGGGTACTGTTCTTCTCCGTCACATGGTCAACGTGCCGCGAGTCGTGCAGCGCGTGCGCAATATACGGCCTGTCCGGGTCGCCTTCGTGGAAGGCTATCGCCACTTCCGTGCCCTGTATCAGCGGGAAGTGAAAGCCGTACACATCGCCACCGTAGGGTTTGGCGAGCCGCACCGGCATACTCTCTTTACCCTGCTGTTTATCATCCCGGTCGGCATCAAACTTCACCCGGTACAGGCCGGATGCATCCTGCCAGGCGTAGATATCATTCGCCTTCGCACTGGTGACGCGCGCAGTCAGCGTCCCGCTGACCTTCGGACGCGGCAGCAACGGCGGTCGCCAGCAGACGGTTTCGCTGTAAGGGACTGCCGTAATGTCCACCCGCAGGGCATCTTTACGGCTGGCGGTAAACCCCACCCCGGTGATTAATACCGGCTGCTGTAACGGTGCCGGTAAGGTTGGCGGCAGGCTGTCGGTGATGGTCAGCACCTGCGCAGGGGCCAGCGTCGCATCGGTGCTGGCGCCGGTTATCAGCGTCTGGCTGGCCAGAAAGCGCTCGTGGTCAAGGCGGGCGTAGAAGTTGGCGGTTTCTGCGGTGGGGTCGATTTTGTCGCCGCGCTCCAGGTGGCGCAGTCTGTAGTGGTAAACCTCGCCGTAGGTATTTCCTTCGCCGTCACCCCGGGTCATGTCCGCCGGAACGGACTGCAGGATGCTCTGGGCTTCGCGGTGGTTGTAATCCCGGGTGGTGACGTTCGCCTCCACCACGTTGTGGGCAACATTCAGCCCCCACACCGAGTCCGCGCCGCTGTCGCTCATCCCCGACGGGCTGTTGACCGGCAGGGTTTTACCAAAGGTCAGCCCCCGCTGCGCATCAATAAAATGCACCACTTCGGTCTGCGCGTCCTCCTGGAGGGTGAAGAAGTAGAATATCCCCACTTCGGCCAGCAGACGCTGAATAAACGCCAGGTCACTTTCCTGATACTGGTTTATCTGCTCACGTTTCGGGTAGCTCTGTTTGAGGTTAAATTCATATTCCCAGCCGTGCAGCGCGTGGTCCTGTAAAACCTGTTCCACTACTTCCGGCACCGACTTGTTAACGAAAAAGCGGTGGGTGCGAAACTGTTTGTCCAGCAGGGAAAGAAAAGGTTCAAGGGTTATCATATACTCCGCCTGATCGGCAGAGCTGCTGATACGCTCAAAATGCGTGATGACGCCATGCACCCGCTTGCACTCGGTCAGGGCCAGCAATCCGCCGCCCCCCATCGTCAGCGTGGCGGGTTTACTCACCAGCTGACGGGCATCGATGTCTTTGTCTGTGCTGGTGAAACTGATGTCATAGCGGTAGAGCCTGCTTAGCTGTTCAGACCCACAAAAGTCCTCAACATCCAGCGGCGAAGCACAGCCGGGAATATCCAGTTGGTAACGATTGAGCGTGGTATTCGCCATACCTGAAAGCGTGTTTTGCAGCGTGTCCGTCAGACTCATTATGGTGACTCCGTGGTAATAATATGTTGTATACGTCGGAAGGCCGATTACTGATATAGCCAGCAGCCTGCCCGGGCCGATTCGATAAACATACGGATCGTCAGGGGATATTTATCCTGCCGGTTTGTTTTATTTGACGGTGTTTTCCAGGGAAAATAGTTGTCAATGGAAAACCCGGCGGGCAGTACATTAAAATGCCTGAAATAATGTCGGGCCATTTCCGCCACATCATCGGATTCATAAAGATCCTGTAATGCCGCATCATCATCAGGATAAATTTTTTTCAGAAAGAGCGTTGTCACCAGCGGCAACTCGCGAAGGACAAAATCCCTGACTTTTTTATCAACAGAGTCGCTCACCAGATTTTATCCTCTTCACGGGCGATAGTGTTGTACCGGGTAACGGTACGGTAACTGATAACCGAGACATCGTGCGCCATGATTATCCAGCCCAGAACAGGAACGGCTCTTCCGGCGAAAGCGCCGAGATTATTGACCCAAAAAATCTTTATCCCTCTTAAGGAAAATGATTTTTTGGTCAATGTCGGCAATACTCTTTTCCTGAATTTATAGCTGATATGTCTGCGAAAAAATAATGATGCAGGCGATGTTCCGGGCGTTGCGGTTTCAGGCTTTCCAGGGATATCAATGATGTTATTACCCAGAATTAAAGAAGCGATACCCACAATATCCTGTATCCCCAGTTGTTTTTCCGTCTCATCAACCAGAACCCAGAAAAGTAACTCCCAGGCCGTCAGGTTATTCATCCCATCAAAAAAATAGGTATCGTTCAGCTCTTCAACCGTATCCATATTTTCTGCCCCGGTTAATGGTCAAACTCCAGCACAATCCCCTCATCCTCATTCCAGCCGAGCGTCAGATGCTGCGGTTTCTGTTTTTCCGCCATGTGGGTAAGCAGTTGCTGGCTCAGCACCGGTAAAATCTGCTGGTCCAGCAGGCTGTCGATATTGCGCGCCCCGGTGTCCGGCAGCAGGCAGGCGGCGGTGAGCGCGCCGTACAGGCTTTCGCCGAGGGTGGTTTTCATGCCGTAGTGACGCGCCAGGCGCTGGCTGACCTGGTTTAGCTTCATGCCGACGATGGTACGCATCGCTTCTGCGGTGAGCGGGCGGTAAATAATGGTCTGGAAGCGCGCCAGCAGCGCAGGCTGGAAGTGGTCGCGCAGAATCGGGCGCACCAGCTCGTGCATATCCGCATCGCTGACATCAGGTTGCTCCTGTAACAGTTGCATCAGCAGGTCACTGCCGAGGTTGGAGGTCATCAAGATGACCGTGTTGCGAAAGTCAATCTCCCGCCCTTCGCCGTCGCGCATAAAGCCCCGGTCAAACACCTGGTAAAACAGATTCATCACGTCGCGGTGCGCCTTTTCCACTTCGTCCAGCAGCACCACGCTGTACGGGCGTTTGCGCACCGCTTCAGTGAGGATGCCGCCCTGCCCGTAGCCGACGTAGCCCGGAGGTGAACCTTTCAGTTGCGAAACGGTGTGCGGCTCCTGGTATTCCGACAGGTTGATGGTAATTAACGCTTTTTCGCCGCCAAACAGACTGTCAGCCAGTGCCAGCGCGGTTTCGGTTTTCCCGGTACCGCTCGGGCCGGTCAGCAGAAATACGCCCTGCGGGCCGTTTTCCGGGGTGAGACCGGTTTTGCTGGCGCGCAGGCGCTGCGCAATGGCGGTCAACGCCTCATCCTGACCGACCACACGCTGGCTGAGTTGTTGTTCCAGCGTCAGCAGTTCCGTCTGTTCATCTTTCATCAGGGAAGAGAGCGGTACACCGGTCCAGTCGGCAATCACCGTGGCGACGGTGCGGGCGTCCACGTCCGGGAACAGCAGCGGGTCGTTCTGCTGAAGCTCACTCAGTTGCTGTTGCAGTGCGGCAGTTTCCGCCTGACGGGAGATATCGGCACGGCAGGCCATCAGTTGTTCCGTCAACGCCAGTTCCTGGCCGTACTGCGTTTCGCGCTCGTCCAGTTCGACTATCAGGGCAACCTCTTCCTGTTCGATGGCGGCAAGGCGTTCACCGCTTTTATTGTTGCCCACCGCAATATCTTCCAGCAGCGCCTGCTTTTCCATTGCAAGCGCGGTGAGCTGCGAACGGATACGGGTCAGCGGCTCCGGCACGGTATCTAAGCTCATGCGCACGCGGGCGCTGGCAGTGTCCAGCAGGTCAACGGCCTTGTCCGGCAGTTGTCTGCCCGTCAGATAGCGGCGCGAGAGCGTGACGGCGGCTGTGACCGCTTCATCGGTGATATGCACGCCATGGTGCTCCGAATAGCGGGATTTCAGGCCGCGCAGCATCAGGCAGGCGGTGTCGTCGTCTGGCTCATCAACTTTCACCATCTGGAAGCGGCGCTCCAGTGCGGCGTCGCGTTCGAAGTACTGTTTGTATTCGCTCCAGGTGGTGGCGGCGATGGTTCTGAGTTCGCCACGCGCCAGCACAGGTTTCAGCAGGTTGGCCGCGTCCGCGCCGCCCGCCTGGTTTCCTGCGCCGATAATGGTGTGCGCTTCGTCAATAAACAGCAAAATCGGCGTCGGTGACTGCTGCACCGCATCGATAATGTTTTTCAGCCGCTGTTCGAACTCCCCCTTCACGCCTGCGCCCGCCTGCAGCAGGCCGAGGTCAAGGGTACGCAGCGTGACGGGTTTCAGGCTGTCCGGGACGTTGCCTTCGGCGATTCTGAGAGCTAAGCCCTCCACCAGGGCAGTCTTGCCGACACCCGGCTCGCCCACCAGAATCGGGTTGTTCTTTCTCCGGCGTGACAGGATATCCACCATCTGGCGGATTTCCGTATCGCGGCCAAACACCGGGTCGATTTTTTGTTCGCGGGCTTTCGCCGTCACATCGAGGGTGAATTTATCCAGCACATTCTGCAGCGCCGGGTTAAGCTCACCTGCGTTCATTTCCGCACTGACCGGACGACCGATAAACTCTACTTCGCCGCCTGTCGGTTGCTGTAGTTGTGCTTCCTGCTGCATTTCCGGGCGTTCATCAGACTGCGCATCCAGCAGCGGGCGCAGGCGTTCAAACTGACTGGCCCGCAGGCTCAGCAGGGGCCACAGGCCATCGCAGCCGACCAGATTCGGGTTTTCCGCCATCGCCTGCAGCAGGTGGCAGCTGCGTATCTGACTGCCGTCGCTGGCAAGCGAAGCGATAAGCCACGCCTGTTTCAGCAGGCCGTCGAGGCTGTCGGCAAGCTCCGGGCGGCTGCGCACCGAGCGCGGCAGGCGGTCAAGATGGGCGAGTAAATCCCGCCACACCGCGTCCATATCCCACTCATAGCGCCGCGCCAGTACGGTGATGTCGCCCTCGCCGCCTTCGAGGAGTTTCAGCAGCCAGTGCTCCGGGGTGATGTGGGCGTGCGCCCGCGTCTGGCACAGGCTGGCTGCGGCCTCCAGCGCTTTCGCGCAGTATGGGTTTAAACGTCGTAACAGGACTGCTGAATGATGTTCCATGTCGCTTGCTCTCGTGTTCAGGCACGCTACCGCCCGTGGCCGTTAACCGATGCCCATAAGGTTCATGCCGATAAAGTGTGATACTGCTCTGCAAAGCGCCCGTCAGACGGACGCTTTGCAGAGCAAAACAAAAATGGCGGACAGAGGGGATCTGTCCGCCAGGGTCTTACGCTGTGGTGCGTTCGTTCCATGAATCGGAATGAATGATGTTGCCGTCTTTGTAGGTCCAGGTGATTTTTTCGTAGCGCAGCTCGATGCGCTCAAGGTGGTTGTGCTTCTCTTTGGCCGGGTCCTTGATGTCGTGCATCAGCGGGGCCACTTTCACCAGCTTGACGTTCTCAAGTTTGGTGTTGAAATACTCCACTTCCTGGCCGGCGTCATTGATGCGGTACCATTTGAACTCGGCAGATTTCAGGGTCTGGCCGGTGGTCACCGCTTTATACAGGTACGGACTGGAGGAATCGATTTCCTTGGTGAACAGGAACGGCGTATGAACGCGAGTGCCGGTCAGTTTGCCCGTGTTGTTGTCGGTCGGGATGTACAGGTTATGCTCCTGCGCCACCACCTCAATGCTGCCCTCGCGGTCTTTCACGTCCACAGAACCTTTGATGTCCGCGCCGCCGTCGTCTTTCAGCCACAGATAAACAGGTATTGCCATTTCAGAACTCCTTCATTACTTTTGATTTACGGGGTCGCCTGCTCTGGCGACGGTTCCGGTACCTGGCATCCGGCAGGCATCCGCCTGCGGCACCAGACTGATTTCGACACGGCGGTTGGCTGCCCGCCCCTGTGCCGTGTCGTTGGTCTTAAGGGGTCGGGTGGCCCCGTATCCCTGTACGGCAAAACAGCTTTCCGGCACGTCGCCGGTATCACGCATCCAGTCGCGTACCGATTCCGCGCGCTTAAGCGACAGCACCTGGTTGGCTTTCGCCTCACCGGTGCTGTCGGTATGCCCGGCCACCACAATCAGCCAGCCGGGCTTCGCCTTAATGCCGACCAGGGCGTTAATCAGCACTTTCACTGAACCCGGTTTAAGCTGCCACTGACCCGTGTCGAACAGCGACATACTGTCCAGGCGCACCGTCTGCGGACCGGTGACGATTTTCTTAATCACCGGGGCCGGTGGTGGCGGAGGCGTCCAGTCACTGATGGCGGCTTCCACCGGCGGTATCAGCCGCAGCCCCTGGTACAGCCCCAGCCCGTAGCGCAGCGGTTCGCTTTTACGCAGCCACGCGTCCAGCAGGCGGCTGTCGGCCCGCAGCCGCTGCTGCGCCTGCGCTTTCGGGGCCGGAGGCTGGCCGCTGAGTCGGTGGTACAGCGCCAGATGGTCTTCCACGCTGCGCACCAGGCGCTGGTTGTTAACAAAGGAGGCCAGACACGCCAGCACCAGAAAGGTGAAGCACAGCACACCGGCCTGCCGGAGTTCCTGCATCCGGCGGCTGATGCCGTGACGGCGCGGCAGGTGGGGTAACAGCAGGTCAGGCAAAGGCAGCATGTCGGGCGATGCGGTATTCACCGGGGCCAGCGTGGTGATATCACTTATCTGCTTCTGGCGGAGGTTATCCGCGACGGCGCGGACGGGGGTCAGACAGACCCCGACGGCGCAGACGTTCAGCGGCGGCAGTTCCCCCTTCCGGGTGCTGAGTTTCCGGGTCACATGCCGGTGAACCCAGGCCAGCTGGCTGTCCAGCCACAGCGTCTGGCAAAAACGCAGTCCACTGCCCGTTTCCCGCTGCCAGTCAGCCACCGGCAGGGCAACGTGTCCGTTCTGGCGCACCCGCACGCCCGGTAAATCCGGGGTGACGGTAAACCACAGCGGCTCCTGCTCAGTGACGGCGTCCGGCGGCGAAATCCAGCTGACACGCCAGACCGGTGGAATGCCGTTCAGCCAGCTCCGGCACTGCACAATGCTCCGGTGCCAGCCATGCAGGGACTGCGTGAAGGCCTCTTCTGACGACTGCTGCTCCGGCATCAGCGCCAGCAGCACCGAGACCTGTGCAACCAGCGCCGGGCGTTGTGTGGCCAGATGCTGCGCCAGCAGGGGAAGTTTCTCCGCATTCTCTGCCTGCAGGTACCAGCCCTGACGGGTTTCCCGGTACAGCGCGGACGCTGAAAACAGGGATTCTGTATCGCCACAGACCAGCACCACCGCCCCCTGAAAATCTTCCGGCGGCAGCAGGCTGTCGGTTATCTGCTCGCTGAGGACCTGCTGCATCCGGTCACACCGCCACTGAAACCACAGCGCAGTTCCGGCAATCAGCAGAATGAACAGGCTCAGAATACCCTGACTGACGCCTGTCAGCGGCCAGAACCCCAGCACCAGCCACAGCGCCAGCAGAGTGGCCAGTACGGTGAGTACCGCGCGGGAAGCGTCACGCATCCGTTACCCCTTCCCCGTTATCTGCGCCACCTGATGCGCCAGGAGGGAGGAGAGCGTGAACCACAATGCGACCAGCACCATCGCCCCCGCCGCCCATGACAGCCAGTATGCCCGGCGTCCGGCACGCAGGCGTGAAGCGCGCACCACTACCGGCGCATCCTGAGTCAGAGCAAAGGGCGGTACCCGCTCGCTCAGCGCCTTCACCACATCTTCGCGCCGCTCGTCATCCTGCGCCCGGTACTGCCCGACAAAGCCCAGTTGCAGGGTGCGGTACAGGCAGGTCAGCACCGCAATATCCGGCGCAGGCTCGCGCAGCAGCGTGCGGATACGCTCCCACAGCTCCTCCCCGGCATTCAGGGTGCTGAAAAAACGCGCCTGAAGCGGGTCCTGGTGCCATTTACGGTAGCCGTCGTCCCGCACCTGGCGGTTCAGCACGCTCTCATCGAGCAGGGCGCAGTACGCATACAGCATGTGGTCGCAGGCGGTGGCGCTGAAGCCCGCCGCGTTCAGCGCATCACGGGCGTCGTTCACCCACTGGCAGGCCCGGCGGTACAGCGCGTCACCGTCCTTAATTTCCTGTCCGCTGCGCAACTGGCTGACCATCAGCCAGCCGGGATAAAACGTGGTGTCCGTCAGGGTGTTATCGGTTTTATTCATGAGCGCAGTACCGCAAACAGTTCCAGTTTCACCTCACCCAGTGAGCGGGGGGTATAGAAGGTGCAGTTCCCGGCGTCCAGCATGGCGCGGGCCGCCTCCGAGGATAAGTCCAGCGCAAAATACTGGTTTTCCAGGCGCAGCGGGATAGCCGCCGGCACATGGGACAGCGGCTTGAGTACCAGGCCGCTGAGCGCCACATTGACCACATCCGAGACCGCGTCAAAGCTGCCCGCCTTGCACAACTGCGGGAAGCGGGTCTGCAGTTCGTGATTTGGCAGGGCGGAACGCACCGAGAGGTAGAAGTCCGCCCCTTCACGCAGCCGCGCATCGTGCAGCACGCCCTTCCAGATTTCACCGTCCGCAGTGAGGTCAATGGCGATAACCCGCGACGGCAGGCTGGCTTCCAGCAGTTTGTCCAGCAGGGCAAACAGCGGCGGAAAGACCTGCTCCGGGGCCTCATGTACATACAGGGGAATATCGTCTGCGTTGTGTTCCAGCGAGAAGGTCAGCAGGCTGCCCGCCAGCCGCGCCAGTTCACGGTAGAGCAGCTCCGGGTGGCGCGACGGCGACTGGTGCAGTTCCGTCAGCACCGGCTCCGCGCTGTTAAGCGCATTGAGCAGCCAGAACAGCGATACATCGGCGACGGCAAAATCCGCCATCCGTTCGTTGCTTTCCCGGCGCATGTCCATCAGACGCTTACGCCGCGCCTGCAGGCGGTGCAGCAGGTCGTTCAGTTCACTGAGCAGTAACGGGCTGGCCGCCAGCGACAGCAGCGGCGGAATAAAGCGCCGGTCCAGGCTCCACTGCCCCTGGGCGTTGCGCATCAGCCGCGCCACCGGGCAGGTCAGCCAGGCGCTGTTTTCCTGGTTCGACAGGCGCAGCGTCAGGGCGTGACGCAACACCGCCAGCTCACTGCGTTCATGACCGGCCAGTTCCTGCACCGTCACCCGCTCTGAGCGCCAGCGGCGCGGGCGGGCGCTGTCACTGCCGTCGTCCAGATTGCCGCCGTTCGCGCTGAGCAACGGCAGCGCCAGCACCACCTCCACACTTTCCAGGCCACTGGCAACCGACAAATCACAGACCGGCGGCAGCGTATCCGCCAGCTCCGTATCCGTCAGCGTCCCGTCAGAAAAGCGGACAACCAGCCGGGTGGCGTTCAGGCGGGAGAGCGCGAGCGCGCCCTCGTCAAATTCAGCGCACAACACGCCCCACGGGTGCGCCAGCGCCATCCGGGCCACCGTATCCGCCACATGCGCATCCCAGCGCGCCTGCTGCTGAAACTGCTGCGGGAACAGAAACGCCCCGTCATCCCATAACGGACGATAGATTTTCATAACGCCCCTACGCTTTGGCCTTCGGCATCTGGCTCACCAGCGACAGGTTCACGTCCATCCCTTCCACCTGGAAGTGCGGTACGGCAAACAGCTGTACGCGGAAAAAGCCCGGATTGTCCTCAATGTCTTCCACCGTCACGCGGGCATCGCGCAGCGGGTGGGAGGCCTGCAGTTCGTCGCCCGGATCGGTCATTTCGGTGACCAGGCTGCGTACCCAGGTGTTAAGCTCCAGCTCCAGCAGACGGCGGTCTTTGGTGGTGCCGATGTTTTCGCGCTGGATCAGCTTCAGGTAATGGGCAATACGCGACAGCAGGAAGATGTACGGCAGACGGGCGTTGATGCGCGAGTTGGCCGTGGCGTCGGCGGTGTCGTACAGTGCCGGTTTTTGGGTGGAGTTGGCCGAGAAGAAGCAGGCATAGTCGCGGTTTTTGTAGTACGACAAAGGGATGAAGCCGAGGTTGGCGAACTCAAATTCGCGGGTTTCCGGGATCATAATTTCCGACGGAATTTTTACCTGGTTGCCGGTACCCAGATCGTAGAGGTGGATAGGCAGGTTCTGCACCGCGCCGCCCGCCTGCGGACCACGAATTTGCACACACCAGCCGTTGTTGATAAAGCTGCGTACCATGTTGGCGGCAAAGGCGAACGAGGCGTTAGTCCACAGGTATTTCTCGTGGTCCGGGCCCTTCACTTCTTCGATGTAGTTGAAGCTGCGAACAGGTACGGTATCCGGGCCATACGGCAGACGACCGAGCACGCGCGGCATCACCAGACCGATGTAGCGGGAATCGTCGGTGTCACGGAAAGATTTCCACTTGATGTATTCAGCGCGGTCGAAGTAGTTGCCGATGTCTTTGATGGCAGCAACCTGCTCCATATTTTCTTTTAAAAAGAACTTTGGACCTGCAGAACCGATAAACGGCATATGCGCTGCTGCAGACACTTTAGATATGTTACGCATCAGCGCCACATCCTGCGCTGATGCATCAAATTCATACGCTGAGATCACCGCCGCAAGCGGCTCGCCGCCTGGGGTGTCGTACTCCGAAACGTAAGAATGCCAGTACAGTCCGCTCTGGATAACCTCCGGCGCATCCTCAAAATCCTGGCGCAAATCGTCTTTGGATATATCCAGAATTTCAGTTTTCACGTTCTGACGGTAGTCAGTGTTATCCACCAGATGCTTCAGCCCGCGCCACAGGGATTCCACGGACTGAAAGTCCGGGTGGTGCATGATCGCGTCAAGCTGGCGGCTAATCTGGTGGTCCAGTTCGGCGATGTGGTGGTCGATTAATGTCTTATCGAGCTTTTCCACTTTCTGACCGGACTGCTTCAGACGCTCCAGGAACACCTGCACGCCAGCGGTGATACGCTCGTTAGCACCTGCTTCCGCCATGGCGGTCTCATCCTGCCAGACTGACAGGTCGCTTAACTGAGAAGCCGGTTTCAGGTTAATTTTTTCAAACAGGGAGGCATAAACCCCTTCCGATGTGGAACGTTCCCGGGTAATGACTTCACCTGCGGGTACAGCGGTCTCATTCTGTACAGACATCAGCATATTCCTTATTTTATCCGTCAGTCTTTGGGTGCCAGCGCGGCAATTTCAGCTCTGAGTTCATTACTCAGCGCCGGGTCGCGTAATATGATCTCCAGCTCTTTACGAAATGCCGAATTATCGAGCAGATTCGATTTGAGGTCGCGTAATAAGCTGCGCATGGCGAGCATCGCTTTCAGCTGCGGAATTTGCCGTGCCACCTGTTCTGGTTCGAAATCTTTCATCTCTTTAAAGGCAAGGCGGACATTTTCTTCACTGCCGTCGGCGGCAAGGGTGTTTTCGACGGTAAGGTTTACGGAAGGAGAGAATTCAGCCAGCACGCTGTCGAAGTTATTTTTATTCACGTCGATTTTTTCACGCTCAGACAGCGGGCGATTTTCCTGTCCGTTGCTGAAGTCTCCCACAGTCAGGAGTTTGAGCGGCAGTTCGACTTTCTTCTGGGCATTCCCTGTGTGTAACGACAGCTTTAAATTAATACGGGCTTTGGGGATTTCTTCCTGGAATGAACCGGACATGCAATGTTCCTTCATAGGGCGGGATCAGGCCACGGACAGCCGGGAACGACTGACACACATTCCAGGCAGCACGCTACCGCATTCACCGCAATGAATAAAATGGATAAAACAGACAGTTACGAGGAAAATGCTACGCCGATGTAGCGTGTTAACAAGATGACGGGCACAGGTAAATGTAAAATTCGGTGACTGGAATTGTTTATTTTTAAGCCAGACCATGTTGAATGACGGGTTTTAAAATGACGCTTCACGCTCTGAAGGGCGGGCTTAACCCGGATTATATCTTTATTCAGATAACTTAATTTTCGAAACCAATTATTTCAGACGAGTAACAATTTAATCACCAGATGAATTTAAGAATGAAAAGAATATGCTTTTTGCGAGCTTTTTTATATTCACTCAATGAATGCAATGCAGCAAACAAATTCACTAAAAGAATAAACAAGAAAATTACCCAAGGCCATTTACTTATAAAATTCTGACTTCTGTTCTGAACCTTACCGGTTTCCTTTACTCCGGGTGAGTATCTTCGCATTTCCCATTTATTCATCACTAAAAACGTAAAGTACATTGCAACCGGGAGTCAGTACCCTTCAGCATGGGCAGGGCTGCCATGCGGTGTTGCTGCGCAACAAAGAAACAGGCCAGTGGCGCGCTGAAGAAAGTCCTGGAATAAAACAGAGAAGGTGCGTTTTGTCAGGACGGGGACTGCTTAATATGGATGAAGGTCGCTGAGCCCTGCCGAAGAACCAGCGGACATCTGAAACATGGCAGTACGTAGCCACTATCGTGCAGAGGTTACCGCTATTACTACAAATCAACTCACCGGACACCAGAATAAAACTGAACAACGCCGGGTTAATGATTAAGACAACCAACGATGTTGATAAACTTACAAAATAAATAAGACCACAGCACCAGCAATATCATTACTTATTGTTAGCTTTTATTTTTATCACTACACCTGGAAAACCTGATGCACATCACAAAAATCGTCCTGGAGAAAATAATCACAATGCAATAATAAAATTCAATCCATTGTTAACAAGAAAGTTCTTCAACTATTAAATTAAAAACTATGAAAGACTGACTATTTATAATGCCCCCCCCGTGCACACAGCCCGTAACACACGGACACACAAATGACACCCACTCACAAAATCATTCATAAAACATCGTCCGTCCTGTTCTAATTTTATCTTTTCTCCGCCAGGTGTCAAAAGGTAATAATCAACATTGCTGTTTATTCACTCCGCAGGAGAAAAGGTATGTCATCCCATAGTGACAGCTATCGTTTATTACGCATTAAGCAGGTTGAAAATAAGACCGGGCTTAAACGTTCACAGATTTATGCCCGCATGAAAGAACACGCCTTTCCGGCATCCATAAAAATTGGCCCCGCCAGCGTTGCCTGGCTGGAGCAGGAAATTGACAACTGGATTAAGGAAAAACTGGACCAGCGGTAATTGCCCCCATCAAAAAGGAACAATCCTCATGAATAATAATCCGCAAACACTGATCACTATTCCCCTGAAAAAATTACGCCCCTTTGATATGAATCCGCGGATTGTGCGTAATCCGGACTACGATGAGATAAAAGCGTCCATTCGTTTACGGGGTCTGGATCACCCTCCCCTGGTCACCCAGCGTCCCGGTGAATCGTTTTATATTATCGCCAGCGGCGGTAATACCCGGCTGGCGGTGCTGAATGAGCTCTGGCAGGAAACCCGTGATGACAAATACCAGAACGTCACCTGTATTTGTCACCCATGGCAAACGGAAAAAAGCCTCGATGAAGGCAACCTGCACTGCCTGCTCGGTCATCTGATTGAAAATGAAATGCGGGGATCGCTGACCTTCATTGAACGTGCGCTGGGCGTTCAGCGCGCTAAAGACCTGTATCAGCACACCACGTCAGGCACCCTGTCGCAGACTCAACTGGCCCGGCAACTGTGCCACGACGGATTTCCGGTGACGCAGTCCTCCGTCAGCCGCATGGAGTCCACCATTGAATTACTGCTCCCGCATATCCCTGACCTGCTGTATGGCGGTCTTTCCCGTACCGTGATTGAAAAAATACTGCTGCTGCGTAATAACACCGAACAGTTCTGGTTTCAGCAATCGGCAAACCGGGATGACCTGCCGCTGTTTGCCGATATTTTTGCCATGGCCCTGTTGCCGTTTAACGGGCCACTGGCCGGTTTTTCACCGGACCACCTGCGTGATGAACTGACCGGCTTACTCAGTCAGGCACTGGGGGTGGATTACAATATCGTCGCACTGGTGACCGACAGCCGGAATCAAAAACGCCAGCATTTACTCGGCGTGCCTGAGCCCACGCTGCCTGATGTGGCACAACAACGAGTCCGTCCCCCGGACGCCACTGAGGGCAAAAAAATTACGCCCGACGATACACCTCCACTCAACAATAAAATCCCCGACGATATTTCCGCAACGCCAGCAGACAAAAGCCCCCGGGTTTCCCTTCCCCCGGAGGCCGATGAAACGAGGATGCCGGAGCCTGCGTCACCAGCAGGTCATCCGCGCCCAGACCCCGATATTATCTGGGATATTGACCCGTTGATGGATACACCCGAATGCCTTGCCACTGTCGCCGATCAGATAGCCTGGGAACTGGCGGCAACGGCGGAGCTGGAGCATCTTGTTATCCCTTGCGAAAACAACGGGTTTGATCTTGCCTGCCCGGAAGGTGAAATGTCCGGCGATGCCAGGCTTCTGTTTCAGTTGCTATCCTTCCTGGCCGGAAAAACCCCCGGTCCTCCTACAATCTGGCATCTGTTGCTGATAGGTTCGCCAGACCAGTCCGCCACCCTTGACGATACGACCGTGATCCCGCTGTTCCGGCTGATACGTACATTACGCCGCCTGCATGAAAAACAGCAGGAAGGAGCCACACCATGATCCCGTCGCTTAATTTTGCCGTTCTGACTGACGTCCTGAGCGCCCTGAAAGAGGGGAATCTTCGCCACTGCGAATCGATGGGCTTCACCTATGATGAACTGAACGCCATCAATGCGCTGTCTCTTGATGAGCTGTTTGCCCTCAGCCGGACCTCCGCCCAGTTTATGAATGTCACTATCCACCATGATGTTCTGCGCCAGATCCTCGCCCAGGCCCGCCAGGAGCTCACGCTGCAAATCCGGATCCGCCAGGCCATTCAACTGGGCGGCTCTATTGAACTCCTCAACCAGTTTTTCGGCCTGTCATCCGGGGAAATCAGCGCCCGCCGACGGTTACAGGGGATCTCGCTGCCGCAGGGACGCACCCAGATCCCCAGTGAAGAGATTGACGCCAGAATCTGGCAGGGCTGGCAGCAGCGCCGCCCGACAAACCTGTATTCCATGGAGGCGCTGGACGCCATGCTGCGCATTACCGAAGAGCTGCAGGAATCGGAACAACTGGGTTCACAGCCCGACGAGCTGTCCCTGACCGTGGTATGGAACCGCATCATGTTGTGCGAAAAGGAAAAAGAGGAGAGATCCCATGGTTGATGAAATCGACCGCGATCAGGCGTTTAATGAGCAGAGTCTGCAAACCTGCATTGATAAGATTCGTTCGTGCCGCTCATCCTCACCGTCACAGTTATTCTGCGTGCGCTGCGCAGAACCTATCCCCGAGAAGCGACGGCAGTTGATACCCGGCGTCAGCCTGTGTGTCAGTTGCCAGCAGGAGGCGGAGCGACAGGGCTAACATGGCGTATAATGTAAGCAGTCACTGACATGGCACCTGTAGCGTAACTGGCTGATTAATCATGTTAATAACAACATCAATAGGCTGTACCTTACAGAGCTGTAAGGTACAGCCTTGAATTATGCGGCCCCGCATAATCGGGCGCGACATTTTTACATTCATCTGTTTCTGTTGTCGTCCGGCTGATTAACTTTCACCCGCCAGACCGGTTTTATCCTTGTTGACCCCCTCCCCGGCAGCGCATGGTAGCCCGTCCTCTCACCACCAGACGGAGTTTATTATGAGCGACCCCAGTCACGAGCAATCTTATACCCTCACCAGCGGCCCGCTGCGCAGCGCCATCACCATCGAACTGCATACCCACCGTGCCGTTCAGCTCTGGCAGGGACGCCAGGCCTCAGCCTCACCGGAAGGCCATCCGCTGCACCCGATTATCGGCATCCCCCGTTTTCTGAACCTGCTCAATATCATCCGCATGGATTCCTCGCTGGATAACCCCTGCGCCGATCTGTATATGCTGAAACTCGAAGAGCGGCTGCTGAAGGCCCGCCGCGAGATGGACCGGATGACGGGCAGCGTAAACGGTATTTTTAAGCTTCTTCCCGACACGCTGACGGTGGAAAACTGCCTCAGCATCCAGCCCGTCCGGTTTCCGGTGTTCTCTGCCTCACAACTGGGCTTTATCGGCATCTACCTGCTGACCGACTTTGATAAGCTGGCGCGTAACACCCAACTGGCGACCCATATGGCGCTGCTGAACCGCACCGAATGCAACGATCTCATTCAGCGCAGTTCGGGCATTATCCGCAGCATTTTCTCACTGGCGCAAAAATACCGCCGTATCCCCGTCACCCGCAGCGATTTTAAGGAGGACAACGCCCGGGCAAAAGCGGCGACGGCGCTTGTCGGCGAGCTGCCCGGCGATATTCTTGATGGCTCCCGCCGTTCACAGTTTGCGCCACCATTGCGCCGTGCTTCTGCCACCGAAAATCCCCCGCCGCCTGCGCCAGCGGATGAAACGGATGACGCTGCGCCAGATTCCCCTCAGCCCGGCACCGACACATTGCCTGTGCCAGAAACGGAGGCGGAATAATGGCTGATCAGGGCTACAAACGCCTGGCTGACGAAGACTATAACCCGCTGGCTGATGAAAGCACGCTAAAGGGCCTTTTAAGAGTAAGGGAGCTGTCGCTGCTGGCGCAGGATGCGCTGGCGGCGAGAGCGACCCTGCACCAGATTCAGGTTCGCATGCTTCAGCGCGCCTGGCGCTTCCCGGTACGCTACTTACCGTTACTTCTGTGCCGTGGGCCAGCCCGCTCTGGTGCAAATTTTCTGCGCTGGCGCAACCAGGAGAACAACCGCTCCGGCGTACTGGCCTGGCAGGAGCTGTTGCAGTCGCCAACGTTGCCGCCTCAGGCCAGGGAGGCCCTGCTGCAGATTGAGCGCGACCGGATTGTCTTCAACATGCAGATGTCGGTCCTCACCTTTATTCTGCGCCAGTGCCGTGAATGCGCCAAAAAAATCACCGATGCCGACACGCTGGCGGCCTCGCTTTCCCCCTCACCCGACAGGAGACCTCATCATGGCCCGACGGGACTTAAATAAGCTGTGCATTATCGGTTATCTCGGCCAGGATCCGGAGATCCGCTACACCGCAGATAAGCAACCCATCGCCCTGTTTTCCGTCGCCACAACGGAAAGCTGGCGCAACAAAGAGACCGGCGAGCATCAGGAGCACACGCAGTGGCACCGGGTGGTTGTCTATAACCGGCTGGCCGATGTCGCCGCACAATACCTGAAACAGGGCAACCAGGTGTATCTGGAAGGTCGCCTGAAAACCCGGCGCTGGACGGATAATCTTGGCGCGGAGCGGCTGGCCGTTGAGGTTATCGTGGATATGAACGGTACGCTGCAGATTTTGGGCCACAGACCGGGCGTGTCTGCCACCGGGCAAACTGACATCTCCCCTGAGCCAGAAACTGACACCCGGCAGCCGGAATTGCCCGGATTAACGGAAGGCAACCATGAGGAAGACGCTGATTAATTGATGCTGATGGCTGAAAAATAACAGGAATGGCGTCCGGTACCGGTGCTATTCCTGTTTATTTTTATCTGCCGAAAACATTTTCCGCTGTTTCGTCCACGGCTTTTATCGTCTGATAGCTCTGCGTCACTCATCCTGTACGGATGGCCCTTTGACAGCAGGCTGAAAGCTGTCGCATCCCTGATGCAATGCCAGCTCTGAATGCTCAATACGACTGAAAATGAGCAGTATACCCGGTATACCGTCGTTGCTGTTTTAACCACTTTACCCCCTGCGGGAGACAAATCCCGCCCGGGATCTGTCTCCGGTCACAACATACCTAGAGATTCATAATGAACACTGAACACAAATATTTTGACCTGCACACCCGTGGTATTGGCTATGTGAATCGCCTGCGCACGGTCACGCCGAAAAAAGGCGATGCCTTTACCGCCTGTACCATCGCCGCCCTGCGAGGTTCGACGGACAGCGTGGAATATACCTGGTTTGACGTACGCGTTTATAACGACGAAGCCGTTCACCTGCTCAACCGCTGCCAGGAGGCGCTTGCGCGTCAGGACAAGGTGCTGATTGCTTTTCGTATCGGGGATATCTGTCCCGAAATCTTCGAATACCGCAAAGGCGAACGCGCTGGTCAGCAGGGCATCAGCCTCAGGGGACGTTTGATTTTCATCTCGTCGGTGTATATCAACGGCAGCCTGGTCTGGGCGCATGAAACAACGGCGCCTGAAGCCGCAGAGCCGCAACCCGAACCAAAACCTGAACCACAACCGAAAGTACCTCTGACACCCGCTGTAAAAACAGACGCAGACGCCGTTCAGTTCTGAACCCGTCCCTCATATACCTTCACTCACCCGTCAGGGGCGACTCCTGACGGAGCCAGCCTCTGTCTGACATCACGAGGCAACCTATGACATCTTCAACACCCCACAGCGATATCTACCAGAAAGTCACCGACGAAATCATCGAAGCCCTGGAGCAGGGGAATCCCCCCTGGATACGCCCCTGGCGCGATGGCGAACCGGTATTTCCACTCAACATCGCATCAGGACGCGCCTATAACGGCATCAACATTCCCCTGCTCTGGCGGAGCGCCGATAAAAACGGTTATGAAAATGACCGCTGGCTCACGTTCCATCAGGCACTGCAGGCCGGAGGAAATGTCCGCAAGGGCGAAAAATCCACCTTTGCCGTCCTGTACCTGCCAAAAGAGCGGGAGTTGCTGGATAAAACCGGCGCACCACTGTTGAACGATGACGGCTCACCGCAGGTGACACAATTCGCGCTGCTGAAAGAGTTTCGCCTGTTTAACGTGGCGCAGTGTGAGGGATTACCCGACGCGTTTCTGGCCCCCGTGGTCAGGATGAATACACCGCTGGAAACAGCGGAAAACATCAAAACGCACAGTGGGGTAACGGTTGCCCACCGCCAGCAAAACAGAGCGTATTACTACCCTGCGCAGGACCGGATTATGCTCCCTCACCCGGCGCAGTTTTCCTGCCAGGAGAACTATTACAGCACCCTGCTGCACGAACTCACCCACGCCACCGGGCATCAGTCCCGCCTGAGCCGTGAAGGGATCACTTCACCCACCGCCCGGTTTGGCAACGCGCATTATGCGTTTGAAGAACTGGTGGCGGAGATGGGGTCGGCATTTCTGTGCGCCCATACCGGTATTGCGTCCCGGCTACAGCATGCCAGCTATATCGCCAGTTGGCTGAAGATACTCCGCGAAGACAATAAAGCGATTATCCGCGCCAGTGGACAGGCCCGTCAGGCCTGTGAATGGCTGCTGAAACAGGCGGCAGAGCAGCCTTACCGGCTTTCTGCGTAACGCGGTTTCTCAGCAACACTTCCCCTCTTCTTCAGTTACCTTCACGAAGGACACATCGATGTCAGAAATTAACCCACCCGACCCCGTCTGGGGCTTACGGCACGATATCACGCCCGCGTTTGGCGCACGGTTAGTTCAGGAAGGGCCAAAGCTGCACTTTCTTGCTGACCGGGCCACGCTCTCCGGTGAGTTTACGCCAGAGCAACGTGAAAAGCTGGACGCCACTTTTCCGCTGTTTATTGCGCGACTTGAAGTGGCGCTTCACGACGGACGGCTGGATCCACGCCGCTCCACCTGGATAACCGACACCGTTAACGGACTGACCTGCGAAGCCGACACGCGCGGCTCCTGCGGCTACGTTTACCTCACCATTTACCCGGCCTGACAGGAGGTGAGCTTATGGTTGCTATCGAACTGCCTGTTTCAGCCTGTTTCTGCGGCATCCAGTGCAGTACCGCCCACCTAACCAGCGCCGATAATGACTGCCTGTGGCGTGCGTCACACCGTCATGAAGAGTATGGCGAGGGTGAATGGATACACTTTACCGGTACGGGTTATCTGCTGCGCCTCAGCGCATGGCGTCACCCGCTGCTGCGGCTTAAGGCGCTCGGGTTATCCCGATCCGCCCGCCGACTGATCGCCACAGCACTGCATTGCCGTCTCTCGCTGATCCATCTGGACGCCCTGGGGGATGTGCTGCCGGGCTTTGACGTCTTTGACTGGTGAGCCACTCACATTTCAGATCTTTTATCTCCGTTGTTCAACCCACAGTACGTCTGCCATCTCCGGCGGACGTACTGGCCTTAACAGGAACCATCATCATGCCAACAGAATCTGAAGTTTTAACCGACCACAATGAGGTTATCTGCTCAACCAGCATTGAGCGTATCGTCACGGGGCGCGATGCTGCGCTTACGCAAATCGAAGCCCTGCTCCACCAGCTTGATAATATCTCCCGGCTGACCGCCGAAATCGGCGGCGATGTGGCAAATCACTGGGCCATATACCAGGGCCGCGCTTTCGACTGCTGGCTGATGCAGCCCGTGGACAAGGCCATGAAGGGGATCACCCGTAATATTGACCGCAGTATCTGGCGCAGCCTGATGGTTAAATCCGGCATGCTGGCGTTGATGGACGCTGCCGCCCGCAGTCAGTGGTCGAAAGACCTGGAGAGCGGCAGTCTTCCGGCGATCAGTGAAGCCAACATTCTCAGCACCTTTGAGCAACTCCACCACAGCAAACACGAAGTCTTTGAGCGTGGCATTATCAACGTCTTTAAGGGATTAAGCTGGCACTATAAAACCAACAATCCCCGTTGCTTTGGCAAACGCATCATCGTCAACGGTCTGGTGAGGCATGATAAATGGGGTTACAGCCTGAACTGGAACTGGCGACGCGATCAACTGGTCGATCTGGAGCGGATGCTGTTCCTGCTGGACGGCAAAGCGATCCCCGACAACCGGAATGACATCGCTCTCCGGCTGATGGATTTTATCCGCGACAACCCGCACCAGCAGCACTTTGAAGACACTCTTTTCTCCATTCGCTATTTCCGGAAGGGCAGCGCGCACATCACCTTCAGACGCCCGGATCTGGTGGATAAAATGAACGACATCGTGGCAAAACACTTTCCGGGGATGCTGCCTGCCGCATGATGACACTGCCATCCCTTAATTCGCCTCCCTTTATTCACAGAGAACAGCTTATGCGCATATTATTTTCTCCAGGTCGTCTGTACGCCACCGCTGGCGTTAATCACCTGATATCACAGGGGCTTGATATTCGCCCCCTGCTTAGCCGACATTTACGCGGCGACTGGGGCGATATCGGTGACGATGACAAACTAGCCAACGATGATGCAGTCCGGACGCATGATGACAGAATTCTGTCGGCCTATGCCATTACGCCAGATATTAAAATCTGGATACTGACCGATGAAGGTATTACCACCATCCTGTTGCCTTCGGAATATTAACCACCGGGCAAAATAGTCATTTCGGCACGAATATCACCCCACCTTTTATTTCTGTCTGAAAAACAATTTTCTCTGTCTGTATTTTCTCTGTTGATTATTCTGATGCTGTTTTCCTTCCCGTCATACATGGGTTCCTCAACCCCTTCGGGCATCATCCTCTGATGCCCGTTTTTTTCAGGCATAATACTGAAATAAAAAACGTAGTATGGACCGTCAGTCAATCTTCATGACCCAGAATGAATTAACGACTGTTTTTATTTCTCAGGCCATTAAAGTAGCCAGACAAGGCAACACTCTTCTGCCCTGTAGCCGGTGGCCGACCGGCAACCAACCGGAGCCTTTTGTGCGAAAGCGCCATTCAGTTCGATTCGTCCCTCCTTTGAGCGAATCGGGATAATGCCGAGAAAGGCACTATCTCCGGAGGTTCCTTAACCGTCAGGTTAAATCCTGCCAGCGCCATTATTCTTCTGAATTCTGGCGCTGTTCCTTTTTTATTATCAATAAAAATTGATTAAGCGCTTTTATTTTTCCAGGCATAAAAGAATTTTGACTGTCGTCTCCCTGGCGAGAGGAATTTAATTGAAGGGCTTAATGCTGTCGCCGACAGCGCCCTTTTAGCTCTGTGGTTTCCTGTAAGCAGAGTGTCCCCCCGGACCGGAAACTTTTTTTACCTGCAAAACGCCCCCGGTATTCGAGGAAATAATTATGATCCGTGATTTCACCATTATGCGCCATTCCCTTAAAGACGCCGACACCGGAAAGTATACTGAATATTTTCATGTCAGCCTGTATTACGCCAGCGTCCCGGACGATCCCTGGAGCCGGTTTGATCATTATCTGTTATTCCCGACCCACGAACTGGCCCAAAGTTTTCTGAACCATATCCGGACTGCCCGCAAATCCATTGACTGGCGCTACTGGATATTGCAGGACGCCGACAGCCGCGCAGAGCCCTGCCAGCAAACGGCCATGGTGGAAAGAGAAATACTTTCCCTGCCGTATTAGCTCAGTAAAAAACACGCTATTTATGGAGCAAATAAAAATGACGATACTCTCCCCGGAATTACAGGCTGAACTGAATGATATTTACCTTCAGGAAAAATACGCCGTCAGGCAGATGTTACAACTTGCCCTGCAGCAGGGGTTCTGTCTTCGGGATCTCACTCGCCTGGCGGAAAAATACCGGATAAGCGCCAGCATTCTGGAGAAACACGACGGTAATTACTGCGTCCGGTATGCCAACGGAGACGGATTTTTTCACCGTCGCTTTTATCACGATAAGCAGCAGGCACTGTCGTTTATGACCACGTTTGATCTCTGCGCCCCTGAACAGTATCAATGACAGAATCTCAGCCAGGCCTCATCCGCTATCACACCGTATCTGCCACCCCAGTAAACCTCCCAAACAGGCTCCGGCAACCGGGCCTGTTTTTTTATTCTTTTCCCGTATCGCTTTTCCTGCTGAAGCGATAATTACGCCCGCGCATGCTGCTCCCTGACATTATTTCCCGGAGAACCTGTGTGATGAAAAAATCCCTTATTCCTGGCCTGCTGTTACTGGCGGGCTGCACCGCGCCCCCCGCGCCGCCGTTACCCTGCCCCACATCGCCAGCCCCGGTGCTCGCGGAAAGGGTGCATACCGCCCGCTATACGCTGGTTGATATCGCGCCGGCGCAAACGCTGCGCTTTCCCCTGCGACAGATCATCAGTAAGACACTCCCGGCATCGGGAAAACACCACCGCCACCTGACCCGCGAAGAAGCGCTGCGCGGCTGGCTGGACGGCAGCGGTTACGGCCTGTGTTTACCGGTTACCACGCCGATGAAGCTGTTCTACGGCAGTCCGCTGCCGGATGCCCAGCGCCGGATGGGGCCGGTTCGCACCGAAGCCGCACTGCAGACCATTGCAGGCAGTGCCTGGGTGATGACCACCGATGAGGTCAGCCGCACCGTCTGCTGGCAACCCGCTCCTGCCATCCGCTCACCGCGCAGAGGGTGATATCATGCGAACCCTTTTGCCACTGATGATGCCGTTTTTCTGCCTCAGCCTGACCGCCATTGCGGCTACAGAAACGGCAACCACCACACAGCAGACAACCCGCCAGGCGCTCAGTGAAGCACAGCAGGCACAGCGCTGGGGACTCAGCCGCGAGGAGTGGAGCCAGTACCTCCGGCTCCGTCAGGGCGAGCGCGGCATCTGGTCGCCGGGTCTCGACCCCCTGACCACGCTGGGCGTGGAGGCTGGCACCGATGAAGAGCGCCGCAAATATGCCGACCTGCTGGTGGAAAAAGAGTCCCGGCGGGTGGAAAAGGAACTCGCGTTCCAGCGGGCTTATGATGCGGCCTGGAAGCGGCGTTACCCGCTGCTGACGCGAGTGACCGATGCCCACCTGCAGACGGCGCGCTCCCCGACCAGCCGCCTGGCGGTCTTCGTGCGCGAAAACTGCCCGCCCTGCGAAACGCGTCTGAAAACACTGCTGCGTTCCGGGCATCCGCTGGATATCTGGCTGGTCGGCAGCCAGGGCGACGACGCCCGTCTGCGGCGCTGGGCGCTGGCGCAGCAGATCGATCCACAGCAGGTCAAATCACGGCAGATAACGCTCAACCATGACGCCGGTCGCTGGCAGCAACTCGGCAACAAGCCGATCCCGGCGGTACTGGAACAGCAGGAGGGACAATGGCAATCCGTCGCCTCACCCTGATCCTGCTGCTGCCCGCCCTGACCGGTCTGGCATCATCGCGTATTCCGCCAGGCTATCAGCAGGTGGCCCGCCAGGCACATATCCCGGCAGAACTGCTCTACGCCGTGGCCCTGACCGAAAGCGGCACGCAGCTTTCCCGTGGCGTGCATCCGTGGCCGTGGACGCTCAATGTCGCAGGCCGGGCCTGGCAGTACACCACGCAGCAGCAGGCATGCCAGGCCCTGAACCAGTTTTTGCGCACCCGGGATCCCCGGCGCATCGACGCCGGACTGGGGCAAATCAACATCGGCTGGAACGGACGGCTTTTCGCCTCGCCGTGCGATGCGCTGGATCCGTACCGGAATCTGCAGGTGGCGGCACAACTGTTGCGCACGCATTTTGACGCACAACACAGCTGGCTGGATGCCGCCGGGCGCTATCATCATCCGGCAGGAGGAGTACCCGCCCGGCGCTACCGCCAGAAAGTGGCCCGCTATCTGCAGGATCTCTCCTCATGAAAGAAGGAAAGCATGACATCATGAAAAATACCTTTCCTGCGCTGCTGCTCGGCCTGAGCTTTCAGGCTGCCGCCGGTTTAACCGTGGTGGCCGATCTGGGCGGTGAGTCCACCGCGCCGCTGTATGAGGCCATTCAGCCGGATAACGGGAATACGCCTCCCTCCCCCCATTCCGTTGCCCCGGCATTCAGTGAAAACGATGTACTGCCGGTGATTTCACCGCATCTGCATCCCGGCCCGGTGGCTTCCCGCCCGCTGTCGCTCCCCGGTTTCTCACCGCTGTTTCTGACCGGCGTCGATCCCTTTTCGCTGCGCTGGCTGAAACAGCATCACCAGGCGCTTATCACCTTACAGGCCACCGGGCTGGTGGTGAATGTCGCCACATCCGCTCAACTGGAGAGTCTGCGCCAGCAGGCTCCCGGGCTGACGCTGCTGCCGGTCAGCGGCGAAGATCTGGCGCAGCGTCTGAAGCTGCACGCTTATCCGGTGCTGATCACCGAAACCGGGCTGTCACAATGAGTAACCGCCACGTTATTGAAACCCTGCTGCGCCCGGCGGTGGAGCTGTACAGCGCCATCACCGCGCTGGCGGCGGCCTGTCTGTGCCTGGCCGCACCCTGGTCGCTGATGCTGTCGCCCTCCATCAGTAGAGTGATGGCGGGCGGCTTTATGGCCTTTGCCCTCTTTCGCGGGCATCAGGGCATGACCATTCTGCGCTACCGCCGCAATATCCGCCGCCTGCCGCGCTATGTGCTCAGGAGTCAGCAGATCCCCGTCAGCCACCGGAGTCTGTTTATCGGGCGGGGGTTTCGCTGGCAACCCGGACATACTCAGCGCCTGCTGGCCTGCCGCCGCCCGGAGGCAGAGCGTTATGTCCATCCGGGGCGGTTATACCGGCAGGCCCGCTGGCTGGAAAAACGGGCAGAGCACCGCTGCCCGTGGCTGATCCGCCTGCTCTCCTGCGAGAGTATCTTCAACCCGGTGCGTCCGTTACCTGCCGTCGGCGGCAGCGCCCTCCTGCACGGCATAGAGCTTAACGAGTGCGCCGTCACGCTGCCGTTGAGCGAACGCCCCGGCCACACCCTGGTACTGGGCACCACCCGCGTCGGTAAAACCCGGCTGGCGGAGCTGTTTATCGCGCAGGATATCCGGCGTGGTGAGGTGGTGATTGTCTTTGATCCGAAAGGCGACGCCGATCTGCTCCGGCGCACCCGGGCAGAAGCCAGACGTGCGGGGCGTGAGGATGTGTTTTATCTCTTTCATCTGGCGTACCCCGACATTTCAGCGCGCTACAACGCCGTGGGCCGGTTCGGGCGCATCTCCGAAGTGGCGTCGCGTATTGCCGGGCAACTTTCCGGCGAGGGGAACTCCGCCGCCTTTCGTGAGTTCGCCTGGCGCTTTGTGAATATCATCACCCGCGCGCTGGTGGCGCTGGGGCAGCGACCGGATTATCAGTTGATCGCCCGTCATGTTCTGAATATTGACGATCTGTTTATCGATTACGCCCGCTATTATTTATCGCAGAATGCGCCAAAAGCATGGGAAACCATTGCCCGGATAGCCGGTCAGGTCACGGATAAAAACACGCCCCGTAACCTTCACGGACGTGACAGTTTTGTTGTCGCGCTGGAGCAGTATCTGGCGGCCACCCGATGCTACGATCCCATTATGGATGGCCTGCGCTCAGCAGTGCGTTACGACAAAACCTACTTCGACAAAATCGTCGCCTCGCTGCTGCCGCTGCTGGAAAAACTCACCACCGGCAAGACCGCGCAGCTGCTGGCCCCCTGCTACAGCGATCTGAATGACCCGCGTCCAATCTTCGACTGGCAGCAGGTGATCCGTAAACGCGGTATTGTCTACGTCGGGCTGGATGCGCTTTCCGACAGCGAAGTGGCGGCAGCGGTGGGAAATTCAATGTTTGCCGATCTGGTCAGCGTCGCCGGGTACATCTATAAATTCGGCGTGCATGACGGCCTGCCGGGGGAAACCGCAACCCGTATCCCCATTAACCTGCACTGTGATGAGTTCAGCGAGCTGATGGGCGATGAGTTTATCCCGCTTATCAATAAAGGCGGCGGCGCGGGCGTGCAGGTTACGGCCTATACCCAGACCCTCTCTGATATCGAAGCCCGCACCGGCAGCCGTGCTAAAGCAGGCCAGGTGGTGGGCAACTTCAACAACCTGATCATGCTGCGGGTAAGGGAAACCGCCACTGCGGAGCTGTTGACCAGCCAGTTGTCTGAGGTTGAAGTCCTGACCAGCACGGTGACTTCCGGCGTAACCGACTCCTCAGAACCACAGAGTCAGACCGATTTTATCAGCAACACCCAGGACAGGGTCAGCGCCCTCAGCGTTCCCCTGCTCGAGCCAGCGGCATTAATTCAGCTTCCCAAAGGTCAGGCGTTCGCACTGCTGGAGGGCGGGCAGTTGTGGAAAATTCGCCTGCCCCTGCCCGCCAGTGAAGATGACGATATCCCTGATGATATTCAGCACCTGGCAGAAGAGATGCGCCAGCACTATCACAGCGGCGAACGGTGGTGGCACGGAACCTGGGTCGCAGAACCGCCCACTGATGCTGCTGAGATTCAGGGCACAGGAAGCGCGGATGAGTGATCACGCCAGTCCGCCGCCTTTCCCCGGCCATAAGGGCCCGGTAACGATCCTGCTCGCCCTGGCAGGGCAGGTTATCGCCACACTGCTGGCGGCGCTGTTTATTCGTCTGCTGGCGGAGTGGACGGGCATTGCGTTTTTCTGGCCCGAACAGGGTGCAGAACATGCGCACCTGATGATGAACCGGGAACTGGCATGGTTTTCCGGCAATATTGTTCGCAGCGTGGTGATGGCCGACCCGGCGGGTCATCTGAATCAGGCATTACTTCAGGTCTGGCAGTGGCTGTTTGTCGATACCGGGGCGGTCGCATGGGGTGAACAGCAACATTATCGTTTTCTGGCGGATAGCGCCAACTGGCGTCACGGGCTGAATACGTATCTCCAGGCCACGGTCTGGACAGTGCTGACTTTCACGCTGCGCCTGTTTTTACTGCTGCTGACGGCACCGCTGTTTGTGCTGACCACGCTGGTTGGCCTGGTGGATGGTCTGGTGCGACGGGATATTCGCCGCTTTGGCTGCGGCTATGAATCGGGCTTTATTTATCACCACGCCAGGCGGGCCATCCGTCCGGTGTTTTTGCTGCCGTGGATGATTTATCTGGCGCTGCCGTTCTCCATCAACCCTGATGTGATTTTGCTGCCCGCGGCGGGGTTGCTGGGGTTTGTGGTGTCGATTGCTGTGGGGGCGTTTAAGAAATATTTATGAGACAGGCAATACGAAATTTACTTTAAAGAAACAATTATTTGTTTTAAAATAAAAAATACAGTGATTCAATATATCTTTGATGATATCAGATTTAAAAATCAGCACTGCCCCTAATACCGACTGACAACGTAAAAGCTCCATAATTAGCGAAGATCAAAATGACTACTTTTGAACCGTTCGTGATTCTCTTCGGCAAGAGCCATTATGCGATCTCTAACAGGAGCGATATAGCATTCCCATTTAACAGGGTTGTACTGTCTTATAGCACTTAAGACATAATACTCAATGTGGTTCATCCTGGGACAGGGATATTTAGGTGCAAAAGCCTTGAGTCGATTGTAATAGCAGTGGTAATCAATTTTTTCAACGCTCTGATCGGTTAGGATGGATTTTGAGTACGCAATGACTTCCAGCAACGTATCAATTTCCATTTTATTCAACTTATCGGGACCGTCCAACACATTTTGATGTTGGTCGAGGATCATCTGCTCGGTGATTTCATCGAACCATTTCTTGTGATTATACTCTGGTAAGGCTTTTATCTTCTCATTGTTGGTGCCGGGGCCCTCACGATATTCAAGTTTAAATTGCGTGGTGTGGCTCCTGATTTTTTCTTTGATCTCAACCTGATCCTTGTTGAGACTATCACCCTTGATGACTTTATCGAGTCTTTTGTTTTGGTTTTCTTCGCAAATGTCGCCGTCAGCAACCGCCAAAATAGAGAAGAAGGGGATTCGATAGGAAGATATTAACTCATTGCCATAAGTATAGAAACCATACATGCAAGCAGCTTGATTTTGCCATACGCCAGAGATGATACACTTGATTGCAGACTTTGGTTTGTTAACGGAATCACGGGGGAACATCAGTTCAATAACTTCTTTTGCAAGGGAGTCTTCAACAAGAACATAGATGAAAGGAATGAATTTACCTTTAGAAAATCCTGTGCGCGTTATACATTTTGTTCCAATAATACCGATACTCATACGGTTGCTTCCTAATTTATAATTTACAACGGCTCATGGATGATGCCTTTGATTGCAAATATCCCTCACCTACGACGCGTTCATTTCTATACTTTTGCACTACTCACACACAAAGCGGGGTAACACTATTACCCTAAACGACTTAGCTTACCCATCCATCTCCAGACAAATTTATCTTCAAGTTAACATGCTACCATTACCTACGATAAATAAACCTTTCCAGCCAAAAGTCAATTCATTGCAGTAATTTTACCGCGTCTGCGCCACCCTTTTAGTCTCCCCTGTCACGTTCCGGAGGCTCATTTCATGCGACGCATTGTACTGCTAACCACCATGGCGCTCGCCTGCACCGCCCAGGCCGCCCCCACCTCTGAGCAGGCTAATCTGGCGCTGCTGACCCGGCAACTGAACCAGATGGAAAGCACGCTGCAACGTGCTGAAGCCGAAGCCAGCCTCGCACCGGATACCCGTTTTCGTTTCGATTACCCGCAGGCATTCGACGATCTCCGGACTATCCGGTACGGCATCCACGATTACCTGGCCCCTTCCCGCACGCAGCCGCGCAATGTGACGGCCCTCTCCGGCCTGTACCGCCGTGAGGCCCGGGCCGATGAGTGATGAACAACTCTCCGCCTTCCAGGCCGGAAGCTCGTCAAAACCCGCTGATGTCAGTCTGGTGTTGCTGGGGCTGCTCTGTGCGGCGCTGTTTCTGTGGGCGGGCTGGTGTCTGGTCAGCCTCTACCGGGGGTTTTCCACCGGCACGCTGACCCTGCGCCAGCTTGGCGGCATTGCCGCCCGTCTCTTCTTACTGCTGCTGGTCAGTTTCTGGCTGGTGCTCAGTTGAACGCTTTCAGGGAGTCATATTATGCCGTTGCGTATCCGCACCTTTCTGCCGTCACTGGCGATATTCCTGCAGCCACTTGCTGCCCATGCCGACCTGCCGGATATGGAAGATCCTTCCCGTGGCAAGGGCGAGGGCATTATGGAGACCCTGCAGAACTACGGGTATGACATTGTTGTCCTGATGTCGCTGGCGATTTGTGCCGTCGGGTTTCTGGTGGTCGCCAACAGCTGCATTGGCACCTATGCCGAGATCCAGAACGGCAGAAAACAGTGGAAAGATTTGGGTGCGATGGCGGGTGTCGGTGCCATTCTGTTGGTGATCACCATCTGGCTGCTGACCGAAGCCGGGGACATTCTGTAATGACGATAACCATTGAGTTTCTGCCCGACCGTCTGAACCGTGAGCCCGTGGTGTTTCGCGGGATGACCACCACGGAGCTGCTGCTGGTCTTCCTCTGCGGATTTTTCGCCGGTCTGCTGGGCGGTATTTTCCCGGCGCTCGCCCTGCATATCTGGGCGCTGATCCCAACCGGCGCGCTGGTCGGCGCAACGCTGTGCGTGCTGGCAGGTGGTCGCTCTATGTCACGTCTCAAACGGGGTCGCCCGGACACCTGGCTGTACCAGAGCCTCAGCGCCTTTCTGGCCCGCCGGGGGCTGGGCGATCCCCGCCAGGTTCAGCGCAGCGCCGTCTGGACAATCCGCAGGAGTGAAAAATGATGAGCCCGTTTAAGCACGCCCTGGCCGCGAGGGATGCGCATATCATCACACTGCGTCTGGCGCTGGGCATAATGGCGGTCATTATCCTGGCGCTCGGGTACGGCTGGTATCGCGCGCCTCAGCACCTCACCATTCATATTCCCCCCGATTTACGCCACGGCAGCACCCGCCCCTGGTGGGACATTCCGCCCGGCGATATCTACGCGTTCACCTTTTACATTTTTCAGCAACTGAACCGCTGGCCCACTAACGGCGATGATGATTACCCACAAAACATCGCCCGGCTGCGCGCGTATCTGACCCCGGCCTGCCAGGCCCGGCTGAACCAGGACTGGCAGCAGCGTAAGGACCGGGGTGAACTGCGCGAACGGGTGCGCGGCGTCTATGAAATCCCCGGACGGGGCTTTAAACCGGAGCGGGTGGCGGTGTTAAGCCGCGACAGCTGGACGGTGACGCTGGATTTAAGCGTGGATGAATACTACCAGGCAGAGCCCGTCAAGCGGGCGCTGGTGCGCTATCCGGTGAGCGTGGTGCGTTTTGATATCGACCCGGAGAAAAACCCCTGGGGGCTGGCCCTCGACTGCTTTGCCGGTACGCCCCAGAGACTGGAAGCCGCCACACCGGAGACCACACCATGAAAATCCCCACAGTGTTGCCGTATCTGTTTTCTCTGCTCTTTATCACTGACGCCAGCGCCACAACGCTAATGCAGTGGGAGCGTCTTCCCCTGCCGGTTGCGCTGCATGTCGGCCACGAGCGGGTGGTGATGGTGAACAAAAATGTCCGCGTCGGCTATCCCGCCGGGCTGGACGGAAAGCTGCGCATTCAGAGCAGCGGCGGCACGGTCTACCTGAAAGCCAGCGAGCCCTTTCCCGATGCCCGCCTGCAACTGAAAGATATGGACTCAGGCGCGTTGATCCTGCTGGACGTCAGCGCCAGCGACGGTGAGGCGCTCGAACCGGTTGAGCTGCGCTACGATAACGCCGTCTACGGCAATGATGCCACGGACCACCCGGCTCAGGAGCCTGACGACACACCGCCCGTGACCGCACTTCCCCTCGCGCCCGCGCCGGTGGCGCTGACCCGCTATGCCGCCCAGATGCTGTATGCGCCGCTGCGCACGGTAGAGCCCCTGGCGGGCGTTCGCGAGGTGTCGCCCCGGTTACCCGACAGCATCACCACCCTGCTGCCAGGAGAGCCGGTCAGCGCCACACCACTGGGGGCCTGGCAGCTTGCCGGGGATACCGTCACCGCCATCCGCCTGCAGAATCAGGGCGCACAGCGGATTACTCTGGATCCCCGGTCGCTGCAGGGCGACTTTTACGCCGCCACCTTTCAGCACCCGTGGCTGGGTGCCAGCGGTTCACCGGAAGACACCACGGTGGTGTATCTGGTGACCCGGGGAGTCCGGGCCGACCGCGCCATTCTGCCGGAGCCCCAAAACACGGAGAAACGCTAATGCAGATAAAATCCAGTCGTTTGCTGACGCTGCTGCTCCCGCTGGTACTGCTGGCAACCACCTTTATCATCCTGAAAACCTGCTCTGCGCCCACGGGAAAAAAGCCGGTGCGTGCCGATACGGTAGCCGATCTCAGCAGCGACGAGCTGAAAGCGCTGGGCATTGACGGCGATACGCCTGCTGATACGGTTGCCACGCTGGTCGGTCAGATGAAACAGTACCGTGAAGAGGTGGCTACGCTGCATAAGGACAGCGCCATCCTCGTTCAGGAAAACCAGCGGCTGCGCCAGCGCGATCAGAGCGTGGAAAAGCGCATCAACGCCGCCATCCACCACGAGCGGGAAAATTTCAGCAGCGAACTGCAACAACAGCAGACCACGCTGCTGGATAACTTCCAGCAAAAGCTGGATCAACTGACCCGCAAACCGTCAGGCGCTGACGGTGAGATACCGGTCGGTCTGGGTCTGGAGGGAGAAAGCCCGCCTGCCGGAGCCGTTCGCTGGGTGGAGCCCGATGATGCCATGACGGTCGATCCCCGCCATCCGCGCGGCAGTGACATTCAGTTTCCCCGCCAGTTTGGCCGAGCACAAGAGACCACGGCAGGCCCGCCGGAGACAACCTCCACCAGAGTGACAGGTAAAACAACACCGGAGGATGACGCCACGCCCGTCTACACCCTGCCGGAAAACAGCACGCTTATCGGCTCGGTGGCGATGACCGCCCTGCTGGGGCGCGTGCCGATCAACGGCACAGTCAGTGACCCTTATCCGTTCAAAATCCTGATTGGGCATGACAATCTGATCGCCAACGGCATCGAACTGCCGGATGTCGAAAGCGCGGTGATGTCCGGGACGGCATCGGGCGACTGGACGCTGTCGTGCGTGCGCGGCAACGTGCATTCCATCACCTTTATTTTTCAGGACGGGACGGTGCGCACGCTGCCACAGCAGAGCGACAGCAGCGATAACAGCGGTAAATCACAGGACCCCACGATTGGCTGGCTCTCCGACCCGCAGGGGCTGCCCTGTATTCCCGGTGAGCGCAAAACCAACGCCGGGGAATATCTCTCTTCTCAGTTTTTGCTGGCGGGATCGGCGGCTGCCGCCGACGCCTTTGCTAACGGCGAGACCACCACCACCGTCGAAGACGGCTCCATTACCTCCGCCGTCACCGGCAGTAACGGCCAGTATGTGCTGGGTCAGGCGCTGGGGGGCGGGCTGAAAGAGTCCGCAGACTGGTTCAAACAACGCTACGGGCAGATGTTTGACGCGATTTACGTCAAACCCGGCCAGGCCGTCGCCGTTCATATCACCCGCCAGTTACGCATCGATTATGAATCTCACGGGCGCAAAGTGACGTACCCCACCGCCACCCCACACGCCGGAGGACTGGACTGATGAACAGAATGATAATTTTTTCAGCGCTGGCAGCGCTCCTGCTCGCGGGCTGCTCCACATCCCAGGAGACGCTGCTGCCGGTGGATGCGAATACCAGCATGATGACGCTCTGGAACCAGCGCGGCGGTAGCACGCAGGCGCTGACGGAACAGCGCAGCCAGCTTCGCAGACCACTGAATGACCCGGCGGCGTTAACCCGCCAGCAGCAGGGCTATACCCGCAGTGCCGCCGGTGAAATTCAGTCGCAGTTTGTGCGCCTGCCGGACCCCGATATGGTGATGTATATCTTCCCGCACCTTACGGGCGACGATGCCGTCCCGGTTCCGGGCTATTCCACGGTGTTCCCGTTTTATACCCGGGTGCAGTACGCCATGCCCGGCGAACGGGTGGAGGATTTGTGATGATACACCCCACACCGGCACGCCCCCGCAGTGGCAGGCTGACTCAGCGGGAGATGGACGCGATGTACCAGAAAGGCCCGTCATTCGCCGACCTGCTGCCGTGGGTGGAATATCAGCCGGACAGTCAGACGCTGTTGCTGGATGACGGTCGCTCAGTCGGTGCGGTGTATGAGGTCACGCCCGTGGGTACCGAAGGCCGTTCCCGGCCGTATCTGGTGCAGATCCGCGATACGGTTAAAGACGCCCTGCAGGACACCTTTGAAGAACGGGATCGCAACCCGTGGGTGGTGCAGTTTTACTGCCAGAACGAGGACGATCTGTCCGGGTATCTGGATACGCTGCGCCGCTATGTCGCCCCGTCTGCGCAGGGAGCTGCCTTCAGCGAGGCCTGGCTCGGCGAGATGGCGCGCCACCTGCGGGGCATTTCAACACCTGGCGGGCTGTTTTTCGACGATGTGGTGACGCAGACCCCGTGGCGGGGCCAGCGGCAGTGTACCCGAATGGTGATTTATCGCCGATCGGACAGCGGGGATGACACCCGTTCGGGTTCCCTCCCGGCAGAGGAGATCCTCAACAACGCCTGCGCGCGCCTGTGCCAGGCGCTGGCCGGGGCCGGGCTGACGGCGCGGCGGCTGTCTGAAACGGCGCTGCGCCACTGGCTGGTTCGCTGGTTTAATCCTGCGCCACCCGGCGATTCCGCGCAGGCGTTTTACCACACGGTCACGCAACCCGATGTTCCTGAGGAGAACACACCGCCGGTCCTCACCGATTTTGCCGAATCACTGCTGTTCAGCGAGCCGGTCTCCGATGCCGCGCAGGGATGCTGGTACTTTGATAACCGTCCCCACTGTGCGGTGGTCGTGGACCGGCTGCGTAAAGCCCCGCAAATCGGCCATCTGACGGGTGAATACCGTAAGGGCGACAGCATTAATACCCTGTTCGATCTGCTCCCGGAGTCCACCACCATGGCACTGACGCTGGTGGTCAGTCCGCAGGATCGTCTGGAAGCGCATCTGAACCGGCTGGCAAACCGCGCCATCGGTGAAAATACCGAGTCGGAATACACCCGCCGGGACTGCCGTGAGGTGAAAAGCTTTCTGAAAGACGGGCATAAGATGTACCGCTCTTCACTGGTTTTCTACCTGTCAGCCGCAGATATCGCCACCCTGAATAAACAGCGCCGCCAGCTTAACAGCGTGCTGCTCAATGCCGGGCTGGCCCCGGTGCAGGAGGAGAATGACGTTGCACCGCTGGGTAACTGGCTGCGCTGGCTGCCGATGAGCTTTGATCCTGCCCGCGACAAACGCCAGCTGTATACCCGGTTTAACTTTGTTCAGCACATTGCCAGCCTGCTGCCGGTATTTGGCCGGGAAACCGGCACCGGACACCCGGGAATCAGCTATTTTAACCGGGGCGGCGCACCGCTGGATTTTGATCCGCTCAACAAGGAGGACCGCAGCAAAAACGCCCACCTGCTGCTGTTGGGACCGACCGGAGCCGGTAAATCCGCCACCCTCAACGGCAAGATTGCCCAGCTCATGGCGCTGCACCGCCCGCGCCTGTTCATCATTGAGGCCGGGAACAGCTTCGGCCTGATGGCGGATTACGCGAAGCGCCACGGTCTGACGGTGAACAAAATCAGCCTGAAGCCGGGCAGCGGCGTGACTTTGCCGCTGTTTGCCGATGCCTGGCGTCTGGTGGAGCAGGCTGCAAGCGCCGATATTCCTGATGACGAAGAACAGGCTGAGCAGGACGGCGATGACCAGCGCGATATATTGGGTGAGATGGAGATTACTGCCCGGCTGATGATCACCGGCGGTGAAGCGAAGGAAGACGCAAGGCTAACCCGCCCCGACCGGGCGATGATCCGCCGGGCGATTTTATCTGCGGCTGAGCAATGTTATCAGGAAAAACGCCAGACGCTGACCCGGGATGTCCGTGACGCGCTGTTTGCCCTGTCCGCTGACACCACGCTGCCGGAAAACCGCCGCGCCCGTGCGTATGAGATGGCGGAATCCATGCACCTGTTTTGTATCGGATTTGAAGGGGAGCTGTTCAACCGCAAAGGACAGGCGTGGCCGGATGCGGATATCACGCTGGTGGATCTCGCCACTTTCGCCCGCGAAGGGTACGAGGCCCAGCTGGCAATCAGCTATATCTCGCTGATTAACCATATCAACAACCTCAGCGAGCGCACCCAGCACCAGTCCCGCGCCATTGTCAATATCACCGACGAGGCGCATATCATCACCGTCAACCCGCTGCTGGCGCGCTTTCTGACGAAAGGCTCCAAGATGTGGCGTAAGCTGGGGATCTGGCTGTGGCTGGCGACACAAAACCTGGCGGATTTCCCGGACGATGCGAAAAAGCTGCTGAATATGATCGAATGGTGGGAGCTGCTGGTGATGCCGCCGGAAGAGGTGGAGCAACTGAAGCGGTTTAAGACGCTGACGCCGGAGCAGGAACAACTGCTACTGTCGGCCAGTAAATCGCCGGGCAAGTATACCGAGGGCGTGGTGCTGGCGAGCAAGATTGAAGCGCTGTTTCGGGTGGTGCCGCCGGGGCTGTATCTGGCGCTGGGGATGACGGAAAAGCATGAAAAAGCGGAGCGAGCGCAACTGATGCGCAAGTTCGGGGTCGGTGAACTGGATGCGGCGATTATGGTGGCGCGGGAACTGGACAGGCAACGGGGACTAAAGTTGCCTGTATAATCTCAGGCCGCAACTATACTGTTGCGGCTTCGATACCTTACCGGCCAGCACGCCTGATGCGCCCATATGTACGAAGATCTTCTTTATGCCATCGCCATAAATATGGCCACTGTATCGAGATAATGACGAGCGCGGCATAAACAACAAACCACGGATGACTGAATTTTGATGGATCACCGCCGGTGATCACAAAAGTGAAGGAGGCAATAAACAACGAATACGCCAGAATATGCAGCAATTTCTGCCCACGACTCAGAGCCTCATACTCCATTGACAGCAGACAACCTGTCGCTCCCAGAACAGATAATTTACGCAATTTCGCTTTAAACGGAATATCCATACCCTCACCCCTTGCTTAAATCTTACCGGAGACATCTTACACCTGTAATGGCAGGATTCAGATTAACGATATGAAAAGAAAAGTAAAAAATGAAATATCAGGCAGGAGTGTGGGTATCCCTAGCATAAATATATTCGCCCCCCTTCTGCGTCAATATATCCACCTCATGAGGGACTTCTTCCAGCAATTCCAGAAGATAAAGCTCCATCAGCGCTTCGCCAATAGTCTCCGGATATTCGTCAAGAAACAGATCGAACGCTTTCTCTGGCAGAGGCTCTCCGGCCTGAACCCGGTGTTCACCGACAACACGCATGATTTCCTGCGCCAGGGGGTTAAGTAACATATCGTGGTTCCTGATATCTGTTATCGTCAGCCAGACGTGACGCCTGGTATTCTACCGCCAGAACGTACGCAGAAAAATCCCTCTCACGCATATTCAGTTGTTTACTGTCCTCCCCGCGCCAGCAGCGTTAAATCCGGTATCTGGCTCACTCACCGGGGAATGCAATGCAACGCACTCTTTTTTTACTGTTACTGCCATTTTTCTTCGCCGCTGCCCCGCCAACGCTGGCCCAGACCGTGATTTACACCACGGCACAACATCCGGTAAAAACGCCGGAACCGGGCGTACTGGTTTTCCGGCTGGATGAGGCTGCACAACTGGAGCAATCGCTGTTTCCCCACCTGTCGGATAACCCGGAACAGGCGGAGCAGCAGGCCCGGCGCATGATGCAACTGCCGGACAGGAAAAGCCGCGAAGCGCAGCTGACTGGCGCGTATCAGGCACTTATCGCCGCCTGGTCTGCCGGAGTCGCCAAAACTCCCGCCATCGTGTTTGACGATCGTTATGTAGTGTACGGCACCACCGATATTGCGCTGGCGCAGCAGTTGCTCAGTAAATGGCGGGAGCAGCGACCATGAATTCTTCCCGCCTGCTTTTCCCCCTTCTGCTGGCAACACTACCGGCACAGGCGCTAAATACGGCGCAGATTATTGCCTCTTCGCTGTCTGCTGACTGCCTGCACTATCGCATCGTCGGGATTTGTTACTGGCTGTACTGCACGCCCTTTGGCTGTTCGGTCAGAACCTCCGTTAAGGTGAAGCACAATTTACCCGAGCTGGTCGTCTCCGCGTATGCCGTACCAGGCCATAACCCTTGGCAGGAGATGGCGTTTATCGGCAGCCCCATCCCCGGCGTGGCAGAAGAAGGCAGCGATACCAATCCCCGAGAGGGAAATCCGAAGACCAAAATTCGCTTTAAAAACGCGGATGCTTTTGGTCATCCGGGCGGTGAGACGTTTTATAAATTTCTGAGCGGCTTTGGCTACAGCTGCCACAGCCCGGCAGTGGCGTTTCAGCCCTACTTCGTCAGTACGTTTGATGCCGCCGCCTGGCGTACCGGCATCCCGGAAAGTTTTTACCCCGAGGCGCTGACGCCCGGGTTACGGGAGGTCGGCCAGACCGGCGACCTGTGGGGCAATGTTTATCCCCGGGCCGGCGCGCTGGGGCAGACTCACGACTATAAAGCCGGGGCCGTTATCGCGCAGCGTAGCGCCGATATCGTGACCCGCACCGGTCAGCCACACGTCTATCTGCCGCTGACTGCATCACCCCGGGACGGCTACTGGCCGCCCGATCCGGTGCAGGAGAACCAGCCGGATAACCACGGCTGGCAGATGCTCTCCCCCGCAATGAGCCCGCAGTGCATCACCTTTCCCGACCGGAGCCCCGAAGGCGCTTACGCCGACAGACTTTCGGATACGGGTGACTACGCCTGGACGCTCTGGCGGCCCTACAGCTGTTGCCAGCGGCGGGGCCAGACCTTTTTAGGCAGTACCGGAGGCTGACTGATGACACGTTATCTGTTTTCCCTGCTGATAACCGGCACGCTTTGCGTATCGCTGCCCGCCCTGGCGGATAACGGTATTCCACAGACCCGCGGCGCAATTGCCGACACCCTCTACTACCAGATTGGCGGCGGTGCGGCACTGACGCCCGCTGCCAGCCGACGAAATACGTCGCTTATCAATGTCGGCGTGGGCTGGAGTTCAGACCTGATGTGCGGCAACTTTGATATCAACACCACCGTCAAAAATCAGCTTAACGGCGTGACGGATGGCTTTCAGGATCTGATGGGCGAGGTTATCGAAAACGCCACATCCGCCGTTGCCAGCCTGCCCGCGATGGTGATCCAGCGCGCCAATCCGCAACTCTACGATCTGCTGACCAACGGCGTTCTCCAGGGTCGGCTGGATTTTGATAAGTCACAGCTGAGCTGTAAAAACATGGCGCAGAAAATGACCGATTATGCGTACAACGCCGCCTGGACTCAGGCGGCAAAAGCGGAGAACTACCAGAGTATCGTCGCCGGGGAACCGGATGCGGTACGCGCCGAGCAGGAGGCCAGCAAAGCTGCCGCTAAAAACGGCAAACGCTGGGTGGGCGGCGAGCAACGCGGCGGCCAGGGACAACCACCCATCAGAGTGATCACCGATACCACCACCGCTGGCTACAACATTCTGAACAGCCGCAGCGTTACCGACGACAGCACAGTTTCAGATACCGCCTGTGAAGGGGAGCTGTGCCATCTGTGGCCCTCCCCTGGCGACGCCGCGCAATGGATGACCCGGGTAATTGGCGAGCAGAACATCAATGTATCGCCGGAAAATGACGCCTCCGGCAGCAGCAGTAACCGCAGCGGCGCACAGTCGGGCACCGGGCTGATGCCGCTGATTGACGAGGAGCAGGAAAAAATCGCCCAGGCGCTGAACGACCTGGTCAACGGCAACCTGAAGCCCACAACGGAGAATCTGGCAAAAGCCAGCGGCGGTCAGATCCGGTTAACCCGGGGGGTGGTGGAGGCGCTGAGGGACGATCCGGATGCCGCAGTCCTGGCGGAGCGGCTGTCGGGCGAGATGGCAATTGCCCGGGTGATGGAGCAGGCGCTCACGGCCCGGCGCACCCTGCTGGCAGGGATGCGCGAACCCAATATTGCCACAGAAAAGGAGGCGCAGTCGCAGTTAAATCAGGCCACGATGCAGCTGGACAGAGAGCTGGATCAGCTGCGTCTGGAGCTGGAAATGCGCCAGTCGCTGACCAGCAATACCGGCAGCACCATTCTGCAGCGCAAAATTCAGCGCGACACCACCCGGGGCCAGGCCATCGGCGTGGAGGATGACGGGGATGCGCGGGTTAACGGGCTTCATCAGGATCAGACGAAGGAGTAAACCATGCGACGCCGCGTAAAAAACATCCTTACCCTGATACTGGTGCTGCTGCTTGTCGCCGCCATCACTGGTTTATCCGTCCGGTTTGCCGGGCAGACGCTCTACTGGCGGGAAACACTGAAACAAGCCCGCATCGCTCTGCTCATCTGGCGGCTGTGTCTGTACGGCCTGATGGCCGGTTTGTGGCTGTCGCTGCGCCGGCGCTGGCTGAAGCAGGCTCCGGCGCGTCTTCCGGCACTGAACCGGATGGCGGTCTGGTCGGTCGCCCTGCTGTTGCTCGGCGAGATAAGCAACGGGCTACAGGAAGGAGATACCCCATGACCGCCCACAGCTACCTGGAATATGCCCTCACCCTGCTGGGCTGGCTGATTAATAACGGGATCTGGAACACCCTCACCACCACCGGGCTGTTTGCCCTGCCGCTGCTGATTAAGCTGGTCGCCGCCTGGCTTAAGGCCCGTGAGCAGGGTGTGGACGAAGGCAATACCGGGGCGCTCACCGTCGCCTGGATGGAGAACGTGGTGTACATGGCGATGGTCGTTATTATGTTCACCTGCGTGCCGCTGCTGAATGTCGATATCACGACGATGAAATTTGATATGACGCGCTCGAAGCAGTGCAATATCTCGCTGGCGCAGCCCGATGATACCGGCTACAAACCGCTGATCAATGAGGTGAGCGGCAAAACCGCCGCCATCCCGGTGTGGTGGTATCTGGTGCATACCCTGTCGAAAGGGCTGGTCAATGCGGCCACAGCCTCCCTGCCCTGTCAGCCCGACCTGCGGCAAATTCGCTTTGAGGTACAGCACACCCGGCTGTCCGACCCGGTGCTGGGGCAGGAGTTACAGGATTTTGTCCAGTCCTGCTATGCCCCGTCGCTGGCGCGCCTCAAGCAGCACACCACCGGCCTGTCGCAGGAGGAAACTGACGATATCGCCTGGATTGGTTCGTCGTATTTTTTGTCGCAGCCCGGCTATTACGATACGGATCGCGCTTACTCGCCCCGCTCTCAGTGGCCTTACGATGAGGACAGGGATGCCGGGCTCGTCGATACCGGCAACGGCGGCTATCCCACCTGTAAACAGTGGTGGTCTGATACCGACATCGGGTTAAAGCCCCGGGTGCTGGCGCTGGTAAAAACGGATATCTGGCAGGCGCTGCAGAAACTGAGCTACAGCCAGGCCGGGTATGAAGAGGCGGTACTGCGTTCGGTGGTCAGCCAGCGCAATATGGAAGTGTCGCAGTCCGGGCGGGTGTATCCCGGCTTCGGGGGCAATATCGACACCACCGTGATGAACCAGATAACCCGTAATGGTGCCACAGCGGGCCATGCCCTTGCCTCGCTGGTGGCGTTTCCGGCCTTTGACTCGCTACGCCAGGCGCTGCCGATGGTGCAGGCGGTGCTGCTGATGGCGCTGGTGATTTGCCTGCCGCTGGTCACCCTGTTTTCAGCCTATAACGTGAGAGTGGTACTGACGCTGACCTTCGCCCAGTTTGCGCTGATGTTTTTAACCTTCTGGTGGGAGCTGGCCCGCTGGCTGGACGGCTCACTGCTGAGTTTGCTGTACGACAGCGATACCCACAGCTACTGGAATATGGCGGGGATTCAGAATACCCAGGACGATCTTATTATGATGTTTGTCACCGGCACGCTGTTTATCGTGCTGCCGGGCTTCTGGTTCGCGGCGGTCAGTTGGGCGGGAATACAGCTGGGAGGCGCGCTGGATGGCGCATTACGTAGCGGGACTGCGGATATCAAGAATGCCGGAGGTAAGGCACGGGAACTTATGATACAGCTGGCGGGAAAGCTGGTGGGATCGGGTGGGGGGTAAAAGGCTGATGGGGTTAATCTATATTGACTCAGGATTGAACTGGTAGCAATCTGCATTTGGCCACGGCTTAACCTACCGGACTGTTATGAGCGAGGAGCGGAAGTCCGGAGGCCTTCTAACAAGCCTCGCTGTGAGGACATAATTTGTTTACGGGCGTGAGGTCAGTCCAGTTACTGCTTTGTGTTCTACCCAAACATATAAATATTTAGTCCTTAGGTTATATCGATTGAGGGTGTCAAGTTAATTTGTCAACTCTCATTTATCTCCTGTTAAGGCTCGATAGGAATGTCTAGTCCCTGGCTCATTAGAAATGACTATCTAATTTTCGGTTAAGGTTACGTCATAACTATGAGGGTGATATCATGCTTAGCCTTTTTTCTTTAAATTATTGCAGGATTACTTATGAGTGATAACTTTCCCTTTGCTATTTTTAACGTCAGGTTTTCCCCCTTGAATGATAGAAATGGGATCAGCAAAAAAATTCTAAAGCATAATTTCGGAATCGAGATTAAAAAAGGTGAATGCTCTTATTTCAACCTCATAAATGTACTCGGAAGACTAATAAAACCAAAAAAAAAGACATGTTCATATATCAACGAAATTAAGTTTCCCAAAAGAGAATGAGAGGGGTTTTCGTAAGCTAATCCAAAAAATGGAAAGTGGAGAGAATATAAACTCACATCTTAGTAAATCAATATATAGTACAAATAAAAATGATGGCATGTTATTAGACTTTGGCCTTCATCATTTTCATTTAGGTGAAAAATTAGAATCAAAAAAGAAACAAAATAATAATTCAAAAAATGATTTTATTGAAAGAACTGGCGCTCTACTTGTCGCATTGGTCAGAGATGATGATATTTATTGTTTAGGTATTTTTGACCATGGGGATGATTTATGGGTTGACACTGATTTCATTGAAATAATACATGCTGAGTGGTCTCATGTTTTAGATGAAAATCGAATCAATTCGGTCACTTCTGTATACCCAGAACCAAATAGTATAGATAGGAAAAAATATAGAGAGAGTAAATTTAACACAATAGTTCAGGTTAGTGATGGAACGTACTATCAAATGCTTGGTGATGGGTTTAATGCTGCAGGGAGTAGTGCATTAGCTGGGATGAAACTTGCCAATAACAATCTTATTATTTCATTGCTTGAGCATTATGTCCCATCAAGAATAGTTAAGATGATTATTGGTTATTCATTTATCTCTGATAAAGGACCAGTACACCTAAAATTATTAACCATACCTCACATCACTCAAAACATTATCTTTCATGAAGATACCGGAGATTTTTATATTATGGGCTTTGACTATAGAGAAGAAGGAAAGTTTATTGATGCGTGGGTGAAATACTACAATTTAAGGTATTTATCAGAAAATGCTGTCTACCATGAAAACTTCGCTCTAAGCCATGTTGCAGCTATAGTGATAGCGGCTACAAAATGTTTTAAAAATACCAGTCGTAGCTTGGCATCGTGATGCATCAACCGGTTGAATCCATCGGTTCAAGCCCGGCTTACCTTTGTATCTGTGCATTGAACGCGAGTGTTTGTAATTGCACCTCTCTGAATACCATAGTGACGCTAGTTCGGGAGCAACGATATTCATACCTGTGCAGAATATTGAGTTGTTCAGAAACCCGCTGCACGAAAAAAGATATGGCTATGGTCGCCCGGAAATTGTGAAGCAGGGCTGGGGAGATATTCTGGGAGTCTACGACCCGTTTCGAAACCGATTTCGATTGTGTCAAAGCTGATTTATTCTTCTTGATACGAAGGGGATTGCCATTGGCACTCCCTCCCTTTTTTCATACGAACGTTATGTCCGCTCCTGGCACTGAGCAGACTGTCGGTGATGTAGCGTTTAGTGCTGAATTTACATTCAAGATTGTTGCGGTACTGGCTCACACTGTAGCGGATACCTATCCTGCTCAGTTCCATCACCGGACGCACGGCGTAAACCCATTCTGTTGTTCCGTCAAGACCCGATAGTCCAGCATTGTGAGGGGCTACTATGCAGTAGAGTCCCTCACAATGCTGGGGGAGCAACCCGTCGGCAGCATGATGTATTCCGGGGGGAGATTTTCATTAAAAGGCCACCACCCAAAAGGCCGGTAAGGGTAATGGTTTTTAAGGGTAACAGGCTTACCCCAAAAGGCCGCCAACGCCCCCCCACCAAACCACACAAAAGCCATACCCCCGCTGAAATATCCTGCATTCATGAAAACCCGCTTTGCTGAAAAACCGCTTTCATGAACAATTTTTTCTCCGGCATTTGAATTGATTACAGCCCCGTGACGGGATTCAGAACAGGATAGCGCCGACAGCAGAACGCCTGCTTTCCCGCTTTCCTCTTTTCATGAATGCCTCACGGAGAATCGCCATTATGATTATCAGCTTCATCAGCCAGAAAGGTGGCGTCAGCCGCTCAACGCTTGCCCGCGCCACCGCCGTGGAACTGGCCCGCGCCGGGCAGCAGACGCTGCTTGCCGATCTCGACAGCCAGCAGCAAACCAGCGCAAAGTGGGCCGAGCGCCGCGACCATGCCAGTATTCACCCCGCCGTTGAGACCGCCGTTTACCGCCGACACAGCGTGGCGCTGAAAGCCGCCAGCCAGTACGCCTGCCTGATTATCGATACCCGCCCATTTGTGGATATCTCCTCTTTTGATATCGCCCAACACTCCAGCCTGGTGGTAATTGCCACCGGTACCGCGCTGGACGACCTGGAGCCCTCGCTGCTGCTGGGACGGGAACTGCTGCACCGGGGTATCCCGCTCAGAAAGATACTGTATGTGATTTGCAAAGCGCCCACGGGGGCCGAAGCCCGATCGGCCATGCAGACCATCAGCGCATGGCAGTTTCGCTGCGTCAAATCGTATCTGCGATTTAAGGCCGGTTACAGCCTGGCGCTGGATGCCGGTCAGTCAATTACCGAAACCCGCTGGCCCTCCCTTAACCGCCATGCCGAAAATATTATCCGCGAAATCTGTACCCGCGCGGAAGCCGTCGCCTGAATCAGGAAAGCATGAATGCAGGAAACACGGCTTTCATGAGATCAACTCCGCCAGCCAGAGGACAACCATGGTCAGAAAATCGCCGCCAAAACTCAGTCCGGAGAAAACGCCGCCCCTGAATGTCACCACAACACAACATGACGCGGGTGGCGTTAAAGCGATCCAGATCCGCATCGATCCGGCCCTGCACCGGGAGATCAAAGCCTGCGCAGCAGAGGAGGGAAAATCGATAACGGCGCTGCTGCTGGAAGCCTGGCGGCTCTACCGACAGCTTCATCAATAGCGTCATGAATGACGGCATTCATGAAAGCATGACCCACACCAGAGGAATACAGGATGCGTAGCTGGTTCAGCCGCCACAAAAAATCCCGGCCTGCTGCAGACACTGCGCCAACGGATGCTGGCTGGTTGCGGCCAGTATCCGCAGAAAGTCTGCTCAGTACACCATTACGACAACGGCTGCTGCATACCCTCTGGCAGCGCACTGCCCTGCCCCGGTCTTTATTTGATGAGCTGTATCAGCAACCGGTAACCCGTTTCGCGCAACTGGTGCAGCAGTTACCGGCCTCGGAGAGTCATCATCATGCCTATCCTGGCGGTCTGCTGGATCATACGCTGGAAGTGATGGCCTTTGCCGCTCAGATGCGCCAGAGCCATCTGTTGCCGCCTGATTCACCGCCGGAAGATCAGGCCAGAGAGACTGAGGCCTGGACGGCGGCGGTCATTTATGCTGCCCTGCTGCATGACTGCGGGAAAATCGTGACCGATATGGAGATTGTGACCGATGACGGGCAACGCTGGTATCCGTGGCAGGGGGCGCTGACCCGCCCGTACCACCTGAAATTTCGCGCATCCCGCGATTACCACCTGCATCCGGTGGCGGGCAGCCTGCTGTGCCAGCAAATCCTCTCCGCCGCCTTAAGCTGGCTGGCGCAGTATCCGGCGTTGTTCAGCACCCTGCTGTACTGCATCAGCGGTCATTACGATAAAGCCGGTGTTCCCGGCGAACTGGTACAGAATGCCGACCGGGCGTCGGTGGCGCAGAATCTGGGCGGCGATGCCCGCCGTGCGCTGGCCCGCCCCAAAACCTCACTGGCCGGGCAAATCACCACCGCCGTGCGCGAACTGGTCAGAGCCTCGTTTACGCTCAACAATACGGCATCGGGATCGGATGGCTGGTTTACCGGCGATGCGCTGTGGCTTATCAGCAAAACCAGCGCCGATAAAATCCGCGCCTGGCTGCTGCAGCATGGTATCGCAGGGATCCCGGACAGCAACAGCCGGTTATTTGATGAGATGCAGGGCTGTGGGTTGATTGTGCCAACGCCGGATGACAAGGCCGTCTGGCACTGTGATATCGCGGCTCACGGCGGCTGGACGCCCGGCACACCGCTGACGCTGCTGCGTTTTTCTCCGGCCCTGGTCTGGCCCGATACCGACAACCGCCCGGCGGTATTTGCAGGAACCGTGACGCCTGCCAGTAAATCACTTACACCGGAAGCCCCTGCACTACCTGCAGCCACAACAACGCCAGTTCACGAAAACAGTAGCGAGGAGCCGGATGCATTTGCGTATTTACCGTTCTGCAATCCGGGATCACCGCGACGGGCAACAACGATGAAAAAAGCCCTTCGTGCTGAAAATATCTCACAGGATGCAGCAACTAAGGATAGTCCTGCCCCCACCAGTGACCATACCGTGGCGCTGAACACATCTCTGTCAGCCAGCGGTTTTGTTGACTGGCTCAGGCAGGCGCTGGCAGAGCATCGTCTTGTGGTGAACGATACGCTGGCGCGCGTGCATATGGTGGAGGGAGCGGCGTTTCTGGTATCGCCGGAGATTTTTAAGCTGTATATCAAATCCACCACCGGGGAAACCGGCGGTGAGTGGCGTCGACTTCAGAAAGAGTTCCAGAAGCTAAAACTGCACCGTCGCGGTGACGACGGCATCAATATCTGGACGATTGAGGTTCGCGGTCCCCGGAAGGTACGTAAAGTAAAAGGGTTTTTGCTGGATAATCCGCAGGAGATTTTTGGCCCGACGGTGCCAGAAGATAATCCGTATCTGTCAGTAATGCAGTAGCAGATCATCGCCACAACTATTAATTGTTGTAGCGTTCGACATTCTCAACACACAACTTAACCTCCTCCAGAAGTTGCTTCAGCAATTGGCTTCTTTTCCCAATGGGCAAAAATTTAAAAAGGTTAAGAAGCAATTCTGTATCTCTGAGCATTCCCTCGTCTTTGTTGCTTGTACCTGAGTCTCGAACTTTTGTATCATCCTCACCAAGTAACCATGAGGCTTTTCTACCTGTTGCCAGCGCTATTTTTTGTAATGTTGCTGATCTGGGTCGAGCTTTACCACTGAGATATTTTCTAATTGTCGTTTCGGTGATGCCACATTTACGAGCAAAGGATGAGTTACTCTCTCCCTGCATAGCCTCCGCCAGACGGGATTGGAACGAATTCGTGCGATCGACTTCTGAATTTATTTCTTCACTTCTCGTCATAAAACCACCAGAACAGCAACCATCCAATTTCAAATGAGCCCAAAACAACGAACTCGACCAAAAGATCGAATTTCGCTTTACTCTCGAACTTTTGTTATGTAGAGTTAAGTTGATTCAATTGCAGACAACCCACACTGCAAACCTGACCCCCGAGCATCGCATAATCAGGGCGAAATTGCCACGCTTTCGCTCGCCCTGAAAACGGCGTCGCCCGCACAAAAACATAATGAAAACAGTACCAACACCAGAGGAGTACCCGGAAGAGACAATGTTATCACCCTGTATCACCTTTCGCGGAGCCGCAGACCGTTAAGCCAGCCCTGCCGTTATAGCCGTCCGGTAAGTCTGTGCGCTCCGCATACTTTTTACCCGGAGGACAATCTTATGCGGATGGTCAGCCTCGCTGAGGCTTTTGTTCAGCATTTCCCGGCAACAGGAAACCACACCCTTCTCCTGCGCTTTACCCGGACGGCGATCCGCCGCCCCTCTACAGGAGAGTCAGCATGTCGGTAGTCACTGTAGACTGCGGTACCACCAACACCCGGGTGCGGGTCTGGCGTAATAACACTGTTGTGGCGCAGGCCTGCGAGCCTGTTGGCGTCCGTGATACTGCCCGGACGGGAAGCCACGCGACTTTAGCGGCGGGGGTTCGCCATGCGCTGACGCAGGCTATGGCGCAGGCCGGAAATGATTTAACCGGTGACTGCCTTATTGTCGCCTCGGGGATGATAACCTCTGATGCCGGGTTATGCCCGCTTCCTCATCTGTGTGCGCCGGTCTCCCTGGCTGACCTGGCACAGGCGACGGTGGTTCAGGACATGCCATATATCACGCCTCATCCCGTCTGGTTTATCCCTGGCGTGAAAAATGCGCTGGCGGATATCAGCGCCGACAATATCGGGATGATGGATGTGATGCGTGGCGAGGAGGTGGAGACCTTCGGCCTGCTCGCATTACACAGCATTTCCGGCCCGGCGGTGATTATTCTGCCCGGCTCGCACACCAAATTCGTCCGTATTGACTGCGAGCAGCGTATCACCGCCTGCGCCACCAGTATGACCGGCGAACTGCTCGATTTGCTGACCCGTCAGTCCCTGCTGGCGGCATCGCTGGAGAGCCGGTTTACCCGCAGCCCGGATACCGGTTATCTGCTTAAAGGTGCACAGGCCAGTCGTGAGAGTGGTTTCGCCCGCGCCTGCTTTTCCGTCCGGCTACTGGATTTGTTTACTGATGCCACCCACGACCAGAAAGCGGGCTGGCTGCTGGGGGCTACGCTCAGCACCGATATTCAGACTCTGAAAAACAGCCCGGCGCTGGCAATGACACCGGATACCCGCCTCGTTATCTGTGGCAAACCGCCGCTGGCGCAGGCCCTGGCGACGCTGATTGACGCCGACCCGTTCTTTACCGTCGCCCCGTTGCTGATTGCAGAGGATGCGCAGACCCCGCTCTCCGGTGTGGGCGCGATGGCCGTGCTCAGACACATCCCCGCCCTTACTGACGCGCTGTGCCGTGCCACAGGAGATGCTTTATGACGCTGAATTTGTCCATTCCTCTCATTGCCATTCTGCGCGGTATCACGCCGCAGGAAGCTAACATTCATATCCCGCTGCTGATTGAGGCAGGCTTTCAGGCGATTGAAATTCCGCTCAACTCCCCCGGCTGGGAAATCAGCCTCGCCCGGGCTGCTGAGCAGTATGGCGACCGCGTGCTTATCGGCGGCGGCACCGTACTGTATCCCGGTCAGGTGGAACATCTGATGGCGCTGGGCTGCCGTCTGGTGGTTACCCCCAGTACCTGCCCGGAGGTGATTCACCGGGCGCTGGACTGCCGGATGCAGGTACTACCCGGCTGCCTCACCCCCACTGAGGCGTTCACCGCCATCGACGCCGGAGCACAGGATATCAAGCTGTTTCCGGCGGGTATCTTCGGCCCCGCGTATATCCGGGCGCTGAAGGCGGTGCTGCCTGCGTCAGTGTCGTTGTATGCCGTCGGCGGCATTACCCCGGACAACCTCGGCGAGTATCTGGCGGCAGGCTGTCGGGGCGTCGCCCCCGGTAACAGTCTCTGGTTGCCGGGCCAGACACCGGAGCAAACGCAGACCATGGCGCAGGCATTTATCGCTGCATACCGGGCGTTTACTGCTGACACACAGCAAAGTGAGGGGCAGGTATGAAAACTGACTGGCTGTTTAAACACGCCACCGTGATGGATGGCTCCGGCACGGCGGCGTATATCGCCGATGTGGCGGTCTGCGGCGACCGTATCACCGGCATTGCCCCGGTGATAAAGGCGAACGCGCAAAACGTGGTGGACTGCCGTGGCCGGATACTGACGCCGGGCTTTATCGACGTCCATACCCATGATGACCTGACCGTCATCAAGCGCCCGGATTACATCGAAAAAACCTCTCAGGGCGTCACCAGCGTGATTGCCGGTAACTGCGGCATCAGCGCTGCCTGCGCGGTGGTTAAAGACGTCGTTCCCGACCCACTCGGGCTGTTGGGCGGGCGGGATGAATTTTGCTACCCGGATTTTGTGAGCTACCGGAATGCCGTGAATGCCGCCACGCCGTCGGTTAACGTCGCCTCTCTGGTCGGCCACACCACCCTGCGCAACACCTGTATGGACACGCTGGACGGCCCGGCCACGGCAGCGCAAACCGCCGCCATGCAGCACCGGCTGCGCCAGGCGCTGGAGCAGGGCGCGCTGGGGCTGAGCACCGGCCTGTCGTATGCCAGCGCCGTGAATGCCTCCACGGAAGAAGTCTGCGCGCTGGCCGGGCTGCTGACGGAATGCGGGGGGCTTTACGCCACCCACCTGCGCACCGAATACGACAGTATTACTGACGCTATGAAAGAGGCGTTTCATATCGGGCGTCACGCGGGTGTCCCGGTACAAATCTCGCACCTGAAATGCGCCGGGGAGAAAAACTGGGGCCGGAGCGGCGAAATACTGTCGTTCATGGAGCGCCATCAGCAGCACCAGGATATCAGCTGCGACGCCTACCCTTACCGCGCCGGTTCGTCGTGCCTCGACCTGAAGCAGGTGACTGCCGATTACGACATTCTTGTCACCTGGTCATCACCGCACCCGGATATGGCGGGTAAAACACTGCAGGACATCGCCGCACTGTGGCACACCGGGCTACATGACGCCGCCGCCCGGCTGCTGCCCGCCGGAGCCATCTATTTTCAGATGGATGAGGAGGATGTCCGGCGCGTGCTGGCGCACCCCGCCACTATGGTGGGTTCTGACGGTCTGCCCTGCGACCCGAATCCGCACCCGCGCCTGTGGGGCACCTTTCCCCGCATCCTGGGGTTTTACGCCCGGGATGAACGGTTGTTTCCGCTGACCACCGCCATTCACAAAATGACTGGCCTGTCCGCCACGCGCTTCGGGCTGGCACAGCGCGGCTTCATCCGGGAAGGTTTCTTTGCCGACCTGGTGGTGTTTGACCCGGAGACCCTTCGCGACACCGCCACCTTCCCGGTCCCGAAGCAGCAGGCGGAAGGTATTGACCTTGTGCTGGTCAACGGCGTGCTGACCTTTCACGAGGGGCAGATGACCGGCCACCGGGCAGGCAGGTTCCTGAGCAGAATGTCTTAACAACAGAAGGTAAATAACATGGTTACACGGTTCGGCACTGAGGGTTCTCAGGGTGCTGGCGGGCAGGCTTTGCCCTTTGCCAGCGCGGTAGCGGCGGATGGCTGGCTTTACGTCTCCGGCCAGACGCCGATGGTGGACGGCGAAATCATCGACGGCGGCATTGTGGCGCAGGCCACGCTGGCGATTCAGCGCTGCCTCGACATTGTCACGCAGACCGGGTTCAGCCGGGAGGACATTGTGCATATGAAGGTCATCCTGACGGATGCGCGCGATTTCCCGTCCTTTAACGCGGTATTCCGGCGCTTTTTTGGCGATGCGCCCCCGGCGCGCATCTGCTGCGTCGCGGGCCTGGTAGTTGACTGCCGGGTGGAGGTGGACGTCACCTGCTTTAACGCCGGAAAACGCTGACACCCCCGTCTTTTCACGTAAGGAACAGAGTATGGAACAGAACGCATTTTTGATGTGGTTTTTGCTGTACGCCTTCGTCATGATGACCGTCGGCTGGTACGTCACCCGCCACCAGAAAACCGGTGAGGATTTTATTCTCGGCGGCAGAAAACTGCCGCTGCTGCTGACCCTTGGCTCCACCGTCGGTACCATGGTCGGCACCGGCTCCAGCATTGGCGCGGTCAGCTTTGGCTACGGTAACGGCTGGGCGGGGATGCTGTACGGTGTCGGCGGTGCCACCGGCCTGCTGCTGACCGCCTGGCTGTTCGGCCCGGTACGAAACCTGCGCTTTATGACCATGAGCGAGGAAATCTGCTATTACACCGGCGGCAGCCGTATCGTTAAAAATCTGGTGGCGATGTTGATTTTCCTGGCCTCCATTGGCTGGCTCGGCGCGCATATTCTCGGCGGCGGGCTGTATCTGGCCTGGGCGGCAAACATCGATATCACTACAGCCAAAATCATCATCGCCATCGGTTTTATCTTCTACGTCGGCATTGGTGGCTATAAGGCGGTGTCGTGGATAGATACCCTGCAGTCCGTCGTGTTGTTCCTCGGCTTCATCCTGCTGGCAGTGATGTCGGTGAGCTACGCGGGTGGCTGGGATACGGTACTCGCCCGTACCGACCCGCAGGCGTTAACGCTGTTCGGGGCCGGAAAACTCGGCCTGCTTCCGGCACTTTCGCTGGCAGTGGTGATTGGTATCGGCGTGCTGGCAACCCCCTCCTATCGTCAGCGCATTTATTCGGCGGCCTCCACCCGGGCCATTCGCCAGTCCTTCATTATCACCGGCCTGCTGTACCTGGGGTTCTCCTTCCTGCCCGCCATTATCGGTATGGCAACGCATGCAATGACCCCGACGCTGGATAACCCGGGTTTTGCTTTCCTGTACGCCACCCGCGCCCTGCCTGCGGTGCTGGCGATGGTGGTACTGATTGCCGGGATGTCGGCCAACATGTCGTCCGGCAGTTCGGACGCCATCGCCGGGGTCTCCATCATCCTGCGCGATATTTACACCCTGGTGACCGGGAAAATGCCGCCGCCGGATAAAGCCATTATGCTCTCGCGCCTGTTTCTGGTGCTGGTTATCCTGCTGGCTCTGGTTTTCGCCCTGGCATCCAGCGACATCATTGACTACATCACCCGCATGATTTCGATGATTATGTCGGGGCTGTGCATCAGCGTTCTGCTGGGCCGGTTCTGGCGGCGGTTTAACGCGCCGGGCTGCATCGCCGCCCTGCTGGGCGGCAGCCTGACCTCATTATGGGTCATTCTGACGCCCGCCTGGTCGGCGGCGCTGGGCAACCCGGTGCTTCCGGCGCTGTCCGTCAGCCTGGTGGCTGCCGTGGTAGTCACGCTGCTGACGCCCCAAAACACCCTGTCACGCGAGGTGGTGCTGAAGGCCATCACCGACGAGCGGGAAAACACGCCTGCCCCCCTCACCCCCACCACAGAGCCAGCGAGGAGCGTGCGATGAATGCTTTAAGTCGTACAACGCATAAATCCGCCATCATGTCGGCTTCATGCAGCAGCAAGCCAAACCTGCTGCATGAGGATGTCTGCCTGCCTGCGGCGGTTATCAACGCCGCTGCGCTGGATAACAACATCCGCTGGATGCAGCGCTATGCCGACCTGCGGGGCGTCTCCCTCGCCCCACATGGCAAGACCACCATGACGCCGTGGATTTTTCACCATCAGCAGGCAGCGGGTGCGTGGGCCATCGGCACCGGCAGCATCTGGCAGGCCCGGGTGGCGTTAAAAGCCGGGGTGCAGCGCGTCTTGATAGCCAACCAGCTCACCGGCAGGGCCAGTATGCTGCTGGCTTCGCAGCTTAAGGCGCAGTACCCGGACTGCGAGCTGCTGTGCTGCGTGGACAGCCCGGACAATGCCCGCACGCTGTCGGCGTTTTTTGCTGAAAGAAACCAGCAGATGGATGTGCTGATTGAGCTGGGACTCCCGGACGGGCGCAGCGGGTGCCGCACAGTGGAAGACGCGCGGGTACTGACGCAGAACATCGCCGCACTGCCGGGGCTGCGTCTGCGCGGACTGGAGGTGTATGAAGGCGTGCTGCATGGCGATGACCTGCGGGAACAGGTGGAAGCTTTCCTGCGCGATGCGGCGACGCTGGCCTGCCGGATGGCGGCGTTTGTTGACGATGAGTTTATCCTCACGGGCGGCGGCAGCGTCTGGTATGACGTGGTGTGTAACGTCTGGCTGGAGGCTGACAAACCAGAACGCTGCCGGATGGTGATACGTCCCGGTTGCTATATTACCCTCGATCACGGCATCTACCAGAGTGCGCAGGATGCGCTGATGGCGCGCGATGCCACTGCCCGTTCAGTGGGCGGCGAGCTGAAACCGGCGCTGGAACTGGTGGCGATGGTGCAGTCGGTGCCACAGCCGGAGATGGCCGTGGCGAACTTCGGTAAGCGTGACGCAGCGTTTGACGCAGGCCTGCCGCAGGCCATCGCCCACTACCGGCAGGGACAGGCGCTGATACTGAAAACCGGCACCATCGTCACCACGGGGATTATGGATCAACACGGTATGCTGCGCCTTGCGCCAGGTTGTGACGCCAGGGTGGGCGATATTCTCATCTTCGGCCTCTCTCATCCCTGCCTGACCTTTGACAAGTGGAAAACCCTGCTGCTGGTTGATGGCAGCTACCGGGTGCTTAAAGAGCTGGACACCGCGTTTTAGCCGTGTCCACATCAGCGTAAGTCAACGCAATGCCCATGCCGGTCTGGCATGGGCTGAAGGGGCTATTGTGCGGGCGGAATGGACAACTCAGAGTGGAAAATATTACCGGGATCGATGCTGGATTTAGTGGCCTGAAGCATCGCAGCTTTGTCGCCGTAATAGAGCGACAGCCACAGTGGGTCTGTCGTTGTTTTTGCCTGGTCGGTGTATTTCATATCAACGTCCGGGTAGTTGATATAGCATCCCTCATAATTGTCACTTTCATAGGGTTTGCCGCCATAATCGGCAAAATACGCCGCGTAAAAGCGCCACAGCCAGTCCAGGTAAAAATCATCATCGGCGGCGTCCAGCCAGTAAACCTGGAACTGCGATTTCAGTATTGAATGACGCTGGTGTATCGCTGTCGGATCGGTCGTTTCGTCATGGGTATTGATACAACCACCGTAGCTGTCGTACTGCACCAGCATCTGGTCGAGGCGCGTTTCGCTGGCATCATTCAGCCAGTTCCATAAGGTATTGAGTTCCTGCTGGCCGAACTGCCCTTTCTGATACGACGATTTATATTTGCCGCGCCGGTTATCACCCGATCCGTTCATCGTTTGTGTGGCGTACAGCCAGTCCATCAGCCGGGCATCGCTCACCGGATCCTGCAACAGCCTGGCTGGATGGACGGACGCCACCATCGGCCCGTGCAGTTTTAATTCTTCACTCACCCGCGGCGTAAATCCCGCAGCGGCGTTCATGGCATTGACAAAATCAATAAACGGCTGATCCTGCGCCCCGCCCACCGTACCATCCATACCGGTGTACTGAATGACCAGTTTGATATCCCCGGATGCCCGGTGCTGAACCTTGAGCAACGTAAACAAGCCGCCGTTAGCCAGCGTCGGGTCGCTGCTGTTCCACTCTGCATCGTGGTCGGCAAACCACTGCCAGTAAGTCCGCATAAAGGTATCAAACTGCGACTGGGTAGTGAAATTGCTCCAGGGATACGCCAGCGTCAACAGATAGACCGTTTGCGGAGCGACGGGCAGTTCGCTGAAATAGTAATTGAGGATAATGCCAAAATTGCCGCCCCCGGCACCACGACAGGCAATAAACAGATCCCGCTCGCTGCCGGTACTGTTCAGACTGACATGTTTTACCACCAGCCCGCCGCTGCCGTCGGGCACCAGAATATCCACGCCGGACAGCCAGTCTACCGTTGTACCGTGAATACGGGACAGCAGACCAAAGCCTCCACCGGCAATATGCCCGCCAGCTCCCACCGAATAGCAGGAACCGCCAGGGATAGTACGGTTTGCGGCTTTATACAGGCTGTTATAGCCATCCCAGTTCTGGTTGCCGCTGGAGAGTGAAAATTTATAATGAACGGATGCATCCCAGGGGGACGTGATATTACCGCCCTCATCGTAACGCATCCCCTTCATCTCGCTGAGATCGATAATGGCCAGTGGCTGGCCATTATCGCCTTGCAGTTTGTTGGCCACCAGACCTTCATAACAACTCCCTCCACTGCGAACGGTTATCCGCCGGCCTTTTGCTAACGCATCACTGACCGCCTCGATCACCGCCTCCGGGGAGTCGCAAAGATAGATATAGTCCGCGCCCTCATCAGCAGGCCAGCGCAGGTTAAACCCCTTTTGCAGGGTGCTGAATCGTGTGTCCGTGTTATCCACTACTGTAAAGTCAGACATAGAAACCTCAGATAAGAAGTACAACATCATGACAATGAGATTGCTGTAACCGGCAATCCCGCGAAGTGAATTTACATTGATACACCACCAGAAAACCAAAATTCGGGAGATAATCAATTCTTTTACAATAAAAACATAAGGATAAATCCAGTTATTATTTCATGAGTTAATGATGATAAACGTGTCATTGCATTACATCGCATCACCGTGCTGTGCCATACTGAACGTGTTTTACATCTGACCGGAGATCCCCGTATGCGGACGTTTTGCTCAGTCACAGACCCGCGAAGACTCCCTTGCTTACCTGGCAAATGAGGCAGAACGCGATATTGCTTTCGATCCTGTGCCGATCGGGCGCTACAACGTCGCCCCGGCACAAAGTGTTATTACTGAGTGAGCGGAACGAACGCCTGCATCTCTATCCTGTTCTGCGGGGATAGTCAGTATCTGTTTGTTTTCAGTTATGAAAAAATTCAGGCAATTTTTTTCGCCATAGCAAAATCCAGAAATCTCTTCTTTTGATGGCATTGGGCTATGAGAAATGGCATTTTCTGCCGCGGTAAACCAGGCTACACTGCACTGTCTTTCACTTTTACTGAGAATTATGCCTGCCTCCCGCTCCGACAATATCGATCACCTGGTTTTTTGCGCGCTGACTGCGCTACATCTTGCGCGACAGGATCACCCCATCGACTCGCTTTATGCAGAAAACATTTTTCTTTTGCGCTGGCTGACGCTTGCGCAGAAACAAAAGCGATTTCCCAAAGCAGTGGCCGACGATATCACACTGCTGATCCGTCTGGGGCAACTACAGGGGGCGACAGGAAGCCTGCGACAGAAGCTGGAAGCATTATGGCAGGAGGCACAGCCTCATCCCCTGAAAAGGCTGACCCGTGCGGTGATCGTCTTAACGGAACAGGGCTGGGAAAACGTGGTGACAACCGATGAAGAATGGGCATCCGGACTGTTCGTTACGGATGCTGATGGCCCGGCCTTTTTCGTGTGTAAATCAGCACTTACTGCGGGATTCTCAGATACCGGGGCGCTGGTGGCCCCGGTCGATTTTAAAATATGCGGTGATGTCGACGATTTCATTGCCACATTTAACGTACACAATCTTGTTGCTGAATTGGTTAAGAAGGACAGTTGTTCCAGCGAATTAACAGTTGTCACTTTAAGCGGCATACGATAGCACCAGAAGAATTGCAGGCTACCGTCAGTTTCCCCCTGATGCGATGAATGTCCATCGCGACGTCTTTTGCTTAGGTAAAAAAGTCGGGGTCAGAGTCCTGCACAACGCTGGCCCCTTCTCAAACAACTAGCTGACGTCAGTCTTCACACCGTACATCAACGGCAGTGTGCTGCTTATCTGGTGGCTCCACCACATCATCAGTTCCTGCCGTTGCTCAAGATAAGCAGAGCGATTATAGGCTGCGCGAGTTTTGTTCAGATCGGCATGCGCCAGCACTGCCTCAATGATATCCGCTGGAAAGCCCGCTTCATTCATCGCTGTGCTGCCCAGTGCCCGGAAACCATGTGACACCAGCTCTCCGGTATACCCCATTCGCCGCAGTGCTTTATTCACCGTTTCACTGTTCATCGGACTGTACTGGCTGCAACGCCCCGGAAACACAAACAAGGAATGTCTGCTCAGGGGAGCAACCTGCTTCAGTAACCAGAGCATTTCGTCTGTCAGAGGCACCTGATGTTCACGCTTTTTTTTCATTCGCTCTGCCGGGATTGTCCACAGCCGTTTCTCTGTATCGATTTCACTCCACATCGTCCCGGCGGCTTCTCCGGGGCGTACCAGCGTCAGAAGCTGCCATTTCACGAGGTAACGGGTCATCTGATTCAGATTGGTGGTTTCGATGCGCTGTACCAGCTCCTGCAATCGCTCAGGGCGAATGGTGGGCATGTGCGTTCTTTTGGGCTTTTCAAACACCTGGCCAATGCAGGAAGCCGGGTTCGCTTCAAGCAATCCGGTATTGATGGCGAATTTCATGATTTCGTTCACACGCTGCGTCAGGCGACGCAGCGTTTCCAGCGCGCCCCGTGCGCGCACAGGTTCAAGTGCGGCGATCAACTGTGGTGCCTTCAGCTCGCTGACCGGCATCTCACCTATTAGCGGGAAAAGATTTTTCTCCAGCGACGACCAGATCTCCTGTGCATGTTCGGCAGATACGGTGGATTTTTTCAGTTTGTGCCATTTTTTGGCCACATTAATAAAGAGGCGTTCCGTATTCAGACACTGGCGCTCAGCCTCCAGTTGGGACTGTCGTTTCGGGTCGATCCCCTGAGCGAGCAAAGTAATATATTCATCATGGAGGGTACGGGCCGCAGCCAGCGTTAACGCTGGGTAATGGCCCAGTGTGATATTGGTTCTTGTCCCTGAACCGGGACGCTGATAGCGAAAACGCCAGATTTTTTTGCCGGTGGCTCTGATCGAAAGCGTCAGTCCATGTCCGTCAGACAGACTATAATCATGGTCGGCTGGTTTTGCTTTCTGAACCGCAGCGGCGGAAAGGTGTCGGGAAGATATAGCCATTATTCACTCCTTCAGTTGTCGTCGAATGTAGCGCGACATGGGTGACGTAATATCCTGTTTCCGCATTTATTTTTCGGCCAAAAAACAAAAAATGGCCTACGAAATATCCCTTCCGGGCGCGTGGGCCATTTCGTGGGCCATTTTGCGCCGGATTCCCCGATATCGGGAGGGATACCTGGAGACGAAAAAAAACCGTATCACTCTGACAGCGATACGGTTTTTCTTCTCATCAGGACATCCAGAGACACCCTGAGAAAGGTAAGTGGCGGAACGGACGGGACTCGAACCCGCGACCCCCTGCGTGACAGGCAGGTATTCTAACCAACTGAACTACCGCTCCGCGATGTGTTCCGCTTGGGAACGAAGCGCATATTACGGATTGCCACGCACCTCGTCAACGCTTTTTCTCGTGTTTTTAATCGTTTGCTGTAAAAATCACCCAGGCTGCGATTTTTACCGCCTTAACGCATATTTTACGCCCGCCAGAGGCAACTTCCGCCCTTCTTTTCCACCAGATCGAGACGCGATTCGTGGGCCGCGACCTCTTCATCGGTCGCAAAAACGACGCGTAACTTGCTGGCCTGACGTACAAGCCGCTGGATCCCTGTATTGTCCCGCTGTTGAGTTTCCCCTTCCATCGAAAACGCCATCGTCGTCTGACCACCGGTCATCATCAGATAAACATCAGCCAGAATCTGGGCATCGAGCAACGCGCCGTGCAGCGTACGCTTACTGTTATCTATCTCATAACGTGAGCACAATGCGTCCAGGCTGTTGCGCTTGCCAGGAAACATTTTCCTCGCCAGCGCCAGACTGTCGGTGACTTTACAGAAGCTGTTCGTTTTCGGGATATCACGGTTGAGTTTGCCAAACTCGTAATCCATAAAGCCGATATCAAACGAGGCGTTATGAATGACCAGTTCCGCGCCACGAATATAGTCGAGAAACTCATCCGCCACTTCCGCAAACGTTGGCTTATCAAGTAAAAACTCATCGGCAATACCGTGAACACCAAACGCCTCAGGATCCACCAGTCGATCGGGCTTCAGATAGACGTGGAAGTTATTCCCCGTCAGACGACGGTTCACCACCTCCACGGCACCAATTTCGATGATCTTGTGCCCTTCATAGTGCGCGCCAATCTGGTTCATACCGGTGGTTTCGGTATCGAGAACGATCTGCCGTGTAATTGCTGTGCTCATCTCGGTCATTTATGTCAGACTTGTCTTTTACAGTTCGATTTAATTACAGGAAGTCTACCAGAGATGCTTAAACAGGTAGAAATTTTCACCGACGGTTCGTGCCTGGGAAATCCAGGTCCGGGTGGTTACGGTGCGATTTTACGCTATCGCGGGCGCGAAAAAACCTTTAGTGAAGGCTATACCCTCACAACGAATAATCGCATGGAGCTGATGGCGGCGATAGTCGCTCTGGAAGCATTAAAAGAACATTGCGAAGTCATTTTGAGCACCGATAGCCAGTATGTTCGACAGGGGATCACCCAGTGGATCCACAACTGGAAAAAACGCGGCTGGAAAACAGCCGAGAAAAAACCCGTTAAAAATGTCGATCTCTGGAAACGTCTCGATGCCGCGCTTGGCCAGCATCAAATTAAATGGGAATGGGTTAAAGGCCATGCCGGTCATCCGGAAAACGAACGCTGCGACGAGCTTGCCCGCGCTGCGGCAATGAATCCGACTCAGGAAGATGTTGGCTATCAGCCAGACGCTTAAACGTCCGGCTTGCGATACTGGCGGGTTGCCCCCACCGCCTGAGGAATGCGAGCTTTCGCTTTAGTCTGCTTCATCGGATTTAGCGTAAGAGGAATTGTTCGCTTACGCGCGACAATGACCTGCATACACCCCAGTGCGGGAAGATGGGCGCTTAACATCTTTCCGCCCTGCTTTTTCCACGGCAACACGTGAAAACGGCTGTAATGCAGAACCTCAAAGTTAAGGAGCGACAACCAGTCCAGTTGGCGCATCAACGTAAACATACGACTATTATAAGGTGGCGATTTGCGTAGCACCGGAATGAGCTTGCGTAGCCCCATCAGGCTCACCGGGTTAAATCCGCTCAGCACCATCCAGCCATCATCTATCAGTACCCGGTCAGCTTCACGCAGCAATCGATGGGGATCGGCACACCAGGGCAACGTATGCGCCAGAAGACAAACATCGACAGATTTATCCGCGAAAGGGAGATGAAGCGGATCGGCCTGTACCTGTACCGGCGTCCCACTGGCAGAAACATTAACCTGATGCGAAACTGCACAGGTTTCTGTGTTGATTTCTGCACTTAAATTGCCCACCTTAAGCAGGTGAAAACCATACATTTTTGCAAACCACGGGTTAAGCTGTTTTTCCAGCGCCTCACGATAGTATTCACCCCAGGGTAAATCGCCCCAACGAACGGGGGCATCGACTGTTTGAGGGTTCCTTGCCGGTTTCATGACAACCATCCGTTATGCACATAGAGAGGTAATTTATGAATCTTAACAGTATTCCGGCGTTTCAGGACAATTACATCTGGGTTCTGAGTAATGATGAAGGACGCTGTCTGATCGTCGATCCGGGTGATGCTGCACCGGTATTAAACGCCATTGCAGAAAATAAGTGGCAACCGGAGGCGATCTTACTCACTCATCACCACCAGGATCACGTTGGCGGCGTAAAAGAACTGGTAGAAAAATTTCCGCAACTTGTGGTTTACGGACCGGCAGAAACACAAGATAAGGGGGCCACAAAGATAGTCAAAGATGGCGATTCCGCCTTCATTTTGGCGCATGAATTTAGTGTTATTGCTACGCCGGGTCACACTTTAGGACATATCTGTTACTTCAGCCATCCTTATCTTTTTTGCGGCGACACACTTTTTTCGGGCGGCTGTGGACGCCTGTTTGAAGGAACAGCAAAGCAAATGTATCAATCACTTAAAAAAATTAATGCACTTCCTGACGATACGCTCATTTGCTGTGCGCATGAATATACATTATCAAACATGAAGTTTGCATTGAGTATCCTGCCGCATGATTCCTCTATAAATGAATATTATCGTAAAGTTAATGAGTTACGGGTAAAAAAACAAATGACACTCCCCGTCACTCTGAAAAATGAGCGGCAAAATAATATTTTTTTACGTACGGAAGATACTGATTTAATTGATAAAATTAACAAAGACACGATATTGCTACAACCAGAAGAGCGATTTGCCTGGTTAAGGTCAAAGAAAGACAGCTTCTGACAATTCTGGGTTGCCTTTTCAAAACTTCGCCGTTATGATCGGTCGTCTTTTAAGCAACTATTGACACACACATGAAGGCAAAAGCGATCTTACTCGCCTCTGTCCTGCTCGTGGGTTGCCAGTCGTCTCAAAACGCCGGTAATGTCCAACAGCACGCACAGAGCCTTTCTGCAGCTGGTCAAGGGGAAGCAGGAAAGTTTACGAGTCAGGCACGATGGATGGACGATGGGACGTCCCTCGCGCAGGATCAAGACTTGTGGGCTTTCATTGGCGACGAGCTAAAGATGGGAATTCCGGAAAATGACCGGATTCGCGAACAAAAACAGAAGTATTTACGCAATAAGAGCTATCTCCACGATGTAACTTTACGGGCAGAGCCGTATATGTACTGGATAGCCGGGCAAGTTAAAAAACGTAACATGCCTATGGAACTGGTACTACTACCCATAGTGGAGAGCGCTTTTGATCCTCACGCGACGTCTGGCGCCAATGCCGCAGGCATTTGGCAGATCATTCCGAGCACGGGGCGCAATTATGGTTTGAAACAGACTCGCAGTTATGACGCGCGTCGCGATGTTGTGGCTTCCACAACCGCAGCGCTCGACATGATGCAGCGTCTGAACAAGATGTTTGACGGCGACTGGCTGTTGACCATTGCAGCTTACAACAGCGGCGAAGGTCGGGTCATGAAGGCGATGAAAGCGAACAAGGCGCGTGGTAAATCCACCGATTTTTGGTCGTTGCCATTGCCTCAGGAAACGAAAGTTTACGTGCCCAAAATGCTGGCCCTGAGCGATATTCTCAAGAACAGCAAACGTTATGGCGTACGTCTGCCTACAACAGACGAAAGTCGGGCACTGGCGCGTGTTCGTTTAAGCAGTCCGGTTGAAATGGCTCAGGTTGCCGATATGGCGGGTATTTCCGTCAGTAAGCTGAAGACATTTAATGCAGGTGTGAAAGGCTCCACGCTGGGTGCAAGCGGCCCGCAATATGTGATGGTGCCAAAGAAGCACGCAGAACAACTGCGTGAATCTCTGGCGTCGGGCGAAATTGCTGCCGTTCAGTCCACACTGGTGGCTGATAACACGCCGCTGAACAGCCGTAGCTATACCGTTCGCTCTGGCGATACACTTTCGGGCATTGCTTCACGTCTCGGCGTGAGCGCCAAAGATTTGCAGCAGTGGAACAAACTGCGCGGGTCAACGCTGAAAGTGGGCCAAAGCCTGACGGTTGGCGCTGGTAACAGTGCGCAGCTACTGGCGAAAAATAGCGACAGCATTACCTATCGGGTACGTAAAGGCGATTCGCTTTCGAGCATCGCTAAACGTCACGGCGTTAACATCAAAGATGTGATGCGCTGGAACGCCGATACGGACAATCTGAAGCCAGGCGATCAGCTCACGTTGTTTGTGAAAAACAACAGCTTACCTGATTCCTGATCATAATAAATGTGAAAGGCACCGGCTTCCCCCGGTGCCTTTTTTATTTATGCCGATTTATGCGCTTCAGCCATGATGGTATCGCTGGTGAATGAACCGTCTTCCTGTAAGGCGAAGTAGGTTTTCACTTCCGAGGAAGCACTTTTCTGATAAAGGCGAATAGCTTCAACCAATGACGTTGGTGTGCGCATTCTTGCCACCCATGAACTGAACTCCAGCGGCAAGCGATCGGTAATTAACGTATCGACGGTCAGGTTCGCGTCATTCATCAAAGCCAGCCATTCTCCGCTGGAATAGTTTCGAACATGCGACATGTCGCGTAAGGCCTCAACCGTCTGTAACCAGATATCGCGTACCGGATGCCCCGGGGACATAACATCCATTACAATCAGCACGCCACCCGGCTTTAATACCCGATTCACTTCGCGAAGCGCCTTACCTACATCATGCCAGTGATGCGCAGAGTAACGGCTAATGACCACGTCAAATACGCCATCGTCAAATGGCAGGCTTTCGGCATAACCCTGTTGTGTGATGATATTCGTGAACCCTTTGTCCCTTGCCGCCCGAGCAACAACATCAAGCATCTGCGAAGATAAATCGTACGCCACGACCTGTTTCACGTTCTGAGCAGCAATAAAACTGGCATGACCGGCACCACAGCCCATATCCAGCACATTGGCCTGCGGGAAAAGAGACAGGCGACCGGCCAGACGCTGCAAGTCGCGTCCAGAAGCGTGTACGGTGCTGGTTAAATAGGCATTAGCCTGGGAACCAAACTGCTTTTCGACATTATCGTGGTGGGAATGTGCGGTCATTGTGCTGTCCTTTAGTTGTTTGCATGATAAAGGGCAGTACCACTTCAGGCCTGCCCCGACGGCAGACCTGACACACCTTATTGTTCAGGTTTGCCGGGACTGAATTCAACGAGTAGTGGGTTGTGATCGGAGGCGCGAGTGACCAGCACTGATGCCTCGCTGACGTTCAGACCCCGGTAGAAGACAAAATCCAGAGGGCGGCCAAACGCACGACGGCGCTGATCGTCGGTAAAGCGCACCTGACGCAGCGACATTTCGCGTGCAAAGCGATACAGCGCATTCATGCGACGACGGCTCCAGGCATTAAAATCACCGGCCATAATTACCGGACCACTGTGATGTGCTATCTGGTCACCGATTGGAAGTAACTGCTTACTATACACATCGACCCCCAGACTAAAGTTAACCGCGTGGATGTTCACCACCATCAGCAGCCGTGTATCGGGCAGCGGGTACACGGTAACCAGTGCCGATTTTGCCAGCCGCAAGATTGGTTCCCGTTCACGAAGCGGGCAACAGTACACAGGATGCGCGGAGGAGAGCGTCATCACTCCTGACGGGTGTTGCGGCAGAACAAATGCCGGTACCTGATCGGCTGCCAGATAATTCGCCGTTGCAAACTTCACCAGTTCCGGCGTCGTCTGTGCCTCCTGCAACAGCACCAGATGCGCGTCTTTGCCAAAGTTTTTCAACACCGACAGCCATTCAGCTCGCTGCTGTTTAAAGATATTCCACACCAGGATACGAATCCGATCTTCACTGCTTAGCGGTGCCCCGGCGGGCAATGCCTGACCGATGCCCGAAAATGACCCGGGCGGTAAAATCCGCTCTGCGGGCTGTCCGGCAACATAGCGCATGGCATAGGTGTTTTTTCGCACTTTTGACTTTCAAACCTCTGTAACGTCAACCCGTCCGAAGCCGGGCGGTTCTTCAGTTATAGGGATTTTCGCGCGCACTTTCAACGACCCATTGCACATTGTTTTGTAAGCAAGCGCTTACATCAAAGACTTAATCTAAGTACTTTCACTGCTCTCAGGCATTATATTTCATGATGACATGCGGCATGCTGGAGTGATTTAATAACAGAATAAACTACAATACCTTTATAATTTTGCTACGGGTGCAAAAATGAAAGCAACCTCAGACGAACTCGCCATTTTTGTCTCCGTGGTCGAAAGCGGAAGTTTTAGCCGTGCGGCGGAACAACTGGGCCAGGCAAACTCCGCCGTCAGTCGGGCAGTCAAAAAGCTGGAAATGAAGCTCGGCGTCAGTTTACTCAACCGCACGACACGGCAGCTCAGTTTGACGGAGGAAGGCGAGCGCTACTTTCGTCGGGTACAATCTCTCCTGCAGGAGATGGCCGCTGCGGAAACGGAAATCATGGAAACGCGCAGCACCCCGCGCGGCATGCTGCGTATCGATGCCGCCACACCGGTGGTTCTTCATTTTCTGATGCCGCTAATAAAACCTTTCCGCGAACGTTATCCGGAAATCACGCTTTCTCTTGTCTCCTCTGAAACGTTTATCAATTTAATCGAGAGAAAAGTGGATGTTGCAATCCGCGCAGGCGCGCTAACGGATTCCAGTCTGCGCGCCCGTCCACTCTTTACCAGTTACCGAAAAATTATCGCCTCACCAGACTACCTTAAACGTTTTGGTCAACCAGAAACGGTCGAGGATCTGAAAAAGCATTTGTGCCTGGGTTTCACCGAACCGGTGTCACTTAATACCTGGCCTGTCGCCTGCCACGATGGCCAGCTTCACGAAATTACTTGTGGAATGTCTTCCAACAGTGGTGAAACGCTCAAACAATTGTGTCTGAGCGGAAACGGTATAGCCTGCTTATCGGACTATATGATTGACCGGGAAATCGCCCGCGGTGAACTGGTGGAACTCATGGCAGATAAACGGCTACCGGTAGAGATGCCGTTCAGTGCCGTCTATTACAGCGATCGTGCCGTGAGTACACGCATACGGGCGTTTATAGACTTCCTCAGTGAACATATAAAAACAGCCCCCGGAGGAGCTGTCAAAGAGGGTTAAGGCAAAGAGAGAGAGTCATACTCATGACTCTTTAATTCATAGCACGCGTAACGGTGTTCACCCAGCGATCGCCACGACGCCACGCTCTGGTGGCTGCCTGCCAGCCGTTCTGCGCCCTGTTTTGCCATGCCGTACGCCCGCAGGCGTCATATCCCTGCTCCTGCATATACACCGCATGGTTCAGCTGTGTCTGCCCCAGCCAGCGCGCTTCATCCTCCGGCCGGTAGCGCCGGTTTTTCTCCAGCCCTGCCGGCGTAAGGCCAAAATCCATCCAGTGACCGTTGCTGCGGTAACCGGTCAAAATGCCCGAAGCATCATATTCTCTCTGGGTTTCCCCGTCCGGCGTTGTGGTGCCCTCCGGCCTTCCGGCTTCGTCGTAACGGTATTCGATACGCTCGCCGTCCTGCTCTTCCGCCACCAGACGATGGCGTCCGGCCGCTGTTTCTGTGTCAGGCGTCCCTGTTCATCACGGATATAGACGGTTCTGCGTCCCGACCAGTCATCCTCCCCGGCCATCTGGCCTGCCGCATCGAAGTACAACCGCCACTGCTGGTTGCCGCTGCGCGTAAGCTGCTTCAGCCTTGCGGCACCGTCGTAGTCGCAGAGTATCCGCTGCCCACCCGCGTCTTCCACTTCACACAGCAGGTCGAAGGCCCCGTGGCGGTAACGCGTGCGCTGGCCCATCGCCCCGGAGGTCACACTGGTAAAGGTGAACCTGTCGGATATTCACCACCGGCAGCGGGTCAAGCTGCACCGCCATCAGGTTTGCGGGAATGTTCGCAAATTCCAGCCAGCCGCGGCTTCTCTCCGACAGCTTTCCTGTCCGCAGGTCGTCTTCCAGACGCTCCATGTCCGCATACTCCTGCGCCGTAAACGGTATCCGGCTGTGCTGCCGGAGTTTGTCGGCAAGGCAGGTGTACGCCCCGTCGCCACCTTCACCCTCAATGCGCAGCAGCGGCGTAAAGCTGCCGGGTTCGTAAAGTGTGTGAACTTTTTGCCCGTTTTTCTCCGCCATCACCAGCCGGTCACCATCCCACCCGTAGCGCGTGGTGTCGCTCTGGTTATTGCGTCTGACGGTTTTACTGATGCGCCTGCCGTACGGGTCGTAGTGGTAGGTGGCTTTAGTGACCGCGCCGTCCGGCGTCTGTTTCTCAAAGCCCGTCAGTCGGTGCAGCAGGTCGTAAGTGTAAAGATGTTTCTCCCGCTCGTTGTATTTTTTGATGAGACTGCCCCACGCATCGTACTCATACTGCCACTGGCTGTCCTGTGCCGGGCGGTTGTCGAACTGTTGTTGTCCTTCCCCGTCCACCCGGTTGCCTGCCGGGTCGTAATGGTATGCTGCACTGAGGCCGGGCTGTACCGCGCTGATTAAGCGGCCGTGTTCGTCGTAACCGTACTGCCGTTTTGCACCTGTACCGGTAAGCTGGCCCCGGATATCGTACCGGTAGTCCTGCATCTCACCGCCGATAACCCGTGCGGCCAGCCGGCCCACTGCCGTGTAGCACCGCTGTTCGCTGTGACAGCCGAATACCCGCTCCGCTTCCCGGTGCAGGCGGGTAAAATCAATCAACGGCTCATCGCCCAGTTTCGCTCCGGGCAAGTGGCTATCCTGTTTTATGAAGTTGCCGTAGAGAACATGATGGTATTAATGATGCATATTCTGGGCAACTCATTCGTTATACGCAGAGTTCAATATCGAAAAAGTGCCTGTTGCAAAAAGCCAGCAAATTATTCTTGAACTTAACTAAATGTTATCATCTATCAAAACACTTCATAGACTCTTAACCTGAATGCATCTATAGGTGAATCCCTAATAACTCCCCAAAGTTCAACAACAGCATATTTTTCATACTGACTTAAATAAGTTAAAACCACACCATTGTTTTTGCTCCTACTAAATAACAGTTTAGAACTAATATACTTACCTAAGCTTTCATTTTGTTCTCTCATCATAATTAAAAATTTATCTTTAGGCACAACATAGCTTTCCGAACCAAAATCAACTTGATTATAAAATGACTCATACATTTTATCATTGTACAGTTTTCTAAACTCATTGACCTTAACTACTGCTTGCTGAACCCTATCATCCACGCTACCTTCATTTCTCATTTGGTTATCAGTATCTATCTGATCAACAGTAATTCTAATTTTCTTTGCTGAGGGATCTCGAGTAACGCAAAAAAATTCCAGCATAGTAGAATGTTCGTAATAAGCCTCATAAAAAAGATACAGCAAATTAGGTGAAGCATGCATGCTGGACTTAAGCTCACTTCTAATAAATTTCCCAATTGTTTTTTTTCTCTCTCCTATATTTTGAAGCACTACATCTTTGCTTGGTTTATCTCCTGTTCGGGAAATCAAGATTTCATATATATGATTGATTTCATCATTGTTATAACTCTTGTAAAAACTTTGAACTACTATATCTGATTCATCTGCAGTAGGAAATTTCTCAACCGTAGCCGAATAAGATGTATTTATATTAGTAACTATGCTAAAAAATAAAATGGCAATTTTAGTATAAAAACTCATACCTTCCTCCTTTTTGGAGATTGAAAACCCGTTTCTAATTAGGTAAATTATCAATAGAAGTATCAAAGGCAAAACTTCCTAGCTTATCTAACCCAGAGTCCACGGCACCTTTAACACATTCATTCACAATTTCCTTTAGCGGGGTAGACTTGTTTTCTAATTTATTTTCAATTATTTTTTTTCCTGCATTTTTTGTGCACCCCAAGGACATTTTCGTCACTCCAGCAGCAATACCATCTTCTATAGCAGCCCCAACTCCAAGTCCCCCAATGCCGATAGCTGTTGAGCCAAATACAATACCTTTTGTATATTGATTACCTGGATTCCAGCCATTCGCCCCTATGCACATTCTTTGATTTGATTGTAATATATCTTGAGCTGAAGCCCCACTATGGGACATTTCTAGATCCATAGACATGGTATTAGCAGCGTATCTTCCACCACCATCACCTAATACACTGCCCCAGCTGGCCTCTAGACCTAAGGGATCTGTACCCATAACAGGGTTTAACGGATAAACATACCTATTCCATCCCCCCTTAAGCCCAATCGGATCCTGCGTGATATATCTTCCCTGTGCCGGATCATAGTACCGGTGCCGGTTATAGTGCAGCCCCGATTCCCCGTCATACCACTGGCCCGGCAGCCTCAGCGGCTGTTCAATATTATGCGGGTTGTCTTCGGAAAGCACATTTCCCCACGGGTCCAGCTCTGCTTTCCATTCCACCTGTCCCTCCCGGTTGATGAGGGCTG
>NZ_JBALIF010000015.1:0-98328 GCF_037053465.1 Citrobacter amalonaticus
GATATGTACGGTACCAGGACAAGGTAGCCAAAGAGGAAGAAGAAAGACAAATACAGCTGGGACTGGAAGGGTAGTGTTTAAGCCCCCTTTTAGGGGGCTGTGTCAAAGCCACCTGCTATGCAGGTGGCTTTTTACTTTCGCCACACTCTCGTTGTCTTTTGCGATACTCTGAAAAAGGTAAAATGCCTCTCAGACACATAAGAAACATCGCAAACAGGGAACGCATGGAAATTTTCTTCACGATACTCATCATGACCCTTGTGGTCTCGCTGTCCGGGGTATTCACGCGTGTATTACCCTTCCAACTCCCCTTACCCCTTATGCAAATTGCCATTGGCGCTCTGCTGGCGTGGCCGACGTTCGGTTTGCATGTGGAATTTGACCCCGAACTGTTTCTGGTTCTGTTTATCCCGCCGTTGTTGTTCGCCGATGGCTGGAAGACGCCAACCCGTGAATTTCTTGAACACGGGCGCGAGATTTTCGGTCTGGCGCTGGCGTTGGTGCTGGTTACGGTCGTCGGCATTGGTTTTCTGATCTACTGGCTGGTGCCGGGGATCCCGCTGATTCCGGCCTTTGCACTGGCGGCCGTGTTGTCGCCAACCGATGCGGTCGCGCTTTCCGGTATTGTCGGTGAAGGCCGGATCCCGAAGAAAATTATGGGCATCCTGCAAGGTGAGGCGTTGATGAACGACGCCTCCGGCCTGGTGTCACTGAAATTTGCCGTTGCCGTGGCGATGGGCACGATGGTGTTTACCGTCGGCGGCGCGACGGTGGAATTCTTAAAAGTGGCGATAGGCGGTATTCTGGCGGGCTTTGTGGTCAGTTGGTTGTACGGTCGCTCACTGCGTTTTCTCAGCCGCTGGGGCGGCGATGAACCGGCGACACAAATCGTCCTGCTGTTCCTGCTGCCGTTCGCATCCTATCTGATCGCGGAACACATTGGCGTCTCTGGTATCCTTGCCGCTGTAGCGGCCGGTATGACTATCACCCGTTCCGGCGTGATGCGCCGTGCGCCGCTGGCGATGCGTCTGCGTGCGAACAGTACCTGGGCGATGCTTGAGTTTGTGTTTAACGGCATGGTCTTTTTGCTGTTGGGTCTGCAACTGCCGGGGATTCTTGAATCGTCGCTGGTGGCGGCGGAGGCCGATCCAAACGTTGAAATCTGGATGTTGTTTACCGACATCATTCTGATTTATGTGGCGCTGATGCTGGTGCGTTTTGGCTGGCTGTGGACGATGAAAAACTTCAGCCAACGTTTCCTGAAAAAGAGACCGATGGAGTTTGGTTCCTGGACGACACGCGAGATTTTGATCGCCTCGTTCGCCGGGGTACGCGGGGCGATTACGTTAGCAGGTGTACTCTCCATCCCGCTGCTGTTGCCGGATGGCAACGTCTTCCCGGCGCGTTATGAGCTGGTCTTCCTGGCCGCGGGCGTGATCCTGTTCTCGCTGTTTGTGGGTGTGGTGATGCTGCCTATCCTGCTGCAACATATTGAGGTGGCTGACCATTCTCAGCAGCAAAAAGAGGAACGGATTGCCCGCGCTGCCACGGCAGAAGTGGCGATTGTCGCGATCCAGAAAATGGAGGAGCGCCTGGCGGCGGATGCTGAAGAGAACATCGATAATCAGCTACTGACAGAGGTGAGTTCTCGTGTCATCGGTAACCTGCGCCGACGTGCTGACGGGCGCAATGATGTCGAGAGTTCGCTTCAGGAAGAGAATCTGGAACGCCGCTTCCGCCTTGCGGCGCTGCGTTCTGAACGGGCGGAACTCTACCATCTGCGCGCCACCCGTGAAATCAGCAATGAGACCTTGCAGAAACTGCTGCACGATCTGGATTTGCTGGAAGCATTGCTCATCGAGAATCAATAACACCCACGTGCTGCCTGATGGCGCTACGCTTATCAGGCCTGTGGTTTGTGCATTTGTAGGCCGGATAAGGCGTCAGCCGTCATCCGGCAATTTAGTTCCATAGCCTGATGACGCTACGCTTATCAGGCCTACGGTTCGTGCTTTTGTAGGCCGGATAAGGCGTCAGCCGTCATCCGGTAATTTAGTTTCATAGCCTGATGACGCTACGCTTATCAGGCCTACGCTTCGTGCATTTGTAGGCCGGATAAGGCGCCAGCCGTCATCCGGTAATTTAGTTTCATAGCCTGATGACGCTACGCTTATCAGGCCTACGCTTCGTGCATTTGTAGGCCGGATAAGGCGTCAGCCGTCATCCGGCGGTGCGATGTTATTGGTCAACGGCGGGTAACCAAAAGCCTTCGCAACAGGCCAGCCACGCTTTAGCACTGTGTGAGAGATAGACCCCTTCGCGCCAAATCATGCCTAACTCCCAGCGCAATTCGCTCTCCAGCGGGATCCAGCGGAGCGTATTTTTATCCAGCCGCTCGCAAATCGGCTCCGGCAGAATGGCAATGCCAACCCCCGCCTGCACCATAGCAGCAAGAAAATCCCACTGCCCGCTACGCACCGCGATACGCGGCTTGACGTCATGTTCGCTGAACAACTGCATGAGCTGACGACTCAGTGCGAAATCTTCGTTGTAGATCAGCAATGGATGCCCGGCCAGCGCTTGCGGCGAGACGGAGTCGCATTGCAACCACTGCCCAGAACGGGGCACCAGCACGCAGAGCGGGTGGCTGAACAGCGGTAGCGTTGCAAGTCCGCTCTCTTCCTCTACCGGCAGGGCAGTCATCGCCACATCCAGTTCGCCATTTATGACCGCCTGTTGAACCGTCAGACCGCCAAATTCAGAAACTTTAAGTTCCACGCCGGGGTAACGCTGGCGAAACAGGCCGATCGGTCCGGCCATCAGCGTCCCTACCATCGGCGGTATGCCGAGGCGCAACAGTCCTTTATTGAGATGATTGATGTCGCTCAGTTCGGCTTCCAGTTGACGAAATTCGGCCAGAATCGCCAGCCCGCGCTCGAAGACGACCCGGCCCGTATCGGTCAGCAGGAGCTTGCGGCCATCGCGGAGCAGTAGCGTACAGTTGAGTTCGTCTTCCAGATTTTTCAACATTTTGCTGATGGTTGGCTGGGTGACAAAGAGTTTCTCCGCCGCGCGGGTGAAGCTCTGCTGGCGCACCACTTCGACAAAATAACGCAGCGTTCTGATATCCATGAGTATTCCTTCCGACTATGCCTGTAATGATTTTAATTCATTTCAGTCATCGGCGGTGGCTCTCTATACTGGCGCTCCCTATTATTTTTCAGGATGTTCCCTCATGGCTGTGGCGATTAGCCGCGTTACGCCTGCCGTTATGCAACGGCTCCAGATACCGGTTCAGGTACTGCTGTATGCAGGTTTGTTTATCGTTGCGCAATATCTTGTTTCCTGGCTGCATCTCCCGCTACCGGCCAATCTGGTGGGCATGATGCTGATGCTGGCGCTGATTGTGTGCCGTATCCTTCCGCTGAGCTGGGTTCGCGCTGGCGCACGCTGGCTGTTGGCGGAAATGCTGTTGTTCTTCGTGCCCGCTGTCGTAGCGGTGGTGAATTACGCTCATCTGCTGCTGGTCGACGGCTGGCGGATTTTCTCGGTAATCGCCATCAGTACGCTGATGGTGCTGGGTGCGACGGCGTGGGTGGTTGATAAAGTCTATCGCTATGAAATCAGCAGGTTAAATCGTGACTAACCTCCAGCTCAGCGTTCTCTGCCTGGCGATCACGCTGGTCATCTATTTCGCCAATAAACGTCTGTATCGCCGTTTTCGCAAACTGCCGCTGATGCCGCTGGTTCTCACGCCTGCGCTACTGGTATTGATGCTGGTGTTCGGTCACATCTCCTGGCAGAGCTACATTGGTGAATCACACTGGTTGCTGTGGCTGCTGGGGCCGGCGACGATCGCTTTCGCGGTGCCGGTTTACGACAATTTCGCCATTATCAAACGTCACTGGATGTCGCTTACCGCGGGCGTAGTGACGGCGACCATTGTTGCGGTCACCAGTTCAGTGTGGCTGGCCCGCTTATTTACCTTGTCGGATGAAATTCAGCGCAGTCTGGCGGTGCGTTCAGTGACTACGCCATTTGCCCTGGCGGCGGCCGAACCGCTGGGTGGACAACCGGATCTGGTGGCGCTGTTTGTGGTAGTGACTGGCGTGTTTGGCATGGCGGTAGGCGATGCGCTGTTTCTGCGTCTGTCGATTCGCGAAGGAATGGCGAAAGGGGCAGGGTTTGGTGCGGCCTCGCATGGAGCGGGAACGGCGCGTTCTTATGAACTCGGTCAACAGGAAGGGGTGGTAGCCAGCCTGGTAATGATGCTTTCCGGCGTGGTGATGGTACTGGTTGCACCGTTGGTGGCGAGGGTTATGTTCTGATTTTTCGGTTGGCGATATTCTTACTTTTTCTCACGCCTTATACTGACGATTAACTTTAATCACCATGTAAGGATACTAAGCGTGAAATATTTGTGGCTATCAGCCCTTCTGTTCAGTTATACCGCTTTAGCCTATTGTCCCGATGAAGACCAACAGGTGACCTTTCAGGGAACATTGACCCAGGAGACCCGGCCTGGCCCGCCAAACTATGAAAGCATCAAGGATGGTGATGAAGCGATAACTTATGATTATCTTAAGCTGGATCAACCGCTTGAATGTGATGTTGGTGGTGAGAGTGAGAGCGTACCGCTAGTGCAGCTTATTTTGATGGGCAAAAATAAGCCAGGATACGCCGATCTGGCTCCTCTTTTAGGGAAAGAGGTTATGCTGAACGGAAAAACGATGTATGCCCAGTTTGGTCGTCACTATACACCCGTTCTTCTCATACTTGATGACGTGAAAACGGCTAGCTCGCTTACCACGCCAGAAGATAAGAAGAGCGCACTCATTCAGTTCCAACAGTTTCAGCAGGTGTTGCGCGAGAAAAATGTTGCTGCGCTGAAATCGTATTTTGTATTCCCGTTCCCGGGGGATCTTTGGGATTTTATACCTTACAATGACGCGAAAGTTTCTGTGACGGATCAGCTTACTGAGGCGGAGTTTGATAAAAATGGCTCATTGATTATTGATGGGTTACAGATGCTGAGCGATCTTGATGTTAACCCTGGATCGTTGTCGATAAAAGAGTACCGGATTAACGCGCTTTCAGCACAAGAGCAGAGTAGGAAATATTTTCCTGGTGATGAAGATGGTGAGTTTTATTATGAGGAAAATGGTCAGCGTCACAGGGTGAACGGAACTTGCGATACAGTTGCCAGCGGGGAATTTGATGAGGGTGTTTTATCTGTTTCGATAGGTACAATTGCCAATGAGCAACTGCCAGGGCTTTCAGAATATTGTGATGGTGCTACATCATATTTGTTTAAGTTAATTGATGGAAAACTTCGTTTGGTGAGTAGTTTTAGCGCGGGATAACACCCTATATTACGTTGTACTACTTTGGAAATAAAAAATAAGGATGTTAAGTGAACATACTCAATGAGTTACTGATGGGTTGGAAAAGTGGTGTTATGGGGAGATTAAAGTTTTTTCTCTATAGCATTGGGATTACCTTTATTATGCTATCTACAGGATTGCTTTCAATTATATATAATCATAATTTATTCGTACTTTTTCTCTTTTGTGTAGTGGTTTTTTTAGGTTATTACTGCATTGTTTTAATCGCCATGAAACGATATCGGGAGTTGGTTCCTTTTCCATTCATCAGTGTGGTTATTCACTTTGGAGCATGGTCGCTGGCAATTGGGGAGGATTGGCAGTGGCTAAATTTGGTGTGCGGGATTATTTTCTTGTTTCTAATGGTCGCTCCTGCTCGTCGCTTTATAAACGATGAGAACCCCTCATAAATGACAGAAAATCTCCCCGACCTGCACGGCCGGGGAGATTAGCATATTAATGCGCGCGGCCTTGTTCTACACCGTAGCCCGTCTGGGAACGGATAAACTGGGCGCGGAACTGTTCGCGTTCACGATTCCCTTCTGCCGAGTTATCGGTCGCAGAGAAGAACCAGATCCCGAGGAAGGCCACGCTGATGGAGAACAGCGCCGGGTATTCATACGGGAAGATAGCCTTTTCATGACCGAGAATCTGGACCCAAATGGTTGGGCCGAGGATCATCAGCACCACGGCGGTTAGCAGACCTAACCAGCCGCCCATCATGGCGCCACGCGTGGTCAGCTTCGACCAGTACATGGACAGCAGGATGATCGGGAAGTTACAGCTTGCCGCGATAGCAAACGCCAGCCCCACCATGAAGGCGATGTTCTGATTCTCGAACAGCACGCCGAGAATAATGGCGATGACGCCCAGCACCAGCACGGTAATTTTTGATACCCGCAACTCTTCACGTTCTGTCGCCCCTTTACGGAACACGTTGGCGTAGAGATCGTGAGAAACGGCGGATGCGCCCGCCAGCGTCAGACCGGCGACCACAGCCAGAATCGTGGCGAACGCCACGGCGGAAATAAAGCCGAGGAACAGGTTGCCGCCCACCGCATTCGCCAGGTGTACCGCCGCCATGTTGTTGCCGCCAATCAGCGCGCCCGCTGCGTCTTTATACGCCGGATTTGCGCCAACCAGCATGATTGCGCCAAAGCCGATGATAAAGGTCAGGATGTAGAAGTAACCCATAAAACCGGTGGCATAGAACACGCTCTTACGCGCTTCGCGGGCATCGCTGACCGTGAAGAAACGCATCAGGATGTGCGGCAAACCTGCGGTGCCAAACATCAGGCCGAGACCCAGCGAAAGCGCGGAGATCGGATCTTTCACCAGCCCGCCAGGGCTCATGATTGCCGCGCCTTTCGGGTGAACCGCCATCGCTTCGGTAAACAGGTTATTGAAGCTAAAGCCGACGTGCTTCATCACCATAAAGGCCATAAAACTGGCGCCGAACAGCAGTAACACGGCTTTGATGATCTGCACCCATGTGGTCGCCAGCATGCCGCCGAACAGCACGTACATCATCATCAGTACGCCGACCAGCACCACGGCGACGTGGTAGTTCAGGCCGAACAGCAGCTCAATCAATTTACCCGCGCCCACCATCTGGGCAATCAGATAGAGTGCGACGACCACCAGTGAACCGCAGGCTGACAGAATGCGGATCGGCCCCTGTTTAAGGCGATAGGAAGCCACATCGGCGAAGGTATAGCGCCCGAGGTTACGCAGACGCTCGGCGATCAGGAACAGAATAATCGGCCAGCCCACCAGAAAGCCCAGCGAGTAGATTAAGCCGTCGTATCCGGAGGTGAACACCAGGGCGGAAATTCCGAGGAACGACGCCGCAGACATGTAATCGCCCGCAATCGCCAGACCGTTCTGGAAACCGGTGATATTGCCGCCTGCCGTGTAGTAGTCGCTACGAGAACGCACGCGTTTTGACGCCCAGTACGTAATGCCGAGCGTAAACACGACGAAAATCAGGAACATCACAATCGCCTGCCAGTTGGTTGGCTGGCGTTGCACTGCGCCGCTAATGGCATCCGCCGCGTTGGCCGCGAAGGGTAGTGTGGCGGCAAGCGCCGTCAGGACTCTCTTCATGATGCATTAACCTCACGCAATACCGCGTTATTAAGACGGTCGAATTCGCCGTTCGCCCGCCAGATATAAATACCGGTCAGAATAAAGGAGATCAGAATGACTCCCACGCCAATCGGAATACCTCGGGTGACGCTGGTACCCTCATGAAGCGGGGTTCCCAACCAGCCAGGCGCAAAGGCAATGAGCAGAATAAAGCTGATATAAACCACCAGCATGATAATTGACAGAATCGTGGCAAACCGTTGCCTTTTTTCGACTAACTCCCTGAAACGCGCACTGTCTTCTATCCGCTGATAAATGGTGTCATTCATCACAGAGTCTCCAGAGGCCCCTTGCGTCTTTCGCGTTACAGGCACGACCTGACTCTGTCGCAGTCCTGTAATACGAAATCCTTGGGGGAGGTTGTTATATTTTCCCTCCCAATAAAGAGAGGGTAGGGTCAGAACCTGTAGGCCCGATAAGCAGAGCGCCATCGGGCATTGTTAAGGCTATGGTTATGAAGGCATCGCGATGGCCTGCTTCTCTTCGAGCAGTTTCTCTACGACGCCCGGATCGGCGAGGGTCGAGGTATCGCCCAGATTGCTGGTATCGCCTGCAGCGATCTTGCGCAAAATACGGCGCATGATTTTGCCGGAACGGGTTTTTGGCAGAGAGTCCGTCCAGTGCAGCACGTCTGGCGTCGCCAGCGGGCCAATCTCTTTACGTACCCAGTTGCGCACTTCGGCGTACAGTTCCGGTGAGGGTTCTTCACCGTGATTCAGCGTCACATAGGCGTAAATCGCCTGGCCCTTGATGTTGTGAGGGATGCCGACCACTGCCGCTTCCGCGATTTTCGGATGCGCCACCAGCGCAGATTCGATCTCTGCCGTGCCCAGACGGTGACCGGAGACGTTCAGCACATCATCCACACGACCGGTGATCCAGTAGTAACCGTCTTCATCACGGCGTGCGCCGTCGCCGCTGAAATACATATTCTTGAAGGTTGAGAAATAGGTCTGCTCAAAGCGTTCGTGATCGCCAAACAACGTACGCGCCTGACCCGGCCAGGAGTCGGTGATTACCAGATTGCCTTCGGTTGCCCCTTCCTGCGGGTTGCCTTCGTTATCCACCAGCGCGGGCTGCACGCCGAAGAACGGGCGGGTTGCGGAACCAGCTTTCAGTTCGGTCGCGCCGGGCAGCGGGGTGATCATGAAGCCGCCGGTTTCGGTCTGCCACCAGGTATCCACCACCGGACATTTTTCGTTACCGATCTTCTTCCAGTACCACTCCCACGCTTCCGGGTTGATGGGTTCACCCACCGATCCCAGAATGCGCAGCGAGGCGCGGCTGGTGCCTTCGATCGCCTTATCGCCTTCGGCCATCAGGGCGCGAATTGCCGTAGGCGCGGTATAGAGAATGTTGACCTTATGCTTGTCCACTACCTGGCTCATACGCGCCGGGGTTGGCCAGTTTGGTACGCCTTCAAACATCAACGTAGTGGCGCCGCAGGCGAGTGGACCATATAACAGATAGCTGTGCCCGGTGACCCAGCCCACGTCGGCGGTACACCAGTAAATATCGCCCGGATGATAGTCAAACACATACTTAAAGGTGGTCGCGGCATACACCAGATAGCCGCCGGTGGTGTGCAGCACGCCCTTCGGTTTACCGGTGGAGCCGGAGGTATAGAGGATGAACAGCGGATCTTCGGCATTCATCTCTGCGGGTTGATGTTCAGCACTGGCTTTTTCAATCAGACTGCTCCACCAGAGGTCGCGGCCTTCCTGCCATTCGATGTTGCCGCCGGTGCGCTTGAGCACAATCACATGTTCGATGGTTTTCACGTTCGGGTTTTTCAGCGCATCGTCGACGTTTTTCTTCAGTGGAATGTTGCGGCCCGCCCGCACGCCCTCGTCGGCAGTGATCACCAGCTTTGAGCTGGAGTCAATAATGCGTCCGGCCACCGCTTCCGGCGAAAATCCGCCAAAAATCACCGAATGCACAGCGCCAATGCGCGCACAGGCCAGCATCGCGACAGCGGCTTCCGGTACCATCGGCATATAGATAGCCACCACATCGCCTTTTTTAATGCCCAGATCCTGCAAGGTATTGGCGAAACGGCAGACATCGCGATGCAGTTCACGATACGTGATGTGCTTGCTCTGTGAGGCGTCATCGCCTTCCCAGATGATGGCGGTGCGATCGCCATTTTCTTGCAGGTGACGGTCAAGACAGTTCGCCGCCAGGTTCAGCGTACCATCCTCGTACCATTTAATGGACACATTGCCTGGCGCGAAAGAGGTGTTCTTCACTTTCTGGTACGGCGTGATCCAGTCAAGAATTTTTCCCTGCTCGCCCCAGAAGGTATCTGGATCGTTAATAGATTGTTGGTACTTCGCTTCATACTGCTCCGGATTTATCAGGCAACGATCCGCAATGTTTGCGGGAATAGCGTGTTTATGTATTTGGCTCATGGCTTTTGTTCTCCTTGTAGAATGTTAATAATATGTCTCATAAACGTTAAATGTAGGGACTTTGACAGTTTTGTTTAGCTTTTGCGCGACAGATCACGCAATAAGGGAACTGTGTAAATAAGCGGCAATACGTTTTTTGAAGGAAACCAACAAAAGTTGCTTAAATCTTTGGGGAACAGGGGGTTATGTTAAGTTTTAATGCAAGGAGAGCAGGGGTAAAAAACGCGAAAGGGTAGAGGGAAAATCACTTCACTAACTCTAAAGTGGTATTTTACATACACTTACAATTGATTAAAGACAACATTTTATGTGTGGTTTTTTGTTACATCTGGATAAGAGCAATGTCATGGCGGTTATGTGCGGTTATCGTCATGGACAGAATAAAAAAGAACCGTCATTGAACGCAATGGCGCAATCTGGATGGGACCTCTATGGGAAGGATTACACTACGCGCACGCCGTTTCTTCAGCCTGATCGTACCGCTATTTTTCATTTCTGCGGTTTACGCTGAGCAAACGCCCGAACCCGCAAAAACCGTTACCGTTGAAGCGAAGAATGACGTCTTCGCTCCTCAGCATCCCGATCAATACCTCTCCTGGAAAGCCACCTCGGAGCAATCAACGCGTGAAGACGCGCTGGCTGAAGATCCGCGTCTGGTGATCCTCTGGGCGGGATACCCCTTCTCCCGCGATTACAACAAACCGCGAGGACACGCCTATGCGGTGACCGACGTCCGCGAAACGCTACGTACCGGCGCACCGAAAAATGCCGAAGATGGCCCATTGCCGATGGCCTGCTGGAGCTGTAAAAGCCCGGACGTGGCGCGTCTGATCCAAAAAGAGGGTGAAGATGGATACTTCCACGGTAAATGGGCGCGCGGCGGCCCGGAAATCGTCAACAACTTAGGCTGTGGCGATTGCCATAACACGGCGTCTCCTGACTTTGCGAAAGGCAAACCTGAGCTGACGCTGTCTCGGCCTTACGCCGAGCGTGCGATGGAAACCATTGGCAAACCGTTCGATAAAGCCAGCCGTTTCGATCAGCAGTCGATGGTGTGTGGACAGTGCCACGTGGAGTACTACTTTGACGGCAAAAACAAAGCCGTTAAGTTCCCGTGGGATGAGGGGATGAAAGTCGAGAACATGGAGAAATACTATGACGCCATTGCGTTCTCCGACTGGACCAACTCACTGTCAAAAACGCCGATGCTGAAAGCGCAGCACCCGGAATATGAAACCTGGAGCACGGGTATCCACGGCAAAAACAACGTGACCTGTATCGATTGTCATATGCCGAAGGTGCAAAACGCCGAAGGTAAACTCTATACCGATCATAAGATTGGCAATCCGTTCGACAACTTCCCGCAGACCTGTGCGAACTGCCATACCCAGGACAAAGCGACCCTGCAAAATGTGGTGGCTGAGCGTAAAAAGGCCATTAGCGAGCTGAAAATCAAAGTGGAAGATCAATTGGTTCATGCCCATTTTGAAGCGAAAGCCGCCTGGGATGCGGGTGCGACGGAAGCGGAAATGAAGCCGATTCTGGAAGATATCCGCCATGCGCAATGGCGCTGGGATCTGTCGATCGCCTCTCACGGTATCCATATGCATGCCCCGGAAGAAGGTCTGCGGATGCTGGGCAGTGCGATGGATAAAGCGGCGGATGCCCGGACAAAACTGGCGCGCCTGCTGGCAACCAAAGGCATAACCCATGAAATAGCCATTCCGGATATTTCCACCAAAGAGAAAGCCCAGGCAGCCATTGGTCTGAACATGCAGCAGATTAACGCTGAGAAGCAGGAGTTCATCAAAACGGTGATTCCGCAGTGGGAAGACCAGGCGCGTAAAAACGGTCTGTTAAGCCAATAACCTCATATGTGACAAATTTGCCGGATGACAGCGCAAGCGCTTTATCCGGCCTACGGAAGTCTTGTAGGCCGGACAAGCGTAGCGCCATCAGGCATTATGCAACGGAGTGAATATGAGCGTATTACGTTCGTTATTAACTGCTGGGGTGCTGGCGTCAGGTCTGTTATGGAGCCTGAGTGGGTTCACTGCCACGCCAACACCGCAGGAGTCTGAACGCTGGACGGTCACCCAACAGCGTAGCCCGGACGCCGCGTGTCTGGACTGTCATAAGCCGGATACCGAAGGGATGCATGGTAAACATGCGTCCGTCACCAATCCGAATAACCAACTGCCGATCACCTGTACCAACTGTCACGGCCACCCGTCGCCTCAGCATCGCGAAGGGGTGAAGGATGTGATGCGCTTTAACGAGCCGATGTACAACGTGGAGCAGCAGAACAGCGTCTGTCTGTCCTGTCACCTGCCTGAGCAGTTGCAAAAAGCATTCTGGCCGCACGATGTCCACGTGACAAAAGTGGCCTGCGCCAGTTGTCACTCGCTGCATCCGAAGCAAGACACGATGCAGACGTTAAGCGATAAAGGACGGATTAAGATTTGCGTCGATTGCCACAGCGATCAGCGTAACAATCCGAACTTTAACCCGGCGTCTGTTCCTTTGCTTAAGGAGCATCCATGAGTTGCTCTCGTCGCCAGTTCATCACCGGCGTCGGCGCGCTGGTGGCCGTCAGCGGTACTGCAGGACGCGTGGTGGCGAAAACGTTGAATATCAACGGGGTGCGGTATGGCATGGTGCATGATGAGTCTTTGTGCATCGGCTGTACCGCCTGTATGGATGCCTGTCGGGAAGTCAACAATGTACCGGAGGGTGTGTCACGTCTGACGATCATTCGCAGCGAACCGCAGGGCGCGTTTCCGGATGTGAAATATCGCTTCTTCCGCCATTCGTGCCAGCACTGCGATCACGCGCCGTGTGTGGATGTCTGTCCGACCGGCGCATCGTATCGCGATACCGCCAATGGCATTGTGGATGTGAATCCGGATCTCTGCGTCGGCTGCCAGTATTGCATCGCCGCCTGTCCGTACCGTGTGCGTTTTATCCATCCGGTGAGCAAAACTGCGGATAAGTGCGATTTCTGCCGCAAAACCAATCTGAAAGCCGGTAAGCTGCCCGCGTGTGTGGAGTCATGTCCAACGAAGGCGCTGACGTTTGGCAATCTGGACGATCCCAACAGCGATATTTCCCGGCTGTTGCGGGAGAAAACGACTTATCGCTACAAGCTGGCGCTGGGAACAAAACCGAAGGTCTACCGCGTTCCCTTTAAATTTGGCGAGGTGAGCCAATGACAAACGCATCTGCTTTCCACTTTGAATCGCTGGTGTGGGACTGGCCCATCGCCATCTACCTGTTTCTGATCGGTATTTCAGCCGGGCTGGTGACGCTGGCGATTCTACTGCGTCGTTTCCATCCGGAGGCGGGTGGGGCGGACAGTACCCTGCTGCGTACTACGCTGGTGGTGGGGCCGGGGGCGATTATTCTCGGTCTGCTGATTCTGGTTTTCCACCTGACGCGTCCCTGGACCTTCTGGAAACTGATGTTCCACTACAGCATGACGTCGGTCATGTCGATGGGGGTCATGCTGTTCCAGCTTTATATGGTCGTACTGATCCTGTGGCTGGCGAAAATCTTTGAAAAAGAGCTTATTGTCCTGCAACAGCGTTGGTTTCCACGTCTCGGGCTGGTGCAGAAAGTCCTGACGATGCTGACGCCGTTCCACCGTGGACTTGAAACGCTGATGCTGGTGCTGGCCGTGCTGCTGGGGGCGTACACCGGCTTTCTGCTGTCGGCGTTGAAATCCTACCCGTTCCTGAATAACCCGATTCTGCCGGTGCTGTTTCTGTTTTCCGGGATCTCATCCGGTGCTGCCGTGGCGCTTATCGCGATGGCTCTTCGGCAGCGGGGGAATCCGCACAGTACGGAGGCGCATTTTGTACACCGTATGGAAACCCCGGTGGTGTGGCTGGAAATCTTCCTGCTGGCCGCATTCTTTGTTGGGTTAGCGCTGGGCGATGACGGCAAAATGCGCGCGCTGTCGGCGGCGTTGGGCGGTGGATTCTGGACCTGGTGGTTCTGGCTTGGCGTGGCAGGGCTGGGATTACTTGTTCCAATGCTGCTCAAACCCTGGGCCAGTCGCCATTCCACCTTTCACGGTGTGCTGGCGGTGTGTGGTGCCAGCCTGACTGGCGTACTGTTACTGCGCTTTTTCATTCTCTATGCAGGACAGCTAACCGTAGCGTAAGGTGATTTCTGGACGTTCTCCTTCCTGAAGCCGGTTTTCTGGCGCTGTTACTCAGTCTCGGGGTCAGCCTGTTGACCCCGATCGCCGTGCTGACAGGTATTCGGCGGCGCTGGCAGGGCGTGATGCGCCTGGCGAGTGTGGGCGTTTGGGGGCAATTTGCTTTCCTGCTGCTCGCTTTCATCATTCTGGTGTTCTGCTTTCTGACCAGCGACTTCTCGGTCATCTATGTGGCGCAACACAGCCATAGCCTGTTGTCATGGGGACTCAAACTGGCGGCGGTGTGGGGCGGGCATGAAGGTTCACTGCTGCTGTGGGTGCTGTTTTTGTCCGGCTGGAGTGCGCTGTTTGCCTGGTGCTACCGCCATGAGTCTGATTCCCTGTTTCCGCTCACGCTCACTGTACTCTCGGTTATCACGGCGTTATTGCTGCTGTTTGTGGTGGTATGGTCCGATCCGTTTGTCCGCATCTTTCCCCCAGCCATAGAAGGGCGCGATCTCAACCCGATGTTGCAACATCTGGGGCTGATTCTGCATCCGCCATTACTGTATCTGGGTTACGGTGGATTGATGGTCGCGGCAGGCGTGGCGCTGGCCTCGCTGCTGCAAGGGACATTCACCAAAACCACCGCCTGGGTATGCTGGCGCTGGGCGCTGCCCGGCTGGTGTGCGCTGACGCTCGGCATCATTCTTGGCTCCTGGTGGGCCTATTGTGAGCTGGGCTGGGGCGGCTGGTGGTTCTGGGACCCAGTTGAAAACGCCTCTTTATTACCCTGGCTTTCCGCCAGCGCGCTGCTGCACAGCCTGTACGTGTCGCGTGAGCGCGGCATGTTCCGCCACTGGTCGCTGTTGCTGGCGATTGTCACCCTAATCCTCTCTTTGTTAGGAACATTGATTGTCCGCTCTGGCATTCTCGTTTCCGTACATGCTTTTGCGCTGGATAACGTCCGCGCCGTGCCGTTGTTTGCGTTATTTGCCACCCTGAGCCTGGCTGCGCTCGGTCTTTACGGCTGGCGAGCGCGGGAGCATCCACAGACGCTGCGGTTGGGTGGAAAGTCGCGTGAGTTACTGATTCTGGCTGCACTTTTGCTGTTTTGCGCGGTGCTGCTGGTTGTACTGATGGGGACGCTGTACCCGATGGTCTACGGCCTGCTGGGGTGGGGAAAACTCTCCGTGGGGGCGCCTTATTTCAACCGCGCCACGCTGCCGTTTGGTCTGCTGATGCTGGCAGTGATTATTATCACCCTGGTGAAAAACCGGAGCGGATCGCTACGGCGCACGCTTCCGGCACTATTGGCGCATACCGGCGTGCTGGTCTTCGCGGCAGGCATCGTTGTCTCCAGCGGCAGTCGTCAGGAGATCAGTCTGAATTTGAGTGCAGGCCAACGGGTTGAACTGGCAGGGTATACCTTCCGCTTTGAACGGCTGGATCTTGCCGCGAAAGGAAACTACACCACTGAAAAGGCGCTTATTTCGCTGTGGCAGGGCGAAAAACGGATTGGCAGCCTGACGCCGGAACGACGCTTTTACCCGGCACGCCGCCAGCAGATGATGGAACCGGGTATTCGCTGGAGTCTGCTGCACGACTGGTATGCGGTGATGGGGGAAAAAACCGGACAGGATCGGTATGCCATGCGGCTGTACGTACAGAGCGGCGTGCGCTGGATATGGGGCGGCGGACTGCTAATGATTGCCGGGGCGTTACTCAGTGGCTGGCGAGGGAGAAAGCGTGATGCGTAATCCGCGGGAATTTTTGCCGGATGGCGGCGTACGGTTTAAGCACGGCGTAGGCCTGATAAGCGCAGCGCCATCAGGCACAATAATTGCGTTTATCTTACTGCTTGTTATCTCTTTTACAGCCCGCGCCCAGGTTGTGGATACCTGGGTTTTTGACAATCCGCAGCAGCAGGAAAAGGCGTTGTCCATTGCCAGCCAGTTACGCTGTCCGCAGTGCCAGAACCAAAACTTGCTGGAATCCAATGCGCCGGTGGCGGTCAGTATGCGTCACCAGGTTTACACCATGGTGGCGGAAGGAAAAAGCGAAGCCGAAATCACCGCATGGATGACCGAACGCTATGGTGATTTTGTCCGTTATAACCCGCCGCTGACTGCGCAAACGTTCGTACTGTGGGCGCTGCCGTGCCTGTTGCTCCTGCTGACAGGCGGGATTTTGTGGCGTGTGGCCAGGCGAAAAGGGGGGAGCGATGAGGCATCCTGAACCGTTACGTCCTGTCCCCGTCAAACGACTGGCACTGGCCGTGGTGCTGATGATCATCGCCTGCCTCTGTGGTTATCTGCTGTCGCCAAAATGGCAGGCTGTGCGTCACGAACTAACGCGACGAGCCGATCCGCTTTATGAATTTGCACAAACACCAACGGTTGAAGCTCAGTTGTTGGCGCTGCAAAAGCAGATCCGCGCCAATCCGCAGGACAGTGAAAAGTGGGCGCTGCTCGGTGAATATTACCTGTGGCGTAACGATTACGATAATGCGCTGCTGGCGTATCGTCAGGCGCTGCGTCTGCGTGGAGAGAATGCCGAGATCTACTCAGCGTTAGCGACAGTACTCTATTACCAGGCCGGGCAGCATATGACGCCGCCGACGCGAGAGATGATTGATAAGGCTCTGGCGCTGGATGCCTCGGAGGTCACGGCATTGATGCTTCTGGCCTCGGATGCATTTTTGCAGGCGAATTACCCACAAGCGATTTCACAGTGGCAAAAAGTCCTTGATTCGAACTCGCAACGGGTCAATCGCGCGCAGGTCATTGATGCTATCAATATGGCGAAACTGCTGCAGAATCGACAGAAATAATTTTCTTTTTTTGTGATTTTAGCCGTGATTGCTGAATAAAAAACAGGCAAATGAACGTTTTGAGAAAAATAATTCACGATAGTTATAATTCAAAAACTGTGATTTAAAAATCTTTCCATAACAAATAGTTATTCATAATAATCGCCATAAATTCGCGTTATTATGCATTTTTTAATCGTAAAGCCCCGTTCTTAGAGGGTTGCGCAATGCGCCCTGCAAATGGTACTGATTATACACCCGTCATACTTCAAGCTGTAGGTATGTTGGCGCTCCTCGCTCACCCCACTCACTTACTGATGTAAGCGCCTGGGGATTCGCTGCGTCGCCGCCTTCCTGCAACGCGAATGATTCAGGGCGTAAGCGTTAATAAAATCGATAAACCAACGCAACACAATTCATACCCTTTCAGTATGTAACTGTTCCTGTGCTTTTTGCAGGAATGGCGTTCCATTGAGGAAGTCCGTCGTTATGAAAAGTTTTAAACTCAGTCTGGCCTGGCAGATCCTGATTGCCATGGTGCTGGGCATTCTACTCGGCAGTTATCTGCATTATCACAGCGACAGCCGCGAGTGGCTGATTGCAAACCTGCTCTCTCCGGCAGGGGATATTTTTATCCATCTGATTAAAATGATCGTGGTGCCGATTGTCATCTCCACGCTGATTGTCGGGATTGCCGGGGTTGGCGATGCGAAACAGTTGGGCCGTATCGGCGCGAAAACCATTATCTATTTCGAAGTGATCACAACCATCGCCATTATCCTCGGGATTACGCTGGCGAATGTGTTCCAGCCAGGCTCCGGCATTGACATGTCGCAACTGGCAACGGTGGATATTTCGAAATATCAAAATACAACGGCAGAAGTACAGAGCCACGCGCATGGCCTGATGGGGACGATTCTGTCGCTGGTGCCGACTAACGTCGTCGCATCGATGGCAAAAGGTGAGATGCTGCCAATCATCTTCTTCTCGGTACTGTTTGGCCTGGGGCTTTCCTCGCTGCCTGCATCGCACCGTGAACCGCTGGTCACTGTCTTCCGCTCCATTTCTGAAACCATGTTTAAAGTCACCCACATGGTGATGCGCTACGCGCCGGTCGGTGTGTTCGCGCTGATTGCCGTGACGGTGGCGAACTTTGGTTTTGCCTCCCTGTGGCCGCTGGCGAAGCTGGTGCTACTGGTTCATTTCGCGATCCTGTTCTTCGCGCTGGTGGTGCTGGGTATCGTTGCACGTCTTTGCGGGCTGAGCGTCTGGATCCTGATTCGTATCCTGAAAGACGAATTGATTCTGGCGTACTCCACTGCCAGCTCCGAGAGCGTTTTGCCGCGTATCATCGAGAAGATGGAAGCGTATGGCGCGCCGGCGTCGATCACCAGTTTCGTGGTACCGACGGGCTACTCCTTTAACCTCGATGGTTCCACGCTGTACCAGAGTATTGCAGCGATCTTTATCGCGCAGTTGTACGGCATTGACTTGTCGCTGTGGCAGGAAATCGTGCTGGTACTGACATTAATGGTCACCTCGAAAGGGATTGCGGGCGTGCCGGGCGTCTCTTTTGTTGTGTTACTGGCGACGCTGGGCAGCGTGGGGATCCCACTGGAAGGTCTGGCCTTTATTGCCGGTGTTGACCGTATTCTCGATATGGCGCGTACGGCGCTGAATGTGGTGGGGAATGCGCTGGCGGTACTGGTTATTGCCAAGTGGGAACATAAATTTGACCGTAAAAAAGCGCTGGCCTATGAGCGTGAAGTGCTGGGCAAATTCGATAAAACGGCACAGTAACGGTTAATGCGTTGCCGGATGGCGCTTCGCTTATCCGGCCTACACATCCTTTGTAGGCCTGATAAGACGCGGAGCGTCGCCATCAGGCAATCCAGTTCACTCATTTGTCAATTGATCAAACTCTTCACAGCCGGTATCGAATCCTTCGGTACAGCTCAAATTTAGCCAGTGCAACGCCTTCTGTTTATTCTTCTCAATAAAGCCTTTTTCGCCGTTGAGAAATATCATTCCCGCCCAGTATTCCGAATAGCCGGTACGAGAAATTGCGGAGCTGCGTTTGAAATACCAGGTCGCTTTGTCGTCGTCTGCCGGAATCCCGACGCCGTTCGCGTAAATCAGACCAAGCAACATTTGAGCGTCTACGGCGACATCGCTCTCCAGATTTTCAGAGGCGTTTTGCAGCAGTGAAATGGCTTTGGCGTAATCAGGTTTACCGGCCTGGGTATTGACCAGAATCCGCGCCAGGGTGATTTCTCCCGCTTTGCTTCCGGCCTGGGCCGCCTTTTCAGCCAGTGTTTTCGCTTCGGGATAATCCAGACTCACCGGATTAGTGATTTTGATTTGCGCCAGCAACGCGCAGGCATCCGCATCGCCATTATCCGCGGATTTCTGTGCCCAATATTCGGCTTTGCTCAAATCGCCGGAGCTGAACCAGCTATCAGCAAGAAAATATTGCGCGCGTCTGTCACCTGCCTCTGCTGCCTGTAAATACTGGCTTCCTGGTTCAGGAGTGGCAGCATGGGCAAAGAATGTCATAAATAACATCAATGCAAAAAGTGATTTCATTTTTAAATTTTATATAAGGTACGGAACGGATAGTATAAAGAGATCGTATGGATAAAAAAACAGCCTCCGGGCGGAGGCTGTTGAGGCTCAATGTTGTGGTTAACCCATTGCGGTTTCGCGCAGACGGGTTTTCAACGCATTGTATTCATTAATCACGTACTGCTCGGCAGCGGACTGGTCGGCGATGGGCTCGACACGCACGGCGCAATACTTGTACTCCGGCGTTTTGGTTATCGGGCTTAAGTTCTCCGTCACCAGTTCGTTACAGGCGCCAATCCACCACTGGTAAGTCATATAAATCGCCCCTTTGTTCGGGCGATCGCTGACCTGCGCACGGGTGATAATTTTGCCTTTACGCGAGTGAACCCAAACCAGCGCTTCATCTTCAATGCCCAGACGCGCGGCGTCGGCCGTGTTGATTTGCGCATAGCCGGGTTCGTCCGCCAGCGCAGCCAGAGCCGCACAGTTACCGGTCATTGAACGACAGGAGTAGTGGCCGACTTCACGCACCGTAGACAGCACCATCGGGTACTCTTCGGTCAGTTTGTCGATCGGCGCAACCCAGTCACAGGTGAAGAACTGCGCCATACCGTTCGGGGTATCAAACTTCTCTTTAAACAGGTAAGAGGTTCCCTGATCGGCATCCGACGTGTCGCGGCAAGGCCACTGGATATAGCCCAGTTCGCCCATCTTCTCGTAAGTCGCACCGTAGAAATCCGGGCACAGATGACGCAACTCATCCCAGATCTCCTGGGTGTTGTTGTAGTGCATCGGATAGCCCATCCGGGTGGCGATCTCACTGATGATTTGCCAGTCGGTTTTCAGATCCCACTTCGGCTCAACGGCTTTAAAGAAGCGCTGGAAGCCACGGTCCGCTGCGGTAAAGACCCCTTCATGCTCGCCCCAGGAGGTCGACGGTAAAATCACATCCGCCGCTGACGCGGTTTTGGTCATGAAGATGTCCTGCACGATGACCAGTTCCAGATCCTCAAAGCCCTTACGTACCGCAGAGAGTTCCGCGTCAGTTTGCAGCGGATCTTCCCCCATGATGTACGCAGCGCGCACTTCGCCATGCGCGGCACGGTGCGGCAATTCGCTGATGCGATAGCCAGTGTGTGCAGGCAGGCTGTCCACGCCCCAGGCTTTGGCGAATTTTTCGCGGTTAGCCGGATCTTTCACATACTGATAGCCAGGATAGGTATCCGGCAGCGCGCCCATATCGCACGCGCCCTGAACGTTGTTCTGGCCGCGTACCGGGTTCACGCCGACGCTCGGTTTACCGAGGTTACCGGTCAGCATTGCGAGGCTGGTGAGCGAACGCACGGTTTCGACACCCTGATAGAACTGGGTAACGCCCATTCCCCAGAGGATCGTTGCGCTTTTCGCACTGGCGTACATCCGCGCCGCCTGGCGAATATCACTGGCGCTGATACCGGTGATGTCCTCAACGGATTCTGGCGTATAGCCTTCGACAATCTTACGGTACTCTTCAAAACCTTCCGTACGTGCGGCGACAAACGCCTGGTCGTACAGGTTTTCTTCAATAATGACATGCCCAATGGCGTTCAACAGCGCGATGTTCGAGCCGTTTCGCAACGCGATGTGCATGTCGGCAATGCGCGCAGTTTCAATTTTGCGCGGATCGCAGACGATAATTTTCGCCCCGTTCCGTTTCGCGTTAATCACATGATTCGCCACGATAGGGTGGGAATCCGCCGGGTTGTACCCGAAGATAAACACGAGATCGGTGTTATCAATTTCGTTAATCGCATTACTCATTGCGCCGTTACCGACCGACTGGTGCAGACCTGCAACCGAAGGGCCGTGTCAGACGCGAGCGCAGCAGTCAACGTTATTGGTACCAATAACGGCGCGCGCAAATTTTTGCATAATATAGTTGGTTTCATTCCCGGTACCGCGTGACGAGCCGGTCGTCTGGATCGCATCCGGGCCGTACTTCGCTTTGATGGCGCTCAGGCGTTCGGCGACGTAGTTCAGCGCTTCATCCCAGGAAACAGATTCCAGTTTGCCGCCACGCTGGCGACGGATCATAGGGGTTTTCAGGCGCGGGGTCAGGATCTGGGTATCGTTAATAAAATCCCAGCCGTAATAGCCCTTCAGACACAGGGTACCCTGATTGGTTTTCCCCTGCGCCGCCTCAGCCCGGACGATTTTGCCGTTATCGACCACCAGGTTGATTTTGCAACCTGATGCGCAATACGGGCAAACCGTGACGACTTTTTTCATCGGTTTCGCTCCAGTTAATCAAATCGCGTATACACGCTTGTCGCCCTGAGTATGCATCTTTTATGCCACATTTAAATTGGGGGCTCTCCCTGATATTACGGGCGATTTTTGGTCAAAACCCTGACGAAAAACAGGCTGTCGTCATATTTGACGTGACGAATCTGCGCGAATGACAACGAATTGGTGTGGCCGCGGGGCCGGGGTTATGTTTCCCGCATTAGGCGAGGCGTATTTCATGTTGCACCTGTTTGAGTTAGCGCAGGTGCTGCGTCAGAAGGGGATAAAAAACGAGATTGCGCCAGTGTTGCCGCGCCCTGCGCGCCGTTGAAGGCGGAAGACGAAGCGGTGATGAAACGCACTGCCTGATACGGCAGTGGACGGCGCAGGTATTTTTGGATCAGGGTAATCAGTGTTTCTCGTGGGAAGGCGTGCATATCCATCACGCCGCCACCCAGAATCACCGCATCGGGATCGAACAGATTTATGCTGGTGGCAATTGCCCGGGCTGCACTTTCCAGTAGATTCTGGACGAATGGCTCCGTGCTTGCATGAACAAATAATTCACTTAGCGCGTAATCCCGGGGCTGTTGTTCGTACCAGCGTTTTAGTGCCAGCCCGGAGCAGACCGTTTCCAGGCATCCTGGGTTGCCGCAGGCGCAGCGTTGCGCCATATCGCCCTGGGGTATATGACCCAACTCGCCTGCCACACCGTGCGCTCCGGTCCAGGGGGCACCGTTCATCCATACCGCGAAACCCATGCCAGTGCCGAGATAGGCTGCCAGAACCTGTTGCTGCGTGAGACGATTTTCCGCCACATCCCAGGACAGTTGTAGGTTAACATCGCGAGAAAATTCCACCGGGCAGCCCAGTGCGTCTTCCAGCTTACCCGCGAGCCCCTGCAACTCCTCCTGCGTCAATGGCAGATTAGGGGAGGAAATAATAGTACGCTTATCTTTGCCAACCAGCGCAGGAAAGCCCATGACCAGTCCTCGACAATGTGCCTGAACGTGTTTAAGTTGCTCGTCAATCATTCCGGTGATACCTGCTGCCACACCGGAAGCTATCACTTCCGCAGTTCGTTTTTTTTCGCAGTAGAGGGTTTCCCCCTCTGCTGTCCGCAGGCAAAAACGGATATGGGTTGCCCCCATATCAACGCCCGCCACAACGTTACGCTGTTTTTGCATGAGGCTGTACCTCGTTTTTTGCCGACAGGATCTGCGCCATCATGATTTTCCATGCGTCGTCGATATTCTCCGCATGGTTGAATAATCCGGAGGTGCCGACAATAAAGACATCCGCGCCAGCTGCCATAAGTTTTTCGTAGGTTGCCTGGTTGCAGGAACCATCGACCTCGATTTCGTATTCCAGGTTCTGACGTTCGCGCCACGCCCTGAGTTCGGCAATTTTATCGAGCATTTCAGGAATGAACGGCTGTCCGGCGAAGCCGGGATCCACCGTCATGACCGTAATTTTGTCGGCCTTATGAATATAGTATTTCATCGCATCAATGGACGTTTCCGGGTTGAGAATCAACCCCACTTTCATGCCATGAAGACGGATTTCGTCGATCAGTCGAAACGCCTGGCCGTTGATCGTTTCTGGATGCAGGGTGATGAAATCCGCGCCAGCGATCGCCAGTTGACCAATATAATCCTGTGGGCGAGTGACCATCAGATGGCAGTCGAGCGGTTTACTCGCCAGTTTTTTAACCTGGCTTACAAAGAATGGTGAAAGAGTCAGGTTTGGCACAAAGTGACCATCCATAATATCGATGTGAAAGTAATCCGCATGACTGTCGATAAATTCGATCTGTTCTTTAAACTTCAACAGATCCATACACATTAAAGAGGGGGAGATTTTCATGAGCAATTCCTTACTTACTGATAAGACGGTCAAGGGCAACTGCCGCGATAATTAATCCGCCCATCACCACCAATTGGTAATAGGTTTGTACCTGCAGAATATTCAGACCGTTGTTGATGGTGCCGATAATCAAACCACCAATCACCACAGAGAAAATACGCCCCTTACCACCGAAGAAACTGGTACCGCCGATGATGGCGCTGGCGATGGCATAAGTCTCAAAACCCATTCCGGCCAGGGGTTCGGCGGCACCTAATCGCGCCGTGGATACGACGCCAGCCAGTCCCGCACAGACACCGGAGATGATAAACACCACCAGAATGTGAAATTTCACATCAATCCCGGAATAAAACGCCGAGTTTTTGTTACCACCCAGCGCGTAAATATTGCGCCCCAGCCGCATGCGGGTCGTCAGAAACCAGAGGATAACGGCGACAATCAACGAGAAAATGACAGGGACAGGTATTCCCGCCACGCTGGCAGCAAAGAAGTTCACGAAGTCAAAGGAGAAACCGTATACCGAGTTGGCGTCGGAAATAACCAGCGTAATCCCACGGAAAATAGCGTTAGTGCCAAGCGTGATTATAAAAGGATGAAGACCTGTCCAGTTGACCAGACAGCCATTGATGGCTCCCAGCACACCGCCGACCAACACACCGCCAATGAGTGCCGCGAGGAACGGATCGACGCCTGCCAGCATTAATCTGGCGGTTACCATACCGGATAGCGCCAGTATCGCTCCAACCGAGAGGTCGATACCGGCGACCAGAATAGCGAAGAATTCGCCCATGCCGATCAGCACCGTCACGGAACTCTGCACAAAAATCTGCGTAATGTTGTTGGTCGTCAGAAAATATTCTGGCGACAGTGAACCGAAAATGGCGACGATAATCGCCAGGATAAAAAAAGTGCCATATTTATCCCAGAACAGCGCAAAATTGAACGGTTTCTTCTCGTTCACTTCGGCTTTTACTCTTGTGGTAATGCCCATGCCATAATCTCCTCTTCGCTTATGTAATCGCGATTTGTCAGGATTTGCGTCAGTCGTCCTTCGCAGAACACGGCGATACGGTCGCAGACGGCGATAATTTCAGGGAGTTCTGATGACACCATCAGGATGACTTTTCCGTCGTCCGCCAATTGGCGCATCACCTTGTAAATTTCGGCTTTTGCGCCAACGTCGATTCCGCGAGTTGGCTCATCGAAAATGATCACTTCCGGGTTACAGCACAGCCATTTGGAGATGAGTACCTTCTGCTGATTGCCGCCAGAGAGCTCCGTAATGTTTTGATTTACCGAGTGGCACTTCAGCGCCAGCAGTTCGCGCTGGGTTTCGGCGGTACGTTGTTCGTCATTTGTATTAAACAGGCCCATCGCACCTTTATAGCCGCCAAGTTTCAGACTGCGGCTTATTGCCATATTCTGCGCGATAGAAAAGTTGGGAAAAAAGCCGTTATCCCGGCGGCTTTCGGTGATGTATGCCATTCCTTTTTTCACGGCGTCGAGTGGTGAACGCGGGGAAATGATTTTGCCGTTAAGGCGGATCTCACCGCCCGCGCGTTTATCCACGCCAAAGAGGCAATCCATTAGCTCAGTACGTCCGGAACCGACCAGCCCGGCGAAGCCTAAAATTTCTCCCCGACTGACGCTGAATGAGATGTCACGAACCTTTTTCCGGTCCCGACTGGTGACGTTCTGCACATCAAATACCGTATCGCGTTCAAGGTTACCGGTACTCTCCTTCATCACGTGAAAGCGATTTTGCAGCTCGCGACCCACCATCAGGCGGACGATATCGTCGTTTGACACATCACTGACCAGGCCACTGCATACGCTGCTGCCGTCTTTCATCACCGTGTAGCGATCGCAAATGCGGCGAATTTCCGCCAGCTTATGAGAGATGTAGACAATGGCCGTCCCCTCTTTACGCAACTGATTCATGATCAGAAACAGATAGTCCACCTCTTTATTGGTCAGTGAGGAGGTAGGCTCGTCCATAATGATCACTTTGGCGTCGAGCATCAGCGTCTTGGCAATTTCCAGCATCTGTTTATGGCTTATCGATAAGTTCGCGACTTTCTCATCTAAATCGACTTTTAAACCTACTCGTAATAGCATCATGGCGGCGCGTACTCGCATTTCTCGCCAATCAACAATATTCACCCCACAAAATTTTTTCGTCAGATGACGACCAATATATAAATTTTCCAGAACGGTTAACTCATCAATGACACTGAGCTCCTGGTAAATAATACCGATGCCGAGTTTTGCCGCTAACTTGTGATCCAGCTTGTCATAATTAACGTTATTAATCGTAATAGTGCCTTTGGTGGGTTCATGTATTCCCGCTAACACTTTCATTAGTGTAGATTTACCCGCACCATTCTCCCCTAATAACGCATGTATTTCGTATGGGTAGACAGTTAAATCAACCGATTTTAATGCGTGAACCGGACCAAAGGATTTGCCGATCCCCGCCATCGATATATATGGCGTGACCATAAATGCTCTCATGTCTGCAAAGGCCGGATAAGACGCTCTCGCGTCGTCATCCGGCGTAAAAGCTGAACCAGTACCTGATGGCGCAGCGCTTATCAGGCTGACAAATTTACTTTGTGACTAATATAGAATCGACCAGCTTAAATTCCGGTGCTTTATTGATCGGGATTACATGACCTGATTTCGCGGCATCGACCATTAACTTAAGGCCCGTTGCGCCAATATTTGCCGGATTCTGGGCAATGGTCGCCGTCATCTGTCCCGCCTCGACCATCTTGCGGGCTTCTGGAATACCATCAGTACCGACGACCAGTACTGTTCCCGTTTTTCCCGCGTTTGCGACTGCCTGGGCAACCCCCATGGCCATCGTGTCATTCGCGCAATAAATAGCTTTGATATCTGGATTACGCTGAAGGACGTTGGTAGCAACATCGAGTGCTTTAATGCGATCCCAGTCGGCGGGCTGGCTGGCAACCAGTTTAATCTGGCTTACTTTCTTGAATGCTTCTGTCGCGCCATTACGACGAGCTTCTCCGGAAGCATTACCGGCTTTGCCCTCAATAATCGCCACTTCACCGCCTTGTGGGCCCAATTTATCAATAATGAACTCCGCTCCCTTCGCCCCGACGGCAACATTATCGGTAGTCACAAAACCTTCCACATTCCCCCCCGCTTTTTGCAGATTATCCATATCAATTTTTTCATCGAGATTGACCAGATAGATCCCTTTTTTCCATGCACGGGCAACGGGCATGACCAGATTCACTGAGGATAAGGGGGCAAAGGCAATTCCTTTGTAATTTTTATTGCTAAGGTCTTCGAATAACTGCAGTTGAGACTGAAAATCACCTTCCGAAGGTGAAGCAAAAATATCAACACTGACGCCCAGTGTTTTTGCTTCATCCTCGATTCCCTTTTTCATATCCACCCAAAATGGATTAGAAAGTGTTTTTAATACAACAGCATATTCAGCGGTAGCAAACGCACTTGTTGATAACATTAAACCTATAGCTGCGCCGCTGAAATATTTCAGGTATTTTTTCATAATAGTATTCTCAATGTAGGGTGTTGTTCCCATATCCCCTTCATACTTCAAGCTGACGGGGCTTTGGCTGCATTCGTGTACTCCAGAAGCGAGCGGAGAGCCGCTCCAGGAAATTTAATCACTTGCGCCTTCCCGCAATCGAATTATTGAGGAGGTATAAATGAGCTCAACGAGTCGTTATTTCAGCGCGCCTGGTGAAAAATAATCAACGATTGCGCCAGTTTTTTGCATATTCACGGTTGCCTGTTCAATATTGAGTTGTGCTACTGAGACAAAAAAAGCATCTAATAATGTTAGTTGTAATATACGTGCTGAAGCATTACGCCCTAATAACGGTGTTTCCGGAGCTGGCGAGCAAATAATATAGTCAGCCAGTTTGGCAATCGGTGAATGATAGCTGTGGGTGATACAGATAATTTTTGCACCGTTCTTTTTAGCCAATTCGACAGCCGCTTTGACGTCACTGGTTCGCCCTGAATGTGTGACAACCAGAACCACGTCACCTTCTTTCAGGAGCGATGCGGACATCATCATGATATGCGCATCGGGATAGGTCTGGCAGCGTACGCCAATACGTAAAAACTTATGCTGTACGTCTGCGCAAATAGCATTTGACCCACCCGCGCCATACAAATCTCGCTGTTTTGCCTGAAAGAAAAAGCGTGCGGCACGGTGGATCTCATCGACATTGACGATCGATTGCCCTTCCATAATAGTGCGCAAGGTTATATTGAACACCTTGTTCACTACGTCCTGTGGCGCTTCATCAAAGGCCAGTTCGGTAGGTAATACCTGCTCGGACTGAGAAAAATAGTCTTCCAGCGCGCTACGTAAATTCCGAAAACCGCTGAAACCCAACAGCTTTGATACTTTAACAATCATGGCTTCAGAAACGGACAGCGCTTCCGCAACATCTTTTATTGCTGGCGCGCAATTCAGGTTCCCCGGTTTGAGTAACCATTCCACGATTCGGCTTTCGTTCTCGGTCATCCCTTCCTGCTTCATACGCAGGTAAGGCGCAAGCCCGATACCATTTGGAAGTGCTGCATCAAACTCTGACTGGCTCATTACGTTCTCTTGTCCTTGAAATGAAGACACCACTATATCATCACAGTAGTCGCAGAAAAGATGTCGACAACTTCACAAAAAAAATAAATTTATAAAGTTTTTGTTTTTGTGAAAAATTGTCTGCTGGCTGTAAACGGGATTAAAAATAAACACAATAAAAACAATGCTATAACAGTTAATGTTGATTGGTGGTTATTTTTATGCTCAGTAAGACCTCGTCCTGATTGCTATTGCATCGCTGAGAGTATGTGTGTAGAACAACTTGTAAAGGTGATTAATGGTGAGTTTGGGTGCTTTTTATACCATTGAAATCACAAATTTTATTTTGTTGTGAAGTTTTTGATATGGTAGAAAATAGATGAAAAAGATAGCATTTGGCTGTGATCATGTAGGTTTTATCCTGAAAAAGGATATCTTGAAGCATTTAGCGCTGCGTGGCGTCGACGTGATTGATAAGGGAACGTATTCCTCAGAGCGTACTGACTATCCCAACTACGCCAGTGAAGTAGCGCAGGCTGTTATTGCTGGTGAGGTGGAGGGGGGGATTCTGATTTGTGGGACGGGAGTCGGTATTTCGATAGCGGCGAACAAGTTCGCAGGCATCCGCGCGGTCGTCTGTAGTGAACCTTACTCGGCACAGCTTTCGAAGAAGCATAACGACACTAATGTGTTGGCGTTTGGTTCACGGGTGGTAGGACTGGAACTGGCTAAGATGATTGTCGATGCGTGGCTGGATGCGGAGTTCGAAGGAGGGCGTCATCAAAAACGCGTAGAAGCGATTATGACACTTGAACAACGGAGGATTTGAGATTCCTCCGCTACTCGCCTCTGTGGGTGTTGACTAACGTAGAAGGCGTCCCTTTTTGAGGCTGGTTCTATGAAACGCACTCCGACGCTCTTTTTATTCAGCCTGCTGTCGCTGACCACGGTATCGGCCCATGCCGATATTATTGATGACGCTATCGGCAACATTCAGCAGGCGATCAACGACGCTTACAAACCGGATAGTGGGCGAGATTATGAGGATTCGCGTGACGACAGGTGGCAGGGCGAAATGAGCGACGATCGCCGCAGACAGTATGATGACCGTCGCCGTCAGTTTGAGGACCGACGTCGCCAGCTGGATGAACGCCAGCGCCAGCTTGATCAGGAGCGCCGACAACTGGAAGACGAAGAGCGCAGGATGGAAGAGGATTACGAGCGTTAACGCAGTCTGTCGCTGGCGAGTTGATAAACCTCACTACGCTCACGTTTACCGACAGCAACGACGGCGATAACCAGTACGTCATCTATCACCTGGTAAACAAGGCGAAAGCCTGAGGTTCTCAATTTGATTTTGTAGCAATCTTTGATTCCCCTCAGCTTTGCTGAGGGGACATGGGGATTGGCACAGCATTTCTTCAGTTTTTTGGCAAATTGCTGCTGAATGGCTTTATCAAGTTTCTGCCATTCTTTCAGCGCGTCTTCCCTGAACTTTACCGTATAACTCATAGGTAGCTGTCCAGATCCACTTCCACAAGCGGCTGTTGGCTACGTTCATTTACTATTTTTGCCAGTTGCTGATCGTCCAGAGCATCCAGCATTTTTTCGTAAAGCGCTGCGGGAATACAATAAAAAGCGGGCTGGTTACGGTTCAGAATCGCGACGGGATAACCATCTCCGGCGTTGACGGTCGCCATCGGATTCTTTTTTAATTCACTCACGCTGGCCGTGGTATCACTCAAGATGATGTGCGGCATAGTCGCTCCTTAAGACCTATTAACTGGTCTTAATTTAGGTGATATGAGACCGATTAACAAGTCTTATTGTACGCAATATGTCCTAGTCGACCATAATTTGCATTCCGTCATAACCTGCTTCAAAGCCGTGTGGGAGCGCGTTTTCCATCAGCCAGACATCGAACTGATGGCTGATGTGCGTGAGGACGACGCGCGGGCAGCGAATCACCGCATTGAGCGCGATAACCGTATTCAAATCGCAGTGGTTACGCGGTGTTTCCGGACGCGGCGGATGGCTGCAATCGATCACGATGACCTGCGGGCGATTATTCTGCAAAAAAGTGAGCGTTTTGTCGGGCAACCCGGCGGTATCCGAAAGCCATGCCACGCGGCTGTGCGCTGTTTCCAGAAAATAACCCAACGTCAGCTTCGAGTGGTTCAGGGGCAACGGCGTGACCTGCAATCCCTGTAGGTCAAATACCATAAACGGTTCGATGGTATGGCTGAAATCCAGAATTCCGGGGTGTTTAAACAGATCGTCGCAGCCGTGTTCATCCGCAGGGCCATACACCGCAATGGTCGTACCGACGCCCCAGCGCAGCGGAAACAGTCCCTGTACATGATCCATATGGTAGTGGGTGAGCAGAAACTGCCGGAAGCTGCCCGCCGGCCAGTCGTCCATCAAATGCGGAATTCCAGCATCCAGCAGCGTTACCGTTTCGTTGAATGTGACCACGCCGCTGCACGGGCGTCGGCGGTACTGTTGCTGTGAGCGTGCGCGACGACAGGCGGCGCAGTCGCAGCCAAACACCGGCACCTGTTGGGCGCCGCCCGTTCCGCTTAACGTAATGCTCAGACTCATCGGTCACCTCAAAGCGCTTTCGTGAAGCGAAAATGGCTCTGTTCGTAGCCTTCGCGCAGGTAAAAACGGTGCGCGTCATGGCGTTTCACACTGGTGGACAGCTCTGTCATTTCCGCGCCTGCTTCACGGGCTTCCTGTTCCGCCCAGGCCAGTAGCTGGCTGCCAATTCGCAAACCACGCGCCTGCGGCATCACCACCAGTTCCTGAATCTCGCCAATCCAGTTGGCGTGATGTAAATGATACTGCAGATGCAGGCCAATCAACCCAACCGCCTGGCCCTCAAGCAGCGCCAGTTGATAGTGCAGTCGGGTATCCTGCAAATTAGCGGTGAACCCGGCGCGAAAGGTCGGGTAATCAAACCGGGTTTGCTTCAGTTCGCAGATGAGTGCATACACGGCCTCGATGTCTTGCGCCGTGGCGCGCCGAAGTTCACAGGCAGACATGGTGTTTCTCCTTACGTCCCATCAACGTTAATAGTGCCTCGACGGACTGGCGTAAACTTCCGTCGTTATTCAGCGTATGGCAGTCAAACGGGGCATAGCGGGCGGCCCGTTCGAGACGCGCGGCGATCTCCGTTTCATTTTCCCGTCCGCGCGCCTGTAAACGCTGGCGCAGAATCGCAGGGGAAACCTGCAAACAGACCGGCATTAGCGCCGTACCATAGCGGGCTTGTGCCTGAGGGAGATGCGCGCGTGAGCCATTCACCACCACATCAAAGCCCCCGTTGAGCCAGAGATCGATTTCCACGCCGATGCCATAGTATAAACCGTTGGCGTGCCAGCTCAGCGCCAGCAGATTGTGCCCGGCGCGGGTAAAAAATTCCTGTTCGCTCAGGGCGATATGATTTTCGTTTCCGGCATTTGCCGCGCGGGTGATGTAGCGGTGCGCCACCAGCAGTTGCGCATGTTCCTGCTGGCGAAGTTCCGCCAGCAAACTGTCCTTCCCGGAGCCAGATGGCCCCATCAACCAGATCAGTTTTCCCATAGTCAGAACACCCTTTTCCCCTGACGCCAGACGTGGTCGATGTGGACGTGATCGCCTTTGCGGTGTGCGAGCACCAGGTCGGCGCGTTTTCCTTCGGCGATCGTGCCGCGATCGCTGAGGTTAAGCGCACGCGCCGGGTTCGCTGTCACCAGACGGATAGCCTGGGGAAGCGAGAAGCCATTGCTCTCATCATTTGCCACGCGAAATGCCGCATCCAGCAGACTGGCGGGGTAGTAATCTGAGGAGAGAATATCCAGTAGCCCCCGTTCCGCGAGCTTATGCGCTGCGACGTTGCCGGAGTGAGAGCCGCCGCGCACAATGTTCGGTGCGCCCATTAACACATTCATACCGTGCTGGCGTGAGGCTTCTGCGGCTTCGAACGTGGTGGGAAATTCAGCGATCACGCTACCAAGTTGATGTGATTCCTGTACATGTCCGCAGGTCGCGTCATCGTGGCTTGCCAGCGCAATGTTGCGTTCGCGACACAATTGCGCGATGGCGGTACGGTTGGGCTGCGACCAGCGTGCCGCCAGTGCCAGTTGTTCCTCTTCGTAGCGGGCCATCTGTTCATCGGTCAGCGAATACTTACCCTGATAGTACTCACGATACTTCTGGCGATCGGCAAACTGACGCTGTCCCGGTGAGTGATCCATCAGCGAAACCAGCGTCACCGGCTCACGCCCCACCAGCTTTTCGAACAGGGGAAGCGTGGTATGATGCGGTAATTCGCAGCGCAAGTGCAGGCGATGTTCAGCGCGGTTGACCCCACGTTTTTGTGTCTCCTCCACGGCGTTAATCATCTTCTCCAGATTTTCCAGACGGTCGCCGCCGTCACGGACATCGCCAATCGCGACGGCATCCAGCACGGTTGTAATGCCGCTGGCGACCATCAGCGCGTCGTGGCTGCTCATCGCCGAATGAGCGGGCCAGTCTACCTTCGGGCGGGGGGTAAAGAATTTGTCGAGATTGTCGGTGTGAAGTTCGATAAGCCCTGGCAGCAGCCAGCCGCCTCCGCCATCCAGCGCATCCGGAAGACGACTCTGGCTTTCGGCAACGGCGCGAATTACACCATCCTGAATTTCCAGCGATCCCTGCACCACTTCATCGTCCAGCACCAGCTTTACGTTGTTGATAATCATGGTGTTGTCCCCATCAGGTGCAATCGATCCGCCACGCGGTCGCGCACAGTGTGATCGTGAAAAATGCCGACAATCGCCGCACCGCGCGCTTTCGCTTCTTCAATCAGCGTTACTACGGCAGCACTGTTTTTCGCGTCCAGCGAGGCGGTTGGCTCATCAAGTAACAAAATGGGGTAATCGACGATAAATCCGCGTGCGATGTTGACGCGCTGTTGTTCCCCACCGGAAAAGGTGGATGGCGCGAGATGCCACAGGCGTTCCGGCACGTTCAGGCGGGTCAGCAGGCTTGCAGCTTTGGCGGCGCATGTCTCGCGCGGTACGCCGAGATCCAGCAGCGGCTGCATCACCACATCCAGCGCGGAGATCCGCGGGATAACCCGCAAAAACTGGCTCACCCAGCCGATCGTGGTGCGGCGGACTTCCAGCACTTTGCGCGCCGGGGCCTGCACCAGATCCACCCAGTCGTCGTGATGGTGAATATGAATGTGCCCTTCGTCGGGTAAATAGTTAGCATACAGCGAACGCAGGAGCGTGGATTTCCCGCTGCCTGAATGGCCGTGCAGCACGACGCATTCGCCGTTTTTCACTTCCAGCGAGGCGTTTTGCAGCACCGGCAGGCGCACGCCGTTTTGCTGGTGGAGTACAAAGGTTTTACTGACGTTTTCAACGCGGATCGCGTTCATTTTTATCCTCTTTACGCATTTTTGCGTTCGATTGCCTGATGGCGCGTTGCTTATCAGGCCTACACACAACACCGATCCGTAGGTCCGTAGGCCGGATAAGGCGCAGCCGTCATCCGGCAAAAATCAGTTCTGCAATACCGACGACACCAGTAACTGGGTATAAGGATGGTGCGGATCGTCGAGCACCCGGTCGGTTAATCCACTTTCCACCACCTGGCCCTGCTTCATCACCAGCAGGCGGTCCGCTAACAGGCGCGCCACGCCGAGATCGTGGGTGACAATGATCACTGCCAGATCCAGTTCCACCACCAGGCCGCGCAGCAGATCCAGCAACTTCGCCTGCACGGAGACGTCGAGGCCGCCGGTTGGCTCATCCATAAAGACCAGCTTCGGGTGGGTAACGAGATTGCGGGCGATTTGCAGACGCTGCTGCATTCCGCCGGAAAAGGTGGTCGGCAGATCGTCGATGCGTGACGCCGGAATTTCGACCTCCTCCAGCCAGCGCTGGGCGGTGGCGCGGATCTCACCGTAATGACGCGCGCCGGTCGCCATCAGGCGTTCGCCGATATTACCGCCCGCCGAAACCTGACGACGCAGGCCGTCCAGCGGGTGCTGATGTACCACGCCCCATTCAGTGCGCAGCAGGCGGCGGCGGTCGGCTTCGCTCATGGCATACAGCGAATGTTGCTGGTACTGAATCTCGCCTGACTGCGGCGTCAGACGGGAAGAGAGGGATTTCAGTAGCGTCGTTTTGCCAGAACCCGACTCCCCGACAATGCCCAGCACTTCGCCAGGCCACAGGTCAAAAGAGACATCGCTAAAGCCTTTGCCCGGCGCGTAGAGATGGGTCAGGTTGTTAACCGAAAGCAGTGGTTGCGTCATTGGCTGAGAGCCTCACTCTGTTGGCGGCAATAATCAGTGTCGGAGCAGACAAACATGCGTTTGCCGGTGTCATCGAGCACCACTTCATCAAGATAACTGTGCGTTGAGCCGCAGATGGCGCAGGGCGCATCCCAGGTCTGCACGGTGAACGGATGATCGTCAAAATCGAGACTTTCCACGCGGGTATACGGGGGGACGGCGTAGATCCGTTTTTCGCGTCCCGCGCCAAACAACTGGAGGGCGGGCATCCTGTCCATCTTCGGGTTATCGAATTTTGGAATAGGCGACGGATCCATCACATAGCGGCCATTGACCTTCACCGGATAGGCGTAGGTTGTCGCGATGTGACCGAAGCGGGCGATATCTTCGTACAGTTTCACCTGCATGATCCCGTACTCTTCAAGCGCATGCATGGTGCGCGTTTCCGTCTCGCGCGGTTCGATAAAGCGCAGCGGTTCGGGGATCGGCACCTGGAAGATCAGGATCTGATCTTCTGTCAGCGGCGTTTCCGGGATCCGGTGGCGGGTCTGGATAAGCGTGGCGTCTTCCGTGCGTTCCGTAGTATTGACGCCGGTGACGCGTTTAAAGAAGTTGCGGATCGATACGGCGTTAGTCGTGTCATCCGCCCCCTGATCGATAACCTTCAGCACGTCCGGCTCGCCAATCACGCTGGCGGTGATCTGGATCCCGCCGGTTCCCCAGCCGTAAGGCATCGGCATTTCGCGTCCGCCGAATGGCACCTGATAGCCTGGGATCGCCACCGCTTTGAGTATCGCGCGGCGGATCATGCGTTTGGTCTGCTCGTCCAGATAAGCGAAATTGTAGCCAGAGAGATTAGCGGTCACGGGCAGCCTCCTGTTGCAGACGTTTGAGCAGTTCCAGTTCGGCCTGGAAATCGACGTAGTGGGGAAGTTTGAGGTGTGAAACGAAACCCGCCGCCTCGACGTTATCCGCGTGCGCCAGCACAAACTCTTCGTCCTGCGCCGGTCCCGTAACCGTTTCATCGTAGTCAGGTGCCTGTAAGGATCGGTCCACCAGCGCCATTGCCATGGCTTTGCGTTCGCTCATACCGAATACCAGTCCGTAGCCACGGGTAAAGTGGGGCGTGTCGTTGTCCGGGGCGACAAAGCCGTTGACCATTTCACATTCGGTCATCAGCAGTTCGCCGACGTTGACCGCAAATCCCAACTCTTCCGCTACGGTTTCCAGCGCAACATAACCGCTGCGGATTTCGGCGGCAAACGGGTGATTGCGCCCATAACCGCGCTGGGTGGAGTAGGCCAGCGCCAGCAGATACCCTTCATCACCTCGCATCAACTGCTGTAAACGAGAAGCACGGGAGCAGGGGTAAACCGGCGGCGTGCGGGTGATATCGTCTGGCGCGGCGCCATTATCTTCTTCACGCTTCGCCAGCTCCTGGTTCGCCAGCAGCGAAAAGACGTGCGGGGCGTCTTCCTGCGTACTTTCTGCTGTGCGTAACGGCGGCGTTTCGCCATTCGCCAGCAGGGTAAAATCGAGCAGGCGATGGGTGTAATCGTAGGTCGGTCCCAGGAGTTGTCCGCCGGGAATGTCTTTGTAGACGGCGGAAATACGGCGCTCCAGACGCATTTCCGCGCTGTTTAGCGGTTCACTCACCGCCAGTTTCGCCAGCGTGGTGCGATAGGCTCGCAGCAGAAAGATGGCTTCGACGTTATCACCGCTGGCCTGCTTGAGCGCCAGCGCCGCCAGTTCGCGATCGGCAATACCGCCTTCGGTCATTACGCGGTCAACGGCCAGGTTCATCTGCTGTTCTACCTGCGCCACACTCAGTTCTGCCACGGCAGTATCGCCCCGGCGACGGTTCTCCTGTAACGCGTGGGCGTTGGCTATTGCCTTTTCACCCCCTTTGACGGCGACGTACATCAGCACACCTCCACATGGGTGGTTCGCGGAATCGCCAGCAGACGTTCGCCGCAGGTGAGGATAAGGTCAACACCCAGCGGAAACGGGTGCGGGCGCTCGGTGAGTTCGTGGATCAGACACTCTGGCAGTTGTGGCGCGACCATCCGCTCTTCCGCGATACCCGCGCCGGTCAGACGTAGCATGCGTCCACCGCTCAGGCTGGACACCTGGACTATCAGCGTGGCGCTGGTTTCCGGCGCCACGGCGGAACCGGCGGACAGTGCGTTAAGCTGCTCGCCGCTGATGCGCTCGTCAGCCACCGCAAAGGTCGCCTGTTGCGGTTGATCGACCATCGGGGCGTTGGTGTGAAAACGCAGATTCTGGCGGGAGATATCGTTGTTCACCGCAGGCGACAACCAGACGGGGGTATCGCCATCGACCAGCGTCAGCAACACGCTGGTGGTGGCAAGGTTCAGCGGCTGCCAGCCGTGTTTCAGTTGATGCAACGCTACGATCACGCCCGGCTCGCTCATGGCTTTCAGCAGGCGGCGAAAGCTCTGTTGAGCGTCCTGAACGGGCAGGGTAAAAGCGGTCTGTAAGGTCATTCGTTATCTCCGCGTACCAGCGTAAAGAAGTCGACCCGGCTGGTGTTGACTTCGGCGCGCCGGGCAGTGATTTCCGCCTCGCGTTCCGCCTCCAGCGGGTAAATAAGGGTTTCCATCAGGTTCTGAAAATGGGGGGATTCCTGGAGTAAGGCGTCGATGACGGCGCACTGCTCGGCGTGGTATTTGTTACGCCCCAGCAGGTAGCTATAGCCCAGCGTACCGCTTTTGAGGCGCACGACCGCGCGGGTCAGGGTGGTATCTCCGGCAAAGAAGCGGTTACCTGTGCCGCCCATTCGCGCCTGAATTTGCATTAGCCCGGTTTCCGGGGCGCGGATCAGGTCATATTCCGGTGCCAGCTTAAGCGCCTGGAGTCGCGCATTCAGGGCATCGGCTTTGCTATAGGCCAGCGCGCGCATCCAGCGCTGGCGGGTGGCGGTATCGAAATGCATTCAGTGCTCCATGGTGAATTCGATCATGTCGGCGCAGGTCAGGCTGACGGAGTACTCCGTCGCACGTTCTTCGCCTTCACGGTGGTTAAGGGTGCGCACGCAAAGCAGCGGCGCCATATTGAGGATCTCCAGCACTTTGCTCTCTTTCGCCTGCGCACGGCGGGCGCTGATCCGTGTCTGGGTCCGTTTAAGCGTCAGCCCCGATTGCTCGCGCAGGTAGTCATGCAACGATCCGTGGTTAAAGCCCTGCAACAGCGGCCAGAGCGTGAGGTCGGAAAAGTAGTGATCAATCAGACACAGCGCGATGCCGTTGACCCGGCGCAGGGTGCGCAGGTGAATAACGTTATCGCCTTCCTGCACGCTGAGCGCATCGGCGACATGGCTTGAGGCCGGGCGCAGTACCGCCAGCAGCTTTTCGCTGGTGGGATGGCTGCCCTGATCCAGCAGGTTCTGGCTAAAACGCGCCTGGGCGTTAAGCGGGTAATCGAACGGGCGCATCAGCACCAGCACGCCGACTCCCTGACGACGTTGAACCCAGCCGCGTTCAACCAACTGGTCGATGGCGCGGCGCAGCGTGTGGCGGTTGACCTCATAACGGGCGGCAAGCTGGTGTTCGGCGGGCAGGTAATCACCGCAGCGGTAGTGTTGGCGAAGCTCCTGCTCAAGTCGCGCGGCAATCTCCTGATAACGCGTCGGATAGCTGGTCGGATGTGTAGACAAGTGCATAGCAATCAACGCCTCGCTCATCAGATAAAGTGCTTACGTAAACGCTGGGAGAGAAAATCCAGCAGGCTGACGGTCACGATGATCAACACCATCAGGGCGCAGGTTTGCTGGAACTGAAAACCGCGAATCGCCTCCCACAACGTCACGCCGATACCCCCTGCACCCACCATGCCCACCACGGTTGCCGAGCGGACGTTGGATTCAAAGCGGTACAGCGAATAGGAGATCAACAGCGGCATGACCTGTGGTAAAACCCCGTAGAGGATCTCTTCAATTTTGTTGGCGCCGGTGGCGCGAATCCCTTCAACCGGCCCCGGTTCAATGGCTTCGACCGCTTCGGACAACAGCTTCGAAAGGACGCCGGTGGTGTGGATAAACAGCGCCATGACGCCGGCAAACGGACCCAGACCGACAGCGACAACAAACAGCATGGCGAAAACCATTTCGTTGATGGCGCGGCAGGCGTCCATCGCCCTTCGCATCGGCTGATAGATCCACCAGGGGACGAGGTTATCGGCGCACATCAGACCGAAGGGAATGGAGAGGATCACCGCCAGCGCAGTTCCCCAGACGGCGATTTGCAGAGTGACGGCCATTTCGCCGAGATAATCCTGCCACTGGCTGAAATCGGGCGGGAAGAAATCGGCGGCAAAAGTCGCCATGTTGCCGGAGTCCTGAATCAGCGTGAGGGGAGCCATTTCGGCACCTTTCCACGACACCACCAGCACGGCGAGTAAAATGGCCCAGCTCAGTAGCGAGAACCAACTGCGCTTGGGTGGGGCAACGGTGATGGTTTGCATAGTTGCTTCCTATAAATGTGTGTTGGCGGTAGGCCGGATAAGACGCGTTTGCGTCGTCATCCGGCATTCACGCCTTTGCCGGATGGCGGCGTTGCCTTATCCGGCCTACACATTACTGTCATTGCCTGATGGCGCTGCGCTTATCAGGCCTACAATTTGAGCACCTGGTTTACTGCACCGCTTTGGTGACGCTGGTCATCGCGCTGAGCGCCGCGGTCAGGCGGTCAAGGTCATCCAGTTGCGCTTTCAGCGCCGAGGTTTTGCTGGTTTTCTCTTCTTCGTTCAGTCCGTTGTTGTCCTTCACGCCCTGCATCTCTTTAAACAGCGCGAGCTGGCGAATCGGCACCAGTTGCAGATCGCTGGAGGCGCGGAACGGTGCCCAGCCCAGGCGTTCCAGAACCGTTTTCTCTTCCGGCGTTTTGCCGTAGTTCATGAAGAAGTCGTACACCTTGTCCTTGGTGGTTTCGGAGAGGTTTTTACGCCAGACGATCGGGTCGCCTGGGATCAGCGGTGACTTCCAGATCACCTTCAGCGCTTTCAGCTTGTCGGGGGCGGAGGTTTTCAGCTTATCGAGGTTTTCAGTATTGTTGGTGGCGACATCCACCTGCTTGTTGGCAACCGCAAGGGCGTTGGTTTCGTGACCGGCGTTAACGGTGCGTTTGAAATCACTCGCGGCGATATTGTTTTTCGCGAAGACGTAATAGCCTGGAACCAGGTAGCCGGAGGTGGAGTTAGGATCGCCGTTACCGAAGGTGAGATCTTTGCGTTTGGCGATCAGATCGTCGAGGTTGTTGATCGGACTGTCTTTGTTAACGATCAACACGCTCCAGTAACCCGGCGATCCATCAGCAGCGACGGTTTGCGCAAAGACCTGTCCGTTGGCGCGATCCACGGCTTCCATTGCCGAGAGGTTGCCGTACCAGGCGATATCGACTTTGTTAAAGCGCATTCCCTGAATGATCCCGGCGTAATCCGGGGCGAAGAAGGCATTTACTTTCATGCCCAGTTTCTTCTCCATATCCTTCAGGAACGGGTCCCATTGCGGTTTCAGGTTTTGCTGTGATTCAGTTGAAATAATGCCAAAGTTCAGCGCTTTTTCCTGCTCTTCGGCATGGGCCGGGCTTAATAACGTACTGAGGCTGAACATGCTGGTAAAGGCCAGCGCGGCAACGGTTTTATAGCTCATTTCCATTTCTCACTTTGTTCCAGGCTATTTCACTTGCCAGCCTGAATTCGGGCAGTGCTCAAAATCCTCACGTACTACGTGTACGCTCCGGTTTTTCCACGCTGGCCGCCTTCAGTCTGTCTGCGCCAATAACGCCTGGTCTTTTTGAATTAAGCAGCCTGCGCGTTCTGTTCGACGCGGTTCATGCTGCGGTAGAGATGATCAAATCGTTCGTTATCAAAGAGCTGACTGCTTCCGTCATAGAAGACGTGACCCTGACGTAGCGCGATAATGCGTTCGCAGTAGCGCAGGGCGTAATCCACCTGATGCAGCGTGACGACGACGGTGATCCCGTCGGTCTGATTGATGTCGCGCAGGGTGTCCATCACAATGCGCGCCGATTCCGGATCCAAAGAGGCAATCGGCTCGTCGGCGAAGATCACTTTGGCCTGTTGCATCAGCGCACGGGCGATCGCCACACGCTGCTGCTGGCCGCCTGAAAGGGTTGAGACGCGCTGCCAGGCAAAGTGCGCCATCCCGACGCGGGTCAGCGCCTGTAATGCGCGCTGTTTCTGCTCTGCGCTAAACCAGCTAAAACAGGTGCGCCAGAACGGCGTACTGCCCAGTGCGCCAATCAGCACGTTCTCCAGCACCGTCAGGCGGTTGACCAGATTGAACTGCTGGAAGATGTAGCCGGTATGGGCACGGCTTTTGCGAATATCGCGCGCCAGCCGGCCTTCGTGCTGAACCGTGCGGCCAAGCAGTTCGACGTGACTGCCCGGTGATTTATCCCCGGTAATCAAACCGCTTAAATGACGTAAAAGGGTGGATTTGCCGGAACCCGACGGCCCAAGCAGAGCCACCATCTCACCGGAACAGATGTTCAGATCAACCGCATGCAGCGCCTGATGCTGATTAAATGATTTGGAGAGCTTTTCGACGCGAATGATCGTTTCCATGATGCGGCCTCTCTAAAAAAAGTGGCTCCATCGTGGCGGATCAATATGACGTTTGGGTTAAGAAGATGTGACTTACTGATGAAGAGTTAAGGCGGGTTTGATGACAAAACGGGAGGCATGCCTCCCGTTAGATTACCCGGCGGGCTGTGACTGTTTGACGACGTTGATCATCCACGGCACGCCGTAGCGATCGCTGACTTTACCGAAACCATGCGCCCAGAAGGTTTCCTGCCAGTCCATTTCGATTTGACCCTCGGCGGCGAGATTGTCAAACCAGCGCTTCCCTTCGTCGACATTTTGCGTGTCGAGAACCAGCGTGAATCCGGAATAGTGAGCTTTGCCTGATGGCATGGCATCGCTCATCATGATGTCGCTGTGAGCAATACGTACGTTGGCGTGAGCAATAGCGGTATCAGGAAATACCCTTCCGGAAGGGCAACCCTCTTCGCTGTCCTGCGCCGATTTGGGCATTTCACCGAAGCTGATTTTATACATGAGTTCTGCGCCCAACGTTTTTTGATAATACGCGATGGCGTCGGCACAGTTACCGGCAAAAGAGATATAGGGACTTAACGGCATAATCTTTACCTCAGGGAAGAGAAGCCAGTTAAGTGTAGTTCGAAATCAGGAGGCATGCGCCGGATGGCGGCTGCGTCTTATCCAGCCTGGTTTGTGCCAGGCCGGGCAAGCGAAGCGCCCCCGGCAACATAATGAATGAACGTTATCCGGTTGGGAGCGGAAATCAGTTCTTTTTCACGAACTCTGATTTCAGCTTCATCGGGCCAAAACCATCAATTTTGCAATCGATGTTGTGGTCGCCTTCCACCAGACGAATATTCTTCACTTTCGTACCGATTTTCAGCATCGAAGAGCTCCCTTTCACCTTCAGGTCTTTAATGACGGTGACGCTGTCGCCGTCAGCCAGCAGGTTGCCGTTGGCATCTTTCACGATAAGCGCATCATTGTCATGTGCTGGTTCTGCATCGTTCCATTCGTGAGCGCATTCCGGGCAGATGTACATGCCGTTATCTTCGTAAGTGTATTCGGAGTTGCATTGTGGGCAGTGGGGTAATGACATGTCGATTTCCTCAAAAGTCAGAAAGGGCAAACGCGCCCCAAAAATGGCAGATTGCCGAAAAAGGCGGCAATTATACACAAAATCCTTAATGTTGTCGGGACTACTCGTCTTTTAAGCTAAACGACGGGTTGTGGCAGTCAGGCAACAAAAGTGGGGGAATATTTTTAAGGGAAATTGCTACCGTATGTTATTTGAGATAAGGTGACGAGAAATATTCAATATACGCGTGATGCATTTTCATTTTTTGTTAATACCGATTAATCACCCTCTTATTTTTGGTAGGTGAAATGAAGAAACATTGATGTAGCGGTGTTTAAAACTGAACTACGCTTTTTAACTTCTCTCAACGAGAGATGGCGCTGAGCGTGTAAAAATTAATTATTTCAATGCTATCAGTGGATTAATTAATAAAGTTATTTCCATACGTAATTATTAAAGCCGAATATTCACTAATAAAACGAAGCGGCTAAATAAAAGCTATAAATTTGCGTTAAGGAAACATTTTTTATGTACACACAGACAATATATGAATTGAGCCAGGAAGCAGAACGTTTACTGCTGCTCTCTTTAGAGCATCTTAAAACGGTAAAAAAAATGCCCACAGCGGTTCTCAATGGCGATGCACCCTTATCGGGTGAAGAGGCGGAGAACGTTCATCCACTGCATTTTAGCACCCGTGGCGGAGAAGCCCAGCAGGCAACGCTCAATAATGAGTTGCGAAAAATTTCGCGGCTGGAGATGGTGCTGGCCATTGTCGGCACCATGAAGGCAGGAAAATCAACGACGATCAACGCCATTGTCGGGACGGAAGTGTTGCCTAATCGTAATCGCCCAATGACCGCGTTACCGACCCTGATCCGCCATACGCCCGGCCAAAAAGAGCCCGTGCTGCATTTTTCCCACGTTGCGCCTATCGATGCGCTGATGCAAACCCTGCAAGAGAGCATGCGCGTATGCGATCGCCAGCATCTGGCTCAAATGCTGGAAATTGACAAGGACATGACTGTCCTGCTGGAGCGTATCGAAAGAGGGGAAGCGTTTGAGCGTCACTACCTTGGCGCACAGCCGATCTTTCACTGCCTGAAAAGCCTCAACGATCTGGTGCGGTTGTCGAAAGCCCTGGAGGTCGATTTTCCTTTTTCGGCCTATGCCGCCATTGAACATATTCCGGTGATTGAGGTGGAGTTTGTGCATCTGGCAGGGCTGGAGAATTATCCGGGGCAACTGACGCTACTCGACACACCCGGGCCAAACGAAGCCGGGCAGCCGCATCTGCAACAGATGCTCAATGAGCAACTGGCCCGCGCCTCCGCGGTGCTGGCGGTGATGGACTATACGCAACTGAAATCGATCTCTGATGAAGAGGTACGGCGAGCCATTGCCGCAGTGGGAAAATCAGTGCCTCTGTATGCGCTGGTTAATAAATTCGACCAAAAAGATCGTAACAGCGATGACGAAGAACAGGTCAGGGCGCTCATTTCCGGCACGCTGATGAAAGGCTGTATCAACCCGGCGCAGATTTTCCCGGTTTCTTCAATGTGGGGATATCTGGCGAACCGGGCGCGCCATGAGCTGGCGAGCAATGGACGTCTGCCGGATCACGAGGAGCAGCGCTGGGTGCAGGATTTTGCCGAAGCGGCGCTCGGACGACGCTGGCGGAGCGCCGATCTGGATGATATCGACCACCTTCGACATGCCGCGGATTTACTGTGGGAAGATTCCTTGTTTGAGCAGCCAATTCAAACCTTAATCCATGCCGCCTATGCGAATGCATCGCTGTATGCGTTGCGATCGGCTTCGCATAAGTTGCTGAATTACGCCCACAATGCCCGGGAATATCTGGACTTTCGCTATCACGGACTGACGGTGGCGTTTGATACGTTGCAGCAAAATATCATCAGTCTTGAAGCGGATATGCAGCAACTGAAGGCGCGCCAGGAGAGGGTTAACGATGAGATTCATCATGAGGTAGAGCTGGCCCTGGCGTCGTTCAGTGATTTTCTGACCCAGCAACAAGTCACGATAATACGGCGCATTGAGACGTTTTTCAGCCGTGAGCAGATCGAGAAACTGTCGCAACGTGAGGGCGGATCGCCGCCTCCGCTGATGGTCTTCGACGGGGATCTGCTGGTTCTGCATGACGAAGCGCAGGCTCAGGTGCTCATCAGCAAACTGCGTTCTTCATGCGAAGGCGTGTTGTTGAAGGCGCAGGAAAATATCAGCCGCGACCTGGCGATGCGTTTTGAGCAACTGGAAGCCACCCTCAGCCGGGCATTAAATGACGCGATGCGCCCCATCGAAATGCGGGTGAAAGAGAAATTGAGCCATGCGGGGTTTCGCCCCCGGATCAGCTTTCCCGCCTTTCATGCCTCGGTATTTAGCTTTACGACGCGTCAGTTGTTTAGCGAAGCGATTACCCGACAGGAGATGGTTGACAGCGATGAACCTCGCCTGGGCGGAGTCCGTGAAACCTTCTCCCGCTGGCTGAACCAACCAAACTGGCGCTGGGATGATAATGAGGCCGAAGCGAAGGCGCGTTATCTTATTAATATTAATGCGTTACATCAAAGCCTGGTGGAATACGTCAGCCATTTTTGCCAACAGATTCGTAAAGCGCTGGCCGCGCAGGTCGATGTTTCCGTTACGGCAGGCATGGCAACGTTTTTTGCCGATTTCTCCTTGTGCCTGTCGGGGTTGCAGGAGAATTTGCGTGAAAGCCTGCTGGTGCGCCAACAAAATGCGTCGGCGGTTCACAGTATGCGTCAACAGTTGCAGCACAGTCTTGCTACCGCGGCCTGGATTTATGAAGACGCCCGCCTGCTCCGTGATGACATTCAAACCCTTTTTGTGGCTGAACACACATGACAAACGCGTTACTGGAAGGTCCCGGGCGGACGCTGGAGTGTATCTACCCGAAGTTTATGGTCTCTCTGCTTCAGGGAGAAGACCTGAAACGGGTGAATGGAACGCTGCAACAGCAGCAGTTTCGTGAGCGCCTGACACAAGAAATTCTGGCCCAGACGCAATTGCGGGCGTGGGTGATGGCTGGCGTGTTCAGTGAGCATTTGATGATGCGTCTGACGCTGGTGGAAAAACTGGCGGGAATGCTCGACCCCGGGCATCTGGCACTGACGCGTATTGCGGCGCGGCTGACGCAACTACAACAAACGGACGTTTCGCGTGGACAAACGGTTCCCGGACTGGCCCGGCAACTCGCCTCACTGAGCGAAGGGGTCAGTCAACGCTGCATCGCGAAAGAGAGGGCGCTGAGTCAACGCGGACTGACGGTACAAGCCGGTGAACAGAGTGAACAGGTTTTTACCCGCTGGCTGACGGGGGCATGGGATGGCTGGTCGCTGCCGGGGCGCTGCTTTATTGCTCTGGAAGAGTTGCGGTGGGGAGCGTTCGGCGACGCCTGCCGCCTGGCGAATCCGGATGTGGCGTTGATGCTGAAAGATAATTTACGGGCGATGGCGACCAACTATCTGGCGCACAGTATCCATGCGGCGCCGACGACTCGTCACTCTTATCATCAGTGGCTGAGCGCCACCGCGACTGCGGGGTCAGGTGAGTACAGCGATATGTTGAGTTGGCTGGGAGACTGGTGCGAGGCGGATAAGCATCCGGTGTGCTGGTCGGTGACGCAGCGCTGGCAGACCGTCGCGCTCGGTATGCCGCGTCTTTGTTCCGCGAAGCGACTGGTGGATGCTATGGTTGAGGAGATTTTCCCCCCTCATGAGCGGAGAGGGGAGTCTGAAGATTATTGACTTGCGGTTTCAGCGGCTTTCTCTTCCATGGCCACCGGTGCCGGTACATGACCGAAACGTCTGGCATACAGCGCGGTAATAATCGGCACCAGAATCGCGGTCACAATTACGCTGGCCGCCACCAGTGCCGTTGCCGATGCGGCAACGGGTTCAAACGCCGGGTTAATCTGGGCAATAATGACCGGGTTAGCGACCGCCGCTCCTGCGGCTGAAGAGGCTGCCACACCCGCCGTACCGTTACCCCCTCCGATCACGCGGTCGGCAATAATCAGCGGAATACCAGTGATGATAATCACCGCGACACCCAGCAGGACACCCAGCAGACCGGTATCAACGATGACGCTCAGATTAATGGTGTTACCCAGTGCGAAGCCGAAGAACGGAATCAGTACCGGCGTGGCTTTGCTGAAGAACGCGCGCAGGTCGTGGTCAAGGTTACCCAGCGTGAAGCCGATCAGAAACGGCAATACCGCACCGATGAAATGATGAGGTTCAAACGACGCAAGCCCCGCAGAACCCAGAATCACCATGGTCATTAGCGGACCGGATTCCAGCGACATCAGGACAAATGCTCCGGACTCTTCTTTGGTGCCGTACTGGTTCATCAGGCTGGCATACAGGCCGCCGTTGGTCATGTCCATCGCGGAAACAATCGCCAGTACCGACAATCCGGCAAAGAAACCGGTCTGAATCCCGGTATCCGGAATAAACGATGCGGCAATCATTGCCACCACCCATGCGACGGCGATTTTAGTCATCACCAGCGTTCCGGATTTACGTAATACCGTCCCGGTTGCGCGTAAATCAATGGATGCGCCAATACAGAAGAACCACACGGCAAGAATCGGTACTGTGCCGCTAATCATTCCTTTCGTGAAGGAACCAAAATAAGCACCGGTATCTGGCGCCAGAGTATTTAATATTGCGCCAAGCAGTAAGGGAATCAGCATCATCCCGCCAGGGATACGCTCAATGGTGGCTTTAATTTTCATAAATGTCCTCACGTCTTGCCCGCTGAACTTACGGGTAAGTTAGAAAAAATTATTTAAATTCAGTCTTTTATTTCTAAAGAGAATGTGTGGAAATCCACGGTCTCTCTGTGCATCGTTTGTGGCGAGAGCACTGGTATCCAGTCCTTTTCGCTCCCCGGAGGTGTTACATCGATTATTATCTTGCATTCATTGGAATATTGATTCAATCAAAACGAAACAGTGTTTTAGTTATCTTTGTCACATAATCAATGTAAACATCCCTATGCCTGGGTGATATTTAGAATTAGCGTAAATAATTTGTAAAAATTGCAGGGAGATTAGCTGGCAGATGAATAGTGACGTTTTATTAAATCAAGGGGGATGTAAAGCGGTCGGGAAGACGAGAAAAAAGCAACGTTACGGTTTAAAAAAAGAGACTAAGAAACACCTCATTTACCTTTGCTGACGAAATCGCTACATATATGTGAAGTTGATCACAAATTTAAACACTGGTAGGGTAGAAAGGTCATTAACCGCCCACTCCAGGCGTCAACAGGTTCGGTTGTACAGACCTTAACCCGTCCGTGTAAGTAAACCTGCTACGCTTGTTACGAGGGTTGCCCCTGCGCAATCCCGACGCTCATCGGTGACGTTCGCGCCCAGTGCGCCAATGGACGCAGTATGCAGCGAGACAGGGCTTAGCCTATGAGGACAGCTATGCTGAAAAGGAAAAAAGTAAAACCCATTACCCTTCGCGACGTCACGATTATCGATGACGGGAAACTGCGAAAAGCGATTACCGCCGCTTCTCTGGGTAACGCGATGGAGTGGTTCGATTTTGGGGTTTATGGTTTTGTTGCCTACGCGCTAGGTAAAGTGTTCTTCCCGGGGGCTGACCCCAGCGTGCAGATGATTGCCGCGCTTGCGACCTTTTCCGTCCCCTTTCTGATTCGTCCGCTTGGCGGTCTGTTCTTCGGTATGCTTGGCGATAAATATGGTCGTCAGAAGATACTGGCCATTACCATTGTCATTATGTCGATCAGTACGTTCTGTATTGGCCTGATACCGTCCTATGCCTCCATTGGCATCTGGGCGCCGATCCTGCTGCTGCTGTGTAAGATGGCGCAGGGCTTTTCGGTTGGCGGGGAATACACGGGCGCATCTATCTTTGTCGCTGAATACTCCCCGGACCGGAAACGTGGATTTATGGGAAGCTGGCTGGACTTCGGCTCTATTGCCGGGTTTGTACTCGGCGCGGGCGTGGTGGTGCTGATCTCGACGGTGGTCGGTGAAGAGAACTTCCTTGAATGGGGCTGGCGTATTCCGTTCTTTATCGCGCTGCCGTTAGGGATTATCGGTCTCTATCTGCGCCATGCGCTGGAAGAGACGCCGGCGTTCCAGCAGCACGTTGATAAGCTGGAACAGGGCGATCGTGAAGGGTTGCAGGATGGCCCGAAAGTGTCCTTTAAAGAGATTGCGACCAAACACTGGCGCAGCCTGCTGGCCTGTATCGGTCTGGTGATTGCCACCAACGTGACCTACTACATGCTGTTGACCTATATGCCGAGTTATCTGTCGCATAACCTGCATTATTCTGAAGATCACGGTGTGCTGATTATTATCGCCATTATGATCGGGATGTTGTTTGTCCAGCCGGTGATGGGTCTGCTGAGTGACCGTTTTGGTCGTCGTCCGTTCGTGATTATGGGCAGTGTCGCGCTGTTTGCGCTGGCGATTCCGGCCTTTATTCTGATCAACAGTAATATCATCGGGTTGATTTTTGCGGGCCTGCTGATGCTGGCGGTGATCCTCAACTGCTTTACCGGTGTTATGGCCTCGTCACTGCCGGCGATGTTCCCGACGCATATTCGTTACAGTGCGCTGGCGGCGGCGTTTAACATCTCGGTACTGATTGCTGGCCTGACGCCAACGCTCGCGGCATGGCTGGTGGAGAGCTCGCAGAACCTGATGATGCCGGCCTATTACCTGATGGCGATCGCGGTGATCGGTTTTATTACCGGTATGACCATGAAAGAGACCGCCAATCAGCCGCTGAAAGGGGCAACACCTGCCGCTTCGGATATTCAGGAAGCGAAAGAGATCCTCGGCGAGCACTACGATAACATTGAGCAGAAAATTGAAGATATCGATCAGGAGATTGCTGACCTGCAGGCGAAGCGTTCGCGCCTGGTGCAGCAGCATCCGCGGATTGACGAGTAAACCTTAAGGTTCGCTTAATCTCTGTCAGGCACACTCTCTTCCCTATCCTGGAGGAGAGTGTGATGAAACAGCGTATTTATGAAAGCGTCACGGCGATATTTAGCGTTCTGGTGGTCAGTAGCTTTTTGTATATCTGGGTCACAACCTACTAAGTTGTTTTCAATCGTACTGAGGCGCGTGTTCCTGTCGTTTCACTGCGATTACGCAGGAAAAACTGCCCGCGATGCAGTTGCGTAATGCGGCTGACAATGCTTAATCCCAATCCAATCCCGCCATAACGACTGTCCATGCGCACGAAGGCTTTACTGAGTTCGCCGCACTTGCTTTCATCAATCCCCGGCCCTTCATCTTCAACCGCCATCTCTACATCGTTATCCACATTCAAGGTAATGGAAATTGTCGTTCCTTCCGGGCTGTAGCGATGGGCATTTTCCACCAGGTTGCGCAACAGCATGCGCAACAGCGTGGCGTCGCCCTGGACGGTGACGTCGTTGTGGCTGTCCGGCAGCAGTAGCGTTTGCTGGCGCTGTTCCAGCATGGTGCTCAGCTCTTCGTAAGAGGGGAGGATCACATCTTCCAGCAATCTGACATGCTGATAATTCCCTGAGGAAAAAGACTGGCCTACGCGGGCAAGCTGTAACAGTTGCGAGACGCTGTCCATCATCTGATCAAGACGACCCAGCAGCGGCGTAACATCGACGTTATGCGCCTTTGACAGCAGCTCCAGATGCAGACGAACGCCTGATAACGGCGTGCGTAACTCATGGGCCACGTCGGCGGTAAATAACCGTTCGTTCTCAATGGTGGCGGTGAGCCGGTTGACTAACTGGTTGAGTGCGGAGACCACGGCTTCAATCTCAACCGTGGAACTGTGAATTTCGATGGGCGTCAGGTTATCCGCCGTACGGGTCTCTAACTCTTGCTGCAGATTGGCGAGAGGACGCGTGATCCGGCGTACCGCCTGATAGCAAATGAATAACGTCAGCCCCACCATAAATACGCTCGGGACGATCAGGCTGGCGACCGCCTCGCGGATTTCATGCATGATGTGGCGATCGTTATTGCGATTATCCCGCAGCGCCTGTTCGAATAGCTGGATTTGCTCGGTGCTTTCATGCCAGAGCCAGAAGGTGCTGATAAGCTGAAAAACCAGCAGAATCATGCCGATGGTGAGCATCAGCCGCCGACGCAGAGTCATCGGCTGGCGCAGGAAACGCTTCAGATTCAATTAGCTATCCTCATCTGCGGTCGCTACCAACATGTAGCCGAATCCGCGCACGGTACGGATACGCGATTTACCGACTTTGTCGCGCAGGTTGTGAATGTGCACTTCCAGAGTGTTGGTGGATGGCTCGTTGTCCCAGTTATAGATGTCGTTATAGAGAATTTCCCGATGCACCGGGCTACCCGCTTTCAACATCAGGCGAGACAGGAGTGCGTACTCTTTTGGGGTCAGGATTAACTCAGCACCTTCCTGCCAGACCTGGCGGCGTCCCATGTTCAGGGTCAGATTACCCACCACCAGCTCACTTTCGCCCTGATTATTGTGACGACGCAGCAGAGCGCGGATGCGGGCATGTAGCTCTTCCAGCGCAAACGGCTTCACCAGGTAGTCATCGGCACCGACGTCAAGCCCGGAAATCTTATCGCCGAGCGTGTCGCGCGCAGTGAGGATCAGTACCGGCAGGGTATATTTTTTCTGCCGGATGCGCGCCAGAAAATGCAGGCCGTCTTCATCAGGCAGGCCAAGATCCAGCACCACCAGACTGTAATGCCCGGTTTCCAGACACTGTTCTGCCGCGCGTGCGGTCGACACGCCATCGCAGGCGTAGCCTTCGGTTTGCGCCGCCAGAATCAGCCCCTGCAATAACAGCGTATCGTCTTCAACAATCAAGATTTTCATTGAGTGGTTCTCCTGCAGGGCTGCAGAATATCATCTGCGGCCTGATATTGCGTGGTCTGTACACCGGTCAGTCCCAGCATGGTCGAGAAAAGATTGTCTTGCGAGTAATCTTGCGAACGCGCCTGTTTTTGCAGGCAGTTATTATCAACCTGATAGCGCTCCTGATACTCTTTTGACAGCCACAGCAGCATGGGGACATGCTTTTGTGTATCTGGCGCAATGGCGTACGGCAGACCGTGCAGATACACGCCGTTTTCGCCCAGCGACTCGCCGTGGTCGGAAAGATAGACCAGGCTGGTGGCAAATTTATCCTGATGGGATTTCAGGAGATTAATTGTTTTATCAACAATATAGTCGACATACAGCACGGTATTATCGTAGGTGTTCACTAATTGTTCCTGTGAACAGGTCTGGATTTCATTGGTGTCGCAGGTCGGCGTAAATTTCCTGAACTGCGGCGGATAACGGTTGTAATAAGTGGGGCCGTGGCTACCAATGGTATGCAGGACGATCACCCCGTCGCCTTTCAGGTTATTGATATACTCTTCCAGGCCGTGGAACAGCACCTCGTCATAGCATTCACCGTCGATGCATTCATCTTTCAGATTTAACGCCGTCATATTCTGGTGCGGCACGCGGTCACATGCGCCTTTACAGCCGCCGTCGTTATCGTTCCACAACACGCTTATACCCGCGCGCTGAATAATATCAAGCATGCCTTCCTGATGCTGCGCCAGCTCTTCGTCGTAGTGTTTACGCGGCATGTTGGAGAACATGCACGGCACTGAGACCGCCGTGGCGGTGCCGCACGATGTCGTGCGCGGAAAGTAGACCACATTCTGTTTTGCCAGCAACGGGTTGGTATCACGGGAATAACCGCCGAGCGAGTAGTTCTCAGCGCGTGAGGTTTCCCCCACAATCAGGATGGTCAGGTTTCTGCGGTTCTCCTGCGTCATCAGCGGGTTACGGCGCGCGTCTTCCCCAATGCGCACCAGCGGCAGGTGGGCGAGGCGTTGATGGGAATACCATGACCAACTGGCGACAATGCCGTTAGAGGGGCTGAGCGACTTAACCAGCTCCTTATTGTTACGAAACAGTGAGGCATAGTCTTTATAGAAAAAGGCGGCGACCAGCACAATCAATAACACGGACACCAGCACGTTCGCACCGCGCCAGAGCACGCTACGCAGGAAAGGGGCCGTGGGCTTGATGCTGATCCAGCAGGCGATGATGGCGGCGACAATACCGCTCAGCCCCAGCGTCAGCACCATTCGCGGTGTCATCAGGGCGAAGGTTTCAGCAGGCGTGGTATCGACCATATTGGCAATCATCGAGCGGTCGATGATGATGCCATAGGTCATGATGAAGTATTGCGCCGACGCTCCCATCAGTATGAACAGGCAGGCCAGCGGTTTGTTCAGCCACAGAAAAGAGGCCAGCGTCAGCACAATATTCATGACGCTAAACGCCACCACCGGCATCGACAAAAAGACCAGTACGTTGCGCAGAGAATCCAGCGGCAGCGCCTGAACAACCTGTTTGTAGAATGCGATGTTCAGACAAACAGACAGATAAAATGAAAGCAGCAATAGCCAGGCCAGCAGGCTGAGATGAGGTCTTTTGATAATGCGCGTTAACATGGTGGATCTTCCGTAGAGTCAGTGGGGCAGATCCTCGCAAAGTAAAATTAAGCCAACCTTAAGAACTTAAGGTTGGCTTAATGGTGGGAATAGCGGATTAGCTCCGGTTAACCGGCGCATCCAGCGGATAAGGGTTTTTGTGGATGCGGTTGTAGTTCAGGGCGTACAGCGCCGTGATGATCATCAACGTCACAAACGACCACATCACCTCTTTCGCGCCGGAACCGACCACCGCCCAGATGCAATACACAAAGGCGACAAACGTCACCAGCAGATAGAGCGGGCGCGCTTTACCAAAGTGTCCGTGACCAAGCAACAACAGCGCTGCGCAGGTGTAAAGATAAGGTACCAGCGTAAAGATAACGGAGACGGAGGAGACGAGGCCAAACTCTTTCGCTGCATTCGGCGACATGCTGCTGAACTGGAAAATGGTCATCAGGATCCCGACGATAATCAGCCCGGCAACCGGCGTCCCGGCTTTGTTGACGCGGGAAAAAATGGGCGGGAACAGACCGTCATCAGCCGCCGCCTTCGCGGTCTGGCCGGCCAGCAGAGTCCAGCCACCAAGTGAACCTAAGCAACCGGCTGCGGCGCAGAAGGAGACAATCGCGCCTGCGGTATTCCCCAGCGCCATGCGGGCTGCGTCACCGAATGGAGATGCAGAGACGCGCAGTGCGGCGTTGGGGATCATCCCCATAATAGCGGTGGTGGAAAGCACATAGCACACGGCCGCAATCAGCACTCCGCCAATGGTGGCAATAGGCACATTGCGTTTTGGATTTTTGACCACGCCAGCCGCGACTGAAGCGCTTTCCACCCCGATGAATGACCACAGCGTTACGTTCAGGGTGCTCTGGATCGCGCCGAAGGTATTCATACCACTCACGTTCCAGGCGGCCATATAGGTTTCACCACGGAACCAGAACCAGCCAAACACGGCGATCCCCACAATAGGAACCAGCGCCAGCACGGTGGCGACAGCCTGAACGCGGGTGATCATTTTGGGGCCGACAATATTGAGCAACACGAAAATCCACAGGACCACGACGCAGGTTAGCGTCAGCACCAGCGAATCTTTCAGAATCGGGAAGAAGTAGCTCAGATAACCGACGCCGATAACGACCATGGCGATGTTACCGATCCAGCAGGCCAGCCAGTACAGCACGTTGGTTTGATAACCGAGGAATGGGCCAAAACAGCGGCGAGCGTAAGCGTAAGAACCGCCGGGACTGGGATCTAAGGACGACATTTTTGCATAGACCATCGACAGCGCCAGCGCGCCGATAATCGTAACTAACCATCCGTAGATTGCAATCCCGCCGGTGGCGGCCAGGTTGGCAGGTAGCAGGAAAACCCCTGAACCCATAATATTCCCCGACACCATTAAGGTGACGGGGATTAAGCCCACTTTGTGGGCATCAGCATCCGAGGACATAAATAAATCTCCTGAAAGGAACAATAGATTACGACCTATAATACGCCTTCAGAAGACGGTTGAATTATCCTCGTCGAGGGTTATCGCCAATGCTGATATTATCGTGGCTCATTGCAAAAATGATCAAAAATCAGGCAGCAGAGCGCTCTTTAAACTGGCTGACATAATGCAAAGGCGTCATGCCATAATACTCTTTGAAAACAGAGATAAAGTAAGATGTACTGTTATAACCACACAATTCTGATACCTGAGATATATTCTTACCATCCATCAATAATTGATTGACGGCATAACGCATTCGGCAGGTTGTGATAATTTGGCTGTAGCTGGTATTTTCGCTTTTTAGCTTTTTCTTTAGCAAACTTGGACTAAGACATAAACAACTGGCGACCTGGTTGAGGTTCCATGCTTTATGAATGTCACTCTCAATAATATGATAAACGCTGTCGCTGACGCGCGTCCGTAGCATAAACATGAGCAGGGACATAAACTTCTTACTGTCGAGAAAACGCGATAACACAGCGAACAGCAGGCAGCGCGTGCGTTCCTCTTCGCCAGGGCTGTCGGTATATGCAATGCTGCGTTGTGCCGCCACCCGAAAAATATCCGGGGTCAGACAATCAGCGGTTAATACGGGTGAAGAACTTCGTTGCCACGGGGGGATGGCTGAAAGATCTTTGTTTAAAAACCGAAGATAATCTTTAATGATATCCCGACTAATATGTGCGATCAGTGCGTTATTAATTGAAGAAATATCAACGATATTATTCTCACAGGCGATGAGTGCCATATGATTTGCTTTTAAATTAACCGCTTCTTTACCATTTACTCTTAGCCAAACGTCTTTTTCAGTTAACACAACGATGCAAGGATTATTGCTGAAAATTCTCATACCCCAACTCCTGAAATATGAACAAAAAATATCCGTTCTCGCCAATATGGGGAGATAAGACGGTTACTTTGATTTGTATGATGAATCAAGTCCACATAAAAATAATGGATCCGGCTGGAATTACAATAGCGGGTAGACAATTCTCATGTACATAATATTTTACGGGGTGGAAACTTCGTATGCAGAATAAAAAAGCGCGGGGGTGGCCCGCGCAAAAAGGTATGACAATCTTAGTGTTATGCAGCAATACTCAGGAAATTCTCGTCATAACCTTACGGCCAAAACCAGGCTGCGTCAGATCGGCCATTTCATGACGCAGTCGTCGGAATAGACTTACGCTTTCACGCACATCACGTGGTAGACGCCATCAATGATTTCAGTTCCTTCGGTTTCATGTTCGAAGCCAGGGAAATGATGGTCCCAGGATTGCAGCGCGCGGAGATAGGCGACCTGCGGACTGTTTTCATCACCAAAATTCTCCCCGGAGAGCAGCATCGGGATTCCCGGCGGGTAAGGGATGACGGAGTTCGCCGCGATACGTCCCGGCAAGTTCTCGATAGCGACCATTTCGATATTGTCGTTGACGATGGCGTTATAGGCCTCACGTGGGGTGATGTCGGCAACCGGCAGACCCGAATAAGCAGCATTCAGTTGAGCGCCAGGGTTGTTTTCCCGCAGCCAGGCGAACATCTGGTCGCCCAGATCGTGAATCCCCATGTTGGCATACGTTTCAGGATGTTCTTCAACCAGTTCAGGCATGACCTGCGCCAGCGGGGTATTGGCATCATAATGATGTTTGAAGGAGCACAGAGTGTTGATCAGTGTCCCCCATTTCCCGCGGGTAATCCCCATAGAGAACAGGAACATAATTTGGAAATCGGTGGTGCGGGTCGGCACGATACCATGACGCCCAAGCCATGCGGTCACCAGCGCGGCAGGAACCCCCGTCTCTTCCAGTTCACCGTCTTCGCCCATACCTGGCGCGAGGATACTGACTTTGATCGGGTCGAGCATGCTCCAGTTATCCGGTAAATCTTTAAAGCCGTGCCAGGATTCGCCCGGACGCATCACCCAACAGTTCTGATCTGTTGCCAGCAGTTTTGCCGGCGCGTCAGCAAAATCATACGTTTTGCCGCTTTCAGGATCGGTAACCGTTTCTTTGTTCCACGGTTTAAAGAACCAGTCGCCATCAGCCCTGAACTCTTTATACAGACGCGCCATGGCCTGGCGGAAGTCGACGGCTTCGTCGATCACCTCCTGCGTCAGCGACAGTCCGCTATTGCCCTCCATCATTGAAACCGCCACATCGTTGGACGCGCAAATGGCATACAGCGGCGACGTGGTGGCATGCATCATGTACGCCTGATTAAAGCGGGAGAAATTCACCGCGCCGCGACCTTCACGCACATGAATGTAAGAGGCCTGAGAGAGCGCATTCAGCAGTTTGTGCGTGGAGTGGGTGGCAAACACGGTGGGGCCGTTATGATCGCCCGGCTCACCGCGCATTGCGTAATGGTCGGTGTAAATCGGGTTGAAGCGAGCATAACCATACCAGGCTTCATCGAAGTGAATGCGGTCGGTGGTTTGCGCCAGCAAATCCTGCGCGGATTTCGCGTTATAGCAGACGCCGTCATAAGTACAGTTGGTCACGACGCTGTAAGACGGTTTTTGCCCCGCTTTATCCTTAGTCAGCGGACTTTCGCTGATTTTTTTCGCTAAGGTTTCCGGTTGCATTTCCTGCGGATAGATAGGCCCGATAATGCCGTAGCGGTTACGGCTTGGCACCATGTACACCGGTTTCGCACCGGTCAGGATCAGCCCCTGTTCAATGGATTTATGGCAGTTACGATCCAGCACGACCACATCGTTATCGGTCATGCAGGCCTGCATAATGGTGCGGTTGGAGCCGGATGTCCCGACCACGACCGACCAGGAGCGGTCTGCGCCAAAGACCCGGGCGGCATATTTTTCACTTTCGCCAAACGCGCCGGTGTGGTCGAGCAGTGAACCGAGCGATGTCCGTTCGATCCCCATGTCGCTGCGGAACAGGTTTTCGCCATAAAAATCATGGTAGAAGCGTCCGGCAGGGGTTTTCGTAAAGCCGACGCCCCCCTGGTGACCCGGTGCTGCCCAGGAGTATTCGTGGATATCGCTGTATTTCATCAACGCGTTGAACAGCGGGGGTAACAGTTGTTGACGATAACGGGTCATCGCGGCGATGGCGCGCCCGGCGATAAAGTCAGCGGTGTCTTCAAGGATCCAGGCGAACTCATCGACAAGCTCCAGCATATCGCGGTCCAGCGACGCGGTGGCTTTCTCTCTGTCACCTAACAGAAAGACCGGCACGTTTTGCTGGCGCTCATGAAGCTTACCGATCAGTTCTCTGACGCTCTTATGTTCATCTGGATGTTCCATCTGGTAGCTGAACATCAGGCAATCAATCGCCTCGTTAGCGGACAGGATGGCGTAGCCGTCGTCGAAAGACGTGGACTTAATGACGGTAATATTTTGCCGACTTAAGGCGTCTGCCAGACGTTCCACGGCGCTGCCGACCCAGGTGTCCTGATGCAGAAATTCACTTTCAACAATTAATACTTTCATCATCTTTTACCCGGTTGTGGAGGAATCTGTGATGCGGGCAAGTATTATCCTGAGAAAAAGGGGTGTAAAGAGGGCGGGAAATAGCGTAATTCGTGAAATAACTATTTTTAAACAATGAGTTATATTTATTATGACGCTGTTTTTCAGGCTGGTTTATCGACAGCTGAATTATTTTTAGAGCTGATAATGATATTGGCGGTTACCCCTCAAAGAGTTGCCGCCGTTGTTGACTCAACTTCCGGTATTGTTGCGGCGACATGCCGACATATTTGCTGAACGTGCTGTAAAAACGGCTACTGGAGCGGAAGCCTGCCGTCAGCGCCACGTCGAGAATGGTTTTGTCCGTATCGCTGAGCAGGGCGCGGACGTGATTAATGCGCATGGCGGTAATGTATTGCTTCAGGGTCAGTTGCATCACGCGCTGAAATATCCCCATCGCGTAGTTGGCATTGAGCTTCACATGGTCTGCGACGTCATTGATGGTCAACGCCTGATCGTAATTATCGGCGATAAACCCCAGCATCTGGCTGACGTAAAACTGTGCGTGGCGCGAAACGCTGTTCTTATGCGTGCGTGAGGTTTTGTTGAGTAAAATCGGCTGCCAACCGGAAAGACTAAAACGCTTGAGCATCAGGCCGATTTCATCGATTGCCAGTTGGCGAATTTGCTCATTCGGGCTGTTCATCTCCTGTTGCCAGCGCAATACCTCAAAGGTACTGAGCTGCTGAGTGGCGAGGGATTTAATCACCATGCCGTGGGTGACGTGGTTGACAAGCTCTCTGTCCAGCGGCCAGGAGAGAAACAGGTGCATCGGCAGACTGAAAATCGCCATCTGTTGGCAGTGGCCGGGCCGGGTGAGCTGATGCGGCGTGCAGGCCCAGAACATCGTGATGTGCCCTTGTTTTATCTGCACCACCTCATTGTTAATCAGGTACTCCACATCGCCGTCGAAAGGAACATTCACCTCAACCTGACCATGCCAGTGGCTGGCAGCCATCGCATGCGGTGGACGCAGCTCAATATCCATCCGCTGGTATTCGGAATAGAGCGACAGCGGACTGCGCGTCTGTTTTTCATCGCCATTACACATATGCGGATCGGGCGGGAGAAAGGGGATTGGCTGCGTACTCATCGTCACTCCATTTCCTGAATTATCAGAATCATGCCAGCTTTATGCTACTGGAACCGGGAATTCGGGCACAAAATTAAGCGTTATTGCTGAGCGTAGACGGAAAAAACGCCCGGATACTCTGCTTTTTACGCTATTTTCTCCCAAAAACTCAGATCGCCGCGCGATTCGCATAAGATCTGAGTTTCCGGGAATGCTCGTTCGGGAAGACGGAGGTTTTCCCGCAGATCGCGTGCCACCATGAATCTGTTCACTATTGTTTTGGAGAGTCATGATGGCAGCACCCAAAATTACCTTTATCGGCGCCGGTTCGACGATTTTCGTGAAAAATATCCTCGGTGATGTCTTTCATCGCGAGGCGCTGAAATCGGCACATATCGCGCTGATGGATATTGATGAAACGCGCCTCGAAGAGTCGCACGTTGTGGTACGTAAGCTGATGGATTCTGCTGGCGCGTCCGGCCACATTACCTGCCATACCGATCAAAAAGCCGCGCTGCAGGACGCTGATTTCGTGGTGGTCGCTTTCCAGATTGGCGGTTATGAACCCTGCACGGTGACCGATTTTGACGTCTGTAAGCGTCATGGTCTGGAGCAGACGATTGCCGACACGCTCGGTCCGGGCGGTATCATGCGCGCGCTGCGCACCATCCCGCATTTATGGCAGATCTGCGAAGACATGACCCAGGTGTGCCCGGATGCCACGATGCTGAATTACGTCAATCCGATGGCGATGAATACCTGGGCAATGTATGCCCGCTACCCGCACATTAAGCAGGTGGGGCTGTGTCATTCAGTGCAGGGAACCGCAGAGGAACTGGCGCGTGATTTGGATATTGATCCGGCTACGTTGCGCTATCGCTGTGCCGGGATTAACCATATGGCGTTTTATCTGGCGCTGGAGCGTAAAACCGCGGATGGCACGTATGTCGATCTCTATCCCGAGCTGCTGGCGGCGTATGACGCCGGACACGCGCCAAAACCAAACATCCACGGTAACGCGCGCTGTCAGAATATTGTGCGCTACGAGATGTTCAAAAAGCTGGGCTATTTCGTCACGGAGTCCTCGGAGCATTTTGCCGAATATACGCCGTGGTTTATTAAGCCAGGCCGAGATGACCTGATTGAACGCTATAAAGTGCCACTGGATGAGTACCCGAAACGCTGCGTGGAGCAACTGGCGAACTGGCATAAAGAGCTGGAAGAGTACAAAACCGCCGAGCGAATCGATATTAAACCTTCGCGGGAATATGCCAGCACCATCATGAACGCCATCTGGACCGGAGAGCCAAGCGTGATTTATGGCAACGTGCGCAACGACGGGCTGATCGATAACCTGCCGCAGGGCAGTTGCGTGGAGGTGGCCTGTCTGGTGGATGCAAATGGCATTCAGCCTACCAAAGTGGGCACGATCCCCTCGCATCTGGCGGCAATGATGCAGACCAATATTAACGTCCAGACGCTGCTGACGGAGGCCATCCTGACGGAAAACCGCGATCGCGTTTATCACGCGGCGATGATGGACCCGCACACGGCGGCAGTGCTGGGCATTGAGGAGATTTACGCGCTGGTGGATGACCTGATTGCCGCGCATGGCAATTGGCTACCGGCCTGGTTACACCGTTAAGCGTTGACGTCGCCGGATCAGCAGGTCCGGCGTGTACCCTCTCTAATAACAGAAGGCGGGCGCTGGTAACAGCGACCCGGTACCCTATGAGCATCTCTCTGACAACAAAACTGAGTTACGGATTTGGTGCGTTTGGTAAAGATTTCGCCATCGGCATCGTCTATATGTACCTGATGTACTACTACACCGATGTGGTGGGGTTATCGGTTGGCATTGTGGGGACCTTGTTTCTGGTGGCGCGCGTCTGGGATGCGATAAACGATCCCATCATGGGCTGGATTGTGAATGCCACCCGCTCGCGGTGGGGAAAATTCAAACCCTGGATATTAATCGGTACGCTGGCGAACTCCGTGGTGTTGTTCCTGCTGTTCAGCGCCCACCTTTTTGAGGGCACGACACAGGTGGTCTTTGTCTGCGTGACCTACATTCTGTGGGGCATGACCTATACCATTATGGATATTCCATTCTGGTCGCTGGTACCGACCATCACGCTGGATAAACGTGAACGTGAGCAACTGGTGCCCTTTCCGCGTTTCTTCGCCAGTCTGGCGGGGTTTGTCACCGCTGGCGTGACGCTGCCGTTTGTGAATTATGTTGGCGGTGAAGATCGTGGTTTCGGGTTTCAGATGTTTACGCTGGTGCTGATTGCGTTCTTTATTGCCTCCACGATCGTGACATTGCGCAATGTGCATGAGGTGTTCTCCTCCGACAGTCATACGGCTTCGGACAGCTCGCGCCTGACGCTGAAATCGATTGTCGGACTGATCTATAAAAATGATCAGCTTTCCTGTCTGCTGGGAATGGCGCTGGCTTATAACATTGCCTCCAACATCATCAATGGTTTTGCCATCTATTACTTCACTTATGTGATCGGCGATGCCGATCTTTTCCCGTATTACCTGTCTTACGCCGGCGCCGCGAATCTGCTGACACTGATTTTCTTCCCGCGGCTGGTGAAGATGTTGTCACGTCGCATTTTGTGGGCCGGCGCGTCGATATTGCCTGTGGTGAGCTGTGCGGGGCTGTTTGCCATGGCGCTGGCGGGTTATTACAACGCGCCACTGATTGTGATCGCAGGGATTTTCTTTAATGTCGGGACCGCACTTTTCTGGGTGCTGCAGGTGATTATGGTGGCGGATACGGTTGACTACGGAGAGTTTAAACTCAACGTGCGCTGCGAAAGTATTGCTTATTCCGTACAGACGATGGTGGTGAAAGGGGGATCCGCCTTTGCCGCGTTCTTCATCGCCGTGGTGCTGGGAATCATCGGTTATACCCCGAACGTTGCGCAATCCGTGCAAACGCTGCAAGGGATGCAGTTCATCATGATTGCGTTACCAGCACTGTTTTTCATCGTGACGCTGGTTCTCTACTTCCGTTACTACCGTCTGAACGGTGATATGTTGCGTAAGATCCATATCCATCTGCTGGATAAATACCGTAAGGTCCCGCAATTTCATCCGCAGCCGGAAATGCCGACACGACCGGTGAGCGCGATTGACGAGGCAAAGGCGTAATCATGGAGTGGATTTCGCTGATTGGCTATCTGGCGGCGAGCCTGACCACGCTCTCTTTTTTGCCGCAGGCGATCAAAGTCATTACCACGGGCAACACCCAAGGGATCTCCGGCCTGATGTACGTGATGTTTGTGTGTGGCCTGGTGATGTGGCTGATTTACGGATTACTCATTGAGGATACTGCGGTCAGTATGGCGAACTTCCTGACGCTGGTGTTCGCGTTGCCGATTCTGGTGATTAAATTTCGTAAGGCGGAGTAGAAATTGCCGGAGGACGCTGTGCTTATTCGGTCTACGCAGGGGAGTATAGACAGAATAAGACGCAGCGCCATCCGGCATGTCTGTGGATGTTATTTCGCGCAGTTAGCGCACTGCTTGCTCACTATCTGCTGGAAGAAATCGTTACCTTTGTCATCCACCAGGATAAACGCCGGGAAATCTTCCACTTCAATTTTCCAGATGGCTTCCATACCCAGTTCAGGGTACTCAACACATTCCAGATGCTTGATGCTCTGCTGCGCCAGAACCGCTGCCGGGCCGCCAATGCTGCCCAGATAGAAGCCCCCGTGTTTGTGACAGGCGTCGGTCACCTGCTGGCTGCGGTTGCCTTTCGCCAGCATAATCATGCTGCCGCCGTGTGATTGCAGCAGGTCAACATAGGAATCCATTCGGCCTGCGGTGGTTGGCCCTAACGAACCGGATGGATAGCCCGCCGGTGTTTTCGCCGGACCCGCGTAATAAATCGGATGGTCTTTGATGTACTGCGGCAACCCTTCGCCAGACTCAATGCGCTCTTTCAGCTTCGCGTGCGCGATATCGCGACCGACGATGATTGTGCCGGTCAGCGACAGGCGAGTGGAAACCGGGTATTGCGACAATTGTGCGAGGATCTCTTTCATCGGGCGGTTGAGGTCAACCTTGACCACATCGCCTTCACCGGCCTGACGAAGTTCCTCCGGGATGTACTGGCCCGGATTGTGTTCCAGTTTTTCGATCCAGATCCCTTTGCGGTTGATTTTCGCCTTGATGTTACGGTCCGCCGAACAGGAGACGCCCATACCAACCGGGCAGGAAGCGCCGTGACGCGGCAGACGGATCACGCGGATATCGTGAGCGAAATATTTACCGCCAAACTGTGCGCCCAGACCGAGTTGCTGCGCCTCTTCCAGCAGTTCCTGTTCCAGTTGCGTATCGCGGAATGCCTGACCGTGTTCGTTGCCTTCGGTGGGCAGCGTGTCGTAATAGTGGGTGCTGGCGAGTTTCACCGTTTTCAGGGTGCTTTCCGCAGAGGTGCCGCCAATCACAAACGCGATATGGTAGGGCGGACAGGCCGCAGTGCCGAGCGTACGCATTTTCTCCACAAGGAAGTTTTTCAGTTTGCCCGGGGTGAGCAGCGCTTTGGTTTCCTGATAGAGATACGTTTTGTTAGCGGAGCCGCCGCCTTTTGCGACGCAGAGGAATTTATACTCATCGCCGTCCACGCTGTAGAGGTCAATCTGCGCGGGCAGGTTGGTGCCGGTGTTCACCTCTTTGTACATGTCCAGCGCGGCGTTTTGCGAATAGCGCAGGTTGTCTTCGATATAGGTGTTGTAAACCCCTTTGGACAGCGCCGCTTCATCACCGCCGCCGGTCCAGACGCGCTGGCCCTTTTTACCCATGATAATGGCCGTACCGGTATCCTGGCAGGTCGGCAGAACGCCTTTGGCGGCGATTTCGGAGTTTCTCAGGAATTGCAGCGCCACGTATTTGTCGTTTTCGCTGGCTTCGGGATCATGGAGTATGGAGGCGACTTGTTGCTGATGTTCCGGGCGGAGCATAAAGGAGGCATCGTGAAAGGCTTGCTGTGCCAGTAGCGTCAGGGCTTGCGGCTCAACCTTCAGTATCGATTCTCCTTCAAACTCACTCACGCTGACGTAGTCTGACGTGAGCAGGTAGTACTCTGTTTGCTCTTTCCCCATCGGGAAAGGAGCCTGGTAGAAGAACGCTTTATTTGACATATGCTTCCAGCCTGTTGATTTATTTATGTATTATCAGTGTCGTGCCGCCCGGTACTGAGCGGCACGCGGGAGACCCTTACAGGAATCCGTACATGGCGGCAAAGACCCAGCCAAAGACGCAGGATACGCTCACGCCAATCAAACCCGGCAGAATAAAGCTGTGGTTAATGACGAAGCGACCAATGCGGGTGGTACCAGAACGGTCGAACTGAATCGCCGCCAGATCGCTCGGGTAGGTCGGCAGAATGTAGTAGCCGTAACATGCCGGGGCAGAGGCCACGATATAAGCCGGATCCACACCGATAGCCAGAGCGACCGGAACGATGGCTGCCAGTGCCGCGGCCTGGGAGTTAACGAACTTGGATACCAGAAGCAGCACGATCGCGTAGGCCCAGGGATACTCTTTCACCATGTTACCCAGCACACCTTCGATTTCAGCCATGTGCGCGCCGAACATGGTTTCCGCCATCCAGGCGATACCATACACCGCCACAATCGCGATCATCCCGGAACGGAATACTTCGTTTTTCGAGATGGAGGCTGGATTGGTTTTGGTCAGGATAATAATCAGTGCGCCGGTCAACAGCATGAACATCTGGATAACCAGCACCATGGACAGCGCTTTGCCGCCGAAAGTAGGACGCAGTTCAGAGAAGGCGCCCAGAATTGCGACGACAGCAATCGCGGCAAGGAAGATCCACATCGCCAGCCAGTTGCTTTTCGGCAGCTTTTTGTCCAGCAGGGTAGCGGTGTCGCCATACACATAGTGATAGTTTTCCGGTACAGAGATGAATTTCTGGAAATCTTCATCTTTATCCAGATCTTTACCGCGGAACCAGCTGAAAATACCGATCGCCAGGATACCCAACAGCGTTGACGGAATTGTGATGGACAGCAGGTCGAGGAATTCGAGGTGCTTACCTTCAAACGTCACGTTACCCAACATGGCAACCAGAGAAACCACCGCAACGGACACCGGGCTTGCGATAATCCCCATTTGCGCGCCGATGGAGCTGGCAGCCATTGGACGTTCCGGGCGAATGTTGTTTTTGATCGCGACGTCGTAAATGATCGGCAAAATCGTGTAGACCACGTGACCGGTACCGCAAAGGATAGTCAGTGTACAGGTAACAAACGGCGCCACGATGGAGACGTATTTTGGGTTGCGACGCAGCAGTTTCTCTGCAATCTGCAACATAACATCCAGACCTCCGGAGGCCTGTAGCGTTGCGGAGGCAGCGACCACCGCGATGATGACCAGCATCACGTCAACGGGCGGTTTACCCGGCTGGAGGTGGAAAACGAAGACCAGAATGACCAGGCCGATGCCGCCTAACAAACCCAGCGCGATACCGCCCTTTCTGGCCCCATAAAACAAACATATTAATATTATGAGAAGTTGTATACTAAATAGCATTTATTTACCCTCGCGATAAAACCAGTCAATTTTGATAAATGGATCACAGCCATTTTCTGTTTTTTGTGAAGTGGGCTCAGAGCCTGGCTAATATTCGTTTTGTTTGAAAATGTGTATGATTTCTAAACTTTGAACAGGCGTCTTTCATCAGATTCATGAATACGCCTGTCCGTCTTTTCAGGCTGCTTTCAGAGAGCTGGACTCCCTGGCGATGGGGTATTTTGACAGCGGGGAACAGAGACAGGTTCGATGCTTTGTTGTTATATCTTTATGAAAAATATGAACATCTCATCTGCTCACAGAATGTGCTTTTCCCTAAGGTGGAGCATCTTCTCCGTTGCTACTGTTTATGGTTTTTATAATCCGTCTGAATATTATCAGACTACTCCTTTGTGATTAAAAATACACATTCTCCAGGGCGGAGAATACTTTATTAACTTTTGTTACCGTTTTTGAAATTAAAAACAATGTGACGGCTGACAATAATAACCTGCTGAAAGAGAAACTATTTTGCAGGTATGTTTGATCTGACACAATTTCTTAATTTTCACATGATAACCTTAACCTTTTTAATTTTTCATTATTGTAATAATTGTTACCAATATATAACGAAATAATCCTGGAACAGGTTTTATCTTCTACTGGCAATATTGCTTAAGTAAAGAATAATGTTCTGCTTGAATTCGGTAGCGGTAAACCGGTCTTCCCGTTACGCCATAATGGATACTGGTAACCAGAATATGGCAGTTCACCAGCCAGATAAGGTATTTGCGGCAGGAGACGCGAGAAATATTCACGGCATTCGCCAGTTCATCGGTTGAAAATTCATAATCCTGATGAGCGTCAATCCATTGGCACAGCGTACGCAGCGTTTGCGGCGTTAAGCCTTTTGGCAGACGGCGCGTGTCCTGCTCGCTGGCGGCATTGCCATGAATCAACTGATCCAACTCTGACTGTTCGAAATACTGGTGCTTTTCCATATCTCTTCTTTTTTGCAACCAGTTGGTGAGCGCTTCTTCAAAACGCGAGGCCTGGAAAGGTTTGATTAAATAATCAACGACCCCGAAGTGCAGTGAGTCTTTGATGGTTATGGCATCCGCGGCTGAAGAGATAACAATGACGTCGCTTTTGCATCCGGCGGCATGCAGGAGAGGAAGCAAGTCCAGCCCGTTTTCTTTCTGCATATAAATATCCAGCAGGATGAGGTCAATCTGGATATCGCCGTGAAAGATAACCTCTTTGGCTTTTTCCAGCGTAGAAGCCGTTCCACAACACTGAAAACCGGGGATTTGCGCGACATAGCGGCGGTTTAACTCCGCTACCATTGCATCGTCATCGATAATAAAGACATTGATCATGTGCTGGCCCTCTCCCCATCCCAGGGTATTTGTACAAAAAATTGTGTGAAAACGCCGGGTTCGGATTCCACGAAAATATTGCCGCCAAGAGTTTCAACTTGTTGTTTTACAAGCGCTAAACCAACGCCTCGCTCAGTTCCCTTCGACGAGACGCCTTTTTCAAATATCGAGTCAATACGGTCCGGTTCTATTCCTGGGCCATCGTCATTGACTTCACAGTGTAGCCAGCCATTGCGATAAAATAAGGAGACGCTAATTTCACCTTCGGACTGCCCCTCTAACGCGTCGATTGCATTTTCTATCAAATTCCCAAGTATGGTTATCAATGCTGCAATTTGATCTTCATTACCGCTATCCGGTAATTGGCTGTCGTGGCTAATCAGCAGTTTGTGGCCTGAATCGGACGTGCGATTAATCTTACTGAGTAAAAAGCCTGCAATGACCGGCGATTTTATTTTACCCAGTAACGAGCCGATCTCTTCCTGATAGTTGTTAGCCGTCTTAATAATATACTCTTCAAGTTGCTTATAACTCTTCAGATGTAACAATCCCAGAATCACATGTAATTTATTCATGAATTCGTGGGATCGTTCACGGAGTGAGTCGGCATAGTTCACCATGCCATCAAGACGCTGCATCAACTGGCGAACTTCCGTTTTATCCCTGAAGGTGGAGATAGCGCCAATAATCTTGCCATTGCTGCGCACCGGAACGGTGTTAATCAGCAGCAGCCGATCTTTAACGTTGATCTCCTCATCGCGATGCGATGTGCCGTCGCGCAGCACTTCACTGAGATCTACTACCTGTGACCAGGCATGACTGAGCGTGGAGAGTTTTGCATCGTCCTGCAATTTACGGTAGTCGAGCAGGTTCTGCGCAGCCTCGTTGATAAGCGTCACTTCACCGCTGGCGTCAACGGCAATCACCCCTTCTTTGATCGACTGCAACATCGCCTGGCGCTGCTCAAATAAGGTGGAGATTTCGTACGGTTCCAGGCCAAACAGGATGCGTTTGAGCACTTTTACCAGCACCCAGGTGCCCAGAAGACCGACCAGCACGCCAAATAACACTGACCAGATGATGCTGCCACGGCTGTCGTTGATTTGCTCGGTAACCCGGCTCAGTTCCTGGCCGATGGCCACCACGCCAATTTGCCGGTGATTTTCATCATAAATGGGGGTAAAGACGCGCAGCGCCTTGGCGAGAAAGCCCCGGTTGATGGCGACATTCTCTTTGCCATCCAGCGCCAGCAAAATATCGTCACCTTTAAACGGTTGCCCTATGCGCTGGGCCTCAGGATGCGAATAGCGCAGGCTTTTCATATCGGTGACGACGATGAACAGCATATCGTTACGCTTACGGACCGCCTCGGCAATGGCCTGAATGCCACTCTCCTCGGGCTTTTTCATCAATCCCTGGCGGATCTCCGGCGAATCCGCCAGCGTGCGGGCAACCGCCAGCGCCTTGTCCGCCAGCGCGTCCCGGGTCATCTGGCTGATTTGGGAAAAGTAGATGAGGTGTACCACCAGTAGCACAGAAAACAGCACGGCGCTGACCATCAATATCACCGTCGTACCGAGTTTCATCGGCTGTTTACGCAGCTTGCGGCAGGGCAGGGAGTGTCTCATGGTGGTCCCGGGTTCACTTTTCGTGTGGGTATTATCCCTATTGAGCCGCGTAATTCAAAGGTGGCAGGGAAATTAGCCTCAGGGCAGGTCATCCCGGTCAATTTTCTTGACCGGCGTTATCTCGTTGCCGGTCGTTGTAAATCAAAAAATGAGATCATTGATCCTGAGATTTTTCGCTTGATCATAGTCAACTGTCTAAAACATATACTCCTTTATGATGATGAATGAATACATATAAATAATAACGATGGATGCAATGTGGGAAATGAAACATGGAACTAAAAAAGTGGCTTAACACAACCCTGTCCCGACGGGATGCCGTCGCGGGCACCGCAAAGATAGGGGCCGCCGTTGCGCTCAGCAATGCAATAACATTACCTTTCTCGACCGTAGCACACGCAGAAACCACCTCGACCCCAGCGCCAACCGGTGACGGCGAAACCGTCCGGCATAGCGCCTGTCTGGTGAACTGCGGCAGTCGCTGCCCGCTGAAAGTGATCGTCAAAGATGACCGGATTGTGCGTATCGAACCGGAAGACGCAAAAGATGACGCGGTATTTGGCGAACACCAGATCCGTCCCTGTTTACGTGGGCGCTCCAGTCGCTGGCGGGTATACAGTCCGGACCGCATCAAATATCCGATGAAGCGCGTGGGTAAACGCGGTGAAGGGAAATTTAAACGTATCTCCTGGGACGAGGCGACGGCCTTTGTTGCTGCGGAATTAAAACGCGTGACGGAAAAATATGGCCGTGAAGCCATTTATTATAACTATCAGTCCGGCGCGTATTATCACACCCAGGGAACCCCCGCCTGGAAACGCCTGTTGAACCTCACCGGGGGGTATCTCAACTACCATAACACTTACTCCACGGCGCAAATTGCCACGGCGACGCCGTACACTCACGGCGTCTATGTCGGCAGTCACTTTACGCAAATTGCCCATTCCGATCTGGTGGTGCTGTTTGGCCTCAACTTGTCTGAGACGCGCATGTCTGGCGGCGGACAGGTGGAGGAGTTGCGCCGTGCGCTGGAAACGTCGAAGGCACGGGTGATTATTATCGATCCGCGTTACACCGACTCGGTGGTAACGGAGCATGCCGAGTGGTTACCGATTCGCCCGACGACCGATGCCGCGCTGGTGGCGGGGATTGCCCACACCCTGATTACTGAACAACTCATTGATGAAGAACAGGTCAACAAATATTGCGTGGGTTATGACAGCAGCACCCTACCGGAAGGCGCCGCGCCAAATGCCAGCTACAAAGATTACGTCCTGGGAACGGGCGACGACGGTATTGCCAAAACGCCGGAGTGGGCTGCAGAGATCACCGGTATTCCGGCAGTGCGTATCCGTCAACTGGCACGCGAAATCGCCTCGGCACGTGCCTGCTACATTTGCCAGGGCTGGGGACCGCAGCGTCATGCCAACGGTGAACAAACCGTCCGCGCGATCCAGACGCTACCGGCGTTGACCGGTCATTTCGGCCTACCCGGAACCAACAACGGAAACTGGCCTTACGGCACACCGTACGGCGTGCCCCTGTTGCCGGTTTTGACTAATCCAGTCAAAACCTCTATTCCGTGCTATCTCTGGACCGATGCCATTCAAAGTCCGGAAAAGATGACGGCGACCACCATGGGGGTGAAGGGTGCAGATAAACTGAAAACCGGTATCAAGCTGTTTTTCAACCAGGCCGGTAACACCTTGTTAAACCAGCACGGTGAAACCAACCGGACGCGTAAAATTCTGGCGGATGAGAGCCTGTGTGAAACCATCATTGTCATTGAAAACCATATGACGCCGAGCGCGAAGTACGCCGATCTCCTGCTGCCCGAAACCAGCTACCTTGAAGCGGAAGATCTGGTGGATAGCTCCTACGCGGCGGGTTCTCACAACTACATGATTGCGTTGCAGAAAACCGTCACTCCGATGTGGGAAGTGCGTAGCACCTATGATATCTGTGCCGATATTGCCGGACACCTGGGGTTGCGTGAGCAATATACCGAAGGGCGCACCCAGGCGCAGTGGGCGGAAATGCACTACCAGCAAATCCGTGAAAAACGTCCGTACCTGCCGGAATGGTCGGTGGCGAAAGAGATGGGGGTTATTGACCAGCGTATCGCCACGGATAAACAGAGCCTCGCGTTTGCCGATTTCCGCGCAGATGCCCAGGCTAATCCGCTGACGACGCCGTCGGGCAAGATTGAAATTTATTCGCAGGCGCTGGCGGATCTCGCTAAAGCGTGGACCTTGCCGGAAGGCGATCGCATCCCGGCAGTACCGGAGTTTTGCGAGGTGAAAGAGTCGCACCTGAATAAAGCGTTAACCCGCAAATACCCGCTGCAGTTGAGCGGTTTTCACACCAAAGGCCATACCCACTCAACCTATACCAACGTGCTGATGCTGCATGAAGCGGTACCGGATCAGGTGTGGATCAACCCGATCGACGCCAGCGCGCGTCAACTGAAAACAGGCGATCTGGTTCATGTGTTTAACGATCGCGGCGTTGTGGCGATCCCTTGCAAAGTGACGCAGCGCATTCTCCCGGGCGTCGTGGCGATGCCACAAGGCGCGTGGACCCGGCTGGACAGCAACGGTGTAGATGTGGGCGGATGCATTAACACGCTGACCTGCCACCTGCCGTCACCGCTGGCGAAAGGCAACCCACAGCATACCAACCTGGTTGAAATCAAACGCGCATAAGGAGTGACGCAATGAAACAGTATGGCTTTTATGTTGACTCCTCGCGCTGCTCCGGCTGTAAAACCTGCCAGGTGAGCTGCAAGGATAATAAAGATCTGGACGTGGGGCCGAAATTCCGTCGGGTTTACGAATATGGCGGCGGAAGCTGGGTGAAAGAAGGCGAAAGCTGGCACAACGACACCTTTACCTACTATCTCTCAATTGCCTGTAACCACTGCGATGAGCCGGTTTGTGTTTCCGGGTGTCCTACCGGTGCGATGCACAAACGTGAAGAGGACGGACTGGTACTGGTCAATGATGATGTCTGTGTCGGCTGCCGTTATTGCGAAATGCGCTGCCCGTACGGCTCGCCACAGTTCGATGCGAAAGCCAAAGTCATGCGTAAGTGCGATGGCTGTCTGGATCGGCTGGAGAAAAACCTGCGCCCAATCTGTGTGGATTCTTGCCCGCAGCGGGCGCTGGATTTCGGGCCGATCGACGAGCTGCGGGCGAAGTACGGCACTGAGAACGAAATCGCGCCGCTACCCGCCGCGTCCTTTACTCATCCTAACCTCATTATTAAGCCGCATCCAAAGGCCCGTCCGACGGGAGATAAGGAAGGCGCTATCGTGAATCTCGGGGAGGTACGCCATGCATGAGTTACCGCTGGTCTTTTTTACCGTCTTTACCCAGAGCGCGGTCGGCGCGTTTATTCTGTTGCTGATTGGCGGCACGCTGGGACAGATTGAGGCGCGGCGCATGGCCATTGGCCTGTTTTCCGTGATGTGTCTTTTTGGCGCAGGGGTGCTACTCGGGATCTTCCACGTTGGCCAGCCGTTACGAGCGTTGAACATGCTGATACGTGTTGGTCATTCGCCAATGAGCAATGAAATTGTCCTGTCAGCGGTGTTTGCCACACTGGGTGGTCTTGGTGCGCTGGGGCTACTGCTCAACCGGGGGGCGATCGCACTGTGCAAAGCGCTGGTATGGCTGGCGGCGGTAGTGGGTGTGGTCTTTATCATGGCGGTCCCGCAAATTTACCAGTTGCCGACGGTGGTGACCTGGCAATCGTCTTACACCACGGCAATGATGGTGCTGACGCCGTTGATTGGCGGCGGTATCCTGGCGGGTCTGTTTGGTTTGCGTCTGGGACTGCTGGTGAGCGTGCTGGCTATTCTGCTCAGCTTCTGCCTGCGCCCGGGCTATATGGCGTCGCTGATGAGTGCTGATAGCGCGTTAACCGCGGCGCAAACCAGTTGGTTTACCGCGCAGGCCGTATTGCTGGCGGTTGGTATTGTTGGCGTGGTGGCCTGGGTGAAACTCAAATCCAACGTCACCGTACTGGCGATGACAGCGCTGGTGGTTATCGTGGCGGAGCTGGTGGGCAGGATTGCGTTCTACAATTTGTGGACGTTGCCGATGTAACCTGTGAGCGGCTTCGGCCGCTCTGTTTTCAGGAGGAGTCAGAGATGTCCCCCGAAGCGATATTACCGAGGATCCTCGGCGCACTGTTTTATTACTCTCCCCAACGGCCGGAGGTAAAAGCGCTTTTCACCTGCCTGCCCACGTTGTCGGAGCTCTATCCGTGGCGCGATCCGGCGCAGGTTGCCGCACTGTGTGAGGACTGGCCGTTACCGGATGAGAACGAACTGGCGTGGCAATTCTCTGTGCTGTTTGAAGGGCAGGGCGAAATGCCCGCGCCGCCCTGGGGTTCCGTCTGGCTGGAGCGTGATAACCTGCTAATGGGCGACACCACGGCGGCGTACCGGGCGTTTTTGCAGTCACAGGGCATGGCGTTCGACTCGCGTCATAACGAACCGGAAGATCAATTTGGATTGATGCTTTTAGCCAGTAGCGCCCTGCTGGATGCAGGAAAAGACGACGCGGTTAATACGCTTTTTGCAGAGCATTTGTTGCCCTGGGGATATCGCTATCTTGACCGGTTGCAGGCCTGTGAGGTGAGCCCGTTCTATGCCCGACTTGCCGTGGTGACGACGTACTATTTGCAGGAAGTACAGCAGCAACGGGCGCTGCAACCTGCCGTAAAACGGCTGTACTTCGGATGAACAAGTCAGAGAAATATTATCAGGCGCTGATGACGCACCGTCACGTCAGTCGGCGCGGGCTGTTCCGCGCGTTCGTCAGTGCGGCAAAACACACCGCGCCGGACGTCCCTTCTGCCCGCCTGACACACCCCCTGCCGCCCGGCGCGCTGCCCGATGCGCAGTTTGTCGCGCAATGTACACGATGCGACCAATGCATTCAGGCCTGCCCGATGGGGATCCTGAACCGGCATGCGGACGGCTACCCGCAACTGGAAATTGAATATGCCAGTTGCGACGGCTGCGGCCTGTGTATCGCCGCCTGTTCTACCCACGCGTTGCAGCCGCCGTTGCGCTTTGATACCGGGCTGCGCCCGGCGTTCAGCAATGTCTGTGTTAACCCGATACGCCCGTGTAATCAGTGTATTGAGGCTTGCCCTCAACAGGCCTGCACCGTGGATGAGAAGGGGCTTCCCCAACTGGACAGCGAACGCTGTAACGGCTGCGGCGAATGCCGGGTACAGTGCGCTGTTGATGCTATCAGTTTGAAGTCGCTCCAGCGGGCGATGTGAGGCGGCTATTCCGGGAATAGGCTCACTTCTTTTCTGGCAGAACAATATATCGAATACGTTTCAGACAGAATTCCCATTCATTTACAAAATGAATATTTTATTTCTGGTATTTTGTGAAATATCTTAATATCTTAACTGCTTCCCAGACTATCTTTCTCTCCAAAACCCTCTCGTTTTTAAGATTAATCATAATGTCTCGCGAGATTTAATTCCATGTTTCGAATCTTTGCGAGTTAATAATGCGTATATATTCCATAGTAAATGTAATGCTTTGTAGCGAAATTTGCATTTGGTAGCATGCGCAGCAGTTCACAGGAGGGCAGTAATTAGTATTGAATCATTACAGTGTTAATTATTGTCAGGACATTCCGGAACAAAACCAAGAGTTGATTACAACAGTGCGAAATAAGATCGCGACGTAACGACTCTTTATTTCTTAGGATATTGGTACAAACAGGATATTGTTATGAAAATGAATAAAGTTGCTATGGCTGTTGCTTTCACCGCTGCTCTGGGCTCTATGTCTGTTTTAGCTGACACGACAAACGGTAAAATTGAATTCCAGGGTGAACTGGTGAATACCGCCTGTGGTCTGGCACCCAATTCAAGCCCGGTTTCCGTAGAATTTGGTCAGATTCCTGTTTCTGCACTGGCTAACGGCGCGCGCGCTGGAAACGTACAAAAGAACATCGAACTGCAGGATTGTGACACCACCGTAGCAAAAACCGCGGTAGTGACTTACTCCCCAACCAGCATTAACCCAACGGATACATCTCTGGCTGCTTTCACCTCTGGCACCGCATCTGGCGCGGGTATCGGCCTGCGTGACAGCGCAAGCCAGGAAGTAGTCTGGGGTACGGCGACAACGCCTGTACAACTGGTTAACGGCACCAACACCATCCCGTTTGTAGCCTATTTGAAAGCTGAAAGCGCAACCGCGACGGTATCTGCGGGTACCTTCCAGTCAACCGTTAACTTTGAGATTGCTTACCAGTAATCCGACAGACGTTCTGAGTGCGGGAGGTTCTCCCGCACTTTATTCAGGCAGGGATCGTACCAGGGAGGGACAAAATGAAAATAAGCACTGTGTTCTTACAATCGCTTTATTTGTGTGCTCTGGTGGGGTCAGCCTCTGTTTGGGGAGTTACCGTCACGCCAGGAAAATTAGCGATGAGTGGAGAGCTGATCGAATCGGCATGCGGTCTTGATCCGAACAGTCGGGATATTGAAGTTGAGTTTGGCGAGGTTTCCGCCAGCCTGATTCATCATAATGATGAAAGCAGTATTACGCGACCACTGCTGGTTCGCTTGACGGGATGTTCAGTGGTGACTCGGGGTAATGATGGAGCGCTTTATCCCTATGCTTCCATCACGTTTATTGGCAATGCGGCAGCATCAGACCCTACCACATTATTGGTCAGCGGCAAGGCGGATGGATTTGGCATTCGTCTGCGCGATAGTCAGGGTGAAATATTAACGTTGGGCCAGCCATCTCCAGAATATGAACTGAGCGGCACCAACAATGTTTTAAAATTTTCCGCTTCGCTGGTGCCGGTGGAAAAATATATTAAAGCAGGCGAGTTTACAGCCGTTGTGCAATTCTTCATGGATTATAACTAATAAAATAATAACGTGGCGGAACGCAGTACGTTTTTAACGGATGATATGCGAGACGGGGATTATGTCGGTAAAATTAAAAACTAATCTAACGATAATTGCTTTTCTGGTGATGAATTGCTGTTATTCAGCAACAAACAGTGCAGATAAGAGCGTTGAGTTTAATACCGATGTTTTGGACGCTTCGGATCGTACCCGTATTGATCTTTCGCGTTTCGCGACGGACAACTATGTCACGCCTGGCGATTATTTGCTGGATATCCGGGTTAATGGTCAGCAGGTCGATCAGGAGAAAATTCGTTATATCGAAGCTCCTGAAGGTAAGCGCACATTGCCGTGTATCAGCGGGGATCTGCTGGACAAACTGGCGTTGAAAGAAGACGCGCGTGCAAAGGTCACTCAACTCTATGAGAACTGCTACGCATTGCAAAGTCTGCCAGGAACGAAGTTAAGTAACTACGCCGGTGTGCTTGAAATCTCCGTGCCGCAGGCGTGGATGAAGTACAACGATCCCAGTTGGACGCCGCCTGAACGCTGGGATGCAGGGATTCCGGGGCTGATTTTTGACTACAGTCTTAACGGACAGCTTACCCGCCAGTTTGACAATCACGATAACTACAGTTCGCTTTCGGGTTACGGCCAGGCGGGCGCGAACATTGGCGGCTGGCGTCTGCGCGGTGAATATCAGACCAGCTACTATAGCCAGGACCACCAGTTTGATTTCGACTGGAATCAGATCTACGCCTACCGACCGTTGCCGATGATGGCGGCGAAAATGACGTTGGGTGAGATCTATCTGAACTCGCAGGTTTTCGATACCGTGCGCTTTACCGGGATCAATATCGCCAGCGATGAGCGAATGTTGCCTCCGGCATTGCAGGGGTATGCTCCTGAGATCCACGGTATTGCCCGCACGAACGCCAAAGTGACCGTCAGCCAGAGTGGGCGCGTTATCTATGAAACCACCGTGCCCGCGGGACCGTTCAACATTCAGGATTTACGCAGTTCCGTGCGTGGTACGCTCGATGTTCGCGTCGAAGAGCAGGATGGCTCGGTTTCCAGTTTCCAGGTCAACACCGCCAATATTCCGTATCTCACGCGTCCGGGCTATGTCCGGTATAACATCTCAGGGGGGACGCCGTCCCTTTATAACCATAAGCTGCAAGGCCCCACGTTCCTCTCCGGCGACTTCTCATGGGGGGTGAGTAACGCATGGTCGCTTTACGGCGGCTTGCAGTCATCGGGTGAAGAATATACCGCGACCTCTGTAGGTATCGGCCGCGATCTCAGTGCGTTAGGCGCCATTTCCTTCGATGCCACGGAATCGTGGAGCCGCACGCCTGAAGGCGATCGCCTGAAGGGAACCTCGTACAAGCTGAGCTACGCCAAAACCTTCGATGAGTACAGCAGCGCAATTACCTTCGCGGGATACCGTTTCACGGAGGAAGACTTCCGCTCTATGGCGCAATACCTCGATGAGCGTTATCAGGGATATGACCATATCGGGCGCGAGAAACAGCTTTACACCATCACCGGTAATAAAACGTTCTGGGCAGATGACCCGAGCAAGGCGACCACCGTATTTCTGACCTGGACGCACCAGAACTACTGGGACCAGCGTAGTCAGGACCGGTATGGCCTGTCGGTAGGACGTTCGTTCCGCATCGGCAATATAAGCGGTATTACCGCTAACCTCTCCGCCTATCGTACTGATTACGAAGGGAGCAAAGACGATTCGATCTCTTTCTCGGTGTCAGTACCCGTTGGCGACAACAAATGGGCGGGACTGGATGTTCAGACCAATAACGGCAAAACCAGCCCGATGGCGTCTTACACCGACAACAGCGATTACAACAATTTGTGGCGAATTCGCGCAGGCGCCAGCCAGAGCGGTAACGCCAGCATGGATGGCTATTACCAGCGTCGTACGCAACTGGCGGAAATCAATACTAACGCCAGCTACCAGCAAAACGAGTATATGTCGCTGAGTACGACCCTGCGTGGCGGCTTCACCGCGACCCGACACGGTGCAGCGATGCATAACAGCGGCGCCACAATGAACACGGCGCGCGTCATGGTCGATACCAATGGTATTGGCGGCGTTCCACTCAACGGCGAGAAGTCACGGACAAACAGCTTCGGCATCGCCGTGGTGCCTGATGTGGTGAGCTACAACAGCTTTGATACCCGTGTTGATGTCGATGCGATGGACAGTGATATCGAACCATCAAAAGCCATTAGCACCACCACCCTGACGGAAGGAGCCATTGGCTATCAGGCCTTCGGCATGGCGAAGGGGATGAAGATGATGGGCACGCTGCGCCTCGCGGATAACAGCTTCCCGCCCTTTGGCGCGGAAGTTTACAACACCGATGGTGTGAGCGTCGCGATGGTGCTGGAAGACGGGAAAGCCTGGCTGGCGGGCGTTAATGACGACGAAGTACTGAATGTGATGTGGGGCGGGAAACAGCAATGCAAGATCACCATACCGCCAGACGCAAACGACGGCCGTTCGGACATGCTTCTGCCGTGCCGTTAATTGCCGAAAGAACGAGTTATCTCACTGTAATAAAAGGCCAAAAATGAGCAAGAAAACACATAGCGGATATCTGATGGCGGCGTGGGTGCTGAGTATGGCTGGCGGCTACGCGCAGGCAGGGGTCTCTTTGGATCGGACCCGCGTCATTATTACGGAGAAAGAGGCTTCTTCGAGTGCCAACCTGTCCAACACCAGCCCGGATATTCCTTTCCTCGCGCAGTCCTGGGTGGAGGATGAAAAAGGCAACAAGATCACGTCGCCACTGCTTGTGTTACCGCCGTTACAGCGGATCAACGGGGGCCAGAAAGGAATTGCGCGCGTCACCAAAACGGCCGGTATCGAAAAGCTGCCACAGGACAGAGAGAGTCTGTTCTACCTCAACGTCAGGGAGATCCCGCCGAAGCCGGATAAACCGAACACGTTGCAACTGGCGATGCAGTCACGCATCAAGCTGTTTTACCGCCCGGCAGCCGTGATCCCGAAGACGAAGGGTGAAGTCTGGCAGGACCAGGTAGTGTTCCATAAAAACGGTAGCCAGATGACCGTGGAGAATCCGACGCCTTACTACGTCACGATCCTTGGGCTGTCGGAAGGCGCAGGGCAGAAGATTACCCGTTTTCCTGGGATCATGATCGCGCCGAAGTCGAGCCAGCAGTTTGCGGTAACGAACTCAAATGTCAGCCAGTTTTCCATGATGTATGTGAACGATTATGGCGGACACCCGGAACTGAAATATCGTTGCGATGGCAACACCTGTAAAGCATTACCACCTGCCCAGCAGGGTTAACCAGGAAGGAACCTGACAATGCAAAATCCTTTTCCTTATATTGCCCTGCTGGTGATGGGTATGACGTTTCAGTGTGGGGCGAATGTACCGGTGCAGCCACAACATCTCGCTCAGGAAAATGTCGGTGAAGATAGCGGCATTGTCCGGTTTCACGGTTCGGTGTTTGCCTCTCCCTGCGTCCTGATGACGCAAGGGCGTATTCAGGACGTTGAAATGGGTGAGATCAGCGCCCGACGCTTTCACCAGGCCGGCGATCGCAGCCAACCGGTGCGTTTCAAACTGTATCTGAAGGATTGCCTGAAAGGGGCGTCTCAGTCACGGAGCAGCCTGGCCTCTCGTACCACCGGCAATGACTGGCGCGGTTACAGTACCGGGGAACAAGCGGTACAACTGACGTTTGTCGGCGAATCCGACATCAATAACACCCAACTGTTACGCATCACGGGAACGACTCAAGGGGCGGGGATACGTCTGCTCGATAAAAGCGGGAACGCGCTGGATGTCGGCCAGACTCACGCCCCCTGGCTTATCAACCCTGGTGACAGCGAGCTCAATTTTATGGCCGCACTGGAGTCGACGGGGCCGCACGTGAGCGCCGGGAGTTTTAGCAGTCTGGTTCGCCTGAAGATGGAGTATCTGTAATGAAACTGTCAGACCTGTTACGCCGTCAATCGCCCGTCCTGTTGGCGCTGTGTTTACTCGGACAGCCGGGTGTCGCGTGGTCCGTGGTTGACGGTGAAATTGAGCCGGTCAATGGCACCTACGATTATCTGATTAATATTGCTAATAAAGATATTACCAACAACGTGGCAGGCGCCACGATAGCGGATGAATTCAATCTGGACGGAATGTTTCAGGGGCGTGCGTACTGCTCGCAACCGATGATAAACCAGCCGGTTTACTACATGTCTCAGGCGACGTTAACTCAGTCAGGTACATCGCCGGGTTACCTTAAGCTCAACGATTACATGGATGTCAAAATTGAGATCTACATCGGCGGCGCACTGCAACAGTACGTAACCGTGCCGTTCGATAACGTCTCCAACAAAGTCAATCAGAACAACTGTAACCCGCCCAGTACGGTGCTGGACAACCAGTTTACTTCCGGTGCAAAAGGAAAGGTGACCTTTATGATCACCAAACCCATCATCAATGGGGTGAACTTACAGGGGTCTGAAATCGCCAAACTCTACGGTCGTCTCGGGCCTGGCGCAATGGGGCAGACGCCGCTGTCACGGATCACCATCGCCTCAGGCATCATCACCGTACCGGATAAATGTATCGTCAACCGGGGAACGCCCATCGTTGTCGACTTTGGCAATATTCCAGGAACGGGGAGCCAACTGAACGGCGTTAACTACAGCCAAAACGTACCGATTCATGTGAAGTGCGAAGGCGGCAGTTTTGCCCAGGGCGAGCTCAATATCAAACTGGGGATCCAGCAGGCGAATCCGGCATTTGTCGACGGTAAGTACCTGAGTACTCAGGGCACAACTGACCGTTCAGAGCTGGGCATCGCGCTACGTGATACCCACGGTAGCCCTGTGGTGCCAAACACGTTCTATACCGTGCCGGGATTTGCCAATAACGAAGGCGACTGGAACCTGACTGCCGCGCCGGTGGCAAAAAGCGTCACTTCGATGATCCCGGAAGGTGAATTCCACGCCTCGGCAACGGTTGTGGCTGAATTCCAGTAAGGAGGGAATTATGCATCGTATGACGGTTATCCTCGCCTGTTTGCTGACGATTTTCGCTGTGTCACCATCCTGGGCACAGGGAGAGCTGATTGGCGGCGATCTCAGCTTTAAAGGCATGGTGATAGCTTACCCGTGCAGCATTGCGCCAGAGTCAGAGCAGGTACCGGTCGATTTTGGCAAAATATCGACAAAATCCATGTATATCAATGGGAAAACGACGCCAGTTCCGTTCACCATCACATTGCAGGATTGTACGCCGGGCGTCTTTAGCACCGTGACGGTAACGTTTAGTGGAGAGGCCAACGGCAATCTGCCGGACCGACTGGCCATCAAACCTACTACACCGGGCAATGCGGGTGGAGTAGGGGTTGGTCTGTTGGAGGCGGATAATACGCCTGTGCGGCTGAACGTGGCGACCACGCCCACGCCTGTCAACGACACCGTTTTGCAACTTAATTTCCAGGCATTTGTGGAAGCAGAACCGCAGGCATTAGCAAACGGAACCATAAGCACCGGGCCATTTACCGCCACCGCAAATTACACATTGAACTATCAGTAGCGGCATCAACAGGAAATTGAGGCATGATGTATCAGTGTTTCCTTTACGGTAAAGATTATTTTTTTTCGCAAGGTATTAAAACGGTCATTAGTGGTTTATTGGCGGAGAAAACGGAATTTTTATATTCCTTAACAGATGATTATGCGCAGCTTATTACACAGCTACAAACCCGCGTTAATGACGGTTGTTGTCGGTGGATACTCTGTGATTTGGACAGCCTGCCTCAGGAGCGGTTTCATGCGATGCAGTTAATGAAGGATTTCTATGAGCATGAAAATAAAAATCTGGTTATTTTATTAAACGAGCACAACATGCCGCTGTTTTTTGCGTTTTATTCATTATTGCCTACGGCACACTGGTTATTGAAAAAAGAAAACATTGAGGATATTACCTTTTTTTTTCAGGATTTATTGGCGCAACGACGCAAGGGCGGTCGCTTTAGCACCTCGCTGGTGAACTATACGCGGCGAAAACTCTGTAACCGGGAATCGGATTATACGATTTCTGGTCATGAGTGGTGGCTAATGGAAGAAATATTCAAAGGGAAATCGTTGTCGCAAATTTCCGGGGAGGTGAATGTTGACATCCGCCGCCTGAGTTATATCAAACGCAATTTAATGAAAAGACTCAATATCAAAAACAATATTGCATTATTCGCGGTGTTCAGAAGAATTATGCCCTGAACCCGCGGGAAGTGTTTTCGGTGAATGTGTTCGCCGATCTATTGGTGCAAATGATTGCACCTCATTCAAACCTAAGTAAGGAAAACAGAAATGAAAAAACTGACTGCTGTCGACGCTGCTAACGTTGTAGGTGGAACTTGTAAAACCTGCGTAATCTCGTATCAGAAAGTCACCGTTGGTGGCGTAACCTCCTGTAAAGAGGTGACGACCTGTACTGACAAATACGGGACCACAACCACGATGAGAAATGCTGATTTCAGCCAATGTGGTGGGATCCCGAACCGCTATTAATCGGCCCTGGCCTGGAGGTGTCCGCACCTCCAGGTTTTTCTTTTTCCCTGTGAGAATACTATGGCGACTAAGTTTAAACGCATAACCATTATTAGCTATTCATTGTTCCTGATCGTTATCTCTTCGCTGATGACGGTGCTTTGTTACCATATTTTTGTCTTTAATACCTTTGCCGCAGATGATTCAAAAACCCAGGCTTTCCGTGAAGTCAGCGCTGAACAAGTAGCGAATAGCCCGATAAAGGAAGATCACAGTATTATCGAAGTGATGTCTTACGCGTGTCATTATTGCGCTGCAAACGAAGAAAATCTTGCTGAGTTTTCTCAAAGCCTGCCGCCGGGCATTACATTCACCTCTGTTCATATTACCAGCGAAAATAATGGCCTTGCCGCTTATGCGCCGATTTTTGCCACCCTGGAAGAGATGGGCATTGAAAAGAATGTTCGCGACAGCGCCTATAATGCCATCATTACGCGAAATATTGATCTGACCGATGATAATGTGCTGAAAAAATGGCTGATAAAAAATAATATCGATGTCACTAAATTTAATACATTACGCCAGAGCGATGCAGTAAAAGATCGCCTTAGCGAAATGGCGGCAATTACGGCGCATTATAATATTAACGCCACGCCGGTGTTTATTATTAATAAACGTTATGTTGTCGCTCAGGACAGCGAATTTCCTCAATTTGCGCAGCGCATGCTGCAATTGCTGAAAGAGGATAAATAAGTCCAGTGGTCAGGTTTTTTATTATCTGGAGCGTGTTTAGTTTTAAAAACAGCGTGGAATGGTTCGCTGACGTGAAGCGTTTACTTTCGCAGGTAAGAGGGTCACTCCTGCGGAAAATCGTGCGCTATGTGCCACTTTCTCTGCTGTTGCTGGTAACGAAAGGGCTCTGCACAATGCGGCTGCTGGGGCGATCGTTTCGCTTACAACAGGCGGTGGCAAATGAAAACTATCGTTGCCTGACGGGACAGAAAGGGCGGTTGAACGCGACCTGGGTTGCCATGCGTCGTCGTCTGCTGGAAGAGGCCGCCACCTGGGGGCAAAATCCGACGCTGCTCTGGCAAATCCGTGCCTGTGCGGCACAACTGGACGCGGTGGTCGCGCCGCTGCATCAACAGAAAGTGCCTTACATCCTGGCGCCGCTACATACCGTCTCGGACGTGCTGGCCGCGATGGTCGGTGCCTGCGTCACGCCCGGCAACGCCAGCGTGGTGGTCTCCTCCAGCGCGGAGCTTTATAACGCCCACACCCGTGCGCTTGGCGGCATTGCGCTCTCTTACTGCTCCATTCATCAGGAGAGCAAAACGCTGGCGAATAGCCTGATGGGACTCATCACCGATGTCGCTGTCGGGCAGCAGAACATGATTATTTTTCCCGATATCTCACCTGACTATACCCTGCAGGCGGAAGGGGCGCTGGCGGCAAAACTGTCCTGTCGTTTATTCGGTCGCAGCGCGAAGTTGCACAATGGTGTGGTTCGCCTTTCCGGGGTGATTGGCGCGCAGGTGGTGTTTTATCACCTCAGCTACGACGGGGGGCTGTGCATCCATATTCACCCGCCGGTGAGCAGCAAAAACGTCGCCACCGCGCTACCTGACATTATTGAATCCACACTGCGGGCGCACCCACAGGAGTGGCTCCTGTGGCACAGCCATTCGCTCTTCTTTATTAACCACTAATGATAAAAATGAAAACCACGATCCCGAATCTGATCTTTCAGGAAGAGACTAACGAGTGCGGCCTGGCGTGTGTCGCGATGCTGGCACAAACGCAGGGACAGAGCGTCTCTCTGGACACTCTGCGCGAGATTTTTCCGGCCTCCGATCACGGCACGTCGCTGGACACGTTAATGACCATTCTGGCGCGAATGGGCATTGCGACAACGCCGGTGCTGTTTGATCACCATGAACTGAACGATCTGCCGCTACCCGCCATTTTGCACTATGGCGCGAGTCACTATGTTTTACTGGCCTGGCGCAAAGGCAACCACGTGTGCGTGATGAATCCGGCGATTGGCGAGCAATGGCTGCCAGTTGCCGCGCTTAAGCAGGAGATCAGCGGTTATGCGCTGATCGTTGAACCTGAGCAGGCTCTGGAAGCCGATCCAGACTTACCGTTAGCGACGAAAACACAGAGTGCGCCGCAGATGATGAGTATGCAGGAGACGGCGGCAGTACCGGGTATTTATCGGCTGATGCTGTTGACCTTCCTTGTGTCACTCACGCTGTTTCTGATGCCAACAATGGTGAGTAACGCCATCAATCAGGCCTTCTCCAGCGTGGAAAACAGCGACTTTCCGTATGGCTGGTTTATCCTGGCGTTTGTGGCGTCGTCCCTGATAGCGCTGGGCGTACGGGTGATTAGCGAGCGTTTTATTAAGCGTTTTGTGTTGATTCACAGCGGCGTGGGATTTTCCCGCCTGCTTCATAACCCGCTGCGTTTTTTTGAAAAACGCGCGCCGGGTGAAATTTTCAGCCGTTTTACGGCCTGGCAGATGGGCTTGCTGCAAAAGATTGAGCTGGATAACGGTCTGCGATCCGACTGGGTGATCTGTGCGATCGCGCTGGGGATTATGTTCTGGATCGCCCCTGTACTGGCGGCGATCTCTGCCGTTGGCGTCACCGTAATGGGGGGCATCAGCATCTGGGCGGTGATCCGCGATCGCTGGTTCACTCAACAATTACAGTTGAAAAGCGCCACGTTGAACGATTTCTTCATGGAGACCCTTCAGGGTATTTTGACGGTAAAAACCGCCGGGCTGGAAGGTCAACGACAAGGACAGTTTGCCACATTCAGTCGCGATCTGTTTTCGTGTATGCAACGCCAGAAAGTCTATCAGCAGGTAAAAGAGGGGCTGTATCAGCTTACCGGAAGCCTGGAAATGGTGGTCTTTATGCTGGTCGTTCTGCCGATGGTCCATGGCAAGCTTATCTCACTGGGCGATTTTTTTGCCTATAGCTTCCTGCGGCAAATCTTCACCTCCTACGTCACGCGTATCTTCTACGCCATTATTCAGAAATCGCAGTTGAACGTGATCGACACCCGGGCCCATGCGCTATTTGCTCCCGATGAAGAGGCGGCAGCCGCATCGCTGGCGGTGCTACCGCCTGCTGATACGGTGCCGGATCTGACGTTTGAAGGGGTCTGCTACGGCTACGATCCGGTGAAGCCCGTGTTGTCGTCCGTCTCGTTGTCGCTGGCCGCGGGTGAGCAGATTGCGATTGTTGGTGAATCCGGTGCAGGGAAAAGTACCTTATTGCGGCTGATTGCCGGGTTGTTCTTACCGCAGGCGGGGGGCTGTTATGCCGCCGACACGGAACTTCACGCGCAGCACCTGGCGCAATTTGTCTGCCTGCAAAGCCAGGAGGACATTTTGTTTAATACCTCGGTGCGCGAAAACATTACTTTGTTTGACGCGCACTACCGTGAACGCGATCGCGCACGGATTGAGGCGTTACTGGATTCCCTCGCGCTGGGCGATGTGGTGCGTGGTTTGCCGGGGGGAATTGATGCCCTAATACGTGAAAGCCATGCGGCGCTTTCGCTTGGCCAGCGCCAGCGTTTGCTGCTGGCTCGCGCGCTCTACAGTTCGCGTCCGGTGCTGCTGCTCGACGAGCCGACCGCCAATCTTGACGACGACACTGCGGCAATCGTGATGGCGGCCATTCATGCGCATTGCCAGGAAAACGGCAAGTCGCTGATTGTGGTTACCCACAGTGACCAGGTACTGTCGCGGTTCCAGCGGGTTTATCAACTGGTTGAGGGCACGCTCAGCCCGCTGGAGGTCAGCGTATGACGCAGAAATTGCGTTGGCGCATGGCAGGCGGTTTTCTGGTCCTCGCCGCCCTGGTCACTGGCGCGTGGGTGATAATGGCTTCGCCTTCGCCACAGGCTGATTTACCGCTGGAGACCATCGGTACTGGCGACATCGAAAAAGTCGTACTGGTGACGGGTGTCCTGAAACCGGCGGTGCAGGTGAACGTCGGCGCGCAGGTCAACGGACAGTTGCGTAAATTGTATGTTAGCCAGGGCGAGAAGGTCCGGAAAGGGCAACTACTGGCGGAGATTGACCCGACGCTGCAGGAGTCGGATCTGAATAATACGCGCGCGCAACTGGCCAGCGCCAAAGCGCAAAAACTGTCGGCGCAGGCGACACTGCTCCGTTATCGCCAGGAGCTGAACCGCCAGCGCATGATGTTGCACGACGGCTCCGGCGTGCGCAGCGAATTCGAACAGGCCCAGGCGCAGTACGATGCGCAGGTGCAACAGATTGAAGTGAGTGACGCACAGATTGTGCAGGCCGAAATGGCGGTAAAAGCCGCGCAGGCCAACCTGAGCTATACCCGCATTGTTGCCCCTATCGACGGCGAGGTGCTGGGCATTGTGACTCGCGAAGGGCAGACCATCGTCTCTTCCCAAATGGCCCCCACCATTCTGGTGCTGGCGAATCTCGATACTATGCAGGTACAAACCCGTATCTCTGAGGCGGACGTGCAAAAAATCCGCCCCGGTCAACCGCTGCATTTCTATGTCATTGCCAATCCGAATAAACGCTACACCAGCACCATGGGGTTTGTGCAACCCGCGCCGCAGGACGCGCTGGAGGCATCCAGTGAAAAAAGCATGGGCGGTAATCAACAGGCGACGGCGGTTTACTACACCGGCACCTTTGAAGTGCCTAACGTGGAGCGTGAACTCAAAACGTCGATGACGGCGCAGGTATTTATTCAGATTGCCGAAGCCAAAAATGTGCTGCGTGTTCCGGTCGCCGCACTCGGACAAGCGCTGGATACCGAACGCTACAAGATAACCCTCATTGAGAACGGGAAAACACAGTCCCGCACGATCCGCATTGGGATTAACGATCGCCAGTACGCTGAAGTACTGGACGGCCTGAAGGCGGGCGATCGCGTCGTGTTGGCACAGGACATGGTGCGGGGATAACGGATGGAACCGATTATCGTTTTACGGCGGGTCTGCCGGGCATTTAGCGCGGGGACACAAACGCTGGCGGTATTGAGCGATATCTCCCTGACCATTCAACGCGGTGAAATGGTGGCGATTGTGGGGGCCTCCGGCTCGGGGAAATCAACGCTGATGAACATCATCGGTTGTCTGGATAAGCCTTCTTCGGGAGAAGTGTTGATTGATGGTACGCCGGTGCATAACGCCGACGCTTTGCACCTTGCCGATCTGCGCAGTCGCTATCTGGGGTTCATTTTCCAGCGCTATCACCTGATGCCCTATCTGACTGCGGAAGAGAATATTGCCATTCCTGCGCTATACACCGCCATGTCGGAGCAGGAACGTAAAACGCGTATGCAGCGTCTTGCACGCCAGCTTGGGCTGGAAAACCGGTTGCAGCACCGCCCGTCACAGCTTTCGGGCGGTCAACAGCAGCGCGTGAGTATTTGCCGGGCCTTGATCAACGGCGCGCATATCATCCTTGCGGATGAACCGACCGGCGCGCTGGACAGCGTCAGCGGCAAAGCGCTGATGGATGTCCTGCATCAACTGCATGCGGCAGGGCACACGGTCATCATCGTTACCCACGATCGTGACGTCGCCCGACAGGCGCAGCGAATCATTGAAATCAGCGACGGCCGCATCCTCAGCGATGTGCAGCACATCACCGCGCGTCGCCCGATGGCATTGCCGGAGCAGGATAATGGACGCGCTTCGTTGGGGCGTAGTCTTCGTGAATCGGTCCGCATGGCCTGGCGTTCGTTGCTCGGACACCGGATGCGCGCGTTTCTCTCCATGTTAGGGATCATCATCGGCATTGCGTCGGTGGTCTCCTCAATGGCGGTAGGGGAAGGGGCACGTCAGGCGATCATGAGTGAGATCGGCAAGCTGGGTAATACGACGCTGGAGATCCGTCCGGGAACCGGTTGGGGCAGTAAGCGTCCGGATATGGAGCGCGCCCTGTCAATGGATGATGTGCGCAGCTTACAGGCGCAGCCGTGGATCATGGGCGTTTCGCCCGTTATCAGCAGCACTACGCTCGCGGTACGCAAGGGGCTGGACTCTTCAATGATGCTGTCCGGCGTATCGCAGGATTTTTTCGCCCTGCAAGGGCTGCGCTTTGTGCAGGGAAATGGCTTTACAGCGCGCGATGTGGCGGAGGGTGAACCTGTGCTGATCCTTGATGAAACCGGGCGCGACACGCTATTCCCTGGCGGTGAAAACCCGCTTGGCGAGATCGTGCAGATTGCCGGCGCGCCGTGGCGGGTGATCGGCGTGGCCTCCCGGCCGGGTCCAAAAGTGGTCGGGGGATTTATGGCGGCGTGGGTTCCGCATACCGCATTGCAACAGCGGCTCACAGGGGAAAAGCCCCTGGAATCGTTGATCCTGCGTTTTCAACCTCCGCTGGAACCGCATGAGGCGGCGCAACGTGTGGAGCGTCATCTGCTGCGGGAACACGGACAGAAAGATTTTTTCATTCAGACTGACGACCAACTGGCGAATGCCCTGCAGAAAACCTCTGATTCGATGTCGCTGCTGATCACGGCGATTGCTGCGATCTCCTTGCTGGTGGGCGGCGTTGGGGTGATGAACATCATGCTGGTTTCGGTGACGGAGCGGACGCATGAGATTGGGATTCGCTTATCCGTTGGCGCGCGTCCCTCGGACATCATGAACCAGTTTCTGATTGAAGCGGTGATGATCTGCGCTCTTGGCGGTTTGATTGGGGTGCTAGGTTCGTGGGGCATCGGACAACTTTTCGCTTTCGCCACCGATGCGTTCAGGATGGTGTTTACCGCTTTCCCGTTGCTGATGGCCTGCGGATTTGCCGCCCTGACTGGCCTGACGTTTGGCTATTTCCCGGCGCGCAGAGCGGCTCGCCTCAACCCGACAGAGGCGCTGGCTCGCGAATGAAAAGACATCTTTTTCTCTTCGTCCTTCTTTTGCTGGCAGGGTGTAGCCCACTGACCCGCAGCGACTACCAGCGCCCGCTGCTGTCGTTGCCCACCCAGTGGCCGTCTGCGACGGACGAGGCGGCGGAATATGGCTGGCAGCGTTTCGGCGATCCCCGTCTGTCGCGAGTGATTGAGCAGGTACTGGAAAGCAATAACGATCTTGCTGCCGCCGCCATCACGTTGCAGCAGGCTCGGGTTACCGCGGGGTTGACCAATACCAATATGACTCCAGACGTGACGGTCAGCGGTTCCGCCAGTAACAGCAAAAATGTGCGTCGCGGGACGCCATCACAGGAAAACTACAGCAGCAGCATCGCGATTGCCTGGGAGCTGGATCTGTGGGGAAAACTGGCGCGCACCCGTGAGCAAAGTGAGTGGCAGGCTGTGGCGAGCGAGCAGGATTATTATGCGACGGTACTCTCCACTATCGGCACAACGGCCCAGCTTTACTGGCGTATTGCGCTGTATAACCAGCAGATTCGAAATCAACGTGACGGTCTGGCGATCTCCGAACAGACCGTACAGCAGGTGGTGTCGTGGTTTAACGCCGGAAAGGTCGGCCAGCTTGATGTACTGCAGTCGCAGCAGGCTTTGCTGGAGCGACAAAACCAACTGCGAATGTTGGTTCAACAACGCCAGAGCGCGCGCAATGCGCTGGCGCTATTACTCAACAGACCGGCCGAGCAACATGCCGATGAATCTCCCGCGCTGGATGTGAACCAGCAGGTGCCCCTCGCGCAAAAAACACCGCTGCGGGTGATTGCCCATCGACCTGATATTCAGGCGGCGGAGTCTCGCTTGCGTGCGGTGCTCGCAGGCTTTGATGCCGCCCGGTTGCAGTTTTATCCCGCGCTTTCTCTGGATGCGTCGCTCAATGCCGGCAGCCAGGTGTTTAGCCAATGGTTTAGCGAGCCGATCCGCTCGGTTGGCAGCACGTTGGCGTTGCCGTTTATCCAGTGGAACACCCGGCAGCTCACCGTTGAGCAGGCGGATTTAGCGATAAAACAGGCGGCGATCGCCTTTCGCACCACCGCTTATAAAGCACTTGCTGAAGTGGATGACGCCATGGAAAACCGGATGAGCGCCGAGGAGCAGCGCGCCAGGCTTCACCAGTCACTGGCCCTCAGCCAGCGCCGTTTAACCCTGACGGAGAGTCGCTACCGCGCGGGCGCAGTGGATTTTCAGACCTTGCTGAATGCCCAGGACGATCTGTTGACTCTGGAGAATTCCCTCGCACAAACCCAATACGACTATCTCTACGCCACGATGCAACACTGGCTGGCGCAAGGGGGTGGCGAAACGCAATACAGGATGATGAAACATGAAGTTGAATAATGAGTTTAAGCGGGTCGTCGTTACCGGGTATGGTGCCGTAACTCCCCTTGGCGCGACAGCGAACGAGAGCTGGCAGGCGATCATGGATTACCGGCTGGGTTATCGCTACGTTGATAAAACCGCTGTGAATATTAAAACCCATTTTCTTGGGCTGGTGGATAACGAGCCGAGCCTGGCTGGGGTGCCGGCCGCCATTCGACGTCGCCTGCCTCGTTTCGCCCGGCTCACGCTCGGCGCGGCGCGTCAGGCGATGGCAATGGCTTTTGGTGATAAGCCGCCGCAGGAGTTTTATAACCCGCTCGATTGTGGCGTGATCATGGGCACGGGCTGGGCGGGACTGGACGAAAGCTATGATGCGCAAAGTGAGTTTGCGGCGACAGGTGTAGCCTCTCCGTTTAACTGTTTTTACTCGATGCCGAGTGTGACCACCGCTGCCTGTAGCCAGTTCTGGGGACTGAATGGCTATCAGAACACGGTTATTGCCGCCTGCGCGACAGGGACGATCGCCATTGGCGATGCATACGAAGCGATCCGCAGTGGCCGCGCGCAGATGATGCTGGCTGGTGCAGGGGAGTCTCTCACCAGTCATTGCGCGGTCTGGAACATTGATGTGCTGGGCGCTTTAAGCAAAGAGGCATCCGATCCGCAACGCGCCAGTTGTCCGTTCAGCGCCCACCGTAGCGGGTTTGTGCTGTCGGAAGGGGCGGCGGTGTTGTGTCTGGAAGAGCGCGAGGGGGCGCTGGCGCGTGGCGCAACGATTCTGGGGGAAATTACCGGCTACGCCAATTTCTCTGACGCCTGGGATTTCACCTCGCCTGCGGAAGATTGTCTTGCCCGCGTGCAGACCATTATCTGCGCGCTACAGCAGGCGAAGCTGGAACCCGAACAACTGGATTACATCAACGCGCACGGGACGTCGACACCCCTTAACGATATCAATGAAACACAGTCGCTAAAAATGGCGCTGGGGGAGGCGGCGTACTCGGTGCCCGTTTCCAGCACGAAATCCTACTCCGGACACTTAATTTCCGCCGCAGGCTCCTTTGAGAGCATCGTCTGTTTACAGGCCATCGCCAGCGGAATTATGCCCGCAACGGCCAATTTCCAACAGGCGGATGAACGCTGCGATCTCGATTATATCGTCGAAGGCCATCGTGCCGGCCAGATCCGACGCACACTGAACCTGAGCTTTGGTTTTGGTGGGGCGAATGCGGCGCTGATTCTGGAGAAGCACGCATGATGCCGCTGCATTACAGTCATCAGGATGCCCGGCGCTGGGCCGCGTTTTCCGGGGATTACAATCCGGTGCATTTCGACGAAGCGTGGGTGACCGCGCAGGGCGGCAACAGGCTTAGCGTTCATGGCATGCGCACATTGCTGGATGTGAAACGTTTTATCAGTCCGCCAACCGAACGCTCGCCATTTATGAAATGCACGGTACGTTTGCGCAGACCGCTGTGGCGGGACACCGCCTACCGCCTGATGCGCAATACGAGTTCGCGTGTTGCGGCCTCGGTGCGTGAACTGTCCACGGAAGAGACCTGCCTTTCCTGTCAGCTCACGCCGGAGACCCATTTTGATTCTGCCGACGCAGAGAGTCAGCAGATGCTTGAGACGTCGGCGATCGCAACGTTGCATCAGCTATTTCTACCGCTGCTTCCCGATGCGCAACAATGGCATTTTCTTGATGCGCTGCTTTTTCGCCACCTTTTGCAGGACTCCGCGTTGTTACGCCAGCCTGTTATTGCCGACATGTTGCCGCAATGCCGTTCGCTTGACGCACTTTTTTCTCAATTCCCTGTCGTGCAAACGCATCAGGAAGTTATTTTCGACAGCCATCTGCTGGCTCCGTGGCAGGCAGAGTTATTGCCAGAAAATCTTGTCATCGAGACATTGCCCGCGCTTGTTGTGGGCGATCTCACCCGTGGCGCGGTGGTACGCATTGCGGCACGAACCTGTTTTCAACACCACTCCATTAGTAACGCCGTGACGCTCAAAATCGGCGCGCTGACAAAAGGAAAATAAAATGAGCCAGCATGAAATCATCTACGAAAAAATCAGTGAAATGATCTGTGACGCGAAAGATCTGCCCCCCCAGGCATTGACGCCTGAGACGACGCTGCCGGAACTGGAGCTGGACAGCCTCGATTACGTCGAACTGATGGTACTGGCGAAACGTGAATTTAACGTGACGCTAAAACCTGAAATGTTTATGAAAAATCCTCACATGACGCTGGGTGAATTAAGCAAATGTATTGCGCAGGAAATGGCAGGTTAATATGACCCGGAAATGGATGCTGATCACTGGCGGTAGTCGGGGAATTGGACAGGCGCTGGTGAGCCACCTGCTGCCAGAATGGAACATCGTTTTTACCGGCCGGAGCGAGGCGGGTATTGTGAGCACGCTGGAAGCTGCGCAAAGCCAGTGTTCATCGACCTGGGTGAAGGGGGTTCGCTGCGATGGTAGCGATGAGGAACGTGTCGGGCAGGTCGCGACATCTCTGCTTGATGAGTTTGGCGCGCCAGCCGCCATTGTCCATAATGCCGGAATGACCAACGACGCCCTGCATATTCACCAGAGCGCCAGCGACTGGCAGGAGGTGCTGGGGAATAATCTGGTTTCTGTCGTTAACTGGAACCGGATTTTGCTGCCAGCCATGATGACGCAAGGGAGCGGATCGATGGTATTTATGTCGTCCGTGACGGCGATTAAGGGGAACAGCGGCCAGACAGCCTATGCTGCCAGTAAGGCAGCAATGATGGGTTTGACGCTTTCACTCACGCGGGAAGTGGGGCGTTTCGGTATCCGGGTGAACTGCCTGGCGCCTGGCCTGATTGACGGTGACATGGTCCAGGCGATTCCTGAAGCCCGCTTGAAAGCGATGCGGCAGAATATTCCTTTACGTCGGCTGGGGAGTATGCAGGATGTTGCGCAGGCCGTTGCGTTTCTGGTTGGGGAAGAAAGTCGTTATCTCACCGGGCAGACGCTGGTACTGGACGGTGGCTTATCTGCCTGATGCCTGATAAAAGCAACCGCGAGAAGAGATTTCTCGCGGTTTACGACAGGCTAAGTTGGTTAATACGTTGTACCAGGGCGCGTCGTTCTTTGACGGATTCCTGAAAGATCTGCAGTAATACAGCACTGTGTTGTTGCACAATGCCCGCCAGCTCCGGAGCGATTTCTGCGGTTTCTCCGACGCGTGCTTTAAATTCTGATGACAATGTGTCCCCCTTTAGTAACGATGCCAGCCAGATGCTGGCTTTCAGGATCGTTACCTCCGGCGGATAGGTGGATTTGGCGGCAACTGATTTTTGAATTTGACACCAGCCAGAAATATCTCTTATTGCTTCAATGGGATAGAGTTCATTCCAGACCGCATTGCTGTCACCGGTATGTGCCGGTGCGACGCACCGCGCCAGTGACGGAAGGTTATGTAACAAGCCACCAATTTCAATTTTCAGGCATTGTATCGGGTCAACGCCCATCTCTCTGGCGAGATATCCTGAGATGCGGCCAACCACCAGAGAGTGCTGAACGCCGTGCTGGCTGAATCCATCAATAATAAAGGCCAACATTCTGGCGATGTCACGAAAATTGTGCAAAGAGACGGAGTCGTTATGAATACGGGGGATTTCTTTTATATAATTATCAAATTCTATGGATGTAATGCTTTGCCAGAAATGTTCGCCGTTGGATACTTTTCTGAAAGCATCGATATATTCTGGTTTATACAGAAGGTGCTCCCCACCAACTATTATATTACTAATTTCATCTTTTACCGATGTTATATCGCTGGTGCGGTAGAGGGCGATTAAAACATCCAGACGATCTGCCAGATAGATAACATGACTTTCTTTGGGAACTTTTTCACCATTAACAATTGCGCCTTTACCATTATCCCAATGAGTATGATGATAACGCACAATAGGGCTTAATGGGTTCAGTAAAGGAACGCTTGCCAGCAATTCTGCACCGACCGCGGCGTGGTTGTTGAGTTCATTATCGTAATAGCTTAAAGGCAGAAGACGCGACTCTTCATTCAATCCACCGATATCATGGAGCAAAGCCGCCAGCAGGGTTTTCCGACATTGCGCAGGTGTGAACTGAGACTCCCGCGCCAGATGCCAGGCAATGAATGCCGTTCTGACATGATGCAGATTAAGGCGTGGGTTGATCATATCTATTATTTTTGAGATGCAAACCAGTAATTCTATTAAGTTTATATTCATGATAGTGAAAATCTAACTTACGCTGTGCTTTGTTAAAGAAAACCACACAAATTAATGTTGTTTGCAACCATACTGCGGGAATGCGTGGTTACCAAATAGTATTGCATTATTATTGAATTTTTTAAGGAAAATTATCTTTCCGTCCAGATTTTTGCCAAATAACAAATCATCAGAAATCTTATCATCAACATTGTCAGTATTGTCACGCGTGGTTTTGCTATTTGTTATTTTATACAGATGTTCATCAGCATTGTATGCTTTATATTTTAGCTTAAGCGTACGCGAGATTAAAAATTTTTGATCGTTATGGGTGAGAAAACCATCAATATTGATAAGAAGATTGTCATCCACCATGTTGACGAAAATTACCCCTTCCGCATGAATGTTATCGTTGTTGATGCTCTGGACGACAGAAAATTGCGACTCGCAGGAGAACGCGGGGGTTCTGGCAAAACAGTAAAACGCGCCAGCCAACATCAATCCGATGCAGATCAAAAGAAAAAGGGCTTGTTTAGGCATTATTCTTTTCTCGGTAAGAAAAGCTTACGCAGCTACCCTTATCACACTCAATGAGTAACAATTGCATAATATTACCCAGGGTTCCTTTTACCTGCTTTTTGTAGACGTACAACTCCTTTGCCTGTGAGCAGTCGAATTTGAGGGGGGTAAAATCAAAGCTTTTTTTTACATCCAGCAATGACAGCGATGGAGGCATAAAAATGACACATTGATCCTTAACAACCCTATGTATATCTGCGTCGGGTTTGAAGACCTCTGGTTTTATTAGAAGCAGAATAAAGGCGCTCGCCAGAGCGATAGCACGAGCAACGTGCTGAAAAAAGAACGAGTGTGGTGCATCGGGCGTCGGTTCAGCCTCTTTTTCTTCAAGAAAGGGGGGGCGATACTCACGATCGTTATGGATAATGGCATCTTCCGCTATTTTGAAACCGATACGAGGAACAGTAGAAATAATTTCTTTCTGTATGCCCAGATCGCTCAGGTTTCTGCGCAATGTGGAAATATATTGATTCAGATTACTGTTCGATGCCCTGGCGCCATATTTATCAAACACAGACTGAAAGATTTCGTTCCGCGAAAGGATATCGCCACGATGATTGAGCAATTCCGCCAGCAGGCGTGTAGAGGTCTGGGATAATTCAATACAATCCCCGGTCAGTAGGTTAACGAGAGACGCATCCTCGGTATCAAAAGTGATAAATCCCTCAATGTCGAACCTCATGTTCATCTCCATCCTAAGTCCTGCTTTTCTCTAACACAGACTGTTTTTGATAAAAGAAAGTGAATGTTAGATAAAAATACTGTTTTTACACTCATCTAAAGTTAATGTTGCTGGGTGACGCACTGGATTTCATACTACGACCACTTTTGAAATCCAGGAGTCTGCAATGAAATTCTCACTGTATTCATACAACCCGGATGCAGTACACCCAGGCTACAACTTACCTCATGACAATCTGCAGTTGTTAGCGGCGGAAATGGGGATAAGTGGTCTGGCGATGATCAGGGTTCCGGAGCAAGTGTTTATTCTCAATCTATTAAAAGATCACAGTACGCACGGCCTGTCGACCAGAGAACTTGCCGATCTATGTGGCATATCCATTTATAAAGTTAGACACTTGCTTCTTCCGCTGGAAAAATATGGTCAAGTTATACGAGATAAAATGCAAAAGCACCATCAATGGTTTTTGTCAAAGGAATCCATAGAAATTAATTCTTGATTCTAACAAGGAGTATTTTTGTTTGCAATAATGCTAGTAAAATCAATTGGATAAACCTAAAAACATGAAAAAGGATAATTATTATCTCGCAGAATGTTCGGAAAATTCCCAATAAAAATTTTATGCTCCGGCATTTTGGCTATTGCCTTCTGTCTGTGTTGTTTAAGTTCGGTCCAGGAAGAGTGTTATAATTCATGCTTCGTCACTGAAGCAAGAACAGTGTGATACAATTTTACACTGCGTATTACTTTTTCTAATAAATGGTCTTATTGCATGATCATGATTTATGATTTCCACGGGCAATCATTTTGTTATTCACTCTCTTTATAAGAACTGGTATGTCCGTTACGTATAACTCCTCGCAACCGGTCATTTGCAGACCTTCGTACCACTGGAATATCGAACGCCAGTTCGCGTATCTTCGCCTTCCGGATTTACCCACTATCATCCCCGTTTTACATTGCCTGTAGCATAAATATGTTCTTGCTATGGAGTAACGATTGATATTTGTCATCATTGAGCATTAACCCAATGTAAAAAAGGAAGGGGTCAATTGATAAACTCACGAAAGCATGCGAGAGCCATATCACTCTCGTGAGTGATGAGGGTATTACTCACATCGCGGTGTGATAATTAACGAGGAACAGTTCATAGTGACTACTTATTTGTATGGAATTTAATTTTTGATTCCCTCTCTATAGAGAGAGCAATAAACCCTTACTTATTAAAAATAACTTTCAGGGTTTTTATTATTATTGGAGTGTCTCTTTGTGATGATAAATTAATCTAAAGTAGCGTTCACTACAGGTGCAAATGCGATATTTCCTACTGTAACAGTACTATCCTGTAACATAACTGTCTCAGGGTAATAGTCATATACCTCGACGGCCAGATCAGTGGCAGAATTAAACTGGTAACTATTTGAACCGTTTTTGAATTTCGCATTACCACTTAATGATAACCAACCGCTAATACCATGAGTACTCTGGCAATAGATCATATTCGGCGTCTTTCCGTCTGCCGGCGCATTTTGGGTTAATTGATAGGCATAACTAAACACTGGATAAGCGTACTCAGGAACAAAATACATCACGCCAGTTTCCTGAGCGTCGTCTGTCTGTGCAGTGACGGTCACTTGCTCTGCAATTGCATTAGCAATGTCCAGCCGACCGTATCCGGATTGATCAAGTACTACCGGATTGACGCCATAAATCACCGCTGAACCTGATACGCTTACTCGAATGGATTGCCCTGGCGTACCATGCAATCCTACCGGGTTGACAGCGTTCGGCTGCAGAGCGGTTGTCGGCGCACCGGTCGTACAATACATCTTAAATCCTGCATTTTCCCCGACGCCGATATTCACTGATTCGCTGTCCCCACTGATACTTGCGATCACTGTGGCTGTGCCTGGTTGTCCGGCGTCCGTTAACAATACCATCGCCTGTCCATTACTGTCCGTTACTGATGAAGCAACACTTAGATTACCTAAAGATGTCGTCCAACTGACCGTTACTCCACTGACGGGCTGACTGTTGACGCTGTTAATCACCGTTGCCGTCAGTCTGGCTGTATCTGTTCCATCGTCAACAATACTGGCCTTGTCTGACGTCAGCGCGCTGATGACATTGGTTGATGAAGAACCGCCGTTCAGGTCTACTTTCCAGCTTCCGTCGCTCTGTATCTGTGGTGTCCCAAAACGCCAGTCAGCCGGGAAACCGGCGGTGCTGACAATCTGGATTGCTCCGCTCAGGTATTCCAGCGTTACCGTACCATTACCGTTCCAGTTTACAGTTCCATCAGATGAGGAGTAATCGCCATAGCGGCAATTAGCCACCACTGAACTACCATTGTCCAGCGAAACGAATCCGAGAACTCCCTGACGGCCAGGAAGGGCCAGAGAGGTTATATTTTCATGACTTGCCCCCACCAGAGAAGTCGCCGCTACAGCATTCGGTGCCGTCTGGTTGGCATCTATTTCCAGCCAGACTGGAACGACAATCGCGGGGTCAATGCCCAGATACTGCATGGGGTACTGAACGGAAGGATAGAGCGCACTCAGATCGGAAATATTTGCGCTGATGATATCCTCCACATGGGAAAGATAGCTGGTACTACTGACAGCGGTGTTTACTTGGCTCTGGATAAAAGCATGCATCCCGGAAGTGGCAACGGACTGGTAATACCATTCGCCAGTCTGTGAAGCCAGTTGGCCAGTACTACCGTGTACAACCTGAGCAGGAGTGCCAGCGTAGTTCTTTCCGGTGTAAAAAATCAGGCTTCCGGTAGCCATATTCTGCTTTGACATAGTATTTTCCTGATTTGCATTTAAAGTGAAGCACCAAAAGGCGCAACAAAGGACAACGACTGGGTGACATATGCACCTGA
>NZ_JBALIF010000016.1:0-91315 GCF_037053465.1 Citrobacter amalonaticus
CGGTACCAGGACAAGGTAGCCAAAGAGGAAGAAGAAAGACAAATACAGCTGGGACTGGAAGGGTAGTGTTTAAGCCCCCTTTTAGGGGGCTGTGTCAAAGCCACCTGCTATGCAGGTGGTTTTTTACGTCAGTTGTTTCTGCAGGTGTGCGAGCAGACGGTCGATAGCCCGGTAACAGACCGCTTCCTGTAAATGTCGTCGTGTTATGTGTTCAGCTTGCTCCAGATCGGCAATTGTCCTTGATACTTTCACTAATCGTTGCCATGCCCGAATAGACAAACCCAGGTGGATGAGCGTCTCCTCAAGCCACTGAGAATCCTCATGTGCCAACGGGCAATATTCACGGATTTCCTTGTTCTGCAAAAGCGCGTTTAGCTTGCCTTGCCGCTGATACTGCCGTGTTTGTGCGGCAATCACTCGCTGTTTAACCGTACTACTGCTTTCGCCTTTTATCGCTGTTTGACTGAGCATCCCTTTTGGCGGAAGAGGTATCTCAAGTGAAAGATCAAAACGGTCCAAAAAAGGTCCGGAAAGTTTGCTGAGATACCGTAATGTCTGCTCAGGCGTACATCGATTATGGCTGCCCTGATAGTGCCCGGTTGGACTGGGGTTCATCGCCGCAACTAACTGAAAGCGCGCGGGGTAGGTAATTTTCGCTCGCGTACGTGAAAGATGAATCTGGCCAGATTCGATGGGTTCGCGTAAAGCATCCAGGGTACGCCGCTCAAACTCAGGCAGTTCATCAAGAAATAAGATGCCATTGTGGGCTAATGAAATTTCCCCAGGTGCAGGGATCGAACCGCCTCCAACCATCGCTGTCAGAGAGGCACTATGATGCGGCGAACGAAAAGGCCGTTGTTTCCACTGTTTTTGCACGTTGGTTGAGTTGACCAGACTGAGAATTGCCGCACTCTCCAGGGCTTCTTCATTACTCAGCGGCGGTAACAGCCCATTAAGACGACTGGCGAGCATCGTTTTTCCCGTACCAGGAGGGCCAATCAACAGTAGGTTATGCCCGCCTGCTGCGGTAATTTCAACGCCGCGTTTCCCTTGTTCCTGGCCAATGATATCGCTGAGATCGTCAGAGGGGGTATGGGGTAAAACATTACGGGTTGTCGGACGGTTAAGGTTTTGCTTTCCTTCCAGAAATGCACAGACGGCCTGCAGATGGTCTGCAATCAGGCAATCTTCGCTATCAATCAGTCCAACCTCGTCCTCATTCTCATATGAAACAATAATGCCTCTTCCTGCTCCGATTGCTTCCGTTGCGCTGGATATCGCGCCAGGGACGCCACGTAACGCACCTGTAAGCGCTAATTCACCTACCAACTCATATTGCTCGAGCTTATGGGTTGTAAGCTGTTCAGAGGCCACCAGAAGCGCGACAGCAATAGGTAGATCATACCTTCCCCCTTCTTTGGGAAGATCGGCAGGTGCCAGATTGATAGTGATTTTCTTCGCGGGGAATTCATATCCGCTATTAATGATTGCGCTACGTACCCGGTCGCGCGCCTCTTTGACAGTGGTTTCCGGTAATCCCACCAGCGTTAAACCAGGCAGACCGTTGCTGATATGGACTTCGATGGTAATTGCCGGCGCGTTAACACCCAGCGCCGCTCGCGTATGGACAATAGACAGTGACATAACTCCTCCAGATGTCACCATTATGTCGAAGTTGAGTATTTCAGGATTCAGTCAATTGGTTCTTATTCGATGCGCATTCGGCATTTTTTAATGCAATTTCATTGATTTTTCAGTTTCACTGAAGGCGACTCGCATTCGTTTTTTTAACCTGTCACTTTGACTAAAAAGGCAATTATTGCGACCCCGAAAGTGAAATTTTCTCAATATTTTTTTTCCCTATAAAAAACAACCATTTTTCGTTAAACCGTAAACTGAATCAGAAAAATGAGAATAAAAAAATCTTGTGCTATTGGAGAAATTTATGATAACTCTTTAAGCATTCCTTCGAACAAGATGCAAGAACAGACAAAAATGACAGCCCTTCTACGAGTGATTAGCCTGGTCGTGATTAGCGTGGTGGTGATTATTATCCCACCGTGCGGGGCTGCACTTGGACGAGGAAAGGCTTAAAAATAAAGCCTTAACGAACTAAGACCCCCGCACCGAAAGGTCCGGGGGTTTTTTTTGACCTTAAAAAACACAACAGAGGAGTGGAATATGAATAACAGCATAAAATACTGCTTCTCCAGATTGACGGCGGGGAAGTCACTATGAATGGAGCACAGTGGGTGGTACATGCGTTGCGTGCGCAGGGTGTCGAGACGGTTTTCGGCTATCCCGGCGGCGCAATTATGCCGGTATACGATGCGTTGTACGACGGTGGTGTGGAACACCTTCTGTGCCGGCATGAACAGGGCGCGGCAATGGCGGCCATCGGTTATGCGCGCGCTACCGGCAAAACCGGTGTCTGTATCGCCACGTCAGGTCCGGGAGCAACCAACCTGATCACCGGACTTGCCGATGCACTGTTAGATTCTGTTCCTGTTGTGGCGATCACCGGTCAGGTTGCTGCACCTTTCATCGGCACCGACGCGTTTCAGGAAGTGGATGTATTAGGATTGTCGCTGGCCTGTACCAAGCACAGTTTCCTGGTGCAGTCTCTGGAAGAACTGCCACGCATCATGGCTGAGGCGTTCGAGGTAGCAAACTCCGGTCGACCAGGACCTGTTCTGGTTGATATCCCGAAAGATATTCAGTTAGCCAGTGGAACACTGGAACCGTATTTCACTACTGTCGAAAATACTCCCGCCTTCCCCCATGCTGACGTTGAGCTGGCGCGAAAAATGCTGTCCCAGGCGCACAAGCCAATGCTGTACGTTGGCGGAGGCGTCGGTATGGCGCAGGCAGTTCCGACGCTGCGTGAGTTTATCGCAGTAACGCAAATGCCGGTGACCTGCACACTGAAAGGTCTGGGCGCGGTCGAAGCCGATTATCCGTATTATCTGGGAATGCTGGGTATGCATGGCACCAAAGCGGCGAACTTCGCGGTACAGGAGTGCGATTTACTGATTGCGGTAGGCGCACGTTTTGATGACCGGGTGACGGGCAAACTGAACACGTTTGCGCCGCATGCCAGCGTAATCCACATGGATATCGATCCGGCCGAGCTGAACAAGCTGCGTCAGGCGCATGTGGCGTTGCAGGGCGATCTGAACGCATTGTTGCCAGCGTTGCAGCAAGCGATCGAGATCGATGAATGGCGACAGCGTAATGCTGAACTGCGTGCTGAACATACCTGGCGCTACGATCATCCTGGCGAGTCCATCTATGCGCCGCTGCTGCTGAAACAATTGTCAGAATGTAAACCAGTCGACTGTGTCGTTACGACGGATGTGGGCCAGCACCAGATGTGGTCTGCACAGCATATGACCTATAGCCGTCCGGAGAATTTCATCACATCCAGCGGGTTAGGCACGATGGGTTTTGGTTTACCGGCTGCCGTTGGCGCGCAGGTTGCGCGACCGAATGATACGGTTATCTGTATCTCCGGTGACGGCTCCTTCATGATGAATGTTCAAGAGCTGGGCACCGTGAAACGCAAAAAGTTACCGCTGAAGATCGTTTTACTGGATAACCAACGCTTAGGAATGGTTCGGCAATGGCAGCAACTGTTTTTTCAGGAACGATATAGCGAAACCACTCTTACCGATAATCCCGATTTCCTCATGTTAGCCAGCGCCTTCGGCATTCCTGGCCAACACATCACCCGTAAAGACCAGGTTGAAGCAGCACTCGACACCATGCTGAACAGTGATGGGCCATACCTGCTTCATGTCTCAATCGATGAACTTGAGAATGTCTGGCCTCTGGTGCCGCCTGGCGCCAGCAACTCTGAAATGCTGGAGAAATTATCATGATGCAACATCAGGTCGCCGTAGAAGCTCGTTTTAACCCGGAAACACTGGAGCGTGTTTTACGCGTGGTCCGCCATCGCGGTTTTCAGGTGTGCGCCATGAACATGGAAGCCGCCAGCGATGCACAGAATATAAATATCGAATTGACCGTTGCCAGTCCGCGGTCGGTCGACTTACTGTTTAGTCAGTTAAGTAAACTGGTCGATGTGGCACATGTCGCCATCTGCCAGAGCACAACCACATCACAACAAATCCGCGCTTAAGCGCGACAGGAATAAAAAATGACGACAAAAAAAGCTGATTACATTTGGTTCAATGGCGAGATGGTTCGTTGGGAAGACGCAAAAGTCCACGTGATGTCCCACGCGCTGCATTACGGTACGTCTGTCTTTGAAGGCATCCGTTGCTATGATTCGCACAAAGGGCCGGTGGTGTTCCGTCATCGTGAACATATGCAGCGCCTGCATGACTCAGCCAAAATTTATCGTTTCCCGGTCTCCCAGAGCGTGGATGAACTGATGGAAGCCTGCCGTGAAGTGATCCGTAAAAATAATCTGACCAGCGCCTACATTCGTCCGCTGGTGTTTGTTGGCGATGTCGGTATGGGGGTCAACCCGCCTCCGGGATACACCACCGATGTCATCATTGCCGCATTCCCATGGGGGGCATATCTGGGTGCGGAAGCGCTGGAGCAGGGGATTGATGCAATGGTCTCTTCCTGGAATCGCGCCGCGCCTAATACCATCCCGACAGCCGCCAAAGCGGGCGGTAACTACCTTTCCTCACTGTTGGTTGGCAGTGAAGCACGTCGTCATGGCTATCAGGAAGGGATTGCGCTTGATGTGAATGGTTATATCTCCGAAGGCGCGGGTGAGAACCTGTTCGAAGTGAAGGATGGCGTGCTGTTTACTCCGCCCTTTACCTCTTCCGCCCTGCCGGGGATCACCCGTGATGCGATCATTAAACTGGCGAAAGATCTGGGTATTGAAGTGCGTGAACAGGTGCTGTCCCGCGAATCTCTGTATCTGGCGGACGAAGTGTTTATGTCCGGTACAGCGGCGGAAATCACTCCGGTACGTAGCGTTGACGGCATCCAGGTCGGCGAAGGCCGCTGTGGTCCGCTCACCAAACGCATCCAGAAAGCCTTCTTCGGTCTGTTCACGGGAGAGACTGAAGATAAATGGGGCTGGTTGGATCAGGTTAATCACTAAGCATAAATTTGGGACGGCACGCACCGTCCCGCTAAATAGTCAGACGGGAGTAAATAACGCATGCCTAAGTACCGTTCCGCCACCACCACTCATGGCCGTAATATGGCAGGAGCCCGCGCGCTGTGGCGCGCAACCGGAATGACCGATGCTGATTTTGGCAAACCGATCATTGCCGTTGTTAACTCGTTCACCCAGTTTGTGCCGGGGCACGTCCACCTGCGCGATCTCGGTAAGCTGGTTGCTGAGCAGATCGAAGCCTCCGGCGGCGTGGCTAAAGAGTTCAACACCATTGCGGTGGATGATGGTATCGCTATGGGGCACGGGGGCATGCTCTATTCACTGCCATCGCGCGAGCTGATCGCTGACTCCGTTGAGTACATGGTTAATGCCCATTGCGCCGACGCGATGGTCTGTATCTCCAACTGCGACAAAATCACCCCAGGGATGCTGATGGCTTCCCTGCGCCTGAATATTCCGGTCATTTTCGTTTCTGGCGGACCAATGGAAGCCGGGAAAACCAAGCTTTCTGACAAAATCATCAAGCTGGATCTGGTTGATGCAATGATTCAGGGCGCGGACCCGAAAGTCTCTGACGAGCAGAGCAGTCAGGTTGAACGTTCCGCCTGCCCAACCTGTGGGTCATGTTCCGGGATGTTTACCGCGAACTCAATGAACTGTCTGACCGAAGCGCTGGGGTTGTCGCAACCGGGTAATGGTTCTCTGCTGGCGACCCACGCCGATCGTAAACAGTTGTTCCTCAATGCCGGGAAGCGCATTGTCGAACTGACTAAGCGTTACTACGAACAGAATGACGCCTCCGCGCTGCCGCGCAGCATCGCCAGTAAAGCCGCATTTGAAAACGCCATGACCCTGGATATCGCCATGGGCGGGTCCACCAACACCGTACTGCATCTGCTGGCGGCGGCGCAGGAAGCGGAAATCGACTTCACCATGAGCGATATCGACAAGCTGTCCCGCAAAGTGCCGCAACTGTGCAAAGTAGCGCCAAGTACGCAGAAGTACCACATGGAAGACGTACACCGGGCGGGCGGCGTACTGGGAATTCTGGGCGAACTGGATCGCGCGGGACTGTTAAACCGGGACGTGAAAAACGTGCTGGGGCTGACGCTGCCGCAAACGCTTGAGCAGTACGACATCACCGTTACCCAGGATGATGCTGTAAAACAGATGTTCCGCGCAGGGCCAGCTGGTATCCGTACGACCGAGGCGTTCTCGCAGGATTGTCGCTGGGATTCACTGGATGACGATCGCGCTGAAGGCTGCATCCGTTCACTGGAACATGCTTACAGTAAAGACGGTGGCCTGGCGGTGCTTTACGGTAACTTCGCGGAAAACGGTTGTATTGTAAAAACAGCCGGTGTGGATGACAGCATCCTTAAATTCACCGGCCCGGCCAAAGTGTATGAAAGCCAGGATGAGGCCGTTGACGCCATTCTCGGCGGTAAAGTGGTGGCAGGCGATGTGGTGGTGATTCGCTACGAAGGGCCAAAAGGTGGGCCGGGGATGCAGGAAATGCTCTATCCGACCACTTTCCTGAAATCCATGGGACTTGGCAAAGCCTGCGCGTTGATCACGGATGGACGTTTCTCTGGCGGTACTTCAGGTCTTTCCATTGGACATGTATCACCGGAAGCGGCCAGCGGCGGCAATATCGCGATCATTGAAGATGGTGACATGATAGCTATTGATATTCCGAATCGTGGCATTCAGTTGCAACTGAGCGATGCGGAAATTGCCGCGCGTCGTGAAGCACAGGAAGCGCGCGGCGATAAAGCCTGGACGCCAAAAGATCGTCAACGTCAGGTTTCGTTTGCCCTGCGCGCCTATGCGAGCCTGGCGACCAGCGCAGATAAAGGCGCGGTACGCGATAAATCGAAGCTGGGAGGTTGATAATGGCCGAATCGCAACCTCTTTCTGCCGCCCCGGAAGGGGCGGAGTATCTGCGTGCGGTACTCCGTGCGCCGGTGTATGAAGCAGCGCAGGTGACACCGCTGCAAGTAATGGAAAAGCTCTCGTCGCGCCTTGATAACGTTATTCTCGTGAAGCGCGAAGACCGACAGCCGGTTCACAGTTTCAAGCTTCGCGGTGCTTACGCGATGATGGCAGGGCTGACCGAGGAGCAAAAAGCCCACGGGGTGATCACCGCGTCTGCGGGCAACCACGCTCAGGGCGTGGCGTTTTCCTCCGCTCGTCTGGGTGTAAAGGCGCTGATCGTGATGCCTGTTGCGACGGCAGATATCAAAGTCGATGCCGTTCGCGGCTTCGGCGGGGAAGTTCTGTTGCACGGTGCAAACTTTGATGAAGCGAAAGCCAAAGCCATTGAGCTTTCGCAGCAGCAAGGGTTTACCTGGGTTCCGCCGTTTGATCATCCGATGGTGATTGCGGGTCAGGGGACGCTGGCGCTGGAGTTACTCCAGCAGGACGCACACCTTGATCGCGTATTTGTACCGGTTGGCGGCGGCGGTCTGGCGGCGGGTGTCGCGGTACTGATCAAACAACTGATGCCGCAAATCAAGGTGATCGCCGTAGAAGCGGAAGATTCCGCCTGCCTGAAGGCGGCACTGGAAGCGGGCCATCCGGTCGATCTTCCGCGCGTCGGTTTGTTTGCGGAAGGTGTGGCGGTGAAGCGCATTGGCGATGAAACCTTCCGGCTGTGCCAGGAATATCTCGACGACATCATCACCGTGGATAGCGATGCGATATGCGCGGCGATGAAAGATTTGTTCGAAGATGTGCGCGCAGTGGCGGAGCCTTCCGGCGCGCTGGCGTTGGCGGGAATGAAAAAATATGTCGCCCAGCACAACATCCGCGGTGAACGTCTGGCGCATATTCTTTCCGGCGCGAACGTCAATTTCCATGGCCTGCGCTACGTTTCCGAGCGGTGTGAGCTGGGCGAACAGCGTGAAGCGCTGCTGGCGGTGATCATTCCGGAAGAAAAGGGGAGCTTCCTGAAGTTTTGCCAGTTGCTGGGCGGTCGCTCGGTCACTGAGTTTAATTACCGCTTTGCCGACGATAAAGACGCCTGCATTTTTGTCGGCGTCCGGCTGAGTCGCGGTATGGAAGAACGTATCGAAATCCTGAATCTGCTTCGCGACGGTGGCTATAGCGTGGTCGATCTCTCTGACGATGAAATGGCGAAGCTGCATGTGCGCTATATGGTTGGTGGGCGTCCGTCGAAACCGCTACAGGAGCGGCTGTTTAGCTTCGAGTTCCCGGAATCACCGGGCGCGCTGCTCAAGTTTTTGCACACCCTGGGAACCCACTGGAATATCTCTCTGTTCCATTACCGCAGCCACGGCACCGACTATGGCCGCGTGCTGGCGGCGTTCGAACTGGGCGATCACGAGCCGGATTTCGAATCGAGACTGCAGGAGCTGGGCTATGAATGTCACGATGAGACCAACAACCCGGCGTTCAGGTTTTTTCTTGCGGGATAATGCGGGGTAATGCCTGATGGCGCTACGCTTATCAGGCCTACGATATTACATGTAGGCCGGATAAGGCGTTTACGCCGCCATCCGGCAATGGATTAACGTGTCGTGTAGGCCGGATAAGGCGTTTACGCCGCCATCCGGCAATGGATTAATGGTTGGGCAAAATCTTCCAGAATGCATCAATAAGCGGCTCGTGTAGCCGCTTTTTTTGTGCGCAAACGCCAAGTTCAAACGGGGTTTTCTCATCGCTGCGATCCAGAATCATTACGCGGTTGCGTACCGGTTCAGGGCTGTTTTCCAGCACCACTTCAGGCAGTAATGCGACACCACAACCGAGCGCCACCATGGATACCATCGCTTCATGACCGCCGACGGTGGCGTAAATCTGCGGATTACTGATTTTGTGGCGACGAAACCACAGTTCAATGCGCCGACGCACCGGCCCCTGATCGGCCATGATAAAGGGCACCGTTGACCAGTCGGGTTTATCGACAGAAACCTGATTTCGTACCGGGCAGGGAAGCGCCGGGGCGATTAATACCACAGCCAGATTTTCCAGCATCGAAAACGCGACTGCGGCTGGCAACGTTTCTGGCTTTCCGGCAATTGCCAGATCGGCTTCGCCAGTGACGACTTTTTCCATGGCATCGGCAGCATCACCGGTGGTGAGTTTGATTTCTACCGAAGGGTGTCCGGCACGAAATCTGTCGAGGATGGGCGGCAGATGGCTGTAAGCCGCTGTGACGGAGCAGAAGATATGCAGTTCTCCGGAGAGTGACGGACCTTGCTGATCGAGAGTGTGGCGCAGTTGCTGGTACTGCAACAGCGTTTGCTGGGCAAATGTCCGCAACTCTTCTCCCGCTTCGGTGAGTGTGACCGTACGATTATCACGTACAAACAACGCCTGCCCGAGATCCTCTTCGAGGCGCTGGATTTGCCGTGAAAGCGTAGAGGGACTGACGTGCATGGCTCGCGCACTGCGGCCAAAATGACGGCTTTCCGCCAGATGCAGGAATAATTTCAAATCACGTAAATCCACGGTTTCCGCACCCCTCTTTTTACATTGCAGATATTGCAACATGACGTTGTGAATATATCAATTTCCGCAATAAATTTCCTGTCATATAGTGGGTTCATTCTCGCATACGCGAACCGAATAATAAGCACGACAACATAACATCACGAGGAATCACCATGGCTAACTACTTCAACACACTGAATCTGCGCCAGCAGTTGGCTCAGCTGGGTAAATGTCGCTTTATGGGCCGCGACGAATTCGCCGACGGCGCGAGCTACCTTCAGGGTAAAAAAGTGGTCATCGTCGGCTGTGGCGCGCAGGGTCTGAACCAGGGCCTGAACATGCGTGATTCCGGTTTGGATATTTCTTATGCGCTGCGTAAAGAAGCGATTGCCGAGAAGCGCGCGTCCTGGCGTAAAGCGACCGAAAACGGCTTCAAAGTCGGAACTTACGAAGAGCTGATCCCGCAGGCGGATCTGGTGGTTAACCTGACGCCGGACAAACAGCACTCCGATGTAGTGCGTTCCGTGCAGCCGCTGATGAAAGACGGTGCGGCGCTGGGCTACTCCCACGGCTTCAACATCGTTGAAGTGGGCGAGCAGATCCGTAAAGACATTACCGTGGTGATGGTAGCGCCGAAGTGCCCGGGTACAGAAGTTCGTGAAGAATACAAGCGTGGTTTTGGTGTTCCGACGCTGATTGCCGTTCACCCGGAAAACGATCCGAAAGGTGAAGGTATGGCGATTGCGAAGGCCTGGGCCGCGGCGACCGGTGGTCACCGTGCGGGGGTACTGGAGTCTTCATTCGTTGCGGAAGTGAAATCAGATCTGATGGGTGAACAGACCATTCTGTGCGGCATGTTGCAGGCCGGTTCTCTGCTGTGCTTCGACAAGCTGGTGGAAGAAGGGACCGACCCGGCATACGCGGAAAAACTGATTCAGTTCGGCTGGGAAACCATCACCGAAGCCCTGAAACAGGGCGGTATTACGCTGATGATGGATCGTTTGTCCAACCCGGCGAAACTGCGTGCGTATGCACTGTCCGAACAACTGAAAGAGATTATGGCGCCGCTGTTCCAGAAACACATGGACGACATCATCTCCGGGGAATTCTCTTCCGGAATGATGGCGGACTGGGCTAACGACGATAAAAAACTGCTGACCTGGCGTGAAGAGACCGGTAAAACCGCGTTCGAAACCGCCCCGCAGTTTGACGGCAAAATCGGTGAGCAAGAGTACTTCGATAAGGGCGTACTGATGATCGCAATGGTGAAAGCCGGTGTTGAGCTGGCGTTCGAAACCATGGTGGATTCCGGCATCATCGAAGAATCTGCTTACTATGAATCGCTGCATGAGCTGCCGCTGATTGCCAACACCATCGCCCGTAAGCGTCTGTATGAAATGAACGTAGTGATTTCAGATACCGCCGAATACGGTAACTATCTGTTCTCTTACGCTTGTGTACCGCTGCTGAAAGAGTTCATGACGACCCTGCAGACCGGCGATCTCGGTCAGGCGATTGCGGAAGGTGCCGTCGACAATGCTCAGTTGCGTGATGTGAACGAAGCCATTCGCAGCCATGCGATTGAGCAAGTGGGTAAAAAACTGCGTGGTTATATGACGGATATGAAGCGTATCGCAGTTGCGGGTTAATTTCCTCAGATAAGATACAGGCGTCGGTGCCTGTACCCTTTATCTCATCTCCTAACCGCGCATGCTCAGCCTGCGCGGTTTTTTTACGGATTTGCCTGTATTTCTCTGTATATATCACTGTATGTTAGCACCTCCTTCTTATGACATTGGGAAGCGAAACGCAGGCTATACTTCGATTCATCGTTTTAGTCGGATAGAAACCATGAACGCTTGCAGAATAGCTGTAGTCCTTCACTTTTCATGTTGGTCATGGATTGTTCCGCATTCACTGGCTTCTACCTTCGTGGTTAAACCTGGTCAAACTGTGAATAATGAAGTAGTTGGTGACCCGGTTTATTCACGCACACAAAAGGTTTATGGGACGGCGAATAATACCCGTATTATTGAAAATGGTTGGCAGGCTGTGAGTGATGGTGGCGTAACGAATCATTCCACAGTCATCAATGGCGGCCTGCAGAATATTTACGCGGGTGGCACAGCTAATAATACCATGGTGCTTGATAATGGTATTGTTGAAGTCACCCAGAGTGGCGTAGCAAACAGTACAGTTATTCATGGGAAAAATAGTATCGTATTTAGTGCTACATATGGTGTAGTGAATAACACGCAGGTGCTAGCCGATTCCCCGACCACCAAAGAAAACTATTACTCTCAGCCCATGCTGTTGGTAACGTTAGCTGGCGTAGCAAATAATTCCGTTGTTTATGGCGTCATGCAGAATAAACACTCTTTGGATGAAAGGACGATAATAAAGTCAGGTGGCGTTTATGTTAACCTTCAATACTATCCGGCTCCGGGTCTGAGTGGGAATCTTCAGCTCGCCAATACGGAGCTCGAAAGGGGGTTCTCAAATAATGCCCTCGTTGAGCAAGGCGGTCTTGCATTTCTGGGCAGAGACGCGGACGCGAACAACTGGAAGATAAAAGGGACCGTCTCTGTTATACATACCAGTTATGGAAATTTTCCAGCTAACATTAACAATGCCGTCATTTCCGGCGGAAATTTATTTTTAGCGACAGGAATTGCAAAAAATACTATTGTTGACAGTGGTCATCTTTATAACATTGGCGGTATTGATACGGGAACGGTTATAAACGACGGCGCATTCTATTTTGCTGGTTATCCTGACGGATATGATCATGATATCGCCTATTCAAAAGGTCTGGTCGTAAATTCGGGCGGTTCGGCAAGCCTGGAGGGGGGCGTTGTCGAAGATACCAGCGTGAGTGGTAATATGTTTGTAGGGCAATATGCCACAAAGTATTCCTCAACGATACAATCCCCCCTTATCTTGAAAGGAACGCTTAGTATTAATAACAGTGGTGCGGTAGTCGTGAGTAGCGATGCCAATACTAAAAATGCCAATGTACAAACATCAGGCATGCTATTCTTAAAAAGAATACCCTCCGCTATCAATAATTATCAATTTACTGCCATGAATATGAATGGCGGAGCAATTATTTATACGCCTTCTTCTGCTCAATCGTTTTCGAGATTGACACTGACTTCGCTTAGTGGCTCCGGATTGTTTTACATGAATACCAATCTGGCGGGCGGCCAGTCCGATTTCCTGAGCGTGACGGGAGAGGCAAACGGTAATTTTAATGTCTATGTTTCCGATAGTGGCGCAAATCCAGGCTCAATGTCTGATTTGCAGATAATCCAAACCGGCGGGGGTAATGCAAATTTCAGTTTGGCAAACAAAGGCGGTGTTGTGGATGTGGGGACATACGAGTATCAGCTTGTCGCAAATGGTTCTGGTGGATGGTTATTAACGCCGGAAATCAATCCAACGCCCCCAGATCCGACGCCGCCAACGCCGCCAACGCCGCCGGAACCCACTCCACCAAACCCGACGCCGCCTATACCGCCGATGCCGCCGGACCCCTCACCGACGCCAAAACCGGTGATAACACCGAGCACGGCGGCAGTACTCTCAATGGGCACGGTTGACCCGCTTATTTTTCAAACGGAGTTGGCCGCCGTGCGTGAGCATCTGGCGCAGACGCAAGATGTTTCGCTGGATCATCAGATATGGGGTTATTACTCCTCCTCCGATAGTCGCGTTGGCAATTCTGCGGGGGCGGGTTATGAAATGTCTCTGAATGGCGTCACGATCGGCGTTGATAACAGTGTTGATACTGGTAATGGTAAAGCGATACAGGGCGGTTTTTTCTCTTACAGCCACTCAAAAGTGGATTTTGACCGTCAGGGTGAAGGTGGTGTTGATTCGTACTCACTCGGCGTCTATGCCCGTTATTTGCATCATTCGGGGGAGTATCTGGAGGGGGTGCTGAAGGCCAATCGCTTCAGTAATGATGTGGATGCGCGGATGACAAGCGGCATGGCAGCCAATGGCCATTATTCAACTTCCGGAATTGGCGCGAATATTGAAGGCGGGAAATATTTCTATTTTGCTGATACTTATCTGGCTCCCTACCTTGCTGTAACGGGATTTACCACCAATGCGAATAACTACCGATTATCCAATGAGATGGATGCGCGTCTCGGGTCGCAACGTTCTGTCGTGGGTGAAGCGGGTGTCAGGGTTGGGCATTCGTTCGCATTAAGCGCGGTGGATATTGAGCCTTTTGCCAGGGCTGCGATCGCTCAAGAGTTTATTGATGATAATGAGGTCAATGTAAATGATGATCCTTTTACCAATGACATGAGTGGAGCGCGAGGTATCTACATGTTTGGTGTCAATGCATTACTGAAAACAAATACCAAAATATATGCTGATGCAAGTTATTCAGAAGGTCAGCACCTTGAATCTCCCTGGACGGTGAACTTTGGGGTTTCAATGCGTTTCTGATGATTTTTTAATATCAATTCGCCCGGCAGGGTTTAACACTGCCGGGCTTTTTAATTAGTTGCGGTACAACACCTTGATGATGTGGTAGCCGAACTGGGTGTGCAGCGGGCCGGTAGGTTCCAGGACCGGACAGGAAAAGACCACTTTATCGAACGCCGGAACCATCTGACCCTGACGGAATTCCCCCAGGTCGCCGCCTCTTTTACCTGACGGGCAGATAGAGTGTTTCTTTGCCAGCTTGCCAAAATCGGCGCCGTTTTTAATCTGTTCCAGGAGTTCCAGTGCCAGTTTCTCTTCTTTAACAAGGATATGCACTGCTGCTGCGGTTTTTGCCATGATCGTGCCTTGAGTGGTGTGGTTGAGGCTGGCTATACTAGCATGCTCTAAATTTCCCCTCCCGACTTTCATTGAGTGATCTTTATGCGTTTAAACCCCGGACAACAACAAGCTGTCGAATTCGTCACCGGACCTTGCCTGGTGCTGGCAGGCGCGGGTTCCGGTAAGACACGCGTTATCACCAATAAAATCGCGCACTTGATTCGTGGCTGTGGTTATCAGGCGCGGCATATTGCGGCGGTCACCTTTACCAACAAAGCAGCGCGTGAAATGAAAGAGCGTGTCGGGCAGACGCTGGGGCGTAAAGAAGCGCGCGGGTTAATGATCTCCACTTTCCACACGCTGGGGCTGGAGGTGATTAAGCGTGAATATGCCGCATTAGGAATGAAGTCGAATTTCTCGCTGTTTGACGATACCGATCAGGTGGCATTGTTAAAAGAGCTAACGGAAGGGCTGATTGAAGACGATAAAGTCCTGTTGCAACAGCTGATCTCAACGATCTCGAACTGGAAAAACGATCTGAAAACGCCTGCACAGGCTGCGGTTGAAGCGAAAGGCGAACGTGATCGCATCTTTGCGCACTGCTACGGGCTGTACGACGCACATATGAAAGCGTGTAACGTCCTTGATTTCGACGATCTGATCCTGCTGCCGACGTTGCTGTTGCAACGCAATGAAGAGGTACGCGAGCGTTGGCAGAATAAAATCCGCTATCTGCTGGTGGACGAATACCAGGATACCAACACCAGTCAGTATGAACTGGTGAAACTGCTGGTGGGAAGCCGGGCGCGATTCACTGTCGTGGGTGATGATGATCAGTCGATCTACTCGTGGCGTGGCGCGAGACCGCAAAACCTGGTGTTGTTAAGCCAGGATTTCCCGGCGTTGCAGGTGATCAAACTGGAGCAAAACTACCGCTCCTCCGGACGCATCCTCAAAGCCGCGAACATCCTTATCGCCAACAACCCGCACGTTTTTGAAAAGCGGCTCTTTTCCGAACTGGGTTATGGCGCAGAACTCAAAGTTCTCAGTGCGAACAATGAAGAACATGAAGCCGAGCGTGTAACCGGTGAGCTGATCGCTCATCACTTCGTGAATAAAACGGAATATAAGGATTACGCCATTCTGTATCGCGGCAATCATCAGTCGCGGGTGTTCGAAAAATTCCTGATGCAGAACCGTATTCCTTACAAAATCTCTGGCGGCACGTCGTTTTTTTCCCGCCCGGAAATTAAGGATTTACTGGCCTATTTACGGGTATTAACCAATCCGGACGATGACAGCGCTTTCCTGCGCATTGTGAATACGCCAAAACGAGAAATCGGCCCCGCGACGCTGCAAAAGCTCGGTGAATGGGCGATGACGCGCAACAAAAGCCTGTTCACCGCCAGTTTTGACATGGGACTGAGTCAGACGCTCACCGGGCGAGGTTATGATTCACTAACGCGTTTTACTCACTGGCTGGGCGAAATTCAGCGGCTGGCTGAACGTGAACCGATCGCTGCCGTACGCGATCTCATCCACGGGATTGATTACGAGTCATGGCTTTATGAAACATCGCCAAGCCCAAAAGCGGCTGAGATGCGCATGAAAAACGTCAACCAGTTATTTAGCTGGATGACTGAAATGCTGGAAGGGAGCGAGCTGGACGAGCCAATGACGCTCACACAGGTTGTCACCCGTTTTACGCTGCGCGATATGATGGAGCGCGGCGAGAGCGAGGAAGAGCTGGATCAGGTTCAACTGATGACGCTGCACGCGTCAAAAGGGCTGGAATTCCCGTATGTGTTTATGGTCGGGATGGAGGAAGGGTTTCTGCCGCACCAGAGCAGCATTGATGAAGACAATATTGATGAAGAGCGTCGACTGGCCTACGTTGGGATCACCCGGGCGCAAAAAGAGCTAATTTTTACGCTGTGTAAAGAGCGCCGTCAGTACGGTGAGCTGGTGCGCCCGGAACCGAGTCGCTTCCTGCTGGAGTTACCGCAGGACGATCTCATCTGGGAGCAGGAACGCAAAGTGGTAAGTGCCGAAGAGCGAATGCAGAAGGGACAAAGCCATCTGGCTAATCTGAAAGCGATGATGGCGGCGAAAAGAGAAAAATCGTAAGTTTCAGGCCAGATAAGGCGTTTACACCGCCATCCGGCTGTGAATGATTAACGCACTTCTAAAGGCCAGTGGACATAGCTTTGCCACTGGCTTTCTTGATCAATCAACTCTTTCCCCAGCGGATGCTGTTCCAGCCAGTCTGGCGGCAGCGTTAATGTCAGAATTTCATGTGTTGCCTGCAGTGTAATCGCAGGCAACAGATCGTCACGACGACGACCGGCAAAAATAATCGCCAGTCTGAGAAGACGACAGAGGTGCTCCGCCACACGCGGCGGAACGGCGTTTTGCTGATGTAATGAAGAGAGATCGACCGGGTTGGTCTGATTTAATAACAGTGTGGCGAGCAGTTTTTTCTGTGCCGGCGTGAAGCCTGGCAAATCCAGATTGCGAACCAGATAAGCGGCATGTTGGGGAGCCTGTTTGAAATCAACGTTCAGGCCAATTTCATGGAGCAGACACGCGCTGGTCAGCAGTTCACGGCTGAGCGGTTCAAGATGCCACTCATTCTTGACCTGATCGAGGAAAGATGCCGCAAGATTCGCGACCCGGTTTGCCTGTTCGGTATCCACCATAAACCGACGCTGGATGTTGCGTAGCGTTCGGCTGCGAATATCCTGCTCAACCGAAAGGTGGAGCATTCCATAGACCAGGCCTTCGCGTAGAGCGCCACCGGCCAGGGTCATGCACTGAATATTCAGTTCAGTAAAAATGGCGATCAGAATGGCCAGACCGCTTGGGAATACCAGCGCGCGTTCGAGAGTCAGCCCTTCTATTTCCAGCTCTTCGAGACGACCACAGTGAATTGCCCGCTGTTTTAGCTGCTGAAGTTTCGCCAGGGTGATGCGCTCATCCATCCCTTGCGCCATCATGATTTCCTGCAATGCCTGAACCGTGCCGGAAGCGCCGACGCAGACTTTCCAGCCATGATAGCGAAGCTCATCAGCAACCGGGCGCAGCACGTCGCGAGCGGCTTTTTCCGCGTCGTCGAAATTTTCTTGCGCCAGGTTCCGATCGGTAAAGTAGCGTTCAAGCCAGGTGACACAGCCCATCGACAAGCTAAATAACGACGTGGTTTGTGCGCCAGTGCCGGTCACCAGTTCGGTACTGGCACCACCAATGTCGACCACCAGACGCTGATCCGCCCCCCCGGTGGTGTGCGCCACGCCCTGATAAATCAGGCGCGCTTCTTCTTCACCACTGATGACCTGAACCGGGCAACCGAGAATTTCTTGCGCTTTGGCAATAAACTCGCCCGCATTGACGGCAATTCGTAATGTTGCCGTTGCAACTACGCGGATTTGCGCCTGGGGAATATCCTGCAAACGTTCAGCAAACAAGCGCAGGCACTGCCAGCCGCGCTCCATTGCCTCTGCTGAAAGAGCGTTATCACTGTTCAGCCCGGCAGCCAGACGCACCTTGCGTTTGATGCGGGTAAGCGTCTGGATGCTTCCTGCCACCTCGCGTACAACCAGCATATGAAAACTATTGGAACCGAGATCGATAGCTGCATAAAGCGACGAGGTGGAGCTGAGCATATTCTTTTAACCTGAACGACGACGATTACGCGGTGCGCCACCAGCGCGGCGCGGACCATTGCCGGGGCGCGAGCGCGTCAGGCGCAACGGCTTAGGCAGATTGGTCATCAGGGCTTCCGGGTTATATTTACTCACCGGAATAGAGTGACCAATATAGGTTTCAATTGCAGGTAAATTCAGCGCGTACTCTTCGCAGGCCAGGCTGATGGAGTGACCGCTCGCGCCAGCACGCCCGGTACGACCAATACGGTGTACGTAGTCTTCGCAATCATCAGGCAGATCGTAGTTAAAAACGTGCGTCACGGCGGGAATGTGTAAACCGCGGGCGGCAACGTCGGTGGCGACCAGGATATCCAGATCGCCCCGGGTAAATTCGTCGAGAATACGCAGACGTTTTTTCTGTGCCACATCGCCTGTCAGCAGACCTACACGATGACCATCGGCTGCCAGGTGACCCCAGATATCTTCGCAACGGTGTTTGGTGTTAGCGAAAATAATGGCGCGATCCGGCCACTCTTCTTCAATCAGCGTTTGCAGTAAACGCATTTTTTCTTCATTGGAAGGATAGAAGAGCTCTTCTTTAATCCGGTGACCTGTTTTCTGTTCCGGTTCGACTTCAACGTACTCGGCATTGTTCATTTGTTCGAACGCCAGTTCACGTACGCGGTAAGAAAGGGTGGCAGAGAACAGCATGTTCAGACGCTGAGTGGCCGGCGGCATGCGGCGGAACAACCAGCGGATATCTTTAATAAAGCCCAGATCGTACATGCGATCGGCTTCATCGAGGACGACAACCTGAATCGCGCCCAGATTGATGTGATTTTGTTTTGCGTAGTCGATCAGACGGCCCGTGGTGCCGATCAGAATATCGACGCCGCTTTCCAGCACTTTAAGCTGTTTGTCATAACCGTCACCGCCGTAAGCGAGGCCCAGTTTGAGACCTGTCGCCTGCGCCAGCGGCTCGGCATCGGCGTGGATCTGCACGGCTAACTCACGCGTCGGCGCCATAATTAACGCGCGCGGTTGGTTCACCTTGCGATCATCAATCGCGGGATGAGAGAGAAGGTAATGAAACGTTGACGTCAGAAACGCCATCGTTTTTCCGGTACCGGTTTGCGCCTGCCCTGCAACATCGCGACCAGCCAGCGTAAGCGGCAGCGCGAGGGCCTGAATGGGCGTGCAGTTATGAAAGCCTTTTGTTTCAAGGGCTTCTATAACCTTTGGGTGCAGGGCGAAGTCGGAAAACTTCTGTTCTGTTAAATGTGTTTTGCTCATAGTGTGGTAGAATATCAGCTTACTATTGCTTTACGAAAGCGTATCCGGTGAAATAAAGTCAACCTTTAGTTGGAATTGAAGGTTGTGTTCTTCCATTCCAACACGCCAGGCTTATTCCTGTGGAGTTATATATGAGCGATAAAATTATTCACCTGACTGACGACAGTTTTGACACGGATGTACTCAAAGCGGACGGGGCGATCCTCGTTGATTTCTGGGCAGAGTGGTGCGGACCGTGCAAAATGATCGCCCCGATTCTGGATGAAATCGCTGACGAATATCAGGGCAAATTGATGGTTGCTAAACTGAACATTGACCAAAACCCAGGCACTGCGCCGAAGTATGGTATCCGTGGCATCCCGACCCTGCTGCTGTTCAAGAACGGTGAGGTTGCAGCGACCAAAGTGGGCGCACTGTCCAAAGGTCAGCTGAAAGAATTCCTCGACGCCAACCTGGCGTAAGCAGAAAGTCTCATGTTCGGGCGGTCAGTTCCTAATTGTTTCGGATGACTGGACGCCCGACTTGAGTCGTGCTAAGTTAGTGTTGACTTCGTATTAAACATACCTTATTAAGTTTGAATCTTGATATTTTCATTACTTCCCGTTTTTTCTCGCGCGAGAAGTGGACAGATTCAGGGCCTTATCATTCAATCCGTCTTGTCGTTTCAGTTCTGCGTACTCTCCTGTGACCAGACAGCGAACAGACATGAATTGATGGCCGTAAACAGGCATGGATGACCCTGCCATACCATTCACAACATTAAGTTCGAGATTTACCCCAAGTTTAAGAACTCACACCACTATGAATCTTACCGAATTAAAGAATACGCCGGTTTCTGAGCTGATCACTCTCGGCGAAAATATGGGGCTGGAAAACCTGGCTCGTATGCGCAAGCAGGACATTATTTTTGCCATCCTGAAGCAGCACGCAAAGAGTGGCGAAGATATCTTTGGTGACGGTGTGCTGGAGATATTGCAGGATGGATTTGGTTTCCTCCGCTCTGCAGACAGCTCCTACCTCGCCGGTCCTGATGACATCTACGTTTCCCCCAGCCAAATCCGCCGTTTCAACCTCCGCACTGGTGATACCATTTCTGGTAAGATTCGCCCGCCAAAAGAAGGCGAACGCTACTTTGCGCTGCTGAAAGTTAACGAAGTTAACTACGACAAACCGGAAAACGCCCGTAACAAAATCCTCTTCGAGAACTTAACCCCGCTGCACGCAAACTCTCGTCTGCGTATGGAACGTGGTAACGGTTCTACTGAAGACTTAACGGCGCGTGTGCTGGATCTGGCGTCACCCATCGGCCGTGGTCAGCGTGGTTTGATTGTTGCACCGCCGAAAGCGGGTAAAACCATGCTGCTGCAGAACATCGCGCAGAGCATCGCCTATAACCATCCAGACTGCGTGCTGATGGTGCTGCTGATTGACGAACGTCCGGAAGAAGTGACCGAGATGCAGCGTCTGGTGAAAGGGGAAGTTGTGGCTTCTACCTTTGACGAACCAGCATCTCGCCACGTTCAGGTTGCGGAAATGGTGATCGAGAAGGCGAAACGCCTGGTTGAGCATAAGAAAGACGTTATCATCCTGCTCGACTCCATCACTCGTCTGGCGCGTGCGTACAACACCGTGGTTCCGGCATCCGGTAAAGTACTGACCGGTGGTGTGGACGCTAACGCCCTGCATCGTCCGAAGCGTTTCTTCGGTGCGGCGCGTAATGTGGAAGAGGGCGGAAGCCTGACCATTATTGCGACGGCGTTGATCGATACCGGTTCCAAAATGGATGAAGTTATCTACGAAGAGTTTAAAGGCACCGGTAACATGGAGCTGCACCTCTCCCGTAAGATTGCCGAAAAACGCGTGTTCCCGGCCATCGACTACAACCGTTCCGGTACTCGTAAAGAAGAGCTGCTTACCACTCAGGAAGAGCTGCAGAAAATGTGGATCCTGCGTAAGATCATTCACCCAATGGGCGAAATCGACGCAATGGAATTCCTCATTAATAAGCTGGCAATGACCAAAACTAACGACGACTTCTTCGACATGATGAAGCGCTCGTAAAATCGCTCTTAGCCGAAAACGCCACGTTTTTACGTGGCGTTTTGCTTTTAAGTCTGTAATCTTAACGACAAGTTAACAAATTATGTGTTATCACACCCATTTGCGTTACGTGTGATTCGTTAAAAGTGAGTTGTGGTTAATAATTATACAAAACAGATGCTTCGGGATGGAGTTTCCCTTCTGAATAAAAGCCTTCGTGGTTATACTTCTGCTAATAATTTTCTCTGAGAGCACGCATTGTGAATTTACTGACCGTCAGTACTGATCTCATCAGTATTTTTTTATTCACGACACTGTTTCTGTTTTTTGCACGGAAGGTCGCAAAAAAGGTCGGTTTAGTGGATAAACCCAACTACCGTAAACGCCACCAGGGATTGATACCGTTAGTTGGGGGCATCTCAGTTTATGCGGGAATCTGCTTCACATTTGGCATAGCTAATTACTACATTCCCCATGCTGCTCTCTATCTGGCTTGTGCTGGTGTGCTGGTCTTTATCGGCGCGCTGGATGATCGTTTTGATATCAGTGTAAAAATTCGTGCGACTGTTCAGGCGATCATTGGCGTAGTCATGATGGTGGTGGGGAAACTCTATCTCAGCAGTCTGGGTTATATATTTGGACCGTGGGAGATGGTGCTTGGACCGTTTGGTTATTTTCTCACGCTCTTTGCCGTTTGGGCTGCAATCAACGCATTCAACATGGTCGATGGTATTGATGGATTGCTGGGCGGGCTCTCAAGCGTATCATTTGCCGCGATGGGACTTATTCTGTGGTTCGATGGCCAGACAAGTCTGGCGATCTGGTGCTTTGCCATGATAGCCGCCATCCTGCCGTATATTTTGTTGAACCTCGGCGCACTTGGGCGTCGCTATAAAGTCTTTATGGGTGATGCCGGCAGTACGCTGATTGGCTTCACCATTATCTGGATCCTCCTCGAAACAACTCAGGGGCAAACCCACCCGATAAGCCCGGTGACAGCCCTGTGGATCATCGCGATTCCGTTGATGGACATGGTGGCTATTATGTACCGTCGCCTGCGTAAAGGGATGAGTCCATTTTCCCCTGACCGCCAGCATATTCATCATTTGATCATGCGCGCAGGGTTTACTTCGCGTCAGGCGTTTGTCCTGATCACGCTTGCTGCGGCGATCCTGGCCTCGATCGGCGTGCTTGCAGAATACTCTCATTTTGTTCCTGAATGGGTGATGTTGGTGCTCTTTTTGCTAGCATTCTTCCTCTACGGGTACTGTATCAAACGTGCCTGGAAGGTGGCGAGATTCATCAAGCGCATGAAGCGTAGATTACGAAGAAACCGTGATAACAATCCAAAATTAACCAAGTAAATCGAGGATGCGATGACTCAACCATTACCGGGGGCACACGCCGTGAGCGCTGAAAATGAACTGGATATTCGTGGATTGTTTCGTACCTTGTGGGCCGGGAAAGTATGGATTGTAGGGATCGCGCTGTTATTTGCACTGATTGCGCTGGCGTATACTTTTTTTGCCCGACAGGAGTGGAGTGCGACTGCCATCTCGGATCGTCCTACGGTGAACATGCTGGGCGGCTATTATTCCCAGCAGCAGTTTTTGCGTAATCTGGATGAGAAAACCAGCAAGGGCCTAACCGATCAGCCATCAGTGATGGATGAAGCCTACAAAGAATTTGTGATGCAACTGGCCTCCTGGGATACGCGTCGCGATTTCTGGCTGCAAACGGATTATTACAAGCAGCGAATGGTCGGTAACAGTAAAGTCGATGCCGCGATGCTCGATGAACTGATCAATAACATCCAGTTTACTCCCGGCGATTTTGCCCGTGCGATTAATGACAGCGTTAAACTGGTGGCGGAAACCGCGCCGGATGCGAACAATTTACTGCGCCAGTATGTGGCGTTTTCCAGCCAGCGTGCGGCAAGTCATCTCAACGAAGAGTTGAAAGGGGCGTGGGCTGCGCGAACTGTTCAGATGAAAGCGCAGGTCAAACGTCAGGAAGAGGTGGCAAAAGCCATTTTCTCCCGTCGCGTTAGCAGCATTGAACAGGCGCTGAAAATCGCTGAGCAGCACAATATTTCCCGTACCGCGACAGATGTTCCGCCGGATGAATTGCCGGATTCGGAGCTGTTTCTGCTGGGTCGTCCTATGCTCCAGGCTCGCCTTGAAAATTTACAGGCGGTCGGCCCCTCCTTCGATCTGGACTACTTCCAAAACCGAGCCATGCTAAATACATTGAACGTGGGACCAATCCTGGATCCACGTTTTCAGACCTATCGCTATTTGCGCACGCCGGAAGAACCGGTAAAACGCGATAGCCCGCGCCGTGCCTTCCTGATGGTAATGTGGGGCATCGTCGGGGGGCTTATCGGCGCAGGGGTTGCGTTAACCCGCCGCCGCGCGATGTAGCATGACTGTCGCAGTGAGGGGCTGGGCCCTCACTGACTATTCGAAGAGAATCGATGTGAAAGTACTGACTGTATTTGGCACGCGACCGGAAGCCATTAAAATGGCACCTCTGGTACATGCGCTGGCAAAGGATCCTGATTTCGACGCCAAAGTTTGCGTCACCGCGCAGCATCGGGAGATGCTCGATCAGGTGTTAAACCTCTTTTCCATTGTACCTGACTACGATCTTAACATTATGCAGCCTGGTCAGGGGCTGACAGAAATTACGTGTCGGATACTGGAAGGGCTGAAGCCTATTCTTGCGGACTTTAAGCCCGATGTGGTGCTGGTTCATGGTGACACGACAACCACCATTGCGACCAGTCTGGCTGCTTTTTATCAACGTATACCGGTAGGGCACGTGGAGGCCGGACTTCGCACAGGCGATCTCTACTCCCCCTGGCCGGAAGAGGCAAACCGTACGCTGACCGGGCATCTGGCGATGTACCACTTTGCGCCGACAGAAAACTCACGGCAGAACCTGTTGCGCGAGAATATTGCCGACAACCGCATTTTTGTGACGGGCAATACGGTGATCGATGCGCTGATCTGGGTACGTGATCGTGTTCTGGCAAGCGATACGCTGCGCAAAGAACTGGCCGAACAATATCCTTTCCTTAGCTCAGATAAAAAGTTGATTCTGGTGACCGGACATCGACGCGAGAGCTTTGGTCGCGGATTTGAGCAGATTTGCCATGCCCTGGCGGAGATTGCCGCCGCGAATCAGGACGTCCAGATTGTCTATCCGGTACATCTGAACCCTAACGTCAGTGAGCCGGTCAACCGTATTCTCGGCCACGTTAAAAACGTAACGCTGATTGAACCGCAAGACTATTTACCCTTTGTCTGGCTGATGAATCACGCCTGGCTGATTCTGACCGATTCAGGAGGGATTCAGGAAGAGGCGCCGTCGCTGGGCAAGCCGGTACTGGTGATGCGTGAAACGACCGAACGGCCAGAGGCTATTACTGCAGGCACCGTGCGTCTGGTGGGGACAAACTCACAGCGCATTGTCGAAGAGGTCACACGTTTGCTGCATGATGAAAACGAATATCAGCTCATGAGCCGCGCTCATAATCCTTACGGAGATGGGCAGGCTTGTGGCCGCATTTTACACGCGTTAAAAAACAATCGGGTATCGCTATGAGTTTTTCTACCATTTCCGTTATTGGGCTGGGTTATATCGGGTTGCCGACGGCGGCAGCCTTTGCTTCGCGCCAAAAACAGGTGATAGGGGTGGATGTAAACCCGAATGCGGTGGAGACGATTAATCGCGGTGAGATCCATATTGTTGAACCGGATCTGGATAAGGTGGTGAAAACGGCGGTAGAGGGTGGATTTCTGCGTGCGACCACCACGCCAGTTGTAGCGGATGCGTACCTGATTGCGGTTCCAACGCCGTTTAAAGGCGAGCATGAACCTGACATGGCCTTTGTTGAAGCAGCGGCGAAATCCGTGGCCCCGGTACTGAAAAAGGGCGCACTGGTGATACTTGAATCCACCTCTCCGGTCGGTGCGACTGAGCAGATGGCGGCATGGCTGGCAGAAATGCGTCCGGATCTGACCTTTCCGCAGAATGCGGGTGAACAGGCTGATATCAATATCGCTTATTGCCCGGAACGCGTGCTTCCAGGTCAGGTGATGGTTGAACTGATTAAGAATGACCGCGTTATTGGCGGTATGACGCCAGTGTGCTCGGCACGCGCCAGCGAGCTGTATAAGATCTTCCTTGAAGGCGAGTGTGTGATCACCAACTCCCGAACCGCCGAAATGTGCAAACTGACGGAAAACAGCTTCCGCGACGTGAATATCGCTTTCGCCAACGAACTGTCGCTGATTTGCGCGGAGCAGGGGATTAACGTCTGGGAACTGATTCGCCTTGCGAATCGCCATCCTCGCGTCAATATTCTTCAGCCAGGACCTGGCGTCGGCGGACACTGTATTGCGGTCGATCCGTGGTTTATCGTGGCGCAGAACCCGCTGCAGTCGCGCCTGATTCGCACCGCGCGTGAAGTTAACGACGGCAAACCGCACTGGGTTGTCGAGCAGGTGAAAGCCGCTGTGGCGGATTGCCTGGCGGCGACCAATAAACGTGCCAGCGAAGTGAAAATCGCCTGCTTTGGTCTCGCCTTTAAACCTAACATTGACGATCTGCGCGAAAGCCCGGCGATGGGAATTGCAAAAAGTATCGCCCAATGGCACAGCGGTGAAACGCTGGTGGTGGAGCCGAACATTCACCAATTGCCGAAAAAGCTGGAAGGCCTTTGTACTCTGGTGGAACTGAACGATGCGCTGGCCACCGCCGATGTGCTGGTGATGCTCGTCGATCACAATCAATTTAAAGCGATTCATGGTGATGCTGTCCGCCAGCAATATGTTGTTGATACCAAGGGAGTGTGGCGTTAATGAAACGAATTCTGGTGACGGGTGGCGCGGGTTTTATCGGCTCAGCGGTGGTACGCCATATCATTAATGAGACGGCGGATGCGGTTGTGGTGGTGGATAAACTCACCTATGCCGGAAACCTGATGTCACTCACACCCGTTGCGCAAAGCGATCGCTTTGCCTTTGAGAAAGTCGATATCTGCGATCGCGCGGCGCTGGATCGCGTCCTTCATCAGTACCAGCCGGATTGCGTGATGCATCTGGCCGCGGAAAGCCATGTCGATCGTTCCATTGATGGTCCAGCGGCATTTATTGAGACCAACATTGTTGGTACATACACGTTGCTGGAAGCTGCCCGGGCATACTGGAATGCGCAGACTGACGAGAAAAAGTCGGCGTTTCGCTTCCACCATATCTCGACGGATGAGGTGTATGGCGATCTACACTCCACCGATGATTTCTTTACCGAAACGACGCCATATGCACCCAGCAGCCCCTATTCCGCGTCAAAAGCCAGCAGCGATCACCTGGTGCGCGCCTGGTTACGTACCTATGGCTTCCCGACGCTCATTACCAACTGTTCCAACAACTATGGCCCGTATCACTTCCCGGAAAAGCTTATCCCGCTGATGATTCTCAACGCGCTGGCGGGTAAACCGCTTCCCGTTTATGGCAACGGACAACAGATTCGCGACTGGTTGTATGTGGAAGATCACGCCCGGGCGCTGTACTGCGTAGCGACTACCGGCGCGGTGGGGGAAACGTACAATATTGGCGGTCACAACGAACGTAAAAATCTGGATGTGGTTGAGACGATTTGCGACCTGCTGGAAGCGCTGGCGCCAAATAAGCCGCAGGGTATTGTGCAGTACCGCGATCTGATTACCTTTGTGGATGACCGTCCGGGACACGACTTACGTTACGCTATTGATGCGTCGAAAATTGCGCGTGAACTGGGCTGGACACCACAGGAAACTTTTGAAACGGGCATGCGTAAAACCGTGCAGTGGTATCTGGCAAACGAAGTCTGGTGGAAACCCGTGCAGGACGGAACCTATCAGGGCGAGCGTTTGGGTCTGAAGGGGTAATGCCGTGCGCGTCCACGCCAGTATTGAACCGCTGAGCTGGGAAAACCGCTTTTTTGGCGTGAACAGCGCCATTGTCCGGATTGACTCGGCCGCGCCAGTATTAACCGCAGACGCGTTACAGTCCTGGGCGCGGGTTCAGGCCAAAGTCCCGGCAGATAACTCTGCTGAGCTGGATGCGTTGCAACAGTTGGGATTTGCGCTGGTGGAAGGGGAAGTTGACCTTGCGCTGGCTGTCGGTAAAAACAACGGTCAAACTGGCGCGGAAATTGCAGAATTAACGGATATCCCGGTTTTACGTCAGCTTGCCGCGACGGCGTTTGCGCAAAGTCGTTTTCGTGCGCCGTGGTACGCCCCTGATGCCAGTGCGCGGTTTTATGCGCAGTGGATTGAAAATGCGGTGCGCGGCACGTTTGATCATCAGTGTCTGGTGCTTCGCGCATCGGGGGGGGATATTCGCGGCTATGTCTCGCTACGTGAGCTTAATGACAGCGATGCGCGTATCGGCTTACTCGCCGGGCGCGGGGCCGGAGCGGAACTGATGCAGGCCGCGCTGGATTGGGCGCAGGCGCGCGGCAAAACAACATTGCGGGTGGCAACCCAAATGGGCAACACCGCCGCGCTTAAACGTTATATACAAAGCGGAGCGAATGTGGAAAGCGCCGCATACTGGTTATACAGGTGACAACATGATTCCGTTTAACGCACCGCCGGTGGTGGGAAGCGAACTCGATTATATGCAGTCTGCAATGGGCAGCGGCAAACTGTGCGGCGATGGCGGCTTTACCCGCCGTTGCCAGCAGTGGCTGGAGCAGCGTTTTGGCAGTGCGAAAGTGCTTCTGACCCCTTCCTGTACCGCCTCACTGGAGATGGCGGCGCTACTGCTGGATATTCAGCCGGGCGATGAAGTGATTATGCCGAGTTACACCTTTGTCTCGACGGCGAATGCGTTTGTCCTGCGCGGCGCAAAAATAATCTTTGTCGATATCCGCCCGGATACCATGAACATTGATGAAACGCGTATTGAAGCGGCGATTACTGAAAAAACGCGGGCCATTGTGCCGGTGCATTACGCAGGCGTAGCCTGTGAAATGGATACCATCATGGCGCTGGCGGAGAAGTACAATCTGTTTGTGGTGGAAGATGCCGCGCAAGGGGTGATGTCGACCTATAAAGGCCGTGCGCTGGGGACGATTGGTCATATTGGATGCTTTAGTTTTCACGAAACCAAAAACTACACCGCAGGCGGCGAAGGCGGCGCAACGCTGATTAACGATCGTAGCCTGATTGAACGCGCCGAAATCATCCGCGAAAAAGGGACCAATCGCAGCCAGTTCTTCCGGGGACAGGTCGATAAATACACCTGGCGCGATATTGGCTCCAGCTATTTGATGTCCGATCTGCAAGCGGCTTATCTGTGGGCGCAACTGGAAGCGGCTGACCGCATTAATCAGCAGCGTCTGGCGCTGTGGCAAACCTACTACGATGCGCTGGAACCGCTGGCGCGTGCTGGCAGAATTGTGTTGCCGACAATTCCTGATGACTGCAAACAGAACGCGCATATGTTCTACATCAAGCTGCGTGATATTGACGATCGTAGCGCCCTGATTAATTTCCTCAAAGAAGCCGAAATTATGGCGGTGTTCCACTACATCCCGCTGCACGGTTGTCCGGCTGGCGACAAGTTCGGTGAGTTTTCAGGTGAAGATCGCTACACCACGAAAGAGAGTGAGCGTTTGCTGCGCCTGCCGCTGTTTTACAACCTGTCGGCAGTGAACCAGCGCACGGTGATTACGACCTTGCTGAACTATTTCGCCTGATATGTCGCTCGCGAAAGCGTCCCTGTGGACGGCGGCCAGTACGCTGGTCAAAATCGGCGCGGGGTTATTGGTCGTTAAACTGCTGGCGGTGTCATTTGGACCGGCGGGTGTTGGCCTGGCGGGAAACTTCCGTCAGATGGTCACAGTGCTCGGAGTTCTGGCGGGGGCTGGTATTTTTAACGGGGTCACCAAATACGTTGCGCAGTCTCATGATAATCCTGAAGAACTGCGCAAGGTCGTGGGCACCTCCTCAGCCATGGTGCTGGGTTTTTCTACGCTACTGGCACTGGTGTTTCTGGTTGCTGCGGCACCGATTAGCCAGGGGTTGTTTGGTCACACTCAGTATCAGGGGCTGGTCCGGTTAGTGGCGCTGGTGCAGATGGGTATTGCCTGGGCCAACCTGCTGCTGGCATTGATGAAAGGTTTTCGTGATGCCGCCGGGAATGCGCTGTCATTGATCGTTGGCAGTCTGGTGGGTGTCGTCGCTTACTACGGCTGTTACCGGGTGGGAGGCTATGAAGGCGCGCTCCTGGGGCTGGCGCTGGTTCCCGCGCTGGTGGTTATCCCGGCCGCCGCCATGCTGATGAAACGCGGCATGATACCGCTGCGCTACCTGAAACCCTCCTGGGATAACGGGCTTGCCGGTCAGCTCAGCAAATTCACGTTGATGGCGCTGATCACATCAGTCACGCTACCTGTCGCGTATGTGATGATGCGAAACCTGCTGGCGGCGCACTACAGTTGGGATGATGTGGGGATCTGGCAGGGGGTGAGCAGTATTTCGGATGCTTACCTGCAATTTATTACCGCCTCGTTCAGCGTTTACCTGTTGCCAACGCTGTCGCGTCTCACGGATAAGCGGGATATCACGCGAGAAGTCTTAAAATCGTTGAAGTTCGTGCTTCCAGCGGTGGCTGCCGCGAGTTTCACCGTCTGGCTGCTGCGTGATTTTGCTATCTGGCTGCTGTTCTCTGAGAAATTCACCGCCATGCGTGACCTGTTTGCCTGGCAGTTGGTCGGTGATGTACTGAAAGTCGGCGCCTACGTGTTCGGTTATCTGGTGATCGCGAAGGCGTCGCTGCGATTTTATATTCTGGCTGAGATCAGCCAGTTCATTTTACTGACAGCATTTGCGCACTGGCTGATTCCGGTGCATGGCGCACTGGGCGCCGCGCAGGCCTATATGGCTACGTATATTGTCTATTTCTCTTTGTGTTGTGGCGTATTTTTACTCTGGCGTAGGCGGGCATGACTGTACTGATTCACGTACTGGGATCAGATATCCCTCACCATAATCAAACCGTGCTGCGGTTTTTCAACGATACGCTGGCGTCGACCAGCGAGCACGCCCGCGTCTTTATGGTTGCCGGACAGGATACCGGACTGACGGAAAATTGCCCCGCGCTCTCTATCCGTTTCTTCAGTGGTAAGAAAACGCTGGCGGAAGCGGTTATTGCACAAGCTAAAGCAGACAGAAAACAGCGCTTCTTCTTCCACGGTCAGTTTAATACCTCGCTATGGCTGGCGTTACTGAGCGGCGGCATCAAACCCAGCCAGTTTTACTGGCATGTCTGGGGCGCCGATCTGTATGAAGTTTCCAGCGGGCTAAAATTTAAACTGTTTTATCCAATTCGCCGTCTGGCGCAAGGCCGTGTCGGAGGGGTATTTGCCACCCGTGGTGACCTGAGCTATTTCGCCCAACGGCACCCGCGCGTGCCGGGCGAACTGTTGTACTTCCCGACGCGAATGGATCCGGCGCTGAATAATATGGTGAACGATCGCCTGCGCAGTGGGAAAATGACGATTCTGGTCGGGAACTCTGGCGATCGCAGCAATGAGCATATTGCTGCGCTGCAGGCCGTACATCAGCAGTTTGGCGATACGGTGAACGTGATTGTCCCGATGGGCTATCCGGCGAATAATGAGGCGTATATTGCGCACGTTCGGCAAGTGGGGTTAAGCCTGTTCAGCCCGGAAAACCTGCAAATCCTCAGCGATAAACTCGAATTCGACGCTTATCTGAGCCTGCTTCGCCAGTGCGATCTCGGTTACTTTATTTTTGCCCGTCAGCAAGGTATTGGTACATTGTGTCTGTTGATTCAGGCGGGTGTCCCGTGCGTGCTCAACCGTGAGAATCCGTTCTGGCAGGATATGGTGGAGCAGCATCTTCCGGTGCTCTTTACTACCGATGAACTGAACGAACAGGTGGTACGTGAGGCGCAGCGCCAACTGGCGTCGGTGGATAAAAATAATATCACTTTCTTCAGCCCCAATTATTTGCAGCCCTGGCATAACGCATTACAGATAGCGTCAGGGGAGGTGCTATGAGCCTGATGCAGTTCAGCGGACTGTTTGTGGTCTGGCTCCTCTCGACGCTGTTCATTGCCACGCTGACATGGTTTGAATTCCGCCGTGTGCGCTTTAACTTCAACGTGTTTTTCTCGCTGTTGTTCTTGCTGACGTTCTTTTTTGGTTTTCCCCTGACCAGCGTACTGGTGTTCCGTTTTGATGTCGCCGTCGCGCCACCGGAAATCCTGTTGCAGGCGTTGCTGTCTGCCGCCTGTTTCTACGCGGTCTATTATGTGACCTACAAAACCCGTTTACGCAAGCGGGGGGCTGATGCGCCGTGCAAGCCGCTGTTTACCATGAACCGGGTTGAAACCCATCTGACATGGGTGATTCTGATGGGGATTGCGCTCATTAGCGTGGGCATCTTTTTTATGCATAACGGTTTTTTACTGTTCCGTTTGCATTCGTACAGCCAGATTTTCTCCAGTGAGGTCTCCGGTGTGGCGCTGAAGCGCTTCTTTTACTTTTTCATTCCGGCGATGCTGGTAGTCTACTTCCTGCGTCAGGACAGCAAAGCGTGGCTATTCTTCCTGGTGAGCACTGTCGCGTTTGGCCTGCTGACCTATATGATTGTCGGCGGCACCCGCGCCAATATCATTATCGCGTTCGCGATCTTCCTGTTTATCGGCATTATTCGCGGCTGGATCTCATTGTGGATGCTGGCGGCTGCGGGCGTGCTGGGTATTGTCGGGATGTTCTGGCTGGCGCTGAAGCGCTACGGATTGAACGTTAGCGGCGACGAGGCGTTTTATACGTTCCTGTATCTCACGCGCGACACCTTTTCCCCGTGGGAAAACCTGGCGTTGCTACTGCAAAACTACGACAAGATCGACTTCCAGGGACTGGCGCCGATTGTCCGCGATTTCTACGTCTTTATTCCTTCCTGGCTATGGCCGGGACGGCCGAGCGTGGTGCTGAACGCCGCAAACTATTTTACCTGGGAAGTGCTGAACAACCATTCCGGCCTGGCGATCTCGCCGACGCTGATTGGTTCTCTGGTGGTGATGGGCGGTGTGCTGTTTATTCCGTTGGGCGCGATAGTGGTCGGGTTGATCATTAAATGGTTCGACTGGCTGTATGAGCTGGGTAATCGAGAGACAAATCGCTATAAGGCCGCGATTTTGCATAGTTTCTGTTTTGGCGCGATTTTTAACATGATCGTGCTGGCGCGAGAGGGGCTGGACTCATTTGTCTCGCGAGTGGTTTTTTTCCTCGTGGTTTTTGGTGTGTGTTTGCTGGTGGCGAAACTTCTGTTCTGGCTGTTTGACAGCGCAGGACTGATTCATAAACGTTCGCGAGCCCTGCCGGTTAAACAGGTTGAAGGATAGTAATGACTGATAAGACAACTGCACCGGTTTACGCGCTGCGTGGACTTCAGCTTATTGGCTGGCGTGATATGCAACACGCACTGGATTATCTCTATGCCGCAGGCCAGCTTAAGCAAGGCACGCTGGTGGCGATTAATGCGGAAAAGGTGCTGACGGCGGAAGATAACCCGGAAGTGCGTGTGCTGATTGAGGCGGCAGAATTTAAGTATGCCGATGGGATCAGCGTCGTGCGTTCGGTGCGTAAGAAATTCCCGCACGCGCAGGTGTCCCGCGTGGCGGGGGCCGATCTCTGGGAAGCCTTGATGGCTCGCGCGGGCAGTGAAGGAACGCCGGTTTTCCTGGTAGGCGGGAAGCCCGACGTTCTGGCACAAACGGAAGCGAAACTGCACGACCGGTGGAACGTAAATATTGTCGGTAGCCAGGATGGCTATTTTACACCGGAACAGCGCCAGGCACTGTTTGAGCGTATTCATGCCAGCGGAGCGCAAATCGTTACCGTGGCGATGGGATCGCCAAAACAGGAAATTTTTATGCGTGACTGTCGCCTGGTGCATCCGCATGCGCTGTATATGGGCGTCGGTGGCACCTATGACGTTTTCACGGGGCATGTAAAACGTGCGCCGAAGGTATGGCAAAACCTGGGGCTGGAATGGCTGTATCGCCTGCTCTCTCAGCCAGGCCGCATCACGCGCCAGCTTCGTTTACTGCGTTACCTGCGCTGGCACTACAGCGGCGACCTCTAAAACCCCTTTCTGATACGGGTAGCGCATTCAGCCTGAAGCGCTACCCGACTGCCGAATTTTTGCCCTGTCATTACATAAAACATGCATTTTTTTAATGCTTCGTTTGCCATTTTGCCAAATTTGCGAAACCATGCGCCCCCATCGATGTACCCATAACAATAACCGGTCGTACCGGAAAGCATGCAAACACGACAAGAGGATTTATGGCAGAGAAAAAACCTGAGCTACAGCGTGGGCTGGAGGCTCGTCATATCGAATTAATTGCCCTTGGGGGTACCATTGGCGTTGGGCTGTTCATGGGGGCAGCCAGTACACTGAAATGGGCGGGACCTTCCGTCCTGCTGGCGTATATCGTCGCAGGTCTGTTCGTCTTTTTCATTATGCGCTCAATGGGTGAGATGCTCTTTCTGGAGCCGGTCGCTGGCTCTTTCGCTGTCTACGCGCATCGTTACATGAGCCCGTTTTTCGGTTATCTCACCGCCTGGTCGTACTGGTTTATGTGGATGGCGGTTGGGATCTCGGAAATCACAGCGATTGGCGTCTATGTCCAGTTCTGGTTTCCGGAGATGGCGCAGTGGATACCGGCGTTGATCGCCGTCGGGCTGGTGGCGCTGGCAAACCTGGCGGCCGTTCGCTTGTATGGCGAAATCGAATTCTGGTTTGCGATGATCAAAGTCACCACCATCATTGTGATGATCGTTATTGGTCTGGGAATTATTTTCTTCGGTATTGGCAACGGCGGTCAGGCAATCGGCTTTGGTAACCTGACTGAGCACGGCGGCTTCTTTGCCGGTGGCTGGAAAGGCTTTCTCACCGCTTTATGTATCGTGGTCGCGTCTTATCAGGGTGTGGAGCTGATCGGGATCACCGCCGGTGAAGCGAAGAATCCGCAGGTTACGCTGCGTAGCGCGGTTGGGAAAGTGCTGTGGCGTATTCTGATCTTCTACGTGGGCGCGATTTTTGTCATCGTCACAATCTTTCCGTGGAACGAAATTGGCAGCAATGGCAGTCCGTTTGTCCTGACCTTCGCCAAAATTGGTATCACCGCAGCGGCGGGGATTATCAACTTTGTGGTGTTGACCGCGGCGCTGTCTGGCTGTAACAGCGGAATGTACAGCTGCGGGCGCATGCTTTACGCGCTGGCGAAAAATCGTCAGTTGCCCGCGGCGATGGCGAAAGTCTCCCGTCATGGCGTTCCGGTAGCGGGTGTAGCATTGTCGATTCTGATCCTGCTGATAGGTTCGTGCCTGAACTACATCATCCCTGAGCCGCAGCGCGTATTTGTCTACGTCTACAGTGCGAGTGTACTGCCGGGCATGGTGCCGTGGTTTGTGATCCTGATTAGCCAGTTACGTTTTCGTCGGGCACATAAAGAAGCCATTGCCAGCCATCCGTTTCGTTCAATTCTGTTTCCGTGGGCCAACTGGTTGACGATGGCTTTCCTGATTTGCGTGCTGATCGGCATGTATTTTAATGAAGATACGCGTATGTCGCTGTTTGTCGGGATCCTCTTCCTGCTTGCCGTGACGGTGGTTTATAAGGTGTTTGGCCTTAATCGTCGCGGTGTCGCCCAGAAAATGGGGGATTAAGCAACAAAACGCGCAAAGCGTAACCAAACGCGCATTTTATTTAAAAAGGCACTAGACAGCGGGGTGTGAAGTCCGTATTATCCACCCCCGCAACGGCGCTAAGCGCCCGTAGCTCAGCTGGATAGAGCGCTGCCCTCCGGAGGCAGAGGTCTCAGGTTCGAATCCTGTCGGGCGCACCATTAATCCCGGTGCTGGAGCTGCGGTGGTTTCGATACCGCGTAAAAAAAGATTTGTAGTGGTGGCTATAGCTCAGTTGGTAGAGCCCTGGATTGTGATTCCAGTTGTCGTGGGTTCGAATCCCATTAGCCACCCCATTATTAAGAAGTTGTGAAATGCGAAGGTGGCGGAATTGGTAGACGCGCTAGCTTCAGGTGTTAGTGTCCTTACGGACGTGGGGGTTCAAGTCCCCCCCCTCGCACCACGACTTAATGAATTGAACTAAAAATTCAAAAAAGCAGTACATCGGCGAGTAGCGCAGCTTGGTAGCGCAACTGGTTTGGGACCAGTGGGTCGGAGGTTCGAATCCTCTCTCGCCGACCAATTTTGAACCCCGCTTCGGCGGGGTTTTTTGTTTTCTGCGACCCATGTTTTCTTCTTCTTTTCTGTTGTTGCATCCCGGAGACAGTATAATTGCCAGTTGTCGCCATCCGGTGACGTTTAACTGTCTGATACGTAAATGTTTTGCCTTATTAACTGATATCTGTCTCTGGCAGACGACAAGCACACTTCTGTCTGCTGAATAAGAATGAGGAAAAGTGCCAACACACCGCGCCAGCACAGGTATAGCTAAAAGTCTCAATCCTTATTTTTGGCGGTGCAATCCTGGCATGTAATGTGCAATAATATGCGTGTAGATGCTCATTCCATCTCTTATGCTCGCCACAGTGCCTCATAAACTCAGGAATGATGCAGAGCCGTTTACGGTGCTTATCGTCCACTGACAGATGTCGCTTCGGCCTCATCAAACACCATGGACATAACGTTGAGTGAAGCACCCATTATGTTGTCATACAGACCTGTTTAACGCCTGCTTTTCACGAAGCAGGCGTTTTTTTATTTCTGGAGTGGGAAATCTGCAGGCCCGGTAAGCAAAGCGTCACCGGGCGTTGAGAGTTACTGTGGGGGAGTGTTCTGTAGCGTCAACATCAGTCCGTCACGGCGCATGGTGGCCGCTTCTTCGGGCTGATGCAGGCGATCCAGCGCGTCGGCAAGCCAGGCGTAATCATAGGCATCAGGACGCTGTTTCAGCGCCGCGCGGAAGGCAACGGTCGCTTCCTGCCATTCTCCGTGCTTCATCAGCGACTGACCCAGCGTGCTCCACAACAGCGGGCGATCGCCAACCGTTTTAATCTGCTGACGCAGCACTTTTTCCAGTTGTTCCGGATTATTGGTTTTCAGGCGTGGGATCGGCAGCACCAGGCGATCGTCATACTGACGCTTCAGGCCATCGATAATAATTTGCTGCGCCATGTCATGATCGTCGCATTCAATCAGATGCTCTGCCATTGCCACTTGCAAAGCAACCTGATGACGGGTTTTACGGCTCTGGTTTTTCCACCACTCGCGCAAACCTTCGCTGCCCTGATCGGCTCGCGCCTGATCCATCAAACCAATCCAGGCCTGCTGTTCCAGCATTGCGCGATGCTCTTCATCACCGACGTTGGCTTTCGCCATTGACGGGATGATATCCAGCAGTGAGCTCCAGGCACCGGTGCGGATGTAGGCCTGTTCCGCCAGGCGCAGTACTTCCGGATGGCGCGGGGTGACTTCCAGCAGTTTATCGACGCCATGACGCGCGGCGTGGTTCTCATTGCGCGCCAGTTGCAGACGAACGCGGGCGATTTCGACCGGGATCGTATCATTTCCCGCGAGTTCTGCCGCACGCTCCAGATGCTGATTTGCACGCGCCTCATCACCGCGCTGCTGCGCGGCTTCGGCTGCCAGAAGATAGTTCACCACCGGCTGTTCTGCATGATCGGCATTTTTCGCCATCAGCTTTTCAACCTGCTGGTAGTCACCTTCTGCCAGCTTCAGCAATGCCTGTTCGGTTTGCTTACGGGCGCGACGACGTTTTCGTCCGGCAAACCAGCCGCGCGTGTGCGCGCCGGTGCGGAAAATTCGACGTAACAGCCACTCAATGGCAAAGAGCACCAGCAGGGTGACGATCAGAATGATAACGAGCCCGGTCACGCTGGTTTCGATGTTGTAGGTATCGGTCTGAATCAGGACGTAGCCCTGATGACCGGCAATCATAGGGCCAACCACAATACCCGCAATCAGCAGCACAAAGAGCAATAATACTTTTAGCATCATTATTCTCCTTGTGGCGCGGCTGCCGGGGCTTCTGTTTGCGGTGCAGCAGGAGCAGGGGGCGCTTCAGTCGGGACGGCGGCCGGTTGCGCCAGCAGGTTACGCACGCGGGTCTGCATGAGTTTTTCCAGGATCGCCTGGCTTTGCAGCGTTTCCGGTACGTCCATGGTGATGCTCTGCTGGCTCAACTTATCCACTTCTTCAAGGAAGGCTTTTGTGGTGGCGTCGTCGGTATCGTAGTAAGCACGTACCCAGGTGGAGACGTTATCCAGCGCCTGGCGATAAGTTTCTTCCTGATGACGCGGCACGGCCTGGGCGGCAACGAGCAGGCGAGAACGGATATTTTCCCGCAGATAGACGTCCTGGTTCGGTGCTAATAGCGGCACGGCGGTGTCATCGCGGCGGCGGATGGTGATAAAGCTGTCCATAAAATTCTGCCAGCTTTTTTGCAAATTGACGCGCCATTCACTGATGGAACTGGACAGCTCCGGGCTATCGGAATCCATTGGCGAACCGTCGCTGTCGTTATCCGCCAGTCGCAGATTGTCGATCTGGTTAGAAAGCTGGTTAATTTTCAGGATGATGCCGTCGTAATCTACCTGCGCGACAGAGGACAGTTTGCTGATGTCATCGGTAATCGCCCGACGCGCTGTAATCAGGCTGGGATCGTTCATGTCCGCGAGGCTGGCATCTGCGCTCTTTAGCAGCGCTGCCGCTGTCGTTACATCCTGATCGCTCCACAGCTTACGTCCGGCCAGTTTGACCAGGAAATCGGATTGGGCGAGCAGCCAGGTTTTCGCATCGCTGCCAGAGATAGTGGCAACTTTCTGCTGTACTTCATCCAGTTGTTTCGCCAACTCTGCTCGCTGGCGGTTAGCCTGTTCCAGCTGTGCGGTCTGCTGTTTAATCACCCCTTCCAGCTCGGTTTTCTGGCTTTCCTGCGCTTTTTGCAGTGCGGTCAGTTGATTTGCCAGCGCATCGCTGGTTGCGGTCTGCGTGGTCGCCTGCTGTTTTCCCCAGCCATAAAGCCCAACGCCTGCAGCCAGTGCAATGGCAATTGCCACCGCGCTCAGTACCAGCGCTGTGCCGTTTTTACTCTTTTTTTCAGCAATCACTGGCTGTGGTTGAGTTTCCACGGCCTCCCTGGTCTCTTCAACCACGGCGGAGGATTTTTCTTGTTCCGTCATTATGGCTTCCCATTATGAGAGTTATTGTAATGCGCGCAGTAGCGCATCGTTGTCGGCGTTATCAGCGACCTTAATATCTTGCCAGCCCAGTTCCCGGGCGAGGTGCGCCAGACGCTCACTGACGACAATAAGCCGACAGCGTAGTAACCAGTTTTCACGATACCACTGCGGGATCAGCAAGTTGAGCTGTTGCAGCATCTCACCGCTGGTGACCACAATTGTTGTCACACCGCGGGACTGCCAGCGCATCGCTTCTTGTGCGCCATCGTAATATTTTGCATTGCGTTGATAACATTCATAAAACGTGACATCAGCCCCGCGCTCCGCCAGCGTTTCGCCTAACAGCTCACGTCCGCCGTTGCCGCGTAAAATCAGCGCACGTTTACCCGCAATATTTTGTAATTCAGGTAATTGTAGCAAGACTTCGCTAATTTCCCGATCTCGTGGATAGTGAATATCGCGTCCACTGACGGTATGAAGCGCCAGCGCGGTTGTGCGACCGATGGCAAAATAGTGCGGGGCGGCGGGCCATTTCAGTTCCTGCCTTTCCAGTTGCGCGTGGGCGAAAGAGACCGCGTGTTGTGACAGTACAAAAAGCAGGTCGTTATCGGTGAGGGCTGAAAAGGCCTCAGCCAGTTTTGGGAGATCCCGACCAGGGGTAAATTCGATGAGTGGAAAACTCCAGGCCTCCTGCCCCAGTATGCGCAGACGGCTCACTAATGCTTCCCCTGCGGGTAACGGGCGGGTGACCAGGATACTCATGCGGGGGATTCTCCGTTATAAACCGCTGTCAGGATGGCGCGCGCGCCGTTATCCAGCAATTCTTCGGCAAGCGAAATACCCATCTGCTCGGCCTGCTGTGGCGAACCACGGCGTTCTCCGCGTACCATTTGCGACCCGTCTGGCGCGCCGACCAGCGCGCGTAGCCAAAGCTCACCGTTAATGATTTCAGCATAGCTGCCAATCGGCACCTGGCAGCCCCCTTCCAGGCGGGTATTCATGGCGCGTTCCGCTTTCACGCGTACGGTGGTGATTTCATCATTCAGCGGTGCCAGCAGCGCCTGCGTCCGGCTGTCATCGAGACGGCATTCAATGCCGACAGCGCCTTGTCCGACGGCAGGCAGAGACACTTCCGGCGGTAGCGCGGTACGAATGCGGGATTCCAGCCCCAGTCGTTTCAGTCCGGCGACGGCCAGAATAATCGCGTCATAGTCGCCGTTATCGAGTTTGCTCAGGCGCGTGCCCACGTTGCCACGCAGCGAACGGATGACCAGATCCGGACGGCGTTCTGCCAGTTGGCACTGGCGGCGCAAACTGGATGTACCCACGATACTGCCGGCGGGCAACTCATCAAGGGTATTGTAGTGATTTGAGACAAAGGCATCGCGCGGATCTTCGCGTTTGCAGATTGTGACCAGCCCCAGGCCTTCCGGGAATTCGACCGGAACATCTTTCATGGAGTGGACTGCGATATCGGCGCGTTTTTCAAGCAGCGCGACTTCCAGTTCTTTTACGAACAAGCCTTTGCCGCCCACTTTCGCCAGGGGGGTATCAAGAATCACGTCGCCACGCGTCACCATCGGCACCAGCTCCACGACCAGGCCGGGATGGTTTGCCATTAACGCGTCTTTGACATAATGTGCCTGCCAGAGCGCAAGAGGGCTTTGGCGTGTGGCAATTCTTACAACATTGTCTAACATGCTTGTTACCGTCATTATCGTCCGTGGTTCATCCTAACATCCTTACAAGTGGGATGGCAGTGTTACGGTCAAAGGTAAGTAAAGGATAAAGCGCTGCGTCGTGACTGGCAGCATTCGATGACGAGGAACCGTCCGATCGTATCTCAGAATTTACGCGCAGCGATTGGTGCTACACTTGTATGTAGTGCATCTTTCTTTACGGTCAATGAGCAAGGTGTTAAATTGATCACGTTTTAGACCATTTTTTCGTCGGTCAGCACAAAAATACAGGCGAAAAGGGTAACGGTTATTTTTGACATACGGTTTATCCCGAATGGTGAAGGTTGTTGGTCGCGCATCGCGCTTCGGCAATCAACAGCATGACGGGTAGCAACATCAGGCGATACGTCTTGTACCTCTATATTGAGACTCTGAAACAGAGACTGGATGCCATAAATCAATTGCGTGTGGATCGCGCGCTTGCTGCCATGGGACCTGCTTTTCAGCAGGTGTACAGTCTTCTGCCGACATTATTGCATTATCACCATCCGCTGATGCCGGGATTCCTCGATGGTAACGTTCCCAGAGGCATTTGCTTCTACACGCCTGATGAAACCCAACGCCACTACCTGAACGAACTGGAACTGTACCGCGGTCTTGCGCCGCAGGACCCGCCGAAAGGTGAACTGCCGATCACCGGCGTTTACTCGATGGGGAGCACCTCTTCTGTCGGACAAAGTTGTTCCTCTGATCTGGATATCTGGGTCTGTCACCAGTCCTGGCTCGACAGCGAAGAGCGCCAGTTGTTACAGCGTAAATGCAGCCTGCTGGAAAGCTGGGCCGCCTCGCTGGGGGTGGAGGTGAGCTTCTTCCTGATCGATGAAAACCGTTTCCGCCATAATGAAAGCGGCAGTCTGGGTGGTGAAGACTGTGGCTCTACGCAGCATATCCTGTTGCTTGATGAATTCTATCGCACTGCGGTGCGTCTCGCCGGTAAACGCATTCTGTGGAATATGGTGCCGGGCGATGAAGAAGAGCATTACGACGACTACGTCATGACGCTTTACGCTCAGGGTGTGCTTACGCCGAACGAATGGCTGGATCTGGGCGGCTTAAGTTCCCTTTCCGCTGAAGAGTACTTTGGCGCCAGCCTCTGGCAACTGTATAAAAGTATCGATTCACCGTACAAAGCGGTGTTGAAAACCTTGCTGCTGGAAGCCTACTCCTGGGAATACCCCAATCCGCGCCTGCTGGCGAAAGACATTAAACAGCGTTTGCATGACGGCGAAATCGTTTCGTTTGGCCTTGACCCATACTGCATGATGCTGGAACGCGTGACCGAATACCTCACAGCGATTGAAGATCCGACGCGTCTGGATTTAGTCCGTCGATGTTTCTACTTAAAAGTGTGCGAAAAACTGAGCCGCGAACGGGCATGCGTGGGCTGGCGTCGTGAAGTGCTCAGTCAGTTAGTCAGTGAATGGGGATGGGATGAAGCCCGTCTGGCGATGCTCGACAACCGGGCGAACTGGAAGATCGATCAGGTGCGGGAAGCGCACAACGAACTGCTCGATGCCATGATGCAAAGCTACCGTAATCTGATCCGCTTTGCGCGCCGTAATAACCTCAGCGTCAGCGCCAGTCCGCAGGATATCGGCGTTCTGACGCGTAAGCTTTATGCCGCATTTGAAGCGTTACCCGGTAAGGTCACGCTGGTGAACCCGCAGATTTCGCCGGATCTCTCCGAACCGAATTTAACCTTTATCCACGTTCCGCCGGGCCGTGCCAACCGTTCAGGCTGGTATCTTTACAACCGTGCGCCAAACATGGATTCCATCATCAGCCATCAGCCGCTGGAATATAACCGGTACCTGAACAAGCTGGTGGCCTGGGCGTGGTTTAACGGTCTGCTAACGTCACGCACCCATCTGTTTATTAAAGGCAACGGCATTGTCGATTTGCCGAAGTTGCAGGAGATGGTAGCCGATGTGTCGCACCATTTTCCGCTGCGTTTGCCGGCACCGACGCCAAAAGCGCTCTACAGCCCGTGTGAAATTCGCCATCTGGCGATCATCGTTAACCTCGAATACGACCCCACGGCGGCATTTCGTAATCAGGTGGTCCATTTTGATTTCCGCAAGCTGGATGTCTTCAGTTTTGGGGAAGAACAAAATTGTCTGGTGGGCAGTGTGGATCTGCTTTACCGCAACTCGTGGAACGAAGTGCGTACCCTGCACTTCAACGGCGAGCAGGCGATGATTGAAGCGCTGAAAACGATTCTCGGCAAAATGCACCAGGATGCCGCGCCGCCGGACAGCGTCGAAGTGTTCTGCTACAGCCAGCATCTGCGCGGATTAATTCGGACTCGTGTTCAGCAACTGGTTTCAGAGTGCATCGAGCTGCGTCTTTCCAGTACCCGTCAGGAAACGGGCCGATTTAAGGCGCTGCGCGTATCCGGTCAGACCTGGGGGCTGTTCTTTGAACGCCTGAACGTGTCGGTGCAGAAGCTGGAAAACGCGATCGAGTTTTATGGCGCGATATCCCATAACAAATTGCACGGCTTGTCTGTTCAGGTGGAAACCAATCAGGTGAAACTGCCGTCGGTCGTGGATGGCTTCGCCAGCGAAGGCATTATTCAGTTCTTCTTTGAAGAGACGGGTGATGAGAAGGGCTTTAATATCTATATTCTGGACGAAAGTAATCGGGCGGAAGTGTATCACCACTGCGAAGGCAGCAAAGAAGAGCTGGTGCGGGATGTCAGCCGTTTCTACTCCTCGTCGCATGACCGCTTTACCTACGGTTCCAGCTTTATCAACTTTAACCTGCCACAGTTCTATCAGATTGTGAAAACCGAGGGGCGCGAACAGGTGATCCCATTCCGCGCACAGTCTATTAGCAACATTCCGCCTGCTAACCAGGACAACGACACCCCGCTGTTACAGCAGTATTTTTCGTAATGATTTGCCGGATACGGCGAAGCCGTCATCCGGCATAATATCTCAACGAAAGCTTACCGTTTCACCCGCCTGCTGCGTGGCGGCTTGTTCCAGAAGATCCCAGAAGGTTTCTCCGCTGCGGTCACACACCCATTCATTGCCTTTCAGGTCAAAATGGTAACCGCCCTGTTTGGTCGCCAGCCACACCTGGTGCAGCGGTTCCTGACGGTTGATGATGATTTTACTGCCGTTTTCGAAACTTATCGTCAGCACGCCGCCGTTAATTTCGCAGTCGATATCGCTGTCGCCGTCCCAGTCGTCCAGACGCTCTTCAATGGTCATCCACAGGGTATCGGCCAGGCGATGAAATTCACTGTCGTTCATTGTCGTTTCCCGTTTTTTCGTGATGGCGGCAGTATAACCTGAAACAAAACGCGTTGCAGATTACAGGCAAACTCTTGCTTTTACGCCTTCTCCTGCGATGATAGAACACAGAAAGTATGAACTTACAGGCAATCGACAATGAAAAACGTGTTTCAGGCTCTCGCTGTACTTCTCACTCTGTTCAGCCTGACGGGCTGTGGCCTTAAGGGGCCGCTCTATTTCCCTCCGGCTGATAAAACCGCACCGCCGCCGACCAAACCGGTGGATACGCAAACGCAGTCCACCATACCCAATCAAAACGATCGCGCCACGGGAGATGGGCCTTCGCAGGTGAACTACTGACGGTGTGTTTCTGTACCCGCGTGAACGGAGTGAATAATGCAATTCTCTAAAATGCATGGCCTTGGCAACGATTTTATGGTCGTCGACGCGGTAACGCAGAATGTCTTTTTTTCACCAGAGTTGATCCGTCGTTTGTCTGACAGACATCTGGGGGTAGGGTTTGATCAACTGTTGGTGGTTGAGCCCCCATACGATCCTGAGCTGGATTTTCATTACCGCATTTTTAATGCCGATGGCAGCGAGGTGTCGCAATGCGGTAACGGCGCGCGCTGTTTTGCCCGTTTCGTTCGCCTGAAAGGGTTAACCAATAAACGTGATATTCGCGTCAGCACAGCCAATGGACGAATGGTGCTAAGCGTCACGGATGATGAGCTGGTACGCGTTAACATGGGCGAACCCAACTTTGAGCCATCACAGGTGCCTTTTCGCGCGAACAAAGCGGAAAAGACCTATATTATGCGAGCGGCAGAACAGACAATCTTGTGCGGTGTGGTTTCAATGGGAAACCCACACTGCGTGATTCAGGTCGACGATGTGGAAACGGCGACGGTGGAAACGCTGGGACCGGTTCTGGAAAGTCACGAACGTTTTCCTGAACGGGCAAATATCGGTTTTATGCAGGTTGTAAAACGCGAGCATATTCGTTTACGCGTGTATGAGCGCGGCGCGGGAGAAACGCAAGCCTGCGGGAGCGGCGCGTGCGCGGCTGTTGCTGTCGGCATTCAGCAAGGTTTGCTGGCTGAAGAAGTACGCGTGGAATTACCGGGCGGTCGCCTTGATATCGCCTGGAAAGGTCCGGGTCATCCGTTATACATGACTGGCCCGGCGGCACATGTCTACGACGGGTTTATCCATCTATGAAGCAACCAGGGGAAGAACTACAGGAAACGCTGACCGAACTCGATGACCGGGCGGTCATCGACTATCTGCAGAAAAACCCTGAGTTTTTTATCCGCAATGCGCATGCCGTGGAAGCGATGCGGGTTCCGCACCCGGTTCGGGGCTCGGTTTCGCTGGTGGAGTGGCATATGGCCCGCGCGCGTAACCACATCAACGTCCTTGAAGAAAACATGTCGTTATTGATGGCGCAGGCGAATGCGAATGAAAGCCTGTTTTATCGCTTGCTGCATCTGCAAGGACGTCTGGTCGCGGCGACCAGCCTGGACGATATGTTGATGCGCTTCCATCGCTGGGCGCGCGAACTGGGGCTTGCGGGGGCAACGGTGCGTCTGTTTCCCGATCGCTGGCGTCTCGGGGCGCCGTCGAGCTATACCCATCTGGCGTTAAGCCGTCAGGCATTCGAACCGCTGCGTATTCAGCGACTGGGACAGGAACAGCACTATCTGGGCACCTTAAACGGTCCGGAATTACTGGTGGTACTGCCAGAGGCGAAGGCGATTGGTTCGGTGGCGATGTCGATGCTGGGACGTGACGGCGATCTGGGCGTCATTCTGTTCAGCAGCCGCGATGTGCATCACTATCAGCAGGGGCAAGGAACGCAACTCCTGCAGGAGATTGCCTTGATGATGCCCGATCTGCTGGAGCGCTGGATTGAACGCGTATGACCGATTTCACCGCCGATGTGACCCGCTTTCTGCGCTATCTGGGCGTAGAGCGGCAGCTTAGCCCCATCACGCTGAAGAATTATCAGCGCCAGCTTGATGCCATCATTGCGTTAGCCGCTGAAGCCGGGCTGAAAAACTGGCAGCAGTGCGACGCTGCAATGGTGCGCAGTTTTGCGGTGCGCAGTCGCCGTAAGGGGCTTGGCCCGGCAAGTCTTGCCCTGCGTCTCTCTGCCTTGCGCAGTTTCTTCGACTGGATGATCAGCGACGGCAAACTGAGCGCTAACCCGGCGAAGGGAATACAGGCGCCTAAAACGCCACGCCATCTGCCAAAAAATATCGACGTTGATGACGTTAATCGTCTGCTGGATATCGATCTGAACGACCCGCTGGCGGTACGCGATCGCGCGATGCTGGAGGTGATGTACGGCGCTGGTCTGCGTTTATCCGAACTGGTGGGACTGGATATCAAACATCTGGATCTCGATACCGGCGAAGTCTGGGTGATGGGGAAAGGCAGCAAAGAACGCCGCCTGCCCATCGGTCGCAACGCGGTGGCGTGGATTGAACACTGGCTGGATCTGCGCGGGCTGTTTGGCAGTGACGAGGACGCGCTGTTTTTGTCAAAGCTGGGTAACCGTATCTCCGCGCGTAACGTCCAGAAGCGTTTTGCCGAATGGGGCATTAAGCAGGGGTTAAACAGCCATGTTCATCCGCATAAGTTGCGCCACTCCTTTGCCACGCACATGCTGGAATCGAGCGGTGACCTGCGAGGCGTACAGGAACTGCTAGGACACGCTAACCTTTCGACCACGCAAATCTATACTCATCTTGATTTTCAACACCTGGCCTCGGTGTACGATGCGGCGCATCCACGCGCCAAACGGGGGAAATAATGCGCTTTTACCGGACTTTAGGGCAGATCTCTGCGATCACCTTCGACCTTGATGACACCCTTTACGATAACCGTCCGGTTATCCTGCGTACCGAGCAGGAAGCGCTCGCTTTTGTGCAGAACTATCATCCGGCGCTACGCACGCTTGAGAATGCCGATTTGCACCGGCTGCGTCAGGCGGTGCGGGAAGCGGAGCCGGAAATCTATCATGATGTGACCCGCTGGCGTCACCGCGCCGTTGAACGTGCCATGCTGAACGCCGGACTCTCAGCAGAAGAGGCCGTGGCGGGCGCGAATGCCGCTATGATGAACTTTGCGAAATGGCGTAGCCGAATCGAAGTCCCACAAGAAACCCACGACACGCTGAAAGCCTTAAGCAAAAAATGGCCGCTGGTGGCGATTACTAACGGTAACGCGCAGCCGGAGTTGTTTGGTCTCGGCGACTATTTTGAGTTTGTTCTGCGTGCTGGCCCGGACGGGCGCTCAAAGCCGTTCAGCGATATGTACTTCCTTGCGGCGGAAAAGCTGAATGTACCGACAGGCGAGATCCTGCACGTGGGTGACGATCTCACAACCGACGTTGCCGGGGCGATCCGCAGCGGGTTACAGGCCTGCTGGATCAAGCCGGAAAATGCCGACTTGATGCACACCTTTGACAGCCGTTTACTGCCGCATATCGAAATTTCACAGTTGGCATCTCTGACCTCGCTGATATAATCACCAGCAGTTCTGTATAAAATTCCAGGGTTTTGGCGGATGGCGCTACGCTTATCCGCCCTACGCTGACTGCGATCACGTAGACCCGATAAGCGAAGCGCCATCGGGCATTTCGCAGTTTATCTATTCCTAACGCGGCGGTGCCAATGGACGTTTCTTACCTGCTCGACAGCCTCAATGATAAACAGCGCGAAGCGGTGGCCGCGCCACGTAGCAACATGCTGGTTCTCGCGGGGGCGGGAAGCGGTAAAACGCGCGTACTGGTACACCGTATCGCCTGGTTGCTGACGGTAGAGAATAATTCGCCGTATTCCATTATGGCGGTAACCTTTACCAACAAAGCGGCGGCGGAGATGCGCCACCGTATTGGTCAGATTATGGGTACCAGCCAGGGCGGCATGTGGGTCGGCACTTTCCACGGTCTGGCACACCGGTTACTGCGTGCGCATCACATGGACGCTAACCTGCCGCAGGACTTCCAGATCCTCGACAGTGAAGATCAGTTGCGTCTGCTTAAGCGTTTGATCAAGGCGATGAACCTTGACGAGAAGCAGTGGCCGCCGCGTCAGGCGATGTGGTACATCAACGGTCAGAAAGACGAAGGTCTGCGCCCGCATCATCTTCAGAGCTTCGGTAATCCGATTGAACAGACCTGGCAGAAAGTTTATCAGGCTTATCAGGAAGCGTGCGATCGCGCGGGGCTGGTGGATTTTGCCGAACTGCTGCTGCGCGCGCATGAGCTGTGGCTTAACAAGCCGCATATCCTTCAGCACTACCGCGAACGTTTCACCAATATCCTGGTGGACGAATTCCAGGATACCAACAACATCCAGTATGCCTGGGTCCGCCTGCTGGCGGGCGATACCGGCAAAGTGATGATCGTGGGTGATGATGACCAGTCTATCTACGGCTGGCGTGGCGCACAGGTTGAGAACATCCAGCGCTTCCTCAACGACTTCCCCGGCGCACAGACGATCCGTCTGGAGCAGAACTATCGTTCAACCAGTAATATCCTCAGTGCGGCAAACGCCCTGATCGAAAACAACAACGGTCGTCTGGGCAAAAAGCTGTGGACCGATGGCGTGGAAGGCGAGCCCATTTCACTCTACTGCGCGTTTAACGAACTGGATGAAGCGCGCTTTGTCGTCAACCGGATCAAAACCTGGCAGGACAACGGCGGCGCGCTGGAACAGTGCGCCATTCTCTACCGCAGCAACGCCCAGTCGCGTGTGCTGGAAGAGGCGCTGCTCCAGGCCAGTATGCCGTACCGTATTTATGGCGGGATGCGCTTCTTCGAACGCCAGGAAATCAAAGACGCGCTCTCTTATCTGCGTTTAATTGCGAACCGCAATGACGACGCAGCGTTTGAACGCGTGGTGAATACGCCGACGCGCGGGATTGGCGATCGCACGCTGGACGTGGTGCGCCAGACCTCGCGCGACCGTCAGCTCACGCTGTGGCAGGCATGCCGTGAGCTGTTACAGGAGAAAGCGCTGGCCGGTCGTGCCGCCAGTGCGCTGCAACGCTTTATGGAACTCATTGACGCACTGGCGCAGGAAACCGTCGACATGCCGTTGCATGTGCAGACTGACCGGGTGATTAAAGATTCCGGTCTGCGCATGATGTACGAACAGGAAAAAGGCGAGAAAGGTCAGACGCGTATCGAGAACTTAGAGGAACTGGTGACGGCAACGCGCCAGTTCAGCTACAACGAAGAAGACGAAGATTTGATGCCACTACAGGCATTCCTTTCCCATGCGGCGTTAGAAGCGGGAGAAGGGCAGGCGGATACCTGGCAGGATGCGGTGCAGCTCATGACGCTGCACTCGGCGAAAGGGCTGGAATTCCCGCAGGTATTTATCGTCGGAATGGAAGAGGGGATGTTCCCCAGCCAGATGTCGCTGGATGAGGGCGGACGTCTGGAAGAGGAGCGTCGACTGGCCTATGTCGGCGTCACCCGTGCGATGCAAAAACTGACGTTAACCTACGCCGAAACGCGTCGTCTGTACGGTAAAGAGGTGTATCACCGCCCGTCGCGCTTCATTGGCGAATTACCCGAAGAGTGTGTTGAAGAGGTGCGTCTGCGTGCGACGATCAGCCGCCCGGTCAGCCATCAGCGGATGGGAACGCCGGTAGCGGAAAACGACACCGGCTATAAGCTGGGCCAGCGTGTGCGCCACACGAAGTTCGGAGAAGGCACCATTGTGAATCTGGAAGGCAGCGGCGAACACAGCCGCTTGCAGGTGGCTTTTCAGGGACAGGGGATCAAATGGCTCGTGGCCGCCTATGCGAAGCTGGAAACAGTCTGATTGTGCTAACCGCTTGAATTGTAGGCCGGATAAGGCGAAGCCGTCATCCGGCATGGTGTTATCGCCTGATGATGCTGCGCTGATCAGGTCTGTGATTTTGCATCATCACATTTCCGCTTAATATTCTGAAATCATAGATAAATCAGTCCGCTCTGCTAACCTTTCTGCATAAGGGGAAATTATTACTTTTTCGCGTTTCGTTGCGTGTTGACGGCAAATTTTTGCTGGCGTAACATGCGCGCACGATTACGCTAAGAGGACATTCGCCTTGGACACACCCAGTAGATACTGGCTCATTATCCTGTCATCCAGGATCAACTCCTAAGGCTATCCCTTTTTGCTGATAGCCTTAGCGGTTGTCAGCGACCTTCTCTATTTTCCCGTCGCGCTGAGTCAGGCTGTTTAATGGTCTGAAACCCAATTTGTTTCTGTGTGCCCACCGAACTGTCCGATATTTTTAAGCATTGGGAGTCCCGGTCATGCTGAGCGCATTTCAACTGGAAAATAACCGACTCACCCGGCTGGAAGTCGAAGAGTCACAAACCCTGATTGATGCCGTATGGGTCGACCTGGTCGAGCCCGACGACGACGAGCGACTGCGCGTACAATCTGAACTGGGGCAAAGCCTGGCGACCCGTCCTGAACTGGAAGACATCGAAGCCTCCGCGCGTTTCTTCGAAGACGAAGACGGTCTGCATATCCACTCCTTTTTCTTCTTTGAAGATGCGGAAGACCACGCGGGTAACTCCACGGTGGCATTCACCATTCGTGATGGTCGCCTGTTTACCCTGCGTGAACGCGAGCTGCCCGCGTTTCGTCTGTATCGTATGCGTGCCCGTAGCCAGGCGATGGTTGATGGCAACGCTTATGAACTGCTGCTGGATTTGTTCGAAACCAAAATTGAACAACTGGCGGATGAAATTGAAAATATCTACAGTGATCTGGAAGAACTGAGCCGGGTGATTATGGAAGGGCACCAGGGCGATGAGTATGACGAAGCGCTCTCCACCCTGGCGGAACTGGAAGATATCGGTTGGAAGGTTCGCTTGTGTCTGATGGATACCCAGCGTGCGCTGAACTTCCTGGTTCGCAAAGCGCGTTTACCGGGCGGGCAACTGGAACAGGCCCGCGAAATCCTGCGCGATATCGAATCCCTGTTGCCGCACAACGAATCTTTATTCCAGAAGGTGAACTTCCTGATGCAGGCGGCGATGGGCTTTATCAACATTGAACAGAACCGCATCATCAAGATCTTCTCGGTGGTCTCCGTGGTCTTCCTGCCGCCGACGCTTGTCGCGTCCAGCTACGGGATGAACTTTGAGTTTATGCCGGAACTGAAGTGGAGCTTTGGCTACCCGGGCGCGATTATTTTTATGCTGCTCGCCGGTCTGGCACCGTATCTGTACTTTAAGCGTAAAAACTGGCTGTAATTGTTATGCCGGATGGCGCTACGCTTATCCGGCACATCATGACTACATGCCCTTGCGCGTCCTGCGCTGAGTATAAATTGCATCCGTCACGAAAATCGCCAGCGCGACCCAGATAAAGGCGAATGTCACCATTTTATCTGCCCCAGGAACCTCTCCATAGAACGTCACTGCCAGCACAAACATCAGCGTTGGACCGATATACTGGAAGAACCCCAGCGTGGAAAGACGCAGACGGGTTGCTGCACCGGTAAAGCACAGTAGTGGAACAGTGGTCACTACCCCGGCGGCAATCAGCAGCAGGTTAAGCGACATCGGGTTTTGTCCCATATGGCTGGTGGCGCTGTCGGCAATACCAAACAGGTAAATGGCGGCAACCGGCAACAGCCAGAGGGTTTCAAACAGCATACCGGTTTGCGCTTCAACGGCGATTTTCTTACGCACCAGCCCGTAAAAGGCGAAGCTAAATGCCAGTCCCAGTGCGATTATCGGCAGCGAACCGAAGGTCCAGAGTTGCACGAGAACGCCACATACCGCCAGAATCACCGCCAGCCACTGCATACGGCGAAAACGTTCGCCGAGAAAAATCATCCCCAGCAAAATGTTCACCAGCGGATTGATAAAGTATCCCAGGCTGGCTTCCAGCATATGGTGGTTGTTTACCGCCCAGATAAACAGCAGCCAGTTTCCGCCAACCAACACCGCAGACACCGCCAGCATGAAAATTTTCCTGGGCGTTTGCAGCAGCGTTTTGACGCCGGACCACTGACGGCTAATGCTGATTAACGCCACCATAAAGAAAAAAGACCAGATAACACGGTGCGTCAGGATTTCGTCAGCGGGGACGTAATGAATCAGCTTGAAGTACGCGGGAGCGATGCCCCAAATAAAATAAGCGGCAAGAGCGAGTAAGACGCCCTGCCGCGTTTGCTTTGCATCCATCGGGAAAACTCATGTCTGAAATGTAACAACAGTTTATCGTGTTTTACCCTACCATATAAGTGGCGGTGGCGCTGGCAATATAAAGCTGATCTTCGTTGTGTAACTCGACGCGCGCCACGGCGACTTTGTTTCCGGCGCGCAGAAGGCTGCTGGTGGCGGTAAAACGGTTACCACGGCCCGGACGCAGGTAGTCCACGCGCAAATCGATAGTCCCCATGCGGGACATCCGCTGACGCAGTTCGTCTTCACTGATGGTCTCATGGCGCGTCAGTGTGCTCCCTACGCACACCAGTCCGGCGGCAACGTCCAGCGCTGAGGCGATCACTCCGCCATGCAGAATACTTTGCGCCCAGTTTCCCACCATCATCGGCTGGTTAGTAAAAGCCAGTTGGGCAAACTCCTTCTCATAACGTTCCAGCTCCAGTCCCAGCGCCCGGTTAAACGGCATGTGATACACAAACATCTCGCCCACCAGTTTCAGGGCTTGTTCAGCAGTCAGTATAGCAGACATACAATTCAGACACTCCATTAGTTAATGAAATGTTGATATTATGCTTCTTGAATGTTGATTTCCACTTTGAGGCAGGATAATTAACGAGGTTCTGTATAAGTATGTAGAATGGCTGGCAGAATAATAGGCACATCATAAATCTTTCGTTCAGGAGAACAACACGAATGCGGGCGATTCTGGGTTGGTTGCTACCAGTAGCAATGCTGCCGTTGGCGGCGTATGCGCAAGAGGCGACAGTGAAAGAGGTTCATGATGCACCTGCGGTGCGGGGCAGTATTATCGCCAATATGCTGCAGGAGCATGATAATCCTTTTACGCTTTACCCCTACGACACGAACTACCTGATCTACACCAATACCAGCGACATGAACAAAGAGGCGATCAGTACTTACAACTGGTCTGAAAACGCCCGCAAAGACGAAGTGAAGTTCCAGTTAAGCCTGGCGTTTCCGCTCTGGCGCGGAATTGTGGGACCCAATTCGGTATTGGGTGCCTCGTATACGCAAAAGTCCTGGTGGCAGCTTTCCAACAGTGAAGAGTCGTCGCCGTTTCGCGAAACCAACTACGAACCGCAACTGTTTCTCGGTTTTGCGACTGATTACAGTCTGGGCGGGTGGACACTGCGTGACGTTGAGATGGGCTATAACCATGATTCGAACGGGCGTTCTGATCCGACTTCCCGGAGCTGGAACCGCCTCTATACACGTCTGATGGCAGAAAACGGTAACTGGCTGGTTGAAGTGAAACCGTGGTACGTCATTGGCAGTACCGACGACAACCCGGATATCACCAAATACATGGGTTATTACCAGTTGAAAGTCGGCTACCACCTGGGTGAGGCGGTACTGAGCGCGAAGGGCCAGTACAACTGGAACACCGGCTACGGCGGCGCAGAACTGGGGCTGAGCTATCCCATCACGAAACATGTGCGTCTTTACACGCAGGTGTACAGCGGTTACGGCGAATCATTGATCGACTATAACTTTAATCAGACGCGCGTTGGCGTGGGCGTCATGCTCAACGATATCTTCTGATCGATGATTGTGTTTTAAACATTGCAGTTTCTTCCTCAGGCGCTGAAAATAGCGCCTGTTTTGATTTAAGCGAACGGGGTTAATGTGGCGCAGGCGGAAGTGTTGAATCTGGAATCAGGGGCTAAGCAGGTTTTGCAGGAAACCTTCGGCTACCAACAGTTTCGCCCGGGTCAGGAAGAGATTATCGACACCGTCGTTTCGGGGCGCGACTGCCTGGTCGTGATGCCGACCGGGGGCGGAAAATCCCTCTGCTATCAAATCCCTGCCTTATTGCTCAATGGACTGACGGTGGTTGTGTCACCGCTGATCTCCCTGATGAAAGATCAGGTCGACCAGTTGCTGGCGAACGGCGTGGCGGCGGCCTGTCTGAACTCGACGCAAACCCGCGAGCAGCAGCTTGAGGTGATGGCAGGCTGTCGCACCGGGCAAATTCGCCTGCTGTATATCGCCCCTGAGCGCCTGATGCTGGACAACTTCCTCGAACATCTGGCGCACTGGAATCCGGTGCTACTGGCCGTGGATGAAGCCCACTGCATCTCGCAATGGGGACACGATTTCCGCCCGGAATATGCTGCGCTGGGCCAGCTCAGACAGCGTTTTCCTTCCCTGCCGTTTGTGGCGCTCACCGCGACCGCCGATGAAACCACGCGTCTGGATATCGTTCGTCTGCTGGGGCTGAACGATCCCTTAATCCAGATCAGCAGCTTTGACCGCCCGAACATCCGCTACATGTTGATGGAGAAGTTTAAACCGCTCGATCAGCTCATGCGCTATGTCCAGGAACAACGCGGTAAGTCCGGCATTATTTACTGCAACAGCCGTGCGAAGGTGGAAGACACCGCCGCGCGTCTGCAAAGCCGTGGCATAAGCGCTGCGGCGTACCATGCCGGACTGGAAAATGACATTCGCGCCGATGTGCAGGAAAAATTCCAGCGCGACGATCTGCAAATTGTTGTCGCGACCGTCGCTTTTGGCATGGGGATCAACAAACCCAACGTGCGCTTCGTGGTGCATTTCGATATTCCACGCAACATTGAATCCTACTATCAGGAAACCGGTCGCGCCGGGCGTGACGGCCTGCCAGCGGAGGCAATGCTGTTTTATGATCCGGCCGATATGGCGTGGCTGCGCCGCTGTCTGGAAGAAAAACCGCAGGGGCAGTTACAGGATATTGAGCGGCATAAGCTGAATGCGATGGGCGCGTTTGCCGAGGCGCAAACCTGCCGTCGTCTGGTGCTGCTGAACTACTTTGGCGAGGGGCGCCAGGAGCCGTGCTGCAACTGCGATATCTGCCTCGATCCGCCGAAACAGTACGACGGTTTAAACGATGCGCAAATTGCGCTTTCCACCATCGGAAGGGTTAGCCAGCGTTTTGGGATGGGGTATGTGGTTGAGGTTATCCGCGGCGCGAACAACCAGCGGATCCGCGAGTTGGGTCACGACAAACTCAAAGTCTATGGCATGGGGCGGGATAAGAGCCATGAACATTGGGTCAGCGTCATTCGCCAACTGATTCATTTGGGGCTTGTCACACAGAACATTGCCCAGCACTCCGCATTACAGATGACTGACGCCGCGCGTCCGGTACTGCGTGGCGACGTCCCTCTGCAACTCGCCGTGCCGCGTCTTGTCGCCCTGAAACCACGGGTGATGCAGAAATCGTTCGGGGGTAACTACGATCGCAAACTGTTCGCCAAACTGCGTAAATTACGTAAAGCCATTGCCGATGAAGAGAACATTCCGCCGTACGTTGTCTTTAACGATGCCACGTTAATTGAGATGGCGGAACAGATGCCGGTTTCTGCCAGTGAAATGCTCAGCGTTAACGGCGTGGGCATGCGTAAACTGGAGCGCTTCGGCAAAGAATTTATGGCGCTGATCCGCGCCCATGTCGATGGTGACGACGAAGAGTAGTCAGCCAGGCAAAAAAGTGTCAGGATGGTGACTCACTGAACTGTTTCCCCCGCGAGTATTTCATCATGTTAATGCTATTTCTCACCGTGGCGATGGTGCACATTGTGGCACTGATGAGCCCGGGGCCGGATTTCTTTTTTGTCTCACAGACGGCGGTCAGCCGTTCGCGCAAAGAGGCGATGATGGGTGTGCTCGGCATCACCTGTGGCGTGATGGTCTGGGCTGGCATCGCGCTGCTCGGCCTGCATCTGATCATCGAAAAAATGGCCTGGTTACATACCATCATCATGGTGGGCGGCGGCCTGTATCTGTGCTGGATGGGTTACCAGATGCTGCGCGGCGCGTTTAAAAAGCAGGATGTTGCGGCACCCACGCCGCAGATTGAACTGGCGCAAAGCGGTCGCAGTTTCCTGAAAGGGCTGCTGACTAACCTGGCTAACCCGAAAGCGATTATCTACTTCGGTTCCGTCTTTTCTCTGTTTGTCGGGGATAATGTCGGAACGGGCGCGCGCTGGGGCATTTTCGTGCTGATCATCATTGAGACCTTCGCGTGGTTTACCGTGGTGGCGAGTCTGTTTGCGCTGCCGAAAATGCGTCGCGGGTATCAGCGGCTGGCAAAATGGATCGACGGTTTTGCCGGGGCGTTGTTTGCCGGTTTCGGCATTCATCTGATTATTTCACGTTAAGGCATGGTGCCGGATACGCGCCAGACGTTATCCGGCAACCTGTCAGGCATGTCGTGCCGACGCCAGCAGCGCGCCCACCAGCATAAACAGCGAACCGAAGATTTTATTTAACGCCTTCATCTGCTTCGGCCCTTTAATCCACATGGCGATACGCTGCGCCAGCGTGGCATAACCGATCATCACCACAACATCGACTACAATCGTGGTGACGCCGAGTACGATGTACTGCATCAGTTGCGGCTCTTTGGGCATAACGAACTGCGGGAAAAGGGCGGCCAGAAAGACAATGCTTTTAGGGTTTGTCAGGTTGACGAAGACCGCGCGTTTGAACAGGCGACCGCGCGACTGCGTTTGCGCCATGGTATTGAGATCAATAGCACCGGCGGCCCGCCATTGCTGGATGCCTAACCAAATCAGGTAGGCGGCACCCGCCCATTTCAGCACGTCAAAGGCGATGACGGAACGAGAAAACAGGGTGCCCAGACCAATGCCGACCAGGACGATATGAATGCCCAGTCCGGCCTGTAACCCCGCAATGGATGCGACTGCGCCGCGGTAGCCGTGATTGATGGAGGTCGTCATGGTGTTGATGGCGCCAGAGCCGGGGGAGAGGCTCAAAATTATGGATGTCAGCAGATAGGCGAACCACCATTCGAAGGTCATGAGAAACTCCCTGATTGTCTGTTTTTATGCCACAATACGCTACTGTTGCTGTGTTGTGTCAGACATAACGAAAAAAACGATTTTTACCTGGTAAACGAGGCTGGATACCCGATGTTTCAGCAGCAAAAAGACTGGGAAACAAGAGAAAACGCGTTCGCGGCTTTTTCCATGGGGCCACTGACCGATTTCTGGCGCCAGCGAGAGGAAGCGGAATTTACCGGCGTGGGCAATGTGCCGGTGCGCTTTGTTCGTTTTCGTGCTGCGCAAAACGATCGTGTGATTGTCGTCTGTCCGGGTCGGATTGAGAGCTATGTGAAGTACGCTGAACTGGCGTATGACCTCTTTCATCTGGGCTTTGATGTCCTCATTATTGACCATCGCGGCCAGGGGCGTTCAGGGCGCATGTTAGCCGATCCCCATCGCGGTCATGTCGAGAACTTCAACGACTATGTGGACGATCTTACGGCGTTTTGGGAACAGGAAGTCCAGCCGGGACCGTGGCGTAAACGCTATATTCTGGCGCACTCGATGGGCGGGGCGATTGCCACGCTGTTCCTCCAGCGCCATCCGCATCAGTGCGATGCCATTGCGCTTTGCGCGCCGATGTTTGGTATTGTGATGCGTCTGCCGGACTGGATGGTACGTCACATTCTCGACTGGGCCGAAGGTCATCAGCGTATTCGGGAAGGGTATGCGATCGGCACCGGGCGCTGGCGGGCGTTGCCGTTTGGTATGAATTCATTAACGCACAGTCGGCAGCGCTATCGGCGTAACTTACGTTTTTATGCCGATGAACCACAGTTGCGTGTAGGCGGTCCGACTTATCACTGGGTGCGCGAAGGCATCCTGGCGGCTGAACAGGTACTGGCAGGCGCTGGAGACGACGCCACGCCGACTTTGCTGATTCAGGCTGAAGAAGAGCGTGTGGTGGATAACCGCATGCATAACCGTTTTTGTGAACTCCGCGCCGCAGCGGGCCATCCTGTTGAAGGGGGGCAACCGCTTGTCATCAACGGCGCTTACCATGAGATCCTTTTTGAAAAGGACGCAATGCGCTCAGTCGCGCTCCAGGCTATTGTTGATTTTTTCAACAAGCATAACTTACCAGCGGAAACCGCTTTGCTTAGAGGTTAAATTTTTCTATGTATCAGGTTGTTGCGTCTGATTTAGATGGCACACTGCTCTCTCCCGACCATACCCTTACGCCGTACGCGAAAGAGACGCTGAAACTGCTGACAGCACGTGGCGTTAACTTTGTTTTTGCGACCGGTCGTCACCACGTTGATGTGGGACAAATCCGCGACAATCTGGAGATCAAGTGCTACATGATTACCTCCAATGGCGCACGTGTGCATGACATGGACGGTAATCTGGTGTTTGCGCATAATCTGGACCGCGATATCGCCAGCGATCTGTTTGGCGTAGTAAACGCGAACCCGGATATCGTCACTAACGTCTATCGTGACGACGAATGGTTTATGAACCGTCATCGCCCTGATGAGATGCGCTTTTTCAAAGAGGCGGTGTTCCACTACTCGCTGTTTGAACCGGGTCTACTGGAGCCGGAAGGCGTCAGTAAAGTGTTCTTCACCAGTGATTCTCATGAGGTTCTGTTGCCGCTGGAACAGGCGATCAATGCGCGATGGGGCGATCGCGTGAACGTGAGTTTTTCCACACTCACCTGTCTGGAAGTGATGGCAGGCGGCGTGTCGAAAGGCCATGCGCTGGAGGCGGTCGCCAAAGCGATGGGTTACAGCCTTCAGGACTGTATCGCCTTTGGTGACGGGATGAACGATGCAGAAATGCTGTCGATGGCGGGCAAAGGCTGCATTATGGCCGGTGCGCATCAGCGCCTGAAGGATCTGCATCCTGAGCTGGAAGTGATCGGCTCGAACGTTGACGATGCAGTGCCGCATTATCTGCGCGATCTCTATTTACGCTAACACGATCGTTCGCTAATTAATCAGTTGTCAACCGCACTCTCCGCTACAATGGATACTCCTTGTTCTAAGAGATATCCATTGTGGCGTTACTCATCATTACCACAATCCTGTGGGCCTTCTCCTTTAGTTTGTATGGCGAATACCTCGCCGGGCACGTCGACAGCTATTTTGCCGTGCTGGTTCGGGTCGGCCTTGCCGCATTAGTATTCCTGCCTTTCCTGCGTACCCGTGGGCACAGTCTCAAGACCCTCGGGCTGTATATGCTGGTGGGCGCTATGCAGCTTGGCATCATGTACATGCTGAGTTTTCGCGCATATCTCTATTTAACGGTCTCTGAACTGCTCTTGTTTACCGTGTTGACGCCGCTCTATATCACGCTGATTTATGATGTCATGAGTAAGCGCCGTCTACGCTGGGGTTATGCTTTTAGCGCGCTACTGGCGGTGATTGGGGCAGGAATTATTCGCTATGACCAGGTGACCAATCACTTCTGGACCGGGTTGCTGCTGGTACAGCTTTCCAATATCAGTTTTGCCATTGGCATGGTGGGGTATAAACGTCTGATGGAGACGCGTCCGATGCCTCAGCATAACGCGTTTGCCTGGTTTTACGTCGGCGCGTTTCTGGTGGCCGTCGTGGCCTGGTTCACGCTGGGGAATGCGCAGAAAATGCCGGAAACCACGCAGCAATGGAGCATTCTGGTGTTCCTGGGCGTGGCGGCATCGGGCATTGGCTACTTCATGTGGAACTACGGCGCCACCCAGGTAGATGCAGGGACGCTGGGCATTATGAATAATATGCACGTACCCGCCGGGCTGCTGGTTAACCTGGCAATCTGGCACCAACAGCCCCACTGGCCGACTTTTATCACAGGCGCGGTTGTGATCCTGGCTTCACTGTGGGTGCATCGGAAGTGGGTCGCTCCGCGCTCCGCACAAAGGGCAGATGATCGCAGGCGTGATTGCGCGCCGAGCGAATAAACGCCTCTGTGACCGGCTGGCGCTGGTCGCCGTCACGCACGGCAGCATAGAGACGGCTCCACAAGCCATCCCCCAGGGTTTTGGTCACCACCAGACCCTGGCGTTCAAAACTCTCCACCACCCAGTGCGGCAGGGCGGCAATGCCCATATTGGCCGCCACCATCTGAATCAACAGCAGTGTGTTATCCACGCTTTTCAGTGACGGGCTGACGCCAGCGGGTTGCAGGAAATTGCGCCAGACGTCCAGTCGACTGCGCTGTACCGGATAAATCAGCAGCGTTTCGCTGGCTAAATCTTCCGGCGTGATCAGCGTTTTACTGGCCAGCGGATGATCGGGTGCCAGGACCAGGCGCACTTCAAAATCAAACATCGGCGAATAATGCAGCCCGCTGCGCGGCAGAATGTCAGACGTCATCACCAGATCCAGTTCGTCCTGCTGGAGCGCGGGCTGGGGGTCAAAGGTCACGCCGGATTTAAAGTCCATCTCCACCTGCGGCCATTTGGCGCGGAAATTTTCCAGCGCCGGGGTTAGCCACTGAATACAACTGTGACATTCAATGGCGATGCGCAGTCGGGTCTGCTGCGGTTCATTACAGGCCTGCAACGCGCGGCTGATTTGCGGCAGCACCTGGCTGGCTAATTGCAACAGGATCTCGCCCTGCGGGGTAAAACGCAGCGGCTGGCTTTTACGTATGAATAACCGAAAGCCAAGGCGCTGTTCCAGATCGCTGAACTGGTGAGACAGGGCGGATTGGGTCTGATGCAGCGTCGCCGCGGCGGCTGCCAGTGACCCGGTATTCCGCAACGCCTGGAGCGTTTTCAGGTGTTTAATCTCGATCATGAAAGTCCTTCACTTCGGCATGAACAAATTGCGCTTGAGGAATATACAGTACTTGCGAATTATAGCGGTGTAAACATCTGGACGTCCAAAATCCTTCGCCTTTTAAATTTATGGTGCGTTGGCTGCGTTTACTCACCCCAGTCACTTACTTCAGTAAGCTCCTGGGGATGAGCAAATTTGCCGCCTTCCCTAAATTAAAAATCCATAGGATTTACATATAATTAGAGGAAGTAAAATGACAATACTGAATCACACCCTCGGTTTTCCTCGCGTTGGCCTGCGTCGCGAGCTGAAAAAAGCGCAAGAGAGTTACTGGGCGGGTAATACGAGCCGTGAAGAACTGCTGGCGGTGGGCCGCGAGCTGCGGGCGCGTCACTGGGAGCAGCAAAAGCAGGCGGGTATCGATCTTCTGCCGGTCGGCGATTTTGCCTGGTACGACCATGTTCTGACCACCAGCCTGCTGCTCGGTAACGTCCCGGCGCGTCATCAGAATAAAGACGGTTCCGTCGATATCGACACCCTGTTCCGTATTGGTCGCGGGCGTGCGCCGACCGGTGAACCGGCGGCAGCGGCGGAGATGACCAAATGGTTTAACACTAACTATCACTACATGGTGCCAGAGTTCGTGAAAGGCCAGCAGTTCAAACTGACCTGGACGCAACTGCTGGATGAAGTGGACGAGGCGCTGGCGCTGGGCCACAACGTGAAACCTGTCCTGTTGGGGCCGGTCACGTACCTGTGGCTGGGCAAAGTGAAAGGCGAGCAGTTCGATCGCCTTAGCCTGCTCAACGACATTCTGCCGGTTTATCAGCAGGTGCTGGGTGAACTGGCAAAACGCGGCATCGAGTGGGTGCAGATCGACGAACCCGCCCTGGTGCTGGAACTGCCGCAGGCGTGGTTAAACGCTTTCAAACCTGCCTGTGAGGCGCTTTCCGGACAGGTAAAACTGCTGCTGACCACCTACTTTGAAGGCGTGACGCCTAACCTTGAGACTATCGCCGCGCTGCCCGTGCAGGGGCTGCATGTGGATCTGGTCCACGGTAAAGACGACGTGGCGGAGCTACATAAACGCCTGCCGTCTGACTGGCTGCTGTCCGCCGGTCTGGTCAATGGACGCAATGTCTGGCGTGCCGATCTGAGCGAGAAATACGCGCAAATTAAAGATATCGCAGGGCAGCGTAATCTGTGGGTCGGCTCGTCCTGCTCGCTGCTGCACAGCCCCATCGATCTCAGCGTCGAAACCCGTCTGGACGCGGAAGTGAAGAGCTGGTTTGCCTTTGCTCTGCAAAAATGCGCGGAACTGACCTTGTTGCGCGATGCGCTGAACAGTGGCGACACCACGGCGATCGCCGAATGGAGCGCGCCAATTCAGGCGCGTCGTCACTCAACCCGTGTACACAATGCGGCTGTCGAAAAACGTCTGGCGGCCATTACCGCACAGGACAGTCAGCGTGCTAACCCATATGTGGTGCGTGCTGAAGCCCAACGCGCCCGCTTCAACCTGCCCGCCTGGCCGACCACGACGATTGGCTCGTTCCCGCAGACCACTGAAATCCGCAGCCTGCGTCTGGATTTCAAAAAAGGCCAGCTTGATGCCAACAACTACCGCACTGGCATCGCGGAGCATATTAAGCAGGCGATTGTTGAGCAGGAACGTCTGGGGCTGGACGTGCTGGTGCACGGTGAAGCCGAGCGTAACGACATGGTGGAATATTTCGGCGAACATCTGGACGGTTTCGTGTTCACCCAGAATGGATGGGTGCAAAGCTACGGCTCCCGCTGCGTGAAGCCGCCCGTGGTTATAGGCGACGTCAGCCGTCCACACCCGATTACCGTTGAATGGGCGAAGTATGCGCAGTCGCTGACTGATAAGCCGGTGAAAGGCATGTTGACCGGCCCGGTGACCATTCTCTGCTGGTCTTTCCCGCGCGAAGATGTGAGCCGCGAAACCATCGCCAAACAGATCGCGCTGGCGCTGCGTGACGAGGTGGCGGATCTGGAAGCGGCAGGCATTGGCATCATTCAGATAGACGAACCGGCGCTGCGCGAAGGTCTGCCTTTACGCCGGAGCGACTGGGCCGCTTATCTGGAGTGGGGTGTGGAAGCCTTCCGTATCAACGCGGCGGTAGCGAAAGATGAGACCCAAATCCACACTCACATGTGTTACTGCGAGTTTAACGACATTATGGATTCTATCGCCGCGCTGGATGCCGATGTGATCACCATTGAAACCTCGCGTTCAGACATGGAACTGCTGGAGTCGTTCGAAGAGTTCGATTATCCGAACGAAATCGGACCGGGCGTGTATGACATTCACTCGCCGAACGTCCCGAGCGTGGAGTGGATTGAAGCGTTGCTGCAAAAAGCGGCGCAGCGTATCCCGGCTGAACGCCTGTGGGTGAACCCGGACTGTGGTCTGAAAACCCGTGGCTGGCCGGAAACGCGCAGTGCGCTGGCAAACATGGTGAAAGCCGCGCAGAATCTGCGTCAGGTGTAATCGGTACCTGATAGATATGCCGGGTCAGGCGATATCGCCGCCCGGCCGTTTTCCCACTCGCAACGCTGACCTATAGCGTGCCGTTCAGTTTGAGCAAATAATCCATACACCACTGAGCGGCTTTTCCCATGCTATCTGAGCGAGCGGCCAGAAACAATTTTGTGGCGTGTTTGTGCTCCTGCATCGGTTTTTTAAGCAGTTTTCCGCTGTTCAGTAACGGTAGCGCCAGATGATGCGGGATATAGCCAATTCCCACGTTCTGTTCAATCAGCGCAATTGCGGTAGGAAAATCAGGGACAAACAGCGGTTTTTGCCCTTCCAGCAGCCATGCCTGTAATGGCGGGAAGTTGACGGAGGTGTCACGGATACACACCGCCGGATACTGCCGAAGCTCACTGTTTTCCAGCGGATGACGCTTCGCGGCGAGCGGATGCTGCGGGCTAACCACAAAATCCCATTCCATCTCACCTGCCGGTTCACTGATGATCCCTTCGGTGCTGGGTACGGCATGGGGGGCACCGTAAACCAGATCGGCCCGCTTGCTGTACAGCGCATCCCAGCAGCCGTTGTAGACCTCAAGGTTTATTGTCAGGGTCGTCGACGCAAACTGGTGTTCGAAATCGCGGATAAAATCCACCAGCAAAGCCCCCGGAATAATATTATTTACCGCGATAGTCAGTTCGCGCTCAATGCCGTCGTGGATCAGCACCGTATTGCGCTTTAGCGCTTCCATATCACCCAGTATCGTTTTGCTGTGCTCAATGAAATAGCGCCCCGCCGGCGTAATTTCGATATACCGGCCTTTGCGAATAAAGAGGGCAACGCCCAGACTTTCTTCTGCTTTTTTAATGGTATAGCTAATGGCAGAAGGCACCTTATTCAGTTGCTCAGCGGCGACGGAGATGCTCTGGTGTTTCGCGACCAGATGAATGACACGAAGGGTTTCGTCGGAGATGAACATAGCGCTTCCCGGTTAGCAAAAGTGGGCTGGATCAGGGGATCCAGCCGTTATGTGTATGCCAATTATATCCGGGAATTAATGGCGCTGGCGTAGACGACTTAACAGCGCATACGCGACGCAGGCCACAACAATAGAATCTACCGACGGGATTGTGGTGAGGGTGAACAATCCGTTTACCGTCATAAAGCCGACGACGGCGCCGAAGATCCAGGCAACAAACGTCAGCGCTTTGACGGGCGGTTCCTGCGTCAGAACCGTCTCCTGATACCCCTCACGGCGATAGAGGAAAAAGTCCGCGATATAAATTCCGGCGACTGGCGGTGTGGCAATACCAAGAAAGAGAAGGAAGGGGATAAACCACGCCATGATGTCCAGGCTGCCGACAATGGCGGACAAAACGCCCAGCGCGACGGTGATTTGCCATTTCGGGAAACGGGTCAGCAGCGTCGATACCACCAGCGTTCCCTGGAACATGTTTCCGGCGTTGCCAGTGACGCATGCGAAAATTAGCAGCAGCGCGGCAGGCAGTACGGCACCGAAAACGGCCATTGCCCCCAGCAACGATCCCTGACCACTGATCGCACTCGGCGTAGCGCCCGCCCAGTAGAGCAGCGGATAGGCAACCAGGAACGTGACGCCAGCGGCGATCAGCGCATGTTTGCGGTTATGCACGAAGCTGCCGAAGTCGGGGAGCGTGGCGACCAGCACAATAATGGTGCCAACCACCGTAGAAACGGCAACGCCCGTATTCATGCTGGCTACAGCCGCAGGTGCGGCGATCTCGCTGTGGGTGGCGGTGTAGAGGATGTAGCACAACACCAGCGCGATAACCGGCACGGCGATCTGCGCCACTTTCCCCAGCACCGCAAAACCAAACGCTGTGGAGGCGACAAAAATAACGCAGCCCGCAGCGACCAGTAACGGAAGGGGAAGCGTGAGCCCGTGTTGGGCCAGCAGATCATGCACCGAGTGACCAAACATGTTAGCGGTGACGGCAATCCAGCCAAACAGACTGATCGCCATCAGAATGTTAATGGCGATGGCGCCTTTTTCCCCAAACGCATATTTCACAATCCCGTAAGTGGGCAGGCGCGCTTTTTCGCCCACGCTGATAGTGATAGCGGCCAGCAGGGTCAGAATAAACCCGCCCAGTAACACGACGCTGATTAAACTGCTGCTGGAGAGTTGATTGCCCAGACTGGAGGATGACAGCAGAACCGGTGTCACCGCAATACCCAGCAAAATCATGGCAATATGCAGTCCAGATGCGGTATTGAGACTCTCTTCTGTTTTACGCATAGGTGTTCCCTCTGATAATGCGCGTTACACAGTATGGAAATGTCCGGTGTATTTGCGCCAGCTTCCCAGTTCAGTAATTTCCCGTTGGCCTTCTGTCAGCCAGCTTTCCGCCAGTACGCCAAGCACGTCGCTGCCATCGGCAAGTTTGACCTTACCGATCGCCAATCCGGCGGGTTCGCTCATCAGCAGTTCCGCAAAGCTTGCCAGCGGCAGTTCCCAGATTTCCAGTTCGACGTGTGTTCCGCCTTCTGTCACTCGGATCATGCCCGGATGGCGGTCGTTGATGCTCCACAAACGGTAGTGGTTGTCGGTACGATCTTCGCGGACGAAAACACCGCCCGCTTTTTGCATATTGGGGTTCAGCTCCAGGCCGCGCATCAGAGTACCGTTTACCGCCAGTAAAGTGGTTGTTGTCATTTATCTCTCCTGAATTAAGGGGTTATCCATGTGCCGCTCTGATGCTCCAGCGCAGCTTTAATGCTTTGCGGGCGGGTAATAAGGCCGTGAGCCTGTTTGCCCTGTTGCTGGCTGGCAGTGACAAAATCGAGGATGGCTTCGACTTTGGGTTGCATACTGCCCACGCCGAAATGCCCTGCCTGCATAAACGTCCGTGCTTCGGCGACGCTGATAGCATCAAGCCATTGCTGCTGCGGCGTACCAAAGTGGATCGCGACTTTTTCCACGCCGGTGGGTATCACTAGCAGATCGGCGTTTAACTGACTGGCAAGCAGCGCGGAGGCGAGATCTTTATCCACCACGGCTTCCACGCCGGTAAGCTGCTCTCCATCTCGGACGACGGGGATCCCGCCGCCGCCGCAGGCGATGACGATATAACCCTGGTGTACCAGATGGGCGATAGTGTCGTGTTCAATAATTTCCAGCGGCGCGGGAGACGGAACGGTTCGCCGCCAGCCGCGCCCGGCATCTTCCATTAGCGTCCAGCCAAGTTGTTGCTGCCGCGCTTGCGCGGTGGCCTCATCCAGAAACGCACCGATGGGTTTGCTGGGGTTGGCGAAAGCGTCATCGTCCCGGCTGACCCGCGTCTGGGTTACGATCGTCACCACGGGCTTGTGAATACCACGGCAAGCCAGCTCGTTATGCAGCGCCTTCTGGAACATGTAGCCAATCGCGCCCTGCGTATCTCCAACGGCGTAATCCAGTGGCACCGGGGAGACTTCCGCGCTCGCTAATTCGGACCGACGCAGGATAAAACCCACCTGCGGGCCGTTGCCGTGGGTTAACACCAGGTTCCATCCGCTTTCAACCATGTCGACAATATGCTTTACGCTTTCCATTACGGCAGCGTATTGATCGGGAATGCTGTTACGCCGATCGTCCAGGATCAGTGCATTGCCGCCCACGGCAACCACCGCTAAAGGTTTGCTCATCATTTCTCTCCTTCGGCGACAGCCTGCGCCAGCACGGTGATAGCCTCGACAAAACAGGGCATGGGCGCCGTGGTGATCCCGGCACCAATCTGGCCGATACCCGCCTGTTTATGGGCAATGCCGGTATTGATGACCGGTAAGATGCCGCGATCGGCGACTTTGCGCGCGTCGATACCGGCTGCGGTTGGGGCAAAATTCAGCGCTGGCAGGGTAAATGCCGGGTTGCTGCCCAGGGTGATCGCCTGCATACGGCGGCTGTTATTGGTGGCATCGGCCGGGGTGCCTCCCACAAATTTCACGATTGCCGGGGAAGACGCCATCGCGAATCCCCCGACACCCGCGGTTTCCGTAATGGCGCTGTCGCCCAGATCGGCGGCGGCGTCATCCACGCCATAACCGGGAAAAAACAGACCCTCGACAGCATTAGCGGGCGCCTGGAACCAGCGGTCGCCGGTACCGGAAAGACGAATACCGAAATTCACGCCGTTACGGGCCATGACCGTGACCATTGAACTGAAAGGGACGTTGGCGGCGGCATCCATCATTGCCTTACAGGCCGCCATCGACAGGTTCAGGAAGAAGTGGTCATTTCCGGTGATAAAATCCACCGTCCGCTGTACGTTTTCCAGGGGCAACTGACAGGCCAGCAGAGCAGGCAGCAGGCGTTTGATCAGCAATCCTGTGGCCGCCGCATTACGGTTATGAACCTCATCGCCCATATGCAGCGCCTGCGCCATCAGCGGTTTTAACTCCAGCTCACCGAGTTTGCGCACTGCGGCCTTCAGTGCCGGGGCCAGTTCATCGCGCATCCAGTTCAGGCGGGTGAGCACCTCTTCGTTATTGGCGCCGAAACGGAGTACTTTCCCCAGCCCTTCATTGAAATTACTGAAGGTACGCTGACCGTTGGTTTTATTTTCAATCACCCATACCGGCATGGACGGACTGATAATCCCCGCCATCGGCCCAACCGCGTGGTAATGGTGGCAAGGCTCCAGTGCGACGTTGCCTGACAGTATCAGACTCTCTGCGTCTTCATGGCAGGTTGCCCACCCTTCGAACAGGAGCGCGCCGACAATCGCGCCTTTTACCGGACCGCACATGTTTTCCCAGGCAATAGGGGGACCGGCGTGGAGAATCAACTTGCGGGCCGCCATCGCCGGAATGGCTTCATGGGCGGACATCACGTCTACCAGCACAGGCTGGGCGTTCAGGTATCGCTCCATAGCGATATGATTAGCGTGTTCCACGAGCGGGTGGCGCAACAACGCAGCCAGATCCAGACCCGCATTCATATTTCCCAGCGCCGGGGGTTGCCAGTTAAGGGGGATCACCTCGCCGCCAGACTTCTGAATATTACTGGCGAAGCTTTGCAGCCCCACGTTTACGACCTTCAATGGCTGCTCAAATAAGGTGCTCATGCGTTTACTCCCTTTTTCTCAACCTGAATCTGTGCGACCACGCTGGCCCAGCGTGCCGCCTGAGCATTGCAATCCGCGATGATGACGCCAGCGTTGCGTAACGCCATAACCTGCTGGCTGCGTTGCTGGGGATCGGCTTCTGTGCCGCAAACATGGGCAATCAACACCGGCGCGTTGGCCCTGTCGGTATGCGCGAGAAGTTCCAGCAGTTCTGCGGCGGGGGCTTCCGATGCGCCATATCCCAGAACCAAATCGAACAGGACAACTGCCGTTTGCGGATCGTTAAGTTCCGCCAGCAGCCTCTGGTTACGTAATGTCGGGTCAATCATCGGGTGTGGTTTGCCACGGGTGAAATCATCATCCCCCATGTCGATTAACGTATGGCCGTGGCTTTGCCAGATATTTTCCAGCGCCTGATTGCCTGCGACAGGCGTATTAGAGGACGCGGTAAATCCGTGCTGCTGGCAGATAAGCTGGGCTTCATAACAGAAGGTTCCCCCGGCAAATACGCCGCGAATGGCCTGGCGCTGAGCCGCAAGCGGCTGGCATGCCTGTTGTAACCGCACAAGTTCCTGCGCAGAAAGCTGTGCTTCTTTTTCTGTAATTGATTGTCCGTTCAGTAGCGCCACGGCAGCATCGGCAGCGCCCGCGAGCGTTGTGGCGGCGGTAACGTTCGGGCGAGTCACCTGGGCAGGATCTGCGCCGAGGAAATTCACGACCACAGGCTTACCGGCGTTTTGTGCGCGTTCGAGGATGCGTTGCGCGACTGCAGGTGATGGCGGCTTCGAAATCAAAACGATGACGTGGGTGGCGTCATCCTGCGCCAGCGCGTTCAGAGCAAACAGCATGGAGATCCCGCCGATGTCGGCACTGAGATCGTGCCCGCCGGTTCCGAGAGCCTGAGAGATCCCGGCTCCCAGCGTATCAATACGGCAGGTCACCTCCTGTAAACCGGTACCGGATGCGCCCACCACGCCGATTGCCCCGCGTTTCACCACATTGGCGAAGCCTAACGGAATGCCGTTGATAATTGCCGTGCCGCAATCCGGCCCCATCACCATAAGGTTGCGTTCGTGGGCGAGGGTTTTGATCGCTTTTTCCTGTCCGAGGCTGACGTTGTCGCTGAACAACATGACGTTCATCCCGAGATTGAGGGCTTTGAATGCTTCGGCTGCGGCATAGTCACCGGGCACGGAAATCAGCGCCAGATTGGCGTCCGGGTCTTTCTCCAGCGCCATCTCAATACTCACCAAATCGGGCGCTTTCACGCCATCGCTGTTTCCTTCTTCTGGTTTACTGGTGAGTCGTTCTTGTGCCAGGGCAAGCGCCTCTGTGCAGATGTCATCTTCACCCATTACCGCAATTACCAGGTCGTTTGGTCCGGCATTGACGCCATCGCCAAGCCCGGCATCCTGGAGTTGTTCAAGATTGTTAGGCGTTCCCATCACCACGGAAGCCTGCTGAATGCCCGGTAGCGCGCTGATTTGCGCGGAAATCTGCATCAGCGAGACGGAGTCCTGATAGAGGTTGCTGAAAACTTTATGCTTTACTTTCATTGCGTTATGTCCGTTTTTGATCACCCAATGATGAAATTTGGGTACAGCGAATCCACGACGCGGCAAGCGCGGCGAGAAAAATTCAGTGATTCAGGAACGTGTGTTTAGTGTCCTCATGCCGTGCAGAATGCCGGCGAGGCAGTCGACCCCTGACGTCGCGCCAAACTGCATGACCTGGTCTGCACAGGCGGCGATCGTGTTCCTTGCCGCACGGGCGTTAAGTTGCTCAAGCAGATGGCATATCGGTTGTGAGAAATGCCCTTCCAGCGCGCGGTTCAGGTAGTGCCTGCTAATATCCGTTGTGCAGGGCAGCCGACACTGAATGGCCTGTTGCAATCTGCGATGGTGCGCAGCAAGGTCAGCAGGAAGCAGCCAGGGCCAGAGCGCGGCCAGATAACCCAACAGATAGTCATCGCCATCGGGCGTTAGTCCTTTACCGTAGCCAATCAGTTGGGACACCTGCTGTTCGAGTTGCTCCGGTGATTCCTGTACGCGTAGCCCGTGCTGCAAAGGGCTGCCTGACCATTGCAACGCGCTTTCAACGTGATGTTCGAGATAAAACAGCCGCAGTTGAGAGGCGAGGGTCTGAATAGCGCCTGGGTCCCACGCCGCCGCTTTTACATCCCGGCTTCCTCCATGAAGCCGGGGTTGCCATACCGTTGCAGAGGTCAACACCACACAAAAACGAGGCGCGTGTAAAACACCGTTGGTCAGGTGAACCGATGCCGAGACGGCGATCTTCTCTCGCCAGTCCCAGTTTTCCGGCAGCGCTACGCGTGCGGCATCGGCAAGGTTCTGGTACGTCTTTGCACATAAAAGCGTGAGGCAAATTCCGCTTTCTGAGCACAGGTTAAGCGCGTGCTGAAACACACTATGAACCCGTAATACCTGCGTTTTTGTCGTTGCAAACAGGTAGCCAATCGACTGTGCTGAGAGCGTAACCGGAACCATCGGCGTTAGCCTTTCAGTCCTGCGATAATGGCGTTAGCGTCACTGACCCAGCCAAAAATCGCACCCTGCGCTTTGATCATTTCCAGCGCATATTTCTGGAATTCCGGGAAGTAAGATCCCACGCAATCCTCAGGAATGATGCACTCATAGCCGCGGTCATTGGCTTCACGTACCGTGGTGTTAACGCAGACTTCCGTCGTGACACCGCAGACAATCAACGTCTTAATGCCGTGGTTTTGCAAAATCAGATGCAGATCGGTTTGGTAGAACGCACCTTTTCCGGGCTTATCGATAACCGGTTCACCAGCAATCGGATAGAGTTCAGGGATGATGTCGTGGCCCGCTTCGCCGCGAACCAGGATGCGTCCCATCGGACCGGCTTCGCCAATGAATGTTTTACCGCCGCGAGTGAGTTTTGCCGGCGGACAGTCGCTGAGATCGGCACGGTGCCCTTCACGGGTATGAATGACCATCAGCCCTTTGTTACGCGCCGCCGTCAGCACCCTTTTGCAAGGTTCTATTGCGCTACGGACGAGGGACACATCATTGCCCAGGGCTTCACCAAATCCACCGGCTTCAACAAAATCTCGTTGCATATCGATCATCACCAACGCCGTTGTCTGGGGATCAAAAGGCAGAGCAAAGGGTTGAGCCTGGAAAGTCTGTTGCGTCATGATCAATCTCCTGTTTACAAAATAAGCGTTCCGTTTGTCTGTCATTGAGTATTCAGGAGAATGGCGGCGTAAAACAGAAAAATAGTTTGGTGCTCAGAGACGAAAATTTTGCATACGAAAGCGCGGCGGGTGATGAATGTGAAGGAGGTCAACATGTGACCTTTAGCTACAAAAAAATTGATGCTGGGTGGTGATGTGAACAAATAAATTGTCGCAAGAATGTGATGTAACACACTTAATTCAGGGAAGGTTAACCCTGGTCTGAGCCAGGGTTAAAACGTTACTTCCGGTTGCCGTTCTGCGCAAACCAGTCAAGCATCCTGTTCCAGCCATCTTTGGCGGATTCTGCGTGATAGCTCGGACGATAATCGGCATTGAAGGCATGGCCGGCATCGGGGTAGACCACAATCTCTGCTTTGGCATTCGCGGCACGCAGCGCCTGACGCATCGTTTCAACGCTCTCCTGCGAAATGCTGTTATCCTGACCGCCATAAAGACCCAGCACCGGGGCATTCAGGTCAGTCGCCACATCGACGGGCTGTTTTGGCGAATTCAGCGACTTATCACCCGTTAATTTCCCATACCATGCCACGGCCGCTTTAAGCTGCGGGTTATGTGCCGCATACAGCCAGGTTATCCGACCGCCCCAGCAAAAGCCGGTGATCATCAGGCGATGGACGTCACCGCCGTTGCGGGAAGCCCAACTGGCGACGTGATCAAGGTCGGCAAGTACCTGCGAGTCGGGCACTTTTGCCACCAGACTTGTCAATAAAGTGGGAATATCGGCGAAATCATTCGGATCGCCCTCACGGAAATAGAGTTCTGGCGCGATTGCCAGATACCCTTCCAGCGCCAGACGGCGACAGACGTCTCGGATATGTTCATGTACGCCGAAGATTTCCTGCACGACAATGACTACGGGCAGTGAGCCCTCACTCTGTTTTGGTCGGGCGTGATACGCCGGCATGTCGTCTCCCTGGGAGGGGATCGAGGTGATGCCTGCGACAATGGCGTCGTCCGGGGTATGAACCGTGGTAGAGGCAAGAGGGGATGCAGCAGGTGCAAAACCCGTTTGTTGTGTTGATGTCATGGTATTCTCCGTACCCTTAGAAAAATAGCGCACTGTTAACTATAGTCAGCCTTTAACAATTCACACTGCCTCAAACGGTTCGCTTTTTGTGCAAAGAAAGATGAAATCGGGTTGTTAATGTGATTTATATCACTAGTTATAAGTAAATTAATGCAAATGATTTATCTCATGGTGATGAGTGTCACGAAATTATGTTGAGTCCTTCGGTAAAGTGTCTTTTTGCTTCTTCTGACCAAAACCGAATCACAGAGGAGTTTTCTATGTCCAAGTCTGATGTTTTTCATCTCGGCCTCACTAAAAACGATTTACAAGGGGCTACGCTTGCCATCGTCCCTGGCGATCCGGAGCGTGTGGAGAAGATCGCCGCGCTGATGGATAAGCCGGTAAAGCTGGCATCTCATCGTGAGTTTACGACCTGGCGTGCAGAACTGGATGGCAAAGCGATCATCGTCTGTTCGACCGGTATTGGTGGCCCATCTACCTCGATCGCAGTGGAAGAACTGGCTCAATTGGGGATTCGTACCTTCCTGCGCATTGGGACTACCGGAGCGATTCAGCCGCACATCAATGTGGGCGACGTACTGGTAACCACCGCCTCCGTTCGTCTGGATGGCGCGAGCCTGCATTTTGCGCCGATGGAATACCCGGCAGTGGCTGACTTTGAATGTACTACCGCGCTGGTTGAAGCCGCGAAGTCCATCGGTGCCACCACCCACGTTGGCGTGACCGCCTCTTCTGACACCTTCTATCCGGGTCAGGAACGTTACGATACCTTCTCCGGTCGCGTGGTGCGTCGCTTCAAAGGCTCGATGGAAGAGTGGCAGTCAATGGGCGTCATGAACTACGAAATGGAATCCGCCACGCTGCTCACCATGTGCGCAAGTCAGGGGCTGCGTGCAGGGATGGTCGCTGGTGTCATCGTCAACCGTACCCAGCAAGAGATCCCGAATGCTGAGACGATGAAGCAGACCGAAAGCCATGCGGTGAAAATCGTGGTGGAAGCCGCGCGTCGCCTGATCTAATCCTCTTCTCTGTCTGTAAAAGGCCGACGCGTTCGGCCTTTTTCGTTCATGCGTTTATTTTGCGTAGCGCCTCGCAGGAAATCTCTTTGAAACTGGACGTTTATACAGCACAATTCTATTTTGTGCGGGTGATGTATGGCGTCAGGAGGCATTTTGGATATCTCAATCATCATTTATGCGGTTATCGCGCTGGTGGGTATTGCGCTTGGCTGGTTGATTGCCAGCTATCAACATGCGCATCAGAAAGCCGAGCAATTCGCTGAACGTGAAGAGATGGTGGCGGCGTTAAGTGCTGCAAAGCAGCAGCTTGCCCAAAGTGACCACTGGCGCGACGAGTGCGAGTTGCTCAATAACGAATTACGCAGTCTGCGCAGCATTAATTCTTCGCTGGAGGCGGATCTGCGGGAAGTCACCACGCGAATGGAAGCGACACAGCAACATGCGGAAGAAAAAATCCGCCAGATGATAAACAGCGAGCAGCGGCTGAGCGAGCAGTTTGAGAATCTGGCAAACCGTATCTTCGAGCAAAGCAACCGTCGGGTGGATGAGCAAAACCGACAGAGCCTGAACAGCCTGTTGACGCCGCTGCGTGAGCAACTGGACGGGTTTCGCCGTCAGGTGCAGGACAGCTTTGGTCAGGAAGCGCGTGAGCGCCACACCCTGGCGCATGAAATTCGCAATCTGCAACAGCTCAACGCGCAAATGGCCCAGGAAGCGGTCAATCTGACTCGCGCACTGAAAGGCGACAACAAAACCCAGGGCAACTGGGGTGAAGTGGTGCTTACCCGCGTGCTGGAGGCGTCCGGCCTGCGCGAAGGATATGAGTACGAAACGCAGGTCAGCATTGAAAACGACATTCGTTCACGCATGCAACCGGATGTCATTGTGCGCCTGCCTCAGGGCAAAGACGTGGTGATCGACGCCAAAATGACGCTGGTGGCCTACGAACGCTATTTCAATGCGGAGGATGACTATACCCGTGAAAGCGCGCTTCAGGAGCATATCGCCTCGGTGCGCAATCATATTCGTCTGCTGGGGCGTAAGGACTATCAGCAGCTTCCGGGGCTACGCACGCTGGATTACGTGCTGATGTTTATCCCCGTGGAACCTGCATTTTTGTTGGCGCTCGACCGACAGCCCGAACTGATAACCGAAGCGCTGAGAAATAATATTATGCTGGTCAGCCCAACGACGCTGCTGGTGGCACTGCGTACTATTGCAAATCTGTGGCGCTATGAGCATCAAAGCCGTAACGCGCAACAGATTGCCGATCGCGCCAGTAAGCTCTATGACAAGATGCGTCTCTTTGTCGATGATATGTCCTCCATTGGGCAGAGTCTGGACAAAGCGCAGGACAACTATCGTCAGGCGATGAAGAAGCTCACTTCCGGTCGCGGCAATGTGCTGGCGCAGGCAGAGGCGTTTCGTGGCTTAGGGGTGGAAATTAAGCGTGAGATAAACCCTGACCTGGCGGAACAGGCCACAACGCAGGATGAAGAGTATCGGTTGCGATCGGTACCCGAAGAGCGGGAAGATAGCGCTTATTCGGACGACAACGGAATCAAGCAACAATCGAATTAGTCCGTTCGGGGTAGCCTGGACGGGCGGAAGGGTAGGGCAATGCGCCCCAATCTGTTACACTTCTCGAACAATTTTTTGATGAGCAGGCACTGAGATGGTGGATAATTCACAAGAAACGACGCACTTTGGTTTTCAGACTGTCGCTAAAGAGCAGAAAGCGGACATGGTGGCCCACGTTTTTCATTCTGTGGCATCAAAATATGATGTCATGAATGATTTGATGTCTTTTGGCATTCATCGTTTGTGGAAACGCTTCACTATCGACTGTAGCGGCGTGCGCCGTGGTCAGACTGTACTGGATTTAGCGGGGGGAACAGGTGACCTGACGGCTAAATTCTCTCGCCTGGTCGGGGAAACCGGCAAGGTGATTCTGGCTGATATTAACGACTCGATGCTCAAAATGGGCCGCGAGAAACTGCGCAATATCGGTGTGATCGGCAATGTGGAATACGTTCAGGCCAATGCTGAAGCGCTGCCTTTCCCGGACAATACCTTTGACTGCATTACCATTTCTTTCGGTCTGCGTAATGTTACGGACAAAGATAAAGCGCTGCGCTCCATGTTCCGCGTACTGAAACCGGGTGGTCGTTTGCTGGTGCTGGAATTTTCGAAGCCGATTATCGAACCGCTGAGCAAAGCCTACGATGCCTACTCTTTCCATATCCTGCCACGCATTGGTTCTATGGTCGCGAATGATGCAGACAGCTATCGCTATCTCGCGGAATCCATCCGCATGCACCCCGATCAGGACACATTGAAAGCGATGATGCAGGACGCCGGGTTCGAAAGCGTTGACTACTACAACCTGACGGCGGGTGTGGTTGCGCTGCATCGTGGCTATAAGTTCTGACAGGAGATCGGGGATGCCTTTTAAACCCTTAGTGACGGCAGGAATGGAAAGTCTGCTCAATACATTTCTGTATCGTTCGCCGGCGCTGAAAACAGCGCGAGCACGTTTGCTGGGCAAGGTGCTGCGCGTGGAGCTAAAAGGCTTTTCGACATCATTAATCCTGGTATTTAGCGAGCGTCAGGTTGACGTTCTGGGTGAGTGGGCTGGCGAGGCCGACTGCACCGTCATTACTCTTGCCAGCGTATTGCCCAAATTACGCGACCGCCAGCAACTGGCCGCGCTGATTCGCAGTGGCGAGCTGGAAGTGCAGGGCGATATTCAGGTTGTGCAGAATTTCGTTGCGCTGGCCGATCTCGCAGAGTTCGATCCCGCGGAGCTGCTTGCGCCTTATACCGGTGATATTGCGGCGGAAGGGATCGGCAAAGCGCTGCGCGGTGGAGCCAAATTTCTCCGTCATGGACTCCAGCGCCAGCAACGCTATGTTGCTGAGGCCATTACGGAAGAGTGGCGAATGGCACCGGGACCGCTTGAGGTCGCCTGGTTTGCGGAAGAAACGGCAGCGGTGGAACGCGCTGTCGATGCATTGACCTTGCGGCTGGAAAAACTGGAGGCTAAATGACGCCTGGTGAAGTACGGCGCCTTTATTTCATCATTCGCACCTTTCTAAGTTACGGACTTGATGAGCTCATCCCCAAAATGCGGATCACGCTGCCGCTGCGGTTATGGCGGTATTGCTTGTTCTGGATGCCAAACCGGCACAAAGAGAAATTACTGGGGGAGCGTCTGAGACTGGCTCTGCAAGAGTTAGGGCCGGTGTGGATCAAGTTCGGCCAAATGCTCTCCACTCGCCGCGATCTCTTCCCGCCTCATATTGCCGACCAGCTTGCACTGCTCCAGGACAAAGTCGCCCCTTTTGATGGCAGGCTGGCGAAAGCACAAATTGAAGAGGCGATGGGCGGACTGCCGGTTGAAGCCTGGTTTGATGATTTTGAAATTGTACCGCTGGCGTCAGCGTCGATTGCCCAGGTGCATACGGCAAGACTGAAATCAAACGGCAAGGAAGTCGTTATCAAGGTTATTCGCCCGGATATTCTGCCGGTCATCAAAGCGGACCTGAAATTGATTTACCGCCTTGCCCGCTGGGTGCCGCGCTTATTGCCGGATGGTCGTCGTCTGCGACCGACGGAAGTCGTGCGTGAGTATGAAAAAACGCTGATTGATGAGCTGAATTTGCTGCGCGAATCGGCTAACGCCATCCAGCTACGCCGCAACTTTGAAGACAGCCCGATGCTCTACATCCCTGAAGTCTATTCTGACTATTGCAGTGAGAATATGATGGTGATGGAGCGTATTTACGGTATTCCGGTTTCTGATGTGGTCACCCTGGAAAAAAACGGCACCAACATGAAGCTGTTGGCAGAGCGTGGTGTTCAGGTTTTCTTCACACAGGTTTTTCGCGACAGTTTTTTCCATGCGGATATGCACCCCGGGAACATCTTTGTCAGTTATGAACATCCCGAAAACCCGAAGTATATTGGCATTGATTGCGGTATTGTCGGCTCCTTAAATAAGGAGGATAAGCGCTATCTGGCTGAGAACTTTATTGCGTTCTTTAATCGGGATTATCGTAAGGTCGCGGAATTGCACGTTGACTCTGGCTGGGTGCCCCCGGATACCAATGTTGAAGAGTTTGAATTCGCGATTCGTACGGTGTGCGAACCTATCTTTGAGAAACCGCTGGCGGAAATCTCATTCGGTCACGTTTTATTAAACCTTTTCAATACAGCGCGTCGATTTAACATGGAAGTGCAACCCCAACTGGTATTGTTGCAGAAGACATTGCTGTATGTTGAGGGCGTGGGGCGTCAACTCTATCCGCAGTTGGATCTCTGGAAAACGGCGAAGCCTTTTCTGGAATCGTGGATCAAAGAACAGGTCGGAATTCCGGCGCTGGTCAGGGCATTTAAGGAAAAAGCGCCGTTCTGGGTCGAAAAAATGCCAGAACTCCCTGAACTGGTGTACGACAGTTTGCGCCAGGGCAAATATTTACAGCACAGTGTTGATAAGATTGCGCGCGAGCTTCAGGAGAATCATGTGCGTCAGGGCCAATCCCGCTACTTATTGGGAATTGGCGCAACGTTACTGTTGAGTGGGACATTCCTGCTAATCAATCGCCCTGAATGGGGCTATATGCCTGGCTGGTTAATGGCGGGCGGTCTGGTTGCCTGGATTGTCGGCTGGCGCAAAACACGCTGATTTTCTCATCGCTCAAGGTGGGTCGCGTAACGTATAATGCGACCTGATTAATTCATCATCTATCACAGAGGAACATGTATGGGTGGTATCAGTATTTGGCAGTTGGTGATCATTGCCGTCATCGTTGTACTGTTGTTTGGCACCAAGAAGCTCGGCTCCATCGGTTCCGATCTCGGCGCATCCATCAAAGGCTTTAAAAAAGCCATGAGTGATGATGATGCTAAACAGGATAAAGCCAGCCAGGACGCTGACTTTACCGCGAAGTCTATTGCTGATAAACCGGCAGACGCTAAAAAAGAAGACGCGAAAAGCCACGATAAAGAGCAGGTGTAATTCGTGTTTGATATCGGTTTTAGCGAACTGTTACTGGTATTTATTATCGGCCTCGTTGTTCTGGGGCCGCAGAGATTGCCGGTAGCCGTCAAAACGATAGCTGGCTGGGTTCGCGCGTTGCGATCACTTGCGACCACCGTTCAGAATGAGCTGACCCAGGAGCTTAAACTCCAGGAGTTCCAGGACAGCCTGAAAAAGGTTGAGAAAGCGAGCCTGGAAAATCTGACTCCTGAGCTGAAAGCATCAATGGATGAACTACGCCAGGCGGCGGAGTCAATGAAACGTTCCTATAGTGCTAACGAGCCTGAAAAAGCGAGTGACGAAGCGCACACCATTCATAACCCGGTGGTCAAAGGGAACGAAGAACAGCATGAAGGGGTGACCCCTGCGACTGCTGAAGTTCAGGCCAGTGCGCCGGAACAGGCTCCTGAAATGACAGAGGACAAAAATCCGGCCATCAACGTAAAAGACGCTGAACCGAAATCCGCTGCTCCTGTTGCAGGCTCCTCCCCTACGTCGAGTGATAAACCGTAAACATGGCTGTAGAAGATACTCAACCGCTTATCACGCACCTGATTGAGCTGCGTAAACGTCTGCTTAACTGCATTATTGCGGTTATCGTGATTTTTCTGGCGTTGGTCTATTTTGCCAATGACATCTATCACCTGGTTTCCTCGCCGCTTATCAAACAGTTGCCGCAGGGTGCGACCATGATCGCGACAGACGTCGCATCACCGTTCTTCACCCCGATCAAATTGACCTTCATGGTGTCGCTGATCCTGTCAGCGCCGGTGATCCTTTATCAGGTCTGGGCGTTTATCGCGCCAGCGCTGTATAAGCATGAACGCCGTATGGTGGTGCCGTTGCTGATCTCCAGCTCGTTACTGTTCTATATCGGTATGGCGTTTGCGTACTTTGTCGTGTTCCCGCTGGCGTTTGGTTTCCTTGCCAATACCGCGCCGGAAGGCGTGCAGGTCTCGACGGATATTGCCAGCTACCTGAGCTTTGTCATGGCGCTGTTTATGGCATTTGGAGTCTCTTTCGAGGTGCCGGTTGCTATTGTGCTGCTCTGCTGGATGGGGATAACGACGCCGGAAGATTTGCGTAAAAAGCGGCCTTACGTGCTGGTTGGCGCGTTTGTGGTGGGGATGTTGCTGACCCCACCGGATGTTTTTTCCCAGACGTTGTTGGCGATTCCGATGTACTGCCTGTTTGAAGTCGGCGTTTTCTTCTCACGCTTCTATGTCGGTAAGCGACAAACGCGGGATGAAGATAACGAGGCGGAATCAGAAGCCGACCCCGAAAAAGCCGAGAAGACAGAAGAATAATTTCAACCGCCCGTCAGGGCGGTTGTCATATGGAGAGAAGCATGTTTGATATTGGCCTGAATTTGACCAGTTCGCAGTTTGCAAAAGATCGTGATGACGTGGTCGCGCGGGCTCTCGCAGCAGGTGTGAAGGGGCTGCTTCTTACCGGCACTAATCTGCATGAAAGCCAGCAGGCACAGCGACTGGCGCAGAACTATCCTCACTGCTGGTCAACGGCGGGCGTTCATCCCCACGACAGCAGCCAATGGCAAGCGGCAACGGAAGAGGCGGTTGTGGCGCTGGCGAGCCAGCCAGAAGTCGTCGCGATTGGTGAATGTGGCCTCGATTTCAATCGCAACTTTTCCACACCGCAGGAACAAGAGCGCGCATTTGACGCGCAATTACGTATTGCCGCCGAATTACAGATGCCGGTCTTTATGCACTGTCGTGATGCGCATACGCGGTTTCTGGCAATACTTGAGCCGTGGCTGGACAAACTCCCGGGCGCGGTGTTGCACTGTTTCACGGGTACGCGCAAGGAGATGCAAGATTGCATCGACAGAGGATTGTACATTGGCATTACGGGTTGGGTATGCGATGAACGCCGTGGACTGGAACTGCGCGAACTGTTGCCATTTATTCCAGCCGAAAAATTGCTGATTGAAACGGATGCGCCCTACCTGTTACCGCGAGACCTGTCGCCAAAACCGGCATCGCGGCGTAATGAACCTGCTTATCTGCCGCATATTCTTACCCGTATCGCTCACTGGCGTGGAGAAGATCCGCAGTGGCTTTCCACCACAACGGATGCAAATGTCAGGACGTTGTTTGGAGTGACGTTCTGAGGAGAAATCAGAGCTTACGGAAACCGGTGTTTTTCACACTCTGTTTCACCTCTTTATTCAACAGGTTGAGCAGAAGCATAGAACGCGTTTCGCCGTCTGGTTCAGTGAAAATAGCTTGTAGCCCTTCAAACGCGCCTTCGGTAATGATCACGCTATCGCCCGGATAGGGGGTTTGCGGATCAACAATACCTTCTGGTTTATAGACAGAAAGCTGATGAATCACGGCCGAAGGGACCGTGGCGGGCGATGCGCCAAAGCGCACAAAGTGGCTGACGCCACGCGTGGCGTTGATTGTGGTGGTATGAATCACTTCCGGGTCAAATTCCACAAACAGATAGTTAGGGAACAGCGGTTCGCTGACTGCAGTACGTTTTCCACGCACCATTTTTTCCAGGGTGATCATTGGCGTCAGACAGTTCACTGACTGTCTTTCGAGGTGTTCCTGGGCACGTTGAAGTTGCCCGCGCTTGCAGTACAGTAAATACCAGGCTTGCATAATGACTCTTATCCGCTTATCCGGGGCGCAAGCATAGCAAAAGCCATGCCTTGTGTTAATTATAATCCCTGTCGTTTACAGGGACTGCCAGAGTTCACGCTAATTTAACAAAAATACAGCATCACGAAGATGAACGCCGTATAATGAGGCGCTTACGAAGAGGCCATAATGGATGCCATGAAATATCACGATTTACGCGACTTCCTGACGCTGCTTGAACAACAGGGCGAACTCAAACGCATCACGCTTTCGGTGGATCCGCATCTGGAAATCACAGAAATTGCCGATCGTACGTTACGTGCCGGTGGTCCTGCGCTGCTGTTTGAAAACCCGAAAGGTTATTCGATGCCGGTGTTGTGCAACCTGTTCGGTACGCCAAAGCGTGTCGCGATGGGCATGGGGCAGGATGATGTCACTGCGCTGCGGGAAGTGGGTAAATTACTGGCATTTCTGAAAGAACCTGAACCGCCGAAAGGTTTTCGCGATCTGTTTGATAAACTGCCACAGTTCAGGCAGGTGCTGAATATGCCGACGAAGCGACTTCGCGGTGCGCCATGTCAGCAAAAAATCATCTCTGGCGATGACGTCGATTTAAACCGTATTCCCATTATGACCTGCTGGCCGGAAGACGCTGCGCCGCTCATTACCTGGGGGCTTACCGTGACACGCGGCCCGCATAAAGAGCGACAGAATTTAGGTATTTACCGTCAGCAATTGATTGGCAAAAATAAATTGATCATGCGCTGGCTCTCCCATCGCGGCGGCGCGCTGGATTATCAGGAGTGGTGCGCGGCACATCCGGGTGAGCGCTTCCCGGTTTCCGTAGCGTTGGGCGCTGATCCTGCCACCATTCTTGGCGCAGTGACGCCTGTACCGGATACGCTCTCAGAATACGCCTTTGCCGGTCTGCTGCGTGGGACTAAAACAGAAGTCGTTAAATGCCTGTCTAACGACCTGGAAGTGCCCGCCAGCGCGGAAATTGTGCTGGAGGGGTACATTGAGCCGGGAGAGATGGCACCGGAAGGCCCGTATGGCGACCACACCGGCTATTACAATGAAGTCGATAGTTTCCCGGTGTTTACCGTCACGCACATTACTCAGCGTGAGGATGCGATTTATCACTCCACTTATACCGGCCGTCCGCCGGATGAGCCTGCGGTGCTTGGCGTCGCGTTAAACGAAGTTTTTGTTCCAATTTTGCAAAAGCAGTTCCCGGAAATTGTCGATTTTTACCTGCCGCCGGAAGGGTGTTCCTATCGCCTGGCCGTGGTCACAATGAAAAAACAGTACGCGGGACATGCCAAACGCGTCATGATGGGCGTTTGGTCATTTTTACGTCAGTTTATGTACACCAAGTTTGTTATCGTTTGCGATGATGACGTCAACGCACGCGACTGGAATGATGTCATTTGGGCGATTACCACCCGTATGGACCCGGCCCGGGACACGGTGCTGGTCGAAAACACGCCAATTGATTATCTGGATTTTGCCTCGCCGGTCTCCGGTCTGGGTTCAAAAATGGGGCTGGATGCCACGAACAAATGGCCGGGTGAAACCCAGCGCGAGTGGGGACGTCCTATCAAAAAAGATCCTGACGTAACCGCCCGAATCGACGCGATCTGGGATGAACTGGCCATCTTTAATGACGGTAAAAGCGCCTGAGGCGCTCGTTTTGCCCTACAGACCCATAGAGGGAGCGCATGACAACCTTAAGCTGTAAAGTGACCTCGGTAGAAGCTATCACTGATACCGTATACCGTGTTCGTTTAGTGCCTGATGCGGCATTTTCCTTTCGTGCCGGTCAATATTTGATGGTCGTGATGGATGAGCGGGATAAACGCCCGTTCTCAATGGCCTCTACGCCGGATGAGCAAGGTTTTATTGAGCTCCACATTGGTGCGTCAGAAATTAACCTCTATGCCAAAGCGGTGATGGATCGCATCCTTAAAGACCATGAAATTGTCGTGGATATTCCGCACGGCGAAGCGTGGCTGCGTGACGACGAAGAACGTCCGCTGATCCTGATTGCTGGCGGTACCGGTTTTTCCTACGCACGCTCAATTTTATTGACGGCGCTGGCGCGTAACCCGAACCGGGATGTCACCATTTACTGGGGCGGCCGCGAAGAGAAACATCTCTATGATCTGTCTGAACTGGAAGCGCTCTCTGTCAACCATCCTAATTTGCGCGTAGAGGCGGTAGTAGAACAACCCGAAGCAGACTGGCGTGGGCGAACCGGCACTGTCCTCACGGCGGTTCTGCAGGATTACGGTACGCTGACTGAGCATGACATCTATATCGCAGGCCGTTTTGAAATGGCGAAAATTGCCCGTGACCTGTTCTGCAATGAACGGAATGCCCGGGAAGATCGGCTGTTCGGTGATGCGTTCGCGTTTATCTGACAGGATAACAATAAAAAACCCGCCCCTGACAGGCGGGAAGAACGGCAACTAAACTTTCTCTCTTCGCCATTGGCACCATAACGGTGTTGGCTGCGCTCATTCACCCGAATCACTTACGACAAGTAAGCTCATCGGGATTCATTCGCTTGCCGCCTTGTTCTGTCACCAATGGCTTTGAGATAACATTTGTAGGCCGGATAAGATGCTTTAGCGTCGCCATCCGGCAATCGAGCCGGGGGCGCTTCGCTTACCCGGCCTACAATGAGTGAATCGCTTTAAACCCGCTCAAATACCGTCGCAATCCCCTGACCCAGCCCGATACACATCGTCGCCAGACCGAACTGGACATCTTTGCGTTCCATCAGGTTGAGCAACGTGGTGCTGATACGCGCGCCAGAGCAACCCAGCGGATGGCCCAGTGCGATCGCGCCTCCGTTCAGGTTGATCTTCTCGTCGATCTGCTCCATTAGCCCCAGATCTTTAATACACGGCAGGATCTGCGCGGCGAATGCTTCATTCATCTCAAACAAACCGATATCACTGGTCGAAAGCCCGGCTTTTTTCAGCGCCAGTTTTGATGCTGGCACCGGACCGTAACCCATGATGGAAGGGTCACAACCCACAACCGCCATTGAGCGCACGCGGGCACGTGGCTTCAGCCCCAGTTCACGCGCACGGCTTTCGCTCATCACCAGCATGGCGGCAGCGCCATCGGAGAGAGCAGAAGAGGTGCCTGCGGTGACCGTGCCGTTGACCGGGTCAAACGCCGGACGTAAAGTGGACAGCGCTTCAACCGTGGTTTCCGGGCGGATCACTTCGTCGTAGTTAAACTGCTTCAGTACGCCGTCGGCGTCATGCCCGCCGGTCGGGATGATCTCATTTTTAAATGCGCCGGACTGCGTCGCAGCCCAGGCGCGAGCGTGAGAGCGTGCGGCAAAGGCATCCTGCATTTCACGACTGATGCCGTGCATGCGTGAGAGCATCTCCGCCGTCAGCCCCATCATGCCCGCCGCTTTAGCGACGTTACGGCTCAGACCCGGGTGGAAATCCACGCCGTGACTCATTGGCACATGGCCCATATGCTCCACGCCACCCACCAGACAGGCCTGGGCGTCGCCGGTCATGATCATGCGTGCAGCGTCATGTAATGCCTGCATCGATGAACCACACAGACGGTTGACGGTCACCGCCGGAACCGAGTGCGGCACTTCTGCCAGCAGCGCGGCGTTACGGGCGATGTTAAAGCCCTGTTCCAGCGTCTGCTGCACACAGCCCCAGTAGATATCATCCAGTGCGGCGGCTTCCAGCGCCGGATTACGCGCCAGCAGGCTACGCATCAAATGCGCGGAGAGATCTTCCGCACGCACGTTGCGAAATGCGCCCCCTTTCGAACGGCCCATCGGGGTACGGATCGCATCAACAATTACAACCTGTTCCATAGTGACTCCTTAAGCCGTTTTCAGGTCGCCAACCGGGCGGGCAGGCTCAACCGGGGGATAATACGGTTCGTTATGACGCGCTTTATTGCGCAGGCCTTCCGGCACGTCGTAAAGTGGACCGAGATGCTGATACTGCTGCGCCATATCGAGATACTTCGCGCTGCCAAGCGTATCCAGCCAGCGGAATGCGCCACCGTGAAACGGCGGGAAGCCCAGACCATAAACCAGCGCCATATCGGCTTCGGCTGGACTGGCGATGATGCCTTCTTCCAGACAGCGCACCACTTCGTTGACCATCGGGATCATCATGCGGGCGATAATCTCTTCTTCGCTGAAATCACGCTTCGCGTTGCTGACATCAGCCAGCAGACCGTCAACGGTGGCATCCTCTTCTTTCTTCGGCTTGCCTTTGTTGTCTTCTTTATAGCGCCAGAAGCCGAGTCCGTTTTTCTGGCCAAAACGGTTAGCGTCAAACAAGGCATCGATCGCGTCGCGATAATCTTTCTGCATTCGCTGTGGGAAACCTGCGGCCATCACGGCCTGCGCGTGATGCGCAGTATCAATTCCGACAACATCCAGCAGATACGCCGGACCCATCGGCCAGCCAAACTGTTTCTCCATGACCTTGTCGATTTTGCGGAAGTCCGCACCGTCGCGCAGTAGCTGACTGAAACCCGCGAAGTAGGGGAACAGCACGCGGTTAACAAAGAAGCCTGGGCAGTCGTTCACCACGATTGGCGTTTTGCCCATTTTGCTGGCCCACGCGACAACCTTCGCGATGGTTTCATCCGAGCTCTTCTCGCCACGGATGATCTCAACCAGTGGCATCCGGTGAACCGGGTTAAAGAAGTGCATCCCGCAGAAGTTTTCCGGACGCTTCAGCACGCTCGCCAGTTCACTAATGGGAATGGTGGACGTGTTTGATGCCAGCACGGTGTCCGGACGCACTTTCTCTTCGGTTTCCGCCAGCACGGCCTTTTTCACTTTCGGGTTTTCAACCACCGCTTCGACCACCACGTCAACGCGCTCAAAACCGGCATAGTCCAGCGTCGGATGAATGGTCGAAATCACACCCGCCATCTTCAGACCGTCAATTTTGCCGCGCTCAAGCTGTTTATTCAGCAATTTCGCGGCTTCGGTCATCCCGAGGGTCAGTGATTTGTCGTTAATATCTTTCATGATGACCGGCACGCCTTTCCATGCCGACTGATAGGCAATACCGCCGCCCATAATTCCGGCGCCCAGTACGGCGGCCTGTTTTGGCGTCTCAACGTCTTTGGTCAGCTTTTTCGCTTTACCTTTCACGAACTGATCGTTGAGGAAGATACCGACCAGTGCGCGCGCTTCGTTGGTATGCGCCAGCGGGACAAAACTTTTATTTTCCAGATTCAACGCTTCTTCACGGCCAAAGCGTGCGGCGGCTTCAATGGTTTTCACCGCAGTGATAGGCGCCGGATAATGCTTGCCTGCCGTTTGTGCGACCATACCTTTAGCAATGGTGAAGCTCATTGTCGCTTCAATCTTGCTGAGCTTCAGCGGTTCCAGCTTCGGCTGACGCTTCGCTTTCCAGTCCAGATCGCCGTTGATGGCCTGACGTAAGACCGCTTTGGCGCCCTCAATCAGTTTATCTGCTTTCACAACGCCATCGACCAGACCGATTTTTAACGCCTGTTCAGCACCAACGTCTTTCCCGGCGGCAATGATTTCCAGCGCGCTGTCCGCACCCAGTAAACGCGGCATACGGACTGAACCACCAAAGCCCGGCATAATGCCGAGTTTCGTCTCAGGCAGGCCAATCCGCAGATCCGGCGTCGCCAGACGGTAATCTGTCGCCAGGACACATTCACAGCCGCCGCCCAGCGCATAGCCATTCACGGCAGAAAGCGTGGGCACAGGTAAGTCTTCCAGACGGTTAAAGACGCTGTTGGCGAAATGCAGCCACCGGCTGAGCTGTTCTTCAGGAACGAGAAACAGCGAAAGGAATTCGGTGATATCCGCACCGACAATAAAAGCCGCTTTATTAGAACGCAGCAGCAGCCCTTTTAAATCAGTTTGCTTCTCCAGCACGTCTAGCGCCTGGCCGAGACTGGCGACGGTCGCCGTGTCGAGTTTGTTGACTGAGCCTGGGGCATCGAACACCAGTTCGGCAATGCCATCTTCCAGCCAGTCGAGGTACAGGTTGTCGCCTTTGTAAAGCATGTCAGTCTCCTGAATCCGCAAGGTGATCTGGTCATACCAGATGAAGCGAAGTGTGTATTTTGTGTTAAAAAAATGCAAATGACTGATTAAAAAAATGCCGTTCTGATCACACCTGGCAGAAATCACGCTCTCGGGAATCGATGTGCTAAGATGCGCAGACTTGAGGTCGAAAAAACAGAAGGATAGAAAATGGAATCACTGGCCGCACTCTATAAAAATCATATTGTTACCTTACAAGAACGGACGCGTGATGCGCTGGCGCGCTTTAAGCTTGACGCGCTTCTGATTCACTCCGGCGAACTGGTTAATGTCTTTCTCGACGATCATCCTTATCCGTTTAAGGTCAATCCGCAGTTTAAAGCCTGGGTACCCGTAACCCAGGTGCCAAATTGCTGGTTACTGGTCGATGGCGTGAACAAGCCCAAACTGTGGTTCTATTTACCGGTTGACTACTGGCACAACGTTGAACCGTTGCCGACCTCTTTCTGGACCGAAGAAGTGGAAGTGATTGCTCTGCCGAAAGCGGATGGCATTAGCAGCCAGTTGCCTGCTGCGCGCGGTAATATTGGCTACATTGGCCCGGTTCCTGAACGTGCGTTGCAACTCGATATCGCTGCCCACAATATCAACCCGAAAGGGGTGATCGATTATCTGCATTACTACCGCGCCTATAAAACCGATTACGAGCTGGCCTGTATGCGTGAAGCGCAGAAGATGGCGGTGAATGGACACCGTGCGGCAGAAGAAGCCTTCCGTTCAGGAATGAGCGAGTTCGACATCAATCTGGCCTATCTGACGGCGACAGGTCACCGCGATACCGATGTACCGTACAGCAATATCGTGGCGCTGAACGAGCATGCATCAGTGTTGCATTACACCAGGTTGGATCATCAGGCACCGTCTGAAATCCGCAGCTTCTTGCTCGATGCGGGTGCGGAATACAACGGTTATGCCGCAGACCTGACCCGTACCTGGTCGGCGAAAAGCGACAATGAGTATGCGCAGTTAGTGAAAGATGTGAACGATGAACAACTGGCGCTGATTGCCACCATGAAAGCGGGCATCAGCTATGTGGATTACCATATTCAGTTCCATCAGCGGATTGCAAAGCTTCTGCGGAAGCATCAAATTGTCACCGACATGAGCGAAGAGGCGATGGTCGAAAACGATCTCACCGGGCCGTTTATGCCGCACGGTATCGGTCATCCGCTGGGTCTGCAGGTTCATGATGTTGCGGGCTTTATGCAGGATGACACCGGTACGCATCTCGCCGCGCCATCTAAATATCCGTACCTGCGCTGTACCCGCGTGCTTCAGCCGGGCATGGTCCTGACCATTGAGCCGGGCTTCTACTTCATTGAATCGCTGCTCGCGCCGTGGCGTGAAGGCGCTTTCAGTAAGCACTTCAACTGGCAGAAAATTGAAGCGCTCAAGCCATTTGGCGGCATTCGCATTGAAGACAACGTGGTGATCCACGAAAACAGCGTTGAGAACATGACGCGGGATCTGAAACTGGCGTAATGGACAGTTGGTTAATCCCTGCGGCGCCGGTTACCGTCGTTGAAGAGATCAAAAAAAGCCGCTTCATTACGTTACTCGCTCATACCGAAGGCGTGGAAGCGGCAAAAGCGTTTGTAGAATCAGTCAGAGCGGCACACCCGGACGCTCGCCATCACTGTGTGGCATGGGTGGCTGGTGCGCCGGATGATTCACAACAGTTGGGCTTTTCCGATGACGGTGAACCGGCTGGAACGGCAGGTAAGCCGATGCTCGCGCAGTTGATGGGCAGCGGTGTTGGGGAGATCACCGCTGTGGTTGTGCGTTACTACGGCGGGGTTCTTCTTGGCACCGGAGGATTGGTTAAAGCCTACGGTGGCGGTGTAAATCAGGCATTGCGTCAGTTAACGACACAACGCAAGACGCCATTAACCGAATATACTTTGCAGTGTGAGTACGCTCAGTTGTCCGGCGTTGAAGCACTTCTGGGCCAACATGATGGCAAAATCATCAACAGTGATTTCCAGGCATTCGTTTGGCTCAGGGTGGCGCTTCCTTATGCAAAAGTGGATGATTTTTCAGCAAAGCTGGCGGATTTTAGTCGTGGTTCATTGCAATTGATCGCGATTGAAGAATAATCCCCACCTCATTTTGAAGAACTAAGGAAGCGGCAGAGATGCATTTTCGCGCCATTACCCGAATTGTTGGACTACTGGTCATCTTATTTTCGGGCACGATGATCCTCCCGGGGCTGGTAGCGCTTATCTATCGTGATGGGGCGGGGCGCGCATTTACGCAAACCTTTTTTGTCGCGCTGGTGATTGGCTCCCTGCTGTGGTGGCCGAACCGTCGTGAGAAGGGCGAACTGAAATCCCGCGAAGGGTTTCTGATCGTCGTGCTGTTCTGGACCGTACTGGGCAGTGTAGGTGCGCTTCCCTTTATCTTCTCTGAAAGTCCAAATCTCACCATTACCGATGCGTTTTTTGAATCATTCTCTGGGCTGACCACAACAGGCGCGACCACGCTGGTGGGGCTGGACTCATTGCCGCATGCCATTCTCTTTTATCGCCAGATGCTGCAATGGTTTGGCGGTATGGGGATAATCGTGCTGGCCGTCGCGATACTCCCTATTCTCGGTGTCGGTGGAATGCAGCTCTACCGTGCTGAAATGCCAGGACCGCTAAAAGACAACAAGATGCGTCCGCGTATTGCCGAGACGGCAAAAACCCTGTGGCTGATTTATGTCCTTCTGACGGTGGCCTGCGCGCTTGCGCTGTGGTTTGCGGGTATGCCCGCGTTTGATGCCATTGGACATAGCTTTGCGACTATCGCGATTGGTGGTTTTTCTACACACGATGCCAGCGTGGGTTACTTTAATAGTCCAACGATTAATACCATCATTGCCATCTTCTTACTGATCTCTGGCTGTAACTATGGCCTTCATTTCTCTTTACTGAGCGGCCGTAGTCTGAAGGTTTACTGGCGTGATCCGGAATTTCGGATGTTCATTGGGGTACAACTGACGCTGGTGGTTATCTGCACTTTGGTGCTGTGGTTCCATAACATCTATAGTTCGGCGTTAACGACGCTCAACCAGGCGTTCTTTCAGGTCGTCTCGATGGCGACCACCGCCGGGTTCACGACGGACAGCATTGCGCGCTGGCCGTTATTCTTGCCTGTTCTCTTGCTCTGTTCTGCGTTTATTGGGGGCTGTGCGGGGTCTACGGGCGGGGGACTCAAGGTTATCCGTATCCTGTTGCTGTTCAAGCAGGGTAACCGTGAACTCAAACGTCTGGTGCATCCCAATGCGGTTTACAGCATTAAGCTGGGCAACCGGGCACTGCCTGAACGTATTCTGGAAGCGGTTTGGGGGTTTTTCTCAGCGTACGCTCTGGTCTTTATTGTCAGCATGCTGGCGATTATTGCGACGGGCGTGGATGATTTCTCAGCCTTCGCTTCCGTGGTGGCGACGCTGAACAACCTTGGGCCTGGCCTGGGGGTGGTGGCAGACAACTTCGCCAGTATGAATCCTGTGGCGAAATGGATCCTGATTGCTAATATGTTATTCGGTCGTCTGGAAGTCTTCACTTTGCTGGTACTATTTACCCCAACCTTCTGGCGTGAATAATGGAGTAACACGTGAAAACACTGATTCTTTTCTCATCCCGGGATGGGCAAACTCGCGAAATAGCCTCTTATCTGGCATCGGAACTTAAAGAGCTTGGCATCTGGGCAGATGTTGCCAATTTGCATCGCACAGAAGAACCTGACTGGGATAGCTATGATCGTGTGGTCATTGGCGCATCGATTCGCTATGGACACTACCATTCAGCCTTCCTGGAGTTTGTGAAGAAGCATGCGTCGCGGCTCAATAGCATGCCAAGTGCGTTTTACTCCGTAAACCTGGTGGCGCGTAAACCTGAAAAGCGGACGCCGCAAACCAACAGTTACGTGCGTAAGTTTTTGTTGCGCTCACCATGGCGACCCGATCGCATAGCGGTCATTGCCGGAGCATTGCTGTATCCACGTTATCGTTGGTATGACCGCATGATGATAAAACTCATTATGAAAATGTCGGGCGGCGAAACGGATACGAATAAAGAAGTGATCTATACCGACTGGGATCAGGTTGCCCGTTTTGCCCGGGAAGTCGCTCAATTAGCTCCTAATCCGTTGGTTAAATAATCGTAAAGAGTAAAAAATGCGCACTCGGCAAATAATTTTAAATTTCCCCTTGTCAGTCCGGAATAACTCCCTATAATGCGCCACCACTGACACGAAACAACGGCACGCAAGCCGCCGGGTCAGCGGGGTTCAGCGATGAATTCCGGCAGGGAAAAGCAAAATAAATGCTTGACTCTGAAGCGGGAAAGCGTATTATGCACACCCCGCGCCGCTGAGAAAAAG
>NZ_JBALIF010000017.1:0-86179 GCF_037053465.1 Citrobacter amalonaticus
AAGCATTTATTTTGCTTTTCCCTGCCGGAATTCATCGCTGAACCCCGCTGACCCGGCGGCTTGCGTGCCGTTGTTCCGTGTCAGTGGTGGCGCATTATAGGGAGTTATTCCGGACTGACAAGGGGAAATTTAAAATTATTTGCTGAGTGTTCCTTTTTTCACCAAAAGCGGTATTAACGTGGCATAAAATAAGCGATTTGCTGTTTTTGCAGCCGCAATCACACTTCCTGGTGGCATACTAATGAGTAAGTAAAAGAGAAAGGACAAAGAGCAATGCCTTTAAGCGCACAACAATTGGCCGCACAGAAAAACCTTTCCTATGTTCTGGCTGAGAAGCTGGCTCAGCAGATCCTTAAAGGTGAATACGCACCTGGCACTATTCTCCCTGGAGAAATTGAACTGGGCGAACAGTTTGGCGTAAGTCGTACCGCCGTACGTGAAGCAGTTAAAACATTAACCGCCAAAGGGATGGTTCTACCGCGTCCTCGCATTGGTACTCGTGTCATGCCGCAGGCCAACTGGAATTTTCTCGATCAGGAGTTACTCACCTGGTGGATGACTGAAGAGAATTTTCCGCAGGTTATTGAACACTTCCTCGTAATGCGTATTAGTCTGGAGCCTCAGGCATGTCTACTGGCAGCGACTAAAGGCACCGCTGAACAGAAAGCGCATCTGAATACATTGATGGAAGAGATGGTCGCGCTGAAAAAGAACTTCGGGCGCGAACGCTGGATAGAAGTAGATATGGCCTGGCATGAGCATATTTATGAAATGAGCGCGAACCCGTTCTTGACCTCCTTCGCCTCTCTGTTTCACTCCGTCTACCAGACTTATTTCAATTCGATTACCTACAACACAGTTGTGAAGCTGGATTTGCATCAGGCGATTGTTGATGCGATAGCCCAAAGCGACGGAGAAGGGGCATTTAAGGCCTGTCAGGCGCTTTTATTTGCCCCGAATGAACGCCCAGACAATAAACAGGATCATGCATGAGCCCAAAAAAAGCACGCAGTATGGCCGGGTTGCCGTGGATCGCAGCCATGGCTTTCTTCATGCAGGCGCTGGACGCAACCATTCTTAATACCGCCTTACCCGCTATTGCACAAAGTCTCAATCGTTCTCCACTGGCCATGCAGTCCGCCATTATAAGTTACACCCTGACGGTCGCCATGTTGATTCCGGTGAGCGGCTGGCTGGCCGATCGTTTCGGTACCCGACGCGTATTCATGATAGCCGTCAGCCTGTTTACCCTGGGCTCGCTGGCCTGTGCGCTCTCCAGTTCGTTGCCTGAGCTGGTTGTTTTTCGTGTGATTCAGGGAATTGGCGGTGCAATGATGATGCCTGTCGCACGCCTGGCGCTGTTAAGGGCTTATCCACGTAGTGAACTGCTGCCCGTACTGAACTTTGTGACAATGCCGGGACTGGTAGGACCTATTCTGGGTCCGGTGCTGGGCGGCGTTCTGGTCACCTGGGCCAGCTGGCACTGGATTTTCCTGATCAATATTCCGATAGGCGTCGCAGGTATTCTGTATGCGCGCAAATATATGCCGAACTTCACCACGCCACGCCGCAAATTTGATATGACCGGTTTCTTTCTCTTCGGCCTGAGTCTGGTTCTCTTTTCCAGCGGGATGGAGTTGTTTGGCGAGAAAATTGTCGCCACCTGGATAGCGTTGACCATTATTCTTCTGAGCATTGTGTTACTGCTGGTTTATATCCGCCACGCGCGCCGTCATCCCACTCCGCTGATTTCGCTGTTATTGTTTAAGACGCGTACCTTTTCTGTCGGCATATCCGGGAACCTCGCCACACGACTGGGAACAGGATGTGTACCGTTCCTGATGCCGCTAATGCTTCAGGTAGGGTTCGGCTATCCGGCATTGATTGCCGGTTGCATGATGGCCCCCACCGCGCTCGGGTCAATACTGGCAAAATCGATGGTGACGCGGGTATTACGTCGCCTGGGTTATCGCTTCACGCTGGTTGGCATCACTGTCTTTATCGGTCTGATGATTGCACAGTTTTCTTTGCAATCTCCGGCGATGCCCGTCTGGATGTTGATTCTGCCGTTATTCATTCTCGGGATGGCAATGTCGACGCAGTTTACTGCCATGAACACCATTACCCTGGCGGATCTGACCGATGACAACGCCAGCAGCGGCAACAGCGTCCTGGCGGTTACGCAACAATTGTCCATCAGTTTAGGGGTCGCGATCAGTGCAGCAGTGTTACGTATTTATGAAGGGATGGAGGGAACCAGTACGGTTGAACAGTTCCACTATACCTTTATTACGATGGGCGCGATCACGATCGTGTCCGCACTGATGTTTATGCTGTTGAAAGCCAAAGATGGCCGTAACCTGATAAAGGATCGACACAAAACTAAACCGAGCCCCGCGCCATCAGAACAGGAGTAAGTTGTAAACGCTGCTGTTGCAGGGAGGGTTGTGCCATTCGGTGAATCAGTACATCGATGGCCAGCTCACCCAGTTCATCTTTCGGCTGATGAATGGTGGTCAGCGGCGGCGTCATGTAGCGTGCCAGTTCAATGTCGTCGTAACCGATCACTGCCATGTCCTGCGGAATACGAAGTCCCGCCTGGTACAACGCCTGATAAGCGCCAACCGCCATCGCATCATTACCGGTAAAAACAGCATGGGGTCGGTGCTGATGCGAAAGCAGCTTTTGCATCGCCTCAAATCCACCGCCAAATTCAAAATCACCCATAATTTCATAACCGTCCAGGATATCCAATCCAGCACGCGCCATCGCTGCGCGATACCCTTCCAGACGCAGTCGCGCCGGGGTTTTATCCAGCGGCCCGGTGATACAGGCGATACGGGTAAATCCTTTATCAATCAGATGTTGCGTAGCCAGGTCACCGCCAAGTAACGAATTATCCTGTATAAGATCGCTCTCTCCTTCACCATCAAATGGCGACCAGTCCATCATCACGGTTGGGATTGAAGGATAACGCTGCATGATTTCACGCGATGGTTGATGTGTTTCGGTACAAAGCAGCAACAAGCCATCCACCCGCTTTTGCATCAGGGTTTCAAGGTTGCGATTCATACGTTGCTCATCACCTTCAGTATTGCATAACACCAGACTGTAACCGCGTTCGAAGCAACTGCGCTCAACACCACGCACCAGTTCAGAGTAAAAGGGATTGGTACTCGCCGTAATCAGCATGCCAATCGTGTGCGTCTGATTAAGCTTCAGGCTACGCGCCAGCGCGGAAGGGGCGTAGTTTAGCGACTTGATCGCCGCATCGACCTTTTCAGTAATCGCTTCACTCACGAAGCGATCTTTATTAATAACGTGCGAAACGGTTGAAGTGGAAACGCCCGCCAGGCGGGCAACATCCTTCATTGTAGCCAAGCGTTACCTCTGCTGACCTAAAAACGCCTCTATTTCTTCTCGCCACGGAACAGAAGGCTGTGCACCTTTGCGAGTTACCGCAATCGCCGCGGCAGCATGCGCAAAGCGAATCGCTTCGGGAAGCAGTTTATCTTCCAACAGAGCTGTGATCAGCGCGCCATTGAAGGTATCACCTGCGGCAATAGTATCCACCGCGTTAACTTTAAATCCCGGAATCCGGCTACCTTCGCCATTAACGCTGGCCCAGACGCCTCGACTTCCTAATGTAATCAGAACGGTTGAAATGCCTTTCGCATGCAGCGCCTGCGCTGCTTTTGCGGCGTCTTCATCATTTTCGACGCGGATCCCCGTCAGTTTTTCTGCTTCGGTTTCGTTCGGGGTGATGATATCCACCCGGGCCAGCAGTTCGTCGGATAACTCACGCGCCGGGGCCGGATTCAACGCCACAATCGTGTTGTTTTGCTTTGCAATTTTCGCCGCCGCTAACACGCTCTCAATCGGTGATTCCAGTTGCATCAGTAATGCGCAAGCCTGAGCAATACGCTCACGCTGCGCTTCAACTAACGCTGGAGACAGGGCTGCGTTGGCACCGGCATGTATACCAATAACGTTTTCACCCTCGCCATTGACGAAGATTAACGCCACACCGGTAGACTCACCGTTAATCACGCTGACAGGTTTAACATCAATATTGTCGCTGACAAGCTGCTTACGGATATTGCTACCGATATCGTCATCGCCCGTACAGGCGATAAACGCAATATTTGCCCCACTGCGACCCGCAGCCACTGCCTGATTCGCCCCTTTACCGCCAAAAGCCACCTGATAGTGATTTCCGGTAACGGTTTCGCCAGGTGTCGGGAAGGTTTCAAGATTCAGGATATGGTCGGCGTTGATGCTGCCAAGAACGACAAGACTGCCTGCGGTTTTCATGATTGGGGTGTCCATCTGAGAGCGCCACCGGTTTGACCCGGTGGCGTATGCCACACTTTACTTTTCTTTATATGCTGTCCCTCAGGTGATGCGAAATCACCTGAATCGCCAGTTACTGCTTAATGACCAGTTTCAGGTCAACAGGGTATTTGGCCTGAACTTTCTCGCCTTTCAGCACCTTATCCGCCGTCTCAACGCCTTTCGCGCCAATCTGGTCTGGTAACTGAGCAATAGTCGCAGCCAGTTTGCCATCATTTACCGCTTTTTCGCCATCTGGTGTGCCGTCAAATCCGACCACCATCACATCAGATTTACCTGCGGTTTGCAGAGCGCGCAGCGCACCCAGCGCCATTTCATCGTTCTGAGCAAAGACAGCCTGCACGTCCGGATGCGCAGTCAGCAGGTTCTGCATGACGTTCAGACCTTTGGTACGGTCGAAATCTGCCGGCTGGCTGGCCAGGACGTTAAATTTGTGTGCCGCAACAGCCTGCTGGAAACCTTCGCCACGCTCACGCGCTGCTGAAGTACCGGCAATACCTTGCAGTTCAATCACTTTTGCACCTTCACCGGCTTTCTTCGCGATGTAGTCACCGGCAATTTTGCCGCCAAGTACGTTATCAGACGCAATATGGCTGACGACATCCCCTTTGGTTGCCTGACGGTCAAGCGTGATCACCGGGATTTTCGCCTGGTTAGCCATCTTCACGGCATTCCCTACCGCGTCAGAATCCGTCGGGTTGATCAGCAGAATTTTTGTACCACGTACGGTTAAATCCTGAACGTTCGCCAGCTCTTTCGCCGGGTTGTTCTGAGAATCCAGCACCACCAGGTTGTAACCCAGTTTATCGGCTTCTTTCTGCGCCCCCTCTTTCAGAGAGACAAAGAACGGGTTGTTGAGCGTGGAGACCACCAGCGCAATGGTATCTTTCGCCATCGCATTCGCGCTCACGGTGGCGCTTAGCGCAACAGCAGAAACCAGGGTAGCCAGTTTTTTCATGTTCATATTTAAGATGTCCTGTAGTCGTTGTTACTGCTTTTTGTTGTCTACCAGTACCGCCAGCAAAATCACCACAGCTTTGACGATCATCTGGTAATAGGAGGAAACACCTAACAAATTCAAACCATTATTGAGGAAACCAAGAATTAATGCGCCGATCAAGGTCCCAACAATACGTCCTTTACCGCCCGCCAGACTGGTTCCACCCAGCACCACGGCGGCTATGGCATCCAGCTCATAGCCCGTACCGGCAGTCGGCTGTGCGGAGGAGAGGCGCGCCACTTCAATGATGCCCGCCAGCGATGCCAGCAGCCCACACAGTGAATAAACGATAATCTTAATTTTACTGACGCTAATGCCGGACAAGCGTGTTGCCGCTTCGTTACCGCCCAGCGCATAGATATAACGGCCCAGACGCGTGTGGTGCAGCATGTACCACGCCGCGAGGAAAACAATCCCCATGATCCAGACTGGCGTAGGCACCCCCAGCGGACGGCCGATACCGAACCAACCAAACAGATCCGCATTATCGGTAAAACCGGTATTAACCGGACTTCCGTTGGTGTACACCATTGTCACGCCGCGCAGCAACAGCATCATAACCAGCGTGGCGATAAACGCCTGAACGCGGCCTTTCGCGACAATCACCCCCGTGACAGCTCCAACAGCGGCACCTAGCGCCAGGGCTGCTGCAACGGCCACCAGCGCATTCACTTCAATCCCTACAATTGAAGCGGCAACAGCGCCGGTGAGCGCCAGCAGGGAACCGACGGACAGATCGATACCCGATGTCAGGATCACCAGCGTCATGCCTACCGCCATAATGGCGTTAACGGAGGTCTGTTGAAGAATGTTGAACAGGTTATTTACGGTAAAAAAGTTAGGGCTCAATGTTGAGACAATCGCGATCAGCACCAACAGGGCGATGAGCGATTTCTGCTCCATTAACCATGCTTTGGTGAAATAACGGCGACCAGAAACAGCCTGGGTAGTCATCTTTTTTACTCCTGATTCACGCGATTAAGCTTGCCCACAGCGGCAGCCATCAGAACTTCCTGGGTGGCCTGCTCGCGTGTGAATTCACCGCCGAGATGCCCTTCATGCATGACGATAATCCGATCGCTCATGCCTAATACTTCTGGCATCTCAGAAGAGACCAGAATGATGCTCAGGCCGTCGGCCTTAAACTGGTTAATTAACTGATAAATTTCTTTCTTGGCGCCCACGTCAACGCCACGGGTAGGTTCATCGAGGATCAACACTTTCGGACGGGTCATCAGCCCACGGGCAATTGCCACTTTCTGCTGATTCCCGCCAGACAACAGACCAATCGCCTGCTCCATTGACGGGGTTTTCACGTTGAACAGACGGATAAAATCGCTCACAGCCTGTTGCTCATCTTTATGTTTCAGACTGCCACCAGCACGACTGAAATAACGCAGCGCGGTCAGCGACATATTCTCTTTTACCGACATGCCTAGCACTAAACCGTCACGCTTACGGTCTTCAGAAATATAGACGATGCCGTTTGCCAGCCCGTCCTGCGGCGATCGAGTCACCACTTCATGACCGTCGAGCGTGACATAACCGCTGGTGCGCGGCAGCGCGCCGTACAGCACCTTCATCAGTTCGGTACGGCCTGCGCCCATCAAGCCCGATACGCCTAAAATTTCGCCTTTACGCAGAGTAAAAGAGACATCGTTCACCCCTGGTCCACACAGGTTATCGACCTTCAGGCGGATGTCGCCAGGCGCTTTATCCAGACGCGGATACTGATCTTCGAGCTTACGCCCCACCATCATTTCAATCAGCGAATCTTCCGTTAATGAAGCCACTTCGCGTTCGGCAATAAATTGCCCGTCACGGAAAACGGTCACGTCATCGCAGATTTCGAAGATCTCTTTCATTCGGTGAGAAATGTAGACAATCCCGCGCCCCTGCGACTTCAGCTCACGAATCACACGAAACAAGGATTCGGTTTCAGTGTCGGTGAGCGCATCCGTCGGTTCATCCATGATGATGACTTTTGATTCAAAACTCAGGACTTTGGCGATTTCCACCATCTGCTGATCGCCTATCGATAATTCCCCGACCAGGCGGTCGCTCTTAAAGCGCAGATTGAGTTTGGCTAACAGGCGATCCGCTTCGGCATACATCTTCTTCCAGTCGATCTTGCCAAAGCCATTGACGAACTCACGTCCGAGAAAAATATTCTCCGCGATAGTGAGTTGAGGGATTAGGTTAAGCTCCTGATGAATAATACCAATCCCGGCTTCCTGGGATGATTTAGGTCCGTTAAAGGTGGTTTCTTTCCCCAACCACAACAGCGACCCAGCATCGCGAGTATAGATGCCGGTCAATACTTTCATCATGGTGGATTTGCCCGCACCGTTCTCGCCTACCAGCGCCATCACACGGCCTGGATAAACGTTAAGTGCGGCGCCGGATAGCGCTTTTACGCCAGGGAACGCTTTATCGATCCCTTTGAGTTGCAGTAATGCGTCCATGATGGCCTCAGAAGGTCACGCCGGCACAGAGAATGATATTCGCATACGGGGAGCACTCCCCGCTGCGAATGACAGCCTGGCTGTCTGCGGTTAGTTTTTTAAATTGTTCATGCGTGGTGTAACGAATTTCAATGGTGTTTCCCTGGTGTTGCTGCAGTTGCTCAATGTGGCTGAGCAACGTTTCATGGAGTTGCGGATTATGTTGTTTAATTTCCGTCGCGAGAATGGCTGATTCAACCTGCATTTCACGGGTCACCACATCCAGTACCTGCATAAAAGAAGGTACCCCCTGGGTTAATGCCATATCGATACGTGTTGTACTGGCGGGAATGGGTAACCCCGCATCACACACCACCAGCGTATCAGTATGTCCCAGACGGGCGATGACCGACGAAATATCAGCGTTGAGTACAGTGCCTTTCTTCATTTTCTTGCTCCACTAGCGAAACGTTTCGCTGGTTTTAAGTTTAGTCTGAGATATGAGCAGAAAACCATCATGACGTAACAGAATTGTGATCGCCGTCGAAACGTTTCGCTAAGTGAAATGCAGAGACAATTATTGTGGGTTGGCGGGGGGTTTGGTAGGCCGGGTAAGCAAAGCGCCACCCGGCATTTTCAGAAGGGATTAGATCTCGACCTGTGTCCCCAATTCAATCACGCGGTTAGGCGGGATCTCAAACTGGTCGGGCGCACGCAGCGCGTTTCGCTGGAGAAGAAGATACAGCTTGCCGCGCAGTCGTAAGTACCAGGGACGCTTACCCACGATGAGCGACTCGTGCGACATAAAGAAAGACGTCTCCATCATTCGGCAGCTCAACCCTTCAAGACCACATCGGTGAAAGACCTCTTCCACATTCGGCGTTTCACGCCAGCCGTAACTGGCCACTACGCGCCAGAACGTTGGAGACAACTGCTCAATCTGCACGCGGCGAACGTTATGCACATACGGCGCATCTTCAGTACGCAACGTCAACAGGATCACTCTCTCATGCAACACCTTGTTGTGCTTTAAGTTATGCATCAGCGCAAAAGGAATCACATTCAGCGCGCGAGACATGTACACCGCCGTGCCAGGCACACGCACTGGCGGAGATTTCTCCAGTGACGCAATCATCGCTTCCAGAGAGTTACCATGTTCATGCATACGACGCAGTAGACGGAAACGCTCGCTTTTCCAGGTGGTCATGATGGTGAACATCATCAGCCCCAGCGACAACGGCAGCCAGCCGCCAGACATCAGTTTGTCGAGGTTCGCCGAGAACAGCGGAATATCCACGCACAGGAACGCGACGAGGATCAGCGCGACAAAGTATTTATTCCAGTGCCAGTTATTACGTGCCACGGTGGTCGAAAGAATCGAGGTCAATACCATCGTACCGGTGACGGCAATCCCGTATGCCGCCGCCAGATTACTGGAGTGTTCGAAGCTGACAATCACAATCACCACCGCGATATAGAGCATCCAGTTCACGAACGGAATATAGATCTGACCGGACTCCATTTCTGACGTGTGAATGATACGCATCGGTGACAAATAGCCCAGACGAACCGCCTGGCGCGTCAGCGAGAAGACGCCTGAAATCACCGCCTGGGAAGCGATAACCGTCGCCATCGCCGCGATGATTAACAACGGAATCAACGCCCAGTCAGGCGCCAGCAGGAAGAACGGATTTTTAATCGCTTCCGGATGCTTTAGCAACAGCGCGCCCTGACCAAAATAGTTGAGCACCAGTGAGGGCAGCACCACGGAAAACCATGCCAGCCGAATGGGAAACTTCCCGAAATGGCCCATATCCGCGTACAGCGCTTCCACGCCGGTAATTGACAGCACCACCGCGCCAAGAGCGATAAACGAAACGGTTTTATATTCGAGGAAAAAATGCACCGCCCATATTGGGTTCAACGCCTGCAGGACTTCCGGATTGGCGATAATACTGCGCAGGCCAAGCACGGCGAGAATCAAAAACCAGGCCAGCATAATGGGCGCAAAGAGCTTCCCCACCATTCCGGTACCGTGTTTTTGAATCATAAACAACAGCGTCAGAACGATGATCGACAACGGGACAATCCAGGTATCCAGTTGCGGCGCAATGATCTCCAGACCTTCAATCGCCGACATCACGGAAATTGCCGGAGTGATCACCACTTCGCCATAAAAGAAACTTCCTCCAATCAGGCCCATGATGACCAGCATGGAGGTCGTTCTGGCAGAGGTATTACGCCCCGCCAGCGACATCAACGTCAGGATCCCCCCTTCGCCCGCGTTATCAGCACGCATGACGAAAGTCAGATACTTAATGGATACCACAAAGATAAGCAGCCAAAAAATCAGCGACAGAAAACCAAAAACAGCATCACGTTCAACGCCAAAACCAAACTGACCGGACAAACATTCACGAAGTGTATAAAGTGGGCTGGTACCAATATCACCGTAGACAACCCCAATAGCTGCGAGGGTTATCGCAGACAATGATTGCTTATTATCAGTGCTCATAGACTAGTCTTTCATATATAAAAGAAATGTGTGCGTAGTCCCTTGGCCCACAAAAGCGCACAGTATGCACGATTAATGGAAAAATCGTACCCCTAAATGTGTCCAGATTAACCTGGCTCAAAGAAAAATAAACCGCCTCTCAGACAGGTTCAGCCTCTGGGATGAAACGTCTATACTCGCACTTAACGCAGTACATTTTATGAAAGGACGCCACTCTATTATGGCTCACCCACATTTATTAGCGGAAAGAATTTCCCGCCTGAGCAGCGCGCTGGAAAAAGGGCTTTATGAACGTAGCCACGCCATTCGGCTTTGCCTGCTGGCTGCCCTGAGCGGAGAAAGCGTGTTCTTACTTGGACCACCGGGTATCGCCAAAAGCCTGATCGCACGCCGGTTGAAATTTGCCTTCCAGAATGCACGCGCGTTTGAATATCTGATGACACGCTTCTCCACGCCGGAAGAGGTGTTTGGTCCACTCTCTATTCAGGCGCTAAAAGATGAAGGGCGTTACGAGCGCTTAACTGCAGGATACCTTCCCGAAGCAGAAATCGTTTTTCTTGATGAGATCTGGAAGGCAGGTCCGGCCATTCTCAATACGTTGTTAACTGCGATTAACGAACGTCATTTCCGTAATGGCGCGCACGAAGAAAAAATCCCCATGCGTCTGCTGGTAGCGGCCTCTAACGAATTACCTGAGGCGGACAGCAGTCTGGAAGCACTGTACGACCGAATGTTGATCCGTTTATGGCTGGACAAAGTGCAGGATAAAGCGAACTTTCGTTCTCTGCTGACCAGCCAACAGGACGAAACTGAAAACCCCGTACCGGCCTCGCTGCAGGTGAGTGATGAAGAGTACAACCAGTGGCAAAAAGAGATTGGCGCCATTACGCTGCCCGATCATGTATTTGAACTGATCTTTACGCTGCGTCAGCAACTGGAGAATATTCCAGATGCGCCATACGTTTCAGACCGTCGCTGGAAGAAAGCCATCCGCCTGTTACAGGCCAGCGCCTTCTTCAGCGGTCGCGATGCCGTAGCGCCAGTTGATCTGATTCTGCTGAAAGATTGTTTATGGTATGACGCTCAGAGTCTGAACCTGATGCAACAGCAGCTCGAAATATTGATGACCGGACACGCCTGGCAACAGCAGACGCTACTGACACGCCTTGGTGGTATCGTTCAGCGGCGCATCCAGTTGCAACAGCAGCAAAGCGATAAAACCGCATTCACCGTGATCCGTCAGGGAGGGATGTTCAGTCGTCGTCCGCATTATGATTTACCGCCTGGCGTTACCGCATCCAGCCTGACACTACTGCTGCAAAAACCGCTGAAATTGCATGATATGGAAGTCATTCATATCACTTTTGATCGCTCCGCGCTGGCGCAATGGCTGGCAAAAGGCGGCGAGATCCGTGGCAAGCTCAATGGGATAGGCTTTGCCCAGACGCTGAATATGGAAGTGGATAGCGCCCAGCATCTGGTGGTACGTGATGTCAGTTTACAGGGAACGCGCCTGGCACAGCCAGGTTCCTCAGAAGAGGAGATGCCTGGTGAAATAAAACAACAACTGGAAGAACTGGAAAACGACTGGCATCAGCAGCATACGCGCTTTAGCGAGCAGCAAAAGTGCCTGTTTATTCATAGCGACTGGTTAGGTCGAATTGAAGCCAGCCTTCAGGATGTGGGCGAACAGATTCGTCAGGCGAAACAATGCTGACGCTGGATACCCTCAATGTCATGTTAGCCGTCAGCGAAGAGGGGATGATCGAAGAGATAATCCTCGCTCTGCTGGCTTCGCCTCAACTGGCAGTGTTTTTTGAGAAATTCCCTCGTCTGAAAGCGGCGATTACCGACGACCTGCCACGCTGGCGTGAAACGCTACGAAGCCGATTAAAAGAGACGCGCGTCCCGCCTGAATTAACGGAAGAGGTGATGTGCTATCAGCAAAGCCAGCTCCTCTCTACGCCACAATTTATCGTGCAACTCCCTCAAATACTGGCGCTGCTGCACCGGCTGCACTCGCCCTATGCAGAGCAGGCACAGCAACTGGTCGACAACAATGCCGCCTTTACCTCTGCCCTGCACACGCTCTTTCTACAGCGCTGGCGGCTGAGTCTGGTGGTGCAGGCAACCACGCTTAACCAGCAATTGCTGGAAGAAGAACGCGAGCAGTTGCTCAGCGAAGTTCAGGAACGAATGACGCTGAGCGGCCAACTGGATCCGGTTCTGGCAGAAAACGAAACGGCGGCGGGTCGTCTGTGGGATATGAGCGCAGGCCAGCTTAAACGCGGAGATTATCAGCTCATCGTGAAATACGGTGAATTTCTGACTGAACAGCCCGAGCTGAAACGGCTGGCAGAACAGTTGGGACGTTCAAGAGAAGCGAAATCCGTCCCGCGTAAAGACGCGCCGATGGAGACTTTTCGTACGCTGGTGCGCGAACCCGCCACGGTTCCTGAGCAGGTCGATGGCATTCAGCAAAGCGACGATATTTTACGCCTGTTGCCGCCGGAACTGGCTACCCTCGGCATAACGGAACTGGAGTATGAGTTCTACCGGCGGCTGGTGGAAAAACAGTTGCTTACCTATCGCCTGCACGGTGAAGCCTGGCGCGAGAAGATTACCGAACGACCGGTGATTCATCAGGATTTCGACGAGCAACCGCGCGGACCGTTCATTGTGTGCGTAGACACTTCCGGCTCAATGGGCGGCTTTAACGAGCAGTGCGCAAAGGCCTTTTGCCTGGCGCTCATGCGTATCGCACTGGCCGATAATCGTCGCTGCTTCATTATGCTGTTTTCCACAGAAGTGGTGCGCTATGAGCTTTCCGGCCCGCAGGGTATCGAACAGGCTATCCGTTTTCTGAGCCAGCGCTTTCGCGGCGGTACGGATATCGCCAGTTGTTTTCGCGCCATTATTGAGCGCATGCAGGGACGGGAATGGTTTGACGCCGATGCGGTAGTGATTTCGGATTTTATCGCCCAGCGCTTGCCTGACGACGTGGTGAGTAAAGTCGGAGAACTACAGCGGGTTCACCAGCATCGCTTCCACGCGGTGGCGATGTCAGCCCACGGCAAACCCGGCATCATGCGCATTTTCGATCATATCTGGCGCTTTGATACCGGGATGCGAAGCCGCCTGCTGAGACGCTGGCGGCGATAGGATTACAGCAGAGAAGCGACGCTTTCGCGAACCTCTGAAGGCCATACACCGCACTGTACCTGGCCAATGTGCGGCAGTTGCAGCAGTAGCATGGTCAGACGAGACTGGCCAATGCCGCCGCCGATAGTTTGCGGCATTTCACCGCGCAGCAGCGCCTGGTGCCATTCCAGACTCAGACGATCTTCATCGCCGGTCAGACGGAGCTGATGTTTCAGCGCGTCGGCATCCACACGGATCCCCATGGAAGAGAGTTCAAACGCATCTTCCAGTACCGGGTTCCAGACCAGAATATCGCCGTTCAGACCGGCATAACCGAGATCGGATGCGGAACTCCAGTCATCATAGTCCGGCGCGCGAACATCATGGCGATGACCGTCGCTGAGCTTGCCGCCGATCCCCACGAGGAAAACCGCGCCTAATTCTTTGGCGATCGCACGTTCGCGACCTTTGGCATCAAGACCCGGATAACGGCTCAGTAATTCCTGACTATGAACAAAGTGGATCTGCTCTGGCAGGAACGGTGCCAGACCAAACTCTTCACTCACTGCGGCTTCGGTCGCTTTAATTCCCGCCCAGATAGCCTCTACCGTGCTTTTCAGAGTGGAGAACTGACGCTCACCGTCGCCCATCACACGTTCCCAGTCCCACTGATCGACATAGACCGAATGGAGCGGAGAAAGTCTGTCTTCATCCGGGCGCAGGGCTTTCATGTGCGTGTAGAGCCCTTCGCCCGCGCTGAAGTCGTGTTGTCCCAGCGTTTGACGTTTCCATTTCGCCAGTGAATGCACCACTTCGAACTGAGCATCTGGCAGCGCTTTCACTTTTACCTGCACCGCTTTTTCACAGCCCGACAAGTTATCCTGCGTGCCATCCCCTACACGGCTGAGGATCGGTGCCTGGACTTCAATCAGACCCAGACGCTCCTCCAGTTGACGAGAGAAGTGAGATTTCACGAAGCTAATTTGGCGTTGTTTGGCAATGTAAGCGGTTTTCATTTTTTTACTCCTGCGTCCTGTTGCCTATGATTAAGCAACAGAAAGGGGGTAACATTCAATAATCAACAAACAAAAAGCCGAATTCGATTTTGATTCGTTAAAATTAGCCGCTAAAATAGAGTGAATCATTAATACACATAAGAAAAACCTATGGAAAATTATCAGATCGACAATCTGGACCGCGGCATTCTGGATGCCTTAATGGAAAATGCCCGTACCGCCTACGCCGAACTGGCGAAACAGTTTGGCGTCAGCCCGGGGACGATTCACGTTCGTGTAGAAAAGATGAAACAGGCGGGGATCATCACCGGCGCACGCATTGACGTCAGCCCGAAGCAACTGGGTTATGACGTTGGCTGCTTTATCGGCATCATTCTTAAAAGCGCCAAGGACTATCCTTCGGCACTGGCCAGACTGGAAAGTCTGGATGAAGTCACCGAGGCGTACTACACCACGGGCCACTACAGTATCTTTATTAAAGTCATGTGCCGATCGATCGATGCGCTCCAGCATGTACTTATCAACAAGATCCAAACAATTGATGAAATACAATCCACCGAGACGCTGATCGTTCTGCAAAACCCTATCATGCGTACCATTAAGCCGTGATCGCCATTTTTAATCCCACATTTTTCCACAGGTAGATCCCAGCTCACTCACAGCGTACAATAGCCCTTCTTTAACAGGATGGGCTCGTATGGCTGACATAACTCTTATTAGCGGCAGCACCCTCGGCGGCGCTGAATATGTTGCAGAACACCTGGCTGAAAAGCTGGAGGATGCCGGTTTTTCGACTGAAACCCTGCATGGCCCGCTGTTAGACGATCTCTCCGCATCCGGGCTCTGGCTGGTTATCAGTTCCACGCATGGTGCGGGAGATATTCCAGATAACCTTGTCCCTTTCTATGAAGATCTTCAGTCTCAGAACCCCGATCTGTCGCAGGTGCGTTTTGGTGCGATCGGTATCGGTAGTCGTGAATATGACACTTTCTGTGGCGCTATAGAGAAAATAGAAGCAGAACTGAAAAATTCAGGAGCCAAACAGATTGGCGAAACGCTCCGGATCAACATCCTGGAACACGATATTCCGGAAGATCCAGCGGAAGCCTGGCTGGGATCCTGGATTAATTTACTCAAATAAGTGTAAAGATCGAGCGATCGAGTGTGGATAAGTCTGGTGGAAAGCTTGGATCAACCAGTAGTTATCCAAAGAATAACCGTTGTTCAGTTTTTGAGTTGTGTATAACCCTTCATTCTGATCCCAGCTTATACGGACCAGGATCACCGATCATTCACAGCTAATGATCCTTACCAACGTATTGATCTTAATAGGTGGATCCGGCTTATCCACAGCCAGTGGCGATCCTAATAAGAGATCACAATAGAACAGATCTCTAAATAAAAAGATCTTCTTTTTAATACCCAGGATCCCGGGACTTTCTCCATCGACTAAAGTTGAGTAGAATCCACCGCCCGGGCTTCAATCCATTTTCACACCGCGTTATGCGAGGCAATTACCATGTTTTATCCGGATCCTTTTGACGTCATCATCATTGGCGGGGGTCATGCAGGCACTGAGGCCGCGATGGCCGCAGCGCGTATGGGTCAACAAACCCTGCTTTTGACACACAATATCGACACCCTGGGACAGATGAGCTGCAACCCGGCAATTGGCGGTATTGGGAAAGGACACCTGGTAAAAGAAGTGGATGCACTTGGCGGACTGATGGCAAAGGCGATCGATCAGGCCGGTATTCAGTTTAGGATACTAAACGCCAGCAAAGGTCCGGCGGTTCGCGCCACCCGCGCTCAGGCGGATCGTGTACTGTATCGTCAGGCTGTGCGGACTGCGCTGGAGAATCAACCCAATCTGATGATCTTCCAGCAGGCGGTTGAAGATCTGATTGTTGAAAACGATCGTGTCGTTGGCGCCGTTACCCAGATGGGATTGAAATTCCGTGCTAAAGCCGTTGTACTCACCGTCGGGACCTTCCTGGACGGCAAAATTCATATTGGTCTGGATAACTACAGCGGTGGCCGTGCTGGCGATCCGCCGTCCATTCCACTTTCTCGCCGTCTGCGTGAGCTGCCGCTACGGGTCAGCCGTCTTAAAACCGGCACGCCGCCACGAATCGATGCGCGCACTATCGACTTCAGCGTACTGGCGCAGCAGCATGGCGATACCCCTATGCCGGTCTTCTCGTTTATGGGAAACTCTGCCCAGCACCCACAGCAGGTACCGTGCTATATCACGTATACCAATGAGAAAACCCATGACGTGATCCGCAATAACCTCGATCGTAGCCCGATGTACGCGGGTGTGATCGAAGGGATCGGCCCACGCTATTGTCCGTCGATCGAAGACAAAGTGATGCGCTTTGCCGACAGAAACCAGCACCAGATCTTCCTGGAGCCAGAAGGATTAACCTCTAACGAAATTTATCCGAATGGCATCTCCACCAGCCTGCCTTTCGATGTGCAAATGCAAATCGTCCGCTCAATGCAGGGGATGGAAAACGCGAAAATCGTTCGTCCGGGTTATGCGATTGAATATGATTTCTTCGATCCGCGCGACCTGAAGCCAACGCTGGAAAGCAAATTTATCCAGGGTCTGTTCTTTGCCGGACAAATCAACGGCACCACAGGTTATGAAGAAGCCGCTGCGCAGGGGTTACTTGCCGGACTCAACGCGGCTCGTCTCTCCGCAGACAAAGAGGGCTGGGCGCCAGCGCGTTCTCAGGCTTATCTGGGGGTGCTGGTGGATGATCTGTGTACACTGGGAACCAAAGAACCGTATCGTATGTTTACCTCGCGTGCTGAATACCGCCTGATGCTACGTGAAGACAACGCCGATCTGCGTCTGACCGAAATGGGCCGTGAGCTGGGTCTGGTGGATGACGTGCGTTGGGCGCGTTTCAACGAGAAACTTGAGAACATCGAACGGGAACGCCAGCGCCTGAAATCCACCTGGGTGACGCCGACCGCGGAATCTGCCGACGAAGTGAACGCTCACCTTACCGCGCCGCTATCGCGTGAGGCCAGCGGCGAAGATCTGTTACGCCGTCCGGAAATGACTTACGCGCAACTTACGGCACTGACGCCATTTGCGCCGGGTCTGGTTGATGTACAGGCTGCCGAACAGGTGGAAATTCAGGTCAAATACGAAGGTTACATCGCTCGTCAGCAGGATGAGATCGAAAAGCAACTGCGCAATGAAAATACGCTGTTGCCTGCAACCCTGGATTACCGCCAGGTTTCTGGCCTGTCGAACGAAGTGATCGCCAAACTGAACGATCACAAACCGGTTTCAATCGGACAGGCATCGCGTATCTCTGGCGTGACGCCCGCCGCTATCTCCATTTTGCTGGTATGGCTGAAAAAACAGGGTATGCTGCGCCGCAGCGCTTAATGTGTTGAAAATTGCCCGGTGGACATCCTCCGGGCAAATCATGTCTAAACAGGTATTCACGTGCTCAATAAACTCTCTCGTCTGCTGGATCAGGCTGGTATTTCGCTCACCGATCACCAGAAAAACCTGCTGGTGGCCTATGTCGATATGCTGAACAAATGGAACAAGGCGTACAACCTGACCTCTGTTCGCGACCCCAACGAGATGCTGGTTCGCCATATTCTCGATAGCATTGTGGTTGCGCCGCATTTGCAGGGAACGCGATTTATTGACGTTGGTACTGGGCCTGGTCTACCGGGGGTTCCGCTGTCTATCGTTCGTCCCGAATCTCATTTCACGTTGCTCGACAGTCTGGGCAAGCGAGTGCGATTTTTACGCCAGGTTCAGCATGAGCTTGCGCTTACTAACATCACGCCGGTGCAGAGCCGTGTGGAGGCGTTTCCTGCTGAGCCGCCGTTTGATGGCGTTATTAGCCGTGCATTTGCCTCACTGAAAGATATGGTGGAGTGGTGTCATCACTTGCCGGGTGAGAAGGGCTGTTTTTATGCGCTGAAAGGCCAGTTGCCGGAAGAGGAAATTGCATCGCTTCCCTCTGCGTTTCGTGTCGATGAGGTAGTGAAATTACAGGTGCCACAACTGGAGGGCGAGCGTCATCTGGTGGTGATTAAGCCAAACAAAATTTAATTTTTATCAAAAAGAGTAGAAAAAAATGGCTCTGTAACTTGTTACAACCCAGGGGCTTTTCCCGTGATATAACTCGTTACACTTAACGCCACGTTTACCGTCTATTATCAACATAGCTACGTGGCATTTTTCGATTAAGTCAGCATTGAAAATATCAGTCTGCTAAAAATGCAGGCTACGAACCACTTATTGATGTTAAAAAATTATTAAAAATGTCAATAGCGGGTTTTTGAAGTGTAAGCAGTCGTTTTTAAAACAGTGAGTAATTTTAGGCTTAAATATCAGAAAGTTGAAAAGGCATCATTTGCCAAGTAAATAAATACTGCCGGGGCGAATATGCCCAATATGTGATCTGAAGCACGCTTTAACGCCAGTATTTACGCGCCATTTGCAGTTTTGCATGATCGTTCACAGTTTGGCTAAAAGTCATAAATGTGGGCCAGGGAAAAATATTTAAACATTTATTCACCTTTTAGCTACTTATTGTTTGAAATCACGAGGGCGCACCGTATAATTTGACCGCTTTTTGATGCTTGACTCTAAGCCTTAAAGAACGTTTTATACGACACGCGGCATACCTCGAAGGGAGCAGGAGTTAAAAACGTGATGTCTGTGTCGCTCTTGAGTCGAAACGTTGCTCGTAAGCTTCTGTTCATTCAGTTTCTGACGGTAGTAGCAAGTGGATTGCTGTTTAGCCTCAAAGACCCCTTCTGGGGCACTTCCGCATTATGCGGAGGTATGGCAGTCTTTCTGCCTAACATGTTGTTTATGATATTTGCCTGGCGTCACCAGGCGCATACAACTGCTAAGGGCCGAGTGGCCTGGACGTTCGCTTTCGGCGAAGCCTTCAAGGTGTTAGCGATGTTGATTTTGCTGGTGGTGGCGTTGGCGGTTTTGAAGGCGGTATTTTTGCCGCTCATCGTTACGTGGGTTTTGGTGCTGGTGGTTCAGATACTGGCGCCGGCTGTAATTAACAACAAAGGGTAAAAGGCATCATGGCTTCAGAAAATATGACGCCGCAGGATTACATAGGTCACCATCTGAACAACCTTCAGTTGGACCTGCGTACATTCTCGCTGGTGGATCCGTATAACCCCCCAGCCACCTTCTGGACGCTCAATATTGACTCCATGTTTTTCTCGGTGGTTCTGGGTCTGTTGTTCCTGCTTATGTTCCGTAGTGTGGCCAAAAAGGCAACCAGCGGCGTACCAGGTAAATTTCAGACCGCGATTGAGCTGATAATCGGCTTTGTGCATGGTAGCGTGAAAGACATGTACCATGGCAAAAGCAAGCTGATTGCGCCGCTGGCCCTGACGATCTTCGTCTGGGTATTCCTGATGAACCTGATGGACTTACTGCCAATCGACCTGCTGCCTTACATTGGCGAGCATATCCTCGGTCTGCCAGCACTGCGTGTGGTTCCGTCTGCTGACGTGAACATTACCCTGTCCATGGCGCTCGGCGTATTTATCCTCATTCTGTTCTACAGCATCAAAATGAAAGGCATCAGTGGCTTCACGAAAGAGTTGACGCTGCAGCCGTTCAATCACTGGGCATTCATCCCTGTCAACTTAATCCTTGAAGGGGTAAGCCTGCTGTCCAAACCGGTCTCTCTCGGTCTGCGACTGTTCGGCAACATGTATGCCGGTGAGCTGATTTTCATTCTGATTGCTGGTCTGTTGCCGTGGTGGTCACAGTGGATTCTGAATGTGCCGTGGGCCATTTTCCACATCCTGATTATTACGCTGCAAGCCTTCATCTTCATGGTTCTGACGATTGTCTATCTGTCGATGGCGTCTGAAGAGCATTAATTTACCAACACTACTACGTTTTAACTGAAACAAACTGGAGACTGTCATGGAAAACCTGAATATGGATCTGCTGTACATGGCTGCCGCTGTGATGATGGGTCTGGCGGCAATCGGTGCTGCGATCGGTATCGGCATCCTCGGGGGTAAATTCCTGGAAGGCGCAGCGCGTCAACCTGATCTGATTCCTCTGCTGCGTACTCAGTTCTTTATCGTTATGGGTCTGGTGGATGCTATCCCGATGATCGCTGTAGGTCTGGGTCTGTACGTGATGTTCGCTGTCGCGTAGTAAGCGTTGCTTGAATTAAGAGCAATATCAGAACGTTAACTAGATAGAGGCATTGTGCTGTGAATCTTAACGCAACAATCCTCGGCCAGGCCATCGCGTTTGTCCTGTTCGTTCTGTTCTGCATGAAGTATGTATGGCCGCCGTTAATGGCTGCCATCGAGAAGCGTCAAAAAGAAATTGCTGACGGTCTCGCTTCTGCTGAACGAGCACACAAGGATCTTGACCTTGCAAAGGCCAGCGCGACCGACCAGCTGAAAAAAGCGAAGGCGGAAGCTCAGGTAATCATCGAGCAGGCGAACAAACGTCGCGCTCAGATCCTGGACGAAGCCAAAACGGAAGCAGAGCAGGAACGTACTAAAATCGTGGCACAGGCGCAGGCGGAAATTGAAGCCGAGCGTAAACGTGCCCGTGAAGAGCTGCGTAAGCAAGTTGCTATCCTGGCTGTTGCTGGCGCCGAGAAGATCATCGAACGTTCCGTGGATGAAGCTGCTAACAGCGACATCGTGGATAAACTTGTCGCTGAACTGTAAGGAGGGAGGGGCCGATGTCTGAATTTGTTACGGTAGCTCGCCCCTACGCCAAAGCAGCTTTTGACTTTGCGGTCGAACACCAAAGTGTAGAGCGCTGGCAGGATATGCTGGCGTTTGCCGCCGAGGTAACGAAGAACGAACAAATGGCAGAGCTTCTCTCAGGCGCACTGGCGCCGGAAACGCTCGCCGCGTCGTTTATCGCAGTTTGCGGTGAGCAACTGGACGAAAATGGTCAGAACCTGATTAAGGTCATGGCTGAGAATAACCGTCTGAACGCGCTCCCGGATGTTCTTGAGCAGTTTATTCACCTGCGTGCCGCGAGTGAGTCTACCTCTGAGGTAGAAGTCACTTCCGCGACCGAACTGAGTGAAGAACAGCTTGCGAAAATTAGCGCTGCGATGGAAAAACGTCTGTCACGCAAAGTTAAGCTGAATTGCAAAATTGATAAGTCTGTAATGGCAGGCGTAATCATCCGTGCGGGTGATATGGTCATTGATGGCAGCGTACGCGGCCGTCTTGAACGCCTTGCAGACGTCTTGCAGTCTTAAGGGGACTGGAGCATGCAACTGAATTCCACCGAAATCAGCGAACTGATCAAGCAGCGCATTGCTCAGTTCAATGTTGTGAGTGAAGCTCACAACGAAGGTACTATTGTTTCTGTAAGTGACGGTGTTATCCGCGTACACGGCCTGGCCGATTGTATGCAGGGTGAAATGATCTCCCTGCCGGGTAACCGTTACGCTATCGCACTGAACCTGGAGCGCGACTCCGTAGGTGCGGTTGTTATGGGTCCGTACGCTGACCTTGCCGAAGGCATGAAAGTGAAATGTACGGGTCGTATCCTGGAAGTTCCGGTTGGCCGTGGCCTGCTGGGTCGCGTGGTTAACACGCTGGGTGCGCCAATTGATGGTAAAGGTCCGGTTGAGCACGACGGCTTCTCTGCTGTCGAAGCTATCGCACCGGGCGTAATCGAACGTCAGTCCGTCGATCAGCCGGTTCAGACCGGTTATAAAGCCGTTGACTCCATGATCCCAATCGGTCGTGGTCAGCGTGAATTGATCATCGGTGACCGTCAGACCGGTAAAACCGCTCTGGCTATCGACGCCATCATCAACCAGCGTGACTCCGGCATCAAATGCGTATACGTCGCTATCGGCCAGAAAGCGTCCACCATTTCTAACGTGGTACGTAAACTGGAAGAGCACGGCGCCCTGCAAAACACCATCGTTGTGGTTGCTACCGCGTCCGAATCCGCTGCACTGCAATACCTGGCACCATATGCCGGTTGTGCGATGGGTGAATACTTCCGTGACCGTGGCGAAGATGCGCTGATTATTTATGATGACCTGTCTAAACAGGCTGTCGCATACCGTCAGATCTCCCTGCTGCTCCGTCGTCCTCCAGGACGTGAAGCATTCCCGGGCGACGTATTCTATCTCCACTCTCGTCTGCTGGAGCGTGCTGCACGTGTCAACGTGGAATATGTTGAAGCTTTCACCAAAGGTGAAGTGAAAGGGAAAACCGGTTCTTTGACCGCTCTGCCGATCATCGAAACCCAGGCGGGTGACGTTTCTGCGTTCGTTCCGACCAACGTAATTTCCATTACCGATGGTCAGATCTTCCTGGAAACCAACCTGTTTAACTCAGGTATTCGTCCTGCGGTTAACCCGGGTATCTCCGTATCCCGTGTGGGTGGCGCAGCGCAGACCAAGATCATGAAGAAACTGTCCGGTGGTATTCGTACCGCACTGGCACAGTATCGTGAACTGGCGGCGTTCTCTCAGTTTGCATCCGATCTTGACGATGCAACCCGTAAGCAGCTGGACCACGGTCAGAAAGTGACCGAGTTGCTGAAACAGAAACAGTATGCGCCGATGTCTGTAGCGCAGCAGTCTCTGGTTCTGTTCGCAGCAGAACGTGGTTACCTGGCTGATGTAGAACTGGCGAAAATCGGTAGTTTCGAAGCCGCTCTGCTGGCTTACGTTGACCGTGATCACGCTCCGCTGATGCAAGAGATCAACCAGTCCGGTGGCTATAACGACGAAATCGAAGGCAAGCTGAAAGGCATCCTCGATTCCTTCAAAGCAACCCAGTCCTGGTAACGTCTGGCGGCTTGTCTTAGGACAGGCCGCAAGGCATTGAGGAGAAGCTCATGGCCGGCGCAAAAGAGATACGTAGTAAGATCGCAAGCGTCCAGAACACGCAGAAGATCACTAAAGCGATGGAGATGGTCGCCGCTTCCAAAATGCGTAAATCGCAGGATCGCATGGCGGCCAGCCGTCCTTATGCAGAGACCATGCGCAAAGTGATTGGTCACCTTGCGAACGGTAATCTGGAATATAAGCACCCTTACCTGGAAGAACGCGACGTTAAACGCGTGGGCTACCTGGTGGTGTCGACCGACCGTGGTTTGTGCGGTGGTTTGAACATTAACCTGTTCAAAAAACTGCTGGCGGATATGAAAGCCTGGTCCGATAAAGGCGTTCAGTGCGAACTCGCAATGATCGGCTCTAAAGGGGTCTCTTTCTTTAATTCCGTGGGCGGCAATGTTGTTGCTCAGGTGACAGGCATGGGGGATAACCCTTCTCTGTCCGAACTGATCGGCCCGGTTAAAGTGATGTTGCAGGCCTACGATGAAGGCCGTCTGGACAAGCTGTATATTGTCAGCAACAAATTTATAAACACCATGTCTCAGGTTCCGACGATCACTCAACTGCTGCCGTTACCGGCTTCAGAAGATGATGATTTGAAACGTAAGTCCTGGGATTACCTGTATGAACCCGATCCGAAAGCGCTGCTGGATACCCTCCTGCGTCGTTATGTGGAATCTCAGGTTTATCAGGGCGTGGTAGAAAACCTGGCCAGCGAGCAGGCCGCACGTATGGTGGCGATGAAAGCCGCTACCGACAATGGCGGCAGCCTGATTAAAGAGCTGCAGTTGGTATACAACAAAGCTCGTCAGGCCAGCATTACTCAGGAACTCACCGAAATTGTCGGTGGTGCATCCGCGGTATAACCAGGTTAATTCGTAGAGGATTCAAGATGGCTACTGGAAAAATTGTCCAGGTAATCGGCGCCGTAGTTGACGTCGAATTCCCTCAGGATGCCGTACCGCGCGTGTACGATGCTCTTGAGGTGCAAAATGGTAATGAGCGTCTGGTGCTGGAAGTTCAGCAACAGCTCGGCGGCGGTATCGTACGTACCATCGCAATGGGTTCTTCTGACGGTCTGCGTCGTGGTCTTGACGTAAAAGACCTTGAGCACCCGATTGAAGTCCCGGTAGGTAAAGCCACACTGGGCCGTATCATGAACGTACTGGGCGAGCCCGTCGACATGAAAGGCGACATCGGTGAAGAAGAGCGTTGGGCTATCCACCGCGCAGCACCGTCCTATGAAGAGTTGTCTAACTCTCAGGAACTGCTGGAAACCGGTATCAAAGTTATCGACCTGATGTGTCCGTTCGCGAAGGGCGGTAAAGTCGGTCTGTTCGGTGGTGCGGGCGTAGGTAAAACCGTAAACATGATGGAGCTGATCCGTAACATCGCGATCGAGCACTCCGGTTACTCTGTGTTTGCGGGCGTAGGTGAACGTACTCGTGAGGGTAACGACTTCTACCACGAAATGACCGACTCCAACGTTATCGATAAAGTATCCCTGGTGTATGGCCAGATGAACGAGCCGCCGGGAAACCGTCTGCGCGTTGCACTGACCGGCCTGACCATGGCGGAGAAATTCCGTGACGAAGGTCGTGACGTACTGCTGTTCGTCGATAACATCTATCGTTATACCCTGGCCGGTACGGAAGTATCCGCGCTGCTGGGTCGTATGCCTTCAGCGGTAGGTTATCAGCCGACTCTGGCGGAAGAGATGGGCGTTCTGCAGGAACGTATCACCTCAACCAAAACCGGTTCTATCACCTCCGTTCAGGCGGTATACGTACCTGCGGATGACTTGACAGACCCATCTCCAGCCACCACCTTTGCTCACCTGGATGCAACCGTGGTACTGAGCCGTCAGATCGCGTCTCTGGGTATCTACCCGGCCGTTGACCCGCTGGATTCCACCAGCCGTCAGTTGGATCCGCTGGTGGTTGGTCAGGAGCACTACGACACCGCGCGTGGCGTACAGTCTATCCTGCAACGTTACCAGGAACTGAAAGACATCATCGCCATCCTGGGTATGGATGAACTGTCTGAAGAAGACAAACTGGTGGTAGCTCGCGCGCGTAAGATTCAGCGCTTCCTGTCCCAGCCGTTCTTCGTGGCAGAAGTATTTACCGGTTCTCCGGGTAAATACGTCTCCCTGAAAGACACCATCCGTGGCTTTAAAGGCATCATGGAAGGCGAATACGATCACCTGCCGGAGCAGGCGTTCTACATGGTCGGTTCCATCGACGAAGCCGTGGAAAAAGCCAAAAAACTTTAACGCCTTAATCGGAGGGTGATATGGCAATGACTTACCACCTGGACGTCGTCAGCGCAGAGCAACAAATGTTCTCTGGTCTGGTCGAGAAAATCCAGGTAACGGGTAGCGAAGGTGAACTGGGAATTTACCCGGGTCACGCCCCGCTGCTCACCGCCATTAAGCCTGGTATGATTCGCATCGTTAAACAGCACGGTCATGAAGAGTTTATCTATCTGTCCGGCGGCATTCTTGAAGTGCAGCCTGGCAACGTGACCGTACTGGCTGATACCGCGATTCGCGGCCAGGATCTCGACGAAGCGCGAGCCCTGGAAGCGAAACGTAAGGCTGAAGAGCACATTAAGAGCTCTCATGGTGACGTGGATTACGCTCAGGCGTCTGCGGAACTGGCCAAAGCGATCGCTAAACTGCGCGTTATCGAGTTGACCAAAAAAGCGATGTAACACCGGCTTGAAAACATAAAAACCAGTCTGACTTCAGGCTGGTTTTTTTTGCCTGCTATTTTTGTACTGTTGCGTCATCTTTCTTTATGAATCAAAAAAAGAGCAAAAACATTAACCTGCCGCGTTAATCACTCTCTGGAGTGACTTTTCAGAAGACAAAAGCCGCGCGAATGGACGAAAATGTCTCTATATTCCGTTGAGGAAAATCTGTGATTGCACGTTTTATCCTCTGCCCATTTCACGCTGAAAAAAATGTAGTATTTTCAATGTGAAACAGTATAAATTCGTTCTCAAATTACAGTCAGGACGCGTATGTTGAATAAAGCTATGAGCGTTGTGATCCTTGCCGCTGGCAAAGGCACGCGTATGTATTCGGATCTTCCTAAGGTATTGCACACCCTTGCCGGGAAAGCGATGGTTCAGCATGTGATTGATGCAGCTAATGAATTAGGCGCATCTCAGGTGCATCTGGTCTATGGTCACGGTGGCGATCTGCTTAAAAATACCCTGAAAGAGGACAACCTTAACTGGGTTTTACAGGCTGAGCAGTTGGGAACCGGTCATGCTATGCAGCAGGCAGCGCCTTTCTTTGGCGATGACGAAGACATTTTAATGCTCTACGGCGATGTACCGCTGATCTCCACTGAAACACTACAGCGCCTGCGTGATGCAAAGCCGCAGGGTGGGATTGGCTTGCTTACCGTCAAGCTGGACGACCCCAGCGGATATGGTCGTATTACGCGTCAAAACGGCAAAGTCACCGGTATCGTTGAGCACAAAGATGCCAGCGAAGAACAGCGTCAGATTCAGGAAATTAACACCGGGATCCTGATTGCCAACGGTGCGGACATGAAACGCTGGCTGTCAAAACTGACCAACAACAACGCGCAGGGTGAATACTACATCACCGACATTATTGCGATGGCGTACCAGGAAGGGCGTGAAATCGCGGCGGTTCACCCGGATCGTCTGAGTGAAGTGGAAGGCGTGAATAACCGCCTGCAACTTTCCCGTCTGGAGCGCGTATATCAGTCAGAACAGGCTGAAAAATTGCTGCTGGCGGGTGTAATGCTGCGCGATCCGGCACGGTTTGATCTGCGCGGTACGCTCGTTCACGGGCGCGATGTTGAAATTGATACTAACGTTATCATCGAAGGTCATGTCGCCCTGGGCGATCGCGTGAAGATTGGTGCCGGCTGCGTCATCAAAAACAGTGTGATCGGCGATGACTGTGAAATCAGTCCGTACAGCGTGGTGGAAGATGCGCACCTGGAAGCGGCTTGTACCATTGGACCGTTTGCCCGTTTGCGTCCGGGGGCTGAGTTAATGGAAGGCGCTCACGTTGGCAACTTCGTTGAAATGAAAAAAGCGCGCCTGGGGAAAGGCTCGAAAGCCGGTCATCTCAGCTACCTGGGCGATGCGGAAATTGGCAATAACGTGAATATTGGTGCAGGAACTATCACCTGTAACTATGACGGCGCGAATAAGTTTAAAACCATCATCGGTGATGATGTGTTTGTTGGATCCGATACGCAGCTGGTGGCACCTGTTACCGTGGGTAACGGGGTGACCATCGCCGCCGGAACAACCGTAACGCGCGATGTGGCCGAGAACGAGCTGGTGTTGAGCCGCGTTCCGCAGGTCAGCAAGCAGGGCTGGAAACGCCCGGTGAAGAAAAAGTAACAACAAGGCGGGTGGCGCTACGCTTACCCGCCCTACGATTGAGTAGGCCTGATAAGGCGTAGCCGTCATCAGGCAAACCCGGGAGAGGAGATAAATATATATCTCCCCCCACAAGCAGTACCCATAAAAATAACCCCACTCTCTACAAGGCTCGGGGCGCCCGAAAATACGGGCATTACCCAAAGTATTTCGCGCTGTAGCCAACGCCGCTACGGAGTGAAAGACGAAGGGGAAACAGGTCGAAAGACAACGACAGGCATAATGCCTTGATTCGGAAATAAAAAACTATGTGTGGAATTGTTGGCGCAATCGCGCAACGTGATGTAGCTGAAATCCTTCTCGAAGGTTTACGTCGTCTGGAATACCGTGGTTATGACTCTGCGGGACTGGCGGTGGTGGATGCGGAAGGTCATATGACCCGTCTGCGTCGTCTGGGCAAAGTACAAATGCTGTCTCAGGCGGCGGAAGAACATCCGCTGCACGGTGGCACAGGGATTGCTCATACCCGCTGGGCGACTCACGGCGAGCCTTCAGAAGCAAACGCGCATCCGCATGTTTCTGAACATATTGTGGTGGTACATAACGGTATCATCGAAAACCACGAACCGCTGCGCGAAGAGCTGAAAGCGCGCGGCTACACCTTCGTTTCTGAAACCGACACCGAAGTGATTGCTCACTTAGTGCACTGGGAACTGAAACAGGGGGGGACATTACGTGATGCAGTTCTGCGCGCCATCCCGCAATTACGCGGTGCGTACGGTACTGTCATTATGGACACCCGCCATCCGGATACGCTGCTGGCAGCGCGTTCAGGTAGCCCATTGGTTATCGGGCTTGGCATGGGTGAAAACTTTATCGCCTCCGATCAGTTGGCACTGCTGCCAGTGACTCGTCGCTTTATCTTCCTTGAAGAAGGGGATATTGCGGAAGTGACCCGTCGTTCCGTCGCGATTTTTGATAAAAATGGCGAAGACGTGAAGCGTCAGGATATCGAATCCAATCTGCAATATGACGCCGGTGATAAAGGTATTTATCGCCACTATATGCAAAAAGAGATCTACGAACAGCCAAACGCGATTAAAAACACCCTGACCGGGCGCATTAGTCACGGTGAAGTGGATTTAAGCGAGCTGGGACCGAAAGCCAACGAACTGCTGTCCCAGGTTGAGCATATCCAGATCATCGCCTGCGGGACGTCCTACAACTCCGGGATGGTTTCTCGCTACTGGTTTGAATCTCTGGCAGGCATTCCGTGCGATGTCGAAATCGCTTCTGAATTCCGCTACCGTAAATCTGCTGTGCGCCGCAACAGCCTGATGATTACCCTTTCTCAGTCCGGTGAAACGGCCGATACGCTGGCGGGCCTGCGTCTGTCAAAAGAGCTGGGCTATCTGGGTTCACTCGCCATTTGTAACGTTCCGGGTTCTTCCCTAGTGCGTGAATCGGATCTGGCGATGATGACCAATGCCGGGACGGAAATCGGTGTGGCTTCAACAAAAGCCTTCACCACTCAGTTGACCGTTCTGCTGATGCTGGTGGCGAAACTGGCGCGTCTGAAAGGTCTTGATGCGTCAATTGAGCATGACATTGTTCACGGTCTGCAGGCGCTGCCTAGCCGTATTGAGCAAATGCTTTCTCAGGACAAACGTATTGAAGCCCTGGCGGAAGATTTCTCTGACAAACATCACGCGCTGTTCCTGGGACGTGGCGACCAGTATCCGATCGCCCTGGAAGGCGCACTGAAGCTGAAAGAGATTTCCTACATTCATGCCGAAGCCTATGCGGCAGGTGAGCTGAAACACGGCCCGCTGGCGCTTATTGATGCTGATATGCCGGTGATTGTTGTGGCACCGAACAACGAACTGCTGGAAAAACTGAAGTCCAATATCGAAGAAGTGCGCGCCCGTGGCGGCCAGTTGTATGTCTTCGCCGATCAGGACGCTGGTTTTGTCAGCAGCGATAACATGCACATCATTGAGATGCCGCATGTGGAAGAGGTGATTGCGCCTATTTTCTACACCGTTCCGCTGCAACTGCTGGCCTATCACGTGGCGCTGATTAAAGGCACCGACGTGGATCAGCCGCGTAACCTGGCAAAATCGGTTACCGTCGAGTAACACATTTATGCCCTGCGAAAGCGGGGCATTTTTTTGCTCCCGCTCTGTTTTTAATCAATTATCCTGCCGTTTTATTGTGACAAATCGTCATCTTCAGCTACTTTTTTCAGTGTCATATAAAGAAAATTTTTCTGAAATACCGTTGTCATATGGCTATTTAACACACTGATTAAAAACAAAAATTTGTTTTGTTTTTCAGTGAGATTTGCATTGTCATAAAACTGTCATATTTCGTACATTTAACTGTCACCTGTTTGTCCTATTTTGCTCATCGTAGCCACTTAACAATGATTTACGAAAATCGTGCAGGAGACATTATGAAAGTTATGCGTACCACTGTCGCAACTGTTGTCGCCGCGACCTTATCGATGAGTGCTTTCTCTGCATTCGCAGCAGCAAGTCTGACAGGTGCAGGTGCAACTTTTCCTGCGCCAGTGTATGCCAAATGGGCGGATACTTATCAGAAAGAGACCGGTAGTAAAGTGAACTACCAGGGTATCGGCTCCTCCGGTGGCGTAAAACAAATTACCGCAAATACCGTTGATTTCGGTGCCTCTGATGCGCCGCTGTCTGACGAAAAACTGAATCAGGAAGGTCTGTTCCAGTTCCCGACCGTGATCGGCGGCGTGGTGCTGGCGGTGAACATTCCGGGTCTGAAGTCTGGCGAACTGGTGCTGGATGGGAAAACCCTGGGTGATATCTATCTGGGTAAAATCAAAAAGTGGGATGATGAAGCCATCACCAAACTGAATCCGGGTGTAAAACTGCCTTCTCAGAATATCGCCGTTGTGCGTCGTGCTGATGGTTCCGGTACTTCGTTCGTTTTCACCAGCTATCTGGCAAAAGTGAACGAAGAGTGGAAAACCAAAGTGGGCGCAGGCTCAACGGTTAACTGGCCGACCGGTCTGGGCGGTAAAGGTAACGACGGTATCGCCGCGTTCGTACAGCGTCTGCCGGGCTCAATCGGCTACGTTGAATACGCCTATGCTAAGCAGAATAACCTGGCTTACACCAAACTGGTCTCTGCGGATGGCAAGCCGGTAAGTCCGACGGAAGAGAACTTCGCTAACGCGGCAAAAGGCGCTGACTGGAGTAAATCTTTCGCCCAGGATCTGACGAACCAGAAAGGAGATGATGCGTGGCCGATTACGTCCACGACCTTCATCCTGGTTCACAAAGAGCAGAAGAAACCTGAGCAGGGTGCTGAAGTGCTGAAATTCTTCGACTGGGCTTACAAAAATGGCGGCAAACAGGCTAACGACCTGGATTACGCCAGCCTGCCGGACAGTGTGGTTGAGCAGATTCGTGCCGCATGGAAGACCAATGTGAAGGATAGCAGCGGTAAAGCCCTTTACTAATAGAATATCTTTGACGAATTGGCGGATGGCGCTACGCTTATCCGCCCTACAGTTCCGAATGTAGGCCCGCTTTATAGGCCGGATAAGCGTAGCGCCATCCGGTTGGGGCAATTTCGTAAACGCGTTTAATGGAAAGAGTGATTTATGGCTGCAACCAAGCCTGCTTTTAACCCACCGGGTAAAAAGGGTGACATGATATTCAGCGCGCTGGTCAAACTGGCTGCGCTGATTGTGCTATTGATGTTAGGTGGCATTATTGTCTCTCTGATCATCTCCTCCTGGCCCAGCATTGAGAAATTCGGTTTCTCCTTCCTGTGGACCAAGGAGTGGGACGCGCCAAACGATATTTACGGCGCGCTGGTGCCTATTTATGGCACGCTGGTCACCTCCTTTATCGCCCTGCTGATTGCCGTTCCGGTGAGCTTTGGTATTGCCCTGTTTCTGACTGAACTTGCACCTGGCTGGCTACGTCGCCCGTTGGGTATCGCTATTGAACTACTGGCAGCCATTCCGAGTATCGTGTACGGCATGTGGGGGTTGTTCATCTTTGCTCCGCTGTTCGCCACCTGGTTCCAGGAACCGGTCGGGAATATTCTTTCCAACATTCCGTTTGTTGGCGCCCTGTTCTCTGGTCCGGCGTTTGGTATCGGTATTCTGGCGGCAGGCGTGATCCTCGCCATCATGATCATTCCGTACATTGCGGCGGTGATGCGTGATGTGTTCGAACAAACGCCAGTGATGATGAAAGAGTCCGCCTACGGTATCGGCTGTACTACCTGGGAGGTTATCTGGCGCATCGTGCTGCCGTTCACCAAAAATGGCGTGATTGGCGGCATCATGCTGGGCTTAGGTCGCGCGCTGGGTGAAACGATGGCGGTTACGTTCATTATCGGTAACACCTACCAGCTCGACAGCGTCTCGCTGTATATGCCAGGCAACAGCATTACTTCTGCGCTGGCGAATGAATTCGCGGAAGCCGAATCCGGTCTGCACGTTGCCGCGTTGATGGAGCTGGGCCTGATTCTGTTTGTGATTACCTTCATTGTGCTGGCTGCATCTAAGTTGATGATTATGCGCCTTGCGAAGAACGAGGGGGCGCGCTAATGGCAACGCTTGACATGCAAACTACCGCAGAACTGGCTGAATCCCGCCGTAAAATGCAGGCTAAGCGCCGGATGAAAAACCGCATCGCGTTGACGCTCTCTATGGCGACAATGGCGTTTGGTTTGTTCTGGCTTATCTGGATCCTGATGTCGACGATAACCCGCGGTATTGATGGGATGTCGTTGGCGCTGTTCACTGAAATGACGCCTCCGCCCAACACGGCGGGCGGCGGGCTGGCGAATGCCCTGGCGGGCAGCGGCCTGTTAATCCTCTGGGCGACCGTGTTTGGTACGCCGCTGGGAATTATGGCGGGGATCTATCTGGCAGAATATGGCCGTAAATCCTGGCTCGCGGAAGTGATTCGTTTCATCAACGACATTCTGCTCTCCGCACCGTCTATCGTGGTCGGTCTGTTCGTCTACACCATCGTGGTCGCGCAGATGGAGCACTTCTCCGGTTGGGCGGGCGTGATTGCGCTGGCGCTGTTGCAGGTGCCTATCGTGATTCGAACCACTGAAAACATGTTGAAGCTGGTGCCGGACAGTCTGCGTGAAGCAGCCTATGCGCTGGGAACGCCGAAGTGGAAAATGATCTCCGCGATTACGCTGAAAGCGTCTGTCTCCGGGATCATGACCGGTATCCTGCTGGCGATTGCGCGTATCGCAGGTGAAACCGCCCCGCTGCTGTTTACCGCGCTCTCCAACCAGTTCTGGAGTACCGACATGATGCAGCCGATTGCTAACCTGCCGGTCACCATCTTTAAATTTGCGATGAGTCCGTTTGCGGAATGGCAGCAACTGGCCTGGGCCGGGGTACTGATTATCACGCTGTGTGTTCTGCTGCTGAACATTCTGGCGCGCGTTATTTTCGCTAAGCGTAAACACGGTTAAGACGACTTGCCGGATGGCGGCGTAATCGCCTTATCCGGCCTACGGTTGTACCTTTTGTAGGCCTGAAAGCTGCGCGCCATCAGGCAAAATTTACGGCGTGGCGGATGCGACGCCGAATGAGGAAAAGAGTGAAATGAGTATGGTTGATACTGCCCCGGGTAAAATTCAGGTTCGTGATTTGAACTTCTACTACGGCAAATTCCATGCCCTGAAGAATATCAATCTGGATATCGCAAAGAACCAGGTGACAGCGTTTATCGGGCCTTCTGGCTGCGGTAAATCGACGTTGCTGCGTACGTTCAACAAGATGTTTGAACTGTATCCGGAACAGCGTGCGGAAGGGGAAATCCTGCTGGATGGCGACAACATCCTCACCAACACCCAGGATATCGCACTGCTGCGCGCCAAAGTGGGCATGGTATTCCAGAAGCCTACGCCGTTCCCAATGTCCATTTACGACAACATCGCTTTTGGTGTGCGTCTGTTTGAGAAGCTATCCCGTACGGATATGGACGAGCGCGTGCAATGGGCGTTGACCAAGGCCGCATTATGGAATGAAACCAAGGATAAACTGCACCAGAGTGGGTATTCTCTCTCCGGTGGCCAGCAGCAGCGTCTGTGTATTGCGCGGGGGATCGCCATTCGCCCGGAAGTGTTGCTGTTGGATGAGCCATGTTCAGCGCTGGATCCCATCTCAACGGGGCGTATTGAAGAGCTGATCACTGAGCTTAAACAGGATTACACCGTGGTGATCGTGACCCACAACATGCAACAGGCTGCGCGTTGTTCTGACCATACGGCGTTTATGTATCTGGGCGAGTTGATTGAGTTCAGTAACACGGACGATCTGTTCACCAAGCCCGCGAAAAAACAAACTGAAGATTATATTACTGGTCGCTACGGTTGATATGCCCGGGCATCTGGAGAAAAGATGGACAACTTAAACCTTAATAAACACATTTCCGGTCAGTTCAATGCCGAACTGGAAAGCATCCGCACCCAGGTTATGACGATGGGCGGTATGGTTGAGCAGCAGCTTTCTGACGCCATCACCGCGATGCACAATCAGGACAGCGAACTGGCGAAGCGCGTTATTGATGGCGATAAGCACGTCAACATGATGGAAGTGGCGATCGATGAAGCCTGTGTTCGCATCATCGCGAAGCGCCAGCCGACGGCGAGTGACCTGCGCCTGGTGATGGCGATTATCAAAACCATCGCCGAACTGGAACGTATTGGTGACGTGGCGGATAAAATCTGTCGTACTGCGCTGGAGAAATTTTCCCAGCAGCACCAGCCGCTGTTAGTAAGCCTGGAATCGCTCGGACGTCATACCGTACAGATGCTGCATGACGTGCTGGATGCGTTTGCGCGGATGGATCTGGACGAAGCGGTGCGTATCTACCGTGAAGACAAGAAAGTTGACCAGGAATACGAAGGTATTGTGCGTCAACTGATGACTTACATGATGGAAGATTCTCGCACCATTCCGAGCGTATTGACCGCGCTGTTCTGTGCTCGCTCAATCGAGCGTATCGGTGACCGCTGCCAGAATATTTGCGAATACATCTTCTACTTTGTGAAGGGCCAGGATTTCCGTCACGTGGGCGGCGATGAGCTGGATAAGCTACTGGCGGGTAAAGATCCGAAAGAGTGATTTTTTGACGGGTGGCGCCTCGCTTACCCGCCCTACAAAACCATGGAGCTTATAGGCCGGATAAGCGCGAGCGCCATCCGGCTTTTTTATCAACGCGTAATATTCCACCCACGCGCTTTCCACAGTTCCGGTAATTGCGCCAGATCGGTAAAGGTGGTCACCCTGGGGTGATCGATAGGTTTGTTATGCGGATCGGCGCAGAAATAGAACACCTCCATGCCTGCATCAATACCAGACTGCGCGCCCGCAGAAGAGTCATCTACCAGAATGCAATTCTCTACGTTAACGTTCATCGCTTTTGCCGCATGGAACATTAGCGCCGGATCGGGCTTCCAGCGCTGGATGTCATAGCCGCTGTACAGTTTTTCCGGAAAATGGTGCAGCATGCCGAGTTTACCCAGTGAGTGCTGCATTTTGCTGACCGGACCGTTAGAGACTACGCACATCGGCACTGTCATGCTGTCCAGTAGCGCATTTGCCCCAGGAATCACCTCCAGTTCTGAATCGAACAGGCGTGCGACCTCGGCGCGGTAGACGGGTTCTAAATCAGCTTTCGCCAGGGTAGCCCCATGCTCCTTATTAATGATATCAATGATTTCGTACAGTTTTACGCCCTTGAAGCGTTTAAAAATATCGTCGAGATCGAGCGTGATACCGAATTCCTGGAACATTGCGACGTAGGCGCGGGAACAGATCACTTCACTGTCTACCAGCGTACCGTCACAGTCAAAAAATACCGCTTCAATTCCGGACATGCCTTTCCCTTTTCACTAGTTTAACGTTTACGTAGTGCCTGATCGTGAAACGCAATCGTTGCCGTATAAGCAAATTCAATGAAAAAAACATCTCACAATCGCCCCCTATTGTCGCATTTTGGTATAGGATAGCGACGAATTTTCCCTCCTTGTTCGGAAATTGATAATGAGTCAACAACACACAACCCAGACGTCAGGTCAGGGGATGCTGGAACGCGTGTTTAAACTGCGCGAACATGGCACAACGGTACGGACCGAAGTGATCGCCGGTTTAACCACCTTCCTGACGATGGTGTACATCGTTTTTGTTAACCCGCAAATTTTGGGCGTTGCCGGCATGGACACCAGCGCTGTCTTCGTTACCACTTGTCTGATTGCCGCATTCGGCAGCATTCTGATGGGGCTGTTCGCTAACCTGCCGGTAGCGCTGGCTCCTGCTATGGGGCTGAATGCGTTCTTTGCGTTTGTTGTGGTCGGCGCAATGGGCTTACCGTGGCAGGTTGGTATGGGCGCGATTTTCTGGGGAGCCGTTGGATTACTGCTGCTGACCATCTTCCGCGTGCGTTACTGGATGATTGCCAATATCCCTGTCAGTCTGCGCGTTGGTATCACCAGTGGTATCGGCCTGTTCATCGGCATGATGGGATTGAAAAACGCGGGTGTGATCGTCGCGAACCCGGAAACACTGGTCAGCATCGGTAACCTGACCTCCCATAGCGTGCTGCTGGGTGTACTCGGTTTCTTTATTATCGCGATTCTGGCGTCACGTAACATTCACGCCGCCGTACTGGTATCGATTATTGCCACCACGCTTTTAGGCTGGATGATGGGGGATGTTCACTATAACGGCATCGTCTCTGCGCCGCCGAGCGTCTCTTCGGTCATTGGTCATGTCGATCTGGCGGGGTCGTTCAACCTCGGTCTGGCAGGCGTGATTTTTTCCTTCATGCTGGTTAACCTGTTTGACTCTTCTGGCACCTTGATTGGTGTGACGGATAAAGCGGGTCTGGCAGACGAAAAAGGCAAATTCCCGCGCATGAAGCAGGCGCTGTTTGTCGATAGCGTCTCCTCGGTCAGCGGCGCGTTTATCGGCACCTCTTCCGTGACCGCCTATATCGAGTCCTCTTCCGGTGTTTCTGTCGGTGGACGTACCGGCCTGACCGCTGTGGTTGTGGGTCTGCTGTTCCTGCTGGTAATCTTCCTGTCTCCGCTGGCGGGAATGGTGCCTGGCTATGCGGCCGCAGGCGCGCTGATTTATGTCGGCGTGTTAATGACGTCCAGTCTGGCGCGCGTGAAATGGGAAGACCTGACCGAATCCGTACCGGCGTTTATCACCGCCGTGATGATGCCGTTCAGTTTCTCCATTACGGAAGGGATCGCGCTGGGCTTTATCTCTTACTGCGTGATGAAAATCGGCACGGGTCGTCTGCGTGATCTTAGCCCCTGCGTTGTTGTTGTGGCGCTGCTGTTCGTGCTGAAGATTGTGTTTATCGACGCACACTAATATAGGGCATGCTTCAGTTTTATATTATAAGACTGAAGCATATCTCTTCTGATGGTCTTGTTATTCTCCTTTATTCATCCTCAAACCTGCAAACTGTCACTCTTAAAAAACAGAGTAATGTATTAGCGCTTCTTTATTCTGCTGTGCCTGACGCGAGTGATGGTTTAATCAGGTGAATCACCTGTTAATATATTGAAATGTTTTTATTTTGATTTTTTTGAAATATCAAAAATAGACTGATTAAATGCAGGGTCTATTTCACCTTTCGCACAGACTTTTTTCGCTACTGTTTCTTTTCTCTATAAAAAGGAGTTTAGAAATGAAGAAGACTGTCATTGCGACACTCTGTGTCTCGTTGTTTTTCCCTCTGTTCGCTTACTCAGCCACCAGCGTAACGCTGGATGGTCACTCGTTGACACTGGATGATGCCTGGGCCATTGCTCATGAAGAAAAACAAGTCGACATCGCTTCAATAGCAATGGATCGCGTCGATAAAGCTAACAAACTGTTAATGATTGCAGCCGGAAAAGGGGTGCCGGTGTACGGACTTACGGTAGGAGTCGGTCTTAACAAAGATAAATCATTGTTCGATGCGCATGGAAAATTGACTCCGGAAGTTATTCAGGCCTCACGCGAGTTTAATATCAATGCGCTGCATGCACATGCTGCGGGTATGGGTCCTTACATGCCGGATGAACTCGTACGTCTGGCGATGGTTATTCGCCTCAATACAATGTTGACGGGAAACACCGGCGCTCAACCGCAAGTAGCCAAAATGTATCAGCAATTCCTGAATAAGCATATTACCCCCCTCGTGCCTTCTCGTGGCTCTGTGGGTGAAGCGGATATAACGCTTGCCTCCCATATTGGCGACGCGATGATCGGCGAATGGCGTGTCCGCGTGAAAGGTGTTGAGATGGATTCGGCAAAGGCACTGAACCAGGCGGGCATTGAGAAGCTGGAACCACTTGGCAAAGATGCACTTTCGATTCTTTCTTCTAATGCGATATCAACCGCATATTCTGCTCAGGCCTTACTGGAAACACGACAGATTATTAACGTTACCCCTGTATTGTTCGGTTTGTCGCTGGAAGCTCTGGACGGCAATGTTGCTCCATTCCTGTATCAAAGTTTAAGTGTGCGCCCTTTCCCTGGAATTCAGGATACCGCAGGAAGTATTCGTACAGCGCTGGCAGGTTCTTATCTCTGGCAACATCATGATGGACGTCCTTTACAGGATCCGCTCTCTTTCCGTACGACGGTATTTGTTCTCAATGAGGCGCGTCGTGAATGGAATGAAGCACATCAAATGCTGAACATTCAGATGAACAGCTCTGACGATAACCCAGCGGTGATAGTGAATGCTGATCGTTCGTTGGCGGAAAATAGCCAGGTTGAGCAATATTTTGTTAGCGCAAAAGAGGCGAATGGTGAAACCATCAGCGGCGCAATTTTCCCAACGTCTAACTTTGAACCCTTACCTTTAGCACTGGCGATTCAGAACCTGTCTTTAGCAATGGGGCATTTGGCGCATAACAGCGTTCAACGTACTTTGCATTTATCTGATGACCATTTCACCGGACTGAGCCGATTCCTGGCCTCTGACACTAATCAAAAAGGGCATGCTTTCGGCGCGATCCAGAAACCGCAGGTTGCTTTACTGGCTGATATTCGCGATCTGGTTAACCCGGTATCCCTTGATGGCCAGCCGATGGCGGGAACGATTGAAGATACCTATACCAATAATCTGCGCGCATCCAAACGCTTGAGTCAGATTGCTGATGATATGCGTAGCATTTATGGTCTGGAACTGTTCCACGCCAGTCAGGCTATCGATCTGCGTAAGCAAAAGAATCCTGACCTGAAGCTGGGGGAAATGACCAGCCAACTCTTTACCGCTTATCGTAAAAAAGTGCCGTTTGTTTCACAGGATCGGATTTTCACCGACAACATTGCAGACTCATCAGCGTTAATTGCATCGTTTTCCGCCGGGAGTTTGGTCACTACGCAAGCAGGGAGCAAATGACGACAATGAAAAAAACCGTTAATGCGTCGCGGCGATCCTTTTTAACGAAAAGCACTATCCTGGCGACAGGCGGCGTGCTTACGGCGTTGGCGGGGAAAGCGCAGGCACAGGATAGCTGCTCTTCAGCTTCGGCGGTGCGTTACCATAAAGTCTATGATGTGATTGTCGTCGGGAGCGGCTTTGCCGGACTAGCCGCCGCACTGGAAGCCGCTCAGATGGGCCGTAGTGTACTGGTGATTGATAAAATGCCTGTTTTTGGCGGCAATTCTGCGATCAATGGTGGCGCTGTTGCCGTTGCGGGGTCCCCATTACAGGAAAAAGAGGGGATTGTTGATTCCCCTGAACTGATGTTTAAGGACATGCTTAAAGCCGGGCGTGGGCTTAATGATAAAGAACAGTTGAAGATATTGGTCAGTAATACCATGGCGGCCTATGAGTTTACGCTCAGGCACGGAGTTAAATATAAACCCTTCGTGCAGCATTTTGGCGGTCACTCTGTTCCTCGTACTCTACAAACGGTTGAGAGTTCAGGGGCGGGGATTACCAGACCGTTGAAAGAGTCTGCGGTTAAAATGGGGGTTGTTTTCCGCTCTCGTTGCAAACTGGAATCTTTCCAACAAAACGCTCAGGGACGAGTGATTGGTCTGACGGTTCGCGATGGTTATCGTTTCCCTGACGAACAGAGCGGTCAGATAAGGAATTACGGTGCACGATACGGCGTGGTGATGTGTTCAGGCGGTTTTTCCAATGATTTACGTTTTCGTAAATTGCAAAACCCTATGCTTGATGAACGTGTCGATTCCACAAATCACCCCGGCGCCACATCGGAATGCCTGGTCCAAATGCTGCGTATTGGCGCAACACCAGTGCAGCTTGACCTTATTCAGTTAGGCCCATGGTCTTCGCCTGATGAGCGCGGATTTGGCTACGTATCACAATTCAATACCATCTCCGGATTTCCTAATGGAATCATGGTTAATCCGCGTTCAGGCCGTCGTTTTACCAACGAACTTGCCGACCGTAAAGAGCGTGAAGAGGGGATTCTGGCGCAGGTTGATGAAAAGGGGAATCCTCTATATCCCATCTGTTTCACCACACTTGAAGGTGCAAAATTAGCCCAAAGTCTTGGGCATGCTCTGCACTATGGCGTGGCCTGGCAATTTGACTCACTGAATCAGTTGGCGGCGCATTTTGGTATACCTTACAACCCGCTGCAAGAAGAAGTGGATGCTTATAATGCAGCCGTTGCCCGCAAAGGGGGCGATCGCATGAAGAAAGATGTGAGTCGCGCGGTGCTGCTTGATAAAGGGCCATTTGTCGCTGTACGCGTGTGGCCAAAAGTGCATTACGTGATGGGCGGTGTGCAGATAAACATGCGGACAGAAGTCCTTAGCGCTGCTGATAGTAAACCTATTCCGGGTTTGTATGCTGCCGGAGAGGCTACGGCAGGTTCGCACGGCGGAAGTCGTCTTGGCAGTTGCGCCGTTGCGGATTGTTTGGTTTTTGGCCGGATAGCGGGTGCCAGCGTTGCCTCCGCAAGTTCAGTGGGTGACATATTTGATGTTGAGGGAGTGTAACATGGCAAAATTTTGGATGGCCCTGTTGCTGCTTTTGGGGAGCGGTTTTTTCCAGGTGATGGCTGCTGCGGATGATGAAGCCTCGTTTCACCAGCAACTGAATACAATGACCGTTAAACCTTATCATCATTCGCTGGAAGCAACGGGACGCGATACTTCATGTCAGTTATGTCATGGCGCCAGCACACCGGTTAAGGCTCCCAATGATAAATCTTGCCTGAGTTGTCACGGTTCACGCGATCAGATTGCCGAATTAACGCGACCTGATCCACATGACAAGAATGCAGAGCCTAATCCGCATGATTCAATGCATTACGGCAAAGATGTCCCTTGTACCGCTTGCCACAATGAACACAAACCCTCGGTAATTTATTGTAATAATTGTCATCTTTTTAAATATCCGGATATGAAGCCATGAGGAATATCATGAGCGGATTTTTAATCAGAGTGTTCTTTTTTCTGTTGCTGGGATTAATACCTCCGTCGGTTTATTCTGCACCGATTCCGACAACGCAACTCAATAAACCTTGTCTGGCATGTCATGCTGACAAAGATATTGAGAGCATCTCAATGGACAAAGTACAAACGAATTTATTCGTTTCTCCGGATAAGTATCACGATAGCGTACATGGTGAGGTACCGTGTATTGCTTGCCACAAGAGTAAGCCCGGGAGTGAGGGATTCTCTGTTACTCCGCATATTCTGGCGGCTGATGGCGATAAAAGCTGTGAAAGTTGTCATGGCGTGGTAATGAGCGATATGGTGCACGCCTTAGAGCAGAGTGTACATGGTCAAAAGATAGAAAAAGGACGCTTCTCTTGTGCCTCATGCCACAACGCGCACATCATGACCGCTGGAGCACTGAATCATCCCGATAAGCAGCGTATTCACGATGACAATTTGATGTGTACGAATTGCCATTCGCGGGCAGGTGTCTTTACGCAGTTGTCAGGGGGAAAAACGTCTACATCTCAGGACATGGCGCATTCCGCGCTGCCTTATGCTCCTGAGCATCTTAAAAGTTTGCGCTGTATTGATTGTCATGTTGATGCTACGGATGCTTCTTTGCATCGCATTTTGCCAGCCTCGCAAGCCATCAGTTGTGAACAGTGTCATGGGGATAAATCGCTGCTGGCGACCCGGCAAAAAACGTTCGCACCAGATGAAAACGCTTTAGCCGGAAGTTTGTTGGGTAAAGGACTCTTTGATGAGCGTGTACTCAGGGAAAAACTGGCAACGGTAACGAATGCTCCGCCCGTTATTCGCCAGGTTGATGGCATTTTATTTACCAATACCTACATGATTGGTAATAACGGAAGCGGACAAGCCGATCGTTATATCGTCTGGGCGTTAGGTGGCTTTGTTGCCTTGCTTTTCTGCCATGGACTGGGGCGGATTATCCTGTCTCGCCGGATCACGGACATGCCATTGGAGAAAAGCTATCTCTATACGCTCCCTGTGCGCTGTTGGCATTGGTTGAATGCGCTCTGTTTCGCCGTGCTGCTTGTTAGTGGTTTTGCACTACACCGGGTAAGTGCGAGATTCTCTCTTTGGGTCGATTTGCATAATCTTGCAGGTATATCGTTATGTGTTATTTGGCTGGGTTTTATCCTGGTTGCATTATGCGGCAACGGGCATCATTATCGGGTGCGCTGGCAGGGTATTGTCGGGCGACTTATTCGTCAAACTCGCTACTATCTGTATGGAATTTTCCGGAATGAACCTCACCCGGAGCATGCATCACCCATGGCTAAATTCAATATTCTCCAGCAACTGGGCTATATCTGTGTGATGTTCTTATTATTGCCGTTAGTGATAGTGACTGGATTATTGATGATGTATCCTGGCTTTACGCCTGAAACACTCTTTACGTTGCCGGGCAAGCAGGTTGTGGCGTGGCTCCACTATGGTCTGGCTGTGATCATGGCGGCATTCATTATTGTGCATCTTTATTTATGCAGTACAGGCGACACACCGGGTGCTCTGATTAAAGGAATGCTTGACGGTTTCCACCGTTCCAGAAATCAGAAATAAAAAATATCTCCCCTTTTTCTGAACAGAGAAAGGGGAGATTATTTTTTCCTCACAACAATACCTAACTTTTTTATTTTGCTATATAGCGTATTACTATTAATGCCAAGCAACTCTGCTGCTCCACCTTTTCCAGAAATTTTACCCTGAGTTTGTTTTAACGCCATTTGTATATGTTGACGCATCGCATGATCAAGAGGCGCTATTGATAAAGAGCTCATCTCTCCAGGTAAAATAATATTTAATTCGTTGTTAGTACAGCGAAAGTAAGCATTTTCCAGCAAACCAAATAATTCCGCAATATTACCGGGCCAATGATACTTCAATAGTAAGCGAAGAGAGTCATCACCCAGTACAGGTATAGATGTATGCTTATGCTGACTTGATAATTTTCTCAGGTAATATGTTAACAGTAGCGGAATATCATCACGACGATATCTCAGCGGAGGTAATGTAATGACCTGACAAAGGTTGTTAGCATATCTTTGGTTTGTCAGATATTGATTAAATTCATCGTGGTTGATGGCATTTTGCTGCAACGAAAAAGACTGTGTTTGTATAGCAATAACCTGTAGCTGACAATATTCACGATAGTTTGCATGAAGTCCCAACAAAAAGCTTTGCCAGCGCTCAGGTAAACTATTAATTTCCGTTATCAGTAAAGACCCATGATGTAATATCAAAAACAAAGCGATGTTTGGTAATTTATTGAAATCAAGGGTTATTGTGCGATCGGGTATTCCATTTCTCATAATAACCAACTCACCTTCAGCGGTAATTAGCCCCGTATAACCACTGCGATTTAAACACCGTTGTTGTAGTTCTGAAGCAAACGTATGTTTACCGACACCCGCTTCACCCAGTAACAGGGTTGGCAATTCACTATTTGCCAGTTTATTCAAGGACTGATACAGCTGTAAAAGACAAGGGTTGGTCTGACTGATGGCAAATTTCTCGTTCTCTTCTATTACGGGGAGTTCTGGAATATCAGAGGTGGAATGATTCAATAAAAGATTGTGCCTGGAAAGAGCAATAAAAGCCAGTAAGGAGAGTTCCCCTCGTACAGACTCGAATAATTCAGCATGTTGAGGCGTAAAAGCATTAGCATGATGACTAAATATACCCATTGCTCCCAGCCGGATACCATCCAGATGCATCCTCATCAGGATAAGGGATTTAATGTTACGGAAGCAGGTATTGACGACATATTCAGTCAGAGGGCACTGACTCAATGTCTCGATAAGTTGAGTGGAAAAATTATTCGTGTGGTTAAATTGTCTGGCTATATTTTCAGGGATGGGTATCACATCCCGTTTCAATCGTGCTGTTTTATGTGTCGCCAGGGCTAAAAACTGGATACAGCGAATATCACTACGATAGTAGTTGAAGAAAATACCGTCACAAACGATTGACTCAGGTATTGCCTGTAGACAGGCGTACATGGCTTTCTCCAGCTGTGTGCTACTACATAATGCACTCCTCAAATGTGAAAATGTCCTGTCCATGGCATATCCATTGTTCCCGGTTGGCAATATGTTGAAAAGTCGAAAAAACGAAGTAAATATAATTGTTAATAATAATTAGGCAACAGCAATACTTTGTATAACTATGCCACAGCGGGCTGAGAGAAAAAACAGAAAAAATCGATTTTTTAGACAGGTTTACATTAATGGGAATTTAAAATAATCCAGAAAATCAGGTGCTTTCTGGATTATTTTAGAATACGGCACATTCTATTATCAGGCTTTTACGCGCTGAATGTAATCACCAAACGCTGTGAGCTGGCCGGTCAGATGGTCGAGCGTGCTCTGATCAATCACTTCCCCGGTTTGTGGGTCCACTTTATTCTGGATCACCCCACCCATAAATTCCGGTTTGTTCATCACCATCGCATCAAGGAAGACCAGGATCTGGCGCAGATGATACTGGCAGCGTGCGCCGCCAATGGCGCCCATTGAACTGGTCTGGATCAGTACCGGTTTTCCGGCCAGCGGTTGGTCAGGCAGACGGGAAAGCCAGTCGATGGCATTTTTCAGGCCGCCCGGTACCGAGTAGTTGTATTCCGGGGTGACGATCACCACGCCATCGGCTTTACGGATTTGTTCAGCCAGCGCTTCTACACTTGCCGGAAACCCCTCTTCCTGCTGCATGTCAGCATCATAAAGCGGAATATTACCGATAGACGGTAACGCATTCACTTCCATACCTGCAGGCGCAATTTTCGGCAGCGTACGGGCAACCATACCGTTAAACGAGCCTTTGCGCAGGCTTCCCAGTAACGTAACAACCTTCAACGTTTCAGACATGGTGACTCCATCAGTTATGGGCGTAAGACGTCGCCGCAGATAATTGCGCGAATCGCATCAGACGACCCGTTGGCGCATTAGCGCGGGTCTGGATATCAGGCAGGCTTTTCCAGCCCTGCTTACTATCAAACTCCCAAACCTGAAGTTTATCAATGTCTGGCGTAACCGCAATCGACCACACCAGCAGTTCCTCTGCGTCACAAATGGCCTCAATCTGGGCTACATGCGCACATTTCAGCCGCCCTGCGCCGGGTAATAACTGAAGTTCGCGCGGATCGTCATTGCGAACATCACCGATCAGTTTCAGCACACTCTGACGTAAGGTAATCATCTGTGCGCGCGCTTCATCCGGATCGTTTTGATTACTAATCCACAGGTTTTCATTACTGGAAAAGGTAGAGACGTCCGTGGAATGGGGGCTGATAAATCCACGGGTGGCGCGCTGGAGTTCCATATCCAGTCCGCATTCCCCTTCCGTTGTCAGCGCGACACCCACCATATTACCTGCGTAGGCGATGGAAAAGCTGGGCAGATTTTTATCGTGGAAAGCTGGTTTTCCCTTCGCCTGGTAAATGATTTCTGGTAATTCAAGAGTGCCATAGAGCATAAACATCAGCTCGGCGAGAAGCCCTCTGGAGGCCAGAAAACGTGTCTGGCGATGCGCTGGCAGTTTCCGGGCTTCGAGGTGGCATAATGATGACAGACGCACTGAGACCAGGCGCCCCTCCGTAAGAATCCCTCTGGCAAAATGAGTCGCCATTTTTCGCTCCCTGATTAATGGTCGGTGAGAGTGACGAGAGTATCATTTACGGAAATTATGGACAGAGTAAATCGCCAAAAAGTACGACTGAATCAACCTCACTTGCACGTATTTACATTTCCTGGAACGTATTGGATGTTTTTGCTTCATACCCGGTCATTTGGGAGGAGAGTGATTTGTTGAAGAGACATGCCGCTTCATTCTGCGACATGTCCTTCTTATAACTTCGATAATTAACCAAATTTTGGTAACAGATTGAATACATTACCAAACCAGCAAATAATGACCGCAATCCCGAACAAAATCACCACGGAGGGGATCAGCATACCGCCCCAGACGGTAAACATCTTATCAGGGAATTTCTTCCGCGCTTTTATAGCCAGGACGGCGGGAATAATGACGGCCCATATGGTTGCGCATAACCCTGCGCCGCCGATGCCATAGATGAAACCATTAGGGAAGATTAAGTATAAAATTGCAGGCGGCAGGAAAGTTAATAAAACAGTTTTAAAGCGACCTGTGGAGGAGTTATCGAATTTAAACAGATCGGCCAGATAATCAAACAGTCCCAGGGTCACACCAAAAAAGGAACTGGCCACGGCGAGATTCGAAAAAACCAGTAAGCAAAATTCAATAATTCCGTGTTGTTTGGTACCGAGGAATGATTTCACTAATGAATCGACGTTTCCGCCTGAGGCTATGATATCACTGAAGCTTTCGCGCGGGATGTTACCCATTGTGCAATACAACCAGAACAGATAAATCACCAGCGCCAGCAGAGAACCGAAGACAATACTTTTAATTAATTTATCTTTTCTTTTTCCGTAGCAAATGATCAGGCTGGGGATATTTCCGTGAAAACCAAATGAGGCCAGACAGACCGGAAGCGCCATAAAAATGTAAGGGAAGTAAGAAGTCTCGTTATTGATTTTGCCTGCGGTGTCACGCAATATCGAAAAATCGACCTGGAAGAAAAATGATCCGAAAACGATAATAAAGGAAATGATTTTAATGCCAAGGAACAGCGATGTAATCCTGCTTGCGGCTAATGAGCTGATCCACAATACACTGGCGACAAAGATTGCAGTGCAGATTCCAACAATTCGGGGGTTAACACTGTGTCCCAGATTCATTGAAAGTGTTTCACTGATGATCGCACCATTTGCTGAAATATAGGCATAAGTGAGTATGTAAAGAACAAAAGCGACAGTAAAGCCACTCACTATATTCCAGGTGTTGCCAATAAGATCTTTTGTAATGGTATTAAAACTGGACCCTACAGGATAATTTAAGTTTGCCTCCAGCAAGAGTAGACCTGAGTGTAACATCGAAAACCAGGCGATTATTAAAATAAACGCGCCCCAAAAAAACCAGGCGCCGGACAAATCTACGGGTAAAGCAAACATTCCTCCACCGATCACCGTTCCGGCGATAACCATAATCCCCCAGAAAGAGGAATGTTTAGCATTCGAATTTTCTTCCATGATGCCTCATTAATTATAGTGATTCTATAACTGTTAACGTGTGCAACAATTAAAGGAAGTGATTAATTGCAGGGGTGGTTTGATTATCGCCACCCCTGATGCGTAGAATTAAACTTCTTTCAGTTTCGCCGTGAAGTGACGTAATACCTTCGGCTCATAAGTGAATGTCAGGCCTTTGATATTTACCGCGTTCTCTTTAACATGCTCGAAGGCTTCAATAATAAAGTCCATATGAGACTGGGTGTAAGTTGCTCTTGGAATGGTTAAGCGCAACAGCTCAGCCGGGCAAGGCAATTGTTTACCTGTTTTAGGATCGCGCCCTAACAGGAACGAACCAATCTCAACGGCACGGATGCCAGCTACCTTATAGAGCTCACAGGCAAGAGCCTGAGCCGGAAACTGTTCCGCTGGAATATGTGGCAGTAATTTACCGGCGTCCACGAATGCCGCGTGTCCACCCGCCTGTTGGCAGGTCACGCCAATCGCTTCAAGACCGTCCACTAAGTATTCAACCTGTGTAATACGATAAGCCAGCCAGTCCTGGTTCATGCCGTCATACAGGCCAACTGCGAGACGCTCCATTGCGCCGCCTTCCAGCCCGCCGTAAGTTGGGAAGCCTTCCTGAACGACACACAGCGTTCTGCATTCGGTATAGACATCAAAATAGGTGTCATCTTTCACGCACAGTAAGCCACCCATCGGGACCATCGCGTCTTTTTTCGCAGACATTGCCAGCATATCGGCATATTTGTAGGTCTCGCGGGTAATCTCTTCAATACTCCAGTCTCTGTATTCCGCTTCACGTTTCTGGATAAAGTACGCATTCTCGGCAAAGCGCGCAGAATCCATCACGACAGGGATGTCGTATTTTTTGGCAATCGCGTAAACCGCTTTCAGGTTAGCCAGTGAAATTGGCTGTCCGCCTGCGGAGTTACTGGTAATTGTCGCCACAATATACGGTACGTTGTTTGCACCGACTTCCTGAATACCGCGCTCTAATCCTTCGAGGTCAAAATTCCCTTTAAAGTCGTAGCGCACGGACGTATCAAAGGCTTCTTTAATATAAACGTTACGCACGGTACAGCCGTTTATCTGGCTGTGGCCCTGGGTGGTATCGAAGAAATAGTTTGAGAAAGCCACCATTTTACTTCTGTCCAGCCCTTTTTCCTGCTCACGCTTTTTAATTAATACCGGAATATAAAGTTGTTCCGCACCTCGTCCCTGGTGAGTGGGTATTGTATACTGGTAACCAAAAATATCTTTAACAGCATCAGACAGTGCATAATAACTGCGGCTACCGCTATAGGCTTCATCCCCGCGCAGCATAGCGGCTTGCATATTTTGCGTCACCGCGCCGGTGCCGCTGTCGGTCAGTAAATCAATAAATACATCTTCACTATCGAGAAGGAATGGGTTCATCCCGGATTTCAGAATCGCATTTTCCCGGTGTTCTCTTGTTGTGCGTTTTACGGGTTCAATAACACGAATGCGAAACGGTTCTGGTAAGTGTTTAAAGTTGTCCATGACTTAATCCTTTTATTACATTTTATTTGATAAAAACGGTCTCCGCAGGCATATAAATATGCCCAGCAATAAGTACATGCTCATTTATTCAAACGCTGTCTGCATTCACAATATTTAAAACAAACAGGTCACTACAGCATTGCTTTATGCAACGATAATGAAAATGAGAATGTTTGAGATATGCCAAAAGAACAGAGTACAAACGCTCTATGTTATGGCAATAGAATGGCAGGGGGATTAAGGGTGATGATTGACAATTTTATTGTCAACGTTAAACCATTTAGAAATGATGTATGCATTTAAGATAATCATGATTGAGTTATCCTCTTTAGACACAATGCTACATTATGGGAATGAAATTATTTGTCCACGAGAGATGATTTTAACTGTGATAAAACTCACAGTTAAAATCTGGGATAATTAATTAAGGATCATTCAATTAATTATCAGGCTCAAATATTGCCTTAGCGATTTACTGAACGTGCAATACGCGTATAAGTATGTCTGACACCGCGAATCGCCACGCTATACGCCATAATATTTTCTGGTAACGCCATCCCCATATATCCCGTATCGCCAATATGATGGAGATCTGCGCCTGCCATTTTACTCATCAGGGCAATCTGGCGAAGGGTACTGACGTCAGCTCCTTCCTGAGAGGTACCGATTGCCGTCATTGCCAGCGCGCCGTGAGCATGTGTACATGCGATCAGCGACTCTACCTTTTGCTGGCTCATACCCGGTACTGTTCCCGGTGCTGGAATGAGCACGATATCTGCGCCCTGCGCGGCGAACCCGGCGATGTCATTTTCGGTAATAATGTCACTTCCACTCTCCCGGACGATCCCCGCGCCGTGCATTTTGCCGGTGATGATGACGGCGTTGTCGCCGACGGCTTCCCGGAGAGTCTTCACTGCCATTGTCAGCGACTGATTACTGACGCCATTATTAGGATTCCCGGTCAGGACCAGGATCTTCGCCCCCATCGCCACCAGTTTACGGGCATTCTCCGCCGTTGCGGCGCGGCCTGGCTTCATTTTCCAGATGTCATCATGCGCCGATGCAAATTGCGGATCGACGGCTTCCAGATTGACACCAATAAGTCTGCCAGTCAGACGTTGCAGTTCATGTAAGGTCTGTTCCGGTGCAACATTGGCGGGCATACCCTGAATCTGAGGTGCTTCGCTGTCGAACATATTGATCAGCAAAATATCCGCCCCCTGCGATGCGGCAAGCTCGGCATTAGTGACGTTGTTCAGCAGCGGTTGGGTAATGGCAATGGTTTCACTGACCAGCACACGGCCCTCGCTGGCCCGGATCGCATACAGCAGCGCGGCTTTGTCCATACCGGCGAAATCTGAAGCACAGCAATCAAGTAAACGTTTATGTTCCATAAAAAGAGGTCCTCTTATAAAACGATACAGCCGCGAATGAACAGGCGGTTATCGCGGCTTCTGGATTACTTACCAATACAGAAACTGGAGAAAATCCGCCCGAGTAAATCGTCGGAGGTAAACTCGCCGGTGATCTCGCTGAGTGCCTGTTGCGCCAGACGAAGTTCTTCAGCTAAAAGTTCACCCGCCCACGCGCCCAACAGTTGCGCTTTGCCCTGCTGGAGATGCTCAGCCGCTTCGGCCAGCGCCTGCAGGTGACGACGGCGGGCAAGAAAACCGCCTTCCATATTAGTTTCAAAACCCATGCTCTGTTTGAGATGGTTGCGCAGTACGTCCACACCTTCACCGGTACGCGCCGAAAGACGAACCAGTGAGTGACCATTCACTTCGCTGATACCCAGCGTCTCGCCAGTGATATCCGCTTTGTTGCGTACAACGGTAATCGGCAATGTAGAAGGTAAGCGGGCGATAAAATCGGGCCAGATGTCAGCCGGGTCAATGGCATCCGTGGTGGTCCCATCGACCATAAACAGCACGCGGTCCGCCTGTTCGATTTCCTGCCAGGCCCGTTCGATACCAATACGCTCTACTTCGTCGCTGGCTTCGCGCAGACCGGCGGTGTCGATAATGTGCAGCGGCATCCCGTCGATATGGATGTGCTCGCGCAGTACGTCGCGCGTGGTACCGGCAATATCAGTGACAATCGCCGCTTCCCGGCCTGCCAGTGCGTTCAGGAGGCTCGATTTTCCGGCGTTAGGACGACCGGCAATGACCACCTTCATCCCTTCACGAAGCAGGCTGCCCTGACGCGCTTCTGCACGAACCAAATCAAGGTCGGCAATCACACCATTGAGTTGTGCCTCAATTTTGCCATCGGACAGGAAGTCTATCTCTTCATCCGGAAAGTCGATAGCTGCTTCCACATAGATGCGCAAGTGAGTGAGCGCTTCCACCAGATGATTAACCCGTGCGGAAAATGCGCCCTGCAGCGAGTTCAGCGCGGAGCGCGCTGCTTGCTCTGAACTGGCGTCAATGAGATCAGCAATCGCTTCGGCCTGGGCTAAGTCGAGCTTATCGTTGAGAAACGCGCGCTCGGAGAACTCGCCGGGGCGGGCAATGCGCAAACCGGGAAGCGTCAGAATACGTTTTAACAGCAGATCGAGAATGACCGGGCCACCGTGTCCCTGCAATTCCAGCACATCTTCACCCGTAAAGGAGTTTGGGCCGGGAAACCACAGGGCGATCCCCTGGTCCAGCGCTGTCCCGTCGGCATCTTTAAACGGCAGATAGTCGGCGTAACGGGGTTTGGGTAGTTTGCCCAGAACGGCGTCGGCCACCTCGCGAGCTTTCAGGCCGGAGATGCGCAGAATGCCCACCCCACCACGTCCCGGTGGGGTTGCCTGGGCGACGATAGTGTCGTTATGGCTCATGATCGTTCTCTTTCAATACCCATAAAAAAGGCGGTCAAAAGACCGCCCTTTGTTTTATGTTCCGTTTGCCGGATGGCGGTTTCGCCTTATCCGGCCTACAACCGAATCAGGACTTTTTCTTCTCGCGGCTATGCAGACCACGCTTCTCCAGACCACGGTAAATCAGCTGTTGCTGAATAATCGTCACCAGGTTGCTGACGATGTAGTACAGCACCAGACCTGACGGGAACCACAGGAAGAACACGGTAAAGATAACCGGCATAAAGGTCATGATCTTCTGCTGCATCGGGTCGGTCACAGTGGTCGGCGACATCTTCTGGATGAAGAACATCGTTACGCCCATCAGGATCGGCAGGATGTAGTACGGGTCCTGTGCAGACAAGTCATGGATCCACAGAGCAAACGGCGCATGACGCAGTTCCACGGAGCCCATCAGCATGTAGTACAACGCCAGGAAGATTGGCATCTGGATGATCAGCGGGAAGCAGCCACCCAGCGGGTTAACCTTCTCTGCTTTGTACAGGGCCATCATTTCCTGGCTCTGACGCTGTTTGTCATCGCCCAGACGCTCACGCATTGCCTGAATCTTCGGCTGCAGCATACGCATCTTCGCCATGGAGGTGTACTGCGCTTTGGTCAGCGGGTACATGATGCCACGAACGATAAAGGTGATGATGATAATGGAGAAGCCCCAGTTACCCACGAAGCTGTGGATCCATTTCAACAGTTTAAACAGCGGCTGAGAGATGAACCACAACCAACCGTAATCTACGGTCAGATCCAGGTGCGGTGCAACGGCCGCCATTTTATCCTGAATTTCCGGGCCAACCCACAGGGTGCTGGTCATCGCGCCAGACTGACCCGGCTGAACCAGAACCGGCTGAGATTTATAGCCGATTGCGGCAATACCATTGCCCAGGTTAGCGGTATAGAAGTTGTTGGTACCGTCGTTACGTGGCACCCACGCCGTTGCAAAATACTGTTGCAGCATCGCAACCCAACCGTCTTTCGCATTGACGTTCAGGTTTTCGTTATCCGCGATGGTGTCGAACTTGTATTTTTCATACTTCTCATCTGGCGTGGAGTACGCTGCGCCGCGGAAAGTATGCAGCGCGAAGTTGCTGCTTCCGGTGTCGCGATGAGACGGCAGATTGATGGATTGCTTCAACTGGCCAAAAGTGGAGATCTCCAGCGGTTTCTCGCTGGCGTTCTGCACGCTGTAGTTGACGTTAACCGCGTAATCACCACGTTTGAGGACAAACGTTTTGGTAAAGGTGTTACCTGCGGCATCCGTATAAGTCATGGGGATTTGCAGCTCGTTCTGGTCATCAGCCAGTACAAAAGCGTCTTTCTCGACGATGTACAGCGGACGTGGGCCGTTAGCCGGGTTATCCGGGCCATCACGACCTGTCAGACCGCTCTGTGCCTGATAGATAAACTGCGGGGTTGTTTCCAGCAACTGGAACGGTTCACTGGAACCAAGTTCTTTCGGGTAAGCTGGCAGCAGGGCCTGTTCCACATCACCACCACGGGTGTTGATGGTCAGATCAAGCACGTCAGTCTTAACCGTAATCAGTTTCCCCTGGCCACTGGCCGGTACGCCCTGGTCGGCGGCGCTACCCGCTGCGGTGGTCGTTGTCTGCGTGGTCTGTTGGGTCTGAGGTTGCGGATTTTTATCCTGCTCCCAGGCTTGCCAGATCATGAAAGACACGAACAGCAAAGCGATGACTAAAAGATTGCGTTGCGAATCCATCGTTAGTGTTCTCTGGTATCAAATGGTCCGGGCGGGACGGGATCGTCACCACCAGGGTGTAAAGGGTGGCATTTTAATACGCGTTTCACCGTCAACCAACTGCCTTTTATCACTCCAAACCTGCGCAATGCCTCAATTCCGTAGCTTGAACACGTTGGAGTGAAACGACAATGCGGCCCAAGCAGCGGACTGATCAGGCGTTGATAGACCCGAATAAGGGCTATCAGGACCCGCGAGCCAGGCGACAGTGGCGGCGCCATAATTTTTCCAACGCTTCCGAGAGAGCACGGTTATCGAGGTCAGCAACCCCCTTTTTCGCTACCACCACGAAGTCCATTGCTGGTAATTCGTGTTGACGCAGACGAAAGCTTTCACGCGTCAGACGTTTAATCCGATTGCGTTCATGGGCGCGTCGAACGTTTTTCTTAGCGACGGTAAGACCGATACGGGGATGCCCCAGCGAATTCAGGCGGCCGAGGATGGTGATTTGCGGCGTGCCAGCCCGTTGTGGCTGCTGGAAGACGAATGTGAAATGACTGGGAGTTAACAAGCGTAACTCCCTGGGAAATGCGAGCTTAACCACTCAGGGGTTAGCTTTTATTACTTGGAAACGGTCAGACGAGCGCGGCCTTTAGCACGACGACGTGCCAGAACCTGACGACCATTTTTAGTAGCCATACGAGCACGGAAGCCGTGAGAACGGTTGCGCTTCAGTACAGACGGTTGAAAAGTGCGTTTCATGGCGATTTCTACCTAAACTTGAATAAATTCACTGACTTTTGCGTATACCCGAACGAGATTCGAACGACTAACGCCTCAGCGTGGGTGATTAAAGAGGCCGGATTGTAATAATTGTACACTCCGGAGTCAATTCTCTTTCCTTAAATCCCTGCCTTTTTACGCACCTTTTCGCGTGAAAAACAGGCAACGGTGACGCCGTGTAATGGGCATCGCGCGACGGGGGAAAGATTATACGGCCTGGGGAGTAAAGCGCAAGGATCGCGCGGGATCTTTATGAGATCGTTTTATCTCTCTGGTGTATTTTGATACTAAATTTTCCTATTCTGCGTGCGAAACCGTGCAGCACTTCTCCAGGATCGTTTACACTTATCCAATTCCGGGAAGGCCTGTGGATAAATCGGGAAGAATCTGTGAGAAACAGAAGATCTCTTTCGCGGTTTACGCTATGATCCACGGTCCCGATCGTTTCAAAGGATCCTGATCGGGTAAAATTGCAGATAGCAATTCGCGCGTCACCCTATACACAGGGCCTGGTCGACGCACGCCAACAATCATGAATGTTTCAGCCTTTGTCATTTATCGACTTTTGTTCGAGTGGAGTCCGCCGTGTCACTTTCGCTTTGGCAGCAGTGTCTTGCCCGATTGCAGGATGAGTTACCAGCCACAGAATTCAGTATGTGGATACGCCCGTTGCAGGCGGAACTTAGCGATAACACGCTGGCTTTGTATGCGCCAAACCGTTTTGTACTCGATTGGGTAAGAGACAAGTATCTCAATAATATCAATGGGCTGCTGAATAATTTCTGCGGTGCGGATGCCCCGCAACTGCGTTTTGAAGTGGGAACAAAACCCGTCAGCCAGACGCTGAAAACCCCCGTCAATAACAGCGTTACCGCGCCTGCGCAGGTCGCTCATCAGGTGCAGCCACAGCGTGCAGCACCCGCGGCGGCGCGTCCAGGCTGGGACAATGTGCCCGCGCCTGCGGAACCGACCTACCGTTCTAACGTCAACGTCAAACACACCTTTGATAACTTCGTGGAAGGTAAATCCAACCAACTGGCCCGCGCGGCGGCACGACAGGTGGCAGACAACCCAGGCGGTGCCTACAACCCGTTGTTCCTTTATGGCGGCACAGGTCTGGGTAAGACCCACTTATTGCATGCGGTGGGTAACGGCATTATGGCGCGTAAACCCAATGCGAAAGTGGTGTATATGCACTCCGAACGCTTTGTCCAGGACATGGTTAAAGCCCTGCAAAACAACGCGATCGAAGAGTTTAAACGCTATTACCGTTCTGTTGACGCCCTGCTCATTGATGACATCCAGTTCTTTGCTAATAAAGAACGATCCCAGGAAGAGTTTTTCCACACCTTTAACGCCCTTCTTGAAGGTAATCAGCAGATCATTTTGACCTCGGATCGTTATCCAAAAGAGATCAATGGCGTCGAGGATCGTCTGAAATCCCGCTTCGGCTGGGGGCTGACAGTGGCGATCGAACCGCCAGAACTGGAAACCCGCGTGGCGATCCTGATGAAAAAAGCTGACGAAAATGACATTCGTCTGCCGGGTGAAGTGGCCTTCTTTATTGCTAAGCGACTACGCTCTAACGTGCGTGAGCTGGAAGGCGCATTAAACCGTGTGATTGCCAACGCGAACTTTACCGGCCGGGCGATTACCATCGACTTCGTGCGTGAAGCGTTGCGCGATCTGCTGGCGTTGCAGGAAAAGCTGGTCACCATCGACAACATTCAGAAGACGGTGGCAGAGTATTACAAAATTAAAATTGCGGATTTGCTGTCCAAGCGTCGTTCTCGCTCGGTCGCACGTCCGCGTCAGATGGCCATGGCGCTGGCGAAAGAGCTTACTAACCACAGTCTGCCGGAAATTGGCGATGCGTTTGGTGGCCGCGACCACACTACGGTGCTTCATGCCTGCCGCAAGATTGAGCAGTTGCGTGAAGAAAGCCATGATATTAAAGAAGATTTCTCAAACTTAATCAGAACATTATCTTCGTGACGCTATGAAATTTACCGTTGAACGTGAACATTTATTAAAACCGCTTCAGCAGGTCAGCGGCCCGCTGGGTGGTCGTCCTACGCTGCCGATTCTGGGTAACCTGTTACTGCAGGTGGCTGACGGTGCGCTTTCTCTGACGGGCACCGATCTTGAAATGGAAATGGTGGCTCGCGTTGCGTTGATTCAGCCGCATGAACCAGGCGCAACCACCGTCCCGGCGCGGAAGTTCTTTGATATCTGCCGTGGTCTGCCTGAAGGGGCGGAAATCGCCGTCCAACTGGAAGGCGACCGCATGCTGGTGCGTTCCGGGCGAAGCCGTTTCTCGCTTTCCACACTGCCTGCTGCCGACTTCCCGAATCTGGATGACTGGCAGAGTGAAGTGGAATTTACGCTCCCGCAAGCGACGATGAAACGCCTGATTGAAGCCACGCAGTTCTCAATGGCACATCAGGACGTTCGCTACTACTTAAACGGTATGCTGTTTGAGACTGAAGGCGAGGAGTTGCGTACCGTGGCGACCGACGGACACCGTCTGGCGGTCTGTTCAATGCCCATCGGTCAGTCGCTGCCCAGCCATTCGGTGATTGTACCGCGTAAGGGCGTGATTGAGCTGATGCGAATGCTCGACGGCGGTGATAACCCACTGCGCGTGCAGATTGGCAGTAACAACATTCGTGCGCATGTCGGCGACTTTATCTTTACCTCAAAGCTGGTGGATGGTCGTTTCCCGGATTACCGTCGCGTACTGCCGAAGAACCCGGATAAACATCTGGAAGCTGGTTGCGACATCCTCAAACAGGCTTTTGCCCGTGCGGCAATTCTCTCCAACGAGAAATTCCGCGGCGTGCGTCTGTATGTGAGCGAAAACCAGCTCAAAATTACCGCCAACAACCCGGAGCAGGAAGAGGCGGAAGAGATTCTGGACGTCACCTATCCGGGAACCGAGATGGAAATCGGCTTTAACGTCAGCTACGTGCTGGATGTTCTGAATGCGCTGAAGTGCGAAAATGTGCGCATTATGCTGACTGATTCCGTTTCGAGCGTTCAAATTGAAGATGCGGCCAGCCAGAGTGCGGCTTACGTTGTCATGCCAATGAGACTTTAGTGAAAATTATCGGGCTATCTTACTTGCCAGTTTCAACCTGGGCTGTGCTCGCCCCTGTCACGTACTTCGTGTACGCTCCAGGGTCTGCGCGCAGTCCGCGTTGAAACTGGCTGCGCCGATTACGCCCTGGCCCGAAGAAAACCAGATATGTCACTGACGCGCCTTTTAATTAAAGATTTTCGCAACATCGAAAGCGCGGATCTCGCTTTATCTCCCGGCTTTAACTTCCTGGTTGGCGCGAATGGCAGCGGCAAAACCAGCGTGCTTGAGGCCATTTATACGCTCGGCCACGGTCGGGCGTTTCGCAGTTTGCAGATTGGACGCGTCATTCGGCACGAGCAGGAATCGTTCGTGCTTCACGGACGGTTGCAGGGTGAAGAGCGCGAGACATCGATTGGCTTAACCAAAGATAAACAGGGTGACAGCAAAGTGCGCATCGACGGCACTGACGGTCACAAAGTGGCGGAACTGGCGCTGTTAATGCCAATGCAGTTGATCACCCCTGAGGGGTTTACTTTACTCAACGGTGGTCCCAAATACAGAAGAGCATTTCTCGACTGGGGATGCTTTCACAACGAAGCGGGATTCTTCACCGCCTGGAGCAATCTTAAGCGTCTGCTCAAACAGCGCAATGCGGCGCTGCGCCAGGTGAGTCGTTACGAGCAATTGCGTCCGTGGGATAAAGAACTTATTCCACTGGCGGAACAAATCAGCACCTGGCGCGCGGAGTACAGCGCCGGTATCGCGCAGGATATGGCGGATACCTGCCAGCAGTTTCTTCCTGAGTTTTCTCTCTCTTTCTCTTTCCAGCGCGGCTGGGAGAAAGAGACCGATTATGCTGAAGTGCTGGAACGCGGTTTTGAACGCGACCGCATGTTGACTTACACCGCGCACGGTCCGCATAAAGCGGATTTTCGCATTCGCGCCGACGGCGCGCCGGTGGAAGATACGTTGTCGCGTGGACAGTTAAAACTGCTGATGTGCGCCTTACGTCTGGCGCAAGGGGAGTTCCTCACTCGTGAAAGCGGGCGGCGGTGTCTCTACCTGATTGATGATTTTGCCTCTGAACTAGACGATGCGCGTCGTGGACTGCTGGCCAGTCGATTAAAAGCGACGCAATCGCAGGTCTTTGTCAGCGCAATCAGCGCTGAACACGTTCTGGACATGTCGGATAAAAATTCGAAGATGTTCACCGTGGAAAAGGGTAAAATAACGGATTAACCCAAGTTTAAATGAGCGAGAAACGTTGATGTCGAATTCTTATGACTCCTCCAGTATCAAAGTCCTGAAAGGACTGGATGCGGTGCGTAAGCGCCCTGGTATGTATATCGGCGACACGGATGACGGCACCGGTCTGCACCACATGGTATTCGAGGTGGTAGATAACGCTATCGACGAAGCGCTCGCGGGTCACTGTAAAGACATTATCGTCACTATTCATGCTGATAACTCCGTATCCGTACAGGATGACGGGCGTGGTATCCCAACCGGTATTCACCCGGAAGAGGGTGTATCGGCGGCGGAAGTGATCATGACCGTTCTGCACGCAGGCGGTAAATTCGACGATAACTCCTATAAAGTGTCCGGCGGTCTGCATGGCGTTGGTGTTTCCGTAGTAAACGCCCTGTCGCAAAAACTGGAACTGATTATCCAGCGTGATAACAAAATTCACCGTCAGATTTATGAGCATGGCGTGCCGCAGGCACCGCTGGCTGTCACCGGCGACACGGATAAAACCGGTACGATGGTGCGTTTCTGGCCGAGCTATGAAACCTTTACCAACATCACCGAGTTCGAATACGACATTCTGGCGAAGCGTCTGCGCGAGCTGTCATTCCTGAACTCTGGCGTTTCTATTCGCCTGAAAGACAAGCGTGATGGTAAAGAAGACCATTTCCACTACGAGGGCGGCATCAAGGCATTTGTTGAGTATCTGAATAAGAACAAAACGCCGATCCACCCGAATATTTTCTACTTCTCCACCGAAAAAGACGGTATTGGCGTAGAAGTGGCGTTGCAGTGGAACGACGGTTTCCAGGAAAACATCTACTGCTTCACCAACAACATTCCGCAGCGTGATGGCGGTACGCACCTGGCAGGCTTCCGTGCGGCGATGACCCGTACTTTGAACGCCTACATGGATAAAGAAGGCTACAGCAAGAAAGCGAAAGTCAGCGCGACCGGCGACGATGCCCGTGAAGGCCTGATTGCCGTGGTGTCCGTGAAGGTACCGGATCCGAAGTTCTCCTCGCAGACCAAAGATAAACTGGTCTCTTCTGAGGTGAAATCGGCAGTGGAACAGCAGATGAACGAACTGCTGAGCGAATACCTGCTGGAAAACCCGTCTGACGCTAAAATCGTCGTTGGTAAAATTATCGATGCGGCGCGTGCCCGTGAAGCGGCCCGTCGGGCGCGTGAAATGACGCGTCGTAAAGGTGCGCTGGATCTGGCGGGTCTGCCGGGTAAACTGGCGGACTGTCAGGAACGCGACCCGGCGTTGTCCGAACTGTACCTTGTGGAAGGGGACTCGGCGGGCGGCTCTGCAAAACAAGGGCGTAACCGCAAGAACCAGGCCATTCTGCCGCTGAAAGGTAAAATCCTCAACGTGGAGAAGGCGCGCTTCGACAAGATGCTCTCTTCCCAGGAAGTGGCGACCCTTATCACCGCGCTGGGCTGCGGTATTGGTCGTGACGAGTACAACCCGGATAAATTGCGTTATCACAGCATCATCATCATGACCGATGCGGACGTCGACGGCTCGCACATCCGTACGCTGCTGTTGACCTTCTTCTATCGCCAGATGCCGGAAATCGTTGAACGCGGCCATGTCTACATTGCACAGCCACCGCTGTACAAAGTGAAGAAAGGCAAGCAGGAACAGTACATAAAAGACGATGAAGCGATGGATCAGTACCAGATTTCTATCGCGCTGGATGGCGCGACGCTGCATACCAACGCCAGCGCGCCTGCGCTGTCGGGTGAAGCGTTAGAAAAACTGGTTTCTGAGTACAACGGTACGCAGAAAATGATTGGTCGTATGGAGCGTCGTTTCCCGAAAGCGCTGCTGAAAGAGCTGGTGTATCAACCGACGCTGACCGAAGCTAATCTCTCTGACGAGCAGACGGTGACGCGTTGGGTGAATGCGCTGATTACTGAGCTGAACGAAAAAGAGCAGCACGGTAGCCAGTGGAAGTTCGACATCCAGAACAACGCCGAACAGAATCTGTTTGAGCCTGTCGTTCGTGTGCGTACCCACGGTGTGGATACCGACTACGTGCTGGATCACGAGTTTGTGACCGGTGCGGAATACCGTCGCATCTGTACGCTGGGTGAAAAACTGCGCGGCCTGATGGAAGATGATGCTTTCATTGAACGTGGTGAACGTCGTCAGCCGGTTGCCAGCTTCGAACAGGCGCTGGACTGGCTGGTGAAAGAGTCTCGTCGTGGCCTTGCTATTCAGCGTTATAAAGGTCTGGGTGAGATGAACCCGGATCAGCTGTGGGAAACCACCATGGATCCGGAAAGCCGCCGCATGCTGCGCGTGACCGTGAAAGATGCGATTGCTGCCGATCAGTTGTTCACGACCCTGATGGGCGATGCCGTTGAACCGCGTCGTGCCTTCATTGAAGAGAACGCGCTGAAAGCGGCAAATATCGATATTTAATCCATGCCTGTAGGCCGGATAAGGCGGTTTACGCCGCCATCCGGCAAGATTCTGCGTTATGCCTGATGGCGCGTTGCTTATCAGGCTTATAACCGACTTCCGATTTACAAAAGGGGAATCTCGATTCCCCTTCTTATCCCCCTTTTCCCTACTGTTTTTTGAGCGGAATCGCGTTAGCATGAGTCAGGACTCATTTAATGCGGGGAATTCATGGCTATCAAACTCATTGCTATCGATATGGATGGCACCCTTCTGCTGCCCGATCACACCATTTCACCGGCGGTTAAACGCGCGATCGCCGCCGCCCGTGAAAAAGGGGTGAACGTGGTACTGACCACAGGCCGTCCGTATGCAGGTGTACACAGCTACCTGAAGGAGCTGCACATGAACCAGCCGGGCGATTACTGCATCACCTATAACGGCGCGCTGGTACAGAACGCGGGTGATGGCAGTACTGTCGCGCAAACCGCGCTGAGCTATGACGATTATCGCTATCTGGAAAAGCTTTCCCGCGACGTCGGTTCTCACTTCCACGCGCTGGATCGCACAACGCTGTATACCGCAAACCGTGATATCAGCTATTACACCGTGCATGAATCCTATGTCGCGACCATTCCGCTGGTGTTCTGTGAAGCGGAGAAAATGGATCCAGAAACGCAGTTCCTGAAAGTGATGATGATTGATGAGCCGGTTATTCTGGATCAGGCAATCGCTCGTATTCCGGCAGAAGTAAAAGAGAAGTATACCGTGTTGAAAAGTGCGCCGTACTTCCTCGAAATCCTCGATAAACGCGTCAATAAAGGCACCGGTGTAAAATCGCTGGCTGATGCGCTGGGGATCAAACCGGAAGAAATTATGGCGATTGGCGATCAGGAAAATGATATTGCCATGATCGAATATGCCGGAATGGGGGTTGCGATGGATAATGCTATTCCTGCGGTGAAAGAGATCGCAAATTTTGTTACCAAATCCAATCTGGAAGATGGCGTGGCCTATGCCATTGAGCAGCACGTCCTGAAGTAATTCCTGCACCTTACGCTCTGTAACCCGCGTTAATCGCGGGTTTTTTTACGTCTGTAGTGTATTCCTCATAACATTTTTATTACCGATTGTCGTTTTTGTGATCCAAATTGTAGTACAACTGATTTGTGTTGTACTACATTGCACACATAACAACGATGAATGGCATCACGTTAGTAGTACAAAAGTGAGGCGATTTTCAGCGATAACGGTAAAGTAGTGATGGACATACAGAGCACAAGGACTCTCCATGACTCTCAATAAAACCGATCGCATCGTGATCACGCTGGGTAAACAGATTGTCAGCGGTAAATACGTACCCGGGGCGGCGCTCCCTGCGGAAGCAGAACTGTGTGAGGAGTTTGAAACCTCGCGCAACATCATTCGCGAAGTGTTCCGCTCATTGATGGCGAAACGGCTGATCGAGATGAAGCGCTATCGCGGTGCCTTTGTTACCCCGCGAAATCAGTGGAATTACCTCGATACCGACGTACTGCAATGGGTTCTGGAAAACGACTACGACCCGCGATTAATCAGCGCGATGAGCGAAGTCCGAAACCTGGTGGAACCCGCCATCGCTCGTTGGGCGGCGGAACGCGCAACGTCGAGTGATTTAGCTGAAATTGAATCGGCGCTCAATGACATGATCGCCAACAATCAGGACCGGGATGCGTTTAATGAGGCCGATATTCGCTATCACGAAGCGGTTTTGCAGTCGGTACATAACCCGGTTTTACAGCAGTTGAACGTGGCGATCACGTCACTTCAGCGTGCGGTATTTGAACAAACCTGGATGGGCGATGAAGCCAACATGCCAAAAACGCTCCAGGAACATAAGGCGCTATTCGATGCGATCCGGCACCAGGATAGCGATGCGGCAGAGCAGGCGGCGCTCACCATGATCGCCAGCTCGACACGAAGGTTGAAGGAAATCACATGACAGCTCGCTACATCGCAATTGACTGGGGATCGACCAATCTGCGCGCCTGGCTTTATGAGGGCGACAACTGCCTGGAAAGCAGGCAATCAGAAGCCGGCGTTACGCGTCTGAACGGTAAATCTCCAGAAGCGGTGTTAGCAGAGATCACACAACACTGGCGCAACAGCGCCACGCCGGTGGTTATGGCGGGAATGGTCGGCAGCAATGTGGGCTGGAAGATTGCGCCATACCTGCCCGTTCCTGTGCATTTCTCCGCCATTGGCGAGCGGTTAACCGCCGTTAGCGACAATGTGTGGATAATTCCCGGATTATGCGTTTCGCGTGACGATAACCACAACGTCATGCGTGGCGAAGAAACGCAACTTCTCGGCGCACGTACGCTTTCTCCTTCTTCTGTCTATGTCATGCCCGGTACGCACTGCAAATGGGTACTAGCCGACGCGGAACGGATCCACGATTTTCGCACGGTGATGACCGGTGAATTGCACCATCTGCTCCTGAAGCATTCGCTGGTGGGCGCGGGGTTGCCTGAGCAAGAGGCCTCGCCGGAGGCGTTTGCTGCCGGGTTGACGCGCGGAATCAACACCCCTGCCGTTTTGCCACAGCTTTTTGAGGTTCGCGCCTCGCACGTGTTGGGAAACCTCCCCCGTGAACAGGTCAGCGAATTTCTCTCCGGTCTGTTGATTGGCGCAGAAGTCGCCAGCATGAGTGAATCATTCGCCGGATCGCAGCCCCTTACGATTGTCGCAGGCGCATCGCTGACATCACGCTATCAGCAGGCGTTCCACGCCGTGGGTCGTGACGTCTCCGCTGTGTCCGGCGATACGGCATTTCAGGCAGGTATAAGGAGTATCGCCCATGCAGTGGCAAACTAATCTTCCGCTTATCGCGATTCTGCGCGGCATCACCCCGAACGAAGCGCTCGCGCACGTTGGTGTGGTGATCGACGCTGGCTTCGACGCTGTGGAAATCCCGCTTAACTCTCCCGAATGGGAAAAAAGTATTCCGGCCGTGGTGGAGGCGTTTGGTGATAAAGCGCTGATCGGAGCCGGGACGGTTCTGCAACCTGAACAGGTGGACAAGCTGGCGAAGATGGGTTGCAAGCTCATTGTTACACCGAACATTAATGCCGATGTGATTCGCCGCGCGGTGGGTTATGGCATGACCGTCTGCCCCGGATGCGCCACCGCGACAGAAGCGTTTACCGCTCTTGATGCAGGCGCACAGTCGCTCAAAATTTTCCCGTCTTCGGCCTTTGGTCCGGACTATATCAAGGCGCTGAAAGCGGTATTGCCCGCCAGCGTGCCGGTATTTGCCGTCGGCGGCGTGACGCCAGAAAACCTGGCGCAATGGATGAAAGCAGGGTGTGTGGGAGCCGGACTGGGCAGCGATTTGTATCGTGCCGGGCAGTCCGTTGAACGTACCGCACAGCAGGCAGCGGCATTTGTGAAAGCGTATCGAGAGGCAGTGAAATGAAAATAACCAAACTCACGACATACCGTTTACCTCCGCGTTGGATGTTCCTGAAGATCGAAACCGATGAAGGGGTAGTTGGCTGGGGCGAACCGGTAATTGAAGGCCGTGCGCGCACCGTAGAGACTGCGGTACATGAACTGGGCGAATATCTGATTGGTCAGGATCCGGCGCGGATTAACGACCTGTGGCAGGTGATGTACCGTGCAGGTTTCTACCGTGGCGGCCCGATCCTGATGAGCGCCATCGCCGGTATCGACCAGGCGCTGTGGGACATCAAAGGCAAGGTGCTGAACGCCCCGGTCTGGCAACTGATGGGCGGCCTGGTGCGCGACAAAATCAAGGCGTATAGCTGGGTTGGCGGCGACCGTCCTGCGGAAGTGATCGACGGTATCAAACAACTGCGCAATATCGGTTTTGACACCTTTAAGCTCAACGGCTGCGAAGAGATGGGCGTGATTGATAACTCACGTGCGGTCGACCGTGCGGTGAATACCGTGGCGCAAATCCGCGAGGCGTTTGGTAACGAGATTGAATTTGGGCTGGATTTTCACGGACGCGTCAGCGCGCCGATGGCGAAAGTATTAATTAAAGAGCTGGAACCCTATCGTCCACTGTTTATTGAAGAACCGGTGCTGGCTGAGCAGGCGGAGTATTACCCGAAACTGGCGGAACAGACCCATATTCCGATCGCGGCGGGTGAACGGATGTTTTCGCGCTTTGAGTTCAAACGGGTGCTGGAAGCGGGCGGTATTGCGATTCTGCAACCGGATCTGTCACACGCTGGCGGCATCACCGAATGCTACAAAATTGCCGGGATGGCGGAAGCGTATGACGTCGCGCTGGCTCCGCACTGCCCGTTGGGGCCGATCGCGCTGGCAGCCTGCCTGCACATTGATTTTGTTTCACGCAACGCCGTGTTCCAGGAGCAGAGCATGGGCATCCACTATAACAAGGGCGCGGAGCTACTCGACTTTGTGAAGAATAAGGAAGACTTCAACATGGAAGGCGGTTTCTTTAAACCGTTGATGAAGCCGGGCCTTGGCGTGGATATTGATGAAACCAAAGTTATTGAGCTGAGTAAAAATGCGCCGGACTGGCGTAATCCGCTGTGGCGGCATGAAGATGGATCGGTCGCCGAGTGGTAATTCGCCGGATGGCGCTACGCTGATCCGGCCTACATACTCGTAGGCCCGGTAAGCGCAGCGCCACCGGGCAATAAGTTTGAAATATAAAAACAAACACCCTCTGTAAATTACAGGGCATGGTGAGCGGCTTCGCTATGCCCAAAATCTGGAGACAGATTGCGATGGATATTCCAGTTACTGCTGCAAAAACCGGGCGTCGCCGTTATCTGACGCTGGTGATGATCTTTATTACTGTGGTCATTTGTTATGTCGACCGTGCCAACCTTGCGGTGGCGTCGGCGCATATTCAGGAAGAGTTTGGCATTACGAAAGCGGAAATGGGTTACGTCTTCTCGGCTTTTGCCTGGCTGTATACGCTATGTCAGATCCCGGGGGGCTGGTTCCTGGATCGTATTGGTTCACGCCTCACCTACTTTATCGCCATATTTGGCTGGTCGGTAGCAACCCTCTTCCAGGGCTTTGCCACCGGGTTAATGTCGCTGATTGGCCTGCGTGCGATTACCGGGATTTTTGAAGCGCCAGCCTTCCCGACCAATAACCGGATGGTGACGAGTTGGTTCCCGGAACATGAGCGCGCTTCCGCCGTAGGTTTTTACACCTCAGGACAGTTTGTCGGGCTGGCGTTCCTGACCCCCTTGCTGATCTGGATCCAGGAGATGCTGAGCTGGCACTGGGTGTTCATTGTCACCGGCGGCATTGGGATTATCTGGTCGCTGATCTGGTTCAAGGTCTATCAGCCGCCGCGTCTGACGAAAAGCATCACCAAAGCGGAGCTGGATTATATTCGCGACGGCGGTGGCCTGGTCGACGGTGATGCCCCGGTGAAAAAAGAGGCGCGTCAGCCGATGACCAAAGCGGACTGGAAACTGGTGTTCCACCGTAAGCTGGTGGGCGTTTACCTGGGCCAGTTTGCAGTAACGTCCACGCTGTGGTTCTTCCTGACATGGTTCCCGAACTATCTGACACAGGAAAAAGGCATTACCGCGTTGAAAGCAGGCTTTATGACTACGGTTCCGTTCCTGGCGGCCTTCTTCGGCGTGCTGCTTTCCGGATGGCTGGCGGATAAGCTGGTGAAAAAAGGCTTCTCGCTGGGCGTGGCGCGTAAAACGCCGATTATCTGCGGGCTGCTGATCTCAACCTGCATTATGGGGGCAAACTACACCAACGATCCGGTGTGGATTATGACCCTGATGGCGCTGGCGTTTTTCGGAAACGGTTTTGCCTCCATCACCTGGTCTCTGGTCTCCTCACTGGCACCCATGCGTCTGATTGGTCTGACAGGCGGGGTGTTTAATTTTGTCGGTGGGCTGGGCGGTATCACCGTACCGCTGGTGATTGGTTACCTCGCGCAGGATTACGGCTTTGGCCCTGCGCTGGTCTACATCTCCGCCGTTGCCCTGATTGGCGCACTCTCTTACATCCTGCTGGTGGGTGATGTAAAACGCGTGGGTTAATGCTCCTTTGCCAGCCCGCCAGACGTTGTGGCGGGCTGTTCGTTCTGATTCAGTGGGATATGCCCCCACCCGCTTTTCATAATGGCTTTTCTTAACACCGGCGCGGTTAAACAGCGGCTCTTCAGGATCTTGCCATACAGCTTAATGCGCAGTTTACGAGTGGCTTTGCGGTATGCACGATTCGTCTCTGGCGCACCTTGCAGCAGCACAGACTTGAGAATTTCCGCACTATCCAGCGCATAGCTAATACCTTCCAGTGAACTGGCGCTGATAAACCCGGCGGCTTCGCCAATCAGAAACGCGTTCTCTTCGCCACAGACAAAATCCTGCCAGCGCGAAGGGAAAAGCACAGTGCATTTCTCGCTTTTAACCGGCTCGCCGAAGCGGAACTGGAACGCCGCCATTTTTTCTTTCAACGCCTCGAAGCGTGTCTGGCCCTCTTTCATAGGATATGCCCCGCCAAAGATGAAATAGCCGTCTTTGCTGATGCTCCAGGAGTAACAGTCCGTCACGGTGTTATCAAAAATACAGGAGTAAAACGGCACCGGATGGCTTTCTACAAACCACTGCTGGATAGCGACATACTTACGAATCTGATGTTCCGGATAGAGATGGCGACGTACCAGCGAATTAGCGCCATCAGCCCCTACCAGATAGCGGGCTGTAATCTGCTGTTCCCAACCGTCAGCACGAAAGATGACGTGCCATTTCCCCTCTTCTCGCCAGATTTTACGACACAGGCTGTCGTGGTAGACCTCTACATCATTCGGGATCAGCGATTTCATCCATAAATCAAAGGCATGACGATTGATATTGACATAGCTGCGCGGGTAGTTGCGCGTCAGCGATGCGCCGACATCCACGGTTTTAACGCTGAAAATCTGCGGGTTAGAGATAACCTCCACCGGCAGCGTGATGTCGTCGCGAATAAATGACCGCTGTGCATCCGGGGCGAGTAAACCGCCGCAGGGTTTGGTGAAACCCTCATTACCGCATTGGCGTTTTTTATCCAGTGCAATCACGCGCATTTTGCCACTCAGCTTACGCGCCAGCGCGGCACCGGCCGGGCCGAGACCAATAATCGCTACGTCGAAATGTTCCATCATATTGTCCACCAAAATGAAGATGGCGCTACGCTAATGCCTGAAAGTGAAGTCCTTGTGAAGTATGATGGATGAAATTGTCCTGGACCGAGCATCTCATGAAGCAAATCACCTTTTCGCCGCGCCACCATCAACTGACCAATACCCGTACCTGGACGCCGGACAGCCAGTGGCTGGTATTTGATGTTCGTCCATCGGGCGCGTCATTTACCGGGGAGACGATTGAACGGGTGAATGTTCACACCGGCGAACTGCAGGTGATTTACCGCGCAACGCAAGGAGCACACGTCGGTGTGGTGACCGTTCATCCTGAGACGGAAAAATATGTGTTTATTCATGGGCCTGAAAACCCCGATGCCACATGGCAATACGATTTTCACCATCGGCGCGGTGTGATTGCCGGACAGGGAAAGGTAGTGAATCTGGATGCGATGGATATCACCTCTCCCTACACGGCTGGGGCGTTGCGCGGCGGCAGCCACGTGCATGTGTTCAGCCCGAACGGTGAGAGGGTCAGCTTTACCTACAACGACCATGTGATGCGTGAACGCGATCTGGTGCTGGATTTACGCAACGTCGGCGTCGCAGTGCCTTACGGACCGGTGACAGTTTCTGTGCAGCATCCCAGAGAATATAGCGGCAGCCACTGGTGCGTTCTGGTCAGCCAGACCACGCCCGTCCCCCGACCTGGCAGTGATGAGATCAACCGCGCTTACGAAGAGGGCTGGGTGGGAAATCACGCCCTGGCGTTTATCGGGGATACGCTTTCCGTCAATGGCGAGAAAGTGCCTGAACTCTTTCTGGTTGAACTGCCGCAGGATGAAACGGGCTGGAAAACGCCCGGGGATGCGCCGCTGGAGGGGACGGACACTACGCTGCCTGCTCCGCCGCGGGGCGTGGTTCAGCGCCGTCTCACATTCACACATACGCGCCGTTTTCCCGGCCTGGTGAATGTTCCGCGCCACTGGGTGCGTAGCAATCCACAGGCGACAGAAATTGCGTTCCTGATGCGCGATGAGATGGGCATTGTGCAACTTTGGCTGATCCCGGCGCAGGGCGGTGAGCCTCGCCAGTTGACGCATCATGCCACGGGCATTCAATCCGCGTTTAACTGGCATCCGTCGGGGAAATGGCTGGGGTTTGTGCTGGATAACCGTATCGCCTGCTGTGATGCCCACAGCGGCGACATCATCTTTTTAACGCAGAATCACGGCAATCCACCCTCTGCGGATGCCGTGGTGTTTTCGCCAGACGGTCAGTTCGTGGCGTGGATGGAAGAGGTGGACGGTTTCCGTCAGTTATGGATGACCGAAACCGGGCGGTAATCAGGGAGCCGACATCGTCGCAGGGGGGATCACGGAGTTAGTTACCTGTGTTCTCTCCTCGCTTCTTTCGACACGCGATCGGACCGAATTGTCTTTCCGGAACAGATCCCACGGCAGCAAAATGGTATCCATCACTGCCGTAAAGGGCATATCCAGTATCGCCAGTGATTTGGTTCCCCAGTTTGTCTCATCGTCACCTATCATCGTGGCGCTGGCACGTGTACCCGGATACGTTCCCTCTTTACCACCGGTATGTGACATTACGCTGGAGCAACCACTTAAAAACACTATCCCACTGCACATCATCAGCGTTAATAACACATTTCTTATCATGATTTATTCATCTGTTGATCATCGGTGTTTGCATGATGAGTTATAGCTATCCCTTGCCAGAAAGAACATCCTCATCACATCGCACTGTGGCGGCTATCCCACTTTAACGTTTAGTGCCCTTTCCCCAGTCTATGCAATAGACAGCAAACTGCAAAAAAAAGTCAGTCCGAAAGTCTTGAAAAGTTCGTAATCAAACCCATTTTAATAGCATAGACAATTGAAGGGCACGCCTGATGGGTGTTCTGACTACCCGACCTGTCCATGATGGAAGGTTATTTTGATTCTCGCTGATTTCAGGAGCTATTGATTATGCGTAACTTTGACTTATCCCCGCTGTACCGTTCTGCTATTGGTTTTGACCGTCTGTTTAACCTGCTTGAAAACAACCAGAGCCAGAGTAATGGCGGCTACCCTCCGTATAACGTCGAGCTGGTAGATGAAAACCATTACCGCATTGCTATCGCCGTTGCCGGTTTCGCTGAAAGCGAGCTGGAAATTACCGCGCAGGACAACCTGCTGGTGGTGAAAGGCGCCCATGCGGACGAGCAAAAAGAACGTACCTACCTTTACCAGGGTATCGCGGAACGCAACTTTGAACGTAAGTTCCAGTTAGCCGAGAACATTCATGTTCGTGGCGCGAATCTGGTGAATGGTCTGCTGTATATCGATCTTGAGCGTGTGATTCCTGAAGCGAACAAACCACGCCGTATCGAAATCAACTAATTCAGTCGGGCCGCACTACGCGGCCTGGTAACCCGGGCTCGCCGACAGGGAGCCTATGCGAATCTACGGATTTGCAGATATCACTCGCTTCTTAGAAGGAGAATGTTTATGCGTAACTACGATTTATCCCCACTGCTGCGTCAATGGATCGGTTTTGACAAACTGGCTAACGCACTGCAAAACACCAGTGAAAGCCAGAGCTTCCCGCCCTATAACATTGAAAAAAGCGACGACAACCACTATCGCATCACCCTTGCGTTAGCCGGTTTCCGTCAGGAAGATCTGGATATTCAACTGGAAGGCACGCGTCTGACCGTTAAAGGTACGCCGCCGCAACCTGAAAAAGAGACGCAATGGTTGCATCAGGGACTGGTCACCCAGTCGTTCAGCCTGAGCTTCACACTGGCTGAGAATATGGAGGTGTCCGGCGCGACGTTTACGAACGGGTTGTTACACATCGATTTAACCCGAAATGAGCCAGAAACAATTGCCCCGCAACGGATTGCCATCAGCGAACGTCCCGCATTAAATAGCTAATTAGCTCCTTGCCTTAGCCCCGCCAGAAATGACGGGGCTTTTTTGTGCTTTACCACCCATACATTGCCCTTGTACTCTGCGAGAATCCATTTACTCAATGATGTTATTCACAGGGAACAGAAGATGAGTGATATAGCATTGACGGTCAGCGTTCTGGCATTGGTGGCAGTTGTCGGATTATGGATCGGCAATATCAAGGTGCGGGGTGTCGGCTTTGGCATCGGTGGCGTATTGTTCGGCGGTATCATCGTCGGTCACTTTGTCGATCAGGCTGGCCTGACGCTGAGCGGCGATATGCTGCATTTCATTCAGGAATTTGGCCTGATCCTTTTCGTTTACACCATCGGGATTCAGGTGGGGCCTGGCTTCTTCGCGTCACTGCGGGTATCGGGTCTGCGTCTCAATCTGTTTGCCGTTCTGATCGTCATTATGGGCGGCCTGGTCACGGCGATCCTGCATAAGGTGTTCGCCATCCCGCTGCCGGTGGTGCTGGGGATATTCTCCGGCGCGGTCACGAATACTCCTGCGCTGGGGGCCGGGCAACAAATCCTGCGCGATCTGGGTACGCCAATGGAGCTGGTGGACCAGATGGGGATGAGCTACGCGATGGCGTATCCGTTTGGGATTTGCGGCATTTTGCTGACCATGTGGCTGATGCGCTTGATATTTCGCGTCAATGTGGAAGCAGAGGCCAGGCAGCATGAGTCCACGCTGACGAAAGGGCATTCGCTGATCCAGACAATCAACATCCGCGTTGAGAACCCCAACCTCAACAATATGGCGATTCAGGATGTCCCTATCCTCAACAGCGACAAAATCATCTGCTCACGCCTGAAGCGTGAAGAGACGCTGATGGTCCCCTCGCCGGGAACCGTGATTCAACTCGGCGATTTACTGCACCTGGTCGGGCAGCCGGGGGATCTGCATAACGCACGACTGGTGATTGGTCAGGAGGTGGATACTTCTCTGTCGACGCGCGGTACTGATTTACGGGTCGAACGCGTCGTGGTGACCAACGAAAAAGTGCTCGGCAAACGTATCCGCGATCTGCACTTTAAAGAACGTTATGACGTGGTGATTTCACGACTCAACCGTGCGGGCGTAGAACTGGTCGCCAGTAGCGATGCCAGCCTGCAGTTTGGTGACATCCTCAACCTGGTAGGGCGTCCTTCTTCAATTGATGCCGTTGCCAATGTGGTGGGGAACGCCCAGCAAAAACTGCAACAAGTGCAGATGCTGCCGGTGTTTATCGGTATCGGACTGGGGGTATTGCTTGGATCAATCCCGCTCTTTGTTCCCGGCTTCCCGGTAGCGTTAAAACTGGGGCTGGCGGGCGGGCCGCTGATTATGGCGCTGATTCTGGGACGTATTGGCAGCATTGGTAAGCTGTACTGGTTCATGCCGCCGAGTGCGAACCTGGCGCTACGTGAGCTGGGTATTGTGCTGTTTCTCGCCGTTGTAGGGCTGAAATCGGGCGGTGATTTTATCGACACCCTGACGCAAGGCGATGGTCTGAGCTGGGTGGGCTACGGGATTTTTATCACCGCCATCCCGCTTATCACCGTCGGGTTACTGGCGCGTATTTTTGCCAAAATGAACTACCTGACACTGTGCGGGATGCTGGCTGGCTCCATGACCGATCCACCCGCGCTGGCGTTTGCCAATAACCTTCACGCCACCAGCGGCGCAGCGGCGCTGTCGTATGCAACTGTGTATCCACTGGTGATGTTCCTGCGCATCATCACCCCACAACTGCTGGCGGTGATTTTCTGGGGAATGGGGTAATCTCAGGCTGAGTCCGGGTGGACGCGCCGTAAATGGTAGTCCACCTGATACTCGCTGGCGTTTCTGAACATCACCGAGTAATTCAAAAACTCCCCTCTGTCGCTGTAGGACAGTGATGTAATCCGTAACAGCGGTGTCTGCTCCGGTACATTCATTTGGCTGGAAAGCTGTTTATCGGCAAGTACAGGTGACAGACTTTCATAATTACCGCTGATCGTAATCCCGCACTCATTCTCAATGTAATCGAATTTTGACCCCTCAAGATGGGCAAGTGAAAGATTGCGAAAGAGTTTTACCGGCATATAACTGTCTTCAAGCATTAAGGGCTTACCGTCAACATAGCGTACGCGGCGTGAAAAATAGATGCGTTCGTTAATCTGAATGCGTAGCTGGCTGGCAATCGCCGGTGGCGCAGGCATAACTTCGAAAACCAGCACCTGGCTGGTCACCTCTTTGCCCTGTTGCTTCAGTATTTCCGCCATCCCGGTCAGGTTGGAGGTTTCATGATGGACATCTTTGCGCGCCACGTAGGTTCCACTACCGTGACGCCGCACAACTAAACCCCACTCCACCAGCACGTCTATGGCTTTACGGATCGTCATCCGCGAGACCGCAAACTCGACGGCGAGCTTTTTTTCACCCGGCAACGGGCTACCGATGTTGTAATCGGAAGAGTTCAGACGAATTCGTAGTCGTTCGGCTATCGATTTGTAGATCACTACCAGACCTCTTTTTCCCTTTAAACACCGCCATAAAAAACCATAGATGTCTAAATTTTATTAAAAAAGTAGACCTCATTGGTGAAATTAAAACCATGAAAGCGATCACGAATCGCAGCGACATGTCATGTTCCGATGATCGCAACTTCCTATTCTCGTATCAGGCCAGCAATCACTACAAAAAAGGCCATTCCCTACTGGTTGTTATATGAGGATGTGAAGATGCTCAGTCAAATACAACGCTTTGGTGGCGCGATGTTCACCCCGGTACTGCTTTTTCCCTTTGCCGGTATTGTGGTGGGTATCGCAATCATGCTCCGTAACCCGCTTTTTGTGGGTGAAGCGCTTACCGATCCCAACAGTTTGTTCGCGCAAATTGTGACCATTATTGAAGAAGGCGGTTGGGCGGTGTTCCGCAATATGCCGCTGATTTTCGCGGTGGGTTTGCCCATTGGTCTGGCGAAACAGGCTCAGGGTCGCGCCTGCCTCGCTGTGCTGGTCAGCTTTCTGACATGGAATTACTTTATCAATGCGATGGGGATGACCTGGGGTCATTTCTTTGGTGTCGATTTCAGCGTTGACCCGACCGCGGGTAGCGGTTTGACCATGATAGCCGGGATTAAAACGCTGGATACCAGCATTATCGGCGCGATTGTCATTTCAGGCATTGTCACTGCGCTGCATAACCGTTATTTCGATAAACCGCTGCCGGTTTTTCTCGGCATTTTCCAGGGATCGTCGTTTGTGGTCATCATTGCCTTCCTGGTGATGATTCCCTGTGCCTGGCTCACTCTGCTGGGGTGGCCAAAAGTACAAATGGGTATCGAATCGTTACAGGCATTTTTGCGCTCTGCCGGCGCCCTGGGCGTATGGGTGTATATTTTCCTCGAACGTATCCTGATCCCAACCGGTTTACACCACTTTGTCTATGGTCCGTTCATTTTTGGCCCGGCGGTGGTGGAAGGTGGCATTCAGGTTTACTGGGCGCAGCACTTGCAGGAATTCAGCCAGAGTACTGAACCCCTGAAAGTCCTGTTCCCTGAAGGCGGTTTTGCGCTTCATGGCAACTCGAAAGTCTTTGGCTCCGTCGGCATTGCGCTGGCGCTCTACTATACTTCCGCCCCGGAAAACCGTGTAAAAGTGGCTGGTTTGCTGATTCCGGCAACGTTAACAGCCATGCTGGTAGGGATTACCGAACCGCTGGAATTCACCTTCCTGTTTATCTCGCCGTTGCTTTTTGCCGTGCACGCGGTGCTGGCAGCTTCAATGGCGACAGTGATGTATATATGCGGCGTGGTAGGCAATTTTGGCGGTGGTCTGTTGGATCAGTTCCTGCCGCAAAACTGGATACCGATGTTCCACAACCATGCGTCCATGATGTTTATCCAGATTGCCGTTGGCGTCTGTTTTACGGGCCTCTACTTCGTCATCTTTCGCGCCCTGATCCTGCGTTTCAACCTCAATACGCCAGGCCGTGAAGAGAGTGAAATCAAACTCTACAGCAAAGCGGATTACCAGGCCGCGCGCGGTAAAACCAGCGCCGCAGCCACTCCAGATACCCAGGCAGGCCTGGCTGCCGGTTTGCTCCAGGCGCTCGGCGGCGCTGCCAATATCGAAAGTATTAACAACTGTGCCACCCGGTTACGTATCGCCCTGGTTGACATGGCAAAAACCCAAAGTGATGACGTCTTCAAAGCGCTCGGCGCACACGGCGTTGTGCGTAGCGGCAACGGTATCCAGGTGATTGTCGGCCTGCATGTTCCTCAGGTTCGCGAGCAGCTCGAAACGCTAATGAAATCTTCTTTATCAAACGAACAGATCCCCATGACGGAGGCAGTATCATGAAAAAATTCTCGGTGGTAATCGCAGGCGGCGGGAGTACTTTTACGCCTGGCATCGTACTGATGTTACTGGCTAATCAGGACCGGTTTCCCCTGCGTTCGCTGAAATTTTATGACAACGACGGGGCGCGCCAGGAGGTGATTGCCGAGGCGTGCAAAATCATTCTTCAGGAGCAGGCGCCGGAAATTGAATTTAGTTACACCACCGATCCCGAAACCGCCTTTACCGATGTAGATTTCGTGATGGCGCACATTCGCGTAGGAAAATACCCGATGCGCGAAAAAGACGAAAAAATCCCGTTACGCCACGGTGTTCTGGGCCAGGAAACCTGCGGTCCCGGCGGGATAGCCTATGGCATGCGTTCCATCGGCGGCGTGCTGGAACTGGTGGATTATATGGAAAAATACTCGCCTAATGCCTGGATGCTGAACTACTCCAACCCGGCGGCGATTGTGGCGGAAGCGACCCGTCGTTTACGGCCGAATGCCAAAATTCTCAATATCTGCGATATGCCGATCGGGATTGAAGGGCGCATGGCGCAGATTGTTGGCCTCAAAGATCGTAAACAAATGCGTGTTCGTTACTATGGCCTGAACCATTTTGGCTGGTGGACGTCGATTGAAGATTTGAACGGAAACGATCTGATGCCGAAACTCCGTGAATATGTGGCGAAAAATGGCTATGTGCCGCCTTCTGACGATGCTCATACTGAAGCAAGCTGGAATGACACCTTTGCCAAGGCCAAAGATGTGCAGGCGCTCGATCCGGAAACCATGCCGAACACGTACCTGAAATATTATCTCTTCCCGGACTATGTGGTGGCGCACTCTAACCCGGAACGCACCCGCGCCAACGAAGTGATGGATCACCGTGAGAAGCATGTTTTCAGTTCATGCCGGGCGATTATCAATGCGGGTCATTCTTCTGCGGGGGAACTGGAAATTGATGAACATGCTTCCTACATCGTCGATCTGGCGGCGGCGATCGCCTTCAATACCCAGGAACGCATGCTGTTGATTGTGCCAAACAACGGGGCAATTCATAACTTTGATGAAACAGCCATGGTGGAAATTCCATGTCTGGTGGGACATAACGGCCCGGAACCGCTAACCGTAGGCGATATTCCGCACTTCCAGAAAGGACTGATGAGCCAGCAGGTGGCGGTTGAAAAACTGGTGGTGGATGCCTGGGAACAGCGTTCGTATCAGAAGCTCTGGCAGGCGATCACCTTATCGAAAACGGTACCGAGCGCGTCCGTAGCGAAAGCCATTCTCGATGATTTGATTGTAGCCAATAAAGATTACTGGCCGGAATTACACTAAACCTTCGGACCGGCATCAGCCGATGCCGGTCTCCTCGTTCCTGTCGATTTAGGCTATTCTGGAGCCAGCTTACAGCCCGACAAGGAATATTCATGAAACTTTCTCGCCTCGGCGAAGCGCCGGATTACCGCTTCTCTCTGGCCAATGAGCGCACATTTTTAGCCTGGATCCGCACCGCCCTGGGGTTTCTGGCCGCGGGCGTGGGCCTTGACCAACTGGCCCCCGATTTCGCCACCCCGGTCATTCGTGAACTGCTGGCGCTGCTGTTGTGCCTGTTCGCCGGCGGTCTGGCGATTTACGGTTATCTGCGTTGGCTGCGTAATGAAAAGGCGATGCGTCTGAAGGATGATTTACCTTACACCCGTAGCCTGTTGATTATCAGTCTGCTGTTGATGGCGGTGGCGGCCGTTGTCATGCTACTGGTGCTGTATGCCGGATAGCCGTAAGGCTCGTCGCATGGCCGATCCCGGCCTGCAACCTGAGCGCACCTCGCTGGCCTGGTTTCGCACGCTGTTGGGTTATATCGCACTCATGGCGCTGGCGGTGAAACACAGCTGGCATCAGGCGGGATATCTGTTCTGGGTCTCGCTGGTGGTGCTGGCTATTGTGGCGCTGATCCTCTGGCGTTATACCCGCAATCGCAATCTGATGGATGTTACGCACCCAGATTTTTCTCAATCCCGTGCGGTTCGTGACAAATTTATGATCTCCCTCGCGGTGTTATCTCTCGCAATACTGTTTGCTGTAACGCATATTCGCCAACTCATCGTATTTATCGGGAATTTCACATGACAGGATGTCAGGTTATGGCAAGGACAGCGCTTTCTCATTGCGCCCTGGATTGCTGTTACTGCTTTTACAATGATACCTCTTCCGGTTCCGTACTGGTGGATCGCCAGAACAGTCAACAACCCGAACAGGTATATCAGCAACTTCGCCAGAGCGGCGCGTCACTCCAGTTTATTCCACTTGTCGAGTGGGATGCGTGCGGCATGTTGACGGCAGAGTCGGTCGAGCCGCAGGCATGGGGAACCTTTCTTACCGCCATATTTGATATCTGGGTGCGTGAAGATATTGGACGTGTCTCTATCCGGCTTTTTGATGTCATGCTGGATCTGTGGTGTGGGCATTCGCATTCTGCGGAAAAACCGACACCCGGCGAGGCGTGTCGGAACTGTTCAGTCTTTCGCTTTTGTCGTGGCGATTGTCCAAAACATCGGGACGACAGTGGGAAAAGTGAGCTCTGTGCGGGCTACCACGCATTCATCAACCATTCCGCGCCCTATATGCGTGTCATGCGCGATCTCATCAGGCAGCATCGCTCACCGGCAGAGCTGATGGCAATGCTGCGCTGAAGAGGGTTAACGCCCTTTTGCCAGGTACTGCGCCATTTCCGCTTCCGGGACCATTCCGCCGCCCGTCGCCCAGACAACGTGTGTCGCGTTGTGCAACGGGCCTGCGCTGAGGCCCTGCATTTCCTGATAGTCAGTGGATGCGCAGACGCGCTGAGGTCCGGCCATTCCCGCCAGCGCTGACGGCTCCAGACGAATGTTCTCCTCCTGCGCCAGCCAGCCCAGCATGTCGTACATCGTCTGATCGTCAAGGGTGTACAGTCCATCCAGCAGGCGTTCCATCGCTCTGCCCACAAAACCCGAGGCGCGACCGACAGCTAATCCGTCTGCTGCGGTCAGGTTATCGATACCGATGTCCTGGACGGAAATACCATCATGCAGTCCGGTATAGACGCCCAGTAACATGCAGGGGGAATGCGTCGGTTCAGCGAAGAAGCAGTGCACGTTATCGCCAAACGCCAGTTTCAGGCCAAACGCTACCCCACCCGGTCCGCCGCCCACGCCGCATGGCAGATACACAAACAGCGGATGACTGGCATCCACCACGCGACCTTGTTGCTCAAATTGCGTTTTCAGACGCTGTCCGGCAACGGCATAACCTAAAAACAGGGTGCGCGAGTTTTCATCATCGATAAAGAAACAGTTGGGATCGGACTCCGCCGCTTTACGGCCTTGTTCAACCGCCACGCCGTAATCTTCTTCGTATTCCACCACCGTCACACCGTGGCTGCGCAGTTTGGCTTTTTTCCATTCCCGGGCATCGGCGGACATATGTACAGTGACATTAAAGCCAATACAGGCACTCATGATGCCGATAGACAGCCCCAGGTTACCGGTTGAACCTACCGCGATGCTGTACTGGCTAAAGAACGACTTAAATTGCGGATCCAGCAGGATGCTGTAGTCATCTTCAATACGAAGCTTTCCGGCTTCCAGAGCCAGTTTTTCGGCGTGCGCCAGCACTTCATAAATGCCGCCGCGTGCTTTGATCGAACCCGAAATCGGCAGATGGCTGTCTTTTTTCAGCAGCATTTCACCGCAGATTGTCTGTCCGAACTGTTTTTCCAGCCGTTTTTGCATCGCCGGAATGGCGACAATTTCAGATTCAATAATTCCCCCGGTTGCGGCGGTTTCCGGGAAGGCTTTAGCCAGATACGGCGCGAAACGCGCGAGGCGGGCGTGGGCGTCCTTCACATCGTCTTCAGTGAGACCCACATAGGGTAAACCTTCCGCCAGAGAGGTGGTCCCCGGGTTAAACCAGGTTGTTTCTTTCAGTGCCACCAGATCCTCTACCAAAGGATATTGAGCGATGAGTTTTTGCATGTTTTCCATAGTACGTCTCTCTGCGCTTAGATGATAAAGGAAAGCAGGAATGTGCAAGCCAGTGCAATGACCGAGGCGATAAATGTCGCGGTTGTATAGTATTTGAACGTCTCATTCAGGGTGGCCCCGCAGTATTGCTTAACCAGCCAGAAGAGTGAGTCGGTGACGATGGTGCAGCCAATGGCGCCGGAACCGATAGCAATGGCGATTATCTCCGGACTGACGGTGGGATAGAGCGGCAGCATAGGTGCAACTATCGCCGTCGCCCCCATCATCGCGACCGTGGCGGAACCGACCGCCGCGTGCAGAATCAGCGCCACCAGCCACGCCAGCAGAATGGGGTGCATGTCCATATTGGAGAGGATCACCGCCAGCGTATCTGCCAGCCCGCTGCTCTTGAGGATGGCGTTGAACGCCCCGCCAGCACCGATAATCAGCAGAATGTTAGCAATGGAGCCAAAGCCATTTTCGGTATGGGTGAGCAGTGCGCTCATGCCGATATGCTGGCGCAGGCCGAGAATGTAATAGGCCACGAAGACAGCGATAAACATCGCTGTAATGGGGTTGCCGATAAACTCCAGGAACGTATACAGCGTGCCGCCTTTGGTCATGTTCAGTTCAGCCACGGTTTTTACCAGCATCAAACCGATCGGCAGCAGGACGGTAAACAGCGTGGCACCCAGTGATGGCAGCGTGCTTTCCTCGCGCACTTTGAGGTCGGCAAACTCAACGGGAACCGGTTTAAACGGCAGACGGTTACCGAGGAATTTAAGAAACAGCGGGCCGCCAATCAGCGATGCCATCAGACCTACCAGCAGGCCATAGACGATCACCGAGCCAATATCCGCCCCCAGCTTATTGGCAACAAACAGCGCTGCCGGATGCGGCGGCACGACGCAGTGTACGGCCATCAGCGCGGTACACAGCGGGATCGCCAGTTTCAACAACGACGTATTGGTCTTTTTGGCGATGGAAAACGCCAGTGGGATCAGCAACACCACGCCCACTTCAACGAACAGCGTGATCCCGCAAATCAGCCCAACCAGCACCATAATGACGTCGGCGGAGAGCCAACGACAGCGCTGGAGCGTCAAACCGATGCGTTCCGCCGCGCCGGAGACCTCCATCATTTTGCCGAGAATAGTACCAAGACCGATGACGGCGGCGAGGAAGCCCAGCGTTCCGCCAATTCCGCTCTCAATGGCATTGACCATATCCAGCGGCCCCATGCCCATCATGGCTCCCACGAAGAAACTGGCGAGCAGCAGCGCCAGGAATGGGTGGAATTTGAATTTCACGATGGTCAGAACGATTAACACGATGCTGATTAGCAGCGTGCTCACAACCCAGATTTGAGAGTGCATATCTCACCTTGCCCTGTGATTTACCTGCCCCTATTGGACAAAAATTCGGCGTGGGCTGACAAACGATATAAATCCCCTTTCACATGAACCAGATTGAATCAAGGGGGTGATTTGCTTCGAATAATCACTGTATTTTGCGATATGGTTCACTCTCATTCATCTTACTGCGGATTTTTTCTGCGATTTTTTTTACACTTCGACGGACCGACGTTGACGTTATTGAGGTGATTATGGAACCCCTTCGCGAAGTCAGAAATCATCTTCTGAACGGCTGGCAATTATCTAAACTTTATACGTTTGAGGTGGCTGCCCGGCATCAGTCTTTTGCTATGGCGGCTGAGGAGCTTTCACTGAGCCCCAGCGCCGTCAGCCATCGCATCAACCAACTGGAAGAAGAGTTAGGGATCCAGCTTTTTGTTCGCTCGCACCGTAAAGTGGAGCTGACCCATGAAGGTAAACGGGTGTTCTGGGCGTTGAAATCGTCGCTGGATACGTTGAATCAGGAGATTCTCGACATCAAGAATCAGGAACTCTCCGGGACGCTAACCGTCTATTCTCGCCCCTCTATCGCGCAGTGCTGGCTGGTGCCTGCGCTGGGGGATTTTACCCGTCGCTACCCGTCGATTTCGCTCACCATATTAACCGGCAATGACAACGTAAACCTGCAACGTGCGGGTATCGATCTGGCGCTCTATTTTGACGATGCGCCGTCGGCGCAACTGGAACACCACTTCTTAATGGACGAAGCGATTCTCCCCGTTTGTAGCCCGGATTATGCGCGGCGTTTTGATTTAATGGACTCGCTGGTGAACCTGCCGCACTGCACGCTGCTGCACGATCGCCAGGCCTGGAGCAATGATTCAGGTACTGATGAGTGGCATAGCTGGGCGCAGCACTTTGGGGTGAACTTGCCGACATCATCGGGAATTGGTTTCGATCGCTCCGACCTGGCAGTGATTGCCGCCATGAACCACATCGGCGTCGCAATGGGCCGTAAACGGCTGGTACAAAAGCGTCTGGAAAGCGGCGAACTGGTCGCGCCCTTTGGCGAAATGGCATTAACCTGCCACCAGCATTACTACATGACCACGTTGCCCGGCAGACAGTGGCCGAAAATTGAGGCATTTATCGGCTGGCTGCATGAACAGGCGACGTCGTTTTCTGGAAGCGAAACTGCTTCTCGGTAAACAAAAAAGCGTGCTAAATACGTGATATCACGCCTGTAACGTTGCTGAGGGTTATCGTGCTAAAACCGCTTATCGCTCTGCTGGCTTTTGCCAGTTTCACATTGTGCGCGACACAGACGCCGCTGACGGCAGAACGTTATGCGCAACAGCTTGGCGTGGGAATGGACGTCGACTGGGCACGCACTGAGCAAGGCATTCGGGAGTTTGATCCGCTGGTGGTGCGGGATTTCCACGAGAAAGGGATAAGCCATGTGCGCATCCGGGTGGCGGGCGAGCCCACCGAGGCGCGACTCATCCATCTGCGCAAACTGGTGGAGGCCTGCGAGCAGTACGGCGTTATACCGATTATCGCGTATCAGGCGGACGAGTATAAAAATGACCCCAGCGCGAGTAACGAAAAAGAGGTGACCAACTGGTGGGTGGCGGTCGCGCACTATTTTTCCCGAAGCGCGCCACTGCTGGGGTTTGATCTGATCTACGAACCCGCCGGTAAACTGAATCACGATCTGGCCTCGCTGAACCGGGTGTATGACAAAACCATTCGCACTGTCCATGCTATCGATCCGCAACGCATGATTTTTGTCGCGCCGCGTCTGCGCGCCGTGCCGGAAGATCTGGCGAACCTCAAACTGCCGCCGCAGAGTCAGAGTTACGTGCTGGCAGAGTGGCATATTTTCCCGTGGGGGCCGGTGAAAAATAACGGGAAGTATCCCTGGACATCGGGTACGGCGGCAGAAAAAACAGCCATCCGCACGCGTATTGCCAGCGCCGTACACTGGCAACAAAAAACCGGTCATGTCAGTTGGGTGGGCGGCTGGGCGACCGGCGAAACCAGCAAGAATCCCCCTTCCACCTCACAGCTTGCATTCGCCACATTCATGGCCTGCGAGCTAAAAAAAGCGAAAATTCCCTACGCGATCAACGCCGATACGCTGTTTTATGATGGAGAAGAGGGGGCGTGGCGGCCCGCGCTGGAGCCGCTGCTTATCACGATGATTACGCCGGACTGTGAAAAACCCGGCCACGCGGCGGTTAAATCGCCTGTCCCTGGTGTGAAAAACGCGCCGCCAGCGGCAGCCAGCACAGTAAAATCAGCAGACCCATAAGCGTCATCAACAGGCCGAGGCTGCCCTGTCCGGTTTGCGGCAACATAGCGGAAAGCCAGGCCAGCACGCCGGAACCGATGTTTTGCAGACCGCCCACCAGCGCGCCCGCCGTTCCGGCGAGGAACGGGAACGGCTCCATCGCCCCGCTGGTCGCCAGCGGGAACAGCATCCCGGCGCCGAAGAAGAACAGCGCGGCAGGGATCAGCAGGGTCCAGACGTTCATCACGCCAAACCAGCCGGGGATCCACATCATCAGCCCTGCCAACAGGCAACTCACTACCGACTGCCACATCAGCGTGGAGAAGCGTTTATTTGGGCGACCGGCAAACCAGGCGCCGAAAAAGGCCGCCGGGATCGGCAGGATAAAGAGAATACTAACCACCATGCTGTTTAGCCCTAACACCGCGCCCATCAGCACGCCGGAACAGGCTTCGAACACGGCAATGCCTGCCAGTCCACCAATCAGCATCAACAGATAGCAGTTAAATGCGCCGTTACCAAACAGGGTTTTATAGCTGGTGATTAGTCGGGTGCGTGGTGCGCCAACGGGACGCGTTTCAGGCATCCAGCGCGCCATACTGAAGGTTACACCTGCGCAGAGCACAAGCAGGAAAACGTAACAGGCACGCCAGTTCCATACCGTATCCAGCAGACCGCCAATCAGCGGGGCCAGCAACGGACTGACCAGAATCCCCATGTTGAGCAGACTGTTGGCGTGTCGTAGCTGCGTGCCTTCATACAGATCGCGCGGCAGCGTTCGCGCCATAACCCCACCCACACCGGTTCCCATTCCCTGCAACGCGCTGGCGGCGATCAGGACTGTCAGGCTGTCGGTGGTAATGGCGACCAGTGTGGCCAGCATAAAAATCGACATCCCGACGAGGATCACCGGGCGGCGTCCAACGCGGTCGGAAAGCGGGCCATAAAACAGTTGCGACACGCCATAGGTCAGCAGATAGGCTGCCATGACGCTTTGTACGGCTCCTTCGCGGACATTCAGATCCCGTGCCATATCGGCAATGGCAGGGATATAAATGGTTTGCGCCATCTGACCCACAGCCACAAGTAATACCAACATCAACAACAAATTGACGTTTCTCTGCCTTTTCATTTCGCTGAATACTTTTCAAAAAGAGAAAAAATAAGAATAAGGTGCTACGCATTCCCATAAATGCGAGTGAAATCTACCACACTAAAAAAAGAAGACCAGATGGTCATCGGGAATGAAAAAGGCGGCGACGGCAGGATATGTAAACAAAAAGCGGCAACAAATGTTGCCGAGTATGTATTTTACGACAGGCGCAACAGGATTGCTCCGGCGGCAATTCCCCCGGCAGCAACGAGACGCAATCCCGCCACGCGCTCTTTCAGCAGCAACCAGGCGATCAGCGCACCGAACAGGATTGAGGTTTCGCGCAACGCGGCGACGACGGCCAGCGGGGCAAGCGTCATCGCCCATAACGCCAGGCCGTAAGAGCCCATGGTAGAGATGCCGCCAAAAATGCCTTTCTTCCAGTGCTGCGTCAGATAGCGCAACGCCTCGCGGCGACGGGCCATCAGCGCCCATCCCAGCAGACAGGAACCGTTCAAAAAGAAGGTCCAGAGCGTATACCCCAGCGCGGTTTCAGAGAGTCTGACGCCGGTGCCATCAACCAGAGTGTATCCGGCGATAAAGCAGGCGTTAATCAGCGCCAGAATAATGCCCTGCTGCGACCGCGAGCGCCCATTAAAGGCCATGCAGAGAATCGCTGTGCAGATAACCGCGATACCAGCCCACGCAAGTACTGACAGGCTGTCACCGAGAAACAGTACGCTGATAATCGCCACCAGCAGCGGCGCAGTACCGCGCATCAGCGGATAGGTTTGACTCATATCTGAGACGGTGTATGTTCTGGCGACCAGCACGGTGTAGATCACCTGTAAAGCGGTTGAAGCCGCCAAAAACGGGATGCTGGCAGGGGAAGGTTGGGGCGCGAAAGGCAGACACAAGAGCGCCATAATTGAAGCGGAACCGCTGACGCCGATCGCCGCATAGAGCTTATCGTTTCCTGCTTTCACAATGGCGTTCCAGCTGGCGTGCAGCAGTGCGGCGAACAACAAAATGCAGAAAACGGAGAGGGTCATGGTTTGGGCGTCGTGAGTGAATGTCATAAAAACGTAACATATCATCACGATGCAAGCACCCGCCACATGTAAAAGGGGAGCGGTTGCCCGCTCCCCTTTGGTGCGACTTGAATCTGAATTACTTCAGGTATTTCAGAACAGCATCAAGCAGTTGCATGGCTGCAACGATGAGTTTCAGGATAAGAATAGCGATATCCACGAGGCTCATACGCGTCTCCTTTAAACAAAGGAGCACGGTGCTGACGTACCTTTCCGCCGCCTGTTGTCAGCACCTTCGTTGACATAACACAGTGTGCTCACCGGGGGGGTTAAGGCGCTGACGGCACCACCCGTTTCAGCCAGGACTTTGTTGCGCCGGTTTACGATGCGGCCCCACCTAACACATTGCGTACTGAGACATTATAGATAAATACTGTATAAATGAACAGTTATTTGTGGACGGTAACGAACTTCTGATCCATACTCAAATGCGTCAAAATTCGTGCCGAAATTGCGTGTTCTCCGCAGAACGCGTATACTTTTGTTGTTGACATAACACAGTGTGCTTTGCGGCAACCAACCGTAAAATGCTGATAAAACCTCGCTCCGGCGTAACACTGATCGGTTAAGAAAAAGGATCGTTTGAACGATCCGGCGGGTAGACAACAATAGCCTCATCAATTTTCTGATGGGGCTTTTTTATGCTTTCAACCTGGCTGGATGATACGCAGACCTGGGCTGAGCCTGCTTCACTCTCCGGCTTTCAGAAAGCTATTCCCATTGAATGGATTTCCCGGCTCCCTGAATCAACAAATAAACCGAGCACCTGCAAACACAAATTCCCGGTGGAACTGATTTTGCAAGCACGACAAAGCGATACAACAACAGGCAGACAGCAGCAAACGGTTTTACCGCAAGCATGATGGAGCACCGAACAGAATAATCTCACAGATTAAATATAATGACCTCATGAATATTAAATAAACATCTATCTGCCCTTAAAATATATATCCGGGCATTCTGTTAATTCTTACTGAATATTCTGCTTGTTAATCTTATTCGTTGATATTTATCAAAAAAGTAAATT
>NZ_JBALIF010000018.1:0-84884 GCF_037053465.1 Citrobacter amalonaticus
CTGCTCATGCTATTTACTCCTTGATTTGCTGGTAACAAACCGAGGCAGTATTTAGCATGGGCATTCTACGGGCAAAGCCCCACATGAACGATCACCACCTCCATAGGAGGTGGTTTAAGATTGATAATAAAAAAGGGCCAGCCAACCGGCCAGCCCTTTCTAACAGGATGTCGCCTGAGCGATATCTTAGTTAAGACGCTCTTTGATACGAGCAGCCTTACCAGTACGCTCACGCAGGTAGTACAGTTTAGCTTTACGAACGGCACCACGACGTTTAACAGCAATGCTGTCAACAACCGGAGAGTGAGTCTGGAAGACACGCTCAACGCCTTCGCCGTTGGAAATTTTACGAACAGTGAATGCAGAGTGCAGACCGCGGTTACGAATAGCGATAACCACGCCCTCGAATGCCTGCAGACGTTTCTTGGAACCTTCAACAACCCATACTTTCACTTCCACGGTATCACCCGGACGGAAGGAAGGTACGTCCTGCTTCATCTGCTCTTGTTCAAGTTGCTTAATAATGTTGCTCATAATTTAATCTCTTATCCTGGGTAAACTGATAATCGGGAGCGTTTTTACGCTTGCCCATCATGTTTATGTTGCTGTTGCGCGTGTTCCGCTTTGAACTCCGCCAGCAACCTTGCTTGCTCTTCAGTCAGAGCCAGGTTTTCCAGAAGTTCAGGTCTTCTAAGCCAGGTGCGACCCAGCGACTGTTTTAAGCGCCAGCGACGTATCTCAGCATGGTTTCCTGACAGTAACACTGCCGGGACGTCCATCTCTTCTAACACTTCAGGCCGGGTATAGTGCGGACAATCCAGCAATCCATCAGCAAAGGAATCTTCCGTTGCCGATGCCTCATGACCCAGAACCCCCGGAATAAACCGGGACACGGAGTCAATCAGTACCATTGCAGGTAACTCTCCACCGCTGAGAACGTAATCGCCGATTGACCATTCTTCGTCAATTTCGGTCTGAATTACGCGCTCATCTATGCCTTCGTAGCGACCACACACCAGAATCAGCTTTTGATTCGTGGCCAGTTCGCTGACGCCCGCTTGATCAAGCTTGCGTCCCTGAGGTGACAGATAAATCACCTTAGCGCCTTCACCCGCCGCGCTTTTTGCTGCATGAATGGCATCCCGTAAAGGTTGCACCATCATTAACATCCCCGGTCCGCCGCCGTATGGACGATCGTCCACGGTACGGTGCCGGTCATGCGTGAAGTCACGAGGACTCCAGCTCTGGATGTTCAGCAGGCCATTTTTAACAGCCCGGCCAGTTACCCCGTAATCGGTAATTGCACGAAACATTTCTGGAAACAGGCTAACGATACCTATAAACACAGCCAATCCCCATCACGCCGTCATTTACCGCTTATCCGGTGGTTTAAAAACCAGGATCCCAATCTACTTCGATAGTTCGCGTAGTGAGATCGACTTTCTTGATAACCTGCCCATCGAGGAACGGCACGAGGCGTTCCTTGATACCAAACGCATCTTTCAGGTTTGCCTTAATGACGATCACGTCATTCGATCCGGTTTCCATCATATCGACGACTTTACCGAGATCGTAGCCTTCCGTTGTCACTACCTGGCAGCCCATCAGGTCTTTCCAGTAATAGTCACCTTCGGCAAGCGCAGGCAGTTGCGTAGAATCTACGACAATTTCGCAATTGGTCAGCAGATTCGCAGCATCACGATCGTCAACGCCTTCCAGCTTGATGATCAGATCCTGATTGTGGTGCTTCCAGCTTTCCAGCTGGACTTGCTGCCACTGACCCGCCTTCTGGATAAACCAGGGCTGATAGTCAAAAATGCTTTCGGCGTCTTCAGTGGAAGAAAACACTCTGAGCCAACCACGAATACCGTAAGACGATCCCATTTTCCCTAAAACAATCGGGTCAACGGGTGCTTGCGCGGTGAGTTGCTTGCTCATCATGACCACCGTGACAGATTAAGCTGCTTTATTTACTTCTTTGATCAGCGTAGCTACGCGATCAGAAATGGTTGCGCCCTGGCCAACCCAGTGAGCGATGCGATCCAGATCCAGGCGAGTGCCTTCTTCTTTTTCGCTAGCGATTGGGTTAAAGAAGCCAACGCGCTCAATGAAGCGACCGTTACGTGCGTTACGGCTGTCAGTAACAACAACCTGGTAGAACGGACGCTTTTTAGCGCCGTGACGAGCTAAACGAATAGTTACCATAACATCCTCTTGTGTGAATAAAACAACCGGGCCCCATCGAGGAACGGAGCCCGGTGTCATATTAAAAGCCCGAAAATTTTACTGATTTCTGGGGAAATTGCAATCAGCAGTTAATAACACTGTGGCAAAAGGCCGTCGGCGGTGCAGCCAGTTCGGCACCGGCGTGCGCGCAGCCACCGGAGCGTACACGCAGTACGTGAGGATGGCGAGCACACCCCGGTGCCGAAATGGCAAATGAGCCAGGCCTTAAAGATTAGCGGCCCGGGAACCCTGGAGGCATCATCCCCTTCATACTTCTCATCATTTTTGCCATCCCGCCCTTCTTCATTTTCTTCATCATGCGCTGCATGTCGTCGAACTGTTTGAGAAGGCGGTTAACGTCCTGCACCTGCATGCCGCAGCCTTGCGCGATACGGCGTTTACGGGAGCCTTTAATGATTTCCGGTTTCGCGCGCTCTTTCAGCGTCATTGAATTGATGATCGCCTCCATCCGCACCAGCACTTTATCGTCCATCTGCGACTTCACGTTATCCGGAATCTGGCCCATGCCCGGCAGCTTGCCCATCAGGCTTGCCATACCGCCCATGTTTTTCATCTGGCGTAACTGTTCCAGGAAGTCGGTCAGGTCAAAACCGTCGCCCTTCTTCAGCTTCGTTGCCAGTTTCTCCGCCTGGGCGCGGTCAACTTTGCTTTCGATATCCTCGATCAGCGACAGCACGTCGCCCATACCAAGAATACGTGACGCGATACGGTCCGGGTGGAACGGCTCCAGCGCGTCGGTTTTCTCGCCAACGCCGAGGAATTTGATCGGCTTGCCGGTAATGTGGCGAATGGACAGCGCGGCACCGCCGCGAGCGTCACCGTCGACTTTCGTCAACACCACGCCGGTCAGCGGCAGCGCTTCATTAAACGCTTTCGCGGTATTCGCCGCGTCCTGACCGGTCATCGCATCGACCACAAACAGGGTTTCTACCGGATTGATAGACGCATGAACCTGTTTGATTTCGTCCATCATCGCTTCATCAACGTGCAAACGACCAGCGGTATCCACCAGTAGCACGTCGTAGAATTTGAGTTTGGCCTCTTTCAGCGCGGCATTCACAATATCGACCGGCTTTTGCCCAACATCGGACGGGAAGAAATCAACGCCAACCTGCTCGGCCAGCGTTTCCAGTTGTTTGATCGCCGCCGGGCGATACACGTCGGCAGAGACGACCAGCACTTTCTTCTTGTGCTTCTCACGCAGAAACTTCCCGAGCTTCCCGACGCTGGTCGTTTTACCTGCCCCTTGCAAACCCGCCATCAGCACCACGGCTGGCGGCTGTGCGGCCAGGTTCAGGCTCTGGTTCTCTTCGCCCATCGCCGCCACAAGTTCGTTGCGAACAATTTTGACGAACTCCTGGCCTGGCGTCAGGCTTTTATTAACTTCATGTCCAACCGCTTTCTCTTTTACGCGATTGATAAACTCTCGCACTACCGGCAGCGCAACGTCAGCCTCCAGCAGCGCCATGCGCACTTCGCGCAGCGTCTCTTTAACGTTGTCTTCAGTAAGGCGTCCACGGCCACTGATGTTGCGCAGCGTGCGCGACAAACGATCGGTTAAATTATCAAACATTGTCTCTCGCCTGGGGTGGAAACGGTTGGTCGCAGGTGCGACACATGAACAGAATTTTGTCGCAGTATAACATGAAGCCGCCTTTGTTGTTATGCAACGGTTGGAGCCGCGGTCACGTAACGTTATACTGCTTCTCTTTCTCACTGGCCAATTGTCGACCCTACTATGCCCGTTTTTGCCTTGCTCGCTCTTGTCGCCTATTCCGTCAGCCTTGCGCTGATTATTCCCGCGCTGTTGCAAAAAAACAGCGGCTGGCGGCGTATGGCTATTCTCTCTGCGGTAATCGCGCTGGTGTGCCACGCCTTCGCTCTGGAAGCCCGCATTCTGCCGGGGGGCGACAGTGGACAAAACCTGAGTCTGCTGAACGTCGGTTCGCTGGTCAGCCTGATGATCTGTACGGTGATGACGATTGTCGCCTCACGCAACCGCGGCTGGCTGTTGCTGCCGGTGGTGTATGCCTTTGCGTTGATCAATCTGGCTTTTGCGACCTTTATGCCGAACGAGTACATCACGCATCTTGAAGCCACGCCGGGAATGATGATCCATATCGGATTGTCGCTGTTCTCGTATGCAACGCTGATTATCGCAGCCCTGTATGCACTGCAACTGGCGTGGATCGATTATCAGTTAAAAAACAAAAAGCTGGCATTCAACAATGAGATGCCGCCGTTGATGAGCATTGAGCGCAAAATGTTTCATATCACGCAGATTGGCGTGGTGCTGCTGACGCTCACACTGTGTACCGGCCTGTTTTACATGCACAACCTGTTCAGCATGGAAAATATCGACAAAGCCGTGCTCTCCATCGTCGCATGGTTTGTCTATATTGTTCTGTTGTGGGGGCATTATCATGAAGGCTGGCGCGGTCGTCGTGTTGTGTGGTTTAACGTCGCGGGCGCAGGCATCCTGACTCTGGCCTATTTTGGCAGTCGGATATTGCAGCAGTTGGTCAGTTAAGCCTTAAAGGAGGCGCCCCTGGAACACATATCCACCACCACGCTGATCGTTACCCTGATCATCATGGTGGTCATCTCAGCCTATTTTTCCGGTTCCGAAACCGGAATGATGACCCTTAATCGCTACCGCTTACGCCACCTGGCCAAACAGGGTAATCGTCCGGCAAAACGCGTTGAAAAACTGCTGCGTAAACCCGATCGCCTGATAAGCCTGGTATTGATTGGCAACAACCTGGTCAATATCCTTGCCTCCGCGCTCGGCACCATTGTCGGTATGCGTTTATATGGCGATGCGGGCGTCGCCATCGCCACTGGCGTGCTGACTTTCGTGGTGCTGGTTTTCGCGGAAGTGCTGCCTAAAACCATCGCGGCGCTGTATCCGGAAAAAGTGGCTTATCCCAGCAGCTTTCTGCTGGCGCCGTTGCAAATTCTGATGATGCCGCTGGTCTGGCTGCTTAACACCATTACCCGATTATTAATGCGCATGATGGGGATTAAAACCGATATCGTGGTCAGCGGATCGTTGAGTAAAGACGAACTCCGTACCATCGTGAATGAATCCCGCTCGCAAATCTCCCGGCGTAACCAGGACATGTTGCTGTCGGTACTCGATCTCGAAAAAGTCAGCGTGGATGACATTATGGTGCCGCGCAATGAAATCATCGGCATTGATATCAACGCTGACTGGAAGTCTATCGTGCGCCAGTTGTCGCACTCCCCGCACGGACGTATTGTGCTGTACCGCGATTCGCTGGACGATGCCATCAGTATGCTGCGCGTGCGTGAAGCCTGGCGGCTGATGTCAGAAAAGAAAGAGTTCACCAAAGAGACCATGCTGCGCGCCGCCGATGAGATTTACTTCGTCCCGGAAGGCACACCGCTCAGCACGCAGCTCATCAAATTTCAGCGCAATAAAAAGAAAGTCGGCCTCGTGGTCAACGAATACGGCGATATTCAGGGGCTGGTGACGGTTGAAGATATTCTTGAAGAGATTGTCGGCGACTTTACCACCTCAATGTCACCCACGCTCGCAGAGGAAGTAACGCCGCAAAATGACGGTTCAGTGATTATCGATGGCAGCGCCAACGTGCGGGAAATCAATAAAGCGTTTAACTGGCATTTGCCGGAAGACGATGCAAGAACTGTCAATGGCGTGATTCTGGAAGCGCTGGAAGAGATACCGATTGCGGGTACGCGGGTACGCATCGGCCAGTATGATATCGATATTCTGGATGTTCAGGAGAATATGATTAAACAGGTCAAAGTCATCCCGGTAAAACCTCTGCGGGAAAGCGTCGCGGAATAACAACAACGGCCCGCAGACTCTGCAACGGGCCGTAATCCGGACAGGCGTCAGCGCCATCCGGCAATATCAATAGCCCAAATCAGCCTTTCGCTTTCGCAACGGTCACCATCGCAGCGCGGATCGTACGGCCGTTCAGCGTATAACCCTTCTGCATAATACCCAGCACGTTGCCCGGTGCGACATCTTCAGATTCGACCATCGCGATAGCCTGGTGGACGTTCGGATCCAGCGCAACGTTGGTTTCCGCGATCACCTCAACACCGAACTTACGCACAACATCCAGCATGGATTTGAGCGTCAGCTCAATGCCCTCCACCATTGCTGTCATGTCCGGATTGGTTTTATCCGCCACTTCAAGTGCGCGATCCAGACTATCAATGACCGGCAACAGTTCGTTGACGAATTTTTCCAGCGCGAACTTGTGCGCTTTCTCAACGTCCAGCTCGGTACGACGGCGCAGGTTTTCCATCTCCGCTTTCATGCGCAACAGGCTGTCACGTTCACGGGTCTCTGCTTCAGCAAGCTGCGCTTCCAGATTCGCAATTTTTTCATCGCGCGGATCCACCTGCTCAGCAGAAGCGTCTGACTCAACCGCCTCAACTTCTTCGTGCTGATCCATGATAATTTCTTCCGGGGCTTGCCCCTCAGGCGTTTTCTGTTCTTTACTACTCATGAATTTCTCCGCGTTTTTTTTCGCATTCATCTCGCTAACTTCGCTTATTATGGGGATCAGATTCAGGGTTTCAAGGGAAGCACTCACATTGTCATCAATCTTCGTCACAAGGACCTCGAAAAAATGAATAATCATTTCAAGTGTATCGGCATTGTGGGACATCCACGTCATCCCACTGCACTCACGACACATGAAATGCTCTACCGTTGGCTCTGCACCAAAGGCTATGAGGTCATTGTCGAGCAGCAGATCGCTCACGAGTTACAGTTGAAGAATGTGAAAACCGGCACCCTGGCGGAGATTGGCCAGCAGGCGGATCTGGCAGTTGTTGTCGGCGGTGACGGCAACATGCTCGGCGCAGCGCGCACGCTGGCGCGCTATGATATTAAAGTGATCGGCATCAACCGTGGCAATCTGGGCTTTCTGACCGATCTTGATCCTGACAATGCACAACAACAGCTCGCTGACGTATTAGAAGGCCATTACATTTCAGAGAAACGCTTTCTTCTGGAGGCGCAAGTATGCCAGCAGGACTGCCAGAAGCGCATCAGCACCGCTATCAATGAAGTTGTCCTGCATCCGGGCAAAGTCGCCCACATGATAGAATTTGAAGTCTATATTGATGAAAATTTTGCCTTCTCCCAGCGTTCCGATGGTCTGATCATCTCAACCCCAACCGGTTCAACGGCCTATTCCCTGTCGGCGGGCGGCCCGATTCTCACCCCCTCTCTGGACGCCATTACGCTGGTGCCGATGTTCCCGCATACGCTGTCTGCACGCCCGCTGGTCATCAACAGCAGCAGCACCATTCGCCTGCGTTTTTCGCATCGTCGAAACGATCTCGAAATCAGCTGCGACAGCCAAATCGCACTGCCTATTCAGGAAGGCGAAGATGTCCTGATCCGGCGCTGTGATTACCATCTGAATCTTATTCACCCGAAAGATTACAGTTATTTCAATACCTTAAGCACGAAACTGGGGTGGTCAAAAAAATTATTCTAATTTAACGCCAGCCTCTTTACTGTACAAAAAACCCGTTTATACTGTATGTAATTACAGTTATGGTTTTTCATACAGGAAAACAGCTATGTTGGCACAACTGACCATCAGCAATTTTGCTATCGTTCGTGAACTTGAAATTGATTTTCAGAGTGGAATGACCGTTATCACCGGTGAAACCGGGGCCGGTAAGTCCATTGCGATTGATGCGCTCGGCCTGTGTCTCGGTGGTCGTGCTGAAGCCGACATGGTTCGGGCCGGCGCCAGTCGTGCCGATCTGTGCGCCCGTTTTTCGCTGAAAGATACGCCTGCCGCCCTGCGCTGGCTGGAAGAAAATCAGCTTGAAGACGGACGTGAGTGTTTACTTCGCCGCGTGATCAGTAGCGACGGGCGTTCCCGTGGCTTTATCAACGGCACCGCCGTCCCTCTCTCACAGCTTCGCGACCTCGGTCAGTTGCTGATCCAAATTCATGGGCAGCACGCACATCAGCTCTTGACCAAAACTGAGCATCAAAAATCCCTGCTTGATGGCTACGCAAACCAATCCTCGTTGGTTCAGGAAATGGTTACCAGCTATCAGCGCTGGCACCAGAGCTGCCGTGATTTAGCGCACCACCAGCAGCAGAGCCAGGAACGTGCCGCACGTGCCGAGTTGCTGCAGTATCAGCTTAAAGAGTTAACCGAGTTTACCCCACAGGCGGGTGAGTTTGAGCAGATTGATGAAGAGTACAAGCGGCTGGCAAACAGCGGTCAGCTTCTCTCCACCAGCCAGAATGCCCTGGCGCTGATGGCTGACGGAGAGGATGTCAATCTGCAAAGTCAGTTACATACCGCGAAACAACTGGTCAGCGAGCTGGTCGGAATGGACGGCAAACTCTCTGGCATCCTTGATATGCTGGAAGAAGCGACAATTCAGATTACGGAAGCCAGCGACGAACTGCGCCACTACTGTGACCGTCTGGATTTAGATCCCAACCGTCTGTTCGAACTGGAGCAACGTATCTCTAAACAAATATCGCTTGCCCGTAAACATCACGTCAGCCCGGAAGCGTTGCCAGAGTATTATCAATCTTTACTGGACGAGCAACAGCAGCTCGACGATCAGGCCGATTCACTGGAAACGCTGACGCTGGCGGTTAACAAGCAGCGTCAACAGGCGCTGGAAGCGGCAAAAGCGCTGCACGAACAGCGCCAGCACTATGCGCAAGAATTGAGTGACCTGATTACCGAGAGTATGCACTCACTCTCTATGCCACACGGTCGTTTCACCATTGATGTAACATTTGATGAACACCATTTGAACCAGGATGGTGCGGACCGCGTTGAGTTTAAAGTGACAACGAACCCGGGTCAGCCCATGCAACCTATTGCAAAAGTCGCTTCTGGTGGTGAACTGTCGCGTATCGCCCTCGCCATTCAGGTGATTACGGCACGTAAGATGGAAACCCCAGCGCTGATTTTTGATGAGGTTGATGTTGGTATCAGTGGCCCAACCGCTGCGGTGGTCGGTAAACTGCTGCGCCAGCTTGGCGAGTCCACGCAGGTCATGTGCGTCACACACCTTCCGCAAGTGGCAGGATGCGGACATCAGCATTTCTTTGTCAGCAAAGAGACGGACGGTGAAATGACTGAAACGCATATGCAATGCCTGGATAAACGCGCGCGTTTACAGGAACTCGCTCGTCTGCTCGGCGGTAGCGAAGTGACGCGCAATACCCTTGCTAATGCGAAAGAACTGCTGGCGGCGTAAACTTTTTTGCACCTTCACGGTCAGAGTAGACAACAAAACGCCGTCGGACCCGTAAGCAAAAGGTTTTAAAGTGATGAAAGGTCTATTATCATCGGCATATTACAGATGAGCCACGTACTGCTCGGGCCCGAAAAGGAATCAAATCACTATGCGCTGTAAAACGCTGACTGCTGCCGCAGCAGTACTATTGATGTTGACCGCAGGCTGTTCCACTCTGGAGCGAGTGGTTTACCGCCCTGATATCAACCAGGGGAACTATCTGACGGCGAACGATGTATCCAAAATCCGCACAGGTATGACGCAACAGCAGGTCGCTTATGCTCTGGGTACACCGTTGATGTCTGATCCATTTGGCACCAACACCTGGTTCTATGTGTTCCGTCAACAGCCAGGTCATGAAGGCGTCACGCAGCAAACGCTGACGTTAACCTTCAACAGCAGTGGTGTACTGACCAACATCGATAACAAACCTGCGTTGACTGACAACAAGTAAGCTTGTTTCTGGAATTTAAAAAGGTGCTCATTGAGCACCTTTTTGTTATCCGCTATTTGTTCGCCGATTTCTCCGCCCGCTGTCTGCGTAACGCTTTCGGATCGGCAATCAATGGTCGATAAATTTCTACCCGATCCCCATCCTGTAACGTATCCGCCAGCTTAACCGGACGGCTATAGATACCCACTTTGTTTTTCGTCAGATCGATGTCGGTACGCAACTCCAGTAAACCCGACGCACGAATCGCCTCTTCAACCGTTGCCCCTTCCTGCAATATCACGCGTTGCAGGTATTGCTTCTCAGGCAGCGCATAGGCCACCTCAACCACAATTTTAGGCGACACGGTAAACCTCTTTCGCACGAACGGTAAAGGCTTGCACCATATTGGCAGCCAGATCTTTGAAGATGCGGCCAAACGCCAGTTCTATCAGCTTGTTGGTAAACTCGAAATCAAGATGAAACTCAATGCGGCACGCCTCGCTACTCAGGGGCGTAAATTTCCAACCGCCTATCAGTTTTTTGAAAGGGCCATCAACCAGATGCATCAGGATACTCTGATTATCGGTTAACTGATTTCGCGTGGTGAATGTCTTGCTGATTCCCGCTTTAGACACATCAACCGCCGCAGTCATCTGTCCTGGCGTGGACTCAAGAACGCGGCTGCCGGTGCAACCCGGTAAAAACTGGGGATAGGACTGAACATCATTCACTAACTGATACATCTGTTCCGCACTGTAAGGGACTAACGCGGTTCGACTAATCTGCGGCATAGCTATTTCCATCAACAAAAATCGAACAAATAATACCATTTATCCCCGGGTAAAAAAAACGCTATCCCACAAGAGGGTATAACCTTGTTCATGCTAAGATATCCCCTTGCACCCCGGAGGAGGAAATGGGGTGTTTTTCGATTCCAGATTACCTATACTGAGCGGCACTATGACGAAGAAAAAAGCACACAAACCTGGCTCAGCCACCATCGCGCTTAACAAACGCGCTCGACACGAATACTTTATCGAAGAAGAGTTCGAAGCGGGACTCGCGCTGCAAGGCTGGGAAGTGAAATCCCTGCGTGCAGGTAAAGCCAATATTGGCGACAGCTATGTGATCCTGAAAGATGGCGAAGCTTACCTGTTTGGCGCCAACTTTACGCCGATGGCAGTCGCCTCCACGCACGTGGTCTGCGACCCCACTCGTACCCGCAAGTTGTTGCTCAACCAGCGTGAACTTGACTCGCTATATGGCCGCGTTAATCGTGAGGGGTATACCGTTGTCGCCCTGTCCCTGTACTGGAAAAATGCCTGGTGCAAAGTCAAAATTGGCGTGGCGAAAGGTAAAAAACAACACGATAAACGTTCAGATCTGAAAGAACGTGAATGGCAGTTGGATAAAGCGCGCATTATGAAAAATGCTGGACGCTAGTGGTATAGACGTGATCGGCCTCGCATTCCGGGGCTGATCATAATTATCTACTTATTGAATCTTCAAAAATATATTCTCCCCTTAGCGCTCACCATTAAGCTGAATCGTTAAAACGTGCAAGAATATATCCTCAGACATTACTTCCATTCTTTCTTAGCTCAAATACCGCATACTTCAAATAAATATTTTTTCCATTACCAATGAATCATAAATAACAATACACTTTGTAGCCGTAATTAACTCCCTTTTCATTCATAAAAACAAAACCCTATACTTAACAATCAATTAGAAATAACAAATATTATCCAGTTTAAGAACCGCACCAACACATAACGCAAATCAATATATATTTAGTGAGACTAACAGGTTCTGTAATAAGGCTTAAGTTGCAGAAAACGTTCTTTCTGACTATATCATCTAATACAAAAGTACCAGTGGGTCTCTAAAACAAAGGGTTATTCAGCACAGCACAAACAGCCAACTTCGCGACCTGTACAGTGAAATCACCAATAAACATTCATCGACATGATGAACGGGAGCGCTCGTCCCGCATTTTCCCCGAAAGGTGGTTTTAAAGAATAAATGCACTGAGCAAGCCATCAGGAGTAAACATATGCGTCTTCTCGCCGTTGTATCTAAATTGACGGGCGTTTCCACCCATGTCGAAACCTCTGAAGTCACACTGAATACCCCCTCTATTGTGAAATTATCCGCACAACGAGAGGAAATCAGCCAGCTTGCTCGTGTCAATCAGGATTTAGTCATTACCTTCAGTTCAGGTGAAAAACTCACCATCAAAAATTTCTATGTGACCAATGACCTGGGCTCAAGCCAGTTGGTGCTGGAAGACGCTAACGGCGCTCTGTGGTGGGTGGAAAATCCAGAAACCGGACTGCACTTTGAGCAAATCTCCAGTATTGACGATCTGCTGGTCACAGCGGGCGGCTCTCACGAAGGCGGCGCGATCTGGCCATGGGTGCTGGGAGGCGTCGTTGCCGCAGGCGGCATCGCAGCGATTGCGTCTTCAGGCGGTGGTGGCGGAGGCGGTCATCATGACAGCGATAGTCGTAATTCCGGCTCTGGCAACGGTTCCGGTTCCGGTTCCGGTTCCGGCAGTACACCCGATCAGGGATCGGTTAATGGAGGGAGTAACACCAGTGGGGGCAATAACGGGGGAGGCGAACCCGGCACCAACCCGCCGGACATGGGAAACACAACCCCACCAGCCACGCCCGTTATTACTGGGGCAACGGATGCCGTCGCATCCATTACCGGCGCAATTCAGGAAAACCAGCCCACGAACGACGGCCAGCCAGTCATTACAGGGACAGGGCAAGCAGGCGCCATCATCACCCTCTATGACAATGGACAGGAAATTGGCATCACTATTGTCGATGAAATGGGTAACTGGAGTTATAAGCCTGACGTTCCACTTTCACAAGGTGAGCATGTCCTGACCGCTACCGCCACGGATGACAATGGCATTACCAGCGGCGTATCCGGTGGCTTCACCTTTACCGTGGATACCATTGCTCCAGATGAGGTTACCGGATTAACCATTACCGAAGACGGATTATGGGTCTCAGGTATCGCCGAAGCTGGCTGCGTCGTCACTATCTATGACAGCCAGCGCAACGTTCTTGCCACCCTCCTGGTTGATGACACGGGAACATTTACCGTTCGCCTCAGCTCAGCACAAACGAATTCGGAACAACTCTTTGCTGACATTTCTGACGCCGCCGGTAACGCAGGTGCCGAAGCTGACTTCACCGGTTCCGACTCAGGTTTCCCTGATGCCCCAATGATTACCGGCATTATTGATGATACCAGACCCACTGCCGTCACCTTAAGCAGTGGTCAGTTTACGAAAGACACAACACCAACGCTGACCGGGACGGCGCTAGTGGGCGCAGTGGTCACCATTTATGAAAATGGGACAGCGATCGGTAGCGCTATTGCCGCTGATGGCACCTGGACATATCCGCTGAGTAATGTTCCGGAAGGGTTACACAGCTACACGGCGACGCAAACCACGCTGGACGGCGTCAGCGGCTACACGGTGGGATTTGCAGTCATCGTCGATACCACACCGCCAGGCGCCCCCACCGATCTGCTCGTGTCACAAAACGGGACCGTACTCAACGGTAGCGCAGAAGCCGGTAGCACAGTCACTATCAAGGACAGCAACGGCTCCACGCTCGGCACTGCCACGGCAGACAGCACAGGAAAATTTAGCTTCCCGCTCAATCCGGCCCTCGTAAACGGCGAAGTGTTGACCGCCATTGCGACTGACAGGGCGGGAAATGACAGCGCATCAGCCAACGTCACAGCGCCGGATACCACTCCCCCGCTGGCTGCGGGCAATCTGGACGTTTCTGACGATGGGACAACGGTAACCGGGACAGCGGAACCTGGCACGACCGTGACCATTTACGGCAGCGACAATACACCGCTGGGATCGGCGCTAGTGCAACCTGATGGTTCGTTTACCGTCACGCTGAATACGCCACAAACCAACGGCGAAATTATCACCGCCATCGTGAAAGATACCGCGAATCTGACCAGTCCTCCCGCCACGGCCATCGCCCCGGATACGACGCCTCCACAGCCCGCAGCCAACCTGGATGTCTCAGATGACGGCACCACGGTGACCGGCACTGCCGAACCTGGCAGTACGGTGACGATTCGCGATCCGGGCGGTAGCCCTATCGGCAATGCCAAAGCCGATAGCGGGGGGAATTTCACCGTCACACTGGACACACCGCAGACTAATGGCGAAACGCTGACCGCCATCGTCACCGACCCGGCGAACCAAAACAGCCCCCCCGCCCCGGTCACCGCCCCGGACATCACCGCGCCGCAACCGCCGACGGCGGTGATTGCGGTAGACGGCAGTACACTGACCGTCACTGCTGAACCCGGTAGCGTGATCACGGTGAAAGACAGTGACGGCGCTACTCTCGTGGTTTCCGGACAGGTTCCGCAGAATGGCACCCTCATCATTCCACTGGTTCCCCCTCAGGCCAACGGGGAAACGTTAACCGTCACCGCGACAGATGGTGCAAACAACATTAGTCAGCCCACTAACGTCGTGGCACCGGATATCACAGCACCGGATGCCCCCGTCATCAATGCGATCATTGATGATGTCGGCACGCAAAAAGGCAATCTGAGTGACGGACAGCGAACTGACGACAACCAACTGACGTTCAGCGGTACCGGCGAACCGGGCGCCACCATCACCCTGCTGGATGGAGGAACGCCGCTGGCGGGCAGTATCACCGTTGGTAGCGATGGTAAATGGACGCTGACTACCCCTGTGCTGGGTGACGGCGACCATACTTTCACCGTCACGGCAACCGATGCGGCAAACCAGACCAGCACACCTTCAGCCCCTGTGACGATTACGGTCGATACAACGCCGCCGGCCATCCCGGTGGTAACGATTACCGATAACACAGGCAGCAATGCGGGTGATGTACTTGCCAACAACGCCGTCACCGACGCCACACAGCCGGTGTTGAGCGGAACCGGCACTGTCGGAGATACCATTACGGTATACGACGGGACAACCGTCATCGGTACGACACAGGTGATTGCAGGCGGAACCTGGAGCTTTACCCCTAATCCTGCGCTGGGCGAAGGCGCTCACACCTTAAGCGTCACCGCCAGCGATCCGTTGGGCAACACCAGTCTGAAATCCACCGCCATCACCATTACGGTGGACACCACGGCGCCAGATACGCCAGTGCTCACGCTGAAAGACAGCGCGGATGCCCCTCTGACCAACGGCCAGGCCACCAACGAAACCCAGCCGGTTCTGAGCGGCACCGGCGTGAATGGCGATACCATCAGCATTTACGATAATGGCGTGTTGGTCACGACCGTCCCGGTGACCAACGGCATCTGGAGCTACACGCCAGGCGCGCTTGGTGAAGGCAATCATGTCTTTACCATCACCAGTACCGATCCGGCGGGAAATATTAGCGATCCTTCTGCGCCAGTCGGCATTCTGGTGGATACGACACCCCCTGGCGTGCCTAACCTGACCATTACCGATAACGTCGGCAGCCAGACGGGGACCCTGGATAACGCACAGTTCACTGACGATACGTTACCGCTACTGAGCGGAAGCGGTACGCCAGGAGATACCATCACCATCACTATTGATGGCGTTAACCTGCCGCCACTACTGATTGATAACTCAGGAAACTGGAGTTTCCAGACCACAGCGCCCCTGTCACCAGGCGATCACATCGTGACCGTGACCGCAACCGATCCAGCCGGAAACAGCACGACCTCGCCGGATCGGATCGTTCGCGTGGATACCCAGGCGCCGACTACGCCAACGCTTGCCGTCAATGATGACGGCGGGCCACTCAGCGACGGCGCACAAACGAACGATACCACCCCCACCCTGAGCGGAGCGGGTGAAACGGGCAGCATTGTCAGCATCTTGAATAACGGTGTTGAGATAGGCACCGCCGAAGTGATCGGTGGCGTCTGGAGTTTTACGCCAGACCCTGCCCTGACAGAAGGCAACTACAATTTTACCGTGACGGCGAAAGATGCTGCCGGGAACACCAGCCAGCCGTCGCAAGCCATTGGCTTAACCATTGATACCACTGTACCCGCCGCGCCGTTTATCACCTCGCCAGGCAACCCGGCAGTGACAAATCAGACGGAATTGCCTGTCAGCGGTACCGGCGAACCGGGTAGCACCATCACGCTGTTAAATGGCAGCACGGTGATCGGCACCGCCGTGGTCGCACCGAACGGGAGATGGACCATTACCCCCAACTCGCCGCTTATCGAAGGAAGCTATACCCTGACGGCGACAGCAACCGATCCGGCAGGAAACGTCAGCCCACCGTCTGCGTCTATTACGCTACAGGTTGATCTCACTGCACCCGATGCACCGGATAACGTCACGATCTCGCCTGATGGCGCAACGGTTAGCGGCAGCGCAGAAATCGGCAGCACGGTCACCATTCGCGATACCAACGGGAATGTTATCGGTACAGGCGTGGCGACGACGGACAGCACGTTCCAGATTCAGGTCACACCAGCCCAAACCGGCAACAACGCACTCAGCGCAACGGCGCAAGACGCAGCGGGTAATAACAGTTCACCCACGGCTTTCACGGGCTCCGGTACCGGGCTACCGGTTATCAGCGCCATTGTCGATGATGCTGGCACCGTGCAGGGCGATCTGAGAAGTGGTCAAACGACGGACGATACCCTGCCGGGACTGCGCGGCGTTTCGACACCGAACACCACGGTCAACGTTCTGGTGGATGGCGTGGTCGTCGCATCAAATGTTCCTGTCGATGGCAATGGTGACTGGAGCTGGACCGCAACCACTGCGTTAACCGAAGGGCTTCACACCTTCCAGGTTGTCGATAGCGTGGATGGCAGTAAAGCCTCCGCGGTGGTCAACATCACCGTTGATCTCACGCCGCCGGCGCAACCTGCCATTGGCAGCGTGACAGATGATGTCGCACCCGGTACGGGCACGCTCACCAACGGGCAAACGACCAATGATACTCGCCCAACGCTGAATGGCACAGGCACCAACGGGGACACCATCACCGTTTACGATGGGAGTACGCCCATTGGCCAGGCGCTGGTCGTTAACGGCGTATGGAGTGTTACGCCGACGAGCGCGCTTGGCGAAGGCAGCCACACTCTGACAATCACCGCCACCGATGCAGCAGGGAACACCAGCGTACCGTCGCAGCCCTTTGTGGTCGTAGTGGATACCACGCCACCGAACGCCCCCGCGATAACCACTGCGGTAGATAACAGCGCTCCGCAGACCGGCGTTATCAGTAACGGCGGCAGCACCAATGACACCACGCCCGACTTTAGCGGCAGCGGTGAAGAAGGCAGCACGATCACCGTCTACGACAACGGGGTAAAAATCGGGACTACCCAGGTCATCAACGGGCTCTGGAGCTTCACTTCACCGGCCCTCGCCGCGGGTTCACATACCGTTACCGTGACGGCGACTGACGCAATGGGTAACGTCAGCGCGCCCTCTACGGCCTATACAGTGATCGTCGATACCACCGCCCCGGGAGCGCCAGTGCTCCAGAGCGTTACCGATGATACCAGTCCGGTATCCGGCGTTCTGGCTAACGGGCAGAGCACCAATGATACGCAGCCCACCTTCCAGGGTACGGCGGAACCTGGCGCCACCGTCACGCTGTATGACGGTGCCCTGGCCGTGGGTAGCGTAGTGGCGGGAACTGACGGAAGCTGGTCGCTCACGCCGAATACCCCATTAGATAGCGGTCTGCACAACCTGACCGTTACCGCAACGGATGCGGCGGGGAATGAAGGTCCGGCAGCCTCCTTCTCGCTGAACGTGGATACGCAGGCACCCACGGTTCCCGTCATCACGTCAGTCACCGATGACGTCGCCGCCAACACCGGCACATTGAACAACGGACAAAGCACCAACGACACGCGCCCCACTCTTTCCGGGACCGCCGAAGCCAACAGCACCGTCAGCGTTTATGACGGGACAACGCTGCTGGGGACGGTTCAGGCGGATGGACTGGGGGCATGGACCTTTACTCCCACCACCGCACTGGGCAACGGTTCGCACACATTCAACGTCACCGCTTCGGACGCGGCCGGTAACGTCAGCGCAGGCGCGACCTTTAGCGTTGTGGTTGATACCATTGCGCCCGTCGCGCCCGTCATCGTCAGCGTCACCGATAACGTCACGCCGGGAACCGGCAATCTGACCAACGGGCAAAGCACCAACGATACCCGCCCAGTGATAACCGGTAGCGGCGAACCCGGCGGCACCATTAACGTCTACGATGGCAATGTTCTGCTGGGTACGACCACGGTAACAGAAGGCGGAAGCTGGACTTACCAGCCTGCCGGACTTTCTCAGGGCGCTCACACGCTCAGAGTGACGGCGACAGACAGCGCAGGCAATACCGGTCCGGCGTCAACAGATTTTACGCTGACCGTCGATACCGTTTCGCCCGGCGCACCGGTTATCAGTAGCGTGACGGATGACGTTGGCCCTGTCACCGGTAGTCTGAGCAGCGGTCAAACCACTAATGACGCCCGCCCCACCTTTACCGGTACCGGCGAGCCAGGGGCCATCATCAGCGTTGCCGATAACGGCCTCTTCATCGGTAGCACCACGGTTGCAGCCAACGGGACCTGGACCTTTACGCCCACCAGCGATCTCAGCCAGGGCAATCATCCACTGACTTTCACCGTAACGGACGCAGCAGGTAATGTGGGGCCGGCAGCCAGTTTCGCCGTCACTGTCGATACCATCGCACCGCTGACTCCGGTGATCGTTTCGGTCGTCGATGACAGCGCGCCGCAGACCGGCAATCTGTCACCAGGCCAAAGTAGCAACGATACCCGCCCGACGCTTAACGGCACAGCGGAGCCGGGCACGACGCTGACCTTTACCGATAACGGTACGGTAATTGGCAGTCTTGTTGTCGGTACCGACAGCAACTGGACCTTTACCCCAACCACAGCGTTAAGCAATGGGCTGCATACCCTCGCCGTCACAGCGACAGACAACGCAGGTAACGTCAGCCCCGCCGCCAGTTTCGGCGTCACGGTAGATACCCTTGCGCCAAACGCGCCGGTGATCACCACCATTCTTGATGATGTCAATAACATCACCGGCCCTGTCGGTAGTGGGCAAAGCACAAATGACTCGCGACCAGAACTGCGCGGTACCAGCGAACCGGGCGCATTCATCACCCTCTACGACGGCGCAACGCTGCTTACGCCAACCCCCATTCAGGCGGACGCCAGCGGCGCATGGAGCTTTACCCCGTCCACTGCACTGACAGAAGGTTCACATTCATTTACCGCCAAAGCCACGGATGCCGCGGGCAACGTCAGCGCATCATCGGCAACGACCACCATCATAGTGGATACCACCCCGCCCGGCACACCGGGTAACCTGGCAGTGGTGAGCAACGGCAACTACGTGACCGGCACCGCGGAAGCGGGCAGCACGGTGACCATCACCAGCAGCAACGGCACCGTGCTGGGAACCGGCGTCGCGGATGGGACTACCGGTAGCTTTACGATTCTGATAACACCGGCGCAGGTCGGCGGTGAAACGCTGCAGGTTGTTGCCCAGGACAAAGCGGGCAACGTCGGGACATCCGGCAGCGTCATCGCGCCGTTCAGCGGTCTGCCTGGCGCGCCGTTGATTACCTCGCTGACGGATGATGTCGGATCAATCACCGGACTTATTCCCAACGGTCAGGCGACGAATGACGCCAGACCGCTGTTAAACGGAACAGGACAGCCATTCTCCACCATCACGGTGTACAGCGACGGCGTTTCCATTGGGACGGCGACTGTCGATGCGCAGGGTAACTGGTCGCTCACCCCACTGGCGAATATCGCCGACGGGACGCACACCCTCACCGCCACGGCAACGAACACGAACGGCACCAGTACTCTGTCACCGGGTTATAGCGTTACCGTTGATACCGTCACCACGGCCCCTACCGGCACCATCAGCGCCGATGGCGCCAGCATCAGTGGCACGGCGGAAGCGGGTAGTACAGTTACCATCACCCTCAGCACCGGCGTCACGGTGACAACCACGGCTAACAGCAGCGGAAATTACACCTATACCTTTGAGCGTAAGCAAACCAGCGGTGAAAACATCAGCGTCAGCGCCACTGACGCGGTCGGCAACGTTTCTACGCCGACACAGGTCGTTGCGCCCACGCTCCCCATCTCGGCGAGCGATAACGTCGAAAATCTGGCGTTAACCACCGATGCAATCGTCACCACCGAATACCTCAGCGACTATGGACTGTTGCTGGTTGGGGCGTTAGGTAACGTTGCCAGTGTGCTGGGTGACGACACCGCCGCCGTGCAATTCACCGTTGCGGATGGTGGCAGTGCGAATCTGGTGATTGACGCCAGCACCACCGGCGTGGTGCTCTCTCTGCTGAATACCCAGGAGGTGGCAATCCAGAAATACGATGCCGCGACCAACTCCTGGACCACGGTCATCGACACCGCGCAGGCGCAGTTTGCCAATCTGCTGACGCTTGGCAGTAGCGGCGTCACGGTCAATGTTTCCGGACTGGAAGGCGGTACTTATCGGGTTCTGACCTACAATACAGCACTACTGGCAACGGGTTCTTACACAGAGCTTAACGTCAGCGTCGAAGAGACCAGCGCTGGTACCGTCACCGCTGCCGCACCACAGACCGGCAACGTGCTGAATAACGACAGCGCCCCGCTGGATACGGTGGTGACCACTGTCACCAATGCCAACGGGCAAAGCTTTACGTTGAGCGCGGGCAGCAATACGATTTTGGGTCTGTACGGCACACTCACGATAAACCAGGACGGTTCATACAGTTACGCGCTAAACCCGAATAGCCCAGCCTCGGTCATTGGTCGAACAGAGAGTTTCACCTATACGATTAGCGGCGGCGGTAACAGCGCGTCGGCGAAACTGGTTATTACTCTGGGGAATGACACCCCCGCCAGTAGCGTCACGGCTGTCGACAACGTCGCCACTCTGCCCTACGACACCCATGTCGAAACCATCAATAACGGGCCTTCCTCTCAGAGCGGCTTTACGGTGGTGAACGTTAGTCTGGGCAATGTGCTGGATGTCGGCGTACTGGACAAACTGAGCAACCCGATAATCTTTGACGTTGAGCAGGGTTCAACGCGAACCATGACGCTGCAATCCTCTATCGGCGGTGTCGCGGTAGCCTCCAGTTTTGATCTGTATATCTATCGCTTTAACGACATTACCCAGCAGTTTGAACAGTGGAGCGTCGAGAAAAACTGGCTGAATGCGCCGCTGTTGGGCGGTCAGTCCAACCCATTGACGTTAAACCTGCCTGGCGGCGAATACCTGTTCCTGCTCAACCCGTCCTTTGGCGTCACCGCGCTGACAGGCTACACGCTGAACGTCCTTGAGGACCACATTTACAGCGTTGACAGCCTGACCACGACGACCCAGGGCAACGTGCTCAGCGACGACATTGCCCCCGTCGGCACGCTGGTTACCCAGGTGAACGGCGAGGCGATCGCCGCCACCGGCACCACAACCATTGTCGGCACCTATGGCACGTTGACCATTGATGCCCAGGGCAACTACACCTACACCCTGAAAAGCGGCGTGGGCGCAGACAGTACCACTGCCCCGGACAGCTTCATTTACACGGTCAAAGCGCCAAACGGAGATACCGATACCGCCTCGCTCAATATCCAGCCCACCGCGCGTCCGCTGGATGCGGTGAACGATATCAGCGATACCCTGATTGCTACGTCGGTACAGGACACGACGAGTTACCTGGACTCCACCGTTGGAAGCGCCAGTTGGGGGATACTCGGCAAAACCGGAAGCGGTAGCGGCACCTTCGATGTTGCTGCCGGCACCGCTCTGAAGGACGCCGCAATCGTCTTTGATGTCTCAACGCTGGTCACCCTCGGCAACCTGACCATCAACTGGTCAATTCTGGAAAATGGTGTGCTCATTCGCTCGGGCACAGTACCGGTCTCCAACATTACGCTGGGTGGCGCGACAGTGACCGTCAATTTAAGCGGGCTGGAACTGGACGGCGGCACCTATACGCTCAACTTCACGGGGAACAACACCCTTGTGGGCGCGGCAACGATTACGCCGAAAATTACCGGGACAACGGTGGATCTGGATAATTTCGAAACCTCCGGCACGCACACCGTCAATGGCAACATTTTTGACGGCAGCGACTCTTCCGGCGCGCTGGACCAGCTCAACACCGTTGATACACGCCTGACCATTACCGGCTTCAACGGCAGTACCGCCACGCTGGATCCCTATTCCAGCGCCACCACGACGATTCAGGGTCACTACGGTTCGCTGCAAATCCGTGCCGATGGTTCGTATACCTACACGCTCAATAACGGCGTGGCGCTTTCATCTATCACCACCAGGGAGACCTTTACCTACACGCTGAACGATACCCACGGACATACCGATACGGCCACACTGACGGTCGATATCGCGCCACAGGCTGTCAGTACTTCGCAAAGCGACGTGCTGGTGGGTTCGGTTTACGGCGACACCTTGATTTACAACCTGCTCAACGCCAGCGATGCCACAGGCGGCAACGGAACAGACACCTGGAAAAACTTCTCGCTGGCGCAGGGCGACAAAATTGATATCGGCGACCTGCTGGTGGGCTGGAACGGACAAACCGCCTCGCTTGGCAACTATCTCAGCGTCAGTACCAGCGGCGGGAATACCACTCTCTCCATTGACCGGGACGGAACGGGCAGCACTTACCACTCCACCCAACTGGTTACCCTGGAAAATGTACAAACCACGCTGACGGAGCTTATCGAACAAAACCACATTGTGACCTGATAAAAAGAGCCAGAACAACAACACAACGACCCCGGGCGCACGTTCGCCCGGGGCAAAAAATAACGCTAAATTAGGGAAGAAAAATGGGAAAACGACAGCTTACATTTTGGTGGCTGGCGGGACACCTGTGCGCAATGCCGGTCATCGCCGCCGAAGCGCCCCCCCGCATTGCCCCGCAGCAGTGGGTTGAACAGCAGGAACTGCCCTCGCTTGACGGCCCTATGCCACTCACCGGCGACAACGCCGCGCCAGGTGAATTAACCCTTTCGCAGGCGGTCAACCGCGCGGTCTCCTGGCATCCGTCGATCGCAGAAGTGGTCGGCAAATTGTATGCCCAAATCCAACAGGTCGATGTCGCCAAAGCCAAATATTATCCGCAGGTCAACGCGGGGATAAATAACGGCTATACCAACAGTTATTCCGACAGTGGCTTTAGCCCTTCACTGGTGTTGTCGCTGTCTCAAATGCTTTATGACTTCGGTAAAGTCGCAAGCCAGGTGCGGGCAGAGAACGCGGGTGTGGCGCAGGAACAGGCCAACGTGCTGGTGAGCATTGATACGGTGAGCCATGAAACGGCGACCGCCATTGTACAGGTGCAAACCTGGCAACAAATGGTGGAGGTGGCGAAGGAGCAACTTGACGCCCTGAGCGCCATCGGCAAGCTGGCCAGTCAGCGCAATGATGAAGGCGCCAGTTCGCTGTCGGACGTTGTACAAACCGATGCGCGTATCGAAGGCGCGCGCGCCCAACTGGTGCAATATCAGGCCAATCTGGAAAGCTCACAGGCGACGCTCATGACCTGGCTTGGCTGGAAGGATCTCAATACCATCAGCAACGATTTTCCGCAAAAACTGAGCCGCAGTTGTGAACGGGCAAAGACGGACGACAAACTGGTGCCCGCCATTCTTGCCGCCTGGGCACAGGCCAATGTTGCTCAGGCCAATCTCGACTATGCCAACGCGCAGATGACGCCAACAGTCTCACTGGAGCCGGAAGTACGCCACTATCTGAATGACAATTACGCCGGGCATGAATCCGTTGACCGCACCCAGTATTCGGCCTGGGTCAAAGTGGAGATGCCCATTTATCAGGGAGGCGGCTTAACTGCGCGACGCAATGCCGCCAGCCACGCGGTGGAATCGGCGCAGTCAGCCATTCAACGGACCCGGCTTGATGTCCGTCAGAAGCTGCTTTCGGATCGCAGCGAAGCAATGAATCTGGCGACATCGTTACAGATCCAAAAACGCCAGCAGACGCTGAGCGAGCGGACGCGCGAGCTGTATCAACAGCAGTATCTTGACCTCGGCTCGCGACCACTTCTCGATGTGCTTAACGCCGAGCAGGAAGTCTATCAGGCGCGTTTCGCACAACTGCAAACAGAGAGCCAGTTGCATCAGCTACAGCTTAACTGTCTGTACAATACCGGCCAGATGCGTCAGGCGTTTGGCCTGGAAAACCGCACGATCCAGTCAGTGGAGATCCAGCCATGACCCACGCCGATATTCCTGCTGACGAGCGCATTACCGCGACAGCGCTGGCTAACTGGGCGCGGGCGATAAGCCATATCGCCGCCCACTATCGTATTAGCTGTTCGCCCGGCGCGTTGCAGGCCAGCGCGCCCTGGTTCCAGGATAAACCGATGCCCCAGGCGCTCAGCCAGTTGGCTCGCCAGGCGGGGCTCTCTTTTCAGCCGCTGGCCCCTGACGAACAGTCGCTCACCCGCTGGCGTCTGCCGGTGGTGATTCAACTTCACAAAGGCGAACTGGTGCTGGTTGAACAATTCGATGGCGAGGACCAGCTTGACGTCAGTTTCGTTGACGGCGAGCTGCAACGTAACCGCATCTCCCTGCGCGCGCTGTTGCCAACGATCCGTTTTATCATTGCCTTACGCCCGCTTTCTGCGGTGAAAGACAGCCGGGTGGATGCGTACATCTCCCGCTTTAAGCCCGACTGGCTGAAAAGTCTGGTGCTAAAAGATCTTCGTCCCTACGGCCCGGTAATGCTGGCGGCACTGCTTATCAATATTCTGTCGCTTTCCGGGATCGTCTTTTCGATGCAGGTCTACGACCGGGTGATCCCGGCGCAGTCCTGGCCGTCACTCTATGTTCTCGCCACAGGCGTACTGATCGCCATGCTGTTTGGATTTCTGCTGCGTCTTGCGCGTGGGCACGTCATGGATCTGTTAGGTAAGCGGGCTGATATGCGGGTTTCCGATCGCGTCTTCAGCCATGCGTTGCGTCTGCGCAACAGCGCGATCCCCCGCTCCACCGGCAGCTTTATTTCGCAGTTACGCGAGCTGGAGCAGATCCGCGAGATGGTGACCTCCTCAACAATTTCAACGATTGTCGATCTGCCCTTCTTTTTTCTCTTTATTGTCGTACTGGCGATCATCGCCCCGCCGCTGGCCTGGATTGCGCCGGTCGCCGCTTTACTGATGATCCTGCCCGGTCTGTTGCTGCAAAAAAAGCTGGCGGAGCTGGCGAACCAGTCGGCGCATGAAGCCACGTTGCGTAATGCGGTGCTGGTTGAGAGCGTGCAGGGGCTGGAGGACATCAAGCTAATGCAGGCGGAGAACCGCTTTTTGCAACAGTGGAATAACTATATCCGCATTACTGCCGAATCCGGATTGCGTACCCGCGAGCTTTCGCAGGGGCTGATCAACTGGGGCGTGACGGTTCAGGGGCTGGTCTACGCCGCCATGGTGATGTTTGGCGCGCCGCTGGTGATTGAAGGTATTCTGACAACCGGCTCGGTGGTTGCCGCGTCAATGCTCGGTTCGCGGATGATCGCGCCGATGGGCAATCTGTGCGGAGTGCTGGCACGCTGGCAGCAGGTTAAAGCCGCCAAAAAGGGACTGGACAGCATTATGGAACTGCCCACCGAAACTCAACGTGACGAAACGCTGGTACATCAGGAGATCTTTCACGGCCACTACCTGTTTGAGAACGCGCAGTTTCGCTATCACAGCGAGGAGCAGCGAGTGCCGCTACGTATTAACCGCCTGGAGATCGCTGCCGGAGAGCGTATCGCGGTACTGGGGCGCAACGGCGCGGGAAAATCAACCCTGTTACAGGCACTGGCAGGCGGGGTGGATTTGGTCGAGGGTGATGCGCGTCTTGATAATCTCAGTCTGCCACATATCGATATGGCCGATTTGCGCCGCAACGTCGGTCTGCTCAGTCAGAACGCACGCCTGTTTTTCGGCACGCTGCGTGAAAACCTGACCCTCGGCGCACCGCACGCCAGTGATGAGGAGATTTTCGCCGTGCTGGAAATTTGCGGTGCGGCCAACTTTGTGAAGCGGCTGCCGAAAGGTCTGGATCACCCGATCATGGAGGGGGGTGCGGGGTTATCCGGCGGTCAGCGACAGTCCATTCTGCTTGCCCGCATGTTGCTACGCGCCCCCAATATCGTCCTGCTTGATGAACCCACCGCGTCGCTGGATGAGCACGCCGAACGCGAGTTTATCCAGCGGCTGGGGGAGTGGCTCGGCAACCGCACCCTCGTGGTCGCCACGCACCGCGTACCCGTGCTTGAACTGGTAGAACGGGTAGTGGTGCTCAAAGAGGGACAACTGGTGATGGATGCGCCGAAAGCGCAGGCGCTGGGGCAAAGTCGAATGGCCGCGCAGACTAACGCACGGGAGTGGAAAAATGAAAACCAGTCAGCCTGATGCAACCCGGGATGCGCTCGACGACAGTGGCGAGCGCGAATTTTCTGGGGCCAGCCGCATTATCTGGCTCACCGGAATCTTATGTCTGATCCTCACCGTGTGGGCCTGGTTCGGCATTCTTGATGAAGTGTCGACGGGTACCGGCAAGGTGATCCCCAGTTCGCGCGAACAGGTATTACAGTCGCTCGACGGCGGTATTCTCGCGGAATTGATGGTACATGAAGGCGACCAGGTTCAGGCGGGACAAGTTCTGGCACGAATGGACCCCACACGTTCGGAGTCGAACGTCGGCGAAAGCGCGGCCCGTTACCGCGCTTCGCTTGCCTCCAGCCAGCGCCTGACGGCAGAAGTCAGTGACAAACCGCTGGTATTTTCTAAAGAACTCAACGCCTGGCCCGATCTGCTCGCTTCGGAAACACGGCTCTACAACAGCCGTCGCGCACAGCTTGCAGACGCGCAATCTGAACTTAACGAAGCGCTGATGCTGGTGAATAAGGAACTGGCGATCACCGAACGTCTGGCAAAAAGCGGGGCCGCCAGCCACGTCGAAGTGCTGCGTCTACAGCGGCAAAAGAGCGATATCGGTCTGAAACTGACCGATCTTCGCTCCCAATACTACGTTCAGGCACGTGAAGCGCTGTCCAAAGCCAATGCCGAAGTGGCGATGCTGTCAGCCATTATTAAAGGACGTGAAGATTCCGTCACCCGTCTGACCGTACGCTCACCGGTACGCGGCATTGTGAAGAACATTCAGGTGACAACCATCGGCGGGGTGATCCCGCCGAACGGTGAGATGATGGAGATCGTGCCGGTTGACGATCATCTGCTGATTGAAACGCGACTTTCGCCGCGCGATATCGCCTTTATCCATCCGGGGCAACGCGCGCTGGTCAAAATCACCGCTTACGATTACGCCATTTATGGCGGTCTGGAGGGCGTCGTTGAAACCATCTCGCCCGATACCATCCAGGACAAAGTTAAACCGGAAGTCTTCTACTATCGTGTTTTTATCCGTACCCACCAGGATTACCTGCAAAATAAACTGGGACGCCGCTTTTCCATCGTCCCGGGCATGATTGCCACCGTGGATATAAAAACCGGGGAAAAAACCATCGCCGACTATTTAATCAAACCGTTCAATCGGGCGCGAGAAGCGCTGCGAGAGCGGTAAATCCTAGAGGGTTAGAGTAAATGGTTGGCAAATATTGCGAGTAAAGCAGCCAATGGTTCTTTGGGCATAGGAATAGCTGCTGCAACTCAAGCAGCAACAGCGGCTCTGAAAAAATACTACGGTCTATCATACCATCATGGGGTGTCAGGGCCCGGAGGTTCAAACCCTCTCACGCCAACAAAAAAAATAACCATATTAATTGCTCACAACTGCACTAAATGGATAAATAACGTTATCAGCATTTACAGTTTTTCCCTAAAGCCAGTGCTTCGTTCATGTGCCACGCTTAATCTCGCTAATAACTTATAACGCTAAGCGAGGATATTATGAAAAAGACAATTATCGCATTATCTGCAATTCTGCTGGCTTCTCCCGTTATTGCCGCAACAACACACGCAACCGATAATGATGTAGTCGCCGCACACGAAAACGCCAATACCGCAAAAGAAAAACTGCATCAGGCACAGAATCAGGGCGAAGAGCAAAAATTAAAAGCCAAACATGTTGCTGAAGGTAAACAAGATGACCTGAGCAGCAAGGTGAGTGAAGGATCACAAAAAGCCTGGAATACCACCAAAGAAGGTACTGAAAAAGCCTGGAATACAACAAAAGAAGGTGCTGCCGCCGTTGAGAAAAAAGTCAGCGAATAATCTTCCAAACATTGAATAATAAAAAACCGCGAAAGCGGTTTTTTATTATTAGGAATAAGCCGCAATCCAGCATCGGCACCTCATCCTAATTGGTTTCTACAGTTAAACCAGATCAGGGCCACTGTAACGTACTGCCCCTGGCTCCACGTGTGGCGACAGCGAATCCTCTTTCACTGTCGCCAAACGCTTTCACCCTTAATTATCAGACGGATACTCGTGATTAATCCACGCATGTTCATCTTCCCAGGTAAACATCCATTTGCGTAGCGGACCCGCCATCACGTTGAGGTAGTAGCTGTCATATCCTGCCAGGGTTACCACCGGGTGATACCCTTTTGGTACCATCACCACGTCGCGGTTATAGACTGCCATACACTCGTCAAGCGACCGGTCATCGGTGTACACCCGTTGCATACAGAATCCCTGCGACGGGTTTAGGCGATGGTAGTAAGTCTCCTCCAGATACGTTTCCTGCGGCGGGTTATCGGTGTCGTGCTTATGGCTCGGGTACGAACTGGTACAGCCTTCGTTGGTCCACACCTCCACCACCAGCAGGCTATCAGCGGGTTTATCTTCCGGTAAAATATTATGCACATAACGCTGGTTGTGACCTTTGCCGCGCGCTTCCCCGTCGATATCCTGCGGGGCAATCAGCCGCGTCGGATAGGTGCCCTTGCCCGGCGCGGCGCAGACCGCCAGCTCCAGTCTGGTTACCGCCTGAACCTGTATTGTCTCACCAGAGGTGACATAGACCGCCCACGGCTTGATCCGTTCGAACGGGCTCATCCGCTCGCCGATATCCGTAAAGGTTGCGCCCGGCGTGGTGACGGTCGCGCGTCCGGCAACCAATACCAGACAACGTTCTTCGCTGACGGCGGGCAGCGTAAGCTGCTGCCCTTCTTCCAGTTCATACGCTTTAAAGCCAACATATCCCCAACCGGCGCTTTCCGGCGTCACTGACTGCGTACGCCCCTGCGCGTCCGGCTGCTGCCAGCGTGATAATAAACGTGACATATCACCTCCTCAGATAAGCCCGGCATCCCGCGCCAGACGACTAAGGTTGTTATAGCCCAGACGCGCATACGTCAGCGGATGCGCGATGGCTGGATCCTGCTCCGCCTCCACCACCAGCCACTCCTGATACTGGTTCGCCTTCAGCAATGCCATGATTGGCGGATAGTCAACGCAGCCATCTCCCGGCACGGTAAAGACGCCGCTCAGCACCGCATCGAGGAAGCTGGTTTTGCGGTTTTTGACATCCGCCAGCACGTCGGCACGTACGTCTTTGCAGTGAACATGGTTGATACGTGATGCCCAGCGCTGCGCGACTGCCAGCGGATCGGCACCCGCAAAGGTCAAATGCCCGGTGTCGAGCAACAAGCCGACTTCATCACCGGTATACGTCATCAGATTATCCACATCTTCAGCAGATTCAATCACCGTTCCCATGTGGTGGTGATAGGCAATCTGTACCCCCTGCTGTTGGGTGTAGCGCGCAAACTCGGTGAGCTTTTCACCGTACTCTTGCCAGCGCTCTTGCGGGAAGCGCGGACGCAGATGTACCGGCGTCTGCTGCTCGCCGTGAATGCAGCCACTGACTTCGGCAAAGACCAGCACCTTCGCTCCCAGTTCGCGCAGTAACGTCAGGTGCGATTGCACGGCGGCAATCTCCTCCTCCACGCTGCGTTCCAGCAGACGTCCGGAATACCAGCCGGAAACCAGTTGCAGGTCGTGGCGCTGCAAAATGGGGCCGAGCAGTCGCGCCTCGCGCGGGAATTTGTTGCCCAGCTCGAAACCGGCAAATCCGGCCTCTTTGCCCTCGCTCAGACACGTATCAAGCGACGTCTCAGCGCCCAGTGAAGGAAGATCGTCATTCGTCCATGTCAGTGGATTAATACCTAATTGTACCGTCATCATCTTCTCCTGAATTATGCTTGTCCGCGCTCGCGCCACCAGGCGATAAGCTGCAGGTAGTTATCTTTAATGCGCGCCACCAGCTGCGCATCGTCAATATCGTGTTTCAACCACGCGCGGGAAGCGTCGCCGAACAGCGTGCGTCCCACGGCAAATCCTTTCACCACCCCATGACCCGCAGCCGCTTTAAAATCAGCACGCAGTTGCTCTGCCGGTGCGTCCAGACCCAGGATCACCACGCCACGGCAGTGCGGATCGCGCCGTTCGATAATGTCACTCAACGCCGTCCACCCAGCAGAAGTCAGCGGTGGGAGTTTCCACCAGTCGGGGTAGATCCCTAAGTTGTAGAAGCGGGAAATGGCGCGCAAATACAGTTCATCACTGCGCGGCATACTGGCCGGTAAAATCACCTCCAGCAGCAGCTCATGACCGGACTGGCAACAGGCGCGATACACCTCGGCGATTTTCTGTTCTTGTTCCAGACGCAACGCGTGGGCATCTTCCGGATGGAAAAAAACCAGGCACTTCACCACATGTTCCTGCGGCCAACTGATGAGCTGCGAGCCTATATTGCCGTGTTCCATCTCCAGCGGGCGCGATCCCGGCAGTTCGATAGGGCGACCTATCCACCAGCCCTCTCCGGTTATCGAATTCAGCGCATCCTGACCAAACGTGCCATCGCACAGCAGTCCGGCTTTACCTTCCAGCCCGGCGCTGTTGGCCGCTTCACGGCTGGCCTGCAAAATAAGCTGTTTCAATGCCGGAATACGCTTCAAAGACGCGCCACACTGCAACGCCATCTCTTCAAGCTGACTGCGGTGATCGAAAGCCATCACGCACAGTTCGGGCCATGTGCGACGACGGGTCGTCACGCGATGCAAGTGGTTGAGATGCGGATCGAGATCCGGACGTGGAACCTCTGCAGCGCGGGAAAGATAATCATCAAGCTCAATTTTGCTTGGCATCGCCGGCGCACAGCCGTGACGTGATACCACCAGCGCACCGCAGGCATTAGCATAGCGACACGCCTGCTTCCACCCCTCATCGTTGAGATAGCCGCGCAGCAGACCGGACATAAACGCATCCCCCGCCCCCAGCACGTTCAGCACCTCAACGCGTACGCCGGTGACCGTCAGGCCATCGTCCAGCCGGGCCGGGATCGCGTCGGTATACACCGAGCTGCCGAGCGCACCGCGCTTGCAGACCAGCGTCGCATTACTCACGCCGCGAACCTGCACCAGCGCCTGCAGCGTATCGGTACTGCCGCCCGCGATATGAAACTCCTCTTCAGTGCCAACAATCACATCAAAAAGATGCAGCACCTCCTGTAACTGGCGGGTGACCTGATCGGCGGCGATAAAGCGCGTTTCGCCGTCTCCTAAGGAAGTAAGCCCCCACAGCACCGGGCGATAGTCGATATCCAGCGCCGTACGCACGCCGTGACGCCGGGCGTATTTGAGCGCCGTCAACACCGCCTCGCGGGTTTGTGGATGAGAAAGATGCGTCCCGGTGATGGCAAGACAACGAGCAGACGCGATGTACTGTTCATCAACATCGCTGGCGGTAATTGCCATATCCGCGCAGTTATCACGGTAAAAAATCAGTGGGAAGGTGTCCCGGTCTTTAATGCCGAGAAGCACCAGCGCCGTCAGGCGGTCTTTATCAGTGATCAGATGACTGGTATCGCACCCTACCTGGTTTAATTCTTCACGCAGGAAACGCCCCATATGTTCGTCGCCAACCCGCGCCAGCATTGAGGAACGCAGTCCCTGGCGTGCTGTACCGTAAGCCACATTACCGGAGGAGCCGCCAAGGTATTTGGCAAAGCTCGACACATCTTCCAGGCGTGCGCCAATTTGCTGACTGTAGAGGTCAACCGCCACGCGGCCCATGCATATCACATCAAACTGCTTTTCCACGTTGATACCTCTTCAGACAATGTCGTTCACGTTCAGCCAGCGGCCTTCCTGGTGCGAGAGTGCGATAGCGTCAAGCACGCGCGACACCTTCCAGCCCTCTTCAAAGTCCGGCCACATCGGCACATCGGCAGCAATGCCGTCCACCAGGTCGCGTACTTCCACAGTTTTCTGGTCGTTAAAGCCGATACCATGCCCGGCTCCCATGCAAAACGCGCCGTAGTCCGGGTGTGCCGGACCAACCAGTAAAGTGCGAAACCCCTGGCGGTTGACCGGATCGTCATGCAGATAGAGCTTCAGCTCAGCCATGCGTTCCTGGGTAAAACTGATGGTTCCTTTGGTCCCGGTAATCACATACGACAACCCCATCTTGCGGCCACAGGCAACGCGGGAGGTTTCAATCACCCCTTGCGCACCGCCTACAAAGCGCACCATCGCATGGGCCTGATCTTCGTTTTCTACCGTCACCATTTGCGAGGAACCGGCCTTCGCCGGACGCTGTGGCACCACGATCTTCAGGTCGCCGCAGACCTGCTGAATATCCCCAACCAGGTACTGCGCCATATTGACGATATGCGCAGCCAGATCGCCAAGCGCCCCAAGTCCGGCGGTCTCTTTAAAACAGTGCCAGTGGATCGGCGCAAGCGGATCGGCCATGTAGTCTTCGTTGTGGGTGCCGTAGAAATGGATCACCTCGCCAATTTCTCCGCGCTCAATGATCTCTTTCGCCAGTTGCGCCGTTGGGTTCTTCATATAGTTGAACCCCACCAGGGTTTTCACTCCTGCCCGCTGTGCAGCCTCAACCATTTCACGCGCGTCGTGGGCGTTCAACGCCAGCGGCTTTTCTGAGTACACATGCTTGCCGTGGCGAATCGCTTCCAGCGCCATCTCTTTATGCAGATGATTAGGAGAACAGATATCCACGACATCAATGGCCGGGTCGGCCACCAGCGCACGCCAGTCTCCGGTTGAGCGGTTGAAGCCAAACGTCTGCGCCCGCTCGGCAGCGAGCTCTGGAGAGACTTCCGCCACCATTTCGCGCACCAGTTTGCCGCGCAGGTTGAACACCGTTGGGGCCTGGGCATAGGCGATAGCATGCGCCTTGCCGATATACCCGGTACCAATCAATCCAATACGAACTTCTTTCATCATGATCCTCACAATGCGCCGCGACGGCTCTTGGCGTAGGTATCGAACGCCACCGCCAGAACGATAATTAAGCCGGTAATAATTTGTTGGTAGTAAGCCGAGACGTTCATCAGCACCAGACCGTTGATCAGGATGCCCATGATGATCGAGCCGATAATGGTGCCGCCGATACGCCCATAGCCGCCCATCAGCGAAGTACCGCCAATGACCACCGAGGCGATAACGCGCAGCTCAAATGAGATCCCGGCAACCGCTTCCGCACTGCCCAACCGCGCGCTGAGGATAAAACCCGCCAGCCCCGCCAGACAGCCAATTAACACGTAGACGCTCACCAGCACGCGCTTCACGTTGACCCCTGCCAGGCGCGCCGCCTCCGGGTTACCGCCGATGGCGTAGACGAAGCGGCCCCAGCGGGTTTTATGCAACGCCAGATAGCCGCCGAGGGCGACGATGGCGAAAATCCAGATCGGAATGGAGATACCGAGCAGCTCCCCGCGCCCCCACCAGCGGTAGCCCTGATCGAAACCGGCAATCGGCGCGCCGTCGTTGATCACCAGCGTCAGGCCGCGCCAGATGGTCATCCCGCCAAGGGTCACGATGAACGGCGGCAGGCGCAGGCGGGTCACGCCCAGACCGTGCAGGAAGCCAATCGCCGTGCCCATCGCCAGACAAATCCCCAGCCCAATCAGCCAGCTCATGCCGCCCCAGGCGTTCGGGTCGACGGTGGTGAAGTTGTCGCCCTTGATCACGTACGCCGCGGTCATGGCGCAGACTGCCAGAATGGAGCCCACGGAGAGGTCAATCCCGGCGGTCAGGATGACAAACGTCATCCCCACCGCCATGATCCCGTAGATGGAGACTTCGGTCAGAATGTTGAAAATATTGCGTTCAGAAAGAAAATTACTGTTCTGCAACTGAAAGAAAATCAGCAGCAGGATCATGAAAATCAGTACCCCAAAGCGTTCAAAAAAGGCAATGGGATCAAGACGTCCGCCGCGTTTGGCAGGAACCTGCGTTTTAGAAATAATCTGCGTCATGAATCACTCCATTATGCCGCATTCAGGGCGTTGTGGTTGATGGCCATCATCGTCATTAGCCGCTCTTCATTGGCGTCGTCACCGTGGATCTCGCCGGTTACCCGACCTTCACTCAGCGTGATGATCCGATCGGAAACCGCCATGACTTCCGGCAGATCAGAGGAGATCACGATCACCGCCACGCCCTTTTTCGCCATATCAAACAGCACCTGATGGACTTCTGATTTGGTGCCAACATCAATGCCGCGCGTTGGCTCATCCACGATCAACACCCGGGGGTTAAGCGCCATGCAGCGCGCAAGGATCACTTTCTGCTGGTTCCCACCGGAGAGCTTGCGCACCTCCTGCGCACTGTTGACCATTTTGATCTGCAGCGCCTGGCGGTATGACTCGATAAGGGCATCCTCTTTGCGGGTATTCACAAACCAGCGCCAGTGCAGCAGTGACGAGAGGCTGGAGAGCGACAGGTTGTCGCGGATCGACAGCCCGAGAACCGCGCCCTCTTTTTTGCGATCTTCCGGTACCAGTGCCAGCCCCTGCTCCAGCGCAAACAGCGGATCGCGCGGCTGATATGGCACGCCATCAAGTTCAAAGCAGCCGGAAGTAAAACCGTCGGCACCAAACAGGCAGCGCGCCACTTCGGTGCGCCCGGCCCCCACCAGTCCGGCAATGCCTAACACCTCGCCAGCATGCACGTGGAAGCTAATGTCGTGCAGCGCGATACCATGCGGATCCAGCGGCGGTTTTTCGCGGCTAAGCCCCTTCACCGCCAGACGCACAGGTTTATCTTCATGGTGAGTTTCGCTGGCCGGGCGGCGATTAAAGGCCACATCTCGCCCCACCATCAGGCGGATCAGCTGTTCAACGGTGGTCTGTGCAACCGCTCCGCTCCCGGTAAAACGTCCATCCTGGAAAACGGTGAACTGGTCACAGAGTTGAAAAACTTCATGCAGGCGATGGGTAACATAAATAATGCTCACGCCACGACCTTTAAGTTCCCGCACCACCCGGTGCAGACTTTCCACTTCGCTGTCGCTTAATGCCGCGGAAGGTTCGTCCATAATGATCAGCTTTGCATTCAGCGTCAGCGCCCGCGCAATTTCCACCATTTGCTGCTGCGCCACGCTCAATCGGGCCACGGCCGTGGTTGGTGCAACGTTCAGTTGCAGGTAATCCAGAATCACCTGCGCCTCCTGATTTACCGCCTTTTCGTCAACAATCAGATTACGTTTGCGCGGTTCGCGTCCGAGGAACATATTCTCGGCGACGGTCATGTTGGGCAGCAGGTTAAACTCCTGATAAATCGTAATAATGCCCTTGTTTTGCCGCTCTACCGGAGAATCCTCTACCGACAGTGTTTCGCCGTTAAACCAGATTTCACCACTCGTTTGTGGTTGTGCCCCTGCCAGTGCTTTCAGCAGCGTGGATTTTCCCGCGCCGTTCTCACCGAGCAGCGCATGAATTTCACCCCGCCCCACCGCCAGTTGCGCGTTACTCAGCGCCCAGACGCCAGAAAAACTCTTCGTCAGCTCGGTAACATTCAGTAAAGGTTGCGACATCAGTCTGCTCCTTCTTTATTGCGGGCCGACGCATCAGCGACGGCCCGGAGTAAATCAGTTACCGCCGGCTTCGCCGATACGCTCAGCCTGTTGCAGGTTTTCTTTGGTGATCAACGTCGGCGGATAATCCGCGCCGGTGATGGCTTTTTTCTCACGCACGCTTGCCACCAACTGGCTCATGGCCGTTTTCACCGCAAAGCCAGGACGTTGATCCGCCGTCACTGCCAGCCAGCCGTCGCGCACACGCGCCAGTGCTTCCGGCACGGCATCGAAGCCCGTGACCAGAACTTCACCCGGTTTCAATCCTTGTCCCTGCAACGCTTCGATCGCGCCCAGCGCCATATCGTCGTTAGCGGAGAGGATCACCTGCGGACGCTTTGGCAACGAAGGCAGAACGCTTTCGACAATGCGCATCCCTTCAGAACGCATCCAGTTACCGGTCTGATCGGCAACGATCTTGTACTTTTCACCGCCCGCCTTCAGGCTGTCGCGAATGCCTTTAGTACGTTCAATGTTGGAGGAGGAGCCTGGCTGGCCGGTCAGCAGAATAATGTCTGCCCCATCAGGGAATTTGGTTTTGACAAAGTCGCCAATCGCCTGACCGCCTTTGTAGTTGTTCGCGCCGAAGTGCGGCACCTTTTTCTGGCTGTCAACGGAGCGATCGAGGGTGACCACGGGCAGTTTCGCATCCTGAATTTCATCTACCGCGCTGGATACCGCGTTGACATCGTTTGGTGAAACAATAAAGCCCTGTGCGCCACGGGTGATGGCGTTCTCCAGGTCGGCGACCTGTTTTGGCGAGCTACCCTGCCCGTCCAGGACCTGTAAATTCACGCCCATCTCTTTTGCGGCTTTCACCGCCGTGCGCTGCATGTGAACTTCAAATGGCATCGCCAGGTTTGGCGTACTGAAAACAATTTGCTCGTTTTCAGCAATGGCTGCCCCGGATGTCATGGCGATGAGGACAGCTAAGATCAGTTTTTTCATTATTATGTCTCTCTGTGTAGGGTAGGTTGTGGTGACAATCAGAGGAGAACTTCACGCTGGCTATGCAGTGACTCCAGCGCTTTATCCGCCAGATACAGCGCACGCTCGCCATCGTCCCCGCTGCAATCAGGGACCGCTTCGCCGCGTAGTATCGCAACAAAGTGTTCCCATTCCGCGGCATAGGCCGATTTATAACGCTGCAAGAAGAAATGTTCAGGTAACGCGCTGGTACAGCCGGTCTTCGCGTAGTGCTGCACCTGGTTTTCGAGAATGTTGCCCGCGCACAGCAGCCCTTCAGAACCGTGCAGCTCAAGGCGCTGATCGTATCCGTAAGAAGAACGGCGGCTGTTGACGATGGTCGCCATCGCGCCGGAAGCATATTTCAGTACGATGAATGCGGTGTCGATATCGCCCGCCTCGCCAATCGCCGGATCCACCAGATTGCTGCCCTGGGCATACACCGAAACCGGCTCTTCGCCCATGATAAAGCGCGCCATATCAAAATCGTGGATAGTCATATCGCGGAACATACCACCGGACACACGCACGTATTCCGCAGGAGGCGGCGACGGGTCGCGGGAGATGATCAGCAGCGATTCCGGCTTTCCGATACGCCCGGCCAGTGCGTCAGTTTTTACACGGCGGAACTGCGGGTCGAAGCGGCGGTTGAAACCGATGAACAACGGTACGTCGTACTCTTTGACCACTTTCAGGCAGTCGCGCACACGGGCCAGATCCAGGTGGACTGGCTTTTCACAGAAGATGGCTTTGCCGTGGCGTGCGGCCATTTCAATCAGATCCGCGTGGGTATCGGTCGCGGAGGCGATCAGCACGGCGTGAACGTTAGGATCCGTCATCGCCTCATCCAGGCTTTGCAGGCGAGCCTGGTACTGAGTGGCAAGACGGGTGGCAAATTCCTGATTCGGGTCGACGATGGACCAGAGAGTAGTGGCACTGTGACTGGCAATGTTAGCTGCATGTACCTGGCCAATTCGGCCAGCGCCCAGTAAAGCAATGTTAAACATAACGGCTCCCGGTGTTGGTGAATGCGATGAACTAACGACCCCTTAAATAAAACATTTATTTCATTTTTATAAATAGTGAAAATTATGTTTTTGAGTGCAACTTAACACTTTTGAGACGATCGAGATAAAATTTGTTATCAATATCACAACATAAAGGCAGAGATAATGCAGGAATTGGCCCCCTTCCGTTCAGGAAGGAGGCGATGGATGAAGAGAAAGGAAAAATGAAATGAAAATTTCGTTGTTGCAGATTGCCGGATGGCGGCGCGAACGCCTTATCCTGCCTACAGGTTAGAATTAGTTGTAGGCCGGATAAGCGCAGCGACATCCGGCATTACCTGGCGTCAGTACTGACGAGCGTTTTTCACCTGTTCAAACGTCTGCTCGGCGGCTTTTCGCACCGACGGTGATTCTGCCACCTGCGCATCGCCAGTGCGCCACCAGGCGGCGTAATCGTGGGTCATGGTTTTCGGCAGGACTTTGATGTCCAGCAGCACAGGTCCCGAATGCGCACGGGAGGCTTCCAGCGCCGCCAGCAGGCTTTGTTCATCATGTACCCGCCAGGCGCGACAGCCGTAGCTCTCGGCGTTCTGGGCAAAATCAACCTTCACCAGCGGCCCATCCAACCGTCCGGTTTGCGGGTTGCGGTGACGGTTTTCCGTGCCGAAACTCCCCATCCCGTGCCCCATCTGCAAATTGTTAATGCACCCGAAGCTGGCGTTATCAAACAGCAGGATAGTAACTTTTATCCCTTCCTGAACGGCGGTTTGTAGTTCGGAATGCAGCATCATGTATGAGCCATCCCCCACCATGGCATAAACCGGCTGCTGCGGCTGCGCCAGCCTGGCCCCGATGGCCGCCGCAATCTCATAGCCCATACAGGAATAACCGTATTCCAGGTGATAGCTGTCCGGAGTTTTGACCTGCCAGATACGCTGCAAATCGCCGGGCAGCGATCCGGCGGCCCCCACGACGATAGCGTTATCTTCAATGTGCTGATTGATAAGTCCCAGCACCTTCGTCTGGGTCAACCGGGTGTTTAGCGTGTCGCCATATTCCGCCAACTGAGCGTCAAGATGCCCTGCCACTTCGGGTTCATCATCGGGGCGCCAGTCGCGATCCCATAAACGTTGGCACTCATCGCGCCAGGCCTCTTGCGCCTGCGCGACCTCCTTCCCCCAATCGCTGCGGTAGTCTTTCAGCGTTTCGGTTAATGCCGTAAGCCCGGTACGGGCATCGGTGATAAGCGCAGTAGCATCAAGTTTCAGTGCGTCAAACTCCGCGACGTTCAGCAGCAGGAACTCAACCTCCGGATGAGAAAACAGCGCTTTCGAACCGGTGGTAAAGTCAGTGAGACGCGTACCGATGCCGATCACCAGATCGGCTTGCGGTGCGAGCTGATTCGCTGCCATCCCTCCAGTTACCCCAATGCCTCCGAGGTTAAGTGGGTGGTCACTAACCAGCGCTCCCTTTCCGGCCTGAGTTTCGGCAAACGGCAGTTGCAGCGTTTCAACAAACGTACGAAACGCCTCATGCGCGCCGGAATATCGTACCCCGCCGCCGCATACCACCAGCGGGCGGCGTTTGCGGGCAATCAGCGCCCGCGCCATCGCCAGACGCTGCGGGTCGGGCGGTCGACGTTCGATCAAATGAACGCGGCGCACAAAGAAACTTTGCGGATAGTCCCAAGCTTCTCCCTGCACATCCTGTGGCAGGCAGATGGTTACGGCACCAGTATCTGCGGGGTCAGTAAGCGTTCGCATCGCATTTAGCATCGCGCTCATTAACTGCTCCGGGCGGTTAATCCGGTCCCAGTAACGCGAGACCGGGCGGAAGCAGTCGTTGGTGCTGATGCCCAGGTCATGGTATTGCTCAATTTGCTGCAATACCGGGTCCGGCTGACGGCTGGCGTAGACATCGCCTGGCAACAGCAGCAGCGGAATACGGTTCGCCGTCGCGGTTGCCGCGGCGGTCACCATGTTTGCCGCTCCCGGCCCAACCGATGACGTCACGGCAAAAATACGCTGGCGCCGATGCTGTTTGGCAAATCCGGTCGCCATGTGCGCAATTCCCTGCTCATTACATCCCTGCATCACCTGCAAATGACCGGGTGCCTGCTCCAGCGCCTGGCCGATACCAAGTACGTTACCGTGACCAAAGATGGTGGCGACACCCTCGACAAAGGGCGTTTCCACGCCATCGACACAGATATATTGTTGATTAAGGAATTTGACCAGCGCCTGAGCCATGGTCATACGTTCGGTTTGCATAAACCCTCCTGTCAGCCCAGCGTCGGCATGGAGAACGCTGCCCCTGTGTCCTGCAGCATCTCCGGCCAGCGTGCGGTGACGGTTTTCATCCGGGTGTAGAAGCGCACGCCATCGTTCCCATGAACGTTAAGCGCACCAAAAATGGACCGCTTCCAGCCGCCAAAACTGTGGAACGCCATCGGCACCGGAATAGGCACGTTTACGCCCACCATGCCCGCCTGCACGTCTTCGCAGAAGCGACGCGCACAGCCGCCATCACGCGTGAAAATCGCCGTGCCATTACCATATTCATGACGGTTAATCAGTTCCACCGCGCTGCTGTAATCTGCTACGCGCACCACAGAAAGCACCGGTCCAAAAATCTCTTCTTTATAAATGGTCATCTCCGGCGTGACGTTATCAAACAGGGTCGGCCCGACAAAATAACCCTGCTCATGGCCTTTGACACTAAAACGCCGACCATCAACACGCAGGCTGGCCCCCTGCGATTCTCCACTGTCGATATAACCGAGCACCTTATTACGGTGTACCGAGGAGATAAGCGGCCCCATTTCATTTTCCGGTGTCTGATCAAGCCCCGGTCCGACACGCAGCACCGCAATCTGTTTTTCCAGTCGCGAGCACAGCTCGTCTGCCGTTTTATCCCCTACAGCCAACACCACGGAGAGTGCCATGCAGCGTTCACCCGCCGCGCCGTACGCGGCCCCCATAATGGCGTTGGTCGCCATATCCATGTCGGCATCCGGCATTAAAATGCAGTGATTTTTAGCGCCACCTAACGCCTGACAACGCTTACCGTGGGCTGACGCCGTCTGATAAATGTATTCCGCAATCGGCGTAGAGCCGACAAAGCTCACGGCCTGCACGCGCGGGTCAGTTAACAGCACGTCAACGGACTCTTTGTCCCCCTGCACAACGTTGAACACACCCTCCGGCAATCCGGCTTCTTGCAGCAATTTCGCCAGTGCCAGCGCGAGAGAAGGGTCTTTTTCCGAGGGTTTCAGCACAAAGGTATTCCCGGTTGCCAGCGCGATAGGGAACATCCACATCGGTACCATTGCCGGAAAGTTAAACGGCGTGATCCCGACGCAAACCCCGAGAGGTTGCATCAGCGAATGGCTATCGACGCCGGTCCCTACGTTGGCTGAGTGTTCGCCCTTTTGCAGATGTGGAATGCCGCAGGCAAACTCCACCACTTCCAGGCCGCGGGTCAGCTCACCAACTGCGTCAGAGAACACCTTGCCATGCTCTTCGCTGATAATGCGAGCCAGCTTCTCCATGTTTTCTTCCAACAGCGCCTTAAAGCGGAACATCACTCGCGCTCGTTTTAACGGAGAATGGCGAGCCCACCCGGGGAATGCGTCGTGCGCTGCCGCAATGGCCTGCTCGGTTTCCTGTGTCGTACTCATCACCACCTGGCGGATCTGCTCGCCGGTGGCCGGGTTGAAGATTGCCTGAACGCGCTGGCCTGAACCGGTGACACATTCGCCGTGGATAAAATTCGCTACTGTCTCCATCCTTAACCTCTCGCTGTTGATACGTGACTGTTACCTGAACACTGTTATCTGTGTACTATATATGAAACAAACATTCCATTTTAAGCTGAAATAAAATAAATAATGATTAATGTGATCAAGAATGGGTTTTTATGTTAACAAGCGGAATCGCATGATTAGCGTGTACTGGCAGAACGTTTCAGCGAACGACAAGCCTGAAGCTTTTGTTTCGTTTTTACAGCCAGATGAATGAGTGACATTTCAAAGACGCGGTTTTGCGTTTAGAATCATAAAACTATGTACCAGGAGGTAAAATGACAACAGCAACCAGCCTGAACGAGCTGCAGCAGCAAATCCGCGATCGCTACGATAGCCTGAGTAAGAGGCTGCAGCAGGTGTCCCGCTATGTGCTGGATAATACCAATAGCGTGGCCTTTGATACGGTTGCCGTCATTGCTGAACGTGCCGGAGTGCCACCCTCTACGCTGATCCGCTTCGCCAATGCCTTTGACTTCACCGGCTTCAACGAAATGAAACAGTTGTTTCGTATGAACCTGGTGGAGGAAACCGCCAGCTACAGCGACCGCGCGCGCATGTTCCGCGAGATGGAAAGCGGAGCCGTGCCGGAAACCCCGCTCGATATCCTGCAGGAGTTCGCCCGTTCGAATACCCAGGCGCTCCAGCAGTTGGCAGCCCGTGCCGAACCTGAAATGCTGGAGCGCGCCGTACAATTGCTGGCAGAAGCCGACACCATTTACATCGCAGGTCTACGTCGTTCGTTTAGCGTAGCGGCCTATCTCACCTACGCCCTGAGCCATCTTGAATGTCGCCCTATTTTGCTCGACGGCATGGGTGGAATGCTGCGCGAGCAGATTAACCGCATCAAAGCGCACGATATCGTCGTGTCGATTAGCTTCTCGCCTTATGCGGAAGAAACAGTGATGGTCAGCGAAACTGCGGCCAATGCCGGCGCGCGCCAGATCGTGATTACCGACAGCCAGATAAGCCCGCTGGCCACATTCAGCGATCTCTGCTTTGTGGTGAAAGAGGCGCAGGTCGACGCGTTTCGCTCCCAGTCAGCGACGCTGTGCCTGGTACAGTCACTCGTGGTGGCGCTGGCTTACCGGCTAGGTGACGGAAGCCATGAAAACGGTCATTCTGTCGGGTGATGAGCGCCGCGAAAATTGATGATCCGCTTTATTACATTCCCGCCAGCGTGACGTGAAATCGTGATGTCTGCCGTTACTTTTATGGTCGTTGAAAATATCGTCCTCATTCAGCGACCAGATGAAAGACAATCCGTTATTACCATAAGCTACAATTATATTAATTGTGGGGAGCGCCTTACTACGCCAATACAGTCACTCAGGTAACTCCGGAGCTAGTGAAATAATCCCAGAGGTAAGATGGCGCGACTATATTCCGGAGTCAGGTGTTGGCAAATATCCCTTCTCATCACCCCGCGTTTATCTTATTCCGCCATCCTGCTTCATGAGATCCTTCGCTTAACATGCGTTCTTCCTGTTACAGATAATTTTTAACCGCTAATTCTTTAGCGAAGAAATGAGCTTTACCCTTCTCATACCTGACTATCTTTTGTTATTTACCGACAACTCCCCCACCCTGCATGTCATAAAAGAACATTTGTGTTTACACATTATTCAGGGATTACTATGAACAGAAAATGCTTACTGTTGATACCATTATTCTTTAGTAGCGTCATCATCACCGCCTGCGATAATAAACCTACAGTAAAAACCGCCATGGAGCCCGAGGTCGGCGTTGTTACCTCGCCCATTGATGGCATTAGCGGCAAATCTTCCGTGACCGTGGGTGCCCTGGTGACTGCCAATCAGGAAAACGCGCTGGTCACCGTTCAGAGATTAGATCCGATCTATGTTGATTTAAAGCAGTCAGTACAAGACTTCCTATGCCTGAAAGAAGAGAAAGCCAACGGCAAAATTGCCCAGCAACAAGGCAAAATTCCGGTTGAGCTGATGCTGGAAAACGGCAAACCCTATCGCCATACCGGTACGCTTGAGTTTTCCGATCCCGCTGTTGATGAGACCACCGGTTCGGTAACCCTGCGCGCCGTATTTCCCAATCCTGAAGGTGAAATTTTACCCGGCATGTATGTCACTGCGTTGCTGGACGAAGGCAGTCAACAAAACGTATTGATGGTCCCCAGCAAGGAATTACGCATAACGAGCAAGGAAAAGCCACCGCGCTGATCCTTGACCAGGAAAACGTAGTGCAACTGCGTGAAATAAACGCAGTGAAGGCCGTTGGTAATCAATGGTTAGTGACCGCGGGATTGCGCCCTGGCGATCGGGTCATTGTGTCCGGATTACAAAGAATTCGTCCGGGAATCAAAGCCCGGGTTCTCCCTTCAAAACTGAACACCCCGGACACGGTAGCTGAACAGTAATATTTCAGGCATTAAGGACTCTTTCTTCATGGCCAACTTTTTTATTGAGCGCCCGGTTTTCGCTTGGGTGCTCGCTATTATCATGATGTTTACGGGGGTATCGCAATCATGAACCTGCCTGTCACCGCGTGATATCGCGTTCATCCATCCCGGCCAGCGGGCGATGGTCAAAATCACCGCTTACGATTACGCCATTTATGGCGGTCTGGAGGGCGTCGTTGAAACCATCTCGCCCGATACCATCCAGGACAAAGTTAAAGCGGAAGTCTTCTACTATCGTGTTTTTATCCGTACCCACCAGGATTACCTGCAAAATAAACTGGGACGCCGCTTTTCCATCGTCCCGGGCATGATTGCCACCGTGGATATAAAAACCGGGGAAAAAACCATCGCCGACTACTTAATCAAACCGTTCAATCGGGCGCGAGAAGCGCTGCGAGAGCGGTAAATCCTTGAGGATTGGGGGTGGCAAGGGCTGTCACAAGTCTGTTATACTTGCTGCAACACATTGGGGCTGATTCTGGATTCGACGGGATTTGCGAAACCCAAGGTGCATGCCGAGGGGCGGTTGGCCTCGTAAAAAGCCGCAAAAAATAGTCGCAAACGACGAAAACTACGCTTTAGCAGCTTAATAACCTGCTCTGAGCCCTCTCTCCCTAGCTTCCGCTCTTAAGACGGGGATCAAAGAGAGGTCAAACCCAAAAGAGATCGCGTGGATGCCCTGCCTGGGGTTGAAGCGTTAAAACTAATCAGGCTAGTCTGGTAGTGGCGTGTCAATCCGCAGGTGCCAGGCGAATGTAAAGACTGACTAAGCATGTAGTACCGAGGATGTAGGAATTTCGGACGCGGGTTCAACTCCCGCCAGCTCCACCAAAATTCTCCATCGGTGATTACCAGAGTCATCCGATGAAGTCCTAAGAGCCCGCATGGCGCAAGCCCTGCGGGCTTTTTTGTACCTGCAATTTGTCCCGCGAAGTCTGATGCCAACTAATTAAATCCGAACCTTTTAGGCACCTTGTTAGGCACCTCGTAAAGCTTTATTGTTTTTGAGGTGCCTAAAACTATGGAAACCCGGCAATGGCAAGACAAACCAAACCTCTATCCGTTAAAGAAATCGAATCTGCTAAACCCAAGGAAGCGGACTACGTTCTCTATGATGGCGATGGCCTTGAGCTACTGATTAAATCCAGCGGGAGTAAAATCTGGCAGTTTCGCTACATTCGCCCTGTCACTAAGAAACGTGCGAAGAAGAGCATAGGCCCCTACCCGTCAGTTACGCTTGCCGATGCCAGAAACTATCGAGCAGAATCTCGCTCTCTCCTGGCGAAACAAATCGATCCTCAGGAGCATCAGCAAGAACAACTGCGCAGTTCGCTTGAAGCCAAAACAAATACTTTCCAGCTCGTAGCTGAACGATGGTGGAATGTGAAGAAAGCCAGCGTGACAGAGGACTATGCGGAAGATATCTGGCGCTCTCTTGAAAGAGATGTCTTTCCTGCGATTGGCGACGTTAGCGTTACAGATATTAAAGCTCACACACTGGTTCAGGCCGTCCAACCGGTTCAGGCCAGAGGAGCACTGGAAACCGTTCGTCGCCTGTGCCAGCGCATTAATGAGGTCATGATCTATGCCCAAAACACAGGGCTGATTGATGCTGTTCCCAGCGTTAATATTGGCAAAGCCTTCGAGAAGCCTCAGAAAAAGAACATGCCCAGCATTCGACCGGATCAGCTACCTCAATTGATGCAGACAATGCGAACAGCCAGCATTAGCCTTTCCACACGCTGCCTGTTCATGTGGCAACTTCTTACTATTACCCGCCCTGCCGAAGCGGCTGAAGCTCGCTGGGAAGAGATAGACATAGAAGCACAAGAGTGGAAGATTCCTGCAGCACGCATGAAAATGAACCGCGACCATACTGTTCCATTGTCAGATGAAGCAATTGCGATACTAGAGATGATGAAGCCGTTAAGTGGAAATCGAGAATTTATCTTTCCCAGCCGCATCAAGCCAAACCAACCTATGAACAGTCAGACCGTAAACGCATCGCTAAAACGCGCAGGTTTTGGTGGAGTGCTCGTTTCACACGGTCTGCGATCTATCGCCAGTACAGCCCTTAATGAACAAGGCTTTCCGCCTGATGTTATTGAGGCAGCACTGGCCCACGTGGATAAGAATGAGGTACGTCGAGCATATAACCGCAGCGATTATCTTGAGCAGAGACGCCCGATGATGCAGTGGTGGGCTGACTTCGTTATGGCTGCTGATCACGGAAGTATGATTGGAGATGGCATTCGAGGTATAAGGCTCGTCGGATAGTATTTATATAAGCGCCTCAAACTGGCGCTTATATCTTTCACTCAAATCCGAAGCTCCGATTAATAACTGATTATTTTTTTCTTACATTCGCATCAAAAGCTTGTTTAATACTTTCATTATTTTGCGACCAAGATTTTATGATAGTTTCAGCTAAAGCATCTTGACTAGCAGTTGCTAATCTATATTTTTTACTTTGGTTATCAATCATAAAATCTGATTCCTCAACAAATTCCCACAAAGGTTCAATGAGAACTCTCACGGCAGCAGCTTTACTTCCCCATCCCTGCTCTGGGGCTAAAACATTAATAAGCTCCACAAGCTTTCCTTGGATAATTCCATAAACTTCAGCTTTTTTCATCCCTCCTTTTCGCCCAGACTTCTTTCTGATACTTAAAAGTTTATTTCGTTTATCTACAGAAGTTTTATACCAAACCATCCCCATGCTTTTATCAAATAACTCAGATGCTTTTTTAAATGCTTCAAATGCAACATCCTCATTGTCTGATATAACTAATTCACCCCATTTATAGCACTTCTGTGCATACCTAAGATGAAATTTAAAGAGTTCATCCATAGAGATATATTCAGGGATAATGACAGCAACATTATCCCTCAGAAGTTCAGCCTCTAATGAACTCCAATAACGTTCAATAAGCGTAGCTAACTCAGTGCTTTTCTCATTTGATGGAAAGTCCTTATGAGAGTCAGTGTACCTATGCTTTTTCAGATAAGAGGATGAATACAATAATATTCCCGGACCAAATTTTTTGGAGTTCCAGGCCCGCTCTTTCATCATAGTCAGTTCAGCCTGCATGTATGTATGCTTTTCATCCAGAATTTGGGCATACATGCGCCATTCACAGTCTTTAATCTCACTGGAGAGAGCACTGCGTTTTCGACTAATTTCTTCACTAAAAACTTCAATAGAAAACATTTAGCCCCACAATATCAACAAGTTAAACCTGTTAAAAATAAACCTTTGCTAGCCGTATTTTTTCGAAGAATCCTTGCAGCTATTCTTTGCTGGAACCAAACTGAGCTAACAAGAGGCAAACTAGTATGAACACTTCATCAGCAGTCAGGATACTCCGCTTACCTGCTGTTATCCATAAAACAGGTATCTCGCGAGCCACAATTTATGACTGGTTGAACCCGAGGTCGCCACGATATGATCCAACTTTTCCGAAGAAAAGAAAGCTTGGAACACAATCAGTTGGATGGCTTGAATCAGAAATTGATGAATGGTTGTTACATCGTAGTCTTATTAATTAATTATAAAGAGGAGTTAGATAGGATGTATGTCTAAAAAAAACAGCTCAACGCAAAATAAAGAACTTGGACTAAAGTTCCAGACGCTTCCCACTTTTGCACAACGGTTAATAAGCTACATACATTATAAAACAGGAGCCGCCGCTGAACTTATTTTAATAGTCTTACTTGGGGTAATGGCACTTGCCTGCCAGGACAAATTTGATATTCAGCTTAAAAATGGGAGAACCTTTACATCACTTTATCTGATGCTATTGGCACGCTCAGGTAGCAGGAAATCAACGGTATTCAGGCTGTTGATGGGGGAAATTTATCAACTGGAAAAAGAGCTGCGAAATGATTTTCTGTTAAAAGAGAAAATTCATAAGCTTAAACTAGTATCCTGGGAAACCGAGCTAAAAGAGCTTAAAAAACAATTTGGCAAAGCTGTTCGTCAGAAGGTTGATGTAACTGAGGCACTTGAGGCGTTGGAGGAGTGCCAAAGAAGAAAACCATCTGTCCCAGAAAGAAAGTATCTTACTAAAAATGATTCGACAAGTGAGGGACTTAGAAAGGCATTAGCGCTGGGTTCTCCATCATTGATGCTCGGCTCTGATGAAGCCGGTGGGGTGATTGACAGCAATCTTTTTCGCAATATATCAGTTTTTAACTCTCTTTGGGGAGAAGGGAGAATCTCTGACAGCAGAGCATCTCGTGACAGCTACGATGTTGATGATGTCCGGCTGACCGTATTGCTGTTGTTACAACCTGAATTGTTTAACGACTTTATAAGTAAGCGGGGGAAAAAATTAAGAAAATCAGGATTCTTAGCGCGTTTATTATTGATTGATCTGGAGCAACTTCCTGAACTATGCAACATCCCTGATGCGTGTTCATGGTCTGATGAACCAGGACTTGATGGTTTTTTCTCTATTCTCGTTAAGCATTTGCAAGACGGGATAGAGCGTAGAGAAAAAAATGAAGAACGTATCTGTATTACTTTATCTGAAGAGGCGAAAGCGTCATGGGATACACAAAGTAAACGAATCAGGGAACTAATGCAAAAAGGAGAGGAGTTGCATCACTATGATGATTTCGCCTCAAGAATTATGGAACAAGCTACGAGAATCGCAGCAGTAATGCAAATGTTTATTACACCCGACTCACCAATAATTACCAAGGAAACTTTAATGTCAGCTACTAAAATAACACAATGGATTATTAATCACCTTATCACTAAGGTCGATACTACCCGAGAACCTACAACTGCAGAAAAATTGGTATGGTTCATGGAGGAGCATCTTGTTAGTAATGGTTCTTACGATTTCAAGAGGAATGATATCATTAAAAAAGGTCCATATTCAGTCAGGCGTTCAGAAAGTCTGAATTCTGCTTTAGAAAAACTTGAATCTGAAGGAATAGTACAACTATTTGAACGAGGTGGGGTTAATTATGTCAAATTTATTGGTTCCAAAATGGAACCTAGCGAACTAGCTGAAAAAACCAATATCCCGTTGTTAGACTCAGGAACAGTTGCGATGAGTAAACTACGTTTACCTGAATAACTTCAGAGTAAGCTGGCTCTTTCTGATTAATTTTTTTTGTTCTTAAGACAAGTAACACTAAGGATTCAGCTTAAATTATTGAGGAGGACAGCTCATGAGTTTTAATCGGTAGATGTAATATACCTTTATCAAAGGTCTACTCCTGTACAAACAATCATCAAGAGTGACAACCCCTACAGAAGTTATATCCAACATCACGTGGGTAGCGTGAGGGCTACCCACGATCCAATGATTAATATTTACAGAATGAAGGATTATTATGGAATCACTATATTCACTTACCAATGAAGAAACCGATAACTTGGTAGAAATAGCCTCCAGAAAGTATAGATCGCCTATTGACCTCGATATTCTCAATCCACTACTCAACATGGTCTACGGCACACTGGAGCAGCATAACCGAATACTAGCTATTCGTACTGACACAAGGTTCGCTCAATCCTATGTACCGGGAGAGCCTGATCTACCAATATGCTTCCAGCGCGATGATGCGCAGGCAATCACTCGCTTCTTCGAGTCACTGAAAAGCCAGTTACGGGCAGATCATCACCGGTCCAAGAGACCGGGTAACCCGACATTTCCATCTTATGGGTGGTGTAGGGAACGTGATGCAAGCGTACATCCCCATTATCACCTGATGTTGTTGTTTAATGCAGATGTATATGGGTACCTAGGCAACTACCAAGAACTCAATGCTAAAAATATGGCAACCCGAATACAGAAAGCCTGGTGCAGTGCTGTAGGGCTTGCTCACGAAGATTACGCAACATTAACTGAATTCCCACCAAATTCTGTTTATAGGTTTAGCATCTTCGATACTTTGGATCGTAACCCAGTCTACTGGGATTTCCTGATTCGACTGGCGTATCTGGCAAAAACTAGGACTAAAGATGTCCGCAGCGGTTACCGCAACTTTGGCACAAGCCAGTATCCACGCTTAGGCGGATTAGCCTGTTAATAGCACTCTGGGTGAGGTATTTATCCTCACTCTGTCAATTAACATCATTGACACATTTCTCGGTAGAAAATTCGATACAGTGTCTCGGTATCCTGCTACAGCTGCTACATGTAGCAGCTGTAGCAGGGGGTTAAGAGATAACCCTACGGCTTTGTTCTTTAAGATTGGCTTTTCATTATGCTGTATTCATACCCATTGCTGTAGATATGGATGAAGCCAGATTCTGCACCTATGACATCACATGAGTGTATCGAGATTGAGCGTATTAAGCGGACATTGCCAATGTCGCTATAAATTAATCAGTGACGAGCTGATCAAAATGATAATAATTACATGTAATGTACATCATTTTTTCTGTGCATCACAGCATGCTGGTTTTGCCACCTTCCTATAATCACATGCTGATTTAAGGTTTTTGTTATAGAAACATCCTATAAATACATCTAGAATTAACTTAAATTCTTATCCCACCAATTTATGTCATTCGGCACCATGAAAACATAGTTCAGTTGTGCTATAAAATATATTTATCTTCCGTGATTGATTCAGGTCATTATGTTTATAACGTTAGATTGCTTTTTATGTGTGAGCTACAATGAAAAAGACAAGTGAAAACATTAAGGCGATAGCGACATGTAACATTAATTTAGATTTACTTTCTCTATGTGGTGTTAATAATGAGTTTTTTGACAGATCATTCCATTCCGCAATAATTTCACTGGATTGAATACCCATGTTATCTCTGTTAATGATTTCAGCGTTTATTTTTAACTGAAGCACCTCTATCTTTCGTGCTAAATTAGCGTATTGAGCGCCTGAAGAGCGATGAATCTCAGCTCTTTCTCCATACCTTGCCTGAGTAACCACTCCAGAAATAACTGCTGAAACGCACCCAATTAGTACAACTATATGCTGTTTAGTTATACCAAATAAAAAAATCACTGTTGTATTTGGTGTGAAAAAAGAAAACACCGTAACAAAGACTGTTGAATATATAAGCATGTACCCCAGAATTTGTGAGCGATCAAATAAAGTCTCTGCTCTTTTATAATGACCATCACGAGCCTCTTTACAGCGTTTTAACCAAGAGTTAAGCACGCAAATGAGTTCTGGCACTGTGAAGTCATCCTTAATGTTAGTCATTTTCGCCTTAACCTAAATTGTAGACCTACCGAATGGTGCTATACACCCTACACTTTTAGTGTCGAGTTTGAATTGCCTAAAATCAGACAGCAACCTGCTGTCTGATAGGTTATAGATTTTCAATCCCTGTAGTCAACTACAGCTGACTAATTATCGCGCCTTGTCGTGCGATAAATTACCCTAGATGGCGCAAGGCGCTTACCGTCATCCGCAAGTGACCAACTCTGCACGGAATGGCGCTAGTCCTTGAAATCACAACAAAGAGATCGTTAGCTCACTAATTTTTGAAGGAATTCCGTCAGTGCTTTCTTTGAATCGTCCTCTTCTGAAACAATCATTTCGATCCCCCACTGACTCAAAACTTCCTTCGCTACAGGATTCGGTCGATTCGTGAAGACGTATGACTTTGGTCTAGCAGATGGCAGCACCGAGCGTCCCCACATCTCAGTCAGTCGGTAGAACAAGAGTCGGATATTGATATCTGAAATACTATATCCGATAAAGAGTACTGAATTCCCCAAAATATCGTTGCTGAGCTTAATATCCAGTGGAGAGTCATAGTTCAATCGCTGAAAGTAGCTTGTTTCGTCAAGAACGATAGAATCTTCATCATCAAAGTCCCCATGGAATTTAACTATTTGACGCCGCCCCTCGGTGGCAGATACGAGATCGGAAACGTTAGCGATCTTGTCGTATGGCACCTCGAACTTATCGTGGGCCATTTCCAACCAACGATCATAGTTTGTTGTATAAATTCGTGAAAATCGTCCATGAGTTATCAATCGGTGGATTTCAGAAGTTGAGACATCTGTACTGGGCTTGTGCCATTCGCGATCCATCCAACTTCGAAGTGGCCCAAGTGTACCTTTTTTTCTCTTGTAATATTCAGCAAGAGCAAGTGGTGTTCCGTAAGTGGAGAAAATCTTCGGATCGTAACCCAAGTCCTGAGCTATGCGACCTATTAGCTCATTCCAGGTAGGCAGGTTAAGATTGGCTGACACTCCAGCACCTACAAAAAGCATGAGCTTGCCGGTGCGGTACGCTTGCAGTAACTCAGAGTTCATCTTACATCCTCAGAAGTTTTGAGATATTCGGCAAACAGATCGAGAGCTTTACGGCGCATGGAAATGGCATCCTTCTCTGAGCCCATCTCAGCAAAAGTTTGGGTACATCCGTTCGGGACAAAAACACAGTCCCATTGAAAGTCCGCTGGGCCCGCAGGTTTAATAGGTACTGTTCCCTCGATAGAGCCTTCAAACAATTGAATCTCCCGGCCATCGCAATACCCGAGAACTGTTTTCGCGATCACTTTAGCATCATTTAGACCAGCAACTAGCTTAACAAATCGCTCCGCCTCTAGCTTATCCCAGAATATCTGTGTTAATCCTGCCGGAAGCCCATTGAGGCCGCTTAGATAAAGTCCGGTGTGTTCGACAAAGAGCGGTCGACCTATCGCTTCAAATGCTTTTGTTACCTTATCTCGCACTAGGCTATGAACATCTTCAGTTTGTAACTCTTCAATTTTTCGTGACACCGGTACGACTTCAACTCCGACAGGAGTAAGTATTCGCTGGACTTCGTTGATCTTGTGCTGATTTCCGGACATAAATCGAATTTTCAATCTAAACCCTCTATAAATGAGTACCGTTTTGCGACGTCGAATTGTTCGTAAATATCTCTGGCTGATAGCCCTTCATTCATAGCCGCCATATGATCATCTGCTAGGCCTCGTTGATGAATCGCGGGGTTGTCTGAGCAAATCACGAAAGGGACCCCATGACGTTGGAATGCAAGCAAAGGATGGGCTTCGTTTTTGAGAACCGCTCCAGTTAATCTGTTGCTGATCGGACAAACTTCAATACAGATATCCTTCTTTGCTAAGAAATCTAGTAGTTGAGGGGCCTTGCTAGCCGCTGTTCCATGACCAATACGATCCGCACCAAACAATTCTACTGCTGTACGAACGTTATCCACACGTCCAGTTTCTCCCGCATGGATAGTGATTCCTAGCCCGAATCGATCCTTCGCCTTACGAAATAGAGAAGGTAATTCGGCTGGGTAGGTAATTTCCTCGTCGCCTGCCAGATCCAGCCCCACCACATCACTTGGCTGGCCGAGATCTTGGTAGGCTTGAAGAAGGGTGGACAAGGCTACTGAGCTGTAATCACCACGTGTCACTGTGAGTATTAAACCAGTTCGTATACCGAAGCGGCTGGATGCAGATCTAGATGATTCTAAAAGACGCTCAAGCGCATGAGCAGGAGCACAATTTTGCAAGCTAGCGAGATATAAAACGCTGCTTCGCAGTTCAACAAAACGCACGTTGTTCTGCGACAAACTCTCAAAAACGGCTAGGGACAGAAGATTTAGATTTTCGCGTTTTTTGGGAAAAAGTCGTAGTACTTGCCAAGGTGTCAAGTATGACGCCAACGACTGGCAAGGTTTGTATCGCAGTATATCCCGCTCAATCAAGAAACCCGCTGGCAATTCTGTTGATTCGTCCGCAAAAATGTCTTGAATAGTTGAGAGCGGGATCGATCCGTTCATGTGTACGTGAAGCTCTGCTCGGTCTATGTCGCTAAATTTCGCCTTTGTACTCTCATACTGCTCAATACTATGTTCGCCAGTCCAACTATACTTCTTTGCCGAGTCATTTTTACATTGATTCAATCTCTATCCTTAGGCCAGCCGCAAGTTTCATTACACTGTGATGCAACAACGTCAACCAACATCCTATGATGGTATCAACCAGTCAGCTTTCTAGTCTATTGCTTCATTTTCATTATTTTTCACAGCTACACGAACTGCTTGCTGGATGCAATGCGTTTGAAACAGTTGTGACCTTCATCACGCTGAGATAAACACTACGAGGCATATCAAAGAAATCCACAAAAAAGATAGGGTGGTGACTAATTATTCTGCTACAAACACTTACTCCAATGAACAGCAAACTTGGCTGCTTCAACTGATTTTTTACGGTAGCAATGCGATAGAAAGAGGTTGCTGGTTTGACATGCTATTCGGGATAATGCTGCCGAATGTAAAGTCCTGCAAAAGAAGTCCGGCGACAACACCTATAAAAGGAGAACTATGGAAACGTTCCACAATCCTGATCGGTTTATGTCTGATTTGCGACAGGTACTGTCACAGGGCAGGAAGCGTATTGGAATTCTTGTTGGTGCAGGAGCACCACTCGCAATCCGCGTAAATGATAAGAATGAGATAGACCCAGATGGTAAGTCGCTTATTCCGGGTGTAGAGGCACTGACACTGCAAGCAACCTCAGGGCTGACAGACATTCAGACAAAGGCGGTCGAAGCAATAAAAGAAAGCTTAGGAAATACCGCTAACATTGAATCAGTTTTATCACGTATTCGTTTATTAGAACAAGCGTTGGGGAAAACGAAGGTAGAGGGGCTCAATTCAGAAGATTATAGGCAATTAGGCAAAGATATCTGTAAAAAGATCTCTGAAATTGTCGGGGTTTATTTGCCCAAAGAACGAAACGCATATTCTGATTTAATCGCATGGATTACTGGTACCGTTCGTTCAAATTCTGTAGAAATTTTCACTACAAACTATGATTTTCTTTTCGAAGAGGCGTTTGAAAGAGTAAGGTCTCCTTACTTTGACGGTTTTTCAGGAGGCAGTAAACCTTTCTTTGATCCTGTTTCGGTAGCAGGTGATGACTTACCTGCGCGATGGGCAAAATTGTGGAAGATGCATGGTTCCCTTGGCTGGGCATTGGAAGACGGAGCTGTTGTCCGAGGACATGGGCGAGAAGCTGCCGAATTAGTTTATCCAGACCATTTAAAATATGATTTAACTCAAAAACAGCCTTACTCCGCTCTCTTTGAGAGACTTAAAAGATTTTTACTTACTCCTGACTCTTTGTTACTCACGATTGGATTTTCTTTTAGGGACGCACATATTTGTGCTGTTCTTGATGAAAGTTTAGCGATGAATGCCAATACAGCTGTATTGGCATTTCAATATCAAGTTATTGCAATGGAAGAGCCTGCCGTAAAATTAGCAAGTGATAGACCTAATCTGAGCGTCTACGCAGCGGATGGAGCTGTCATAGGAGGCGTCCCAGGAAAATGGCGTCCAGGGGAATTACCTAAAAACTGGGGAAGTATTCGCGAAAGTTTTTGGGCTCCACGATCTTCGAAAGAGCCAAACCAATTTTTATTAGGGGATTTTGCAGCTTTTGCTCGCTTCTGTGCATTAGCCCAAGCAAATGATTTGATAGCACAATCTTTGAAAAGGGATGAACCAGATAGAACGGAGTATGAAACTAATGGAAGCGGCAGAAATGAGGTTGAGCTAGAGGAAAGCCAAAATGAGCGGTAATGATCCGACATATTTAGGTGTCGTTAGTGCTGTTTCAGGTGCCACCCTCACTATTAAACTTGCTGAGTCCTTGGACTCTGGTTTTGCCGTCATTAAAGGACATACATATCGAGTTGGCCAAGTGGGCAGTTTTGTCAGAATTCCTCAGGGCTATCAGGATCTATTTGGTATCGTTTCTGAGATCGGGGCCACTGCCGCACCCTCACAATCTGATATTTCTGAAATCGACTCAGGTAGGTGGATGACTGTCCAGCTTGCCGGTGAAACAGTCGGTGGGCAATTCGAAAGAGGCTTAAGCCAGCATCCTAATATAAATGACTCAGTACACTTGGTTACCGAAACTGATCTAAGAAGAATTTACGGTTCAATCGGTGATGACCAAGTGAAAATAGGGCATCTTGCGAGCGCGGAAAACATTGACGTGCGTCTTTCTTTAGATGCTCTTGTAACGCGCCATTCAGCAATATTAGGGTCTACTGGGGCAGGTAAATCCACAACTGTTGCAAGCCTCCTGAGATCAATTATTCGAAAAGATGAAACTCAGGGATCACCTGGCGCTCGTATCCTTATGCTCGACATACATGGCGAGTACACTAAGGCTTTGGAAGATGTATCGACTGTTTTCAGTGCAACCCCTAGTCAGGATCAAAAGCCATTATTTGTTCCCTATTGGGCCTTAGAAGCTGGTGAACTTCTAGATTTCATAACAGGAGGGCTTTCTGAAGCTCACGAAATTGCCTTTACAGATAAAATTGTGGAGTTAAAAGACAAGGGTATTCAAGTAAATCCAAGAGCGGGTATTGATTCCAGAACTCTTACTGTAGATAGCCCAGTACCGTTTAGCTTAAAACAACTTTGGTATGAATTAGTTGATTTTGAAACAACAACTTATATCGGTGTAAATCGTGATGAACCTGCACTTGAAGAATCCGGAGATGCAGAAACCTTGGTCGCACCAAAATATCAACCTCACGCTATGGGCACCAAAGGGCCATTCACAAACACAGCAGCTAGAGGTATTCGAAGACCATTAAATTTACTTCGTTCTCGCCTACTAGATCGCCGCTATGATTTTCTTCTTCACCCCGGCGATTGGGAGCCTGATCTCACGGGAACAGTTAAAACAGATCTCGATAAACTGTTAGAAGGTTGGCTAGGTCATGATAAACAAATCACTATATTGGATTTGTCCGGAGTCCCTAGTGGAGTTTTAACTCGACTCATCGGCTCTATTTTACGTATTGTTTATGAAGCACTTTTTTGGAGTCGGGAAAAATCTGAGGGAGGTGTAGAGCGTCCTCTTTTAGTAGTGATGGAAGAGGCTCATCGTTATCTAGGACCTGATGCTGGAACTGTCGCCTCTGAAGTGGTAAAACGCATAGCAAAAGAAGGTCGTAAATATGGTGTAGGGGCTATGATTGTGTCCCAGCGACCAGCAGAAGTAGATGAGACCGTTTTATCTCAATGTGGCACGATCATCGCGCTTCGGTTATCAAATCCTGTAGATCGTGCACGCGTGAAAGGAACTTTGCCGGATAACTTAGCCGGGCTGATGGACCTCTTGCCCGTGTTGAGAACTGGTGAAGCAATCATCACCGGTGAAGCGGCTCGACTCCCTGTCCGTTGTCGCATTACCTTGCCCTGCCAAAAGCACTTACCCCGTAGTAACGATCCCAAAGTCACCCAGGCTTGGGCTAGCAGGCGTTCAGCCGAAGGCTATGACCGCGTGGTTGCCTCTTGGCGTAGCCAGCAGACTAACGCAGTTGTCCAAAAACTTAAAATCACCCGTTCACCAATCGAAGATGAACCTGAGGAGAGCTAAATATGCACCGCGACGCCGTATCATCATCAAACATTATGTCTGCTGGTTATGATTCTGCCAGTGAAACCATGGAAATCGAATTTAAGGATGGAGCTGTTTACCAATACTATAATGTTAATGAGCATCTTTACGAACAATTCAAATCAGCCCCTTCTAAGGGGCAGTTCTTTAATATATATATAAAAAATGCGGTCCCTTTTTCAAGAGTTTAATTGACCACATTGGGCTGCTACACGAGCAGCCCGATCCATGTCAGACACATAAATATAACGCTAGCTTATCAGGTATTAAAGTTTACATACGAAGTTATCATGAGTATTATTCTTTAATCAATTAACTATTAAAGAACAGCGTATCTATTATATTATCAAACTTGACAGCAATGTTTTAAATAACCTCAGATATTTATTCAGAGGAAAAATAATGAAGTATCTTGATAACCATCACCCGCTACAGAAGTCACTTTCCGGCCTGCCGCAAATAAATCAGTTAACTCACTACGAGCCGATAATTGGCATTAAAGGCAAAACTGGCGCAGGAAAGAGTAGCCTGTGTAATGCGCTTTTTGCCGGGAAGGTGTCATCGATTAGCGTTGTTGCTGCATGTGCCCGTGAACCTTTAAGCTTTCATCTCCGGGTCGGAGAACGCTTACTGACGATTTTTGATTTACCAGGAGTCAGTGAATGCACGTCGCGGGATGTGGAGTCCACCTCACTGTGCCGTGAACAACTTCCCCGCTTCGACCTGTGCTGTGGCTTATTAATGCCGATGACCGGGTGCTGGCGGTGGATGAGCATTTTTATCGCCGGGTGATTTGTGAGGCATACCAGCATTAAGTGCTGTTTGTTATCAGCCTGTCGGATAAGGTAGATCTCACCAGCAGTGGTGATAAATTCTCCACGGAGAAGAAGCAGAATATCAGTTACAAAACCTGCCTGCTGCATGAGCTACTCCGGCCGGTAAATGCGGTCGATCCGCCTGCATTGGGGCTGACGAGTGCAGGCTGGTTACTGATCGCATTATCGCAACTATGCTCTGTCCTACAGCCCCTGACACGCTTGCGTCGGGGGCTTTTGCTTTATACTGTTGCCAGAGTCTTTTCACTCTGCAGTAGTAGGCTGAGAGGCAGAGTGCTTACTTGCGTAACATTACAGCATCACCGTTGAAGATGGCAAGGGCAGCAACTCCCGCATGGTTGCTAGCGACCTTGAGGGCCGGATACAATGGCTTGTCATGCTTACCCATTTTTTTCTTCAAACAATGGTGCTAAACACTGAACTTCTTGTAAAGCTTCTGCATTCAGTACATCAAAGTATAACCACTTATTATTTTCATCATTGACCAAGTCAATTTTCCAATTGGTTTTTACATAACAGGCCAATGCTGCACGGCAAGTGACGGAATGGACGTTACCATTTATAGAGAACTCGCGCGATATTTCATTAATTGTTTCTTTTGGTAAATTTTTTTTAAATTCAATGATAAAAGTGATTTCTTCGTCCCACTCTCTATCCGTCTTCTCGGCAAGAGTCGGCGAAATTGTTGTTTCCAAATGAGCATCAAAAAGCCTAGATAATTTGAAGTTCTTAAAACCACTGCGCTGTGGTTGTTCCTCATTTCGGTCATAAGCTCTGAAATACCAGTTCTTACGATCAACAAACAATGCTGATGGAAACAGTATCCTTTCCCTGTGATCACCACTTTTTGAACCGTAGGAACATCTAATTGCACATTGTCCCTTTATTGCCCTTGTTACCGCCGCTACCTGTTCTTCTTTGAGGCGTTCCGGCTGATAGAGCGGGTCCACTTCATCAATGGGTAGCATTGGGCGCTTTTGCATTAATTCGGAGCGTGTAAACCCATACTGAATAAGGTTAAGGGCCGTGTGGACACCAATCCTAATTAGTGGGGTATAGCTGTCTGCAAGGATAACAGTTCTTTTGGTTGCAGTATCAATGCAGCAGTTATCCGGTTTTAACTCCCGATAGAGAGCAAGATCCTTAGATGCTGCAGCCTGAGCAACCTTGAACTCAGCCATAATTTCAGCTCTGGAGATGCTGCCAAGATAGCGAATACAGAGATCTATGTACGCAAGTCGTTCTGCCTGGGGAAGTGAATAGGCGTCGACCAGCAGTTCCAGATGAACATCATGAAACATCGTCATCGATACGCTCCAATTTATGATCTATTAAATATACTGTTCATTATCACATGTTGCACTGCTTTACGCAATGAGATAGGATTACCTCAGTCGAGAAAGTAATCAAATCGACATGATAGCTCAGGAAGGTTCATTCAGGTGAAGTCGTTGGTCTGGTTGGATTATTTCGAGGGGATGGTGAAGGACTGTCTGCAAACAGTCCTTCACCAGAAAAACAAAAACTCTGCGGAGCGTCATTCACCACTGAGTCTTGCTGATCAGAATGTTGAGTATACGTTAATTATAGCGTAGCCGACAAGCCTGCCTCCGGTGAAATGACACTCCGTGCAACATAAGGAGTGGTATATGACCACACCACGAATGGGCTACTGCCCACGCTGTAAACAGGATTGTGAAATCACTTTTGCTACAAAAGCCATTCATGAAAAGACGGGTAAGGTAATTTTGCCGAAAAAGGGTAAAGTCCTTGTCATTCCTCATTGTACGGCTTGTCGTAAGGCTAAATAGTTCAACCAGTGCTAGGCAGGTCAATGTGGCCTGCCTTTAATTGCTATACATAGCTCAACTTCTATTTAAAGGGTAATGTAATGAAAAAAATTCTTCGTAATATCATTCTTACTACAGCTGTGGTTTCTGGTTCAGTGTTCGCAGCAGATAGTAGCCAGCAGGTTGCTCTTTCTGATCTTCATTTTGCCACAACGCCAAATGGGATGCAGCAAATTGAAGGTAATGGTATTAATACTACTAATCAAACACTAAAGCATGTGTTCGTGAAATTTAACCTTCTTCAGAATAATACCGTAGTGGGGCAAACCATCGCTATGGTAGAGAGTCTGGAGGCCGGACAGAGCTGGAAAGTACAGGCTCCTTATAATAGTTTTTCTGTTAAGCCTGATAGTTTTAAGGTTACCGAGATTAACGTTATAAATTGAAGTTTTATTAAATGGTTTGTTCGTAAGAGTAAATTATCAGGAATATAAATGAACACACTGACAGTATCTCTAGTAACAATAATGATCCCTGGTGTCATTATGGCACTAATTTATGATACCTACACTCAACATAAATCCTGGGATTCATTTCGATATGTTCTGATGTCGGTTGTATTTGGTATCGTTACTTATCTGGCAATGCAGGCAGCTGTGAGCTTATTTCAACTGATTGCAGGGATCGGTGATACCAAATCCATAAGCTGGAGATTACTGTCGGTCTGGTCAATTCCCAATGAGGAAAAGATAGCAATTAATCCACTGGAGATCTTGCTGGGCGGGCTTTGTGCTATCCCCTTGGGGCTGATAGCTGTCTATCTTGCAACCAAGCGAACATTTCATGAACTATTACTACGTAAGGGTATTTCAAATAAATACGGTGATGATAATGCCTTTATAAGGTCGGTTGAGATCATGCATAGAAATACCGGGCAATGCTACGTTCTGTTGCATGAAAACAACATGCTCATTCATGGGAATGTCTATCTGTATAACGAAAATGACAAATCTCAGGAACTAGGGCTTCTAAACGCAACTGTACTCAATTCCGAAACGGGAGCAGTTCTCTGGACGACGGGGTTTATCTATCTTTCCAAAGAATACGGTAAAATGGTCGTATTTGAAAATTACATTGAGGCTTCAAATGTCAAAGAATCAGACACCGAAAACAACTAGCATGCCGACTTTTGACGGTCGACAGATCAGGATTCAGGATGGGCTACAGATGGTAACAAATGGTGCTCAGGTAATGTCTGAGGGGCTGCAAATGGTTGCTCGGCCACAACAAGGTAACCAACTTCCAGGATATGGTCGCCAGACCTCAGGTCAGACAACATCCCAGAGCTCTTTTGTACCAGCTAGCGGTCCTAAAATCCCACCAATGAAGAAGTAATCACAATATAAAAAGCACCGACTAATTAACGGTGCTTTTTTTGTTTGTTCAAAAAGCAAACATCGCCCCTTTTTACCTATAAAGAGTAATGAATTAGCCTACCAGTAAGAATTGCAATTTCAGAAAACCCTGAAAGAGTCCGGTGTATAAGCATTCGAAATAATTTCAGACATATATCATCCTTCTGAACACAACATCATTACGGCGAATCCATAAGGGTTCGCCGTTTTTTATTCTTAAATTCAGGAGATGCCATGAGAAATCAGGAAGGCTTGCATTCGCTGCAGGGCTCACTTATAGGCTTACCAGAATGGGCCTCAGAACAAGTCATGCAGCAAATTCGTCAACTGACAAATTACGAGCCAATGATCGGTATTATGGGAAAAACTGGAGCGGGTAAGTCCTCATTGTGCAATGCTCTGTTTGCGAGTGAGGTATCGCCAGTCAGCGACATATCAGCCTGTACCCGTGAACCTTTGCGATTCCGTCAGCAGGTTGGCGAACACTTTATGACCATCGTCGACCTGCCCGGCGTGGGTGAAAGCAGAGCTCGTGATACCGAGTATGCTGCGCTGTACCACGAACAACTCCCCCAACTCGACTTGGTACTGTGGCTGATTAAGGCTGATGATCGGGCACTTGGAGTGGATGAGCACTTTTATTATCAGATAATTGGGGAAGCTTACCGCCATAAGGTGCTGTTTGTTATCAGTCAGTCGGATAAGGCCGAGCCCACTAGCAGTGGAGAGACATTGTCCACGAAACAGAAACAAAATATCAGCCGTAAAATCTGTCTGCTACATGAGTTGTTCCAACCAGTAAATCCGATCTGTGCGGTGTCGGTTCGTCTGCAATGGGGACTGCGGGTAATGGCGGAGCGTATGATTCGTTGCCTGCCACGCGAGGCCAGCAGTCCGGTGGCGGTACAGCTTAGTGCTCCACTTCGTACCGATGCCGTTAATAAAAAAGCCCGTGACGATTTTGGTGAAACGGTCGGCTCGGTACTGGACACAGTAAGTTCCCTGCCCCTGGTACCGGCCCCGGTTCGGACAGTCATCCAGTCTGTACGCGACATCGTGGTATCAGTCGCTCGTGCAGTCTGGAATTTCTTCTTCTGAAAATTAACCCTCTAGCCCATTTTTCCCTCAGCCCTGCCGCGACCTTGCGGCGGGGCTTTTTGTATTTATTTTCCATCATGAGGAGTTTGCTTATGACCCGTCTGGCTTCGCGCTTTGGCGCAGTAAATCTTATCCGTCGTGACCGTCCGTTAACCCGCGAAGAACTGTTTCTTGTGGTACCTAGCGTTTTCAGCGAGGACAAACACAAATCCCGCAGTGAACGATACACATATATACCCACCATCTCTCTGCTGGACAGTCTGCAGCGAGAGGGCTTTCAGCCGTTCTTTGCCTGTCAGACCCGCGTGCGTGATCCTGGGCGTCGCGAGCATACAAAGCATATGCTGCGCCTGCGTCGGGAGGGGCAGATTACCGGTAAGCAGGTGCCGGAAATTATTCTGCTCAATTCTCACGATGGCTCCAGTTCATATCAGATGCTACCGGGACTATTCCGTGCGGTATGCCAGAACGGACTCGTCTGCGGTGAGTCGTTTGGCGAGGTGCGGGTGCCGCACAAAGGAGATGTCGTGAGTCAGGTGATTGAGGGGGCGTATGAAGTGCTGGGGATTTTTGACCGTGTGGAAGAGAAACGGGATGCCATGCAGTCGCTGATGTTGCCGCCACCTGCACAACGGGCTCTGGCACAGGCTGCACTGACGTACCGTTTCGGAGAGGACCACCAGCCGGTGACAGCACCTCAGATACTCTCCCCACGCCGCTGGCAGGATGAGAGCAATGATCTGTGGACCACATACCAGCGTATTCAGGAGAACCTGATTAAGGGCGGGCTTAGTGGCCGGAGTGCAAAAGGTGGGCGAACGCATACCCGCGCCGTGCGTGGTATCGACGGAGATGTGAGGCTCAACCGGGCTCTCTGGGTGATGGCTGAAGCGATGCTGAGTGGGTTTCAGTCCTGAGTTTGTTATCAGCATGTTAGGAAAGGACACTCCCTGTCCATTTTACCTCCATTGGATTGAGTGTTTTTTCACCGCATTTCACGGTGTGCCGCGTCATGCCTGCTTACGGAGGCAGATAAAAAATAGTTCATTCCATGTCCATACCCTGTCCGCCCTCCTCTTTAGAATCATTTCATATTCAGTCAGTTAACTATTACGGAGATTTAAGATGACACAGGCAGAGCGCCGTCATGACCGGCTGGCTGTCAGGCTGTCACTGATAATCAGCCGCCTGGTTGCAGGTGAAACGCTGAACATGGCGCGGCTGGCTGCAGAGTTTGGTGTGTCAGTCCGTACCCTGCGACGGGATTTTCGCGAACGGCTGATGTACCTCGACCTTGAGTATCGACGGGGGCAATGTCGCCTGCGCAGCACCGGTGGGGGCGTACAGGGCGAGCTTGATGCGCTGACCTTCGCGCACCGGGCCGGACTGGCCGATATTTTTCCGGGGCTGGACCGGCGTCTGGCGGGCATGCTGCTCACTGCGGGAGGGATGCCGTGTCTGGTATGGCAGCCGCCACAGTCTGTGTCACCGGCCATCTCGCTGGTGTTCTACCGTCTCGTCAGTGCCATTACCGCCTGCCAGCGGGTACTACTGCTGGCCGAGGGAGAGCGCTGTGACGGGCTGGCTCCGTACCGCCTGATATCACTCGACGGCTGCTGGTACCTCACCGGTGAACTTAACGGGCATATCACCGTGCACCCTCTGGCGACCATCCATGCGGTGACAGTCCTGAACACCACTTTTACCCCGCGAAAACGTCTCAGCCAGTTAACCACACAGGCGGGCTTTATCCGGGCTCTACCGCACTTCAGCTGTATTCGCGAAATCCTGTCTCCTGGGCCCTCTGAGGAGGAGCGGGGCAACACACTGATTTAATTACCTCTGTTAAGAAGGAAAAACAATGACCTGGTATTACGAGAAAAATGGCATACGTCACGACAATGTGACCGAAGACGACATCACTGGCCTGATTGCGCGCGGTGAACTCACCGCTGCCACGCTGGTGTGGCGACAGGGAATGACGGATTGGCAACCGGTCTCCGCCACCCCGCTGGCTTCAGCGCTGCTCCACAGCACTACACCACCAACGCTGCCGAGGAACCGCATTCCGGGTGGAGTGATATGGACGCTGGCATTTGCTCCCTTCATTGGTTATACGCTCGAGCTGTGGACTGCAGGGCTGAACGGAATGTCTTTTGACGAGGCATATGAGGCTGTCTCGGGCGGGCAGTACTGGTTTATCACGCTGCTGCTCAATATCGCTCTGGGGTATCTCGATGAACGACGCCTTCGTAAGGCCGGAGTGGATACCACCATGTTCGGCAAACTGGCCTGGCTGGTGCCGTTCTATTTGTGGCGTCGGGCGAAAACTCTCGGTCAGAAACCGGCTTACTTCTGGGTATGGCTTGTGATGCTGGCCCTGACCGTATGGGCCTGAATCACCGCTACCTGATACTTTCTCTGTCAAGGACTAACGTAATGAAAACGCTGATTAAAATACTGGGCATTTCCGGCAGCCTTCTGCTTTGTGCAGGGGCTCAGGCCCAGCCCTATAACCGGACGCTACCTGCAGTCGTCAATGACAACAGCGGGAATATTTTCTGGTGTGATGCGCATCGTCAGGTTACCGGAAAATGCGAAGCCATGTCTGTTGACCGTCAGGGCGGGATGGTCACGGTGCGTTCAGCACCTTTTAAAGACTGCGAAGGCGGCCTGTGGGGCTGGATAACTATCATGCGCAACGATGTGTCGAAGGGATTCACCATTACTCCGGATAAGAAATTCGGTCTCACCGTAAAAGATCTGTGCCGTCCGGGCACGGTAGTGACCTTTAAGCCCAACCAGAAGAAGCCGGAATATGACGACCTGGTGGCACTTTACCAGGGCAAAGAGCTGTTTCGCTACCGGCGCTTCTGATAACACCCGATATCAACCACTCTTATTTTGCCCAACTGCGGGCTGGATTAATTCAGGACGAAGACCATGCTGAAAATGCTGACCTCTGCTGTACCCACCCTCATTCTGTCACTTGCCGCATTCAGTGCCGGTGCCGCTCAGCTTCCGGCAAGCCTTATGGATAAAGACAATCCCGGCCAGGAATACTGGTGCCAGGGAAACGATATCAACACCTCCATGTGCTCACTGACAGGTGTCAGCGACGACCATAAATTTGCCCTGATTCACGACCTGCCGGGCCCGGCCTGTGAAGACCTAAGCTTCGGGGTTATCGACCTGGTGCGCCAGACCGGTGTCAACATTCCTTACGACGGTGGTGACTGCAAGGGCGATGTGCAGGCCGGGTTTGTGCGCGGCACAAAAGATAATGCCCTGTATGTGAAAATTGTCCGGGGCAGTAAAACCCTGCGGTTGTATAAGGTACAAACCGGTTACTGATAATCACCCCACACCTGCACACACTCATAGCCCCTGACACTTCTGCGTCAGGGGCTTTTGCTTTTAAGGTACATCGAATGTCTGAATCTCACATGCTGCCACCGGGACCTTTCACCCGACAGCAAGCTGAAGCGGTTACCCGCCGGTATCACAACATCAGCATTGAAGACGACCAGGGTAGCCACTTCCGCCTGGTGGTTCGTGACTCTGAAGGTCGAATGGTCTGGCGGGTGTGGTGCTTTGAGCCTGATGCTGGTGAAGGACATAACCGTTATATCCGACAGTACGGCACCCTCAGAGCATCCTCCTCCTGATTACACCCATCCATCATCCCTGCATGTCCTTTATTTCCCATACGCCAGCCATCGTCGCTGGCGTTTTTATTGACGGAGAATATCCATGACGGCACAAACGCAATGCAAATTGATGTCCGCTAATGAACCTCAATTTGACCTTACTGCATCACCAGTACCTGACGAGCAGCGTCTCGATTTCTGGCCGCTGCACTTTGGTGCTATCACACAGTGGATAACGCTGGAATCCCGTATTTTCGCCTGGATGGAACGCTTCTGTGATGAGTACAGCGGTGGTATCTGGTCCTTTTACACGCTCAGCAATGGCGGCGCGTTTATGGCTCCTGATGCTGACAGTGACGACAAATGGCATCTTTTCAACAGCATGAACGGTAATGGTGCGCAAATGAGCGCAGAAGCCGCAGGTATTGCTATCTGCCTGATTGAATACAGCCATCACGCCTGTCGCACCGAATGCGATGCCATGACGGAGCACTATTACCACCTGCGGGATTACGCCCTGCAGCACCCTGAATCCCACGCCATTTTTCGCATTATTGATTAAGGATATTCATGATAGAACAGTCACTTATCCCACAGGCTCCGGCACTTCCACTGACCGCACAACGTACGGTAAAACGCGCCTTAACCCTGCTTGACCGACACCTGCGCGAAACAGGCGTGGCATTTACCTCCACTCAGGCTGCCCGTGACTGGCTGAAACTGAAAATGGCGGGGCTGGAGCGCGAAGAGTTTATGGTGCTGTACCTGAATCAGCAGAACCAATTGATTGCCCATGAAACCCTGTTTGCCGGTTCCATTAGCAGCACCGAGGTACATCCCCGTGAGGTGGTCAAACGCGCCCTGTATTTCAATGCAGCAGCAGTGATACTGGCGCATAACCACCCCTCCGGCGATACCACGCCCAGCCAGGCAGATAAGACCATAACGCAGCGTTTGGTGCAGGCGCTTCAGCTCGTTGATATCCGTGTGCCTGACCACCTTATCGTCGGTGGTACGCAGATATTGTCGTTCGCTGAGCATGGTCTGCTTTGAGGTATTACATGAAAATTATCAGTAAACGCCGGGCGATGACAATTTATCGTCAGCATCCGGCCTCACGCATTTTTCGATACTGCACCGGCAGATACCAGTGGCGCGGCAGTGTCTGTCATTACATCGGTAAGGTAGTTCCTGACATTCCCGGCGTGCTGGCGGTATACGCTGAACGCCGCCAGGACCGCTGCGGACCGTATGCCTACCTGATGAGTATCACCCTGAACTGACAATAAAGAGGTTATAAATGAGCAACACCACATGGGGCCTGCAGAGGGATATCACGCCGTGCCTGGGAGCACGTCTGGTGCAGGAGGGCAACCGGCTGCACTATCTCGATGACCGGGCCAGTATCACCGGTAAGTTTAGTGATGCCCAATGTATTAAGCTGAATGTGGTATTTCCACATTTTATCAGCCAGATAGAGTCGGTGCTGACCACTGGCGAACTGAATCCCCGTCATGCCCACTGCGTTACCCTGTACCACAACGGTTTTACCTGCGAAGCCGATACTCTTGGTAGTTGCGGCTACGTATACATCGCCATTTATCCCACTCAGCGCTAATTACTTTCACGAGAGCAAACATGAAAACCCTACCTGCTATAATTTCGCGGGCGGCGAAGCCCTGTCTGTCGCCAGTAGCTGTCTGGCAAATGTTACTGACAAGCCTGCTTAGACAGCACTATGGCCTGACACTGAACGACACGCCGTTCAGTAATGAAACTGTTATTAAGGAACATATCGATGCCGGTATCTCTTTAGTCGATGCCGTGAATTTTCTGGTGGAAAAATACGAACTGGTTCGCATAGATAGTAAGGGGTTTAGCTGGCAAGAACAGTCGCCTTTTATTACTGCTGTAGACATTCTAAAAGCCAGACGGGCTATGAGGGAAATGAGAATTTAAGTAGTGTCAGTTTTCTTCCCACACCCCATCTCTTTACTGGGCAAAAAAGGTAAAAATATTTTTAGGCACCACATTAGGCACCATCACAAAGTTGAATTAGAATTTAGATTATATAATTCAGATAATTACAGCACCAATTCAGACTCCGCCAGCCCACCAAAATTCTCCATCGGTGATTACCAGAGTCATCCGATGAAGTCCTAAGAGCCCGCACGGCGCAAGCCCTGCGGGCTTTTTTGTGCCCTCAATTTGTCCCGCGAAGTCTGAAGCCAACTAATTAAATCCGAACCTTTTAGGCCCATTGATAGGCCCAACAAAACTATCTATTGTCTTTGTTGGGCCCAAAAGCGTGGAAGCTAATAATGGCAAGAAAAACCAAGCCTCTAACCGATACCGAAATCAAAGCAGCTAAATCCAAAGATGCTGATTACCAGCTTTATGATGGTGACGGGCTTACTCTGTTAATCAAGTCCAGCGGTAGTAAGCTCTGGCAGTTCCGTTACTATCGACCTCTGACAAAGCAGCGAACCAAGCAGAGCTTCGGAGCCTACCCTGCTGTCTCGCTTTCTGATGCGCGTAAACTCAGAGCTGAATCTCGAGTTTTATTGGCGAAAGACATTGATCCACAGGAACATCAGAAAGAACAGGTGAGAAATTCTCAAGAGGCCAAAACCAACACTTTCCTGTTAGTTGCCGAGCGTTGGTGGAATGTGAAGAGAGCCAGCGTAACAGAGGACTATGCCGACGATATCTGGCGCTCGCTTGAGAGAGATGTTTTCCCAGCAATCGGTGATATAAGCGTCACTGAGATTAAGACTCATACATTGGTTAAAGCTGTTCAGCCGGTTCAGGCCAGAGGTGCATTAGAGACTGTTCGCCGCCTTTGTCAGCGTATTAACGAGGTCATGATTTATGCTCAGAACACAGGCCTGATTGATGCTGTTCCCAGCGTAAACATCGGAAAAGCGTTCGAGAAGCCTCAGAAAAAGAACATGCCGGGCATCCGGCCTGATCAACTGCCTCAACTGATACAGACAATGCGAACAGCAAACATCAGCCAGTCAACACGATGCCTGTTCATGCGGCAGCTTCTTACTATTACCCGTCCTGCCGAAGCGGCTGAGGCTCGCTGGGACGAAGTTGATCTGGAAGCGCGAGAATAGAAAATTCCCGCATCACGAATGAAAATGAACCGCGACCATACCGTTCCTTTATCAGATGAGGCAATGGCTGTTCTGGAAATGATGAATCCGTTAAGCGGAAATCGAGAATTTATCTTTCCCAGTCGCATCAAACCAACCCAGCCAATGAACAGCCAAACAGTTAATGCCGCACTGAAGCGTGCTGGTTTAGGAGGCGTACTCGTTTCTCACGGGCTGCGTTCTATTGCCAGCACGGCCCTTAATGAGCAAGGCTTTCCGCCTGATGTTATTGAAGCGGAGCTGGCCCATGTGGACAAAAATGAGGTACGTCGCGCTTATAACCGTAGTGATTATCTTGAGCAGAGACGCCCGATGATGCAGTGGTGGGCTGATTTTGTGATGGCTGCAGATAGTGGAAATATTTTTGAAGATGGGGTAAAGGGAATGCGTTTAGTGGGATAAAGGCTATAAGTATTGGCAAAATCAGACTTGTACTCCAGGCTGGGTAACAGCCTGTAATTCATTTCGATATCAGCCTGTTCACTCATTTTAACTATAAGTTAATACCCAAGTATCCGTTTCGTGCCATAAGACGTTATGACACGTCAGATCAAATATCTTAAAGCGTATGGTCTGCCTGGAGGGGATACTTACAGATGTCCATCCCGTGATTTGGCTATTACCTGCCTCTCCGATGATACTTTTACTCCGGCCGTGTAAGCGACCGGAAGTACAGATTCAACCCCTGTCAGAATACGCTTTCAGAATGGCAAGAACCGCCCAACGTGCCGCATCGTCTGCGATATTTTCAGGCAGAGCATCCGCCCGCAGATTGATATAAGCGTCAACAGCCATTCTGATGGCCATGCTGACGGAGTCACGATCGTGCGTTGCCAACGTGGAAGTCAGCAGGCCCTCAGGATCAATGCCGTGGAATTCAATGCGGCGAACCCCACGTTGCGGTAGATTTGCGCGACGGTACAGCATAGGTCCCAGCACCTGCTCCCGGAAGAATGCCAGCATACCAATCGCTTCAAAGAGTTCCCCCCTTCCCAGCTTAACCACTGCATAATGAAGCCAGATCCAGGCTCGGGACTCAAACCACTCCGGCGTCATGTTGGGCCAGTGAGCACTAAATTTTGCCAGTTGTCGCTTCAGAGCAGTGTTATCACGGGTAAATAACACTGCTGGCTCCTCAACGCGTTGAGTGAGCATTTCCAGGGTGACAAATTTCAGATCGACGTGAAGGAGTTCGGGGCCATACAGGCATATAAGCAGGCGAGGCTCTCCCACATGTTCCCCGGTGAAAGCATGCAGCAGATGACCTAATGTCCCGGCGAGCTCCCTACGCTGCGCCATGATTTCGTCATAGTAGAGAGGGTCGACGACAACGATGAAATCGAGATCGGAGTATTTATCAAATCCGCCATGAATCATCGAGCCACCAGCAAGAAGGGAATGGATTCGCGAATCAGACTGAAATTTAAGTTTGAGTTGCTCTGCAAAACTTCTGTGTAAATCGGGTAACGTACTCAGCATACTTTTTCCTGTTCACAAAAAATACAAAGCATTTCAGAATATCGAGTAGTTTATATTCAGGCCAGATATTTTGTGCAGGAACAGCAATGTCCTTAGAAAATTTATTCACTTAACCGCATGTCCACTATTGGTACATATATCAACCAGACTGCAGGCATAATCTTATGGTTATTCCGACATCTGGCACACAGCCGCGCCAGATGTCGTCCTTTTCGTCTAATCTCAGTGATGCTGCAACAATACCTGTGAAATCTTCCTCGCTTCACCTGCCGGATCCACCGAGTGCGTGATCGCTGATCCCACAATCACCACATCCGGGCCTAACAGCGCATAATCCTTCACCGTCTGGCTGCTGATGCCGCCTGCCACGGCGATCCGGGCTTTCCGGCGCGCCTTCAGCATCGTTATCAAATCATCAATCGGCTTGCGCCCTGCTGCCTGCTGGTCGGTGCCTGTGTGTACCGCCAGCATATCCGCGCCCGCCTCTTCCAGCAGGCGGACCCGCGCGGGCAGATCGTCGACGCAGATCATATCCACCACCACCTGCTTTCCCGTCTCTTTTGCCGCCCGGATACACGCCTGGATCGTTAATACATCAGTCACGCCCAGAACCGTTATATAGTCCGCGCCAGCATCAAATAACAGTCGGGACTCGAAATATCCACCATCCATGATTTTCGCATCCGCCAGCACTTCCTTATGCGGATATTTTTCTTTAATGGCTTTAATTGCGTTCGCGCCTTCCCGAATAAGAAAAGGTGTACCCACTTCAATAATATCAACGTCGTCAACCACCTTATCAATAAATATCAGCGCTTCAGGCAGGGTTAACTCGTCCAGGGCAAGCTGTAATTTCATGTTGGTTTCCTTGTGTCGAATGACTATTCGAGGTTAGCGTGCAGCGCAAAACCTTTGGTTAAGCGATATCCCGTCGACTGCGCCAGATTCACAATCATGGCGTCGCCCAGTACCATGACCGCCTCTTCAAACAGGCTGCCGCCGGGCAGAATGCCTTTCTCATTCTCAGGTCCATCCGGCAGTTTGTCGGTATAGGCCGGGATCCTGACCACCACCTCTGCCAGTTTCCCTAGCGTGGAATCGGGGAAAATGGTCAGCAGGGCCACCGTACCGCCCAGTTGCTTCGCTTTTGTAGCCACATTCACCAGCGAAGTCGTTTCACCCGATGCGCTGGCCAGCAGCAGCAGGTCGCCTTTTTGCAGCGCAGGCGTGACCACATCGCCGACAACATGGACCTTCAGGCCGATATGCATCAGGCGCATCGCAACAGCTTTCAGCATTAACAGCGAACGCCCTGCGCCAAAAACAAATATCGCGTTCGCTTCAGCGATGGCCTGCTCCAGACGCGCCAGCGCAGCGCCATCAAGCCGCGATATCGCCTGATGCAGGTCACTACAGGCGACACCTGCAACAGATTGCGTTTCCATCATGCGTCCTCCTGGCAGAGCGGGAATAAATCATCCTGATACTCGAGCATCCCCATGATTTCCCGGACATAGTTATCGACATGCCCCAGAAAGTGGAAACGTTCCGGCGCGACGTGGTAGCGTTGATAAAGCGGCGTATCAAAGGTAATGCCAAGATGCGGATTCTCTTTGACGGTGGCGAATTTGATGCGCGGAATATGCGGGTAGTAGTGATTATTGCGCACGCAGAGCTGCCCGTTCTCCTCCACGATGTAGCAGGCCATACCGTGGTAAAACTGCACCGTGTCGTAGTGAACCGCGCAGGGTTTATACGCCAGGTTGCTGAACACCAGCGGCCCGTCGCCGATATTGATGGAGCAGTGGCCGTAATTCGGCGGCACGATAATGCTTTGCCCCTCCTTCACGACGGCCACGATAAGATCGTCCACCAGCAGATCTTTTGGTGCGACGGCAAAATCCGGTGACTTTTGCAGGATATACGCCGCCGTGCCCTTGATCACTTCATACACTTCCGGATAGGTGTTGCGCCGCGTGTCGTTATAGCCATGATAATGGCCGCTGGTTTTCTTGCGCTCCTTGCCGATCGTTCCTGGCATGATAATGGTGATGTCATACTGGTACTGGTCAGCGGCAAGCCGTTCCTGATCCTCCGGAAAGCTCAGCCCGCGATAGACATCGTAAGCCGGTTCATTACGCAGCGCTTCAGTGAACTCCGGTAAAACCACCGCCATCTGCCCGGCGCTTTTGCGGCCAAAGCCGAGATAGTTCAGCGGCGGTTTCAGCGCCATTACACCATCGTCATCGAGATATAGCGGTAAGCCACTGTGGTATAACTGTTTCATTTTACCTCCTGTGTATGCGCGTTAGCTGCGCGGATCGCCTCTTTCAGCCGATCGGATTTCATGCCGAAGACGCTCTGAATGTTGTTCCCGACCTCGACGACGCCCGCCGCACCGAGCTGTTTCAGCAACGCTTTGTCCACCAGCGTCTTATCCTTCACATCAATGCGCAGACGCGACATGCAGGCCTCTATGCTGGTCATATTCCCCAGCCCGCCATAGTCCAGAATAATGCCGCTCACCTGGTCGTTCTGGTCGTTCTGGTCGTTCTGGTCGTTTTCCTTCGTCACAGCAGTTTCTTCGACTTCACGCCCCGGCGTCAGCAAATTCCAGCGGCGGATGGCGAAGGTAAACAGGACGTAGTAAAGCGCCCCCATCACCAGCCCGACCGGGAACACCATGTACCAGTGAGGTGCGCGCGGCAGAACGCCAAAGAAGAGATAGTCGATAAGCCCGCCGGAGAAAGAGAGCCCGATGTGCACGCTGAACCACTCCATCAGCAGGAACACCAGCCCCGCCAGGACAGCGTGAATGCCATACAGCACGGGCGCAACAAACAGGAAGGAGAACTCAATCGGCTCGGTGATACCGCAGACGATGGAGGTGATCGCGCCAGAGAGCATAATGCCCTTCACCCGAGCTTTGTTTTCCGGGCTGGCGCAGCGGTAGATCGCCAGCGCAATCGCGGGAATACAGAACATCTTGATGGGCGTCAGTCCGGCCATAAAGGTTCCGGCGGTAATCGGCACCTGGTCTTTCAACTGGGCAAAGAAGATGAGCTGGTCGCCATGCACCACCTGCCCGGCCTTATTCACGTACTCGCCAAACTGGAGCCAGAAAGTCGGCCACCAGACATGGTTAAGACCAAACGGGATTAGCAGCCGCTCGACAAAACCGAACAGGAAGGCGGACACGCCCGGCCCCTGCACCGTCATGGTATTCGACAGGCCATTAATCAGATGCTGAACCGGCGGCCAGACCACCGCCATCACCAGCCCGACAAACAGCGCGGCGAAGGAGGTCACTATCGGCACGAAGCGCTTGCCGGAAAAAAACTCCAGCCACGAAGGAAGCTGAATACGGTAATAGCGTTTATACAGCCAGGCGGCGATAATCCCGATGATGATGCCGCCAAACACGCCGGTCTGGAGCGAAGGGATGCCCAGCACCATCGTGTAGTCACGCACCTGCGCCACCGATTCAGGCGTGATCCCCAGAAACTGACCGATAGTGACGTTCATAATCAGAAACCCGGCGATCGCCGACAACCCGGCAATGCCCTGATCGTCACTAAGTCCCACCGCCACGCCGACCGCAAACAGCAGCGGCAGGTTAGCGAAAATCGCACTGCCCGCTTCCGCCATCAGCTTCAGCACGTGAACCAGCCATTCAGCGCCGAGAAACGGCAGGCTGGCGACAATATTGGGATCCTGAAAGCTGACGCCGAAGGCCAGCAAAATACCGGCGGCAGGCAGCATGGCAATGGGGATCATTAACGATCGCCCGATGCTTTGTAACATTTGCAGAAGGTTGAATCTTTTCATCTCGATCTCCTGAGCGCGTCTTTATGACAGGGATTCGCACAACAGCAGGTATTGCTCTAAACATCCTGAGTATCACTCCCTCTTTTGGTTAAAAAAACAGCAACCAAAGTCGAAACTTGTTGCCGGTTTTTGCTTAAAACCGGAAGATTTATGAGGACAATCACACCAGGAATCATCAGAAAACGCTAAAAGGGGAAACATACTCGGACAGGGGCGCTACCGTGAGCATCTTTGAAGCGCATTTTCGTAGGCTCTACGCCCGCTATGGCGCAGGTCAGACGCACGAATTACAGATGCAGGAGATCGCCGCCATCTTCGGCTGTTCGGTACGTAACTGCCGGATTGCGTTGAAAAAGATGCATCAGGAAAAATGGCTCGACTGGCAGCCGCAGTGCGGTCGCGGCAAGCGCTCACGGCTCCATCTGTTAACCTCGCCGGAAAAACTGTTCAGCCAGAACGTCAATAAACTGCTGGAGAAGCAGGATTACGACAACGTGCTGCGATTTATCGGTAGCGATAAAGACCTGCTGGATCGCCTGAGCCTCTGGCGCTTTGGTGTACAGGATAAAAGTAGCGAAATGCGGGTGCGCATCCCCTACTATCGCAATCTGGATCCCCTTAATCCGCTCGTCCCCCTGCGACGAACTGAACGGCACCTCCTGCGCCAGTGTCTGAGCGGACTGACACGCTATGACGCCGTTCAGGGCAGGATCGTCCCCGATATTGCCCACTACTGGACCCACAACGACGACTTCACCCGCTGGGAGTTCTGGCTGAAATCCACCGCCCGCTTTGCCGATGGCAGCGAACTGGATGCCTGCGCCGTTCAGCGCTGTCTGCTCGCCGCCAGCCAGAGCCCGCAGTTTGCGCCGCTTTTCAGCCCAATCAAGACAATCACCGCTGACGCCCCCTGGCATCTGGTGATTGACACGCACCATCCGGTCAGACGGCTCGACTGCCTGCTCGCCACCCAGCCGACGATGCTGTTTGATTACCACCGCGGCCACATCCGCTGTACCGGCGCTTTCCACCTGCAGGAGCACAGCGACAACTTTATGGTTTTGCGACGCAATCAACACTGGCACCAGGCGCGTCCCGGACTGGATGAAATCACCATTTTCACCTGGGCACCGGAGCATATCAGCATGAGCTTTATTCCCCTGCTGCGGGGCGAGGAGGCGCAGGATGACCGCCCGCTCAACGAGCGTAGTCTGGAGCAGGGGTGCTGCTTTGTGCTGCTCGACAGTGACGGAGCCTTTGCGGATGAGGCCGGAAGACGGTTTATCAATTATCTGCTGCAACCTGTTGAACTCCTCAGCCAGACCCAGCTTCCCGACGAATATGCGCGCATCCTCTCCGTTGCTCAGGGCATGCTGCCGCAGTGGAACCACCGCCCGGTAGATTTCGGCGGGATCACCGCGCCATTTAACCTGCGTCAACCCGTTATCATCCGTACCTTTCAGCAGCCGGAACTGGTGGAGCTTGCCGGGGCGATTCGCCACCTGCTTGAACACTGGCATATTCGTGCCGAGATACGAGTCGACACATTTGACAGTTTTAACGCCCGCCCCCGAACACCAGCGGACATCTGGCTCAGCAACTTTATGCTCGATACCTTTTCTGTTCCGGCGTTTCTTGAATGGCTGGCGTCCACCACGCTGTTTACGCGACTGCCTGAAGCCCAGCGACAAAACCTGAACGCCCTGTTGCCGATGATTCTGAACAGCGATGATGAACAGGCATTTTCAACCATTGCCGCCTTTTTCCATGAGATGACCCACCAGCGATATGTCATTCCTTTGCTGCATCACTGGATGGAATTTGCGACCGAGAAGTCATTTACCTGGCGGGATTTAAATACGCTGGGATGGCCGGATTTCAGCCAACTTTGGCTCGAATAATGCTACGCCCGCAAAAGCTCGCTAAAGGGCCTTTAAAGGCCTTTAAGGGTAAGGGAGAGAAGTGCGGGATTTGGGGTGGGGGAACGTTTGGCCATCTGTATGGGCGATTCCATCAAATCCATCCGCAGCACCCTTTACGGTCTACCGATACCTACATTCAGAACGTCCGGTAGACGAAGCTAAAATGCCCATTCTCAATGCCTATACCTTCAGCTGCTACATAGTTTTGGACATGACGATTTATTAAAAGGCTCATAAAGGTTCAAATCATTACATAATAACTATTATTGTTTCTTATCAATAAATTATGGAAAAAAATACCTTGACCGAGGCATCCATAGTGCTATGTTTACAGTAAACGACACAGCGCTTGGGCTGCACTCCTGAGGGACCATGACATTCGAGGATGATGCCTGTCTGCTATGTCAGGTTGGTCAAACTCTTCGCCCCGCAAGCGAGACAATCAGCACGGAAGATTAATAGTATTGGCAATCTGTAGCGAAGAGTTGCAGTACTGCCCCTTCCATCATCCACAATGATAGCTATCAGTAAGTTAACGAAAATGAGAGGGCATCGGAAATGCTCGAAGTTGAATTTCAGGAATGGTTGAAGAGCAAAGGCGCCAAAACGCAAGCAGGCCTCAATTCCCGTATTTATGCTGTCAAAACTATAGAAAAAAATCTCGCAGCACTTGGTTCTCCTCATGCAGATCTGGATGCAGCCTACAAGGCGGATGGATTTGCACAATTGCGGCAGCGGATCAAAGAGATTCGCCGTGATGCCAAAGACAACGGCAATGACTATCGGTTACTAATGCCTGAATCAGAGCAACCGCTTAACCGATTGTCTAACTGGAATAGCTGGCTCGGACAATATGGACGTTTTCTGAGCGGTGATGACTCTCAGGCCGATGAAATTCGGGATTATGTCCTTGAAAACTACATCACCCCAGCCAGAGAGCGAGGTGACACAAGTGTCACCCTGGTAGTTGGTCCTCTGAATACTGAAATGGGTCTCGACAAGGGATGGCCGAACATCTGTCAGGCTCTTGATGGTCAAAAATTTCAGGAACTAGCGGATGTTCCCCCTCCGGTGACGGAAGGGCCTAAAAAGAGCACAACCCGGAAATATACGTTCATCCTTACGGAAGGAAGCGAACTGGTGGCCCAGACTAAACCAACTCCGACTAACCTTATTTTTTACGGTCCTCCAGGTACCGGAAAGACCTATCACACGGCGAGGGAAGCCGTAGCGCTCTGCGATGGCAAAGATGCCTATCCGAACTCAAAAGATGGGCGTGCGGCCCTGATGGCGCGCTATAACGAACTGATGGCAGAAAAGAGGATCTCTTTCGTCACATTCCACCAGAGCTATGACTACGAAACCTTCGTTGAGGGCCTTCGTCCAGAAATCGGTGAAGATGAGTCTTCGTCTGCTGGATTCAGACTCATGCCTACGCCGGGGCTCTTCAGAGAGATTTGTGCCCTTGCCGATCAGGCCAGAACACAACCCCGTGCACAGACAGATGCCTCGGCACTGCAACTATCCCAAAAACGCTTCTGGAAAATGGGGCAAGGGACAATTGGCACCGAAGACGATGTGTATGAAGATGCCCGCGACAATGGGTATATCGCTCTGGGTTGGGGTGGGACCATAGACTGGAGCGCGGATAGATTCTCATCGTTCAACGCGATTCATGATGAATGGATCAAGCAAAATCCAGGGAATCTGACGCCTAGTAACTGGACGCAAACCTATCCCTTCCGTTGCGAAATGAAGCCTGGTGATATCGTGATTGTCCCTTACGGGAACACTGCGTTTCGCGCTATCGCTGAAATAACTGGTGATTACTATTTCGTTCCTGAAGCCGAAGGTTACTATGCCCACCGCCGCCCAGTTCGCTGGCTACTGACCCTTGATGAACCACTGCCACTCGATACAATTATCGATGGTAACTTCACCATGCGGACGCTCTATTCCATTGCCACCAGTCGTGTGAATATCCCGGCGCTAGGCAGACTGCTCTCAAGTACAGAGAACATAGATAATAGTTCCGATGTTAAAGGACAACCAGAACAATTCGTCCTCATTATTGATGAGATCAACCGGGCAAATATCTCGAAAGTGTTCGGTGAACTGATTACGTTAATTGAGCCGGATAAACGTCTTGGAATGCCTGATGCACTCACCGTAACTCTGCCTTATTCGAAAAAGAAAGATTTTGGCATCCCCGCCAACCTTCATATCATAGGCACCATGAATACCGCCGATCGATCCATCGCATTGCTCGACACAGCATTAAGGCGGCGATTCAACTTCCGGGAAATGGCTCCCGACGCGACCTTGCTAAGTGAAGTAGAGGGGATCGATCTCAAAGCCGTTCTTACCACCATCAACCAGCGTATTGAATATCTTATAGGCCGGGAATATCGCATTGGACACGCCTTCTTTATCAATTGTGAATCCAGGGCACAAGTTGAAGATGCAGTGCGCAATAAGGTCATACCGCTGTTACAAGAGTATTTCTTCGAGGACTGGAGCCGAATCGCGACAGTGCTGGGCGATGGTTTTATGCAGGAAGAGCAGATTTTACCGCCACCCGGAATAGAGGGGGAACCATTATCAAGCTGGTCGGTACGTGCACCGTTCAGAAATGACGCCTTTGATCGACTGATAGGCAAAACCAGAACGTTAAATGTCACCGATCTTGAGGTGGCTGGTGAATCGAAAGAATGACGCACCTCACGGTTCGCGAATGGGGTGGTGTTTGTGTGAACACTGAAAGCAGCATAAACGCTCCTCATGCTTTTACCCGCCCTCAGGCTAACGCGCTGCTTACGGCGGCGCGCGAGCATCCGCTGGCAAATCAGCACGGTACTAATATCTTAATCGATCGCCATAACAAAATTATTGCCGGGCAAATAGTTGGGGTCATTGCCGCTCCGGGATGTAGCCTTGAGATCCTGCCCAAATTCGACGACGAGACGATAGAACCGGACGCCACAATACGCAATCGCCTGATACGTATGCTTGATGTCGCCCTCGGCCTTAAACTCGGCAATGGACAGGCTGCAACAATGGCGAGACAAGCTGAAAGCTTGCTAGAGATACTCATCCGCTTGTTCGCCGAGCGACTCTTATCTGAAGTACATCGGGGATTACCGCGCACCTATTTGGCACAGGAAGACGATTTACCCTCATTGCGCGGAAGGCTCAATATCAAACGACAATTCACTACGCTTGCCGTCCGCCCCGACCGTCTCGCCTGTCGTTACGACGAACTGTCGGCTGATACCGCCCTACTTCGAATTATGAAGGCGTGTGTAGTTCTGCTTCACCATTATGCCCGCGCTGCTGATACGCTCCGTCGTCTGAATGAATTGCGCATCCTGTTAGCGGGTGTTAGCGACGTCCCTTTCAGTCATCTGCCGTGGTCACAGGTACGGATCGACCGAACCAATCATCGCTGGGAAGCCCTCTACAATCTGGCACGTCTTCTCCTGCGACGCGACTGGCAAGCTACACACCACGATAAACGAGCGCAGAACGGGATTACACTCCTTTTCCCAATGAACGACCTGTTCGAGGCATATATAGCGGCGCTGGCGAAGCGTGCTGTACGCGGTACGGAATGGACGGTTCGTGCACAGGCAGGCAGATTATACTGTCTGATCGAGGACGTAAAAGAAGGCAAACCACGCTTCCAGACCCGACCGGATCTGCTTATCGAGCGGGACCATCAGATTGTTATGATCATAGACACTAAATGGAAGCGTATTGGGCGTCATCCCGAAGATGCCAGGCATGGCATATCGCAGGCTGATGTATACCAGATGATGGCCTATGCACGGATTTATCACTGCCCACAAGTTATGCTTCTCTATCCACATCATGCAGGTCTGGGAACGCAACCTCTGAATGCAGGCTATAGGATTCTAGCAGGCAAGGAACAATTACAGGTGGCTAGTGTGGATCTGATTCTCGATGAGGACAAGATTGTCGGGCAGTTAATTAACCTTCTCGGCATCAACACGCAGTGAGGTGAAAAGGCAAGACCGATGCACCTTGAGGCTCGGCTCTCTCAATAACCTCGATCCATGATTTAGGCTCATACTTACATGATAACTTTAATACGGTGTATTAGACCAGTATATGCTCTTGATAATGAACGAATAAAAAGCAAAGCAGGTCAACTATGAGAGAAGAGCGAGCCTTTCCCTTCAAATATCCAATACGCCATGCGCGTGGGTACGCGCAGTATCGAATTGAAACACTGCGCGATCTTGTCGTATAACAAGCCCCAGAAGAGCAATAACTAAAATATTTTTATATCCTATCTATTAAACAGTGGATGAATGATAAATGTTCTTTTCATGTCGGTTATGTCTAAATTTGGCTTATCAAAAGATGAATATATAATCAGCGAACTTGTTTTTTTGATTCCAATGACTCCAACAGTGAACCAAACTTTAAGCAACTCCTCAAAGTTCATTATTATTTTCATATGATGTTCATCTTCTTGATTGTTTGCTAATCTATCAAATATATGCTGTGATATTTTTTCTTTATCTATTTGAGGTAGCATAGGTAAGTCAAACTCTGATGTTGATAGCAATGATAAAGCATCCAAATATTCATCAATAAACGGATAGATACTTTTCCATTCTGTAACCAAAGCTCTTTTTCTTGATGAATAATACTTTTCCTCGGCAACCAAAATTATATTTTCATTTAAATTCACTATGCCATCACATTCTGAAAGACATATATTTACGAAATTTATAGCGTCACGAGGCCTCAGCATAGTCCTGTCTAAGATATAGTCATCCGCCCCTATACCATCGACCTGAAACCCAAATATATCTTTCATTGTTACAAGCTTCGAGGATTGATATCTATTTTTTACTAAGTAATTAATCCTGGCATCAATAATTTCTCTTATTTCTGTCTTATTCCATGAGATAGAATATATTAAAGATTGATCTTTTTCATCCTGTCTCAAACTACTCCTATAGATTCCCATAAGGATATCAGTTCTGATGGATATCAGTACCTTAACTGACTTAATATCTAATAATTCTCTGAAGGCTTCAAGAAGTGCATTGATGAAATCATATCTTATAACACTCGTACTCAACCAAGATTTATCTAAATCATCTATACTTATAACTATTCTAACTTGCTGGGAATCAGCAAACTCTTCCTTTAGGATTTTAATTAATTCCTTCTGTTTAAAGAGTAGTTCTCTGCTTACGTAACTTGATGTTTCAGATTGAATTCTCGTTGTATCCGCATTACTAAGTTTACCGCCTATATTTAATCCAGAACCGCCAATTTTTAAAGATAAATCGTTTTCCAATTTATTACTAATTTCTACCAATGCTTTATCATTAAAGAAGTTTTCACGGAATTGTTCAACATATTCATTAGCAATTTCTGGTTTATAAGGTCTTTTTTTTCCTCCAATTAAACCTTTTATTTCATCAAAAAAGCTTTGATATGATGACCTATAGACTGCCGGGATAACCTTCATAAGCAAAACATGCAACCAAAGTGATTTATAAAACCCTCTTAGATCTATACCCTTTGATATTAAATCGGAAATAAACACATTATTATTGATATGTTCAAAGATCGTATTTTCAGCTTCGATTGTATCATGTATTTTTATATTCCCTTTACTTAGTATTTTTTTTAGTAATGCGGATTTACCACTTCCTGTACGACCAACGATTATTCTTCTAGTGAAGTCTGGATTTCTTTCTGAAGAATCAAAGTTAATTATCCCTTTAAATACATTTGACTCATAAAAGCATGAATCCAGATAAGAATCTGTTTCAGCTTCCAATTTGCCAATCTCATCATTATTTCTGAATTTGTAGGAGTTCATATCTAGTTGGCTCCAATTATTTTAAGCGTGATTATTTTTAATAACAAAACATAAAGTGCTTATAGATACTAATTACTATTTTCTGACCAGACATACTCATCCAATTTAATCATTAAATATAATAATATGTATTTTAGTCCGCTTTGCTCTATTAGTGGTTTGCCTTAACAACACCTCATCAACTAACATAGTACAACTTCCGTTTCGACCACTAATCATATGGTACAAAAAATCACAAAGGCCGTTATAAGCAAAGAGCGAACATATTTTTTATATTTACTGTTTATAGTGACGCTTACTGGATGCAGGATGTCGAAGAAGGGATGTTTCGGGGCGTATTGGACGTCGCACCAACTCCCCTCCGCAGTTCGGGCAATGGCGATTAAGTCGTTGGGTCACGCAATCGGAGCAAAAGGTGCATTCGAATGAACAGATGTATGCCCCTTTTGATTCAGGCGGGAGATCTTTATCACAGCATTCGCAATTAGGACGAAGTTCAAGCATTGTACTCTCTTATGGTTAAGGAACATCATTAGATATTTCAAAGGCTATCTATCTGTATCGCCTTCAGCTATAGATGACGTTATTGTTTTTCACATGTATTAGATGAGCATGGTATAAAGGCCGAAAAAATCAAGAAAGTGAATTATTCGACAGGAACGCTCACTACTGGAAACGAACGACAAGTATGCAACTTCCACCCAAACCTCGACCAACGAGCCCCCAACAATCCTATTAAAAATCAAAAAGATAAAAAAACCTCTTCCATATCAACATCATCGCCACTCTTTTTGCGCCTTCCCCTTCGCGAAAAAAAACAAAATCCCCAACAAACTCAACCACCTCCTCCTTTAATTACAATAATACCAACAAAAACAATTGGTTACGTGAAAACGTAGCCACTTTGTCTTTAGTAGTGGCGACAAAATGGCAACGCATGCTTTTGCTTTCCCCCTTTCTCTTCCACCAGTTCAAAGCCATTAAGACCAATAGACATTATTCAATGGTAGAGGTAGGCTCGACTGGTCATAAATTTCATCAATTACTTCAGTGAGCAATGGGAGGAGCGGATGGCTTTCACTACGCGAGAGCAGGCTTTAGAACACTTTCGCAAACGCTACGATGAAGACAAATTTACTTGTACTGTAAATAAAATTTCTAGCGGTTATGCCTTTATTGCCACACCGATTGCACAAGCTGGTACTGGTCAGAGTAAGGCCAACCAGCAAGCAACAGCCAAAAATCCAGTACCTGAAAGCTTCCGCAGTTCAGTAACGAACAGGCTTTTTGTAGCAACAAAAAACGTACCCAAAGTAAGTCCACTTGCCAGCAGCCAATTACTTAAGGCTGAAAAAAAACCAGCAAAAAGAATAACAGCAATAGAAGATGAGCCTTTGCCTGATGAAGCAATAAAAGCCGTCATTGCAAGTCGGGCTAAACGTAAAAAGCCAGTGCCATATGTACGCGAGGAGTTATCCTCGACATCAACATTAAACATAAACCAGCATGATACCGATCGGCCTAGGTGTATTTATTGCGGTGACTATCGCTCTGGCATTGTCCGCGACCACGTGGTTTCAGTTGCATGGAGAGGTGGAGTGAGGCATTACGATCGCCGTCATACCGTTCCATCGTGCCCACAATGCAACAATCTATTAGGTGATAAGCCGTTACATAACATTGCAGACCGCGCAGCATTTCTTGTTGGAGCAATAGAGCATCACGAACGTCGATATCTATTTACTGTTGACAGGACGGCTGAGGAATTAGCCGAACTTGACCATTTCTTAGCTATTTCGGTAAAAAGCGCAATGTACGAAAAAGTCATTGCCTTGCAACGTATCGAATACGCTAAACAGGTTGCAGCAGGGTATTATGACTACGCTACTATCAAGCATCTTGTTAAGCAGGGTCGAGATATTCCCGAAGAATGAGTAAAACTTCAAACTTATCCATCAGCTACACATCAACCGAACGCTTGAAGATCGTGTACCAATGCAGTTTCTGATCATTAAAAACCCGCCAGTGGCGGGTTAGTATGAAAGCTGTTGCTGAATCCCTTTCGGGTGCGGCGGAGCAGCACTGATTTTCTCGGGACGGCAGACTGAGCGAACAAAGGTTTCATGCGTTACGAACGTATGCTCCTGACCTCATTCTATTTCAGGAAGAAGTGTTCGTTAAACTCATGCTACCTTGTAAATAGACCCGTTTTAGTTCCAGGCATTTTTTGAGATCCCGGCCAAATGATTGTGTTGCCGATATTCCTCCGGCGTCATATTGTTCAGTGATTGATGAGGGCGTTCACAGTTATATTCTGACAC
>NZ_JBALIF010000019.1:0-70845 GCF_037053465.1 Citrobacter amalonaticus
CACCCAGCGTGATGCTGTTGTAGTTCACCGTTCCGTCGATGTTGGTGTCATATTTCACCGAACCGGCATCCAGGCTGGTGACGCTGTCATTCAGGTTATTAACCGCGCTGTTGGTAGCAAACAACTGCGAACCGTTCACCGCATCGGTGCTGGAACTGGACAGGCGTCCTGCCGCTACGTTAGTAATGGTACGTTCATTGCCAGCACTGCCCACAGAAACGGTACTCTGAGGATTAACACCAGCAAACGTGTAATTAACGCCCGCAATGTTTGTACCCGCTGTTCCCACCGCAGCAGAAGTAGTAGATGCTGAACCTAACGCAACGCTATTGGCATCATTCGCTACTGCGCCATCCCCCAGCGCAACAGAGCTGGCGGCCTTAGTTCTGGCGACGTTCCCTAATGCCACGGAGTTAGTCGCTGTTGCGAACGTCAAGGCATTGTTACCTAATGCCACTGAGTTCATGCCGCCCGTAATAGCGCGGTTGCCAATGGCGACAGCATTATCTGAACCAGAATTGCTGATACCACTATTGCCTATCACTACAGAGTTAAATCCCTGAGCGCTGGCATTGACACCAGCAGCCATTGAACCGGCTGCCATTGCGCCATCGTTGTTGTAGTTAAACCTCTGAGTACCGCCATCATTAACGCTGTAATAATGCGTTTTGGAGGTGTTGAGATCCTGAGCGACCGCAAACAACTGAGAGCCATTCACTGCATCGGTGCTGGAACTGGACAGACGCCCTGCCGCTACGTTAGTGATTTGACGCTCAGCCCCCACTGCGCCGACGCTTACTACCCCACCGACCGCTGGCGTACCGCCCGCGAAGTTATAAGTGGTATTACCAAAAGTCGTGCTGGCCGTCGGGTTAGACGCCGCGACCGTTGAGCTGTCGCCCAGGACAACCGCGCCGTCAAGCCCGGTGCCAATGGTCACATTATTACCCAGCACAAATGCATTATTAGCATTGATGGTATTGTTATTGCCCAGCGAATAACTGCCTGAACCGGTAATGGTAGTCGGATCGCCGATCGCCCCGGAATTATTGCCGCTGACGATGTTCCCCGTGCCAATGCTTAATGAGCTGGTTCCTGTTGCCTTCGAACCGGTGCCCATGGCAATGCTGTTTGAACCCTGCGCCAAAGAAGATTGCCCTAATGCCAGGCTGGAATAACCAGAACTGTTGGCCAGGTAGCCCAGCGCGACGCCGGCAGAGCCTGACGCGGAGGATTCACGGCCAATCGCCATATTGCTGGTGCCTGCTCCGCTGGTGATCGCTTTATAGCCTAAAGCCATGGAGTAATCCGGCGTCGCTTTCGCGCTATTGCCCAGCGCGATGCCGCTGTAACCGGCGGTGTTAGCGTTAGCGCCTTGTGCAATGCTGTAATTGCCGGTAACCGATGCGCCGGTACCTAAGGCTACTGACCCTATCCCCGTCGACGCAACACTGGATGAACTACCAAGAGCAATAGCGTTATCTGCCAAAGATTGGCTGTTCGCGCCAAGCGAAATACCATTCTTACCTGAGGCTTTTGCATTGTAGCTTTGCGCCAGAGACGCCTCACCTGACGCGACAGTTTGCGCTCCGATTGCAGTAGAGTTAAGGCCTACAGCATTCGCGGCCTGGCCCATTGCGAGGGTGTTGCTTTGTCCTGCGACACTATTGGAGCCGATAGCCACGCCATATGATGCCCCCGTACTGACAGTGGCGTTGTAACCAAGGCCAATACCGTGCATGGCGTTTGATTTCGCCATTTCACCTAATGCAATAGTGTAAATATCTGATGCGTTTGCCGTATGACCGACAGCAATAGCCCCCGTATTACCGACCTGAGTCTGGTTGCCGATGCCTATTGCATTCAGGGCATTTGTCGCACTGCTTCCGGTGCCAAGAATGACTGAATCAGTACTTGCGCTATCAATCGTCGCGCCAGAACCCATTGCCACGGAGCGCGCTGCGTTATTCGCCGACGCCCCGCCAATAGCGATACCACGATACGCCGTAGCGCTCGCCGCATCGCCCATCGCAATCGCATCGCTGGCTGACGCCACGGTATTCACACCGGCCGCGATAGAACCCGAGCCAGACGCGTTGGCCAGCGAACCCAGGGCTGTAGACGCTGTACCGCTGGATTTCGCGCTGGTACCAATGGCCAGTGCCTGAAGTTTCGTCGCTGATGAGGCAGAACCAATTGCCGTCGCATCCATGGCGTTTGACAGCGCCTTCCAGCCGAGAGCGACAGAACCTGTTGATAATGGGTTTGCGGGGTCAGAGAGCGCCTGCGAGAGCTGACCAATAGCGATGCCCGTGTTTGAGGTGGCAACCGCGCCATTCCCCATCGCCACCGAACCTGAACCAGAGGCCGAGGTTAACGCACCAATGGCAGTAGCAGCATTTCCTGAAGCGTTGGCACTGACGCCCATCGCAAATGCCTGTTTTTTGGTCGCCTGGGCGGAAGATCCCAGTGCCATCGCGTCCTGTGCATTCGCCTGCGCGTTCCAGCCAATTGCAACCGCGCCCGTCGTGGTTGAATCAGCAGGATCGAGCAACGCCTGTGAAGATTGACCAATGGCGATACCACTTCCCGATGTACTGACTGAACCCAAGCCCTGCGCAATCGAGTTCACACCGGACGCTGAAGCATTTTGTCCTAGCGCTAACGACGCCGCACCGGACGCGTTGCTGCCGCTGCCATATGCAGAGGCCGCCAGGCCTGAAGCTGTAGCGCCAGTCCCTGCAGCAATTGAGTTCGCACCGGATGCGGTTGCGGTATCGCCCAGAGCGGTTGCATTTGCGCCACTGGATAGCGAGTTGTCGCCGATAGCGGTGCTGTTCCCTCCCGTGGCTTTCGCATTACTGCCGATGGCGGTGTTAGTCGCGGCACCAGCATCAGATGCCGTCGTGCCGCCATTTGTCAGCGCTCCCGGAGAAACAACATAGGCCCTGACGGGTTCTGAGATACACAGCATTGCGGCCACTACACCCGAAACGACCGGAATAATATGGCCGTGAAGGGAGTTCCTTTTCCCGTGTGCTGTGGAATTTTCGCCGACAGCAACCAACGCCTTAAGGCGTTCGTTCCAGACTAATCGATATATTTTATTCATAAAAACTCCTGCCATTTCAGAAGAAATGGCTTATTTCAATTTGCCGTTAGTTCTTTTCATCTCTGCGTATTCGCGCTCGATCAATGAACGTTCAAATGAGGTTTTATTCATTCCATCCTTATATTTATCAAATAACTTCAGCATTGAAGAACCGTCACGCTTGATATAACGTAAGTAAGCGCCAGAAAAATAAGTAGCCTCAGTTATTGCATCAAGCTTTGACGAAGACGCTGCAGCGTCCATGACATTAATAACCTGATAAATGTCTTCGATACGTCCCTTTCCCGCATAGACGTCAGCAATTTTTTGCTCATACGGCAACTGCCATTGATAGCCGGAAACTTTTTCAATTAATTTCCGGGATTGAACTTTCCCATTATTTCGTTCGTCGTGGGCAATAAACCATAACTGCCAGAGGCGAGCGTAATCAGCATCTCGTTGGTTTGCACTTAACGAGATTTTGTTAAAAGCTTTTTTTGCTTTATCGAGTTGATTAAGCTCAACATAATTGATGGCAGAAGGCACAGCGCTGACCGTTGACAGCCCGGTGTTTTCCAGTCTGTCGTAGCACTTTCGTGCCTGTACAAAACGCCCCTGCAGGTCATCATTCACTGCCTGCTGGAATATATTTTGCAACTCCTGCGCTGACAGTTCATGATTATCCTTAGAAGTCGTGCTGGTCCCTTTCTCTTTATCCATTGACGCTATATTATCGGCATTGGCAATGTCCCATACCATTAAAAGCGAAGAGAATAAAGCTAAGATAAGTGCGTATTTAAATATCCCGCCGGATTTAAACAAATGATGCATAAGCAGAACCAAATTGCGTTAACCATTCTCGCACATTAATCTAATGAGCGATATGTAATGTTAAAAAATTGGTGAAAGTATCATAAACAAAACCATTTAGTTAATTGGCTTTGACATTTAACTAATAAATATTCCTCCTTATCTCACTTCAATAGCAAATAACAGACCATTTTGTCGGACTTAATTCTGTAAGTGTTATAAATAGCACTGACAGTAAACAGCCCTGAATGTATGTCTATTAAACCTTTTCACTTCCCGATACACCATCGAAAAAACTGAAAAGTGGTCATTGAATTTTTAGAGGAACGGATATGCTAATTGATTATTGTTCTCATTCTTTCATCTGCCTTACTTTTCTATCTTGTTATATTTGGCGATCATCCGCAGAGGCTTCTTGCTACCGCTGCTCAATATCGAGCTATCAGCTTTTACTTTCTATGGTTATTCTCCACGACCACCAGAAAAAATCCATAAGCACCTACGCAACTTGCTGATAAATATTGACAATTTTGCAAAGTTTTACCGTTTTAACTAGATGAATAAGAAACAATTTTCTTGTTTTCTATAAGGTTATTCTTAAATCAAAAAACGTTCATCACCGTGAAAAAAATCCGTAAAAAAAACCGGCAAAATAAGACCATTAAGGTCATTAATGGAGAATCAAAACAGTGAGTTATATTGAGAGGACACCGAAAGTTAAATAAAGAGTAAACGGGGGAAATAGCGAGGAGAAAATGCTGAAAGTCGCCTACAGAGATAACACAGCCTGCGAGGATAGTTGGCCCCCGCAGTATTCGTTGAAATCAAAAGGTACAGACAGGCGACCGCTCACCGGACCTCATGACCCCTGCATGGCGTACCGGTTCCGTTGAGGCCTGGCATTCCGTCACTGTTCCTGCCGTTGCGGACGCCTCCGGTATTGCCGCAGTACTTATTGACGTAGCGCGCTGCACAACGCTCCCTCTCCCGAATTCCCGGCAGCATCTTTTCCGGCACGTATGTAAGCAGTTCGTGGTCAACCCCTTTTATCTCTTCAGAGCAACCTGAAAGTTCATGGGTTCGAAACAAGATACTTCAGTCGACAAACTGGCAATATAAATTGCGTTGCAGGGTCCTGTTAAATAAGCCTTTGCTCTTCGGAGCAAGGGCTTTAATGCATATTCCATCTTACCCAACAGACATTACCTGAATTTGGCTCAATCAGAATTTAATTACGCACAATCCCCTCCTCCTTATCATTTTATATTTATCTGAAAGGAAGATTTTGCACTCAGAAATCAACTTTGCTGGCAAGAGCTGTGGTCAACATGCTTATACCCACAATTAAATAAGGAGTTAATCATGTCTATTCAGAATGCCTCGGGCGGCAGCCTGATTTATTACACCGGTAAAAACTATGCTGGTTCGCAATCATCGGTTCTTCATGGTGATACAGACGTCATCGCAACCGGTTCCGCGAGCTGGACTTATCAGTCTGTCGCCACTTCCGGCATGCACTCATTTATGTTCAGCAGCGTATATCCGGGTAACCCCACGACCAACTATCTGGGGCATGTCGAAGATGTCATCAGCGTCAGTATCGCCGATCTGACACAGATGTATCCCTCCTCCACCCAGTTTCCACTGAACTACCTGGGTCTGGACCCATCTGTTGCGGGACTGGTCTGGCTGGATATTGACGCTTTGCAGGCAGCCCCTAACGCCGTTGCCGCCACCTCATTAGTCGGCGGCAGCTCGACCAACATCAGTACCCTGAGTCTGCCGGGCCGCCCTGGCGCGCTGGGTTTTGTAGCGCTAACCGAAGGAAGCGCGGTGGTGGCGAATTGCCAGTACGGCAGCTACAACGGCTCAGACGGCACCGTGAGCTGGAGCGGCAGCGGTACCGTCGTTCTGGAATATTTCGGCGGAACCATCACGCTCGTCAGCACGACCGGCTTTCCGTCAGGCTGGACCTTCAGCGATCCGAAGATGCAGGGAGATGGCAGTTGGATTGTCACGCTTGACGGCGGGATCCCGGATTCCTGGACAATTTCATCCCTCGCAGCAAACCCGGACGTGATTGTTGACGACGGTATCAGCGCGTCGGTCATCACGGCCACCGTCGTGGATAACAACAATCAGCCTGCAGCTGGCGTTACCGTAAACTGGACCACCACGCTCGGCACCGTTTCCCCGCAGTCTTCCGTCACTGCCGCGAACGGAACCGCAAATACCACGCTCACGGATTATGGCGCACCAGGGATTGCTACCGTGACCGCAACGCTGGCAAGCAGCGATAACCGATCCGTCCCCGTGACGGTAACAGAGCCTGCTTCCGTCAATATGTATTGCTCCACAGGCGCCCCGCTCAACAGCGGTATGCTGGCGGCCGTTCAGCCAACCAATAAAGTGGCGCTGTACGGTACCCCCGGCGCGGATGTAACCCTGACGGTTACCGGCAACGCTCGCTTCACTTCCAATAGCACCTCGTCAACCAACCTGACGCTCGATGCCGACGGTTATGCTCTGGCGGAGGTTTATGACAGTCTGGCTGAGAGCGTCACGGTAAATGCCACGAGTTCAGGCGCACAGACCAGCGCAGTCATGGCTTTTTCCGGTGCTTCAGATAAAGGGGCGATTTATGTCAATTCCATGACCCCTGCGGATAACCGCACACCGGGCACACTGTACTGGTGGGATTACCAGACGCTTGATGTCACCAGCGTCAGCCTGTCGCTCAGTGGTAATGCACATTTCGCCAACGGTGCAAAAACGGGAACCTTCAGCCTCAACGCCAGAGACGGAGCCGTCGCCATTGATATTTACGACGCTTTCCCTGAAACCGTGACCGCAACCTTGTCGCCGGACAGCCCTTATTATCTGCCGTCAACGGAAAACATGACGTTTATCTCTTATCAGACGAAGTATCACAACCTGGATAACTAACTCAATCACCAATGGAGTATTCAACATGAAAAAAATAGCAATGGTAGTCACCGGTATAATTGTCTTTATGTCATGTGCAACAACCCAGGCGGGGGTTATCGTTGGAGGAACACGTGTGGTGTATGATGGGTCTCGGGAAGAAAGTACGCTCACCGTGCAGAACCAGGATAAATCACCATGGGTTATTCAGGCCTGGGTCGATGGTAATGGTCCAACCGGGACGGAAAAGGAAGTGTCCAAACCGCCTTTTGCAATAACGCCTGCGTTATCTCGATTGACGGCTAATGGTCTTAGCATAATCCATATTTCTCGTACCGGAGGCGCTCTCCCGGAAAATAAAGAGTCTGTGTATTGGTTGAATATTAAATCAATCCCTGAGTATGTACAGAGCAAAGAAAATCGCTTAACAATAGCAGTCGACCAACGTATCAAGTTAATTTTTCGACCGAAAGGGATAAGCTCACCAACAGTACTTGACTACCGAAAAGTAACTTTCAAGAAAGACGGCAAAAAACTTAACGTGATGAACCCTACGCCTTACTGGCTGACATTCTATTCATTAGACATTGGCGGTAGCAATATCAAGACAGAGAACGTCATGATTCCACCGACTGGAAAGGCAACATACTCTTTACCTGAAAATAGGTCAGCAAAAAATATCAACTGGCAGTTAATCAATGACTATGGTGGCCATACCGAGGTCATGACATCAATACTGGAATAACAATAGCATTACCATCTTGAACACAATTAATATCGGAGATCTAAAATGTATATTTTAAAGTCGCATTCCATCTCTTTTTTGCTCTTGCCAATGATGTTATTAACAATTGGACAGGTTCGGGCAGATACCGCCACTGTAACATTTAATGGTATTATTCAGGCGCCAGCATGCACATTCAGCAACACACCACAAAACATGCAATTAACGCTTACAAAAGAACCCGCACCAACTTATTTTGAAATGGTCTGTACCGACACGGGTAAAAATGTCGCTTCCATAATGTCAGAGGATTCCACTCAATCCATCAATATTAGCAGCATTCCTCTTGGGCGTAATGATTATGTTTCAACAGATATACCAGTACAGGAGAACCATCACCCCCGAAAAGCAATCAATGTTGCAACATTGTCACCTGGTAAAAACAAAATAAATCTCGCTGAGATTTATCAGGAATCCCTTAACAAGGGCCACCAGACCAGCGGAAAAACCCATACCACAGGTCAGCTCACAATAAATTATCAGTAATGAGTATCTTTTAATTACATCAAATCAAAAGGTGACAAAATGAAAAACCTACTTCACTTTATACTTTATTTTATTCTCTCCGCCTGTAGCCTATGCACAATGAATGCCTATGCCACCTGCACTCCGTACGATACGTCCTGGACGGTAAATCCGGGAAATATCACGGTTCACTCATCCGACCCAGTCGGTACAAGCTACCTTTATTATCCAATGGACTATGCAGGGTATGCCTGTCCTGATACAGCAACATATAATGGAGGCGTTAAAAGCTATGCTGCAGCACTCAGTTATACAGGCGGTGGACGCGCGTATTTTGACTCAGGGGTATCAGGTATTGGTTTTTCTCTGGCCTCTTTGCTTGTGCAAACCACAGAATGGATTCCTCCTGGACAGTATTCCATTACTGACTATTTTGACTCCACGCCGGCCAATTATTACTGGAGAAGTGCATTTGAATTCGTTAAGACTGGTCCCATCGCAGGTGGCAGTTTTTACAGTGGTATAGTCGCAGCATATATAATCTCTGAAAACGGCGCATGGCAACAGGAAACACCTATCTACATGGGTTTGGGGTCAGTCACTGTTATTCAGGATGCCTGTACGCTTACAACTTCCACCGCAGACACTTCTCTGGGAGCATGGAACGTACAATATTTTACCGGTATTGGTACGCAAACTACCAGTACACCTATTAATTTAAATTTTTCTTGTGACAATGCAGGTGTAAAAGTTCTTGCTATCATCTCAGCTGATGCCGACACATCGCAACCAGGCACCATTAAATTAGCGTCAGGAACAACGCCAGCTAAAGGATTGGGTGTTCAGATTGTCGATGCATACAATAACCCGGTTCCGTTAAACACACAATTTACTGTTACCACATCGACTAATGCTGGAATTTACTCACCTGGCTGGAAAGCGCATTATATTCAAACAGCATCGCAGGTCTCTGCCGGAGATGGTAATGCATCACTCTCAGTAACATTTAACTATGAGTAACAAACTAAATAATTACACCTATATAAGGCCACGAAAATGAACAACATTGATACCGTTTATTGATTATACGTCAGTAACCACCTTTCCACCGGTGAAAATATTACAGGATATTTTTATATCGAGTTAACCCCTCTGCAAAGTAACTAATTAATACCCTGTATCGACCACCAACAGGCGTACTGACGCGCCTGTTGTTTTAAAAATAATTTGTCTATTGACGAGACTTGTGCCTGATAATCAGCATATTCAACATCGTAATACTGACTGGCACATCCACTCGGACGCACCAGTCCATATTGATATTGCTCCTGAGGGATGTTCGTGCAGGCGAATTGAGATCTGCGACACCGCAACAATTTAATCTGAAGAAAAATCTCCGGGAATACGCTCTGTTTATGAGGTTTGCTTTTTAATGCTCACCTGTTATTCAATTTTTGCGCAAACCGCCCTGCTCTGCCGTGTAATGCTGTTTCACGATATCAATCACACAGAGGGCGGTAAAAATGAAACAAACAGAGCTAACTTCATTAAAAATCATGGGACACAGAACGTCAAAAGACTATCACAATAACTGCAACGACCTGAACAGGCTTGTCGCATTAGACAGCATGACTCTGGAGCCAGTTGAGGCCGAGTGGATGTATGACGGTGAAACAGACATCGTGACTGGTTCTGGTTTTATTGATATCACTTCACAAAAGGTACTGAATGTTTCAGCCAATGGATATGCCTCCATCAGATTGCGACCGGTGAATGTTTCACGGATCCGGGAGTATACAGAGGCTGGTGATTTTCATGACGCAGTATTGGTTGTTAAGAATGATCAAACTATTGATGGCTGGGGGCCAAATTTTTCCATTTCATCCATCCCTGCTGAGGAAAATCATAATATTATCTATGTCCAGCCGGGTAAATACGCAGCAACAGCGCTGCGTTTTGATCATTCTATTTTTGCATGGGGGGAACCTGAAGATGGCGGGGAACTCAAAATCGGGGATGACACCAGAACGGATGTAAAGGATGTACAGATGGTTGCCCAGATGGGATTATTGTTGGGTTCGCAGCCTCCTGTAGTCTCGCAATGGGGAAAGGGAAGCGCAGGGTACAACTCGGTTCCGGATGATGTTGCCAACCGAACTGATATTAAGAAAGTGTTAACCAACGGATATGCTCAGGTCGCGTTAACAGAGACAGGACAAATTCTCGAATGGGGTGAAAATGATGTTTTCATACTTCCTCCTCGTATTACAGACCTGACTGATGTCCAGGATATTTATATCAGTAACTCTGCGGCTGTGGCGTTACGTAAAACCGGCCAGCTTGCTGCATGGGGTAATCCGCTGACAGGGGGTACCTTACCTGACGACATCGCAGCCTTAACCGATATCGTCCGGGTTATACCTGGTTATGAGTGTTTTACTGCATTACGCGCGGATGGTTCCCTGGTTTGCTGGGGGCAGGACTTTGCGTTGCCCGACAGTCTGAAATCCCTGACCGGGATCGTCCATGTTGTTTATGGTATGTCTCATGAAGTAACTTACGTATACGAAGGATGCACTGCATATGACATTAACGGGCTGGCTTATAGCTGGTATGGTCCTGGTATCGAAGATTCCGTTCCTGAGGGATTGAATAACGTTGTTGCTCTGACATCAAACGGTTATAACAGCTTTGCAGCCCTGAAATCGGACGGATCAGTAGTGGCATGGGGAACTGATATCTCTGGTGATACCACGCCAGTGAATGAATTATTAACCAATGTGCAGGCAATTTATCCAACTACCGAGGGTTACCTGGCGCTGAAAGCGGATGGCACTATGGTTGCGTGGGGTAACCCGCTCAGGCAAAACGATAATGCCAGTATTCCGGTTGCTTTGCAGGGACTGGTAACTTACCAGTACTGATGGTTAAGATAATATCATCCGCAACAGACGACTATTTTTAACCTGAACTCAACGCCTGGCAGATTCCGTCAGGCGTTTTACCTTTGACAACATTAAGCTCCCGCAACTGGCATTCCTGTAATTCGCTTTAGATAAGACAGTGCTGAGTCTTCGTCTCCCTCCCCGCCCGTCTACACTTAATGCACCAGTCAAAACACGCAGATAAGCGAAACGACAATGGAGTGGACGGAGCAATGAAAAAAATCGCAATTATTGGCGCAGGACCTACAGGAATTTATACCTTTTTTTCTCTCCTCAACACCGGGCAGCCCCTGGAAATCACCGTCTTTGAGAAAGAAAAGGAAGCCGGAGTCGGTATGCCTTATCGCCACGCTGAAAATGACAGAATGATGCTGGCGAATATCGCCAGTATTGAGATCCCACCGCTTTTTGATACCTGGCTTGAGTGGTTGCAGGCGCAGGACAAGGACGACCTTGGGCGCTATGGGGTCCAGAAAGAGAGCCTCCACCATCGTCAGTTTCTGCCGCGCATTTTACTGGGTGAGTATTTCCGCGCTCAGTTTCTGCATGCGATCGCGCAGGCAGAAAAACGCGGTTTTAACGTCAGGCTTTATGAATCCTGTTCAGTCACGGATATTGAGGCCACTGCCAGCGATATTCAGATCTGGACCGAAAAACACGCAGATCCGCTGCATGTCGATTTAGCCGTCATCGCCACGGGACATGTATGGCCGGAAGATGACGAATCCACGCGTGCATTTTATCCCAGTCCCTGGTCCGGCTTGATGGATGCACAGGTGCCTGCCGCTAAGGTGGGTATTTTAGGAACCTCTCTGAGCGGTCTGGATGCCGCAATGGCTGTCGCAGTACAGCATGGAACGTTTCACGAAGCAGAAAGTCATTCGGTAACCTACGTGCCGGACAACGGCAGTGAAGCGCTGGAAATTACGCTAATGTCCCGTACCGGTATTTTGCCAGAAGCTGACTTTTACTGTCCTATTCCCTACGAGCCGCTGGAGGTTGTCACCGAAAAAATCCTTCAACGCGAAATTGATACCGGTTCTGACGGACTGCTCGATCGCGTTTTTACGTTGATACAACAAGAACTCACGCTCGCAGACCCTGAATGGGCGAAACAAATCGCGCTCACCTCGCTGGATGCAGACAGTTTTCCTTCGGCGTTGTTTGCCCACAGAAAGCGCGTTGATCCATTTGCATGGGCAGCGGCAAATCTGGAGGAGGTCGAGGCAAACAAACGCGACAAACGAACGGTCGCCTGGCGCTATACCCTGCTGCGTTTACATGAAGTGGTTCAGGATATCGTTCCGCACCTGAGTGAACAAGATGGTAAAAGATTCAGCGCAGGCCTCGCGCGCGTGTTTATCGATAACTATGCTGCGATCCCGTCTGAGTCGATTCGCCGCATGCTGGCGTTGCACGCAGCCGGTATTCTGCGCATCCTCACATTGGGGGAGGACTATGAGAAAGTCAGAAAAGCGGATTGTACTGAGATTCTCATCCAGAATGAGTGCCACAGATATGATATTTTCATTGACGCCCGCGGCCAAAAACCGCTGAAAACCAAAGACCTGCCATTCGCACGATTACGCAGACAATTGCTGTCATGCGGTGATGATATTCCGGATGTGGGCGAAGACTATACCCTTCAGGCACCCGATATCATTCGCGGACGAATTGCCTTTGGCGCATTGCCTTATTTGATGCACGATCGCCCATTTATACAAGGGCTGGTCGCCTGTCAGGAAATGGGGGCCGCGATGGCCAAAGCGGTTTCAGAACCCGCCACCCGGGTGCGCAGGCGTTTACGCCCGTTGGATCAATAGCAAAGCACAGGTAGAGAATGCATCTCACATCGTGTTTGCTCTATACTTGCTGGATGTCAAAAATGAGTTGATAAGGGTGAATGATGGAAATTGATCTCGATAACCTGGTGTTTAACGGGCTGGAAGAAGCGCAAGAGCGTAACGCTGAACGTCTGGAAGACGCGGACAAAAAAGCAGAATCGGTTATTGCCGACGATGACTGCGGCGACGCCTGCAAAATCTGATGATATCCTGGCCAGCAGCAGACACGCTGCTGGCTTATCCATCAATCCCCTTCAACGCACATTCACCGTTCAAAGAAGACGACATGACGAGGATCGCCAAACATCCGTTATGCCGCAGCCCGCAAGACGTCATGCAATGGAGGTTCCCGCGTCGTTAATTGGTCAGCATTCTACAAACTGGTGAGCGTCGTTGAGTCGATATTTCGCACCGGCGCGAATGCCGTTCTCTCCTTCGACTGCAATGGCAAAACGCATCCGCTCGCCGTCGTGATATGCCAGCGCCGCGCAGCCGCCAGGTCCCAGCACCAAAGAATCCACCGCACCTGTGCTGGCTACCATGGCGTTTTCGCCATTGCAAACGATGTGCACATTGTCACCACTGTTGGCGATTCTGGCATCAGCGCCAAAACTGACTATCTGGCATAAATCACCGTTACTGGCGACATGACTTCGTTCCCCCAGCGTGCTCACCCGCACACGCATACCGCTACTGGCAATCCGCGTTCCGTCACCGGCGCTGCTGATGCGCGTTGAGTTTCCAGAGACAGCAAGCCTCGCGCGATCGCCAGAACTGCTGATATGGCTGTTATAGCCGACGCTGCCAATACGCACACAGTAACCCGCGCTGGCAATTTGCGACGCATAGCCCGTACTGGCAATCTTCATGTTATTGCCAGCGCATCCCAGGTTCGCGTTGTCCTCCGCACTCACCACCTGCTGACCGTTCACCGTTTCATCAGTTTTTGCCAGTCGCGACATCGCCGAGATATCCTGGCGGGCCAAATTTTCTTCATCCAGCCAGCGCGACCAGGCATATTCCACCAGACTATTTGCCCAGTCCAGATACCCTTCGTGGCTCAGCGCGCGATGCACATCAACGTAGTTCCCTCCATGAGGAAAACGACGCAGAAACCAGCGATACATCACCGCACCAACGCGCCAGCTCCGTAAGTCCTCTCGCACGATCAGCATCGGTTAATGCCGGTGATAGCCATCAATCATGCAGCGGAACGTCTCGCCCGGCGTTCGTCCCGTGGTGCACAAATACAGGTGACCGAAAATAAAAAACAGGCTGACGATTGCAAGAGCAAAATGCGCCTGCAACAGCCAGTAGCGCACGCCAGGAAACCACTCGCCCACGGCTTGTGGATAGAGAGACAGTAATCCAGTCAGCAACAACAGCGGGAGTAACCCATACATCACACCAATGTAGGCCGCCTGTTGCAGCGGGTTAAATTTCGAGCGCGGCGTTGCCGGAAACGGATGCGCCTCCCCCTGCATAATGCCAAACAGATAAAAACGGGTCTGCTTCTGTGCCCGCGCCATCCAGCCCTGAGGACGAATAATGTAATGATGACCATTTCCGCCCAGCGCGTTGATCAACACAAAACAGATCCAGCACGCCAGCAACAGGAACCCGCAGATTTCATGTACCGTCAGCAAACTTTTGATAACCGGCGCGCTGACTAACGAGAAGTGATTGATCAGCCCGCTGCCAAGCAGGAGCACGAACATCAGCGCATTCGACCAGTGCCACAACCGAATAGCTTTCGAGTACAGATAGACCTTCTCGCCATGTCCGGCAGCCGCTTTATTGGCCGCGCGAAAGCGTAGCCAGGCATGCAGCCCTAACACCAGCCACATCGCCACCAGCAGCAATCCGGCAATCACCAGCCACACAGGCCAATACTCTGGTGAAAACACCGGCACATAGTTTGCCAGTTGAGTCTGGAACTGTTCAGCATTCTGCGACGCGTTCATACAGTATCCTTTTTAATCAAATGTTGACCGGACCGACGATACAGATGGGGTTTACCCGCGCCTGGAAGTTGATACTGGTAATAGTTATTCTCATGCAACCAGCGCTGGATTTCCGGACTGTCTTCCCGTCCAAACAGCAGAGCATGTTCCGGACAAGAGGTGACACAAATCGGCGGGAATCCCTTCGCCAGACGGGACTGGGCGCAAAAATCGCATTTGTCTGCCACATTGGTTTGCGGATTAAGGTAGCGCACCTGATAAGGACATGCGCCAATACAGTAGCTGCAGCCAATGCAGCGCGAACCGTCGACGCGAACGATGCCGTTTTCATCACGCCATGATGCGCCCGTTGGACAGACCTCGATGCAGGGGGCATCATCACAATGCTGGCAGGATTGCCGAAAGTAGTGATACAGGGTTTCGTTTTCATTATCAGAGACGGGAATGTGTGCAATCGATAAACGGCTCCCCTGAACCGGGACATGGTTCGTTTTGCGACAGGCGCGGCTACAGATATTACAGCCATTACAGCGGGATTCGTCGTGGATCATGACGTATCGACCGGCTCCGGATTGCTTTGTATTCGCCTGCAGTGTCTGACCGGGGCCGCTGAAGAAAATGACCGTTCCCATGCCAAGCACAAATTTTCGTCGAGTGAAGGACATCTTGTTATCCTCTAATGCGGTGGTCACGCTCGCCCACGCTTTCCATGAATTCAGGGATTCTGAAATTGCTCAACTTCCAGCCATTCGCATAAACCGTACGCTTTGCCGTAACTCATGTAGCGTTCGCTAAACAGGTACGGCACGTCGTTAGAGGCTGCCACCGGGCGGATATCGGCATAGTCGGGATGCGTTTCCATCGCGGTCAGCGCGGCGTCGATTTGCTGCGGCTCAAAACCATAAGGTGATTGTTCCAGCATCGCCACCTTGTAAGGACGCGGATACGTCTGGCAATCAAAGCGCACGGCTTGTGCGATGGCCCGACAGATATCTTTTTCCACCACCTGCACACACATGTCGGCATAGTTGGCGGTCATCGTCTGGGTTGAGTAGTAATAGTCATCCTGAGCGCCTTGTGCCCGGACAATATCCTCCCCGGCAACCCCCTCAATGAGCGTGTCCAGTAACGCAGACAGTTCCACTTCGTCTACCGAGTACGGCGGTTGAAGAAACAGATCCCGTGCGACAAGCTGGCCTTTCGCCGAATGCTGGCGGATAAAATCCGCCATAATTTCAGCCGGACTGTCTGGTATCAGATGCTCATCTGAGCCCTCTGCTTGCAGACGTTTTCCCTGTAGCCATTGCCGCTTTTCCAGATCGATATCTGGCGCAACAGCTTGACTCACATCCTCTGGATGGCTCATGTCGATTCCTTAGGCCGGCAACAGGTTTCGTGCGGCAAGATCGTCGGCAACGTCTTCCAGACCAAGTCGATTCAACGTCTCCCGCGTTGGGCAGCCCAGTTCAGGGTGCCAGCCCATCTCTTTATAAAAGAGCGTCAGAGATTCACGCATATCGTCACGATCCATCTTATCGGTCCCCTCAGTGAAGGCGGGAATCTTCGGATCCTTATCAAACACCCACGAACAAATCAGATCGTGCTCATTACGCATATCATTGGTTTGCATCAGCTTTACCGTGTAGGCACGATGCAGAGTAAAGATGCGTTCTGCGGCTAAATCGAGGCTGGCCTGGGTGGTTTCATCACCGGTAACGGCCTGGAAGAACTTCGCTTCAAGATCCAGATCGCCGCGGTAGTTGCGACTTTTCAGCGGCGACACGGTCATCGGCCAGACCCAGTTACACAGCGTGACGGCGTTATGCAGGCACACTTTCAGCAACGTCCATTTGGCGTATTTGATCTTGGCGGCATTAATTGGCGTGTAATTTTTGGTTTCATCGTAGGCATCTTCTGAACCAAACAACTCCGCCGCCACCTCGCGCTGCAGCTTCAACGGCAAACCTGAGCCGATAAAATTAATATGGGTGTGGGTCATACAGTCACGGTTGAACATGCAGTTAGTGATTGCCCCCACCTGCGCCGACGCCTCATTGGCATGGTGTACAGGAAAACCAAACGGCGACCACAGTTTGTTTTTGTCGTAGGCCCAGTATTCTTCACCCAGATTCCAGCGCTCGGCGATAGCATAAGATCCGTCAGCCAGGTGGCTGAGTTCCCCCACGCGGTGCGCAAGGCGATAGTAAAAATCCTTGATGAAATTGGGATCGCCCGCTTCCAGTTGATCCCAACGGATCTGGGCATATTCATCTGCCGGCAGGACGCGTTTAAACACGCCTTTGCTGTAGCAATAGGTAAAGTCGCGGTGTAACTGACCGTAGTTGCACCAGATGCCGTAATCATCAAACAGATTCAGGCCAATCAGGTTGCCAATCACGCGGCCATCATCTTTATCTTCAAAGTCTTTCGGGCCGTGGGGAAAAATCGTGGTATGCACAAAGTTCGCCACGCAGGTGTTTCCCCCGGTGCTCGGTACGCCAAAATCTTTTACGCGTGGGATATTCATCTGCGTCATACAGCGGATCGGACAGGAGTGGCAGCCACTCATTTTAACGGTGTACTTTTCCGCCGCCGGGCCTAAGTCGAAGACCGATTTATAGGTACGAAAACCGACGGTATTCTGATTACCCGGCGGGATCTCGCCTGTCTCAATTGGGCCTCCTTCTGCGGCTCCCCAGAACAAGCCTTTGCGGGCTGTCCAACGAGAAGCAGGAGACGAATACTCCGCCCAGGCTTGCGGTGTACTGGGCACAACATGGTTATTGTTCGCACCAATCAGTTCCGTCATCATGTAGTCATTCAACCGCTTCATCTCTTTGCGGTCGGCGATATTGACGCCTTTGGTCCCTTCCACGGCAATCGCTTTCAGCTTTTTAGAGCCCATTACCGCACCGGTTCCTGCGCCACCGCTGTGGTTACGGCTGTTGAGCATACAAGAGAGTGGCACCAGGTTTTCACCGGCCTGACCAATGGCCGCCACGCAGGTTTCCGGAGAGGTCATCCGACAAATTTCTTCTGTGGTCGCGCGGGTGCCTTTTCCCCACAAGAAATCCGCTTTTTCAATAGTGACCTTATCGTCCTTAATATTGAGCCAGACGGGTGATGCGGCTTTACCTTCAATAATAATGGCGTCATACCCAGCGAATTTCATTTGCGCGGCGAAAAAGCCGCCCATATGGGCATCGACCACTAAATTGCCTTTGGTAAATGTCGATAATGAGGTGATATTAACGCGGGAACTGCACGGCGCGCCGGACCCGGTAAGCGGGCCTGTCGCAAAGACTAATTTATTGCCTTCATCAAAAGGTTTGGTACCGGCAGGCACTTCGTCATACATAATTTTGTAGCCGAATCCCATGCCGCCAACGAATTTTTTAAATTTACTGGAATCTTCAAGGGTAATATCGCCTGTTGTAAGATTGACCCGTAAAATATTACCTGTCCAACCGTTAGCCATAATGTTTTCCTTTGCAAGATTCAAACAGTAATATCTTTCCATTCAATGATTTTTAATGCCCCGGTCGGACAGGCATTGGCACATTCGCCGCATAAAACGCATTTTGACGATTTTTTCGTTTCGGTATTTACGGTCGCCATCATCCAGGGACATGCGGTGGTGCAGGCGCTGCAACCAATACACCGTTTGTGATCGACGGCAATACAGCCATCCTTCTCTTTCCACGTAATCGCCCCAATAGGGCAGACCTTCATGCATTGCGGATCTTTACACTGACGACAGGTATCAGGCGTATAGTTCAGATCGCCGTATAAACCGCCGCCAGAGCCAACGCCACTGTCACCAAAAAAATAATTGCGGTGAATTTTAATGCGTGAGAAAAAGGTTCCGACTGCGCCGTCATTGTAATTGGTACAGGAAATTTCACAGCGATGACAGCCGGTACAACGCGCGCGCTGCGTCACCAGCACGCCTTTCGGGGTATTAATTAGTCCTACTGTGCCACTATCAATATCGTCTTGTTTGCAGCCAAAAAGAGAGAGTAACGCGGGGGCAATGGTTAGTCCTGCAAGGCCTTTTCCTGATATCCGCAGGAATTCCAGCCGCGTTAAACCTAAATCTAATAATGGACGATCAACCTGGTTCATTTATTTTGCATCCTCTTCGCAAATGCAGTGCTGACAACACGCCCCAGGCCGATGCTAAATATGCTGAAAAAGCGCCTCTGATGTTGCCTCCCACAGCTGAAGTTTTGCCATAACCGGATCGCATAAATGACACGATTAAACTCAAATAAACTAATCCTTTTGGGTTAGGCGGAATAAATAATGGGTTTATTTTCTGGATATAACTTTGATCACCATCAATTAAATTCGGGAAGAAAAACATTAAAAACGAAGTGATATTTATTATCATTTGATGTAATGAAATATTATTTCATATGTTTGCAAATTAAATGTGAAGCCGTTCCCAAAATATCATTAAATCTTACGCGAGATATATTTAAAAATATAACGACTATTTTTTTATGAGATTATTCACATCCTGAAGAATCATTTAATGTGGATTCACATTACCAACGAAGGGATGAGGACATCCCTGTTGACGCCTATCCGGCAAGGGCTTTGATCACCGTCTCCATTGCCTGCTTTTCCATGTCGCTACGCACGATACGCTGATTCGCCAGAGCAGTTCGCAACACCCCGGCAATCACAATATGTTTCGGCTCTTGTCCCAGATCGCGCATTTCCAGCACCACTTTGCCGACGACTCTGCACATCTCGCGGTATAGTTCATCGTCTTTTGTCAGGTTTCCCATTATTGTCTCTCTTCACAGATCCAGACAAACAGCATATATCACTCTACTCCAGATGACAAAAAGCAAGTAAAATCATACAAATAACGCATGGCATTATTCTATACGAGAGGTTTCTTTCAGTTGCTGCCATTTGTTCACCAGTTCCGCCAGATTTGCGGCCTGCATTTTTTCCATCACCCGTGAACGGTGAACCTCGACCGTACGCACTGCGATATTCATCATTTGCGCGATCTCACGATTCATCATCCCCTTCACGACAAGCTCCGCAAGGTCTCGCTCTTTCGGCGTCAGCGCCCGATAACATCCGGCAATTTTCAGTCTGGCGATCGCCGCCTCAGAAACGGCCAGCGCACGCTCCAGCGCAGCCTGCAACGGTTTAGCCGAGACCGGTTTTTGCAGGAAATCCACGGCACCACGCTTCATCTGCTCAACGGCCATCGGCACGTCGCCATGTCCGGTGAGAAACACCACGCCCAGCGTACTTCCCCGCTGGCGTAGCGCCTCGTGAACGTTCTTACCATCCATTACCGGCATGCGCATATCCAGAAGTAACACGCCGGTTTGATGTAAATCGGCTTGTGCAAGGAACGTTTCCCCTTCTTCCCAGCACATCACCGAATATCCCAGGCTCTCCAGCAGAAATGCGCAGGCTTCGGTGACCGCCACATCATCATCCAGTAAGTGAATTATCGCCATCTGCGCCTTTTCTCTCTTGTTGTGTAAAATCGAGTACCACCAACGCCCCCGCCAGCCCGTCTGGCGCCGTCTGGTTCAGAAGGTGGATTTCACCCTGACCATAACGCACCAGCCGCTGGCAGATCACCAGGCCCAGCCCCATCCCCTCTTTCCTGCTGGTCATAAAGGGCTGAAAAGCCTGATGCAGCAAGGCATCGTCAATCCCGCCGCCGTTGTCCTGTAAGGTGATGCGCACGCCGCTGGCGCTACCTTGCGCCTCCAGCCACACGGCTGTCGCCCCGGCCTGGGCGGCATTAAGGATCAGATTAGCCAGCACCTGCTCCAGCAAAACCGGGGGTAAACGTATCGTCAGGGCGCGATCAATATCGCTATGTAATGCTACATCTGGATAATGTTGCGCCATTCGCAGCAACTGCCAGACATGCTGAACCGCCCCATGAATGCAGATGTGCTCCCAGTCCTCGGTGGGAATGGGGCTCCCCTGCGCCTGGCTCACCCAGCTACGCAAATTTCGCAAGGTATCCGCGCCGCGCTGCGCCTGACTGTCAATGTGTTCCAGCGCGGGCAATAGCGCGTGATCCTTTTCCTGAGCCTGTAAGCGAATCAGGCAGCCCTGCGCGTAATGTCGGATGGCAGAAAGCGGTTGATTCAGCTCATGCGCAAACCCCGAGGTCATTTCCCCCAGCACACTCATCTGCCTCGCGGTTTCCAGCGCCTGTTCCTGCTGGCGCAGCCGGATACCGTTACGCTCAATCTGCTTACCACGCCGACGTACCAGCAACATTACCCAGATGTAGTTCAGCGTCAGCAGTAATACGACAACCCCCATGCCGCCCACCAGCCACTGATGCTGGATAAGCCAGCTTTTGACCTCCAGCCACAGGCGTCGCTGCTGCGGATGCTGCTGCACGTCACGCAATAACGCTTCGACCTGGCTGGTTGAAGCCGGCGCCCCCCAGTGAAACGCGGCATTCTCCGGCGCAGAAAGCAGTACGCGGGTGATCCTGTCTGCCAGCGCGTCGCTCACCGCAGGCAAGGCGGCAAATGACCAGTCCGGATAGAGCGGCGTACTGGTTAAACAGGCAATGTCCGTAGAATGACGAATGACCGCGACAAAATCGGTTTTATCAATCAGCCCCTCTTCATCCATTTTTTCCAGCAGACAGACCGGCACGATCACGGCCTGAACCGCGTTTTCCCGCAGAAGATAGATCAACGCATCGGCGGGAAAACCGGTAAAACGCAGGTTGATATCGCGCTCAGGACGCAATCCGGCATCGCTCAGCGCTTTGTACCCCAGCATATAGCCACCAAACGCCTGTGGATCGATGGCCCCAACGGTTTTGCCGATTAAATCCTGGGCGCGAGCGATGCCGCTGTCGCGCCGGGCGAGAATCGCACTGCCAATGATGTTACTTGTTCCGCGCTCAGAACGCAGAGAAGCCAGCCAGCGCAGCGGGGCATGGCTGTTTAACTGCACAAACTGCGCCGGGTTAGTCACCACAAATTGCACCGTCCCATTGTTGACGGCAGTCTGCATCTGATGCAGATCGAGCGGCAGAATATGAAACTGTTCGCCGGGAAGTTGCTGATTAAGCTCTGTTTCCAGCGGCTGCCAGTGGCTTCGGGTAGACACTTCTCCGCGCATCGCCAGAATACCTATATTCCAGGATCCCGCCTGCGCTGCGGCATTGAACATCAAAGCGGACACCAATAGCGCCAGTCTCCTGAACACGTTACCTCTCACTCTCTATATCCCTGTTGATTATGTTGTTTTAGATCAACAACCCGCCGGGTATGTGGTTAACCACAATAGAGCCGCCCCCGCCACGATTTTTACACTGTAAATCATCGACATTCTTTATTCATCACACGCAAACCAACGGCGTGACAAATGTTTCGTTGTTGCAGTGAGACGGGAGAAAAAATGGACAGCAATAAACGGCAGTTTCTCCAGCAACTGGGCGTTCTGACCGCAGGCGCTTCGCTGGTTCCACTGGCCCAGGCGAAATTTCCCTTTTCACCTGAGCGCCGGGAAGGGCTCGCACAGCATCGTTACGCGATGCTTATCGATTTACGCCGCTGTATCGGGTGCCAGGCCTGCACCGTCAGTTGTGCGATTGAAAACCAGACGCCGCAGGGGGAATTTCGCACTCACGTCAATCAGTATCAGGTCCGGCTTGCAGATGAGGTGACCAACGTTCTGTTGCCGCGCCTGTGTAACCACTGCGACAACCCGCCCTGCGTGCCTGTCTGCCCGGTGCAGGCGACGTTTCAGCGGGAAGATGGCATCGTCGTGGTGGATAACAGCCGCTGCGTCGGCTGCGCCTACTGTGTGCAGGCCTGTCCTTATGACGCACGTTTCATCAACCATGAAACGCAAACCGCCGACAAGTGTACTTTCTGCGTGCACCGCCTGGAGGCCGGACTATTGCCCGCCTGCGTGGAATCCTGCGTCGGCGGCGCACGCATCATCGGCGATATTAAGGATCCACAAAGCCGTATTTCGCAACTGCTCCACGCCCATCGCGACGCCATCAGAGTTTTGAAACCGGAAAATAATACCGCGCCCCATGTTTTCTATCTGGGACTGGACGAGGCGTTTGTCATGCCGTTGACAGGACGCGCCCAACCCGCACTCTGGCAGGAGATCTGAGAATGCAACCACTCATCATCGAAGAGGTACTGACCCGTCCGCAGGCCATAAGCTGGCTCCCCTGGGCGGTACAGTATTTCTTTTTCATCGGTATTGCGGCCTGTGCAGCGCTGTTTGGTTGCGTGCTGCACTGGCGTAAACAAGACAACGCTGCGCTGGAAAACCTGACGCTGTTGATTGCCCTGACCTGTGCCATCACCGCCCCGCTGGCCCTGACGGCGGATTTACACCAGACGGCTCGCGTCTGGCATTTCTATGCCTATCCCACGCCCTGGTCATGGATGCCGTGGGGAGCGCTGTTTTTACCGCTGTTCACGGCCTTTCTGGGGTTCTGGTTTCTGGCGATGGTACTTAATAAACTCACTCATAAAAGTTACACTGTCACAAAGTGGCTGGCACTTGCCAGTGCGCTTTGTGCCATTGGCCTGCTGGTTTATACCGGCCGGGAAGTGTCCATCGTTGAGGCTCGCCCACTCTGGTTCAGTTACGCTTTTCCGCTGGCAATGTTCCTGAGCGCACTACAGACCTTTTTTGCCCTGTTGATTGTCGGTATCCGACATGATGTTGCCCTGCAACACAAACTGGCTGGTGGACAACTCGTTACGCTGTTAGCGCTCGCCGCAGTCGTCGTGTTCTGGGCCAGCGGCAACACACTTTCCGGTGCGGCAATTCGCCAGTGGCTCACACTCTCTGCCTCTGCGCGCAATTATGCCGTTGGTTGGCTGGCATTCTGGTTAATCTCAGTGCTTTTCTGTGCCGTTGCCGTGCGTCGTCCGCTCTCTTTGCCTTCGCGCGCTCTGCTTGCGCTGAGCGCAATGGCCCTGTGCTGGCTCATGCGCTGGACGCTCCTGATTCAGGGGCAAACGCTGCCTAAATTCAACGCGCAATTTAATCCATACACATTGCCTGCGGGCACTGACGGCTGGCTTGCCCTCCTCGGCACCTTCGGTTTGTGGGTAGCGCTGCTGATTATGGTTCGTGAAACGGTGAATATGTTCGAAAGGAGAGTACAACATGGCTAATGTAACCCGTCGACAGTGGCTTAAAATCGGCCTTGCCGTGGGCGGTATGGCGACATTCGCCCTCAGCTACCGTGACGTTGCAAAGCGCGCCATTGATGGCTTGCGAAACGGTACCTCCGGTAAAATTACCCGCGATCGGATCATCGGCAATGCGCTGATTCCGGAAGCATCCGCCCATTCTGGCTGGCAGCAGGATCCGCAGCAGACCATCAGTATGACCCAGTGTTTTGGCTGCTGGACGCAGTGCGGTATCCGGGTTCGGGTCGACCAGAAAACCCAACGCGTTATCCGTATTGCCGGAAACCCTTATCACCCGCTTTCTCACGAGCACCATATTGACGCATCAGTCCCGTTTAGTACGGCAATGGCGCAACTGGCGGGTGAAAGCGGCCTTGACGCCCGTTCAACCGCCTGCGCGCGCGGCGCCACCCAGCTTGAAGCATTGTACAGTCCGTTGCGTATCCTTGAGCCGATGAAACGCGCAGGCAAGCGTGGCGAAGGAAAATGGCAGCGCATCAGCTTTGAACAATTGATCAACGAGATCGTGGAAGGCGGCGATCTGTTCGCCGAGGGCCATGTCGACGGTCTGCGTGCCCTTTACGCGCCGTCCACGCCCATTGATCCGGCGCATCCGGGTTTTGGTCCCAGACCCAATCAACTGCTGGTCACCAATACCAGCGACGACGGGCGAGACTCTTTTCTTCGCCGGTTTGCCCTGAACAGCTTCGGCAGTAAAAACTTTGGCGCGCATGGTTCTTATTGTGGACTGTCCTATCGCGCAGGTTCCGGCGCGTTAATGGGCGATCTCGATAAAAACACCCACGTGAAGCCCGACTGGGATAACGTCGAATTCGCGCTGTTTATGGGAACCTCCCCCGCGCAATCGGGCAATCCCTTTAAGCGCCAGGCCAGACAGCTTTCCAGCGCCCGTCTGCGGGACAATTTTTCATATGTTGTCGTTGCCCCCGCGTTGCCCTTAACCACCGTACTGGCGGACGACCATGGGCACTGGTTGCCGGTTATCCCCGGCAGTGACTCTGCACTGGCGATGGGGATGATCCGCTGGATCATCGAAAACCAGCGCTATAACGCTGCGTATCTGGCGCTTCCCGGCATCAATGCCATGCAGCAGGCCGGTGAAAAAAGCTGGTCAAACGCCACGCATCTGGTCATTACCGACGAGCTTCCGGGACTGGCCGGGCAGCACCTGACACAGGCTCATCTCGACCCTACGGCAACCAGCGAACCGTTAGTAGTGAATGAGTACGGTGAACTGGTTCCTGCCAGTGAGTGCATGCGAGCCACATTATTTGTCACCCGTCAGGTGCCCCTCGCCGACGGACGGAATGTGACTGTGCAAAGCAGCTTCCAGTGCCTGAAAACCGCGGCAGAAAAAATGACGCTCGCCCAGTACAGCCAGCAGTGCGGCGTGGCTGAGGACAAAATCATCGCGCTGGCAGACGCATTTACCCGTCATGGCCGTAAAGCGGCGGTCATTACCCACGGCGGCATGATGGCGGGAAACGGATTTTATAATGCCTGGGCGGTGATGATGCTGAATGCGCTGATCGGCAATCTCAGTCTGGAGGGCGGCGTCTTTGTCGGCGGCGGCAAGTTCAACGGCGCAATGGACGGTCCGCGCTATAACATGGACAGTTTTCCTGGAAAAGTGAAGCCTAAAGGACTGAGCATTGCGCGGAGCAAAACGGCCTATGAATCCTCTGAAGAATACCGCCACAAGGTGGCGACCGGGCGTTCGCCCTTCCCGGCGAAAGCGCCGTGGTATCCGTTTGTCGCCGGTCAACTGACCGAACTGTTAAGCTCTGCGCTGGAGGGGTATCCCTATCCGTTAAAAGCGTGGATTTCCAACATGACCAATCCATTCTATGGCGTGCCCGGCCTGCGCGCAGTGGCAGAAGAGAAACTTAAAGATCCGGCGCGTTTACCGCTTTTTGTAGCAATTGACGCCTACATGAACGAGACCACCGCCCTTGCGGATTACATCGTGCCGGACACGCATAATTTTGAGAGCTGGGGATTCAGTGCGCCGTGGGCGGGTGTCGCCAATAAGGCGACCACCGCGCGCTGGCCTGTTGTCGATGCGGCAACCGCCAGAACCGCCGACGGTCAGCCGGTTTCGATGGAGTCGTTTTGCATTGCCGTGGCTAAAAAATTGAATCTGCCAGGATTTGGCGACAATGCTATTTCCGACAGCGACGGCAACCTCTATCCACTTAACCGTGCCGAAGATTATTATCTGCGTATCGCTGCCAACATCGCGTTTATGGGTAAAAACCCGGTCGCAGAAGCGGTGACTGACGATCTCACCCTTACCGGGGTGAGTCGCATTCTGCCTGCGATTGAGCGCACACTGAAGGCCGATGAAGTGAAGCGCGTGGCATTCATCTACTCTCGCGGCGGTCGTTTCGCCCCGGATAAAAGCGGGCGTGCTGAAAACCGGGTCGGTAACGCATGGGAAAAGCCACTACAAATCTGGAATGCAAACGTGGCGGCCCATCGCCATGCGATCACGGGCGAACGCTACAGCGGTTGTCCGACGTGGTATCCGTCGCGGCTGTCCAACGGGCGCGCCGTGGATGAGCTGTTTCCGGAAAGCCAGTGGCCGCTTAAACTTATCTCGTTTAAATCCAACACCATGGCCAGCGCCTCGACGGTGATCCCACGTTTACATCACCTGAAACCTACAAATCTGGTGGCGTTAAATCCGCTGGACGGAAAACATTATGGGCTGGCACATGGCGATACGGTGCGGATCACCACTCCCGGCGGACAGGTTGAGGCGCAAATCAGTTTGCTTAACGGCGTTATGCCTGGAGTCATTGCCATTGAACACGGCTACGGACATCGTGAAATGGGGGCGGCGCAGCATACTCTGGACGGTGAACCGTTGCCGTTTGACCCGAAGGTTAAATCGGGGATTAACCTCAACGACCTGGGATTTGCCGATCCGACGCGGGAAGTGAGCAATACGTGGCTGGACTGGGTGTCCGGCGCCGCCGTACGTCAGGGACTTCCGGCGCGAATTGAACGAGCGTAATGCGAATGCCGGAGGGCAACGCTCTCGCGCTTTATCCGGCCTACAGGACGTCGTAGGCCGGGTAAGGCGACGGCGTTGCGCAACTAAGCGCATTTTTTGCGTTTACGCAATTGGCAGACATGACTTGTTTAATAACAATTTGTTGTGAAACTGTCCGTTTCCGTTTTGAAACGCTGTTTTCATTTTCCTTTTGGGTATTTTTCAGCGTATAATGCGCGCCAACTGTCTCTTGAATGGTTTCAGCACATTGACCCGTCATACTCAGCGACTACAAAACGTCCCTTTCCGTTGGGCTGAAACACGAGCACACATTCCTCTGCACGCTCTTTCGATGTCACCTATCCTTAGAGCGAGGCAACACCACTTTCGTAATACAGGTTTCGCTTTCAGGCTGTGCGCCCCGGAAGCCAGTTTCCCCTATCCTTCTCAACTTAAAGACTAAGACTGTCATGAAAAAGACGAAAATTGTTTGCACCATCGGTCCGAAAACCGAATCTGAAGAGATGTTAACCAAAATGCTGGACGCGGGCATGAACGTCATGCGTCTGAACTTCTCTCACGGTGACTATGAAGAACACGGTCAGCGCATCAAGAATCTGCGCAACGTGATGAGCAAAACCGGCAAGAAAGCCGCAATTCTGCTGGATACCAAAGGTCCGGAAATCCGTACCATTAAGCTTGAAGGTGGCAATGACGTTTCTCTGAAAGCGGGCCAGACCTTCACCTTCACCACCGACAAATCCGTAGTCGGTAACAGTGAGATCGTGGCTGTGACCTACGAAGGTTTCACCTCCGATCTCTCCGTCGGTAACACCGTCCTGGTTGATGATGGTCTGATCGGTATGGAAGTCACTGCGATCGAAGGCAACAAAGTGATCTGTAAAGTGCTGAACAACGGCGATCTCGGCGAAAACAAAGGCGTTAACCTGCCAGGCGTTTCTATCGCGCTGCCAGCACTGGCTGAAAAAGACAAACAGGACCTGATTTTTGGTTGCGAACAAGGCGTTGACTTCGTTGCTGCATCCTTTATCCGTAAGCGTTCAGACGTCGTTGAAATCCGTGAGCACCTGAAAGCGCACGGCGGCGAGAACATCCAGATCATCTCCAAAATTGAAAACCAGGAAGGCCTGAACAACTTCGACGAAATCCTCGAAGCGTCCGATGGCATCATGGTTGCGCGTGGCGACCTGGGCGTTGAAATCCCGGTAGAAGAGGTTATCTTCGCGCAGAAGATGATGATCGAAAAATGTATCCGTGCGCGTAAAGTTGTTATCACCGCAACGCAAATGCTGGACTCCATGATCAAAAACCCGCGTCCGACCCGCGCTGAAGCTGGCGACGTGGCAAACGCCATTCTCGATGGCACCGACGCCGTCATGCTGTCTGGTGAATCCGCAAAAGGAAAATACCCGCTGGAAGCCGTTACCATCATGGCGACCATCTGTGAGCGTACCGACCGCGTGATGACCAGCCGTCTGGACTTCAACAACGACAGCCGTAAACTGCGCATCACCGAAGCGGTTTGCCGAGGCGCTGTTGAAACCGCAGAGAAACTGGAAGCTCCGCTGATCGTGGTGGCCACTCAGGGCGGTAAATCTGCTCGCGCCGTGCGTAAATACTTCCCGGATGCAACCATCCTCGCACTAACCACCAACGAAGTTACCGCCCGTCAGTTAGTGCTCAGCAAAGGCGTTGTGGCGCAACTGGTAAAAGAGATCAACTCTACCGATGATTTCTATCGTCTGGGTAAAGAAGTTGCTCAGCAGAGCGGTCTGGCGCAGAAAGGTGACGTTGTGGTGATGGTTTCCGGTGCGCTGGTACCGAGCGGCACCACTAACACGGCATCTGTTCACGTGCTGTAATCATTACCGAATGAATTAATTCGATCCAAAAGCGCCTTCGCGGCGCTTTTTTTATTTCACTAATAGCCACTGTGAATAAAAAAGCAAATCGGATTTCGCTATCTAATTACAGATTATCTAAGACAAATCCGATGGAAGCCGTCTGTTTTCACTCAGTTTTTTAACCTTTTTTGTGCATTTCGATGCTTCTTTGAGCGAACGATCAAAAATAAGTGTCTTCCCATCAAAAAAATATTCTCAACATAAAAAACTTTGTGTAATACTTGTAACGCTACATGGAGATTAACTCAATCTAGAGGGTATTAATAATGAATCGTACTAAACTGGTACTGGGCGCGGTAATCCTGGGTTCTACTCTGCTGGCTGGTTGCTCCAGCAACGCTAAAATCGATCAGCTGTCTTCTGACGTTCAGACTCTGAACGCTAAAGTTGACCAGCTGAGCAACGACGTGAACGCAATGCGTTCCGACGTTCAGGCTGCTAAAGACGACGCAGCTCGCGCTAACCAGCGTCTGGACAACCAGGCTACTAAATACCGTAAGTAATAGTACCTGTGTAATAAAAATGGCGCACATTGTGCGCCATTTTTTTTGCCTCTCATTTGCCTTCCCTGCTACTGCGTTTGCGTCTCTTCCTGCACTGAACCGTTTTGCGCAGACTGAACCGCAGGTGTCGTCACGGCTGCAGGCGTTTTCCCCGCAGACACGAGAACGGGATAGCCCGCCCGGCGGTATAACGCTTTATCCACCAGACCTTCATCCACCTCTTTCATCGCTTTAAACTGGCTGAATCCAGCAGGCAACACATACGGCATTGTCTGCACGTTTTGCTCCTCTTCCGGCGACAGCGGGCGATGGACCTCTACGTATCGCATGCCATTGGGCTCCATTGCATATTTCACCGGTTCGTTGATCACCCTCACCGGCGTTCCCGTTCTGGCCTGGGCGAACAGCGCTTTGATATCCGGCGCGTTCATGCGGATACAACCAGAACTCACACGCAGACCGACGCTGTCAGGTTGACTGGTGCCGTGAATGAGATACTCGCCATTACCATGCGCCAGGCGCATCGCAAAAAGCCCCAGCGGGTTATTTGGCCCGGCAGGTACGACCGGAGGTAACGTAACGCCACGCTCAAGGGAGCGCTTACGGATCCCGGCAGTCGGCGTCCAGGTCGGATTCGCGATTTTCTGCCCAACCCGGGTTTCCATGACTGGCGTTTCCAGCCCCTGTAAACCGATGCCGATGGGATAAACCTGAACGATGTTTTCGCCTGGCGGATAGTAATACAGCCGTAATTCAGCCAGATTGACAATGATCCCCTCACGTGGGGCGTCAGGCAGCAGAAGTTGAGACGGGATCGTAATCAGCGTGCCGGGCTTTGGCACCGGTGCAATCGTGTTATTGGCCTCCAGAATGAGCATAGCGGCGGTATCAAAACGCCGGGCTATCGCCTGAAGATTTTTATCCCCCTCCTGCACGGTGTACGTTTGATTTTGCCCAATAAGACGGCTGCCCGCAGGGGGTAAGGGATAATCGACCGCCCAGGCGGCCTGTAATGCGCTGTAAGCGCCGATAAGCATAATTGTAATGAGAGACGCGCGTTTCATACCTAACCTCCTGTATTCACTGACATGAGCCAGAATGCTGATGATCCGGTAAGGCAGTCAGGCTGCCTTACTTCACAGGATGAAAGCTGTCTATTGAGTTTAGCTAAGAGTTGCGGCTTTGGTACGGATAGCGCGTATCATCGCTTCCAGACCTTGTGAACGGGACGGGGTGAGATGCTGTGCCAGCGCCATTTTTTCAAACCACGGTCGCACATCAAAATTCACGATATCCTGCGCCGTCATCTGGTGATACAAAATGATGACGACCGCAATCAGTCCTTTCACTATCGCCGCATCACTGTCGCCTTGCAGTTCAATAACACCTTCCGCATTCTGGCGCATGACGATCCAGACCTGACTCTGACATCCCTGAATGGTATTTTCAGGACGGCGTTCGTCGGCGGGTAATTCCGGTAATCGCTGTCCCAGTTCAATGATGTACAGATACTTCTCTTCCCAATTAGCGCAACGTTGAAAATTACGCAACAATTTTTCTCTGTCCGGCAGCGCGGCCATAGCGCCTCCCTTATCCCAGTAAGCGATGAATACGTTGCAACCCCGTCACCAGCCGATCCACTTCTTCATGGGTGTTATACATGGCCAGCGACGCCCGACACATTGCCGGCACCTGATAAAACGCCATCAGCGGCATCGCGCAGTGATGCCCGGTGCGCACGGCGATCCCATAGTTATCGAGAAAGCTGCCAACGTCATACGCATGATGTTTGCCAAGGTTAAAGGCGATCACGCCCAGCCGGTTCGCTGGCCCGTACAGTGTAAGATCCGGCACCGCTGCCAGTTGTTCCAGCGCATAGTGCATCAGGTTCTGTTCATACTCGCTGATATTTTCCAGTCCCAGCGCAGAGACATACTCCAGCGCGGCGCCGAAACCGATAATCCCGCCGGTATTCGGTGTACCCGCTTCGAAGCGCCACGGCGCTTTCGCCCACGTCGTCCCGGCTGTCAGGCTGACGGTGGCGATCATCGACCCGCCCCCTTCCCACGGCGGCATCTCTTGCAATAGCGCCTCTCTGACATAGAGCACGCCGATGCCAGTGGGACCATACAGCTTATGGCCCGAGAAAACGTAAAAATCACAGTCCAGCGCCTGCACATCCACCGGGTGATGCATCACCGCCTGTGCGCCGTCAACCAGCACTTTTGCGCCATACTGATGCGCCAGCGCGGTCATTTCGGCGACCGGGTTTTCCGTCCCGAGCACATTAGAGACCTGGGTAATCGCCAGCAGCCGGGTTTTCTCATCCAGCAGCATGGGCAGAATTGCCTGTTGCAGCGTGCCGTCGGGATTGAGCGGAATGACCCGCAGCTCCGCGCCTGTGCGGGCGCATAACATCTGCCACGGGACGATATTTGCATGGTGCTCCATTTCGCTGATGATGATGTTATCACCGGCGCGGACGTTTTCTGGCCCCCAACTGTTGGCAACCAGATTGATTCCCTCAGTGGTCCCGCGCACAAAGACCAGTTCTTCTGCTGAGCGCGCATGGATAAACAACGACGCCAGTTTGCGCACATTCTCCATTTTTTCGGTCGCCTGGGCGCTAAGGGTGTGGATCCCCCGATGCACCGCCGCATAGCCGTGGCGATAGAACTGCGCCTCAGCGTCAATCACCTGCGCTGGTTTTTGCGCGCTGGCGGCGCTGTCGAGATAGGCCAGCGGTAATCCGTTCACTTCGCGCGTGAGAACAGGGAAATCCGCACGCACCTTATCGATGGGAAATGTCATGCTACGCCTCCCAGCAGACGCTGGCCGATACGTGCCAGCACCTGCTGTTTCAACGCCTCGTCGCCCAATGCTTCCGTCAATTCAGCGGCAAAGGCATAAAGAATCATCTGCTGCGCGTCCTGCCTGCCGATCCCACGCGAACGCAGATAGAACATCTGCTCGTCATCAATGCGCCCAACCGTCGCGCCATGACTGCACTTCACGTCATCAGCATAGATTTCCAGTTGCGGTTTGGTATCGACTTCAGCCAGCTTCCCGAGCAGCAGATTGTTGTTCGTCATCTGCCCGTCAGTTTTGATCGCATGCTGCGCGACGTTAATCAGTCCGTTAAACACAGCGCGGCCTTTGTCGCTGACAATCGTTTTATGTAACTGACGGCTGTTACAGTAGCCCTTGTTGTGTTCAAGCCAGGTGCGCGTGTCACAGACTTCATTTTTCACCGGCATTGCCAGACTGTTGATCCGAAGCGTGGTGTTTTCACCATTCAGTTGCGTACTGGTGTTATGACGCAGCACCGCATCCCCCAGCAGGAAGCTGTGGCTGTATGCGCAGGCATCCGCCGCCAGTAAAATATCGTTATGCGCGAAGTGGTGGCTCAGCGAGTTTTCAAACGCCAGCTTGATGTGATGCAAGTGCGCGTTTGCCGCCACGTTCATGGTCAGACGCGAACCGGTGAAATGTCGGGACTCATTCAGGCTAACGTAATGCTCAATAATCGTCGCCTCTGCTCCTTCTTCAAGTTCCAGATGGTGGCGGTAGTGCGCGGTATTTACCTCATCACCGCTCCCCCCCTGGGTGATATGCATCAGCAGCAGCGGCTTGTTGGGTCGCTGATTGCGGCCAACGCGGATATGCGTCACGCTGCGCGACAGGCTTTCGGTCAGGTGCAGAAAGACTTCTGGCTGGACTGCGGCGGGCAGGGTCTGGCGTTCATCGTTAACCTTCACCTGGTAGCCGCTGTTTTCCACGCTGTCGCTTAATGCCGGACGGTATTGACCATCGACAAAGACCAGCCGCAGCGCCGCCACCTTCAGCGCTAACGCGTCACGCTGCGCTGCGGTGAGCTCCGCCAGACGGCTGATAAACTGGCTGTTGTTCAACCCATCCAGCGGCGTGTATTTCCAGTTTTCTTGCTTGCGCGTTGGCAGTCCCAGCCGCAGAAGCTGCTGGAGATGCTGTTGCGCCTGAGCGGAACGCGTCTCACCCTGGGCCTCAAACAGATGGTGCCACTGCTGCAACGCATTACTGCTGTTCGGTAAGCCAGCCATATCCCTGCTCCTCCAGTTGTTTGACCAGGGTGAAATCGCCAGATTTCACAATCCGCCCCTGATACAGGACGTGGACAAAATCCGGTTTGATATAGTCAAGGATCCGCTGATAGTGCGTGACGATGATGAACGAACGTTGACCGTCGCGCAGGGAATTCACCCCATCGGCAACAATCTTCAGTGCATCAATATCCAGCCCCGAGTCCGACTCATCGAGAATACAGAGTTCGGGCTCCAGCACCGCCATTTGCAGTATGTCATTGCGCTTTTTCTCACCACCGGAAAAACCGACGTTCACCGAGCGGGTCAGTAAATCTTCCGGCATTTTCAGCAGCGCGATTTTCTCTTCCATCAGATCCTGAAAATCGAAGCGATCGAGCGACTCTTGTCCGCGATAGGCCCGCACAGCATTGAGCGCCGTTTGCAGGAAAAACTGATTGCTGACGCCGGGAATCTCCACCGGGTACTGGAAGGCCATAAAGATGCCTTCCCCGGCCCGCGCTTCCGGCGACAGTTCAAGCAGGTCTTTGCCTTTAAACTCAACGCTTCCGTCAGTCACTTCGTAATCTTCCCGTCCTGCCAGCGTCGCAGAGAGCGTGCTTTTCCCGGAACCATTGGGTCCCATAATGGCGTGGACTTCACCGGGGCGAATGTCCAGGTTTAACCCGCGCAGGATCGCTTTATCTTCCACACTGACGTGTAAATCTTTAATCGTTAACATGTGACTTCCTTAACCGACGCTGTGTTCAAGGCTGATAGCTAATAATTTTTGCGCTTCGACGGCAAACTCCAGCGGTAGCTCAGAGAACACGTCCTTACAGAAACCGTTGACGATCATTGAGATCGCATCTTCTTCGCTAATGCCGCGCTGGAGGCAATAGAACAACTGATCTTCACCAATCCGCGAGGTCGTCGCTTCGTGTTCCAGTTGCGCGCTGTTATTACGACACTCGACATACGGGAAGGTGTGCGCCCCGCAGTCAGCGCCAATCAGCATTGAGTCACACTGCGTAAAGTTTCGCGCATTGGTCGCCGTCGGCATAATTTTGACCAGTCCCCGATAGCTGTTCTGGCTGTGTCCGGCCGAAATCCCCTTCGAGATAATGGTCGATTTGGTGTTCTTACCGATGTGGATCATCTTGGTACCGGTATCCGCCTGTTGATGACCGCTGGTGAGCGCCACCGAATAGAATTCGCCAATTGAGTTGTCACCACGCAGGATGCAGCTTGGGTATTTCCAGGTAATCGCCGAGCCGGTTTCCGACTGCGTCCAGGACATTTTGCTGTTTTCACCTTCGCACAACGCGCGTTTGGTGACGAAGTTCAGGATACCGCCGGTGTTATTGTCACCCGGGAACCAGTTCTGCACGGTGGAATATTTCACTTCGGCGTCTTTGTGGATAATCACTTCCACGACCGCCGCATGAAGCTGATAGCTGTCACGCACAGGGGCGGAACAGCCTTCGATGTAGCTCACATAACTGCCCTCATCCGCCACCAGAATGGTACGTTCGAACTGTCCGGTCTTCTCAGCGTTAATACGAAAATAGGTCGACAGTTCCATAGGACAACGCACGCCTTTTGGTACATAGATGAATGTGCCATCTGAGGCAACGGCGGCATTCAGTGCGGCGAAAAAGTTGTCATTACCGGGCACCACGGTGCCGAGATATTGCCTAACGAGGTCGGGATGGTCGTGAATGGCTTCCCCGAAGGAGCAAAATATGATCCCCTGCTCCGCCAGTTTTTCCCGGTAAGTGGTCGCGACAGAAACGGAGTCAAAAATGGCGTCGACCGCCACCTCACGCCCTTCACGCACCGGCACGCCGAGCTGTTCAAAAGCAGCCTCGACCTCTTTACTGAGGAAGGCGTTTGCGCCGGTTTGCTGCACCGCGCCCGGTTCGGATGCGCAGGTTTCATCGCAGTTCCCACATGAGGGGGCGGAATAGTAGCTGTAATCCTGATAATTAAGCTTATCGTAATGCGCTTTTAACCAGTGCGGTTCTTCCATTTCAAGCCAGGCCTGATATGCATTGAGGCGAAATTCCAGCATCCATTCGGGTTCGTTGCGCCGGGCTGAAATCGCGCGCACCACCTCTTCGCTGATCCCTTTCGCTAGTTCGTCAGTCTGGAGCTGAGTGAAGAAACCTTCTTTATAGTTCAGCGGCCCACCGGTCCAGGTTTTGACATCATCAGTTGCTTCAGTATTACGAGACATAGTACCGCCTATACCCCAAAGCTTTCGCCACAGCCGCATTCATTCTGGGCTTTCGGGTTATGAAATTTGAATAGCTGGTTTAATCCTTCGCGAACGTAATCGACTTCCGTTCCGTCGATAAAAGGCATCGCCTGTAGCGGGACATAAAGCTTCGCGCCTTCGGTTTCAAAGAGCAGGTCGTCTTTTTCCGGTTCGCTGACGGTATCCAGCACATAGCCAAAACCAGCGCACCCCGTCTGCTTGACGCCTAAACGTACGCCCAACATGCCTGGCTGCCTGGCCACCAGTTCGCGAATATGCGCCGCCGCTGCGGGGGTGAGCGTCAATCCGCGCCAGGCGAAGTCTTCCGGATTAAATGTTCCTGAATGCAGTTCCATAGAGTTACCTCGCGTAATGAGCCATCAGGCTATAACAGCATGTTAGTGATAATAATTCTCACTTCAACCCCTCATCAGCAGGGGCATTCGGCTGTATCGCCTTTATTGACCACTTTTATTAAGCATAGACTCTGACGCGTGGCTTACAGGGATTGGAAAAATTTATTCAATGCATTGATTGATAATGACTTTAGAACGCATCATCGACAGGAGTGGTCAATAAAGTAAAGATGTATAGAAAATGACTATTTCAGGGATAGGAATGATGAGCAAGGAGGCGTCATGGGGACACAGAAAAACAAAACCCTTAAGGTTGTCAGTGACAGCCTTAAGGGTTCCGGCCCCATCCGGCGCTTATCTCCGGCACTCATAGTGGCTTAGCTCTTGAAGGGGCGATAAGAATAATCTCATATCCGTTCAGGTCATTTTTAACACAAATTGCTATCCCATATTTTTTATGTTCGATCAATTCATTGAATTTATCGCATCGCGCAATGAGAAGAGATGCCTGCACCCCAGGCAAACGGAATTGCCTGCGGTGCTTAACTGACACGCATTACAGCACTATTGTTGGGGTTTTATTGCTTTAATGATTGCTGAATCAATGAACGCCAAGACGCCAGGCAAAGTAGATCTCTTCTTTTAACTCGGCTGAAGAGAGCGTCAGTAAATCGGCAAATTCCAGCTCAAGTTGTTTCAGTTTTTTAAGATACTGGGCTGGAGACAGCTCGGTTTTATCACGACGTAAAAATTCAATTGCCAGTTGGGTCGGGTCTGGTTGGCTAGTCATATCATCCTCGCTTGTGGTCAAAACCTGCACAGTATATCACCTTTTACTGCGCAGATTACGACCAAAAGCAATAGAGATCACATTTTTATACGTGACAACGTCACAAAATAGCTGTGGTCAACCGGGAGGTACAACAGAGCCGCTGTTGCTCATCATAAATATCGATCTGCCAGACCTGATGGCGTGAACCGGTATGAATTGCTTTGCAGACGCCTTTCACGCGCCCTTCCCGTGCGGAACGCACGTGATTGGCGTTGACCTCAATACCCACGACTTTTTGCTCGCCCTGCGTACACAGATAGCCCGCCACCGAACCGATGCTTTCGGCGAGAACCACGGACGCGCCACCATGCAACAGGCCGAACGGCTGTTTGGTTCGGTTGTCGACCGGCATTGACGCTTCCAGTGTATCGTCGCCAATATGTTCAAAGCGAATATCCAGCAGGCCAACCATGTTACCCTCGCCCATTGCATTGAGCACATCCAGGGTGACTGCACGTTTCCAGATCATCCGATAATCTCCAGTAATGCCTGTACAGGATGACGCACGCCCGTACCTTCCACCCGTTTCACCTGGCTTCGGCACGAGTAGCCCGTCGCCAGGCAACGGTTACGCGGCAGCCGCTCCATCGCCTGATGCCATGACAGCTCGTAGATCCCCAGTGAACTGGCATGATTCTTCGCTTCATGGCCGTAGGTGCCTGCCATACCGCAGCAACCCACACTCACGTTTTCGAGCTTCGCGCCAAAGTGGGCAAAAATAGACGCCCATTGCGCAGGCGCCCCAGGCAGCGCCGTTACTTCCGTACAGTGACCAAAGAAATACCAGGGTTCGCCGCTGACGTCACGTGCTTCCTGCGAGGCCAGCACAGTTGCGAGCCACTCATTGGCAAGCTGCACATGGAAATCGCCGCGTTGCTCACCCAGCGCCAGCTTGTACTCATCGCGATAGCAGAGAACCAGCGCCGGATCGACACCCACCATCGGCATCCCCAGTTTGGCCACGCGGTTTAAAAACTCCGCCGTTTTTTTGGCGGTTTTCGCGAACCGGTTGAGGAAGCCTTTAATGTGCTGTGCTTTGCCGTTGGGCGAGAAAGGCAGCAGAACCGGCTGCATTCCCAGTTTCTCCACCAGCCGGACGAAATCGGCCACCACCTGCGCGTCGTAATAACTGGTAAATGGGTCCTGAACCACCAGCACCGTCGTGGCTTTCTGTGCATCCGGCAGCGCTTCCAGTTGTTCGAGCGTCATGTTTGCCGAACGATGCCCAACCATCTGCTGTTGCAGAGACGGCACCGACAGCAGCGGCAGATCGACCATTCCGATATGTTTTGCCGACAGGTTGCGCACCAGCGGCTGGTTAATAAAGAAGTTAAACGTTTTTGGCGCGCGGGCCATCAGCGGCGCATACGTTTCAACGGCCGCCACCAGATGATCCCGCAGCGGGCGCAGGTAGCGCGTATGGTAAAGCTGCAGGAAGCGCGACCGGAACTCCGGCACGTCAATTTTAATCGGGCACTGGGTCGAGCACGCCTTACAGGCCAGGCAGCCGGACATGGCCTCTTTTACTTCATGGGAGAAATCATATTCGCCTTTGCTGGCATGCCAGGTGTTGCGGGTTCGCGCAATCAGCGATCGCAGGCTGGGGCGCTGGTTTGCCAGCGCGTTTTCGAGCCGGACAGGATCAACGCCGCGATCCGCCAGCAGACGCAGCCATTCGCGTACCAGGGTTGCACGCCCTTTTGGCGAGTGGATACGGTTCATGCTGATTTTCATCGACGGACACATCGGGCTTTTCACGTCGAAGTTAAAGCACAGACCGTTACCGTTACACTCCAGCGCGCCGCGCCAGGTCTGGCGAACCGCCAGCGGGATTTGCCGATCCCAGGTGCCGCGTTTGGCTGCGTCGACTTTCATCATCGGCGCATCAACGCCTTCCGGTGGGCAGATTTTGCCCGGATTCAGGCGGTTTTGTGGGTCAAACGCCGCTTTCACCTTGCGCAGCTCCGCGAAGAGTTCATCGCCAAAAAATGCCGGACTGTATTCCGCCCGGAAACCTTTACCGTGCTCACCCCAGAGTAAACCACCATATTTTGCCGTCAGCGCCACCACCTCATCAGAGATTTGCTTCATCAGCACTTCCTGCTGCGGATCGCACATATCCAGTGCGGGGCGCACATGTAAAACCCCGGCATCGACATGACCAAACATGCCGTAACTCAGACCGTGACCATCAAGTAACGCGCGGAATTCCGCGATGTAATCAGCCAGATGCTCCGGCGGCACACAGGTGTCTTCGGCAAACGGGATGGGTTTGGCCGCACCTTTGGCATTGCCCAGCAGACCGACGGCTTTTTTACGCATCGCGTAGATACGCTCAACACCCGCCAGTTCCGTGCATAATTGCCAGCCAATGACCCCGGCCTCTTGCCGGGCCATTAACCCGTCCAGGCGTTCGCACAGGGACGCGACCTGTTTTTCAATCAGCGCTTCATCGTCACCGGCAAACTCCACAATGTTCAGACCGAGCATCTCTTTATCAGGAACGTCGGTAATCAGTTCGCTCACCGAATGCCAGACAATATCTTCCCGCGCCAGGTTCAGCACTTTTGAGTCCACCGTCTCAACCGAAAGCGCGCGCGCCTCGACCATAAACGGCGCATTACGCAGCGCGGAGTCAAACGAGTCGTACTTCACGTTGACCAGGCGACGGACTTTCGGCAGCGGCGTAATGTCCAGCCGCGCTTCAGTGATCAGCGCCAGCGTCCCTTCCGAACCGGTGAGGATGCGGGTCAGATCGAACTCACTCATGTCGTCGTTAAAGACATGCCGCAAATCGTAGCCTGTCAGGAAACGGTTCAGTTTGGGGAATTTATCAATAATGAGCTGACGGTTGTCGCGACAGCGCTCTAATACCGTGCGATAGATACGACCGATAGTCGTGTTGCTCTTGCCAAGCGTTTCCGCCAGTTCAACCGGCAGCGATTGGGTATCAAGAATATCACCGCCCAGCAGCACAGCCCGGACCCCCAGGACGTGATCGGACGTTTTTCCGTAAACCAGCGACCCCTGACCGGATGCATCGGTGTTGATCATCCCGCCCAGCGTCGCCCGGTTACTGGTCGACAGTTCAGGCGCAAAAAAATAGCCATACGGTTTGAGAAACTGATTCAGTTGGTCCTTGATAACGCCGGCTTCCACCCGCACCCACCCTTCTTCCGGGTTGATTTCAATAATGCGGTTCATGTAGCGGGACAGATCAACAATAATGCCCTGGTTCAGGGCCTGTCCGTTGGTTCCTGTACCGCCGCCGCGCGGAGTGAAAATCAGCGAGGTAAAACGCGGTTCCGCAGCCAGACGGGCAATCAGTGCCACATCGGCCGTTGAGCGGGGGAAAACAACCGCATCGGGGAGAAGCTGATAGATACTGTTATCTGTCGACATTGTCAGACGATCGGCATAACTGGTCGCCGTATCGCCGGTAAACCCCTGTTGCTCCAGTTCTTGCAAAAAATTGAGCACCAGCTGAACGACGCCGGGTGCCTGAGAAATTTGTGGAATCATTATCGTGACCCTTTCCTGCGGTCTGTGGTGTTGTGGATGTTAATCGTTTGCTTATTGTTGTATCACATTTTTTTCTAATACACCCAGCAGAAATACTGGCAGAATCCGCCTGTTAAAAACCGCTGAAATTGTTCATCATTATGAGACGCGTTTCAGGTGGTCACGTCGCGTCAACGTTCTGACGCACTACACAGGTGAAAATAAGTTATGGTCAATGTTCGTCAGCCCAGGGATATCGCACAAGTGATGCTGTCGGTGCTGTTTTTAGCCATCATGATTGTGGCGTGTTTCTGGATTATTCAACCCTTTATTTTGGGCTTTGCCTGGGCAGGTACTATCGTCATCGCGACCTGGCCGATTTTACTCCGTTTGCAAAAATTACTCTGGGGCCGTCGGTCGCTGGCCGTGCTGGTGATGACGCTCTTACTGGTCCTGCTGTTCATCATTCCGATTGCGTTGCTGGTCAACAGTATTGTCGATGGCAGTGGACCGCTGATTCATGCCGTGACGAGCGGCGACATGACATTGCCCGATCTCGCCTGGCTGAACAGCATTCCCCTTGTCGGCGCGAAACTGTATGCCGGGTGGCACCATCTGCTGGATATGGGCGGCACGGCGATCATGGCGAAAGTGCGCCCGTATATCGGCACAACGACGACCTGGTTTGTCGGCCAGGCGGCGCATATTGGCCGCTTTATGATGCACTGTGGTCTGATGCTGTTGTTCAGCGCCTTGCTTTACTGGCGCGGTGAAACGGTGGCGATGGGGATTCGCCATTTTGCCTACCGTCTGGCCGCCAAACGTGGCGATGCGGCGATGCTGTTGGCAGCACAAGCCATCCGCGCCGTTGCACTCGGCGTTGTCGTGACGGCGCTGGTACAGGCGGTGCTGGGCGGCATTGGTCTGGCCGTCACCGGCGTTCCTTACGCTACGCTGCTATCTGTGGTGATGATCCTCTCCTGCCTGGTGCAACTTGGCCCCTTACCCGTGCTGGTCCCCGCCATTATCTGGCTGTACTGGACCGGCGATCACACCTGGGGCACCGTGCTGCTGGTCTGGAGCGCCGTTGTCGGTACGCTGGATAACGTAATTCGCCCGATGCTTATTCGTATGGGTGCCGATCTCCCACTTATCCTGATCCTCTCTGGTGTCATCGGGGGGCTGATTGCGTTTGGCATGATTGGTCTGTTTATCGGCCCGGTTCTGTTAGCCGTCTCATGGCGTCTGTTCTCAGCCTGGGTTAACGAAGCCCCTGTGCCGACCAGCAACCCGGAAGAAATCCTTGATGAGTTGAGTGAACCCGAAGACCTCAATAAGTAATACGACATCAGGCGGCTCCGGTCGCCTGATTGTTTAGCATTCCTAATCAATAGCCTGTCACAACGCTTCTCAACGCCTTATTCCCGCTTCGTCTATTCTGATTTCTGTCGCAAATTATTTACAGATTTTAAACTATTGAGACGAATCTGATCGACGCTAAAACGCCCGATGCCCTACTATTAGCCCAAGGCTATAGATCAACACATTGATTTATAAGCATGGAAATCCCCTGAGTGAAACAACGAATTGCTGTGTGTAGTCTTTGCCCATCTCCCACGATGGGCTTTTTTTATCCTGAAATCCTGTTAACCACGGCTCTTGTAGTGATATTCACAGACCGGTAACAAATAATATTGCACAAGATACTGCGACTCTCTTCACGCCGAAATCCTCCTGATAGTGTTATTTATGCGTCATCGTCTTTTTATTTGAGGTCATTAAATGATGAACGCTTATGAACTACAGGCATTACGTCATGTGTTTGCAATGACCGTTGAGGAGTGCGTCTCATGGATTGCCCCAGAGTATAACGTCGCGACCTGGCGGCAATGGGAAAATGGCGAATCAGAAATCCCTCCCGCTATTGTAGAAACAATGCTCGACATGCGCAGAAAAAGAAAGTTACGCATTAATGCTATTATTGAAAAAATCAATAATCGCATTGGCAATAATACCATGCGTTTCTTTCCTGAATTAACGGACTTTCAGTCAGTTTATCGGGACGGCCGTTTTCTTGACTGGAAAATTTACCAATCCGTTGCGGCTGAACTCTATGCTCACGACCTTGAACATCTGTGCTAACGCGCGAGTTTCCCTCAGCGAATGAGCCACGCTGAATAACATCAAATAAACAGAACCAGAGATTTTTAAGGCACGGGCATTTACCCGTACCAGGGAATAACTTTTGCGAATTCGCAGAGCAAACATCATGAAGAATCACTATTTTCCCACGGCGATGGGGTTGTATCTCAATTATCTGGTCCATGGCATGGGAGTCATCCTGATGAGCCTCAACATGGCCTCGCTTGAACAGCAGTGGCAGACCAACGCCGCAGGCGTCTCTGTGGTTATCTCCTCGTTGGGGATTGGGCGGTTAAGTGTCCTGTTTTGCGCAGGCCTGCTGTCTGACCGTTTTGGTCGCCGCCCTTTTATTATTCTGGGAATGATTTGTTACCTGACGTTCTTCTTCGGCATCCTGACAACCCATAACATTATCATTGCTTATGCATTTGGTTTTCTCGCGGGCATGGCGAACAGTTTCCTGGACGCCGGAACCTACCCCAGCCTGATGGAGGCGTTTCCCTCTTCGCCAGGTACGGCTAACATCCTGATTAAAGCGTTTGTCTCCGGCGGACAGTTTTTACTGCCCATCATCATCAGTCTGCTGGTGTGGGCGCAACTGTGGTTTGGCTGGTCATTTATCATTGCCGCTATGATTATGCTGATAAACGGCGTGTTTTTGCTTCGCTGCGCCTTTCCGCCTCACCCCGGAAGACGGGAAAAACCGCTGCCCGTACCGGAGAAATCGCTCACCGCAGAAAAACACCGTTGCTCGCTGCTCGACCTGGTCAGTTACACGTTATATGGCTATATCGCCATGGCGACGTTTTATCTCATCAGCCAGTGGCTGGCGCAATACGGCCAGTTCGTTGCCGGGATGTCTTACACCTTGTCTATCAAACTGTTAAGCATTTATACCTGCGGTTCGTTGCTGTGCGTGTTGATCACCGCGCCACTGATACGGAAAACGGTACGCTCAACGACTTTACTGATGCTTTACACCTTTATCTCTTTTGTCGCGTTACTGACGGTTTGCCTCTATCCCACGGTCTATGTCGTAATGGCGTTTGCATTTGTCATTGGCTTTTCCTCTGCAGGCGGCGTGGTACAGATTGGTTTAACGCTGATGGCCGCCCGCTTTCCGCATGCCAAAGGGAAAGCCACCGGGATTTATTACAGCGCAGGCAGTATCGCTACCTTCACTATTCCACTGGTGACGGCACATCTGGCTGAGCGCAGCATCGCCGATATTATGTGGTTTGATACCGCAATTGCAGCCGTGGGATTCCTGTTAGCGCTGTTTATCGGCTACCGCAGCCGCCTCGAAACCCGACGCCGAATGCTGTTCTCCCCCTTAGCGGAATAATCATGAACCCACATATGCAATATTGTTTTCACTCACTGCAACATACCACGGGAAATAATCATTAAAACATCAGCAATCCCGATTAAGAGAAGTGGGTTCTCACACTTTTGACTGCAATATACCTGGTAATGAAAACGGCATGTTATGTAGGCTCCGTTATTTTATAACCGTATAGTAATGGAAAATCGCCTCACACCAGAAAGCAGGCACACACAGAACAAAATTAACCAGCAAGGAGCTGTGAAAATGTCTCAGAATAAGGCTTTCAGCACGCCATTTATCCTGGCTGTGATCTGTATTTATCTCAGCTATTTTCTCCATGGCATTAGCGTAATTACGCTGGCACAAAATATGACTTCGCTTGCGGAAAAATTCTCCACCGACAGCGCCGGAATCGCCTATTTAATTTCAGGTATCGGTCTGGGCCGACTGGTCAGTATTCTGTTCTTTGGTTTCCTGTCGGATAAATTTGGCCGTCGGGCCATTATTCTGCTGGGCGTCTTATTATATATTCTCTTTTTCTTCGGCATCCCTGCCAGCCCAAATCTGATGGTGGCCTTTGTCCTTGCCGTTTGCGTGGGTGTGGCAAACTCCGCCCTCGACACCGGTGGTTATCCGGCGCTGATGGAGTGTTTCCCGAAAGCCTCAGGCTCGGCGGTGATCCTGGTTAAGGCCATGGTCTCCTTCGGGCAGATGCTCTATCCGATGCTCGTCAGCTACATGCTGCTCAACAACATCTGGTACGGCTACGGCGTCATCATGCCTGGCGTGCTGTTTGTGCTCATCACCCTGATGCTGCTGCGCAGCAAATTCCCCGGCCAACTGGTGGATGCCAGCGTGGCGAAAGAGCTGCCACAAATGAACAGCAAACCGCTGGTCTGGCTGGAAGGCGTTGCGTCCGTTCTGTTTGGTGTAGCGGCGTTTTCGACCTTTTATGTCATTGTGGTGTGGATGCCCAAATACGCCATGGCGTTTGCCGGAATGGCCGAAGCCGATGCGCTGAAAACCATCACCTGGTACAGCATGGGCTCGCTGGTCTGCGTCTTTATCTTCGCCGCCTTACTTAAAAAAATGGTCAGGCCTATCTGGGCGAACGTCTTTAACGCAGGCCTGGCAACCATCACTGCTGCTGTGATTTATCTGTATCCCTCCCCGCTGGTCTGTAACGTTGGCGCCTTTGTCATCGGTTTTTCCGCCGCGGGTGGCATCCTACAGTTGGGCGTTTCGGTCATGTCGGAGTTCTTCCCGAAAAGCAAAGCCAAAGTCACCAGCGTCTATATGATGATGGGCGGCCTCGCCAACTTTGTTATACCGCTCATCACCGGGTATCTCTCAACTATCGGCCTGCAATACATCATTTTACTGGATTTTGTTTTTGCCCTGCTGGCCTTCATCACCGCCATTATTGTTTTCGTCCGCTATTACCGGGTTTTCAATATTCCTTCGAACGATATCCGTCTGGGCGAACGCTATTTTCAATCGCACATGAAGTGAAAATTTAAGGAGTTATATTATGGATGTAACCGCGAAATATGAACTGATCGGCCTGATGGCTTACCCCATCAGACACAGCCTGTCACCGGAAATGCAAAATAAGGCGCTGGAAAAAGCCGGATTGCCGTTTACCTATATGGCGTTTGAAGTTGATAACAGCACCTTCGCGGGGGCTATTGAAGGGCTTAAGGCGCTCAAAATGCGCGGCACCGGCGTCTCCATGCCAAATAAACAACTGGCCTGTGAGTTCGTTGATGAGTTAACCCCGGCGGCCAAACTGGTCGGCGCGATTAATACGATTGTTAATGATGACGGTTATTTACGCGGTTACAACACCGACGGGACGGGCCATATTCGGGCTATTAAAGAGAGCGGCTTCGATATCAAGGGCAAAACCATGGTGTTAGTAGGCGCAGGTGGCGCGTCCACCGCCATTGGCGCACAGGCAGCGATCGAGGGAATCAAAGCGATTAAGCTCTTTAACCGCAATGATGAGTTCTTCCAGAAAGCGCTGGATTTCGCAAAACGGGTGAATGAAAACACCGACTGCGTAGTGACGGTAACAGACCTTGCCGATCAGAAGGCCTTTGCGGACGCCCTCGCCACGGCAGATATCCTGACCAACGGCACTAAAGTGGGCATGAAACCGCTGGATAATGAATCCGTTGTGAGCGACGTGAGTCTGTTGCGCCCGGATCTGCTGGTGACCGAGTGCGTCTATAACCCACATATGACGAAACTGCTGCAGCAGGCGCAACAAGCCGGTTGCAAAACGATAGATGGTTACGGCATGTTGTTGTGGCAAGGCGCTGAACAGTTCAAACTGTGGACCGGCAAAGATTTTCCGCTGGAATATGTAAAACAGGTGATGGGGTTTGCGGCCTGACGGCCAGGAAACTGAGACTTAAAAAGGTATTAAATGAAAACCGTAACCGTAAAAAACCTCGTGATTGGCGAAGGGGCTCCAAAAATAATCGTCTCGCTGATGGGTAAAGATATCGCCAGCGTCAGGGCAGAAGCGCAAGCCTATCGTGACGCGGATTTCGATATTCTGGAGTGGCGCGTTGACCATTTCGCCAATGTTGCGTCAGCAGAGGCCGTGCTGGAGGCCATTGGCGCTATTCGCGCCGCGATGCCGACCACACCGCTGCTGTTTACCTTTCGTAGCGCTAATGAAGGCGGTGAACAAGCCATTTCCACCGACGCTTACATTGCGCTGAATCGGGTCGCGGTCGACAGCGGACAGGTCGATATGATTGATCTCGAACTGTTCACCGGCGATGAGATCGTTAAGACAACGGTTGACTACGCGCACAGCAAAAACGTTAAGGTCATCATGTCCAACCATGATTTCCATAAGACGCCAGCGGAAGATGAGATCGTTCAACGTCTGCGTAAAATGCAGGAACTGGGCGCGGATATCCCGAAAATCGCCCTGATGCCGCAAAGCCGCGTTGATGTCCTGACGCTGCTTTCTGCCACGCTGAAAATGCAGGAGCAGTATGCCGACCGTCCGGTGATCACCATGTCGATGTCGAAGACAGGCGTAATTTCTCGTCTGGCAGGCGAAGTCTTTGGTTCGGCAGCCACGTTTGGCGCAGTGAAAAAAGCCTCCGCGCCTGGACAAATATCGGTAACCGAACTGCGTACGGTATTAACGATTTTACATCAGGCCTGACGCATTAATTAAGGCGGGAATAACAGATTCCCGCCAGCAATATTAAACCTATTTCTAATGGAATATTCATCGCGAATAGTCTGTGGCGCCCTGCGCCTGCGCATTACCCGGCTAATTGCGCTGAATATTCGAGGAGTTAATATGAAATCTTCAAGACCACCTCGCGTGAAGGGGCGCGTGCCTGTGCTTCCGGCCCAGGACGCAGTCAATTATATTAAAGATGAAGATGTACTCTGTATATTGGGTGCCGGTGGCGGCATTCTGGAAGCCACCACATTAATTACCGCCCTTGCCGAAAAATATAAACAAACGCAAACACCGCGTAATTTATCGATTATTAGCCCGACAGGTCTGGGCGATCGTGCCGACCGGGGAATCAGCCCGCTGGCCCAGGAAGGTCTGGTGAAATGGGCATTATGTGGACACTGGGGCCAGTCGCCACGTATTTCCGAATTAGCCGAGCAAAATAAAATTGTCGCTTATAACTACCCGCAAGGCGTGCTCACTCAGACACTGCGGGCTGCAGCTGCGCATCAGCCCGGAATATTGAGTGATATCGGCATTGGCACCTTTGTCGACCCGCGCCAACAGGGCGGCAAACTGAACGAGGTGACGCAGGAAGATCTCATCAAGCTGGTTGAAATTGATAACAAAGAGTACCTCTACTACAAAGCCATTGCCCCCACCGTGGCATTTATTCGCGCCACCACCTGCGACAGTGAAGGCTACGCCTCATTTGAAGACGAAGTGATGTATCTCGACGCGCTGGTACTGGCTCAGGCGGTACACAACAACGGCGGTATTGTGATGATGCAGGTGCAGAAAATGGTTAAAAAGGCCACACTGCATCCCAAATCGGTGCGTATTCCCGGCTATCTGGTGGATATCGTAGTGGTCGATCCGGAACAGACGCAACTCTATGGCGGCGCACCGGTAAACCGCTTTATCTCAGGTGATTTTACCCTCGACGACAGCACCCAGCTCACCCAGCCCCTCAATCAGCGCAAGCTGGTCGCCCGACGCGCATTGTATGAGATGCGAAAAGGCGCGGTTGGTAACGTGGGGGTCGGTATCGCCGATGGCATTGGCCTGGTGGCGCGCGAAGAAGGCTGCGCCGATGATTTTGTCCTGACCGTCGAAACCGGTCCGGTGGGCGGTATCACCTCCCAGGGCGTCGCGTTCGGCGCAAACGTGAATACTCGCGCCATTCTCGATATGACTTCTCAGTTTGACTTCTACCACGGTGGAGGTCTGGACGTCTGTTATCTGAGCTTCGCGGAAGTCGACCGTCACGGCAACGTTGGAGTGCATAAGTTCAACGGCAAAATCATGGGAACCGGCGGCTTTATCGATATCAGCGCCACCTCAAAGAAAATTGTTTTCTGCGGCACATTGACTGCCGGCAGCCTGAAAACAGAAGTTGCCGACGGAAAGTTAACTATCGTCCAGGAAGGCCGGGTCAATAAATTCATCCGCGAGCTGCCGGAAATTACTTTCAGCGGAAAAATCGCCCTCGAACGGGGACTGGACGTGCGTTATATCACCGAACGCGCGGTATTCACGCTGAAGGAGGATGGTCTGCATCTCATTGAGATTGCGCCAGGTGTGGATCTCGAACGCGACATTCTCGCCAAAATGGACTTTACCCCGGTGATTTCGCCGACGCTGAAACTGATGGACGAAAGATTATTTATCGACGCCACCATGGGCTTTGAACTGCCTGAAGCGGCCAATTAAAAGGAGTACGACGATGGACTTTTCTTTAACCGAAGAGCAAGAGCTGCTGCTTGCCAGTATTCGCGAACTGATCACCACCCAGTTTCCGGAGGAGTATTTCCGTACCTGCGATCAGACCGCCACCTATCCGAGAGAGTTTATGCGCGCGCTGGCGGATAACGGCATCTCGATGTTAGGCGTGCCGGAAGAGTTCGGCGGCATTCCGGCAGACTATGTCACCCAAATGCTGGCGCTGATGGAAGTGTCAAAATGCGGAGCTCCCGCCTTTTTGATCACCAACGGTCAGTGCATTCACAGCATGCTCCGTTTCGGTTCCCCTGAGCAGTTGCGCAAAACGGCGCAGAGCACCCTGGAAACCGGCGATCCCGCCTATGCGCTGGCCTTAACGGAGCCAGGCGCGGGTTCAGATAATAACAGTGCCACCACCAGCTATACGCGCAAAAACGGCAAGGTTTACCTGAATGGTCAGAAGACCTTTATTACCGGCGCCAAAGAGTATCCGTATATGCTGGTGCTGGCGCGCGACCCGGAGCCGAAAGATCCGAAAAAAGCCTTTACCCTCTGGTGGGTGGAATCGAACAAACCGGGGATCAAAATCAACCCGCTGCACAAAATCGGCTGGCACATGCTGAGCACCTGTGAAGTGTATCTCGATAACGTTGAGGTTGAAGAGAGCGACATGGTTGGCGAAGAAGGCATGGGCTTTCTCAACGTGATGTACAACTTTGAGATGGAACGTCTGATCAATGCCGCGCGCAGTACCGGTTTTGCCGAGTGTGCGTTTGAAGATGCCGCACGTTACGCCAACCAGCGCATCGCCTTTGGCAAGCCGATTGGCCATAACCAGATGATCCAGGAAAAGCTGGCGCTGATGGCCATTAAAATCGAGAATATGCGCAATATGGTGTTGAAGGTTGCCTGGCAGGCGGATCAGAAGCAGTCGCTGCGCACCAGCGCCGCACTGGCGAAACTGTACTGCGCCCGCACGGCGATGGAAGTGATTGACGATGCGATTCAGATTATGGGCGGGCTGGGTTATACCGACGAAGCGCGCGTCTCACGATTCTGGCGCGACGTTCGCTGTGAGCGTATCGGCGGCGGAACGGATGAGATCATGATTTATGTCGCGGGTCGTCAGATCCTCAAAGATTATCAGGACAAGTAAGTTGCAGGCCGGTGGGTTGAACGCACCGGCCGACAAAATCCATCAGGCATCAGACAATAAACAAGTCTGTTCAGCCAGGCTGTTTTTGAACTGTTTGCGGTAATCGCCTGGAGAACATCCCACATGCCGCAGAAACAACTTCGCAAAGTGGTCAACATTCTCGTACCCTACCCGCCAGGATATTTCCGCCAGCGACGCGTCGGTATTAGTAAGCGCAAATTTCGCTTCGGTCATTCGTCGTTGAATAACATAGTTAATGGGAGAAATATGATATTCGCGGGTAAATTCGTGGCAAATATAGCTCACACTGGCGCGAAATTTTTTGGATAATTGTTCGAGCGTGATTTTCTCCCGATAGTTATTATTCAGGTACACCAGAATATCTTTAATCAGAACATCTTTTTTGATATAGCCTTGTTCAGATCGATAAGCATTTTTAAAGTTTTCGTAGAACAATACCGTTAAGGCATAAGCAAACGCGTCGCAGACCGACGACGTTAATCCGTTTTTACTTTGCGGCAGCATCACGCTGAGTTCATTGAAAATACTTTTAATCACCTCTTTACCCTGACCGACGGAAACCACCGGGCAGGAGTGCAGTTGCAGCAATTGATTCTCCTCCCACCCCTGAAAGCGAAAGCCATACAGCGCGCAGGTGTAGGTCGTTGCCGGCGCGTTCACATCTGACGTCACCGCATGTAACCGCCCCCGTTCCACGACGACAATATCATCCTCGTGCGCGACATACAGTGAAGAATCGATTATTAATCTGACAATCCCCTTTTTAACGTAAATCAGCTCCGTCTCATTATCATGCACATGATGACCCGACTCCCAGCGTGGGTCATCACTAATGACAAAGCGGGAAAATCGCGGCGTCTTTCCCTGGTCAAAAAGGCTTTCTATGGCATTATCAAAACAGCGTTGATACATGATGCCCTCCACAAGCGGTTAATCATCCTGAACAATATAATAAGGATAAAATAAAGCGGCTGTGGCGGTTATACAACACTATTCAACCACGGCAAAACAAGATTATTTTCTTCGGCTGCAAGATAATATGTTTGTTTTTATAAAATGATTTTCTGTGCATTTCTTTTGTATTGTCGATCTCATTTTTTTTGCAAGATTCTTTGTAATGAAAACAGATTGCGCCGTCGAAAAAACGCCTCCTGCTGTCGCACACTATTTCCAGTCTGTTTTATCTTTCCGCCGGGGTGGCCGGAACGTCACGAACGGTATGCGACTCACAGGAGATACCATGAAAATAATAACCTGCTTTAAGCTGGTGCCTGAAGAACAGGACATTGTTGTTACCCCCGAACATACTCTCAATTTTGACAACGCAGACGCGAAAATCAGCCAGTTCGATCTTAATGCTATCGAAGCGGCAGTACAGATAGCCAGCGAAGCTGACGATGAGATCGCCGCGCTAACGGTCGGCGGATCGTTACTACAGAGCTCGAAAGTGCGTAAAGATGTGCTTTCCCGTGGCCCGCACGCCTTATACCTGATGCAGGATGCGCAACTGGAACACGCGCTGCCAAAAGATACCGCCCGGGCGATCGCCGCCGCCACGAAGAAAATGGGCTTTGATCTGATCCTCTTTGGAGAAGGCTCCGGCGACCTGTATGCGCAACAGGTTGGCCTGTTGGTTGGCGAAATCCTGCAACTGCCCACCGTCAGTGCCGTCAGCAGCATTCAGCGTCACGGGGAAAAACTGCTGGTTGAGCGCACACTGGAAGATGAGATCGAAGTGATCGAACTGTCATTACCTGCCGTTGTCTGCGTCACTTCGGATATTAACCTCCCGCGCATCCCTTCCATGAAGGCCATTCTTGGCGCAGGTAAAAAACCGGTTCATTGCTGGCAGGCCAGCGACATTGCGTGGAGCCAGGGCTTGCCACAGGCCGAACTGGTCGCCATTACCGTGCCGCCGCAAACAGAACGTAAGCACATCATTCTGGATAACGATTCGCCGGAAGCGATCGCCGAACTGGCTGAACACCTGAAAAAAGTCCTGAACTGAGCCCAACGGAGAACATCATCATGAGTCAATTAACCCACGTCTGGGTATTTAGCGATAACGTCGAACGCTATGCGGAGCTGATGGCTGGCGCGCGTCAGTGGGGCCAGCAGGTCTGTGCCATTGTCCAGGGAAACGAACAGGCGGCACGTGTTAAGCCGTATGGTCCCGACAGCATCGTTGTGCTGGATGAGCATTCTTCTCTCCAGCGCATCGAAAACTATGCCGAAACGCTTGCCGCACTGATCCAGCCAACAGCTAGCGGACTGCTCCTGATGGCGGCGACCAAACGCTGCAAAGCGCTGGGCGCGCGTCTCAGCATTCAACTGGATGCCGCAATGGTGAACGATGCCACGGCGGTGAGTGTCGAGGATAACACTCTGTTTGCCGAACACCGTATGTATGGCGGGCTGGCATCTGGCAAAGAGAAACTCAACAGCCCGCTGGCGATTATCACCCTTGCGCCCGGCATTCTGGAAGGCGCACCTGTAAATCCGGCCCATGACTGCCCGGTCCAGAGTGCCGTCTGGGTTGCGCCGCAGCATGACATTGTGTGTCAGGAACGCCGCGCCAGAACACTCAGCAGCGTCGATCTCAGCAAAGCTAAACGCGTTGTCGGTATTGGTCGTGGCCTGGTAGCACAGGACGATCTCGCCATGGTATATGAACTCGCCAACGTGCTCGGCGCCGAAGTGGGCTGCTCGCGCCCGATTGCTGAAGGTGAAAACTGGATGGAGCGCGAACGTTATATCGGCGTTTCCGGCGTTCTGCTGAAGTCTGATCTGTACCTGACGCTGGGTATCTCAGGCCAAATCCAGCACATGGTTGGCGGCAATGGCGCCAAAGTGATTGTTGCCGTTAACAAAGATAAAAATGCGCCCATTTTCAACTATGCCGACTATGGGCTGGTAGGCGATATCTACAAAGTGGTCCCTGCCCTGATTGCGCAACTGCGCTAATTCTCACGTTTATCCCTATCTCCCGCTGTGCAAAACGGCGGGAAGGAGCTTACAGCATGTCGGATGATAAATTTGATGCCATCGTAGTGGGTGCTGGCGTGGCGGGAACAGTGGCGGCGTACGTTATGGCGAAAGCCGGGCTGGATGTGCTGGTCATTGAACGCGGCAACAGCGCAGGCAGTAAAAACATGACCGGCGGTCGCCTCTACGCCCACACGATTGAACGCATTATGCCGGGGTTCGCCCGGCAGGCACCCATTGAGCGCAAAGTGACTCGCGAGAAAATCTCGTTTATGACCGAAGAAAGCGCGGTCACCCTGGATTACCATCGCGAGCAACCGGATGTTCCCGCGCAGGCGTCCTACACCGTGTTGCGCAACCGGCTTGATCCCTGGCTGATGGAACAAGCGGAACAGGCTGGCACACAGTTCATTCCGGGTGTGCGCGTGGACGCGCTCATCCGCGAAGGCAATCAGGTTACTGGTGTTCAGGCGGGGGACGATATTCTTGACGCTAACGTGGTGATCCTCGCCGATGGCGTGAATTCCATGCTGGGCCGATCGCTGGGTATGGTCCCTGCATCGTCTGCCCATCATTATGCGGTTGGGGTCAAAGAGCTGATTAGCCTCTCCCCGGCGCAAATTCAGGATCGGTTTAACCTGTCAGAAGATGAGGGAGCCGCATGGTTGTTCGCAGGTTCACCGTCAAACGGTCTGATGGGCGGCGGTTTCCTCTATACCAATCGCGACTCTGTCTCCCTCGGGCTGGTATGCGGTCTGGGTGACATGGCCCATGCGCAAAAAAGCGTACCGCAGATGCTGGAAGATTTTAAACAACATCCCACCATTCGTCCGCTGATTCAGGGTGGCAAACTGCTGGAATACTCTGCGCACATGGTGCCAGAAGGTGGACTGGACATGGTGCCGCAACTGGTCGATGACGGGGTTATGATTGTTGGCGATGCCGCCGGTTTCTGCCTGAATCTCGGTTACACGGTGCGCGGAATGGATTTAGCCATCGCCTCTGCCGAGGCTGCGGCCCACGCCGCTATTACAGCCAAAGCGCGCCAGGACTTCTCTGCCCAAACGCTGTCAGAGTACAAACGCGCGCTGGAGCAAAGTTGCGTGATGCGCGATATGCAGCATTTTCGCAAGATCCCGGCGCTGATGGAGAATCCACGTCTGTTTACACAGTACCCGCGCATGGTGGCCGACATCATGAACGACCTGTTCACCATTGACGGCCGCCCAAACATGCCGGTTCGCAAAATGATCCTGTCCCATGCAAAACCGATTGGCCTGCTGAATCTGCTGAAAGATGGCATTAAGGGAGTGACCGCACTATGAGCGAGGTAAACCGCGTGAACGTCGACGTCAAACTCGGCGTTAATAAATTCCATGTTGATGAAGGCCACCCGCACATCATTCTGGCGGCAAACCCGGATATCAACGAATTTCGCAAACTGATGAATGCCTGCCCCGCCGGACTTTATAAGCAGGATGAAGCAGGCAACGTTCACTTCGATTCTGCGGGGTGTCTGGAGTGTGGTACCTGCCGCGTACTGTGCGGTGAGACGATCCTCGAAAAATGGTCCTGGCCGACAGGCACGTTTGGCGTCGATTTCCGCTACGGCTGATAAGCGCCGTACCGGATAACCACCAGGCCGGTGCAGGCATCGTCACGCCCTCCGGCCCGACCGTTTTTCATGAATGATCGAGAACCGCTAATGAGTGTCACATTCACATTTGACGCCGGGCGGCGGGACGCATACCGCAGGCTTGGCTTTTGGGGCGATGCCTCGCTCGGTGACTACTGGCGCCAGACCGTCCGGAGCGTGCCGGAGAAAATCGCCGTTGCCGACAGTCACGGGGCATCATTAACCTATGCGCAGCTCGACCATTCGGCAAGCTGTCTGGCAGGCTGGATGGTTGAAAACGGGATTCAGGCAGGCGATCGCATTGCCTTTCAGTTGCCTGGCTGGTACGAATTTACCGTGATCTACGTTGCCTGCCTGAAAACCGGCGCGGTATCTGTACCTCTGTTACCCGCCTGGCGTGAGGCCGAACTGGTGTGGGTATTGAATAAGTGCCAGGCGAAACTGTTTTTCGCGCCCACCGTCTTTAAGCAGACCCGTCCGGTGGATGTCATCCTGCCTCTGCAAAACCAGCTTCCCCATCTGCGACACATTATCGGTGTCGACAAACTGGCACCGGCCACCTCGTCGCTTGCGTTGAGTCAAATCATTGCCGAAAGCGCTCCGCTTGCCGACTCCATCCCGGTTCACGGTGATGAACTGGCCGCCGTGTTGTTTACCTCGGGCACCGAAGGTCTGCCCAAAGGGGTGATGCTCAGTCATAACAACATTCTCGCCAGCGAACGGGCCTACTGCGCACGTCTCAATCTGACCTGGCTGGACGTGTTTCTGATGCCTGCCCCGCTGGGGCACGCGACCGGTTTTTTACACGGCGTGACAGCGCCGTTTCTGATCGGTGCGCGTAGCGTACTGCTGGACATTTTTACTCCTGAGGCCTGTCTTGAACTGCTGGAACAACAGCGCTGTACCTGTGTGTCTGGCGCCACGCCGTTTGTCTACGATCTGCTGTGTGCCATGGAGCAACGCCCTGCCGATCTCTCTTCGTTGCGCTTTTTTTTGTGCGGCGGCACGACCATTCCGCAGCGAATTGCCCGCGATTGCCAGCGGCGAGGTATTAAACTGCTGAGTATCTATGGTTCGACGGAAAGCTCACCGCATGCCATGGTCAATCTTGACGACCCGCTGTCGCGGATGATGAATACTGACGGCTATGCGGCGGCTGGCGTCGAGATAAAGATTGTTGATGAAGCACGGCAACCTGTCCCGCCTGGCGTTGAAGGTGAAGAAGCATCGCGCGGTCCTAACGTGTTTATGGGCTATCTCGATGAACCGGAGCTGACCGCCCGGGCGCTGGACAGCGAGGGCTGGTACTACAGTGGCGATCTCTGTCGCATGGATGAACAGGGTTACATTCAGGTAACCGGGCGCAAAAAAGATATTATTGTGCGCGGCGGCGAGAACATCAGCAGTCGGGAGGTGGAAGATATTCTGTTGCAACATCCCCGCATCCACGATGCATGTGTTGTTGCCATGCCGGATGAGCGCTTAGGCGAGCGATCGTGCGCTTATGTCGTACTGAAAGCCCCGCACTCTTCTTTGTCGCTGGAGGAGCTTATCACCTTCTTTAGCCGCAAACGGGTGGCAAAGTACAAATATCCGGAGCATCTTGTGGTGGTCGAGAAACTGCCGAGAACCGCATCCGGTAAAATTCAGAAGTTCCTGCTGCGTCAGGATATTATTCGGCGATTAGACGCGGCGCAGGCTGCGGGATAAATTGCCGGATGGCGGCGTACCGCCTAATCCGGCCTACAGGGACAGTGATATTCGCCGGATAAGCGGAGCGCCATCCGGCATCCCATTATTTTTTCAGTTCAGCGAGGCTCAGCCAGGTCTGGACAACGGTGTCCGGGTTCAGCGACAGGCTGTCGATCCCCTCTTCCATCAGCCAGGCGGCAAAGTCTTCATGGTCAGACGGCCCCTGACCACAGATCCCGACATATTTCCCCTGCTTCTTCGCGGCGCGAATGGCCATCGACAGCAGGGCTTTTACCGCATCATTGCGCTCATCGAACAGTTCAGAAACCACGCCGGAATCCCGGTCCAGCCCCAGCGCCAGTTGCGTCATGTCGTTGGAGCCAATGGAGAAACCGTCAAAGTATTCGAGGAACTGTTCCGCCAGCAGGGCGTTGGACGGGATCTCACACATCATGATGATCTTCAGTCCATTTTCGCCGCGCTTAAGCCCCTGGCGCGCCAGCTCATCAACCACGGCTTTAGCCTGCTCAACGGTACGCACAAACGGGATCATGATTTCGACGTTCGTCAGTCCCATGTCGTTGCGCACGCGTTTAACGGCGTCGCACTCCAGGGCAAAGCAATCGCGGAAGCTGTCTGACACATAGCGACCTGCGCCACGGAAGCCCAGCATCGGGTTCTCTTCTTCCGGCTCGTAGCGTTCACCACCGACCAGATTCGCGTACTCGTTAGACTTAAAGTCTGACAGACGAACGATGACACGCTTCGGCCAGAACGCCGCACCGAGGGTCGCAATGCCTTCGGTCAGGCGACCGACGTAGAATTCGCGTGGAGAATCAAAACCCTTCATCATCTCGCGAATTTCGTTCTGCAGTTTGGCGTCCTGGGCGTCAAACTCCAGCAGAGCGCGCGGGTGAACGCCAATCATACGGTTGATGATAAATTCCAGACGCGCCAGGCCTACGCCTTCATTTGGCAGACAGGCGAAGTCAAACGCGCGGTCCGGGTTACCGACGTTCATCATCACCTTCAGCGGCAGATCCGGCATGGTATCGACGCTGGAACTTTTCACGCTGAAGTCGAGCAGATCGGCATACACATAGCCGGTATCGCCTTCCGCACAGGAGACCGTGACTTTTTCGTCATCTTTCATGCGCTCAGTGGCGTCGCCACAGCCCACAACCGCAGGGATCCCCAGCTCACGCGCGATAATGGCGGCATGACAGGTACGCCCGCCACGGTTGGTGACAATCGCGGCGGCTTTTTTCATGATCGGTTCCCAGTCCGGGTCGGTCATGTCGGTGACCAGCACGTCGCCGGGTTCAATACGGTTCATCTCGCTGATATCGTGAATGACTTTTACCGCGCCCGCGCCGATGCGGTGACCGATTGCACGCCCTTCGGCAATGATTTTCCCCTGCGCATGCAGCGTGTATCGCTCCATCACCTGGCCGCGTGAACGTACGGTTTCCGGACGCGCCTGTACAATAAACAGCTTGCCGGTATGACCGTCTTTCGCCCATTCGATGTCCATCGGACGGCCATAGTGTTTTTCTATCTGTACCGCCTGTTTCGCCAGCCCCTGCACTTCGTCGTTGGTCAGTGAGAAGATGTCGCGTTGTTCCTGGGGCACATCCTCAATTTTGACCTGCTTGCCGTGCTCCTGCGTCGGCGCATACACCATACGGATTTTCTTCGAGCCCATTGTGCGACGAACAATCGACGGACGGTTGGCCGCCAGTGTCGGTTTGTGAACATAGAACTCGTCCGGGTTAACCGCCCCCTGCACGACCATCTCACCCAGTCCCCACGCCGAGGTGATAAACACCACCTGGTCAAAACCGGATTCAGTATCGATGGAGAACATCACGCCGGAGGACGCAAGGTCGGAACGCACCATCCGCTGAACGCCCGCAGAAAGCGCCACGCCACGGTGGTCGTAACCCTGGTGAACGCGATAGGAGATCGCGCGGTCGTTGAACAGTGAGGCAAACACATGTTTGACGGCGACCAGGACAGCATCAAAACCCTGAACGTTGAGGAAGGTTTCCTGCTGGCCCGCAAAGGAGGCGTCTGGCATATCTTCTGCCGTCGCCGAGGAACGCACGGCAAATGAGGCCAGCTGATCGTCCGCAGAGAGCTGTGCATATGCGTCGCGGATGGCATTTTCCAGCTCAGGCTGGAAAGGAGTGTCGATAATCCACTGGCGGATTTGCGCGCCGGCCTTCGCTAACGCGGTAACATCGTCAATATCCGTTTTATCCAGCAGTTCATAAATGCGCTGGTTAACACCGCTCTGATCCAGAAACTGGTTAAACGCATCGGCGGTGGTTGCAAAACCGTTCGGTACCGAAACACCCATACCGGACAGGTTAGTAATCATTTCACCCAGGGAGGCATTTTTGCCCCCAACTCTGTCTACATCATTCATGCCGAGTTGGTTATACCAAAGCACCAGCGGTGACGAGCCATTGTTGGACATCGAACAATCCTTTTGTGATAAATGAACGAGTTTAGGAAAAGCCTAATTACGTATTTATCTTTGCATATTTAATCCGCTTAAAAAAACGGTGAATCGTTCAAGCAAATAGATTTTTTTATTTTTTAGGACACTTTACCCATTTGCGCAAACCCGCGTATGGCGGGCGATCTCCACAAAAATTGTCGGTATAAACGACCATTCCATTAAATGAAATGTGCTTTTCATTTAATATAAAAATACCATTTCATTTCTAAAATCAGCACTATTTCCTACGCTTTGCGGTATTTTTAATTTATGCTTTCAGAGAATTATGGCTGCCTTTCAGGATGCAAAAATGGATAATGCTGTAGATCGTCATGTATTTTATATTTCCGATGGAACGGCAATTACCGCCGAAGTTTTAGGCCACGCGGTGATGTCGCAATTCCCTGTCACCATCAGCAGTATAACACTGCCGTTCGTCGAAAATGAGAACCGCGCGCGGGCCGTTAAGGAGCAGATCGACGCCATTTATCAGCAAACCGGCGTGCGTCCTCTGGTTTTCTACTCCATTGTGTTGCCGGAAATCCGTTCCATTATTCTGCAAAGCGAAGGCTTTTGTCAGGATATTGTCCAGGCGCTGGTCGCCCCATTGCAGCATGAGATGAAGCTTGATCCGACGCCGGTCGCCCACCGCACGCACGGGCTGAATCCTGGTAACCTTAACAAGTATGATGCGCGTATCGCAGCCATTGATTACACGCTCGCCCACGATGATGGTATCTCGTTGCGCAACCTCGATCAGGCACAGGTGATTTTGCTGGGGGTTTCTCGCTGTGGCAAAACGCCCACCAGCCTCTATCTCGCCATGCAGTTTGGTATCCGTGCGGCCAACTATCCCTTTATTGCCGACGACATGGATAATCTGGTTCTGCCCGCCTCGCTAAAACCGCTGCAGCATAAGCTCTTCGGCCTGACGATCGATCCCGAACGACTGGCGGCGATTCGCGAAGAACGACGGGAAAACAGCCGCTATGCCTCATTGCGACAGTGCCGGATGGAAGTGGCTGAAGTTGAGGCGCTCTATCGCAAAAACCAGATCCCGTGGCTCAACAGTACCAACTATTCGGTAGAGGAAATTGCCACCAAGATCCTCGATATCATGGGGCTGAATCGCCGCATGTACTAATAAACTAGTTCACGAGTTCTGTTTTTTTGCTATCATGACGTTCTGCCGCGAGGTGTGACACACCTCGCACTTGAAATCAGCAGGGATTGGTTTAAGGTTGTGCCCATCACTTCCCGGTACCACTGCCGAAGAAGCAACAAATTTCTGAGACTTGTCATGAACAAAACCGATGAACTGCGTACCGCGCGTATAGACAGTCTGGTTACCCCCGCTGAGCTTGCGCAACGGCATCCCGTGTCGTCCGCTGTCGCCAGTCATGTAACCGACTCCCGTCGCCGGATAGAAAAAATATTGAATGGCGAAGACCCTCGCCTGCTGGTGATCGTCGGTCCGTGCTCCATTCACGATCTCGACGCCGCGATGGAATATGCCACACGTTTACAGGCGCTGCGCACGCAGCACCAGGCGCGTCTGGAAATCGTTATGCGCACCTATTTTGAAAAGCCGCGTACCGTTGTCGGCTGGAAAGGACTCATCTCCGATCCGGATCTGAACGGCAGCTACCGCGTCAATCACGGCATCGAACTGGCGCGTAAACTGCTGTTGCAGGTGAATGAACTGGGCGTGCCTACGGCTACCGAATTTCTGGATATGGTGACCGGGCAATTTATTGCCGACCTGATCAGTTGGGGCGCTATTGGCGCCCGGACCACGGAAAGCCAGATCCACCGCGAAATGGCTTCCGCTCTCTCCTGCCCGGTCGGTTTTAAAAACGGCACTGACGGCAATACCCGGATTGCCGTGGACGCGATCCGCGCCTCCCGCGCCAGCCATATGTTCCTCTCGCCGGATAAAACCGGTCAGATGACCATTTACCAGACCAGCGGCAATCCATATGGACATATCATTATGCGTGGCGGGAAAAAACCGAACTACCACGCCGAAGATATTGCGGCTGCCTGCGACACCCTGCATGAGTTCGATTTGCCAGAACATCTGGTGGTCGATTTCAGCCACGGCAACTGCCAGAAACAGCATCGCCGCCAGTTGGATGTCTGTGATGACGTTTGCCAGCAGATCCGCAACGGCTCTACGGCTATCGCCGGCATTATGGCGGAAAGTTTCCTGCGTGAAGGCACCCAGAAAATCGTCAACGGGCAGCCGCTGGTTTATGGGCAATCCATTACCGATCCTTGTCTCAGTTGGGAAGATACGCAACTGCTGCTCGATAAACTGGCTTCCGCGGTCGACAGCCGCTTCTGATCCTCTGCCCATCCTGCAAAGGGTGGGCATTTCCTCTCCCCGGTCTGCGATCTCCTGGCGTTCACTGCCAGCCTGTCCGTAAGAAACGCGGGCAAGTAAACGTTTACCAGCCAGTTAGCTTGAACAACTGACTTCTAAACGTTTACCCCAGTCTGGCGGGCGATGGCTGTAATCATCATTTCTGTCCTGGAAAGGCTCCTGGAGCACAGCGTGTAAACGATGCAGCTCGCTCATGTCGCCCTTTTCCGCCGCCGCAATCGCCCGTTGCGCCAGCCAGTTACGCAGCACCACGCAAGGGTTAGCGCTCAGCATCTGTTGGTGGCGTTCAGCGTCGGCGACACCATCGCGTTGCAGTCGCGTTCTGTAACGTAAAAACCAGCCATCAAACGCCGTACGATCGATAAATTCATCGCGCAAGGGCGAGTCAGCACTCTGCTGCTCCGTGACGCTCAGCATGCGAAAGGTGCGGGTATAGTCACTGCGCTCGCGCGCCATCAGGCTGAACAATTCATTCAGCAGATCATTGTCCTCTTTTTGCTCCGTCATGAAGCCCAGTTTCTGCCGCATACGCTCACCATAGCGCGTCAGCAGCGCTAACTGATAGCCGTCGAGGGCATCATTGAGCGCATCAACAGCAATAAAGGGCGACAGACTTTGCGCCAGGCGTTGCAGATTCCACAGGCCCACCGCGGGTTGATTATCAAAACGGTAGCGCCCCTGATGATCCGAATGGTTACAAATAAATCCAGGTTCATAATCATCCAGAAAGCCAAACGGACCGTAGTCCATTGTCAGCCCCAGAATCGACATGTTGTCAGTGTTCATCACGCCGTGCGCGAAACCAACGGTCTGCCAGTCCGCAATAAGCGTTGCGGTTCGGGCAACGACATCGCGAAACCAGAGAACGTATTTGTCTGCTTCTTGCCGCAAATGCGGCCAGTAATGACGAATGGCAAAGTCGGCCAGTTGCTGCGCCTTTTCAGGCTCGCGGCGATAATAGAAATGTTCAAAATGACCGAAGCGCATGTGACTCTGCGCCAGACGCATGAGCATCGCTCCCGCTTCGACCGTTTCGCGATACACGGGGGTTTCACTGGTGACAATAGCCAGCGCGCGCGTGGTAGGTATACCCAGCGCGTGCATCGCTTCACTGGCAAGACTTTCACGAAGCGTTGAACGCAGTACTGCGCGCCCGTCTCCCATTCGCGAATAGGGCGTCAGTCCGGCCCCTTTCAGATGCCAGTCCATCGTACTGCCGTCGGCAAGAACCTGCTCACCCAATAAAATTCCGCGCCCGTCGCCCAGTTGACCGGCCCAGACGCCAAACTGGTGGCCGCTATAGACCTGCGCCAGCGGTGACATCCCCGGCAGCAGGGTTTCGCCGCCCCAGACGCCCGCGCCGCCGTCGACATTAAAAAGGGTGTCGGGAATGCCCAGTTGTCTGGCAAGAGCGTCATTGTGCCAGATCAGCCGTGCATGATTCAGCGGTGTGGGTTTCAGTGCGGTAAAGGTGGCTGGCAGCTCATCGCGCCAGCGGGCAATAAAAGACAGGGTCATAGGGCCTCCTGCCTGTAGTGTAGACGTTTAGCCGCCTCCTAAACACCAGCAAACAGAAAGGTTATCCCTGGATTAGTTTGGTTACCTGCTTCGCTGTGACCGCTGGCCACAAAGCGCCCTGCATAGCGCCGAAACCAAACGGCATCACGCGGTCAAACATCTCTTCGCTGTCGATACCGTTGATCATCAACGCGTCACAGTAAGGTGAAATTTGCGTGAGAATGGCGCGCATAAACGGTTCAAATGAGACGCTGAGCGCCCGTCGCTGCACAAAATTACGATCGAGAACCACGCGTTTAAACAGTCCATCGAATATCGCTTTAGTCGAACGCTCCCCCGCGCCAAAATTGGCAAGCACCAGAGGAAATCGCCCGGCCAGGGCATTCAGCATTTGGTTTTCTTTTCCGGCTGCAAGCTCCGGATAATTTTCATTAATCATTAACTCGATAAATGAAAATCGTTTAATGCCAGAAACACGCTCACTGTTCATTAATAATAAAGGTACAACATCCGGGGTTATATTAATCCAGGCAATCAGCTTATGCTGAATAAAAAAATGCTGGCATGTTTCCAGCAAAGCCAGTTTTTCAACAAATAGCTGCTGCTGTTCTTCAGTAGAAAGCCGAGGCAGAACAAGTTCTGTCGGGATACGGACGCTGCGGTCATCATTGACAAAGGTGACAACGATTTCTAAACCGATAAGTTTTCTTTGACCATTTCGGGCGGGTTGAAAATAGAGTTCAGAATGGTACACATTATCCAGTGAAACATTCATTACGGTACCCCCGCAGAAAGGGAATTATACGGAAATCTGTTACAAAGGACGTAAACGTACGTCTTTTTAAAGGTCAGCGGGGAAACGTTCATTTTGTCCTTTTAGCCCGGGGAGTCCGGTTCCTTTGTCTTCAGATTATCCTGATTATAAACGCTAATCCAGTATTGTTCTTTTTCCTGCAATAAAATAATGGATCACGTTAAAAGAGTAATAGTTCGCTTACGTTAGATTCGTCTGGCCTGCCAAAAATTCTTACGCCAGTAAACATTATCCAGTGATGATCGCATCACACCTCGACTGGTCGACGCATGAATAAACTGACCGTTGGTATCATAAATACCCACATGTAAACCACTTTCCCCTGAGCCGGTTTTGAAAAAAACCAGATCGCCTGGCAACAATTCCTCTTTATCGATTTCCGTACCCAGTTTTGCCTGTTGACGCGTTTCGCGCGGCAGTTGCAATGAGAACTGGTCGCGCATGGTCATTACCACAAAACCTGAACAGTCCACACCACCGCGGCTCATACCACCGTAACGATACGGCGTGCCGCGCCAGGACTGAAGTTGGTCGTTTAACCCGGCGATAACGGTAATCGAATCGGAAAGCCGCGCATTGGGCGGCGGAGCCCGATGGCTGCTGCATCCTGCCAGTAATAATGCTGTGCAAAAAAGAAACCAGAAACGCATTCCGGACGAATCCTCTGTATTTTCGTACTTATACCCTTTTAGCAGGTATTTATGCTGGCTTTCAAGAAACCATTTAACTTAAGTGGTTGATATAAGCATTCTGTGGCCTTCAATGTCAAGACGACGGAAGGTCAGACCATATGCCCGCGCCAGATTTGGCGGGGTCAGAACCTCATCTCGTAGGCCGCTGGCGAGTAATTTTCCCTGTTTGAGCAACCACACGCGATGGGCATGACGCAACGTATGGTTCAGATCGTGGCTGCTCATCACAATGGCGATCCCCTGCTGGCACAGTTTATTGAGGAGGCGATCCAGTGCGTTTTGTTGCGCCACATCGAGACTGTTCATCGGTTCATCCAGTAACAACAATTGTCCTTGCGGGTTTATATCCGGCGAGATTTGCAAAATCACCGCGGCAAGGCGCACACGCTGCCACTCCCCACCAGAAAGCGCTTTCGCATTGCGATCGAGTTTATCCGCCAGCCCTAACGCCCCGGCAACTGCAGTAAGCTGATCGGTCCGGGATTTATCCGCCTGATGCAGTGTTAAAAAGTGCCATACTGGCATCGCGAAAGGCGGATTTTGCTGCTGCGCCAGATACGCACGATGACGGGCAAGTTTGGCTGCGGGCCATGACGCCAGTTCAGTGCCCGCCAGCGCGATCGTTCCCGCCCCGGTTGTTAACCCCGCCATCCGCGCCAGCAGTGTACTTTTTCCGGCCCCATTTGGCCCCACGAGATGCAGGATCTCCCCTGCCCGGATCTCCCCGGACAGAGGCCTTAAACGGGTCGTTTCGACAACATCCTGTAGCTGCATCAATGACGACATTATTTGTCCAACGCGATTTTAATACTTTCCATAACAATGGGATCTTCCGGCGTCATATCCGGCGCAAAACGCTGAACTACCTTGCCATCCCGACCGACGAGAAATTTCTCGAAGTTCCAGAGAATATCATCCGGATAAAGTGGCGCGCGCCCTTTGCTGACCATTCGCTCATAGAAACCGCTCCCTTCTGGCGCCACTGCCGTTGGCGCTGCGGCAATCAGCTTCTGGTACAGCGGATGACGCTGCTCGCCATTCACGTCAATTTTGCTGAACATCGGAAATGTCACACCCCAGGTGGTCGCACAGTAAGTTTTGATCTCGTCTTCGCTGCCCGGTTCCTGTCCGAGGAACTGATTGCAGGGGAAACCCAGCACGGTAAAACCACGGTCAGCCCACGCTTTCTGGATGTTTTCCAGTTGTTCATACTGCGGAGTGAGGCCACATTTTGACGCCACATTCACCACCAGCAGTACATTACCGGCGTATTTGTCGAGGGTCGTCACGTCACCGTCAATCGTCGTCACTTCAGTATTCAGAATCGAGTCTTGCATAGCCTCTCCAGGATCGTGAGTGTTTCAACTACCAGCTTTTAATCATAGACCGTCTTGTGACGACTAACGCCCGGCTCTGAGCAACAGCCAGATAAAGACCGGTGCCCCCAGAGTTGCCGTCACCACGCCAATCGGCAGTTCAGCCGAAGCCAGCGCCAGGCGGGCCACCACATCAGCCAGTAGCAGCGCAATCGCCCCTGCCAGCGCACAGGCAGGCAGCAAAGCACGATGATCGGTTAATCCGCACAGACGTAAAATATGGGGGATCACGAGGCCAATAAAACCAATGGCGCCGGCCAGCGCCACGCTTACCCCCACCATCCAGCCTGTTGCCACCACCAACAAATTACGCCAGAACCAGAGAGGAAGCCCAAGCTGCCGGGCAGATATCTCTCCCAGCGCCAGCATGTTCATTGGCTGTGACTGAAAACAAATCCACACCAGGACCGGAATGAGCGCCAGCATGAGCCAGGATTGCGTCCAGTTCACACCGCCAAACCCACCCATCATCCAGTACATGAGCTGGCGTAAATCAAAGGAGGTGGAAAAATAGATAGCCCAGGTCATCAGGGCGCTACAGATAATCCCCAGCGCCACCCCGGCGAGCAGCAGACGGCTGGTTGAGAGATGGCGACGGGCAAAGCGCAAAAGAATCAGGGTAATAATCAACGCCCCGGCAATGGCGCACAGTCCCAGCGCCCAGTGCGGCAGGATACCGTTACCCAGCAATACGGCAGCGATAAGCCCAACGCCTGCGCCATTGGAGACGCCGAGCAACCCCGGTTCTGCCAGGGGATTTTCAAACAGCGCCTGCATCACCGCACCGGATAAAGCCAGCGCGGCACCCACCAGTAACACGGCCAGCGCACGCGGAAGACGGATTTGCCAGACAAAGAGTTCGCCACGCGGCGTCAACCAGTCAGCAGGCATAATCCACTGCTCTCCGGCGCACAGGCTTAGTAAAAGCGTCAGTAGCATGAGCACCGACAAACTGAGGATCCAGCGCACATGTTGTCGCTGTTGTTGACGGGCAAAAGTCAGCATGATTTCCGTTCAACTGTAAAGAATGGCATTAATTCTACGGCGCTCCGGCACAGCAGAAAAGAAAAAAGGCCGCAAAAGCGGCCTTTTTAGTTAGTTCGGATCACTCATCTTTGGGCGAAGCGTTTTCAACCCGGCTCTTTAACTTCTGTCCGGGTCTGAAGGTCACCACGCGCCGTGCTGTAATGGGAATATCTTCGCCCGTTTTCGGGTTACGTCCCGGGCGTTGATTCTTATCACGCAGATCGAAGTTACCAAAACCAGAGAGTTTTACCTGCTCACCGTTTTCCAGAGCACGACGGATCTCTTCGAAAAACAGTTCGACCAGTTCTTTGGCATCCCGCTTGCTAAGCCCAAGCTTATCAAACAGATATTCTGACATTTCAGCTTTTGTAAGCGCCATAGGTTCAATCCCTCAATGATGCCTGGAATCGCTCTTTTAATGCCTCTACACATTTGGCGACGGTAGCGGCAATCTCCTCTTCTTCGAGTGTACGGCTGGTATCCTGAAGGATCAGGCTAATGGCGAGGCTCTTATACCCCTCCGCAACACCCTTACCACGGTACACGTCAAATAAGTTTACGCCAACTACCTGATTTACGCCAACTTTCTTACACTCGGATAAAATATCCGCAGCGGGAACGTTTTCTGCGACCACCACGGCGATGTCGCGACGGTTCGCCGGGAAGCGTGAAATCTCGCGCGCCTGAGGCACCACGCGGTCTGCGAGCTTATTCCACTCCAGTTCAAACACCAAAGTGCGACCGTTCAGATCCAGCTTACGTTCCAGCTCCGGATGAACAACACCAATGAAACCAATGCGTTCACCTTTAAGATAAATAGCAGCAGACTGTCCTGGATGCAGTGCCGGATTCGCTTCCGCTTTGAACTGAATGTCAGCCAGTTTGCCGGTCAGATCCAACACGGCTTCCAGATCGCCTTTCAAATCATAGAAATCAACCGTCTCTTTTGCCAGGTTCCAGTGCTCATCATGGCGGTTACCACAGATAACGCCTGCCAGCATCAGATCCTGGCGAATGCCCAGGCTTGCCTGCGTATCGGGTACAAAACGCAGTCCGCTTTCAAAAATGCGCACGCGGTTCTGCTGACGGTTCTGGTTATACACCACGGTTGCCAGTAACCCGGTCCACAGTGACAGGCGCATTGCCGACATCTCGACAGAGATTGGGCTTGGCAAGAGCAGCGCCTCTTCACCTGGATGAATCAGTTGCTGTACTTTCGGATCAACGAAGCTATAGGTAATGACTTCCTGATAACCTTTGTCGTTAAGCATGGTTTTCACGCGCTTGAGCGACAGATTCGCTTCACGGTGAGCGCCCATAATCAGACCCGCCTGGACCGGTTCGTCCGGAATATTGTTGTAGCCGTACACGCGTGCGACTTCTTCAACCAGATCTTCTTCAATTTCCATATCGAAACGCCAGCTCGGCGCAACGGCTTTCCACTCGCCTTCGCCTTCCGTCACCTCACAGCCCAGGCGACGCAGAATGTCGCTCACTTGCTCATCAGCAATGTGATGGCCGATCAGACGATCCAGTTTGCTACGGCGCAGGGTAATGGTCGCGCGCTGAGGCAATGTCGCTTTATCTGTGACATCGATAACCGGACCGGCTTCACCGCCGCAGATGTCAATCAACAGACGGGTCGCACGCTCCATCGCTTTGTACTGCAGCGCAGGATCGACGCCACGCTCATAACGGTGAGAGGCATCGGTATGCAAACCATGACGGCGCGCGCGACCGGTAATCGACAGCGGATTGAAGAAGGCGCACTCCAGCAGTACGTTTTGCGTTTCATCGTTCACACCAGAATGTTCGCCACCAAAGATGCCGCCCATGGCCAGCGCTTTATGATGATCCGCAATCACCAGCGTATCCGCGTTCAACTTCGCTTCTGTGCCATCAAGCAGCACCAGCGTTTCGCCCTCTTTCGCCATGCGAACGACAATCCCGCCTTCAATGCGGTCTTTATCAAAGGCGTGCATTGGCTGACCCAGTTCGAGCAGCACATAGTTGGTCACATCCACTACCGCATCAATGGAACGAATACCGCAGCGACGCAGTTTTTCTTTCATCCACAGCGGGGTTGGCGCTTTTACGTTGATACCTTTCACCACGCGGCCCAGATAACGCGGACAGGCGTCAGTGGCTTCCACCGTAATCGGCAGAACATCGCTAATGGTAGCCGGGACTGGCGTGATTTCCGGCTCAACCAGAGGTGCCTTATTCAGCACCGCCACATCACGGGCGACGCCGATAATCCCTAAGCAGTCAGCGCGGTTAGGCGTGACGCTAATTTCAATGGTGTTGTCATTGAGTTTCAGGTATTCACGGATATCAGTACCAATTGGCGCATCCGCCGGCAGTTCAATGATACCGCTGTGATCGTCGGAAATCCCCAGCTCGGAGAAGGAGCACAGCATGCCTTCTGATGGCTCACCGCGCAGCTTAGCCGCCTTAATTTTGAAATCACCAGGCAGTACGGCGCCAATGGTAGCTACCGCCACTTTCAGCCCCTGACGGCAGTTTGGCGCGCCGCAGACGATGTCCAGCAGACGATCGCCGCCCACATTAACTTTCGTCACGCGCAGTTTGTCTGCGTTTGGATGCTGTCCGCATTCCACGACTTCACCGACGACCACACCATTAAATTCACCGGCGACGGCGTCAACGCCGTCAACTTCCAGACCGGCCATCGTGATTTGGTTCGACAGCGCTTCACTGTCGATTGCCGGGTTCACCCACTCGCGTAACCACAGTTCACTGAATTTCATTGTTTTATCCTGCCTTTATTTAAACTGTTTGAGGAAACGCAGATCGTTTTCGAAGAATGAACGCAGGTCTGTAACGCCGTAGCGCAACATAGTCAGACGCTCCATCCCCATACCAAACGCGAAGCCAGAGTAGATTTCCGGATCAATACCGACATTGCGCAACACGTTCGGGTGTACCATGCCGCAACCCAATACTTCCAGCCATTTCCCGTTTTTGCCCATCACGTCAACTTCCGCCGATGGCTCAGTGAACGGGAAATAAGAAGGACGGAAACGAATCTGCAGATCTTCTTCGAAGAAGTTACGCAGGAAGTCATGCAGTGTTCCTTTCAGGTTGGTAAAGCTGATGTTGGTATCAACAATCAAGCCCTCCATCTGATGGAACATCGGGGTGTGCGTCTGATCGTAGTCGTTACGATATACACGCCCCGGCGCGATAATACGAATCGGCGGCTGCTTTTCTTTCATGGTACGGATCTGTACGCCAGAGGTTTGAGTACGCAGCAAACGGGTTGCATCAAACCAGAAGGTATCGTGATCCGCGCGTGCCGGGTGGTGACCCGGAATGTTCAGCGCGTCGAAGTTATGATAGTCATCTTCGATTTCAGGACCGGTGGCGACGGTAAAACCCAGCTCGCCAAAGAAACTTTCAATTCGATCAATGGTACGGGTGACCGGATGCAGACCGCCATTTTCAATTCGGCGACCCGGCAGAGAGACGTCGATGGTTTCCGCCGCCAGACGTGCATTCAACGCCGCGTTTTCCAGATCGGTTTTACGCGCGTTAAGCGCCTGCTGTACCTGCTCTTTCGCTTCGTTAATAACCGCACCGGCTGCAGGACGCTCTTCAGGCGGCAGCTCGCGCAGGGTCGTCATCTGAAGGGTTAAGTGCCCTTTTTTGCCCAAATATTCGACGCGTACATTGTCTAGCGCGGCAACATCTGACGCCTGGTTAATGGCTGCCTTTGCACTGGCAACCAGCTCTGCGAGATGTGACATGGTTTTCCTCATTGTGTCGGTGAAGACACCGGTTCGTTGAACGTAATCTCTCTGTTTCAGGCACAAAAAAAGCCTCCTGATGGAGGCTTTTTCGCGCTGTTTTTCGTTTCTTCTTTCACGCGCTAGCCTCCTGGAGTCAGGTGCTAAAGTAAAAAAAGAAGCGGAAAATAGCAGCATTCATGCTTGCGTTACCTTGTGTGGTAAAACCGGAGAACCTTTATTGAAAAGGGTTACGGATAAATTGTCAACTCATTGATGGAACTACAAGTAAAAAACCACCTGCATAGCAGGTGGCTTTGACACAGCCCCCTAAAAGGGGGCTTAAACACTACCCTTCCAGTCCCAGCTGTATTTGTCTTTCTTCTTCCTCTTTGGCTACCTTGTCCTGGTAC
>NZ_JBALIF010000020.1:0-56701 GCF_037053465.1 Citrobacter amalonaticus
GTCCTGCGACACTCCCCGCTAATATTAAGGCGAACGGTGCTGAGCACCGTTCTTAACCACCTCGCCAGAGCCTACCGAAGTATGGTGCTGGTTTATTAGCGCTGTTTTATGGGGATCCCTCAGCGCACAGAGGCGGGCAAGAAATACTGGAAGCAATGTGAGCAATGTCGTACCGAATACCTGAGCGATTTACTCAAACACCCGATGTTGAGAAAGATAATCCTTATCATCTAAACATGCAACCCTGGCTTTTGTGGGAAAAATCAGAAAATAATAAAGTGACTATCATCACAAAGTTCAATTTCCTGACGATGTGCTATCCTTTTTAACAGCGAATAAATCGTTAACGCAAATACATAAGCGAGGAAAAAATGGGCATTCTTTCATGGATTGTTTTTGGTCTTATTGCAGGTATTCTGGCGAAGTGGATTATGCCTGGTAAGGATGGTGGTGGATTCTTTATAACGATCATTCTTGGGATCGTCGGTGCCGTCGTGGGTGGTTGGATCAGTACTCTGTTTGGCTTCGGGAAAGTTGACGGCTTTAACTTCGGCAGCTTTGCAGTAGCCATTATTGGCGCTATTGTGGTTCTGTTTATCTACAGAAAAATCAAAAGCTAATTCGCTAAATTTTATCGACAAAAGGCTACCTGAGGGTGGCCTTTGTCATTCTGGCCCCGGCACTACCACCAGCCCAGTTCGGTCCCCACCACGACGATTATCGCCACGGCAATCATCACCAGCGTTGTTTTTTTCATGGTTTATGCTCCCGGCGCGGCATAGCCGCCGATAAAAAACCAGGCCAAAAAAATAACGGCCGTAATGAAAATAACGACGGGAAACATAATGCCCAGTCTCATGATGCGATCACCTGTCTGAATTATGTAAAGAGGTGCAAGAATAGCAGGGGTCAATGAGTGACAAAAGGAGTTTTGTCTTTGGGAACAGGCAATGGGAAGTGACAATCGGATAGTCGAACGGTATTATTTCTCGGAATTATCTTACTTAGAATGACGAGAGCACAACGAGAGAAGTATGTTCCAGTTAAAACCAGGCATGCTGGCGATGATCATTGGCGCCAAAACGTCCGCAGGACGTTGCAATATTGGCAAGTCGGTTGAATTATTCCAGCTCTGCCAGCCAGGTGACGTGTTTATTAACCCCGTTAATGGCTTTACGACCATGTTGCCAAAAGAGACGCCGTGCGCGCTCTGGCTGGTGACTGGCGAGGTGGTATCGGCGGATGGACAGCACGGTTTTGCCTGGGTGCGTGCAAAACATCTTATGCCGCTGCGACCAGATACCCAGCCTGAGAGTGCGAATGCCCGCGAATCACAGCTCGCGTAGCCAGTCAGCCAGCACAAGGGCGTGATTCTGTTCGTTGTTTTTCGCCGCATACAGTAACGTCAGCGTCTGCTGGCGAGCAATCTTCGCCAGCCGTTCGCCTTCCTGGCGTTGTGACGCCAGCTCTTTGCGGTATAGCCCGGTAAAATGGGTAAAATCAATCGATTCAGCGTGAAACGCTTTACGTAGCTCCGTAGAGGGCGTGAGATCTTTTGCCCACTCATCTAATGCTAAATCTGTTTTTTTGATCCCGCGTGGCCACAGGCGATCAACCAGCACACGGTAGCCATCGCTTTTTTCTGCAGGGTCGTATACGCGTTTACACTGAATCTTCATACTTGTCCCTCTTTTCAGTCCAGGCGCAAAACTCATCAAGCTGTCGGTCGGGAAATGCATAATTTTCACTGCCTTTATCTCTTCAGGCAGAAAACTGACTCCGGTCACTATATCACTTTGCCGGCGTCCATCCCTAAATTAAGGGATTGTGATAGCAGCAAAAGATCGGTAGGCTGAGGTTCCTTATGTTGTCCCCAATTGCTCTGACGTAAGGAATTCTCCATGGAAATATCCCCTGTAAAAGATACGCTGCGGATTGCGCTGGTGGGTGATTATAACGCTGGCGTCACGGCGCATCAGGCTATCCCTCTTGCTATTGACGATGCTGCGGCGGTTCTGGAACTGGTGGCGGATTATGACTGGCTCTCCAGTACTGAAATCACCAGTGCGGAAGATTTGGTGGGGTATGATGCCATCTGGGTGGTCCCGGCCAGTCCGTACAAAAGCACGGAGGGGGCGTTGATCGCCATCCGTTACGCCCGTGAAAACAGCATCCCTTTCCTTGGCACCTGTGGCGGTTTTCAACACGCCATTCTGGAATATGCCCGTAACGTACTGGGCTGGTCCGATGCTGCCCATGCGGAAACCGATACAACAGGACGGATGGTTATTGCGCCGCTCACCTGTTCGCTGGTCGAAAAAACCGACGAGATCGAATTGCGTCCCAACACGCTAATTGCCAAAGCCTATGGTCAGGCGGTGATTTCGGAAGGTTATCACTGTAACTACGGTATCGCAGAGTCGTTTGCGGTGGAGCTGGAAAGTGGCGATCTCCGGGTTACTGGATGGGATGATAATGGTGATATTCGCGCGGTTGAGCTGGTGACGCATCCGTTCTTTGTGGCGACCCTGTTCCAGCACGAGCGTGGCGCACTGGCGGGAAAACCGGTTCCTCTGGTTCAGGCCATGCTGCGCGCGGCGCGCGGATAAGTGAAAAGGGCAGACGTTCGTGTCTGCCCTGAATTGATCAGGCGCTAATCTCTTTATTGCGACCTGCATAGAGGCCAAACACCGCCATCAGTACCGCTAACACTGCCACCGCCAGAAGCGGGAACTGCCAGTTACCCTGGGCATCATGAATTTTCCCCATCAGCGGCGGTCCGCATGCCGCCAATAAATAGCCGACAGATTGCGCCATGCCGGAAAGCGCCGCAGCCTGATGCGCAGAGCTGGCGCGCAGGCCGATAAAGGTCAGCCCCAGAATCATCGTCGCGCCGGAACCAAATCCAAATAACAGCGTCCACAGTACCGCCTGATCCGGCAGAAACCAGAACCCACAAGCTCCGAGGGCACACATCAGAGATACCAGCGCCGCAATGCTGCGCTGATCGTGAAACCGATGCAGTACCAGCGGAATCAGCAGACCCGGTGACGCGGTAGCCAGTTGCAACAGACCGTGCAGTGAACCGGCCTGCGACTCGCTGTACCCATGGCTGATTAAAATGGCTGGCAGCCAGCCGATGATCACGTAATAGATAAGCGAGTTAATCCCGAGAAACAGCGTCACCTGCCAGGCGAGCGGTGAACGCCAGATGCCGCGGGTATGTAAGGCGCGCGACGTCGTCATGTTGGTGTGAGCGCAATGGCGCCATTGCGGAAGCCAGATCAAAAACGCCAGCAGGGGGAATACCATCAGCAGTAGCAGCGCACCGCGCCAGCCGAACCCGCTCAATGCCAGTGGCACCACCAGTGCTGAACCGAGCGCAGCGGCGGCTCCCATGGTCAGGGAATAGGCGCCGGTCAGTTTAGCGACATGGTGTGAAAAATCACGTTTGATCAATCCCGGTAACAGAACATTGCCGAGGGCGATGCCACAGCCGATAAGCGCCGTTCCGCAAAACAACAGCGAGGCTGAAGGCAGAGATCGTATTCCCGTTCCGGCGCAAATCAATAACAACGCGGCGAAAAGGCTGCGCTCCATACCGATACGGCGGGCAACGCCTGCGGCGAGCGGCGAAACAAGGGCAAAAGCCAGCAAGGGAAGCGTGGTTAACAGCCCTGTCTGGGCGGTGGTAAGACCATAATCCGCGCGAATCGTATCCAGTAAAGGCGCTACGCCGGTGAACGTAACGCGAAGCGTAGTGGCAATCATCAGGATACCCGCAATCATCAGGGCTCCGTGGTTAGTGCGTGGTGAAGAAGAGGTCATTGTTATCTCATATCAACAGGTGAGGGCGTACCTTACCGCGTTTATCTGCACAGCAAATCAAGCTACAATGACAATTTATCGCTAAATTCGGACAAACTGATGTACAGCCTGCGACTTGACGGTTACGAACCTGATCTTCACCACGATCCTGCCGTGGCCTTTCGTATCCGCGCCCGTCCTGATGAGCTGTTCAGCGCGCCGCATCAGCATCGAAAAGGACAACTGATTATGGCATTGCATGGCGCTATCACCTGTGACGTTGCGTGCGCCGTGTGGATGGTACCCCCGCAGTACGCGGTCTGGATCCCTGGCGGTATCGAACACAGCAATCACGTTACGGCGGGTGCGGAGCTCTGCTTTCTCTTCATCGAACCGGATGCGGTTACATTACCGGAACATTGCTGTACGCTTAAAATATCGCCGCTCTGCCGGGAGCTCATATTGTCTCTGGCAACACGCAGCGACAGTCAGCGGGCAGAACCCCAGACACAGCGTTTGATGCAGGTACTGTTCGATGAGCTTCCGCAACAGCCGCAGGAACAGATGCAACTGCCCGTTTCCGGACATCCGAAAATACGGAAGATGGTTGAGACGATGGCGCGTGAACCGGCCGGGTGGCAGACGCTGGGGCAGTGGGCCAGTGAGTTTGCCATGAGTGAGCGTAACCTTGCCCGGCTGGTAGTCAGGGAGACAGGGCTCAGTTTTCGCCGCTGGCGGCATCAGCTCCAGCTTATTCTCGCTTTACAGGCTCTGGTGGACGGGCGCAACGTTCAGCAGGTAGCGCAACTGTTGGGATATGACTCGACCACGGCGTTTATCACCATGTTCAAAAAAGGCCTGGGACAGACGCCAGGCCGTTATCTGGCGGGGTTGACTACTGCCGCCCCACAATAAGTGAGACGAGACCTGCTGCGATAAGCGGCCCGACCGGTACCCCGCGAAACAGGGCCACGCCCAGCACGGTCCCCACCAGCAAACCGGCGACCAGTTGCGGCTGGCTGCCCATCAGCGTAACACCGCGTCCGCCGAGCCAGGAGACCACCACTCCGACCACAATCGCCACCAGCGACTTCCAGTTAAGAAAAGAGTGGATCAGCGTGGAAGGTGGAAGCGTACCGCTGGCAATAGGCGCCATCACGCCGATCGTCAGGATAATAATCCCGATGGTCAGCCCTTGCTTTTCAATCCACGGAAAAAAGGTATTGAGTGGGGTAACACGGACAATGATCAGCACCAGTATTGAAACGGCGACAGTGGTGTTATGGCTGACAAAGCCCAGAGCTGCCAGTCCAAGCAGGATCAGCAGAGTGACATCAAACATCGTGGTTTCCTTGCCAAAAAAGTTAAGCCTGTTTACTTTACGCCCAAACGCTACGCTGAACAGACTTTTTTAACGATATCCCGTGATTTAAGGCAAATGCATGATGGCGAAAAAATGTCAGCTCCGCGTGTGTTGTCATCAAATTGCCATCATTGCGGGTTATCAATAACAGGTGAGCCGTTATCTTTTATGTAAGAGGCGCCGCCATGAACGATCACATGTTTATTGAAACACTGATCATTACCTCCTCATTTTTTGCCATTGCTGCCGTGCTTGTGATTTCTGTTTTAATACTTGAGCGGGGGAGCTGAACGCTTACGCCGGGCGATGGAATTCCACCTGCTGAGGCCGGGCAATGCGCAGATAATCATCAGTATTGAGAATAACGGATTTATCCAGTACACCGGCATTGAAGGCGATTTCGCTATATCGCGTGAACAACAGCGGATCGGCGACCAGCATCAGTTGTGGATGAAAACTAAACGGTGGAATGGCGCCAAACACACAGCCAGTAAGTTCATCGACCTCAGCCGGACTGGCGAGGGAGGCGCGCAAGCCGCCAATAGCGGTCGCCAGTTGACTGAGGTCGGCCTGTTGGTCGGCGGGTAAAACCGCCAGGACATGTTGGTTAACGCCATTACCTTTGACTTTGCAGACCAGCGCTTTCGCGCCTTGCCCCAATGCGGTACCCCGAATCTCAGACACCGCTTCACATTTACCGACCGCTTCATGGCTGACGACACGAAAACGCGCGCCTCCCTGAGACAGTAAATCAAGTAAACGCTGATGGGTCATGCTGCCTTTAACGACGTCGCTCATCTTTCACTCCTTTCGCGCGAAAAAATACGGTGAAAGACTATCACGAACGCTGGCGGTTTTGGTGTTTGTTGAGGTAGAGCTGTTCATCAGATGCGGTGTAAGCATTGTGCAGCGTATCGTCCGGCTGCATGCTGTAATGGCCTGAGGAAAATCGAATATTTTTCTCAGGCGCAATGGTTCTGAGATGGCTGGCAATGCGCTCCGGAAGACGAGTTGCCATATCTGGCTCGGCATCCACCATAATGACACAAAACTCATCGCCGCCCAGCCGGATAGCGTAATCGCTTTTACGGACTGACGCTTCAATCGCGTTTGCCAGTAGCGTGATCGCCATATCCCCTTCGTGATGTCCCAGGGTATCATTAATCACTTTCAGTTTATCGAGGTCGATAGCGATAAAGACCACGGACGTACCGGCGGCGACCAGCCGTTGCAACCGCTGCTCAAGAGTGGGGGTTAAAATTTTACGGTTATACAGACCGGTCATCGCATCACTGATATTTTCACGGCTAACGCTGTGGTAAAGACGAAAATGCAGGCGGACCATATTGAGAAGCAGGGCGGTTGCCAGCAGGTAAAACAGAAAAAGTTTCCATGACGATACGATGAAATACAAAATATCGAGCGACAGTTCGACGTGAAGGCCGCCAGGAAGATCGCTGACGTAGTTGACATAGGGGAAAAGATTATTCTCGCTTTGATGAATAATAATTGTCTTATCGGAATAAGTATCTTTGAGACTGATATCCAGATAACGCCAGACCTGGGGACGGTCGTTGGTATAAACAATATTTTGCAAATTTTGTTTATTAATATCGACCATCACCGTGCCTTTTAATTTTCCGTCCAGATAGACAGGCGTTAAAAAGCTCATCACGTTGCGTTCAGTTCGATCGTCCTGATAGATGCTCGAAAGAACAGTACGGCCGGTAAAGATTCCATCAATATCTGCCTGATCAATACCTAATACACCTTTTTTCAAAAAGCTCCAGTGATGCATCGCAAACTGACGGGTATTTATCAGGTCATAGAAGTAAACATAGTGATTCTGTAAATCGAGATAATAATGAAATTTTTCTTCTGACGTGGCGAGACCTGTACCGTAATCGACCTGTTTGCGGTTAACCATCACCGCCTGATCGAATGCCGGAAGTTTAAGGATATCGTCTGCAAGACGTTCACAGTTATCTGAAACTGTCTGCAATGTACCATGAAGATCAGGGTAATTATGGCGAGTCAGATTCAGGCCATACACATCGTTCGCGCTGCTGAATGTCTGACAGATGGCGCGCCGGTCTTCAACTGAAAGCGTTTTTCCTGATGTAGCAAATGCACGCATTAAATGTGCGGCAATGCTCTGGTTGCGATATTTATCGTACAGGAAGGAGGAGTCTGCTTTTTCTATGATATAGCGCATGTAAGCGTTCATTGCTTTGTGACTGGCAATAAGCTCATAGATCAGAAAGGATGAAGTCAAAACAACAACCGTTGCGGATATAAAGAGCCTGAGCGCTTTATGATGCAATTTCATGATAAACAACAACCCCCCAGGCCAGATAATCTATTTTACCATACGTCGTACGTTCAACCTACTGACTGCCGGGAGAATGGGCTGTAAAGATATGAAAAAAACCAGTCAGGCACGCTTTTCCTGACTGGTCGGAATTTAATTTGCGCTGGTCGTACCTTGTTTATGAAAAAGCTCACGAAATACAGGGTATATATCGTCCTGATCGCGAATATGTTGCATCGCGAAATTATCAAACGTTGACTGTAAATGTTCATATTCACGCCATAACGTTTGATGCGCGCGGCGGGTGATTTCGATATAGCTATAATAACGTACCACCGGCAGCAATTTTTTCGCCAGAATTTCATGACACAGCGGAGAGTCATCCGCCCAGTTATCCCCATCCGACGCCTGTGCGGCATAAATGTTCCATTGCGCAGGGTCGTAACGCTCTTTCACCACCTCATCCATCAGTTTCAGCGCGCTGGAGACTATGGTTCCCCCGGTTTCCTGAGAGTAGAAGAATTCATGTTCATCCACTTCTTTTGCCTGGGTATGGTGACGGATATAGACCACCTCCACGTTCTTATAGGTTCGGCTCAGGAACAGATAGAGCAGAATATAAAAACGTTTAGCCATGTCTTTTGTCGACTGATCCATGGAGCCGGAGACATCCATCAGACAAAACATGACTGCCTGGCTGGAGGGATCCGGACGTTTTTCGTAATTTTTATAGCGTAAATCAAAGGTATCAATAAACGGCACACGTTCGATTTTTGCCCGGAGTTCTGCAATCTCTTTACGTAACCGTTCCTCTTCCAGCAGTTGCGCCGGTTCGCTTTTACTGATGGTTTCCAGATCCTGCTCAAGCGCATGCAGTTCGCGGCGTTTACCCGCCGTCATCGCCGTGCGGCGCGCAAGCGAGTTTTGCAGCGAACGAACCACGCTGATATTGGCCGGAACGCCGTTGGAAGTATATCCCGCCCGGTGCGTTTTATACTCGGTAAGCTGGCGCTGCTGATTTTGCTTCAGATTAGGTAGCGCCAGGTCTTCAAACAGCAGATCGAGATATTCGTCCTTGGAGATCTGAAAGACGAATTCATCCTGGCCTTCACCGTCCTGACTGGCCTGGCCTTGCCCGCTTCCTGAACCGCCGCCGCCGCCCTGAGGCCGTTCGATACGGTCATTCTGCACGAAATGATCGTTGCCCGGATGAACGCGATGGCGCAAACCGCCGCGCCCCTGATGAAACATCGGTTCGCTAATATCTTCTGTCGGAATGGAGACAGACTCGCCGCTGTCGACGTCGGTCACCGAACGCTTATTAATGGCCTCGGAGATCGACTGTTTAATTTGTGCCTTATAACGGCGTAAAAAGCGCTGGCGGTTAACCGTGCTTTTATTTTTACCGTTAAGTCGTCGGTCAATGAACCAGGTCATATGCCCCCCGTACTGCATTTGCCAACTTTACGCTTCTTCCTTCAAGTTATCTCGGCGTTGGCTGCATTCGCTCACCCCAGTCACGTACTTATGTACGCTCCTGGGGATTCACTCATTTGCCGCCTTGATACACCTTGAATGATTTCGCGTACAAACGAACTATTGGCCCGGTAAACGGATAAAATCTTCCGGGTCATTTATGCTTTTAAGACGATTTACGTACGCGCAAATACCATTCGCACAGTAAACGCACTTGTTTACGGGTATAGCCTTTCTCCATCATCCGGTCGACAAAGTCGTCGTGTTTCTTCTGTTCATCGGTCGAGGTTTTGGCATTAAACGAAATGACCGGCAACAGCTCTTCGGTATTCGAGAACATTTTTTTCTCGATAACCGTGCGCAGTTTTTCATAGCTGGTCCAGTTCGGATTCCGTCCGCTGTTATTGGCTCTCGCACGCAGAACAAAGTTGACTATCTCATTACGGAAATCTTTCGGATTACTGATCCCCGCTGGTTTTTCAATTTTCTCCAGCTCGGCATTCAGCGATTCCCGATCGAACAACTGGCCGGTATCCGGATCGCGATACTCCTGATCCTGAATCCAGAAATCAGCATACGTGACATAGCGGTCAAAAATATTCTGTCCGTATTCCGAGTAGGATTCGAGATAAGCCGTCTGGATCTCTTTGCCAATAAATTCGGCATATTTCGGGATCAGATAGCCTTTCAGGAACTCAAGATAGCGTTCAGCCTGCTCTTGCGGGAACTGTTCACGCTCTATCTGCTGCTCCAGTACATAGAAAAGGTGTACCGGGTTTGCGGCAACCTCCACATGGTCAAAGTTAAAGACGCGTGAGAGGATTTTGAACGCAAAACGGGTCGACAGGCCGTTCATCCCTTCGTCAACGCCAGAGTAATCGCGGTACTCCTGATACGACTTCGCTTTTGGATCGGTATCTTTCAGGCTTTCACCGTCATAGACGCGCATTTTAGAGTAAATGCTCGAATTCTCCGGATCTTTCAGTCGGGAGAGAATCGAGAAGCGCGCCAGCGTTTCCAGCGTGCCGGGGGCGCAGGGCGCATGGGTCAGCTCACTGTGATTAAGCAACTTCTCGTAGATTTTTATCTCTTCGGAAATACGCAAGCAGTAAGGCACCTTGACGATGTAAACACGGTCAAGGAACGCTTCGTTATTCTTGTTGTTACGGAAGGTGACCCATTCCGATTCGTTTGAGTGGGCGAGGATAATGCCGTTAAACGGCAGGGCGGAGATCCCTTCGGTGCCGTTATAGTTTCCTTCCTGTGTGGCGGTCAGCAGAGGATGCAGCACCTTAATCGGGGCTTTAAACATCTCGACGAACTCCATAATCCCCTGGTTGGCGCGGCACAGCGCACCGGAATAACCATAGGCATCTGGATCGTTCTGCGCGTGGTGTTCGAGTTTACGAATATCCACTTTTCCGACCAGCGCGGAGATATCCTGGTTGTTCTCATCGCCGGGTTCTGTCTTGGCAATCGCTATCTGTTCAAGGATTGACGGCCAGACTTTCACCACACGGAATTTGGTGATATCCCCACCGAATTCATGCAGGCGTTTCGCAGCCCACGGCGACATAATGGTGCCAAGATAGCGGCGCGGGATCCCGTATTCTTTTTCCAGAATCTGGGCATCTTCCTGCGGATTAAACAGGCACAACGGATGATCGTTCACCGGGCTACGCTCACCGTTGGCGCTCAGCACGTAAATCGGGACGCGCTGCATTAACGATTTCAGTCGTTCAGCAAGCGACGACTTCCCGCCCCCAACAGGCCCCAACAGATACAAAATCTGTTTCTTCTCTTCCAGCCCCTGAGCCGCGTGTTTCAGATAAGAGACAATCTGTTCGATCGCGTCTTCCATGCCGTAAAACTCTTCAAACGCGGGGTAACGTGCGATGACCCGGTTGGAGAAGAGTCGAGAAAGTCGAGGTTCCTGGGCAGTATCGACCATGACGGGCTCACCAATAGCCATCAGTAGCCGTTCTGCCGCATTGGCATAAGCACTGCGATCTTGCCGACAAGTGGTAAGAAACTCCTGCAGTGTGAACTCTTCGTCCTTGGCAGCTTCATAACGCTGGCGATAGTGATCGAATATATTCATGGTATGCCGTCCTTTCGTTTTTTAGCACAGGTTAAGAGCCGTTCATATGAATAGTAGAGGCTCCCGGAAGAGGTAGACTGAACGACGTCACTTACTGTCTTGTAGCAAAAAAACAGCAACTCTCATGCCATCTTGCAAAGCGTGAGACCAACGTGCCCGGTGATACAACTTCTAAATTAAAGCGTAGATGGCATTTGCAAAACTTGCCTGTACTCGCCAACGAATTTCAATGGCATATCAATAACTCATCCACAAAAAATGCATAGCTAATGTAAATAATGCCGCAGAAGATCACGCCACTTTCATCTGACTGCAAGCAGAGTGTCATCACAGCCTGCGAAATTAGACGGTTACATTCTGTCGGTAATTTGTAAAATAGTTGGGTTGTTTCATATTGGCGGTTACACTTTTGCCGCTAGACATTTGAATAAGGAATTATGGATTGTGACCAAACTCAAACTTCTGGCACTTGGTGTGCTTATCGCATCGTCTGCAACTGTAGCACACGCTGAAAACGACCTGACGCTTGGCGCTGGTGTGGGTGTGGTTGAACACCCTTATAAAGATTACGATGTGGATGTTTATCCGGTTCCGGTTATCAATTATGAAGGGGATAACTTCTGGTTCCGTGGTCTGGGCGGTGGGTACTATCTGTGGAACGACACGGCAGACAAGCTGTCGATCACCGCTTACTGGTCCCCGATGTACTTTAAACCGGGCGACAGCGACGATCGCCAAATGCGTCGTCTTGATAAACGTAAGAGCACCATGATGGCCGGTTTATCCTACGTTCATAACACGGAATACGGTTTCCTGCGCACGACGCTTTCCGGGGATACACTGGATAACAGCAACGGCGTCGTCTGGGATTTGGCCTGGCTGTATCGCTATACCAACGGTGGCCTGACGCTGACGCCGGGTATCGGTGTCGAGTGGAACAGTGAAAACCAGAACGAATACTATTACGGCGTGTCGCGTAAAGAGTCTGCCCGCAGCGGTATGCGTGGCTATAACCCGAACGACAGCTGGAACCCGTATCTGGAGCTGAGCGCGAACTATAACTTCCTTGGTGACTGGAGCGTTTACGGAACGGCGCGCTACACCCGCCTGTCTGATGAAATTACCGACAGCCCGATGGTCGACAAATCCTGGACTGGCCTGATTTCTACCGGGATCACCTACAAGTTCTGATTGTGCATTATCACAGTGCAATTTGTGCATCAAAACAGGGCGCTTGCGCCCTGTTTTGCATTACGGTGGTGCACAACACAGGAGAACATGATGACCAATAAACAGATTGTCTTTGCCGGAGAGATTGTGCTTCCTGCGATCGGCCAGGGAACCTGGTCTATGGGTGAGGATCCCCACCAGCGCTGTGCAGAAGTGTCTGCGCTTCGGGCGGGCGTCGAGCAGGGACTGACGCTTATCGACACCGCAGAAATGTATGCGGATGGTGGGGCAGAAGAGGTGGTTGGCGAAGCGCTGACCGGGCTTCGTGAGAAGGTTTTTCTGGTGTCAAAAGTCTACCCGTGGAACGCGGGCGGGCAAAAAGCGATTGCGGCCTGTGAGGGCAGTCTGCAGCGTTTGCAGACGGATTATCTGGATCTCTACCTGTTGCACTGGTCGGGCAGTTTCTCATTTGAAGAGACGGTTGATGCGATGGAAAGGCTGATCGCTCAGGGCAAAATTCGCCGTTGGGGCGTTTCTAATCTCGACGTCGATCAGATGCAGGCGCTGTGGCGGGTGGTGGGCGGAAAGCAGTGCGCCACGAATCAGGTGTTGTATCATCTGGCTTCGCGCGGCATTGAGCACGATCTGCTGCCGTGGTGTCAGCAACACCAACTCCCCGTCATGGCCTACAGTCCACTGGCGCAAGCTGGCCGGTTGCGTAGCGGTCTGCTCAACCACCCCGTGGTCAATGAGATTGCCCTTGCACATAATGTGACGCCAGCACAAATTCTGTTGGCGTGGGTGATCGGTCATCAGGGCGTGATGGCGATTCCGAAAGCGGCAAGCGTAGAGCATGTGCAACAAAATGCGGCGGCACTGAACATTACGCTTTCCGCTCAGGAAATTGCCGCACTGGAAAAGGCGTATCCCGCGCCGAGGGGCAAAACGGCGCTGGATATGGTGTGAGGTGTCGTAGGCCGGATAAGATGCGTGAGCATCACCATCCGGCAAACAATGCCTGATGGCGGCTAACGCCTTATCAGGCCTACGAATAGCGTGATGCTTAACGTTTGCTAACGCGAATCGTCTGCGCCAGGCGAGAAGGTTTCTCTTCGGTGGTTTTTTGCTGTGCAGTGGCGTACGCCGTTTCCACGCAGACAAAGGTCTTATATCCATCGTCCGGCATGTCACCCATACTGACGGACAGCGCCGGGCCGGGGTTCCAGCCAACCACATTACAGTGGTGATGGTGAACAACGTCAATATTACGCTTCAGTGCGCCATCGTGAATCACGCTGCAGGCTTCCGGATTCAGATAGACACGGTCAGTGCGATCCGGGAATGTCTGCACGCCATCGCTCAGCACATCTTCTTTTGCGTCGTTCACTTTATCGATAAAACGATCGCCCAGACCGCTGACTTTCACTGCGGCAATATCGCCGACGTTAAAATAGGTGTGCAGCGCGGATGTGGTTTCAAATTCGCCGTGGGCTTCCAGCTCTATCTCGCAGGTTTTCCCCACTTTGAAACGCGCCAGCAGAGTGAACTCATGCGGCCAGTACTGGCGGGTTGCTTCACTGCTTTGCAGTTCAAAGGTCAATACCATGCCATTGTCATCTTCATTATGCGCCTTCAGCGCCCATGGCAGATTACGCGCGAAACCGTGCGCTGGCAGACCTTTTTGCGCCGCTGGGCCAAACCAGGGCCAGCAGATTGGCACGCCGCCGCGCAGGGCAACGCCTTTTTTAAACGGTGTAATGTGACTTAGCCACAGGACCTGTTCCTCTCCGGCAGGTTGCCAGGAGAGCAGGTGAGCGCCCTGTAAAGCGAAGGAGGCTTTAACCTGCGGGTGATCGACAACAATCACTTCCAGCTCATCAAGCTGGCGGCGGGAGAGGACAGGGGTAATGTGTTCGATTACCGGAAGTGCAAAAATTTTATTAATCATTACGCAATCCTTTATCGGCGGGCAAAAAAAAGAGCGACCGAAGTCGCTCTTACAGATTACAGTCTCATCTCAACTTATTTGGAGATGTGAGCAATCAGATCCAGAACCTTGTTGGAGTAACCGGTTTCGTTGTCGTACCAGGAGACCAGTTTCACGAAGTTGTCGTTCAGTGCGATACCGGCTTTAGCATCGAACACGGAAGTGCAGACTTCGCCGTTGAAATCGGTAGAAACAACGTCGTCTTCGGTGTAACCCAGAACGCCTTTCATCGGGCCTTCGGAAGCAGCTTTGATTGCTTTCTTAATGTCTTCGTAAGAAGCAGCTTTTTCCAGACGAACGGTCAGGTCAACAACGGATACGTTCGGGGTAGGAACGCGGAACGCCATACCAGTCAGTTTGCCATTCAGTTCTGGCAGTACTTTACCTACAGCTTTAGCAGCACCGGTAGAGGACGGGATGATGTTCTGAGCCGCGCCACGGCCGCCACGCCAGTCTTTGTGAGACGGGCCATCAACGGTTTTCTGGGTTGCGGTGGTTGCGTGAACAGTGGTCATCAGACCTTCGATGATGCCGAAGTTGTCGTTGATAACTTTTGCCAGCGGAGCCAGGCAGTTGGTGGTGCAGGATGCGTTGGAAACGATGTCCTGGCCAGCATATTTGTCAAAGTTAGCGCCTTTAACAAACATCGGGGTGTTGTCTTTGGAAGGACCAGTCAGTACGACTTTCTTCGCGCCAGCAGTGATGTGCTTACGAGCAGTCTCGTCGGTCAGGAAGATACCGGTCGCTTCAGCCACTACGTCAACACCAACTTCGTTCCATTTCAGGTTAGCCGGATCACGTTCAGCGGTAACACGGATTTTTTTACCGTTAACGATCAGATGACCGTCTTTCACTTCAACGGTACCGTCGAAACGACCGTGAGTGGAGTCATATTTCAGCATGTAAGCCATGTAATCAGCGTCTAACAGGTCGTTGATTGCAACGATCTCGATGTCAGAACGTTTCTGAGCAGCACGGAAAACAATGCGACCGATACGGCCAAAACCGTTGATACCTACTTTGATAGTCATATATTCCACCAGCTATTTGTTAGTGAATAAAAGGTTGCCTGTAAAATTACAAAAACCTTACGCAGCGTCAAGCGGAATCGTGTCAATCATTGCGACAAATCAATCCAGTGCACAAGCTTTGCGCGACTGACTCGCCTCACTCTTCCATTGGGCTTGAAACCACATGGGGGCGGCGCCCCGAATTTTAAAGGGCAACGGAGATAAAAATGTGATTTAAATCACGAATCACGCGCTGCCATTTCGCAAGGATCAAGTTTAGAACAAAAGTCTGCCCTGTGGTGTTAATGTTTTGTTAGAATTGGTCGCGTAATGTCAGCGTCATGAAAAGTGAGATGTGAGCAAATGGCGAACAAACCTTCTGCTGAAGATCTGAAAAAAAACCTGTCTGAAATGCAGTTCTACGTGACGCAAAATCACGGCACAGAACCGCCATTTACCGGGCAGTTACTGCATAACAAGCGTGACGGTGTCTACCACTGTCTGATCTGCGACGCACCGCTGTTTACCTCGCAATCGAAGTACGATTCAGGCTGCGGTTGGCCCAGCTTTTACGAGCCTGTGAGTGAAGAGTCCATCCGTTACCTCAAAGACTTTTCCCACGGTATGCAACGTATCGAAATTCGCTGTGGAAACTGCGATGCGCACCTGGGACACGTCTTTCCCGATGGCCCGCAACCCACCGGCGAACGTTACTGTGTCAATTCAGCTTCTCTGAGCTTCACTGATGATGAAAACGGTGAACAAACGAAGGGTTGAAAAAACGATTCAGCAAATTATTCAACAGGAGCGGATTGATCATGAATCTTGATGAGATGATTAACAACATGACGCCGGAGGTTTACCAGCGCTTATCAACCGCTGTTGAACTGGGGAAATGGCCGGATGGCGTGGCGCTGACGCCGGAGCAAAAAGAGAACAGTCTGCAACTGGTGATGCTCTGGCAGGCGCGGAACAATACGGACGCTCAGCATATGACTATCGACACAAACGGTCAGATGGTGATGAAGAGTAAGCAGCAGCTCAAGGTGGATTTTGGCATTACGCCAGAACCGATTGCGACATTTAAATCCTGACTGATGCGTTGACGCCCGGCAGTTTGCGCTTTTGCCGGGCGAACCTTTCACATCACTTTTTATTCATCATCGCTTTAAGATCGGCAAAAGGGTTGTACGTGGCTTCGCCGACGCTCTTTTGCGCATCTTCGCCTGCCACAACCGTGGAGCCGTACTGATCGGCTTCGGTGTACTTGGAATGCTCATGATCGTGACAGTACAGGCACAACATTTCCCAGTTGCTGCCGTCTTCCGGATTATTGGAATGGTCGTGATCGATATGGTGTACGGTCAGCTCACGAAGATTTGAATAGACGAATTCGCGGGAGCAGCGACCACACACCCACGGGAAGAGCTTAAGCGCCTTTTCCCGATAGCCCACTTCCAGGCGGGCGTAATTTTTAGGGATAAAAGCCATACCCTGTGCCTCCAGTTGAAAATGAAACGCGGCGTCAAACGCTGACGCAGCAGGTTGCATCCATCATACCCGATCCCGTTTTATGTCACCTATCAGATCCTGATATTGACAATACAATACGCTGTGTGCGGCGGGGGAGTTAGCGTTGCGTCTCTTCCCAGTCGCCCAGGGTATACAGCGTAGCGCCTGCGGCGGCCATCTCCATAAACGCGTGGCTGCTGTCCTGTGGCTGAATATTTACGCCGCGACAGCCATCGGTAATCACGTTCACCAAAAAGCCCAGTTGCAGCGCATCCATCACGGTGGACTTCACGCAATAGTCGGTCGCCAGTCCCATGACGATCAGCTCATTGACCTTATGCCCGTGAAGCCACGCTTCGAGTCCGGTTTTCTGTCGGCGTCCGTTATCAAAAAAGGCGCTGTAGCTGTCGACCTGTGGGTTCTCGCCTTTGTGAAAAACGGCGTCAATCGCCTTGCGGTTAAGCAGTGGATGAAACGCCGCGCCATCGCTCTCCTGTACACAGTGATCGGGCCAGAAGGTTTGCGGCAACCCGTCCAGTGTTCCCTGGCTGTAGGGCTGTGCGTTGTGCTGGCTGGCGAAACTGCCGTGGTTCGCCGGATGCCAGTCCTGGCTGGCAACGACCGCTATTCCACGCGTCTGGCACCACACAATCAGTTGATTCGCAATATTGATGGTGCTGTCTCCCTCAGGGACGGCCAGCGCGCCACCGGCGCAGAAATCATTTTGCAAATCGACCAGTAACAGTGCGCGATTTGTCATGGGATTCTCCTTAGTCATCCGGGGTGAGTTCGCCGCGCAGATTTTGTGTCATTGCCTGGCGAATCGTATCCGTATCCAGCCCTTTGCTGAGCAGGTAATGCAGCTTGGTCAGCGTGGCTTCGACGGTCATATCCGCGCCGCCAATCACACCCGCGTGCGCCAGCGCATTGCCGGTGGCATAACCGCCCATGTTCACTTTCCCCGACATGCATTGAGTCAGGTTAACGACCACAATACCGCGTTCGCTGGCCTCGCTCAGCTCCTGCAAAAACGCTTTATCCTGTGGCGCATTACCGACGCCGTAAGAGCGTAAAATCAGCGCTTTAACCGGCTGAAGCAGGAAGTTACGTACCACACCGGCAGAGATACCGGGATAAAGGGTGACCACGCCAATGGGCTGCGGCGTGATCGGATGAACAATCAGTTCCCCCTCGCCATGCGGTGCCGGTGGTGTCCCCAGACGGCGGATGTGGATACCCGCTTCCAGCAAAGGCTGAAGATTCGGGGAGGCAAAAGCGTCAAAGCCATCGGCGTGCGCTTTTGTGGTGCGGTTGCCACGAAACAGTCGGTTGTTGAAGAACAGGGTGACTTCGTTAATGGGGTAGTTTGCCGCCACGTACAGGGCGTTGAGGAGATTGATTTGCCCGTCTGAACGCAGCTCTGCCAGAGGGATTTGTGACCCTGTCACAATGACCGGTTTACCCAGATTCTCCAGCATAAAAGAGAGCGCCGATGCGGTAAATGCCATCGTGTCAGTGCCGTGAAGGATGACAAAGCCATCGTACTCGTCGTAATGCGCTTTGATGTCATCAGCAATATGTTGCCAGTCTTCGGGCGTCATATCAGAGGAGTCCATCAAAGGGGCATATTCATGAATGGTGAAGTCGGGCATTTCCGGGCGATGGAATTCGGGCATCAGCGCCAGTTGACGTTGAAGATGGCCGGAAACGGGAATGTAACCCTGTTCGGAGCGCTGCATACCAATGGTCCCGCCGGTATAGGCAACGTAAATCGATTTCTTCTGTATGGCTATCATTTTGTCGCTCAGGGAAAAATCCCTCTTCAAATGAAGAGGGAGTGAGGATTATTTCACGTTAGCGCAGGTGAGGCAGAATGCGTAACGGTTTTGCGGATCGTTGAAGGCGGCGAGTTTATCACCTTCCGCTTTGACCACGTCTGCTGCAACTGCCAGCGGCGCAGGGAGCATCGCCTGAATGGTCTGCGGCAGCATCGCCCGAACAGAGCCTGACAAGTTGTCCATCAGCGTATCGAAGAAAGTTGGCTCATCCTGATAATAGTCGATATGCCACTGCTTGAGTTTTGCCAGTTCAGCGGCTTTAGCGACCGCATCGTCGAAGTCGCCCAGGCTATCCACCAGACCGTTCGCTTTGGCGTCCTGACCGGTCCAGACGTGGCCCTGCGCGATTTTGTCAATCTGTTCAGGCGTGGAATGACGGGCCTGCGCCACCAGAGTGATAAAGCGCTTGTAGCCATTCTCGATGCTCAGTTGCATCATTTGCTGTGCTTCTGGCGGTAAGGCTTTGGTCATGGAGACATCGGCCAGCGGGGAGGTCGAGACGCCATCAGTATGTACGCCGATGGAATCCAGGCTGTTTTCGACCGTGTTGATTACCCCGAAGATACCAATGGAGCCTGTCAGCGTGCTGGGGTTCGCTACGATGTAGCTGGCTGGCGTGGAGATCCAGTACCCACCTGACGCGGCCATTCCTCCCATCGAGACAACCACGGGTTTACCTGCGGCGCGGGCGGCGGCCAGTTCAGAACGAATCACTTCCGAGGCGGTCACGCTACCGCCCGGGCTATTTACGCGCAGGACAATGGCTTTCACCTTCGGATCCAGACGCGCATCGCGAATTTGCGAGGCCGTGGTGTCGCCGCCGACGTTCCCCGGCGTCTCTTCGCCGTCCATAATGGCGCCATTGGCAAACACCACGCCGATGGAGCCGCCGCTATCCGCAGGAGGATTCAGCGTATAGTCGTAATAGCTAATGGCGCGATAGTTATTCTCCGCTTTGCTCCAGCCAAACTGTTTGGTCAGCGCTTTTTCCACTTCTGCGCTGGAGAGCAGGGCATCCACCAGCTTGTTGTCGAGAGCATATTTAGCCGTGTCACCATCGACTTTCGTCAGCGCATCCAGAACGCCCTGCGCGCCAGGGAAGACCTGCTGGGCCGGAATCTGGCGATTTGCCGCAATGGTATTCAGATAGTTTTGCCACAGTTCGCCAATCCAGCGACTGTCCGCTTCACGCGCAGCGGGCGACATATCATCACGAATAAACGGTTCAACGGCGGATTTATAGGTGCCGACGCGGAACACATGCGTAGAGACTTTCAGCTTATCCAGCAGAGACTTGTAATAAAGGCCGTTGGTGGCAAAACCGTGGATATCAACGGAACCTTGTGGCGAAAGCCAGATTTTATTGGCAAAGCTTGCGAGGTAGTACTGGCCCTGGCTGAAGTTATCACCGATGGCATAAACCGGTTTCCCGCTGTCGCGGAATTCGCGCAGCGCCTTACCGATGTACTGCATTGACGGCTGATCGCCCCCGGCGAAGTTTTTCAGATCCATCACAATGCCGGTAATGTTGCGATCGTCTTTTGCCTGGCGAATGGTATTGACGATATCAAACAGGGAGTTTTCCTGTAAGCGGTCAGAGCTGGGGCCAAACAGTTGACGTCCAATGACGCCGAGACGGTTGGTGCTGGAGGGTTTATCGACGATCACCCCGGAAATATCCAGCAATAAAGCGCCGCGCGCCACTTTATCGCTGGTGTTGCTGCTACTGACCTGCATCCAGACGCCTACGCCCACCAGGATCAGGAAAATAAAGAACAGGTTAAGCACCATCTCGCGGACAAAATTAAGCAGTCGCCACGTCCATTTAAAAAATCCGGCAATGAATCGCCACAGGGTTCGCATGTATTCTCCCTACCGTTACAAATACTACACCGGGTTACGGTGTATGAGATGAGGCTATCCTAATGACCCTGCCGTCTCTTGTCAGCAGGAATCACCGTCTGCGCTGTAACAAAATCTGCTCTCGTGTTAATTTTGTGAATATTCATCATGCCTGGAGTTAACCAAATGGATGCACTTGAATTACTTGTTAACCGTCGTAGTGCCTCTCGCCTGGCCGAGCCTGCACCAGCGGGTGAGCAACTGCAAAATATCCTGCGCGCGGGTATGCGTGCCCCGGACCATAATACTCTGCAACCCTGGCACTTCTTCGTCATTGAGGGGAACGGTCGCGATCGCTTTAGCGCCGTGTTAGAGAAGGGGGCGATTGCCGCACAGAGCGATGAAAAAGGGATCGAAAAAGCGCGTACTGCGCCGTTTCGCGCGCCGCTTATCATTACTGTGGTCGCGAAATGCGAGGAAAATCATAAGGTCCCGGTCTGGGAACAAGAGATGTCGGCGGGCTGTGCGGTGATGGCGATGCAAATGGCGGCGGTCGCGCAGGGCTTCGGGGGGATCTGGCGTACGGGCGCATTAACCGAAAGCCCGGTGGTTCGCGAGGCGTTCAACTGTCGTTCACAGGATAAGATCGTTGGTTTCCTCTATCTCGGTACGCCACAACTGAAAGCCTCCACGACCATCAACGTGCCGGATACCGCGCCGTTTGTGACGAAATTTTAGATAATTCTTTAAAACTGTCTGGATTCTGAGCAAAGACGCTGGAATTCAGACACTCTCTCTTATCACGTCATGGAATGAGCGCTACCATAGCCCGATTGCAATGACAGGAGATGTCCATGAGCGAGCACGCTATTCGTTTAACGCAGTACAGCCACGGAGCAGGTTGCGGTTGTAAAATTTCCCCCAAAGTGCTGGAGACCATCCTGCACAGCGAGCAGGCGAAGTTTGTCGACCCGAACCTGCTTGTGGGCAATGAAACCCGTGATGACGCGGCAGTGTACGATCTGGGAAATGGCACCAGCGTCATCAGCACCACCGACTTCTTTATGCCGATTGTCGATAATCCGTTTGATTTTGGCCGTATCGCCGCGACCAACGCCATCAGTGATATTTTCGCGATGGGCGGTAAACCGATTATGGCGATTGCCATTCTCGGCTGGCCCATCAGCAAACTGTCACCTGAAATCGCCCGCGAAGTGACCGAAGGTGGGCGTTTTGCCTGCCGTCAGGCGGGGATTGCGCTGGCGGGAGGTCATTCGATTGATGCCCCTGAGCCGATTTTCGGACTGGCCGTGACCGGCATCGTTCCTACCGAGCGCGTGAAGAAAAACAGCACCGCTCAGGCCGGCTGCAAACTGTTTCTGACTAAACCGCTCGGTATCGGCGTTCTGACGACGGCTGAGAAAAAATCACTGTTAAAACCTGAACATCAGGGGCTGGCAACGGAAGTGATGTGCCGAATGAATATCGCAGGCGCGTCCTTTGCCAATATCGATGGCGTGAAAGCCATGACCGATGTGACGGGATTCGGTCTGCTGGGCCACCTCAGCGAGATGTGCCAGGGCGCAGGCGTGCAGGCGCAGATCCGCTATCAGGACATCCCAAAACTACCGGGCGTGGAAGAGTATATTCAGCTTGGCGCTGTACCGGGTGGAACGGAGCGTAATTTTGCCAGCTACGGACACCTGATGGGCGAAATGCCGCAGGCGGTACGTGATTTACTGTGCGATCCGCAAACCTCGGGGGGGCTGCTGTTGGCCGTCACGCCTGACGCTGAAGAAGAAGTGAAAGCCACCGCCGCCGGGTTTGGTATCGAACTGACCGCGATTGGCGAGCTGGTTGACGCTCGTGGTGGTCGCGCCATGGTTGAGATCCGTTAAGACAATGCGGTTGTTTATTGCCGAAAAACCGAGCCTGGCCCGCGCTATTGCCGACGTGCTGCCCAAGCCGCATCGCAAAGGCGACGGATTTATCGAATGTGGGAACGGTCAGGTGGTGACCTGGTGTATCGGTCACCTGCTGGAACAGGCGCAGCCTGACGTCTATGACAGTCGGTATGCGCGCTGGAACCTGGCCGATCTGCCGATTGTGCCGGAAAAGTGGCAATTGCAGCCGCGTCCTTCCGTGACCAAACAGCTCAATGTCATCAAGCGCTTTTTGCATGAGGCCAGTGAAGTCATTCACGCAGGGGACCCCGATCGCGAAGGACAACTGCTGGTGGATGAAGTGCTGGACTATCTGCAACTGGCGCCGGAAAAGCGCCAGCAGGTGCAGCGCTGTTTGATCAACGATCTTAACCCGCAGGCCGTTGAGCGCGCGATTGACCGTTTGCGCGCTAACAGCGAATTCGTCCCGCTGTGCGTCTCGGCGCTGGCCCGCGCCCGCGCGGACTGGCTATACGGCATTAACATGACACGCGCCTATACCATTCTGGGCCGTAACGCCGGGTATCAGGGCGTGCTCTCTGTTGGTCGCGTCCAGACGCCGGTGCTGGGGCTGGTGGTGCGTCGTGACGAAGAGATCGAAAACTTCGTTGCCAAAGATTTTTTTGAAGTCAAAGCTCATATCGTGACGCCTGCGGACGAACGCTTCACCGCCATCTGGCAGCCGAGCGAAGCCTGTGAACCGTATCAGGACGAAGAGGGGCGTTTACTGCACCGTCCGCTGGCAGAGCATGTGGTCAACCGCATTCACGGGCAACCGGCGATTGTCACCAGCTATAACGATAAACGGGAATCAGAATCCGCACCGCTGCCGTTTTCTTTGTCGGCGTTACAGATTGAAGCGGCAAAACGCTTTGGCCTGAGCGCGCAGAACGTGCTCGATATCTGCCAGAAATTGTATGAAACCCATAAACTCATCACTTATCCGCGTTCCGACTGTCGCTATCTGCCGGAAGAGCACTTTGCCGGGCGTCATGCGGTAATGAATGCCATCAGCGTGCACGCGCCGGATCTGCTGCCACAGCCTGCGGTCAATCCCGACACGCGCAACCGCTGCTGGGATGATAAAAAGGTCGATGCGCACCATGCCATCATTCCGACGGCCCGGAGCAACGGTATCAGCCTGACGGAAAATGAAGCGAAGGTGTACAACCTGATTGCGCGTCAATACCTGATGCAGTTTTGCCCTGACGCGGTATTTCGTAAATGCGTCATCGAACTGGATATCGCCAAGGGTAAATTTATCGCCAAAGCCCGGTTCCTTGCCGAAGCAGGCTGGCGAACGCTGCTCGGCAGTAAAGAGCGGGATGAAGAGAACGACGGTACGCCGCTGCCTGTTGTCGCAAAAGATGACGAACTGCTGTGCGAAAAGGGCGAAGTGGTTGAACGCCAGACCCAGCCGCCGCGCCATTTTACGGATGCGACGCTGTTGTCTGCGATGACCGGTATTGCGCGTTTTGTGCAGGATAAAGATCTGAAAAAGATCCTCCGGGCAACCGATGGTTTAGGCACCGAGGCGACGCGTGCCGGCATCATCGAACTGCTGTTCAAGCGCGGTTTTTTGACCAAGAAAGGGCGCTATATCCATTCCACCGACGCCGGAAAAGCGCTGTTCCATTCGCTGCCGGAAATGGCAACCCGACCGGATATGACCGCGCACTGGGAGTCGATTCTGACGCAAATCAGCGAGAAGCAGTGCCGCTACCAGGACTTTATGCAACCGCTGGTGGGAACGCTCTATCAACTGATCGATCAGGCCCGCAGTACGCCAGTACGCCGTTTTCGTGGCATTGTGGCGCCCGGCGAGGGCGATAAGAAAAAGAGTGCTCCCCGCAAACGCGCGGCGAAAAAAAGCCCGCCATCAGCAGAGGCGGGCCTGTAATTTGCTTTTGCGGGCGGGGAATTAAATCACGCCCTGACCAAACATCGCGTCGGCGACTTTTACAAAGCCCGCGATGTTTGCACCGCGCACGTAGTTGGTCTGTTTGCTTTCGCCGCCGTACTCCACGCAGGCGTGGTGAATGTCCAGCATGATGTGGTGCAGACGGGCATCCACTTTTTCCGCTTTCCAGCTCAGGCGTGCAGCGTTCTGCGCCATTTCCAGACCGGAAGTGGCAACGCCGCCGGCATTCGCCGCTTTACCCGGGGCAAACAGCACACCCGCTTCCTGGAACAGATCCGTGGCTTCAATGGTGGTCGGCATGTTTGCGCCTTCCGCCACCGCTTTTACGCCATTGGCGATAAGCTGGCGGGCGGCATCGACATCGAGTTCGTTTTGTGTGGCGCACGGCAGTGCGATATCCACCGGCACTGACCACGGCTGTTTGCCTTCGAGATACGTCAGACCAAACTCACGGGCGTAATCTGCCACGCGACCGTCGCGGCTGGCTTTGATTTCACACAGGCGCGCCAGTTTTTCACGGTTAAAACCACTTTCGTCCACTACCGTACCGCTGGAGTCAGAAGCGGTGACCACGCGGGCGCCAAATTCCATCGCTTTTTCAATGGCGAACTGCGCCACGTTGCCGGAGCCGGAAATCGCCACGCGCATCCCTTCAAAGCCGAGACCATGACGTTTAAGCATCGCTTCGGTAAAATACACCAGACCGTAACCGGTGGCTTCCGGGCGGATCAGACTGCCGCCAAAGGAGAGCCCTTTACCGGTAAACACGCAACCGCTGTTGTTGGAGAGCTTACGCATCATCCCGGCCATAAAGCCTACTTCCCGGCCACCCACGCCGATATCGCCCGCAGGTACATCCGTATCCGGCCCCAGATGACGATAAAGCTCAGTCATCAGCGCCTGGCAGAAACGCATCACTTCGCCTTCGCTTTTACCTTTCGGATCGAAATCACTTCCGCCTTTACCACCGCCCATCGGCAGGGTAGTTAGCGCATTTTTGAAGGTTTGTTCGAAGCCGAGGAATTTCAGAATAGACAGGTTAACGGAGGGGTGGAAACGCATTCCGCCTTTATACGGACCAATCGCCGAGTTGAACTGCACGCGCCATGCGCGGTTGACCTGCACCTGATTACGATCGTCCAGCCACACGACGCGGAACTGAATCACGCGCTCTGGCTCAACCAGACGTTCCAGTAATGACATTTCACGATAGCGCGGATTTTGTTCAAGGAACGGCCACAGGGTGGTCATGACTTCACGGACGGCTTGCGCGAACTCGGTTTGATTCGGGTCGCGCTTTTGCACATGGTTGAGGAAGGCTTCCAGAGAGCTTGTCTGATCCATAGATATAAAAACCTCTTATATTTAAATGTGGTTGTAATTGTGTTTTTTGTGAATATGTGTTTGCAGTTTTTGACTATACCATCAGGAATGTGACGGGAAGCAAGAAAAAAATCACGCGGCTAAGCAAATTAATAACCCGGCGGCGGTCATAACGAAAAGCGATGACAAAAGAGATTAAAGTTTCCCTCTCAGGTGACCGTTATACTGAGAACAGACTCAGAATCGTAAGGAAATTCTATGCGTTATATCGCGATGGCGGCAGCGCTGATGACACTCTCTTTTTCCACCCTGGCGAATCAAAACTATCGTCCTGAGATGCAGGTGAACGTGCCGCCGGAGGTGTTCAGTTCCGGAGGCCAGCGCGCGCAGCCCTGCAATCAGTGCTGCATTTATCAGGACCAGAATTATTCTGAAGGGGCGGTGATTAAAGCGGATGGCGTTTTATTACAGTGTCAGCGCGATGAGAAGGCCATCAGCACGAATCCGCTGGTCTGGCGACGCGTAAAAGCATAAAGGCGTCCAGCAAAGGAATATCGGCGGGGGCGAGCGGGTAGTCCCGCGCTGATTTCGGCTCACACCACACCAGGCGCTGGTGCTCGTGTGCCATCATCTCTCCGTCAAAGGCCGGAACATGCCAGGCATGCAGATGAATCAGCCGTCCGGAAACCTCGCGCTGATGGCTGGCAATATAACGCCCGGCCGTCGCCTCAATGCCCAGTTCTTCCCGCAATTCACGAATCAGCGCCTGGGGTTGTGTTTCGCCGGGTTCCACCTTTCCGCCGGCAAATTCCCACAGGCCAGGCTGGTCTGCCTGCGGTGGGCGCTGGGCAAGTAATATTTTGCCGTCACGTTCAATGATCGCGGCAACAACGTCGAGGGTTTTCATCATATTCATCAATGTTCAACAACGGAAAGTGACATACTATCGTTATCTTTGAATGACCTGAAGTCCCTGGAGTTTCCCTTGAACAATCCGCAATCGTGGGTCACCCCGCTGACCCGCCTGCCTTCCAGCCTTAAACCTCTTGTGATGACGCAGAAAAAACACTACGGCGCGGTGTTACACCCGACGCGCTGGTGGGGGCGGATGCCGTTTTTGTTCTGGCTGGTGGCGCTTTTCGTGGGCTTTCTTGAACGCAAACGCGCACGCCTGACGCCGGTGATGCGCGCTCTGCTGATGACGCGCGTTTCGCAGGTTTGTCATTGTGCTTTCTGTGTGGACGCCAACAGTCTGCGTCTGGCGCAGCGCTGCGGGGCGCTGGAAAAAGTGCTGGCGGTGGCGGACTGGCAGACATCGTCGCTATTCTCGGAGGAAGAGCGCGTGGCATTGGCCTATGCGGATGCGGTAACCGCCACGCCACCGCAGGTGGATGACGCGTTGAAAGCGCAGATGAAGCACTATTTCAGCGATGAGTCGATCAGCGAAATGACCGCGTTGCTGGCTTTTCAGAATCTCTCGGCACGATTTAATGCCGCGCTGGATATCCCCTCGCAGGGATTGTGTGACAGCCTCAAAGGAGCGCCGCGTGCTTGACCGTCATCTGCATCCGCGTATTAAACCGCTTTTGCATCGCTGCGCGGATCTGCTCGACAGACCGGGTATTTCGCCGGATGGCCTGACGCTGTTGGGGTTTGCCATCGGCGTGCTGGCGCTGCCATTTCTGGCGCTGGGCTGGTATCTGGCGGCGCTGGCAGTCATTGTACTTAACCGGATACTGGATGGGCTCGACGGCGCGCTGGCGCGACGCAGAGGGCTCAGTGATGCGGGCGGTTTTCTCGATATTTCGCTCGACTTTTTATTTTATGCGCTGGTGCCATTCGGTTTTATTCTCTCCAGCCCTGAACATAACGCGCTGGCGGGGAGCTGGCTGCTGTTCGCGTTTATCGGCACTGGCAGCAGTTTCCTGGCGTTTGCTGCGCTGGCGGCAAAGCACAACATCGATAATCCCGGCTATGCGCATAAGTCGTTCTATTATCTGGGCGGACTGACTGAGGGAACGGAAACAATCTTACTCTTTGTGCTCAGTTGTCTTTTCCCTGCGTACTTTGTCGTGCTGGCGTGGGTGTTTGGCGCACTGTGCTGGATGACGACGCTGACGCGCATCTGGAGCGGGTATCTGACGCTGAAAGGACTTCAGCGTCAGAACGGGTGAAATTATTTGCTGCTGTCAGGCCCGCGTTCCCCGGTTGCTACCGGGTTTTTCGCATCGCTGCTCCATTCATACCAGCCGCCATCATAGACGGAGACGTTTTTCCAGCCCATCGCCCTGGCATACATAAACGTCTCTGAGGCGCGCCAGCCGGTGCCGCAATAGAAGGCGACCTGCTGATCCGGCAGAATATTCCATTGCTTCCACATTCCGGCGATATCATCCGCGCTGCGCATGGTGCCGTCGGGATTATGGAAATCTTCCATATGGGTTGAGTCGCTACCCGCATGACCCCAGCGCGCGCCGGCAATTTCACCTTTTGGCTTGATGTAGCTGTATCCGCTGGTGGTGCCGATAAACTCCGGCCACGAGCGAATGCTGACCAGAGACGCATCCTGGCGATGCAACAGACCGCGCGCCTGCTCCATATTGAGCATCAGTTGTGGCTGTGCCGGAATAGTAACGCCAAAATCCGGTTCAGGTTTCACCGTCGCGGGTGTACCGCGCTCCACGGGCAGCCCGGCATCAGACCAGGTCTGCCAGCCGCCATCCAGCAGGCGCACATCCTTCACACCGGCATAGAGCATGATTTGCGCGACGCGCGCCGCGGCGTAAACATCGCGGCCATAAAGGATCACCGTCGTATCGTGGCGAATACCGTGTTTCGCCAGCATCGCTTTCAGCGCGTCATCAGAGACTTTGTTCCACAGCGGTTCGCTTTCCACTTCGTTAGTGTCAATGTAGCCAGCCCCTGGAATATGGCTGAGCAGATAAAACTTAGGCGCTCCCCAGGCGGCTTCAATGACTTTCCAGTCACCCGCCGGTTTTGCGGTGACCTCTTTACCTTGTTGCAGATCGTGCAGCCACTGCGGATAAACCAACTGTTCGAAATGCGGCAGGCGTTGCAGACGGGCCGGATCCTGTAACGCATCGCGCAGCGTCGTAATCTGCTCAAGCCCCGCTTTTTGCAGACGGCTTTTCACCGCCTGGATATCGCGGTCGTTGCCGTAGAGGGCAACAGGGGCGTTCGCGTTCAGGTGATGTTGTTGGATCCAGGCATTGAGCTGCGCATCGCTCATCGTATCGAGCCAGCGGGCGGAGAGATTCAGAGCGGAAGGTTCATGTCCGGAAGGGCCATTTAACGACTGCGGCCAGCCATTATAGAACGCGCTGGGACGGGTATCGATGGCCGTTCCCTGTTTTTGCGCCAGTTCAGTGTAGTTAAGCGTCTGCGCCATATCAGCGGCCCAGGAAGAAGCGCAAGCGAGCCCTAAAGCCAGAGCCAGCGCGGTCATTTGAGAAACACGTTTCATCGAATTGCCCGACGTTGAGATAAGAGGGCGTCATTTTGTGCCTCCGGTCCCTGAAATTCCTTGCGTTAACGCAGGATGTTCGCGTTTTCACCGCCGGAGCCTAACTGCAACACCTGACCACCTGGCGGAATATCCTGCGCGTCATGGGTGACCTGAACGACAGGAATATCCAGCCGACGCGCTTCGTTAAACACCCACTGGCGAAAGTCTGCGCGTCTGTCAGCGTCCAGGCGGCTGAACGGTTCATCCAGCAGCAATGCTTCCGGTTGCGCCAGCAACGCGCGAAGCAGCGCCACCCGCGCACGCTGCCCGCCGGAGAGCGTCGCCGGATCGCGCGAGGCAAAACCCGCCATTCCCGCGCGTTCCAGTGCGTGCTGAACGGCATCCTGCCGCGCGGAACCTTTCAGATGCGCGGGGAGCGCCAGCATCAGGTTTTGCCCGACGCTAAAGTGATCAAACAACAGGGCATCCTGAAATAAAATCCCCAGGTGTCGAGCTGCTGTCGGGAGCCCGTCTAGGCGCTTTTCATTGAGCCACAATTCGCCGCGAGCCTGTAAAGGCGAGGTCAACGCGCCCACCATCCAGGCCAGCAGGGAAGATTTGCCGCAGCCGGAAGGTCCCATTAATGTGACAATGTCACCTTTTGCTACCTCAAAGGTGAGTGGGCCTGACAGCGGCGTATGATGTAAAGACAGAGAAAGGTGACGAACTCTGAGCATTAACGTAATCCTTGTCGGACGCGACCGACCCATGATGACAGCCCGGCGCATAACATAAACACCACCAGCGGCAGGATTAATTGCCACAGGGCCTGTGCTGCCAGCATGCCGGTGCTGCCGCCGCTACTGAGTGCGACCGCTTCCGTCGTCAGCGTCGGGAAACGGCCTGCGCCCAACCACAGCGTCGGCATATACTGCGCGATGCTGACGGAAAAGCCTACCGCCAGAGCCACCAGCGCGGGGCGCAACATCTGGGGGCATTTAACATAGCAAAAGATTTTCAGCGGTGACCAGCCCAGCGTCTGCGCAATCAGTATCTGGCGGGGATCAATCCGCAGCCACGCCGGTTTCAGAACGAACAACATCCAGGGCGCCACCCACAGCAGATGTCCCCAGATAAGCGTGGCAAACTGCCCATCCTGATCAAGGCGCAACGCCAGCGTATATTGCCCGATAACCAGCGGCAGCGCGGGAAGCAGAATCGGCAGCCAGACCCAGCGATGTCCGCGCTGGGGACCCCATTCCAGCCATAACAGCAGCATAAACAGGCTGAGGAGGCTGGCAATAAGCCCGGTCACTACGCTGTTGCTTAACGCTTCAATATTGAGTGCAGCATGGCGGGCGAGCAGCGCCAGCAAAACCGTACACAGTATCCCGGTCAAGGGTAAAAAGAGAGAAAACGTGTTGCCTGTGACCGGGGGAAGGTGGCGCAGACGTATGCCGCGAGTATCAGGCAGGGTCCGTCGCCAGCCACGCCAGAAGAGATAACCGAGGAGCGCGAAAAGCGCCAGCAATCCCAGCAACAGCAGACTGGCGAGCGCACCTTTACTCTGCTGGTCGCTGTCACCCTGGCTGAGCCATTGCCAGGCGAGGACAGCCAGCGTCGGCGGATTGCCGGGGCCAAGAATGATGGCGACGTCAACCACCGACACCGTCCACGCGACAACCGCCAGCATCACGGCGCCAAGCCCTGGTCCGATAGCGGGCAATATCACCCAGCAAAGCGCCTGTCGGCGGCTGTAACCCAATGAATCCAGCACCACTACCTGCTGAGCGAGCCGTTTTTCACTCAACAGAATCGACATGATCCACAGCACGAAAGCGCTCTCTTTCACGGCCAGCACTGTGCCTAAGCCAATGCCAAAGCGATCAAACGGCGGCGAAAAAGAGGGCAGTGCGCGCCAGAAGACACCGCCCTCGGCAAAAAGCAGCAGCGCGGCGCTGGCAAACGCGACATGGGGAATGGCCAGAAGCCACGGCAGACGGGAACTCAGCCGTTGCCAGCGGCTACCCGGCCAGAGCGCCACCACGATGGACAGCGCGATAAACAGCGCGCCAGCGGTGGCGATGCCAACGGAAACAACCGTCGCCAGAAGCGCCTGCGGCAACTGCGGGTCAGCAAAAAGCGCCTGCCATCGGGTAAGCGACAGCGAGGGGGCAATCAGTTCAGCACTGGCAGGCAGTAATGGCGCGTAGACAATTGCCATGCACAGCCACGCCAGAAAAATTAATGTGAACCGTAGCGGCGTAGCCATTCGTCTTCCAGCGCGTTAACCCAGGCGGCGTGCGGTTCCGGCAGGACATCGGGTAATCCCGTTGGCATCCGCGATTCCAGTGCCGCTTTCTGCGCGGCCGGTAGTTTATTCGCATCCAGCACCGACGGATCGCCCCAGTATTTCGGGTCGGCTTTACGCAGTTGTGCCTCTGGAGAGAGCAAGAAATTGGCTACCACCTTCGCGCCCGCGCTGGCGCGAGCGTTCGCCGGAATAGCGACGAAGTGGACGTTGCCAATCATCCCGTCGGTAAATCCAAAGCTGTAGCTGTTTTTCGGCAACTCGCCGCTGGCGATTTTTTGTTGGGCGTGAGCGGGGTTGAAGGTCAGCGAGAGGCGTAATGTTCCGCTTTGCAACAGAGTATCCATCCGCGCTGGCGACGGTGGGAAATCTTTCCCTTTACGCCACAGCAACGGGTGTAAATCATCAAGGTAGCGCCACAGCGGTGCAGTGACATCAGCAAACGTTGCAGCGTCCGGTGCGACGGTAAGGGCTTTCGGATCCTGAGTGAGTGAAATTAACAACTGCTCAAGAAACGCGGTGCCGGTAAAGTCGGGCGGGCGTGGGTAACTCACAGTACCGGGATGCGCGCGCGCAAATGCCATCAGCGCCTGTGGACTTTGGGGCGGCTGCGGCGTGACGTTGCGATCGGCGATAAACGTCAGCTGCGCGCCGCCCCACGGCGATTCGGCTCCGTCAGTCGGAATTGAGAAGTCCTCGCGCACCGGTTTTTGCGTATCCACATAGCGCCAGTTGGGTAGCGTTTCTGCCCAGTGGGTGCGCAGTAATTCCGCTTCTTTTAAGGTGCGGAAGTTTTCGCCGTTGACCCACAGCAAATCGACGGAACCGCCGGTTTTACGCCCGGCTGCGGCTTCTGTCTGAATACGTTTAACGGCGTCAGCGGCATCGGCAAGACGCACGATCTTAAGATTGATGGCGTAGTGGGTTTTCATCTCGCCGCTCACCCAGTCAAGATACTGGTTAACCGCCGGATCTCCGCCCCAGGCGTTAAACCAGACGGTCTGACCTTTTGCGTCATCTTTAACCTGTTGCCAGTTTTCCTTGGCGTGCAATGGACCTGTCAACAGCAGGCCTGCCAGTAGTATTCCCCAACGCATAATTACTCCTGAAAAAAACGGGTTACCAGCCAACGCGAGGCCAGTGGTAACAGCCCTAAGAGGGCAAAAGCGGCCAGCATAGCGGGAGAAAGAATGTCGCGCACAGATGTCAACTGGCTCAACTGCTGACCGGCATTCAGATACACCACCGTGGCGGGTAGCATTCCCACCTGGCTGACCCACCAGTAGCGGCGTACGCTAACGCTGGTCAACCCCGCCAGCAAATTCACCACAACGAACGGGAACAACGGCATCAGGCGTAGCGCAAAGAGATAAAAGACGCCGTCCCGCGCCATACCCTGGTTCACCGTTGCCATCTGGCGAGCAAAGCGGTCTGATACCCAGTCACGCAGCAGGTAACGGCTGGTAAGCATGGCGAGCGTCGCGCCGAGCGTCGAGGCAAAAGAGACCAGCAGTGTGCCTTGCCACAGACCAAACAGCGCGCCGCCGAGCAGGGTCAGTAGCGCCGCGCCAGGAACAGAGAGTGACGCCACTGCGGTGTAGATTAAAAAATAGAGGCCAGCGCTAAGCAACGGGAACTGTCGATGCCAGTCCGCCAGCAGTAGATGATAACGTTTAAGCGTGTCCAGGGTGAGCAGGCCGGGGGGCAGTGTCCATAGCACCCCGGCGACGCAGATTATCAGCAGCCCTGAGAACAGCAGTTTTCTGGTGTTCACTGAGGATGATCAGACCGAGAATTTCGCCCATACCGGCGCGTGATCGGACGGTTTTTCCATACTGCGAATGTCATAATCAATACCGGTTTCAACGCAGCGTTCCGCCAGCGGGTTGCTGGCGAGCAGCAGATCAATACGCAGGCCACGGTTATCGTCAAACCCTTTGGAACGGTAATCAAACCAGGAGAATCGATCGACCGTTTCCGGGTGCGCATGGCGGAAAGTATCAACCAGCCCCCAGTTCAGTAGCCGGTCCATCCATTCACGCTCTTCCGGCAGGAAGGAGCATTTGCCGGTTCGTAACCAGCGCTTGCGGTTCTCTTCACCGATGCCGATATCCCGATCGGAGGGGCTGATATTCATATCGCCCATGATCAGTACCGGATTATCGCGTTTCAGCTCACTGTCCAGATACTGCTGTAAGTTCTGATAAAACAGTTCCTTCGCGGGGAATTTGATCGGGTGGTCGCGGCTTTCGCCCTGTGGGAAATAACCATTGATCACCGTCAGATTACCCAGCGGAGACGGGATCTCCGCCATGATGATGCGCCGTTGCGCCTCTTCGCCATCGTTCGGAAAGCCTCGACGCACCGCGATGGGCGTCTCTTTGGTCAGCAGCGCCACCCCATAATGACCTTTCTGGCCGTGGTAGAACACGTTATAGCCGAGCTTCGCGACATCTTCGAGCGGGAACATGTCATCGTGAACTTTTGTCTCCTGCAGGCCAATGACATCCGGTTGGTGTTTCTCGACGATGGCTTCCAGTTGATGAGGTCTGGCGCGCAGGCCGTTGATATTAAAAGAGACAAATTTCATAGTCGCTGCCACTTAGCTGGGTGAATAGTGCATGGATGGTAGCAGAATTTCACCGGGCTGACTGCCCATTCTGCTGAGATTGCGGCAATGAATGTGAATGGTATTAACAATGGCGCAACGATTGCCCTGTTTCAGGGCAGATTGCGTCAGAATGGGGCACGCATTTCAGGTAAATTTTGTATACGATCACATTTCCAGAATTATATTTGGCCTGTGCATAACATTTCGATTTTTCCTCTATTTAATCCCCTTTCATGCAAACATATTCACTTTATATGCACTAATAGTGAATACCGGCAGGTTGTAACACATTGATTTTGCGTTATCGCGACTCGTTTATGCATTTTTTCCTCTGGCTGGCACGAACTCTGCAATCTACATTTACAGCGCAAACACTACTATTTATTAACATATAAATAACTTTATATTTACCGTTGAGGTCGCTATGTCTCAGTCAATTACGCGTGAAAATTTTGATGAATGGATGATGCCCGTTTATGCGCCTGCGCCGTTTATTCCGGTGCGTGGTGAAGGTTCACGCTTGTGGGATCAGCAGGGTAAAGAGTATATCGACTTCGCCGGAGGGATTGCGGTCAATGCGCTGGGGCATGCGCATCCGGAACTGCGTGACGTGCTGAATGTGCAAGCGAGTAAATTCTGGCATACCGGCAACGGCTACACCAATGAACCCGCGCTGATACTGGCGAAGAAGTTGATCGACGCCACTTTCGCCGATCGCGTTTTCTTCTGTAATTCGGGAGCGGAAGCCAACGAAGCGGCGCTGAAGCTGGCGCGAAAATATGCGCACGACCACCACGGCAGCAATAAGAGTGGCATCGTGGCATTTAAAAATGCTTTCCACGGTCGCACGTTGTTTACCGTCAGTGCCGGCGGCCAGCCTGCCTATTCCCAGGATTTCGCCCCGTTACCGCCGGCGATCCGCCACGGCGTCTATAACGATATCAATTCCGCCAGCACGCTGATTGACGATACGACCTGCGCCGTCATCGTAGAGCCAATGCAAGGGGAAGGCGGCGTTGTACCCGCGACGAAAGCCTTCCTGCAAGGGTTGCGCGAGTTGTGCGATCGCCACAATGCGCTGCTGATTTTTGATGAAGTGCAGACCGGCGTAGGCCGCACCGGGGAACTGTATGCCTATATGCACTACGGCGTGACGCCGGATCTGTTGACCACGGCAAAAGCGCTGGGCGGTGGGTTTCCCATCGGCGCGTTGCTGGCGAGCGAAAAATGCGCCAGCGTGATGACCGTCGGCACGCACGGCACCACGTACGGGGGAAACCCGCTGGCGACTGCCGTTGCCGGAAAAGTCCTCGATATCGTCAATACGCCCGCGATGCTTAACGGTGTGAAACAGCGCCACGAGTGGTTTGTGGAGCGTCTGAACGCCATTAATCATCACACCGGACTGTTTAGCGAAATTCGCGGGCTCGGGCTGCTGATTGGCTGTGTTCTCAATGATGCGTTCGCCGGGAAAGCCAAACTGATTTCACAGGAAGCGGCAAAAGCGGGCGTGATGGTACTGATTGCCGGGGCGAACGTGGTGCGCTTTGCCCCGGCGCTGAACGTCACCGGGGAAGAGGTGGCGACTGGTCTTGACCGTTTTGCGGCTGCCTGCGAACAGATTAAAGCGGGAGGTTCATCATGATGGTGATCCGTCCCATTGAGCGCGGCGATGTCAGCGCGCTGATGCAACTGGCGAGTAAAACCGGCGGTGGACTGACCTCGCTGCCCGCCAATGAAGCAACGCTTGCGGCGCGCATCGATCGTTCACTGAAAACCTGGCAGGGCGAATTGCCCAAAAGTGAGCAAGGCTATGTCTTTGTGCTGGAAGAGGTGGAAACCGGCACTGTGGCGGGGATCTGCGCGATTGAAGTCGCGGTGGGACTAAACGATCCCTGGTACAACTATCGGGTGGGAACGCTGGTTCATGCTTCCAAAGAGCTGAACGTGTACAACGCGCTACCGACGCTGTTTCTCAGTAACGATCACACCGGCAGCAGCGAGCTGTGCACGCTGTTTCTCGACCCGGACTGGCGCAAAGAGGGCAACGGCTACCTGCTGTCCAAATCGCGTTTTATGTTTATGGCGGCGTTTCGCGACAGGTTTAATGAAAAAGTGGTAGCGGAAATGCGTGGCGTCATCGACGAGCACGGTTATTCCCCGTTCTGGCAAAGTCTGGGAAAACGCTTTTTCTCCATGGAATTTAGCCGCGCTGATTTTCTCTGCGGCACCGGGCAGAAGGCGTTTATCGCCGAACTGATGCCCAAACATCCAATCTATACCCACTTTTTATCCGATGAAGCGCAGGCGGTTATTGGCGAAGTGCATCCGCAGACTGCGCCCGCGCGTGCGGTACTGGAGAAAGAAGGGTTTCGTTATCGCAACTATATCGACATTTTTGACGGCGGCCCGACCCTCGAATGTGACATTGACCGGGTGCGGGCGATCCGCAAAAGCCGTCTGGTGGACGTTGCCGAAGGGCAGCCCGCCACAGGAGATTTTCCCGCCTGCCTGGTCGCCAATGAAAATTACCAGAACTTCCGCGTCATGCTGGTACGCGCTGACCCGGATACCCAGCGACTGGTGCTGACCGCCGCACAACTGGATGCGCTGAAATGTCGTGTGGGTGACCGCGTTCGCTTTGTTCGGCTTTGCGCTGAGGAGAAAACAGTATGACTTTATGGATTAACGGCGACTGGGTGACCGGTCAGGGCGAACGCCGGGTTAAAACCGATCCGGTGAAAGGGGACGTGCTGTGGGAAGGTCGCGATGCAGACGCCGCTCAGGTCATGCAGGCGGCGCGTGTCGCCCGCGCCGCGTTTCCCGCCTGGGCGAGACGTCCATTCGGTGAACGTCAGGCCATCATTGAAAAATTTGCCAGCCTGCTGGAGAGTAATAAAGCAGAACTGACCACCATTATCGCCCGCGAAACCGGCAAGCCGCGTTGGGAAGCGGCAACAGAAGTGACGGCGATGATCAACAAAATCGGCATTTCGGTCAACGCGTATCATGCCCGCACCGGCGAGCAGCAAAGTGAACTGCCTGACGGCGCGGCGACGCTTCGCCACCGTCCACACGGCGTACTGGCGGTATTTGGCCCGTATAACTTTCCGGGGCATCTGCCGAATGGTCATATCGTTCCGGCATTGCTGGCGGGTAATACCTTGCTCTTCAAACCCAGCGAACTGACGCCGTGGACGGGAGAAGCCGTTATGCGTCTCTGGGAACAGGCAGGGTTGCCTCATGGCGTCCTGAACCTTCTGCAGGGCGGGCGTGAAACGGGACAGGCGCTGAGCGCGCTGGAACTGCTGGATGGGCTGCTGTTTACCGGTAGCGCCAGTACCGGTTATCAACTCCATCGCCAGCTTGCCGGACAACCGGAAAAGATCCTTGCTCTCGAAATGGGCGGCAACAATCCGCTGATTATTGAAGATCCGGTTGATATCGATGCGGCGGTACATCTCACCATTCAGTCGGCGTTTGTCACTGCCGGGCAGCGCTGTACCTGTGCGCGCCGCCTGCTGGTCAAAAGAGGCGCGCAGGGTGATGCCTTCCTCACGCGTCTGGTGGAGGTCAGCCAGCGATTACACCCGGGACGCTGGGATGATGAACCCCAGCCGTTTATGGGCGGGTTGATCTCTGAACAGGCGGCACGTCATGTCTATAGCGCCTGGCAGCAACTTGAATCGCTCGGCGGGCAAACGCTGCTGGCGCCGCGTCTGATACAGGCCGGAACCTCACTGTTATCTCCCGGTATTGTTGAGCTGACGGGCGTGAAGAATCTCCCCGATGAAGAGGTGTTCGGCCCACTACTGGGCGTCTGGCGTTACGACCATTTTGATGACGCTATCGCGATGGCCAATAACACCCGCTTTGGTCTGTCGTGTGGACTGGTCTCAGCGGATCGCGCCCAGTTTGACCAGTTGCTGCTGGAAGCGCGCGCCGGCATTGTGAACTGGAATAAACCTTTGACCGGAGCTGCCAGCACTGCGCCGTTCGGCGGTGTGGGGGCCTCCGGAAACCATCGCGCCAGCGCGTGGTATGCCGCCGACTACTGCGCCTGGCCGATGGCGAGTCTCGAATCTCCGGCGCTGACGCTACCGGGAACGCTCAGTCCTGGCCTTGATTTTTCGCGTGGGGGGGCAGTATGAAAGCACGTGAAGTCAATTTTGATGGGCTGGTAGGACTGACGCACCATTACGCCGGGTTGTCGTTTGGTAATGAGGCGTCGACCCGACATCGCTATCAGGTGTCTAATCCGCGTCTGGCGGCGAAGCAGGGGCTGCTGAAAATGAAAGCGCTGGCGGATGCGGGATACCCGCAGGCGGTGATCCCACCGCATGAGCGGCCGTTTATTCCGGCGTTGCGCCAGTTGGGATTTAGCGGCAGCGATGAACAGGTGATCGAGAAAGTGGCGCGTCAGGCGCCACACTGGCTCTCCAGCGTCAGTTCCGCATCACCGATGTGGGTGGCGAATGCGGCGACGGTGGCACCGTCAGCGGATACGCTGGATGGCAGGGTGCATCTGACGGTGGCGAATCTGAACAATAAATTCCACCGCTCACTCGAAGCGCCCACCACGCAGGCGTTGCTGCAGGCCATTTTTCGCGACGAGCGCCATTTTGCGGTTCACGCTGCGCTGCCGCAGGTGGCGATGTTTGGCGATGAAGGGGCGGCGAACCATAATCGTCTTGGCAGAGAATACGGCGAGCCGGGTGTTCAGCTTTTCATCTACGGGCGTGAGGAGGGGAGTGATACGCGCCCGTCCCGCTATCCGGCGCGGCAAACCCGTGAGGCCAGCGAAGCGGTCGCCCGCCTGAATCAGGTCAATCCACAGCAGTGCATTTTTGCCCAGCAGCATCCGGACGTTATTGACCTCGGCGTGTTTCACAATGATGTTATTGCCGTCTCGAACCGCGAAGTGCTGTTTTGTCACGAGCAGTCCTTTGCGAAGCAGGATGAGGTTCTGGCCCGGCTGCGTTCACAGGTGCCAGGCTTTACACCCATTGTTGTACCTTCCGCTGACGTGTCAGTCCCCGATGCGGTGGCGACCTATCTGTTTAACAGTCAGTTGCTGAGCCGCGATGACGGCTCAATGATGCTGGTCCTGCCCCAGGAGTGTCGTGAACATGCGGGCGTGTGGCGTTATCTGACCCATCTGCTGGAAGGTGATAACCCTGTCCGTGATATGCGCGTGTTTGATCTGCGCGAGAGTATGTCAAACGGCGGAGGACCAGCCTGTCTGCGCCTTCGCGTGGTGTTGACTGAGGATGAACGTCAGGCGGTCAATCCGGCGGTCATGATGAATGATACCCTGTTCACCGCCCTTAACGACTGGGTCGATCGCTACTATCGTGACCGTTTAACCGCAGCGGATCTGGCCGACCCGCAACTGCTGCGTGAAGGACGCGAAGCGCTGGATACGCTGACGCAATTATTGCATCTGGGGTCGGTCTATCCGTTTCAGCAATCCGGAGGCTGTCATGGATAATTTCCTCGCCGCCACGCTTGCGGGGACGACGCCGGGCCTTCGCGAAGGCGACGGTAACGGTTTTCACTGGCGCTGGACGGGAGACGGTATTCTTGAGCTTACACCGGCTGTTGCGCCAGTGGGGGCGCTGGTGATCTCCGCCGGGATCCACGGTAACGAAACGGCTCCGGTGGAGATGCTCAATGCGCTGCTGCGGGCGTTATCGCAAGGGGACATTGCGTTACGCTGGCGACTGCTGGTGATCCTCGGCAATCCGCAGGCGCTGGCGGAAGGGAAGCGCTATTGCCACAGCGATATGAACCGGATGTTCGGCGGGCGCTGGCAGTCGTTTGCCGAAAGCGGTGAGACCCGGCGCGCGCGGCAACTTGAACACAGCCTTGATGATTTTTACTCCAGGGGGAAAGAGACGGTTCGCTGGCATCTGGATCTTCACACCGCGATTCGGGGTTCTTATCACCTGCGGTTTGGTGTATTACCGCAGCGCCCGCTTCCCTGGGACGAGGACTTTCTGGGCTGGCTCGGTGCCGCAGGGCTTGAAGCGCTGGTGTTTCACCAGAGCCCCGGCGGTACGTTCACCCATTTCAGCGCTGAACATTTTGCTGCGTTTTCCTGCACGCTGGAACTGGGTAAAGCCTTGCCGTTTGGACAAAACGATCTTCGTCAGTTTGCGCCGACCTCTGCAGCGCTGACCTGCCTGCTTGCCGGGCAGATCGATCAGGCGTCCGGCACAGCACCACAGCGTTACCGGGTGGCGTCACAGATAACGCGGCATACTGACGCGTTTGTCCTGCACATGGACAGCGAGACGCTGAACTTTACGCCGTTTCGGGAAGGGACGCTGCTGGCGCAAGACGGGGACGAACGTTTTGTCGTCACTCATGATGTTGAATATGTGCTTTTTCCCAATCCTCGCGTCGCGCCAGGATTACGCGCGGGCCTGATGCTGGAAAAAATGAATTAACCTGTTTCCCGCAGGCGAGAGTCTGTGGGGATTATTTTTTTCGTGCCAGAGAAAGTGAATACGGATTATTCCTGGAGAACTGCTTTATTTATCATCACTGCTCAGGTATAGTTCTTCATATTCCCTGCAAAATCATGCTGTTGTCATATTTCTTTTCAACTCTTCACGCTAATTTCTTTTTTTCTCCACAATTGGCGAAAAAATGTTTTTTACACTTTCATTGTTTTACCGATGCTCTGACTAATTGACGATTAAGCCGGTAAAGTTGATCTCGTCAACACGGCGCTGTTCTTCTTGGTAAGTGACAAGAAAGCCGTAAAAATAACTGAAAGGAAGGATAAAGATTATGCGTAAATTAACTGCACTGATTGTTGCTTCTGGGCTGGCGCTGGGCGCTGCAAACCTGGCTCATGCGGCGGATACCACCACGCCCGCGCCGACCGATGCCAAACCGATGATGCAGCATAAAGGCCAGTTTGGGCCGCATCATGACATGATGTTTAAAGATCTGAATCTGACCGATGCGCAGAAACAGCAGATCCGCGACATCATGAAAGACAAGCGCGACCAGATGAAGCGCCCGTCCGCTGATGAGCGCCGCGCTATGCACGACATCATCGCCAGCGACAACTTTGATAAAGCCAAAGCAGAAGCGCAGATTGCGAAGATGGAAGAGCAGCGCAAAGCCAGTATGCTGACGCATATGGAAACGCAGAATAAGATCTACAACATTCTGACCCCGGAACAGAAAAAACAATTTAATGCCAATTTTGAGAAGCGTCTGACAGATCGTCCGGCGCGTGACGGTAAAATGCCTGTACCTGCTGAGTAATCGCTTAGCAGACTAATTCGAAGACCGCCGGTCTTGTCCATCCTCTCCACTGAGGCGATGGACAGGATCGGCGGTTTTTTCTTTTGCGCACCCTAAGGAAAAATCACGCGGCTGCCGATAATGACTCTGTGCTTTATTCTTCTGCATGATGTCCTTCAGGAGTGATGATGGAATACTTTGATATCCGCAAGATGCCGGTCAATCTCTGGCGTAACGGGGCCGGTGAAACGCGGGAAATTTGCTGTTTTCCTCCTGCAACCCGTGACTTTCACTGGCGCGCCAGCATTGCGTCTATCGCCGGTAACGGCGAGTTTTCACTTTTTCCGGGCATCGAACGGGTGATTACGTTGCTTGAGGGCAGTGAAGTGACGCTGGAAAGTCAGGGAGCGTTTACCCACACCCTTAAACAGCATCAGCCGTTTACCTTTGCCGGCGAGCGGGTGGTGAAGGCGAAGTTGACGGAAGGGCAGATGTCGATGGATTTCAATATTATGACTCGCCGCGAGTCCTGCCAGGCAAATGTGCGGGTCGCCGATCGCACCTTCACCACGTTTGGCTCGCGCGGCGGTGTGGTCTTTGTGATTAGCGGCGCCTGGCAACTGGGCGATAAACTGTTAACTGCCGATCAGGGCGCCTGCTGGCATGACGGAATACACACGCTTCGTCTGTTAAAAACGGAAGGAAAGCTCCTGTTTAGCGAAATTACCTGGCGTAAAGGTCATTCTCCGGAGTCAGTTCAATGATCTCACAGTTTCCTGAAATGAGCGGCTTACAGAGAATTTTGTAGCCGTCATGATCAAACCCTGCGGGTGTTTGACCCAGTGACGCTGCCGCCTCCAGCGAATCCACCGCCCCCAGCCACAGCCAGTTATTAATGATGTGGTATTGGGTCATTTCCGGGCGGCTCTCTTTTAGCGCAATGGCATTTTTCCACGGCCAGCAGATGACGCGCAGTTTCTCCAGCGAGGCCAGTAAACGCGCATCGTGCTCCTGAGGACTCTCCTTACCACAGCAGACGCCAGCACAGCGTTTCAGCGCTGAACGAAAACAGGCGCGTCCCCGGCTCAGGGGTTCCAGGCCCAGCCGCCCGTAACACAGCTTCTGTTCATCGGCGATGGACTGTAATGCCGCCAGCGCAGCGCGGCGGTTGGCGAAAAGACCGAACAGACCTGGTGCATGAGAGAAATCAACGTCGCGGGAATAGACCACATCCACTTTCCCCGCAGTGAGCTTAAGCGCGCACAACTGCCGGTTACGCCGCAGACGCTTATTAAAAAGCGGTTGTTGTTCTTTAATCAGCCGCGCCTCCAGTAACAGCGCGCCAATTTCACCGGCGGTACCGATCCAGGAAATACGCCGGGATTGACGCAGCATCGTGGCTTCATCTGGCGTACGTAAGTGCGACAGTACCCGGCTGCGGATATTCACGCTTTTACCGATGTAGAGTGGCAGGGTTTCGCTCTCGCTGTGAAACAGATAAACGCCGGGCACGGAAGGAAGTGATTCCAGAAAAGGCCGCAAATGTTCGGGATACTCGTAAACGGCGGCGGCTTCAAACTCAAGACGAGGGGCGGATTGACGACGGACCACTGCTGACTCCGGTTACTGGTTGTTTATCCAGTATAGCAGCGCAGGGGAGATTAAAAAAGAGGCGGCGTCATGGGGGGAGGCAGGCCGGAGGCAGCGCCATCCGGCCTGTGAAGAATTACTGCTTCCAGAAATCGTCAAACACAGTAATCGGGGGACGGCGCTTGTGTTCCGTCTTCAGATACCAGCCTTCAATGATTTTCGCGACAGCGGTATCGACCGGTTTTCCTTCCAGATAATCATCAATATTCTCGTAGGTGACGCCCAGCGCGGCTTCATCGGGCAGGGAAGGGCGATCGTCTTCAAGATCGGCGGTGGGCGCTTTCTTGTAGAGATGTTCAGGGCAGCCTAACGTTGCCAGTAGCTGTTTGCCCTGACGCTTATTGAGACGAAACAGCGGGTTGATATCCGTACCGCCATCGCCGTACTTGGTGAAGAAACCGGTAATGGCTTCCGCGGCATGATCGGTACCGACCACCACGCCGCTGGTCATTCCGGCGATGCTGTACTGCGCCTTCATACGTTCGCGGGCTTTTTCATTGCCGCGAACAAAATCACTCAGTTCAATACCCGTTTCACGCAGTGCCTGTTCGCTTGCCAGTACCGCCCCTTTGATATTGACCGTCAGTACGCGGTCCGGCTGGATAAAGTCGATAGCGTCCTGGCAATCCTGTTCATCGGCCTGAACGCCGTAGGGCAGGCGTACGGCGATAAATTGCAGCGCGTCGTTGCCCGTTTCAGCGCGCAACTCGCTGATGGCGGTCTGACACAATTTCCCTGCCAGCGTTGAGTCCTGACCGCCGCTGATGCCCAGCACCAGGCTTTTCAGAAAGGGATAGCGTTGCAGATACGCTTTCAGGAAATCCACGCTACGGCGAATTTCCTCTTCCGGATGAATGTGCGGTTTTGCGCCAAGTGCCCTGATGATCTCTTGTTGCAGAGTCATTTCCCCTCCCCAATATAAAAAGAAAAAAGCAGATGGTGTTAAAGCTAACCCTTTGCTGTGCAAACGACAAGAGAACACCGGCTGAGTGGCGCTTAAAACGACATCCTGCCGACAGTTCGGAATTTGCTAAAATATTTCGCGTGCTAAGTGTCAGCTTGAAAAATGTCATAATGTATTCCAGGCTTATATAACACGCTGATAAACAAGAGGACGGAAAATGAACAAGAATGTAGCAGGAATTTTAAGTGCAGCGGCTGTATTGACTATGCTGGCAGGGTGTACGGCGTACGATCGTACCAAAGACCAATTTGTTCAGCCTGTGGTGAAAGACGTTAAAAAAGGCATGAGCCGTGCCCAGGTTGCGCAGATTGCGGGTAAACCGTCTTCTGAAGTGAGCATGATTCATGCGCGCGGAACCTGCCAGACTTACATCCTGGGTCAACGTGATGGTAAAGCTGAAACCTATTTCGTGGCGCTTGATGATACCGGTCATGTTATCAACTCAGGCTATCAGACCTGTGCGGAGTACGACACCGACCCGCAGGCCGCGAAGCAGTAATAACTGTCTATTGCCTGAGCAACTCAGAGAACCGGCCGTTGTGCCGGTTTTTTTGTGTCCAGGATAATCTTATTTATTGGTGCGAATTATTTACCCGAAGTGTGAGGGGAGTCATAACACCAGGTCAATGAGAAACAATTTAGTTGGTCAAGGAAATACCATCCACGGTTGTGATCCCGTATACTCATTTCAGACACAGAAATAAGTCTTTCGGTTACGCAAGTTGTCCAGCGCATGGATGCAGGTTTGAGCTTGCGGCGTGTCTGGTTAACAGATAATCGCACATGAGGAAGGTCTGAATGGAAAAGAAACACATTTATCTCTTTTGTTCTGCGGGTATGTCTACCTCTTTGTTAGTGTCAAAGATGCGTGCGCAGGCGGAAAAATATGAAGTACCGGTTATTATTGAAGCATTCCCGGAGACGCTGGCTGGAGAAAAAGGACTCAATGCCGACGTGGTGTTACTGGGGCCACAAATTGCATATATGTTGCCCGAAATTCAGCGTTTGTTACCCAACAAACCTGTAGAAGTGATTGACTCGCTGCTGTATGGCAAAGTCGATGGTTTAGGCGTGCTTAAGGCTGCGGTTGCAGCAATTAAAAAAGCCGCTGCAAATTAATATTTTAAATTTTCCCGTCAAAGAGTTATTTCATTTACAGATACCGCAATATTAATTGCGGTTTTTAAGGGTATTTTTCTATGAGTAACGTCATTGCTTCACTTGAAAAGGTACTCCTTCCTTTTGCTGTTAAAATAGGAAAGCAGCCACACGTTAATGCAATCAAAAATGGTTTTATCCGTTTAATGCCATTAACCCTCGCGGGGGCCATGTTTGTATTAATTAATAACGTTTTCCTGAGCTTTGGGGAGGGGTCATTTTTTTACTCTCTGGGTATTCGGCTTGATGCTTCAACCATTGAAAACCTCAATAGTCTGAAAGGTATCGGCGGAAACGTCTATAACGGCACGCTGGGCATTATGTCATTAATGGCGCCGTTCTTTATCGGCATGGCGCTGGCGGAAGAGCGTAAAGTCGACGCCCTGGCGGCAGGGTTGTTATCCGTTGCCGCGTTTATGACGGTGACGCCTTATAGCGTAGGCGAAGCCTATGCGGTTGGGGCAAACTGGCTGGGTGGCGCGAATATCATTTCCGGTATCATTATCGGTCTGGTCGTCGCGGAAATGTTTACCTTCATTGTCCACCGCAACTGGGTGATTAAATTACCCGATAGCGTGCCTGCCTCCGTATCCCGTTCCTTCTCCGCGCTGATTCCTGGCTTTATTATCCTCTCCATTATGGGGATTATCGCCTGGGCGCTGACGACCTGGGGAACTAACTTCCACCAGATCATCATGGATACCATCTCTACACCGCTGGCATCGCTGGGCAGTGTCGTGGGTTGGGCTTATGTACTGTTCGTACCGCTGCTGTGGTTCTTTGGTATCCACGGCTCCCTGGCGCTGACCGCGCTCGACAGCGGGATCATGACTCCCTGGGCGCTGGAAAACATCGCTATTTATCAACAGTACGGGTCGGTTGATGCCGCACTGGCCGCCGGTAAGACGTTCCACGTCTGGGCGAAACCGATGCTTGATTCTTACATCTTCCTCGGTGGTAGCGGTGCAACGCTGGGCCTGATCATCGCCATCTTCATCGCTTCTCGCCGCGCGGATTATCGTCAGGTTGCGAAGCTGGCTTTACCGTCCGGACTCTTCCAGATTAACGAACCGATCCTGTTCGGTCTGCCGATTATCATGAACCCGGTGATGTTCATTCCGTTCATTCTGGTACAGCCGATTCTGGCGGCGATCACGCTGGCGGCATACTATATGGGTATCATCCCGCCGATCACCAACATCGCGCCGTGGACCATGCCAACCGGGTTAGGGGCGTTCTTTAACACTAACGGTAGCGTTGCTGCGCTGCTGGTCGCACTCTTCAACTTAGGTATCGCGACGCTGATTTACCTGCCGTTCGTGGTGGTGGCGAACAAAGCGCAGAATGTCATCGACAAAGAAGAGAGCGAAGAAGAGATCGCTAACGCACTGAAATTCTAAGTTTAAACCGGCATGTGGCAACGCATGCCGGGCTGTCAAAGAGGAATGATTTATGATGGATCTCGATAATATTACTGATGCGCAGAGCGAAGCCGAAGCGCTCGAAGAAGTGGTGATGGGACTTATCATCAACTCCGGACAGGCGCGCAGCCTGGCGTACGCGGCCCTGAAACAAGCGAAGCAGGGCGATTTCGACGCGGCGAAAGTGATGATGGAGCAGTCACGCATGGCGCTGAACGAAGCGCATCTGGTCCAGACGAAACTGATTGAAGGCGATCAGGGCGAAGGTAAAATGAAACTGAGTCTGGTTCTGGTTCACGCACAGGATCATCTGATGACATCAATGCTGGCACGCGAGATGGTGACAGAGTTGATTGAGCTCCACGAAAAGCTGAAACAGTAAGGAGTCAATGATGCAACTACAGGCTACCGCACCGGAAATCACCGTTGCCCGTGAACAGCAGTTGTTCAACGGTAAAAATTTCCACGTCTTTATCTATAACAAGACCGAGAGCGCCTGTGGACTGCATCAGCATGATTACTATGAGTTTACGCTGGTGCTCACCGGTCGCTATTACCAGGAGATTAACGGTAAGCGCGTGTTACTGGAACGTGGGGACTTTGTGTTTGTCCCGCTGGGTTCGCACCATCAAAGTTTCTACGAATTCGGCGCAACGCGTATTCTCAACGTCGGTATCAGCAAACGTTTTTTTGAACAGCACTACAGTCCGCTCATGCCGTTCTGTTTTGTGGCATCGCAGGTCTATCGCACTAACAGCGCATTTTTAACCTATGTCGAAACGGTCATCGCGTCGCTCAACTTTCGTGATACCGGACTGGAAGAATTTGTTGAAGTGGTCACCTTCTACATTATCAACCGTCTGCGTCATTATCGTGAAGAGCAGGTCCTTGATGATATTCCGCAGTGGCTGAAAGCGACCGTGGAGACCATGCATAATAAAGCACAGTTTGGTGAAAATGCTCTGGAAAATATGGTTGCCTTGTCCGCAAAATCGCAGGAATACCTGACGCGAGCGACTCAGCGTTATTACCGAAAAACACCGATGCAATTAATTAATGAGATTCGCATCAACTTTGCCAAAAAGCAACTGGAGATGACGAACTACTCAGTGACGGATATTGCATATGAAGCGGGGTACAGTAGCCCAAGTCTGTTTATTAAGACGTTTAAAAAAATGACGTCATTTACCCCAAATAGTTATCGAAAAAAACTCACGCAATATAATCAGTAAATTATTTAACTCAACAACCAGGATTTAAAGCTTGCCCATCATTTACGCGGGACTCTCGCGTCATACCTGACAAATGGGCAGAGCATAATTCACGCCAGTGCTAAGCACTGAAGGGAGAAATTATGAGCCAGAAATTAAAAGTCGTCACCATTGGCGGCGGAAGCAGCTACACCCCGGAATTACTGGAAGGGTTTATTAAGCGTTATCATGAGCTTCCGGTGACGGAATTGTGGCTGGTTGACGTTGAAGGCGGCGCGGAGAAACTGGATATTATTCATAACCTCTGCCAGCGCATGATCGACAAAGCGGGCGTACCGATGAAGGTGTTTAAAACCCTCGATCGCCGCGAAGCGCTGAAAGGGGCTGACTTTGTCACCACCCAGCTCCGCGTAGGGCAACTGAAAGCACGTGAACTCGACGAGCGCATTCCACTGAGCCACGGTTATCTGGGCCAGGAAACCAACGGCGCGGGCGGGCTGTTTAAAGGGCTGCGTACGATCCCGGTGATTTTTGACATCATTAAAGATGTGGAAGAACTCTGCCCGAATGCCTGGGTGATTAACTTTACCAACCCGGCAGGAATGGTGACGGAAGCGGTTTATCGTCACACCAACTTCAAACGCTTTATCGGGGTGTGCAACATTCCGGTAGGGATGAAGATGTTTATCCACGATGTGCTGGCGCTGAAAGAGAGCGACGAGCTGTCGATCGATCTGTTCGGCCTCAACCACATGGTGTTTATTAAAGATGTGATCGTCAATGGCCAGTCACGTTTTGCTGAGCTGCTGGACGGTGTGGCTTCGGGTAAACTGAAAGCCTCTTCGGTGAAAAATATCTTTGATCTGCCGTTCAGTGAAGGGTTAATCCGCTCGCTGAATCTGCTGCCTTGCTCGTATCTGTTGTACTACTTCAAACAAAAAGAGATGCTGGCAATTGAGATGGGCGAATACTACAAGGGCGGCGCACGTGCGCAGGTGGTTCAGCAGGTCGAGAAACAACTGTTTGACCTCTATAAGAACCCGGAGCTGAACGTTAAGCCTAAAGAGCTGGAACAGCGCGGCGGGGCGTACTATTCCGACGCAGCCTGTGAAGTCATTAATGCTATCTACAATGACAAGCAGACGGAGCATTACGTCAACATCCCGCATCACGGTCATGTGGACAACATCCCGGCGGACTGGGCAGTTGAAATGACCTGCACATTAGGCCGCGACGGGGCGAAACCGCATCCGCGCATCACCCATTTTGATGAGAATGTGTTGGGCCTTATCTATACCATTAAAGGTTTCGAAGTGGCAGCCAGTAAAGCGGCGCTGAGCGGTGAGTTTAACGATGTGCTGCTGGCGCTGAACCTCAGCCCGTTGGTGCATTCTGACCGCGATGCGGAAACCCTGGCGCGCGAACTGATCCTTGCGCATGAAAAGTGGTTGCCAAACTTTGCTGAGTGCATTGCGAAGCTGAAAGGCACACAACGCTAAAGAGGTGGGCTATGGAACGCTTATTGATTGTAAACGCGGACGATTTTGGTCTGAGCAAAGGGCAAAACTACGGCATTGTGGAGGCGTGTCGCAACGGCGTGGTAACCTCCACCACCGCGCTGGTGAACGGCGAAGCCATTGAGCACGCGGTGCAATTGAGCCGCGAGTTGCCGACGCTTGCCGTCGGAATGCACTTTGTTCTGACGATGGGCAAACCGTTAACCGTGATGCCGGGTCTGACCCGCGAAGGGCGTCTGGGTAAATGGATCTGGCAAATGGCAGAAGAAGGTACGCTGCCGCTGGATGAAATCAGCCGTGAACTTGCGTCGCAGTATCAGCGTTTCATCGACCTGTTTGGGCGGGAGCCTACGCACCTTGACAGCCATCATCACGTGCATATGTTCCCGCAAATTTTCCCGCTCGTTGCGCATTTTGCGGCTGAACGCGGAATTGCGCTGCGCATCGATCGCCAGCCCATGCTTGAGGCCGCCGCTCTCCCGGCGACGCTGCGTAGTTCGCAGGGATTCAGTAGTGAGTTCTATGGGGAGGAAATATCGGAAGCGCTGTTTCTGAAGGTTCTCGATGCCTCTGCGAAGCGCGGAGAATCCTCACTGGAAGTGATGTGTCACCCGGCGTTTGTCGACAATGTTATCCGGCAGAGCGCCTATTGTTACCCCCGTTTGACTGAGCTGGACGTGCTGACGTCTGCATCGCTTAAGTACGCGATTGCGGAGCGCGACTACCGTTTAGGCAGTTTTCTTGATGTCTGACTCCTGAGTTTGCGGCGCACGATGCGCCGCATTTTTTCACCCGATGCACCTCAGGCAGGAACCCCCGGAACTTTCGCCGTTCGTGACCAGACGCGATGCGCCGCCATAAGCGTAAACAGTTCATCCATAAAGTGATTATTCGCCTTATCGGTTTCAACCACGCCTTCTTCACCCTGTTTGTCTACATTCAGCACCGTTTTAAAACGCCGTGCGTCGCCGGTCAGCGCGATGGGCTTCAGATGCTTATAGGCTTCCAGCAGGTAGTAGCGCGCGTCGCCGCTGTCTTCGATATCTGCGATATCCCCGCCCGGAACGATAACCGCATCCACTGTGAGCGATGGCGCGCCAGCAAAGGTCGCGGCGATGGTCAGCGTTGAGCCGTCATCGGCAATGACTTCACCCATTCGTGAGTAGAGCAATTTGGCATGGACGCCTTTTGTCTTCAACGCCTGAAGGATCGCCAGAAGATCTGACGATTTCACTTTTCCGTTCAGCAATATCCCGACGACACGGCCTTTAATATCACCGTCCGGAACGGCATACAGGCTCAGTGAAGGATCTTTTTTCAGCCCGTTCACATCAGGCGGCGGGGCGATTTGCGTCTGCTCATCGGTTAACGCAATGCCCAGATTTTTGCCGACCGCCTGTGCGAGGCTGATATCGATATGCGCCAGTTGGTCAACCACCCGTTCGCGAATATAAGGGCGCGCCACTTTACTTAACTCAAAGCTGAAAGCCTCGACAATATGTTGTTGTTCAACGGGGGTCTGGCTTACCCAGAAAAGCCGCGGATGGGCATAGTACTCGCCAAACGACGGGCTGCGTTCGCGGATTTTTCCGCCGTCCACCCGTTCCTGATACGACTCAAATCCCCCGCGTTTTGGCCCCGGCGGCGTTTCGCGCGGCCAGTTGTCGTTGATGGAGTTTGGCTCGTAGTTGGCCGGGTTAGTATCGATGCCCATTCGATGCATCCCGTCGCGCTGGAAGTTGTGATAGGGGCAGGTCGGGCGGTTAATCGGGATTTCATGAAAATTAGGCCCGCCGAGGCGGCTGATTTGCGTATCGGTATAGGAGAACAAACGTCCCTGCAATAAGGGATCGTTGGTAAAATCAATGCCCGGAACGATATGGCCGGGATGAAAGGCGACCTGCTCGTTTTCGGCGAAGAAATTATCGGGGTTTCGGTTCAGCACCATCTTACCGACGCGCTGTACCGGAACCAGTTCTTCCGGAATCAACTTGGTGGGGTCGAGCAGGTCGAAATCGAATTTAAATTCGTCCTCTTCCGGGATCAACTGGAGCCCCAGTTCATATTCCGGGTAATCACCTGCTTCAATCGCTTCCCACAGCTCCCGGCGATGGAAATCCGGATCACGGCCAGTCAGTTTTTGCGACTCATCCCACACCAGAGAGGCTTTACCCGCCAGTGGCTTCCAGTGAAAGCGGACAAAGGTGGCTTTTCCGTCTGCGTTGATCAGACGGAACGTGTGAATGCCAAAGCCTTCCATTGTGCGATAGCTGCGCGGGATACCGCGGTCGGACATCGCCCACATCACGTTGTGCAGGGTTTCTGGCTGCAATGAAACATAATCCCAGAAGGTATCGTGCGCACTTTGGCCCTGCGGAATTGCCCAGTGCGGCTCGGGTTTCACCGCATGTACGAAATCAGGAAACTTATGCGCGTCCTGAATAAAAAAGACAGGCGTGTTATTGCCGACCAGGTCAAAAATGCCTTCTTCAGTGTAAAACTTGGTGGCGAATCCGCGAATATCGCGCACCGTATCCGCCGAGCCCGCGCCGCCCTGAACCGTAGAAAAACGGACGAAAACAGGCGTTATCTTATCCGGGTCAGAAAGGAAATCGGCTTTCGTGATATCGCCTAAATTCTTGTAGGGCTGGAAGTGGCCGTGTGCGGCTGAACCCCGGGCATGAACGATTCTCTCCGGGATACGCTCATGGTCAAAATGGGTGATTTTCTCACGTAAGATGAAATCTTCCAGCAGCGTAGGACCGCGACTTCCGGCCCGCAGTGAGTTCTGGTCGTCGGCGATGCGTACGCCCTGGTTGGTGGTCAGTGCGAAATTCTCACTGCCTTTGCGCACATTTTCCAGATCGTTCAGCTTGTCATTACGGGTATCCGGCGCTTTCAGGCTTCCCGGCGCCGTCGGTTGAGCACCGGGAGGCGTGGGTTCAGGGGCAGGGCGATGCGAACCGTCTTCAGGAGCCAGAGAGTCCAGACCCGGTTTTGATTCACGAGGATCGTGTACCGGTGATTGATGCAGATGGGGATTCTTCTCATTATGCGACATTGAACTCGTCTCCATTTTTCATTACTGAAAGGGTCGTTGTTTTTAGTCAAAAACCCCCTAACTATAGACTACCAGGGGGGCATACCGGGTAATGCCCGGAATGCGCGGCGCAGAATACGTGGAAAGAGCACGCGCAGGGCGGGACGAACGGGGACAAAATCGGCTAAGATAGTTGTTTTCTGATTTTTAAATTTGTTTTAGTGAAGCCATTAATGATGAAACCTCTTCGCCAACAAAATCGCCCGGTTATTAGCTATGTTCCGCGTGTTGAACCTGCGCCACCTGAACATGCGATAAAAATGGACGGGTTTCGTGACGTGTGGATCTTGCGCGGAAAGTATGTCGCATTCGTCTTAATGGGTGAGTTGTTTCAGCGCTCGCCGGCGTTTACCGTGCCGGAAGCCGCTCAGCGCTGGGCAAACCAGGTTCGTCAGGAAAACGAAATTTCAGAGTAATCCCGCCATAAAAAAATCGCCCCGAAAGGCGATTTTCTACGTCTGCAGGTGAATGGTGCGATCAGCGATGCGCCAGTTCGGCGTCGTCTTCACTGTCGAGAATGGTTTTATCGGTCTGTTTCAGCCACTGGCTGGTCAGCGTACCGGCGGTCATTGAACCGCTGACGTTCAACGCGGTACGCCCCATATCGATCAGCGGCTCAACGGAGATGAGCAGGGCCACCAGCGTGACAGGCAGACCCATTGCGGGCAGTACGATCAGTGCGGCGAAAGTGGCACCGCCGCCGACGCCCGCCACTCCGGCGGAACTTACGGTTACGATACCGACCAGCGTGGCAATCCAGAGCGGATCCAGCGGGTTAATGCCTACCGTTGGCGCAACCATAACGGCCAGCATGGCAGGGTATAAACCGGCACAGCCGTTCTGACCAATTGTCGCGCCAAAAGAGGCGGCGAAGCTGGCGATGGATTCCGGTACGCCCAAACGACGGGTTTGCGCTTCCACGTTCAGAGGAATAGAGGCCGCACTGGAGCGACTGGTGAACGCGAAGGTCAGCACCGGCCAGACTTTGCGGAAATACTTCAGCGGGCTCACGCCGTTTACGCCGAGCAGGATGCCGTGGACGACAAACATAATGCCCAGCCCCAGATATGAGGCTACCACGAAGCTGCCCAGCTTAATGATGTCTTGCAGGTTGGAACCCGCCACCACTTTGGTCATCAGCGCCAGTACGCCGTAAGGCGTCAGTTGCATGACCAGACGAACCAGTTTCATCACCCAGCTTTGCAGCGTGTCGATCGCGGTCAACACGCGCTCGCCTTTTGGCGCATCATCTTTCAGCAGTTTCAACGCCGCCACACCCAGGAATGCGGCGAAAATCACTACGCTGATGATAGAGGTTGGGTTCGCGCCGGTGAGATCGGCAAACGGGTTTTTCGGCACAAACGAGAGCACCAGTTGCGGTACGCTGAGATCGGCCACTTTGCCCACATAGTTGGTTTCAATGGCGTTCAGACGCGCGGTCTCTGCGCCGCCCTGTACCAGACCTTCTGCAGTCAGACCAAACAGATTGGTCACCAGCACGCCGACCAGTGCGGCAATCAGTGTGGTGAACAGTAACGTACCGATGGTCAGAAAGCTGATTTTCCCCAACTGCGAGGCGTTATGCAGACGGGCAACCGCGCTCAAAATCGAGGCGAACACCAGCGGCATTACGATCATTTGCAGTAGCTGGACATAGCCGTTACCGACGATGTTAAACCACTGGACGGAATCTTTCAGAACCTGGCTGTCGGAACCGTAAACAGTGTGCAGCGCGAGGCCAAAAACCACACCCATGACCAGACCGACCAGCACTTTCTTTGCCAGACTCCACTGTTTATGGCGGGTTTGCGCCAGTGCAAACAGCAGAATAACGAACACCACAATGTTCGCGATTAATGGAAAATTCATCCCCGTTCTCCTGATTTTATTATTTGTCTCGCTATGGCATAGCGATCCTGTTGGCGCAAGGTTAGCAGAACTGTGACGAGGCTCTTATATTCAAATGGAATTGTTTATACCTAAAACGCCAATTTCGCTGAATTACTCATCGATTTGATGCTTTATAAAGCGATTAAACTGCAATTGCAGCGTAGTAATCATATCCGATGACCAGCGAACGGCACTGTTCTGGGGCAGGGTCTGTGGCATCCATACCGCCCAGGCAAACAGCGCCATACAGAGAAAACGCTCCAGTTGATTACCCTTTTGCACAACCAGAACAGGCAAACGAAAACGCCAGCGACAGGGCCAGAGCAAAGGTACGCCCGCAGGTGTCAGCATATCTGCGGCAATGTGGCTCAGATAGCCAATCACCATGCCCTGTAGTGCATCAGCAGGGATAATCCAGCTATCCGGCACTTTCAGATAGAAAGTGGTCAGCAGGGCGAAAACCGCCAGCAGGCTGTGGGTAAAACCTCGGTGACCAAACGCGCGGGCAATGGGTTTTGAAATCCATTTTAGCCGCTGGCCCAGGAAGGACTTTGGGTGATCGATATCCGGCAGAAGGCAGGTCAGAATGGCAGACGGAACGATATGCCACCAGTCACCCTGTGCGAGCACGGGGGTGAGTTCAGCATTTTTCGCAAACACCGCGCAGGCAATGGAAAAGAGGAGGTGACCTTCCGCCGTCATGATAAAACCTGATAAACTGTGAATTCGTACAGTATAGGATTTTTATACAGTAGGCGGAAGTGGTGACGTTGTAACTCTTTGTCAATTATGCGCGTTTATCGCGCGAACGCGCTGCTCTCGCCAGCAGACGCCACTCAGCGTTAGCCACGCAGGTCAGCTACGGTCAGCTCGGTTAGCGAATTGAGTTTGACGTCTGCGAGCACATAACGCGGGTCCTGTCGCACCTCTTTATCCGGTACCACGATAGAACGCATCCGCGCGGCTTTTGATGCCACCATGCCATTTACGGAGTCTTCCAGCGCCACGCAACTTAGCGGGTCGACGCCCAGTTTGGCCGCACAGTCAATATAAACCTGAGGGTGGGGTTTGCTGTAGGGTAGTTTTTCCGCAGAGGCGATTGCATCAAAGCTGTCGCGTAGCTCAAACATGGTCAGCACCTTTTCCAGCATATGCAGAGGGGATGCTGACGCCAGGCCGACTTTCAACCCTTGCGCTTTACACAGCGCGACGGCTTCTTTCACGCCGGGCAACAGTGGGCGCGTCTCTTCAACCAGCGCAATCGCGCGGTCAATAATGCGGTTGGTCACATCCTGACGGCTCGGCCCAACCCACGGTTGCTGCGCAAACCAGAGATCGACCACCATGTCGATGCGCAGGCCCAGCGTATCGGGGAGTTCATGACGACGAGTGATATCGACGCCAACGCTGGCGAGTACGTCCAGCTCGGCCCGATCCCACAGCGGTTCTGAATCAATCAGCAATCCATCCATATCGAATATTGCCGCAAGAATTTGACGCGGGGTTGACATTACAACCTCTCCTGTTGAGCATTAAATGTAAGGTATTTGGTATCGAAGACTATCATAGCGTTTTTAAAGATCGGGCGAAAACGGTTATCAGCAGGTAGACTTAAGCCAAAATGACGCGTCTTTATCAAGGGGAACTCATGACGTATCAACAAGCTGGACGCATAGCGGTGTTAAAAAGGATTATGGGATGGGTGATATTTATTCCGGCGCTTCTTTCCACACTCATTTCGGCCCTGAAATTTATGTACGCGCACAGCGAAAAGCAGGAGGGAATTAACGCGGTTATGCTCGATTTTACCCATGTCATGATTGACATGATGCGGGTGAATACGCCGTTTCTGAACCTGTTCTGGTACAACTCGCCAACGCCGGATTTCCACACCAGCCTGAACATTATGTTCTGGCTGATTTTTGCCCTGATTTTCGTCGGCCTGGCGCTGCAGGATTCTGGCGCGCGCATGAGTCGTCAGGCGCGTTTTTTACGTGAAGGGGTAGAAGATCAGCTTATTCTGGAGAAAGCCAAAGGCAGTGACGGATTATCGCGCGAACAAATTGAATCGCGAATTGTGGTGCCGCATCACACGATTTTCCTGCAATTTTTTCCACTCTACATCCTGCCGGTGATTATCCTTATTCTCGGCTATGTGTTCTTTTCTCTGCTCGGATTCGTCTGAGCAGAAAGGCCGCCAACCGGCTAACACCGATCGGTTAAGCAAAAGGATCAGTTGAACGATCCTGCAGGTGGGTAACAATCGCCTCATCAATTTTCTGATGGGGCTTTTTTATGTTTTCAACCTGACTTAACGATGCACTGCACTCGCAAACACAAATTCCCGGTGGAACGGATTTTGCAGGCGCGACACAGCGATACAACGACAGAGAAACAGCTGCAGGCCTTTTTACCGCAAACTCGATGGCAGCACTGAATATCAATATCATAATCTCGCAGATTAAACACAATGACCTCATGAATATTAAATAAACATCTATCTGCCCTTAAAATATATATCCGGGCATTCTGTTA
>NZ_JBALIF010000021.1:0-52344 GCF_037053465.1 Citrobacter amalonaticus
AGAGTCCGAAGGATTTTGCGCTGAGACAAGGCGGCAAACGCAGCGACGGAAGGAGCATACATGAGTATGTGACTGACGCTCGCCAGAGCAGCCAACGCAGTATCAGCACAAAAGACACAGGACAGAGTATAAAGAATTTGCCTGGCGGCTGTAGCGCGGTGGTCCCACCTGACCCCATGCCGAACTCAGAAGTGAAACGCCGTAGCGCCGATGGTAGTGTGGGGTCTCCCCATGCGAGAGTAGGGAACTGCCAGGCATCAAATAAAGCGAAAGGCCCGGTCGAAAGACCGGGTCTTTTTGCGTTATGTGAAAAATCGCCGGATGGCGGCTTCGTCTTATCCGGGCAGGTGGCGGAGCGAGACGCCGCTGTAGCGTATATGCAATATCGGATATGCCCGTCCAGGGCTAAGCTTTCTCCTAAATTCTTTTCCTGCTAATTAAAACCGTGATCTTTATCCCACAACAACTAATAACAATTATATAACATTTAATTCACTAAAAATAACATAAAGCACAACCAACGAGCACAATCGGTTCTTTGGCAGGAGAGTAATTCTGATGACTGAAAGCAGTGTAACTGCGAACGGGTCACTGACTGACAGTGATACCCGCCGTCGTGTATGGGCAATTGTGGGGGCCTCATCCGGGAATCTGGTTGAATGGTTTGATTTCTATGTCTACTCGTTTTGCTCACTCTATTTTGCCCACATCTTTTTCCCCTCCGGAAACACCACCACTCAGCTATTACAAACCGCAGGTGTTTTCGCTGCCGGGTTTTTAATGCGTCCCATCGGCGGTTGGTTATTTGGGCGAATTGCCGATAAGCATGGGCGTAAAAAATCTATGCTCCTGTCTGTTTGCATGATGTGTATGGGGTCGCTCGTGATCGCCTGCCTGCCAGGTTATGAAACGATTGGAACCTGGGCGCCTGCGCTGTTGCTGATGGCGCGTTTGTTTCAGGGCTTATCCGTCGGTGGAGAATATGGTACCAGCGCAACCTATATGAGTGAGGTCGCTGTAGAAGGTCGGAAAGGATTTTATGCGTCTTTTCAATATGTTACGCTCATTGGCGGTCAGTTGCTGGCATTGTTGGTTGTGGTTGTTTTACAGCAAACGATGGAGGATTCCGCGCTCAGGGAGTGGGGCTGGCGTATTCCGTTTGCCTTAGGCGCGGTGCTGGCAATTGTTGCGCTTTGGTTGCGTCGCCAGCTTGATGAAACGTCGAAACAAGAGACGCGTGCGCTGAAAGAAGCAGGGTCATTGAAAGGATTATGGCGTAACCGCAAAGCATTCATCATGGTGTTGGGCTTCACAGCAGCAGGATCGCTGTGCTTCTACACCTTCACTACGTACATGCAAAAATATCTGGTTAACACGGCAGGCATGCATGCGAACGTTGCCAGCGGAATTATGACGGCCGCGCTGTTTGTTTACATGCTGGTGCAACCATTATTTGGCGCGCTGTCCGATAAAATTGGCCGTCGTACCTCCATGCTATGCTTTGGCGCGCTGGCAACGTTGTTTACGGTGCCGATCCTGACTGCGCTTCAGAACGTGACTTCACCTTACGCGGCGTTTGGCCTGGTGATGTGTGCCTTGCTGATCGTCAGTTTCTACACTTCCATTAGCGGTATTCTGAAAGCGGAAATGTTTCCGGCACAGGTTCGCGCATTAGGCGTGGGGTTCTCTTATGCCGTGGCGAATGCGCTGTTTGGCGGTTCTGCGGAATACGTTGCGCTGTCGCTGAAATCTGTGGGTATGGAGACGTCATTCTTCTGGTATGTCACCGTTATGGCGATCGTGGCGTTTCTGGTCTCATTGATGTTGCATCGTAAAGGAAAAGGGCTACGTCTTTAATAGTGTGCCATTTGCCAGAGCGCATAGCCGGTGGTTGCACCGGCGACATCCCAGGCAAAATCTTTCCAGCTCCAGCCGCTCCCCGCCGGGCGGCTATCCCAAAGTTCTTTGGATGCGCCAAGACTTACCGAAAACATCAAACCAACAACGGCGCTTCGATCGTGGTTTATTCCCTGATGCTGCGCATATTCATTACCCGCGGCTGAAAGCATCGCGGACGCGATGAAATGCTGAGCCTTGTCCTGCCCGCTCCAGTTGTCCTGCGCCATATGGCTACAGCCAGACAAACTCAGTGTCATAAAAAGAAACAGAACGCGCACCGAACCCTCCATAGAAAAACCCCCGTACAGGACGAGGGATTGCTTACAGAATGCGGCTGATCAGCTTGTCGATTCGAATGCGACGCAGTCGACGAATGAGCTTGCGAACTTTGACCGGGTAGTCGGCAATGCTCTGCAGGTCACGATAGTGCTTAACGATCGTCGTATGGGTTCGAATCAGCGCCAGCTCTTTTTCGCGCTGTAAAGCCAGTTCCTGCTTAGGATCGTGAATCAGGATCGCATTTTCCAGATCCAGTCGCCAGGCGCGTGGATTAAGGTTATTCCCGGTCAGCAGCATCCATGTATCATCGACCCACATGCCTTTGAGATGATAGGTATTGTCGTCATCTTTCCACAAGCGAACGACTAACTGATCGGTGTTCACGTAATACTGCAATCGGCTCAGGAAACGACGCAGGTTAATCTCATAGAGATAAGGCAGTGCGCCGATAATTTTAAAAGGCTCATTTTCCGGAATATAAAAGTCGTTCGCGGTTTTATCTCCCACGATGATTTCAACTTTCTTACCTTCGCGCAGCAACTGGATGATATTGCGCACAAGAATCGCCGGCAGGTTGAAATAAGGGGTACAGATCGTGAGCTTATGCTCTGCGCAGGGCATAAGATGGAAAATAGTTTTGTTAAGCAGGCTGGATTTACCCAGACCGACCAACGGCGTGACGGATAACTGTTCATTATCGGCATCGCCCTGAAAATGGTAAGCCGCATCACGTAGCTCCTGGCGATACAAACGAATATCGTTTTTAATCTCCGGGCTTTTGGGGCGTTGCGTATTGTCCAGGCGATTGACGCCACGACCATTCATCAGGTTTTGGGTTACCCATTCAAACATGATGTCGGCCATACGGGCATTGCGGATCAACTGATAACGGTCATAGCGATATTTATCGTGTTGATGCAGATAGACATCGTTCAGACTTGCACCGCTGTACAGGACGCTGTCATCAATGATAAAGCCTTTGAAGTGAAGTACGCCGAGGGCTTCGCGGGTGTTGATCGGCACGCCGTATACCGGCACATCAACTCCCGGGTTTTCATGCGCCATCCGGCAATACCAGTCGGCATTGGTATTGGATGCCGCGACCCCAATGCGTCCACGCTGCGCGCGATGCCAGTCGACAAGCACCCGGACATCCAGCTCAGGCCGCTGTCGTTTCGCCTCGTAAAGCGCGCTGAGAATGCCTTTGCCGCCATCATCCTGCTCCAGATACAGGGCAACAATGCAAATACGCTGTTTCGCGCTGGCTATCTTTTCCAGCAGCGTTTCCCTGAAATTAGCGGGAGCATAAAAGAAATCGACATCATCAACTGATTGAGAAATCTTTGGTAGTTGGGCAAGGTGTTGTTGATGTTTATTGCGTTTAAATTTAGACAACATCACAGTGCATTTCTTCTCTGTTCATTGAAGGGTCCTCTGTGCAATGCAGACGACTTAAGCGGGTAATAATAACACTGTCCCCGTTAAAGTGGTCAACATTTCCAGTATCTTACTTACAATTCCCTGGGCGGGGCCAGATTCAGCGACAGCCCAACGATGCCCTCTTCAAGCTGGATATCGACGTTAAAGCCAAGTTTACGGGCCAGCGCGATCATACCGCGATTGTTTGGCATCGTAATACCATTCAGACGTTGAAGTCCGTGATCTCGTGTATAGGTAATCAATTTTTCCAGTAGCCGACGACCTAATCCTAACCCTTTAAGATCGGAACGAACCAGCACGGCAAATTCCGCATCGATATTATCCGGATCGGAGATTGCGCGCGTCACGCCAAGAATTTCTTCCGTTTGTTCAACGCGCCGCACGGCAACAAAGGCCATTTCCCGATCGTAGTCGATCTGCGTCATGTTAGCTAAATCTTCATGAGTAAATTCATTGATCTCGCTGAAATAACGGTAATAAAGATCTTCTTTTGTAACCTGGGAAATGAACTGCTGAAGCTGAGGTTCATCTTCCGGCAGAATAGGGCGAAACAGGCAGTGTTCACCATTTTTCATCTCCACCCACTCTTCAAGCTGATGCGGATAGGGACGAATGGCGAGTCGGCTTTCGTTATCACCCTCGAAGGGGGCGATATCCAGCGTGACATCAAGAGCGGTAAATTCGCCCGCTGAAGCCAGCAGCGGGTGAATATCCAGACGCTGGATCTCGGGGCAGTCCACAACCAGGTTGGACACCCGCACCAGAAGCTGGCTTAACCCCGCAACATCCAACGGACGTAATGCGCTGCGGCCACGGATCCTTTTATTCTTAATCCCCTGAATCACGAGATAGCGTGCCAGGTTCATGTTCAACGGAGGTAACGCAACTACCGCCTGCTCTTCTGGACGCCACTCAACGCCTCCTTCACCGAGCATAATCAAAGGACCAAAGACGGGATCCTGCTCAACCACCACACGCAGTTCCTGCGCACCTGCACGGTTTGCCATACTTTGCACCAGCAGTCCGTGGATCCGCGCCTGCGGCCAGGCCATTTTCACACGATCAATAATCGCATTCGCCGCCTGCTGAACTTCGTTTGCCGTTCGCAGGTACAGCATCACCCCCTGAACTTCGGACTTATGTGGGATATCAGGGGAACGCAGTTTCAGCGCCACCGGGTAGCCAATTTGTTCAGCAATATGTACAGCCTCGGTACTGTCACTCGCAATCCAGGTCGGGAGCGTATGTAAGTCATACGCCTGCAAAATAGGCTGAACTTCGTGGGTATCAAGTGAGGTCGCACCCTCGGCAATCGCCTGCTGAAGAAGGTCATGCGCCTTTGCGGTATTGGCCGTCAGATTGCCCGGTAGCGCGGGCGTTTCCCGTAGCTGCTTCTGATTACGCCGGTACTCGACCATGTGCATAAATGCAGTAATGGTGCCTTCCGGTGTGCGATAGGTAGGTAACCCCGCCTCGCTGAACAGTCGACGCGCTTCCTGTGAGGAATATTCCCCACACCAGTTAGTCAACAGCGAGATAAACTTGCCGCGTGGATGATGCTTGACGGTTTCAATTAACGCCTGTGCGGTCTCGGTACCAGGTGCGGCGGCACTCGGAGAATGAATCACCATCAGCGCGTCAGCATCCTGGCTGGCGAGCAGAATGTCCAGCGCATGGGTGTAATGCGCAGTACTGGCATCGTCACGCAGATCCAGAGGGTTGGCGATCTCAACATGATCTGGCAGGATTTCACGCAGTTTCCGGGCTGTCTCTTCACTTAAGGCGGTCAGTTTACCGTTGCGTGACCAGAGCTCATCCAGCGCTAACGCCGCAGGTGCGGCGCCATTACTGATAATCATCAGCCTGTCGCCACGCAGAGGGCGCATATGGCTGAGGGTTTCCACCGCAGAAAAGAGTTCATGCGTATCCTGGACGCGCAGCAAACCGGCGCGCTGGATGGCGGCATCCCACGCGGGGTCCATTCCGGCGCTGGTATGCAATAGACGCTGTGCCGCCGGGCTTCGACCACTCTTAATCACCAGGATCGGCTTATTGCGTGCGGCGCTACGCGCGGCAGATACAAAGCGGCGCGCGTCGCTGAGATGTTCGAGGTACAGCAATATCGCGCTGGTTTTGCTGTCGCGCGCCAGATAATCCAGCAGTTCATCGACATCGATATCCAGGCTGTCACCGAGTGCAATAAAATAGGAAAACCCCATCTCGCGCTGCTGGGCCCAGTCAAGAATAGTGTTAGACACGGCGGCCGACTGAGAAATAAACGCGAGCTTACCGCGTTTTATGGGAACGGGGGAAAAACTGGCGTTCAACCCCTGCCACGGTGCAAGAAGCCCGAGACTGTTGGGTCCAAGCAAACGCATTTTATAACGCTGAGCGCAGGCAAGTAATTCCTGATGAAGCGGTGCAGGCGCAGAAAGAATAATGCAGGTTTTACAGCCTTTTTCGCCTAATGCTTCCAGCAATGCCAGATTTCGACTGGCATTGGTGCATAACACGGCGAGATCGGGGGTAAAAGGCAGGCTGGCAATATCGGGCCACGCCAGGACGCCTAATACGGCCTTCCAGGCGGGCGTGACGGGTAAGACGGGGCCATTAAAACCTCCAGCCAACAGGTTGCGCATCATCAGGTAACCCGCCCGATTGGGCTTCATTGATGCACCGATAACTGCGATCGATTTTGGTCGCAGAAGCGCTTCCAGTCCTCGCTGACTCATTCCGGTTTCCCTTTGCGCAGTAGTGACTGAATGATTCTAAACGCTTTCTTCGGATTCTGCTGTGACGCTTCCCTGATGTTGGGTTTTTCCTGCGAGATAGCGTGTTTTAAAGCGGGTAAAATGTTCACCAAGACGCTCTGCCGCAGCATTATCGCCCGCCAGATCCAACAGCGCGATGGCGACTTCAGCCGTGCAGTATTGTCCTTCGGCATGAATTTCACGCAGGTGATAGGCTGACAGTCGTGATAAATCGACCGAGATAACCGGCAGGTGATCAAGCCAGGGGCTTTTGCGGAACATTTTACGCGCTTCCGGCCAGGTACCGTCGAGCATAATAAACAACGGCGGTTTACCTGACGACGGCGTAAAAATAACCTCACGCGTGTCTGTGGCATAAGACGCGGGGAAGACCACCATTGGCTGATAGTCCGGGTTTTTCACCAGATCCAACAAGGCCTGCGGCGGCGCCGTTCGCGACCACTGAAAGGCGGTGGTCTCCGGCAAAATATCGGCGATAAGTCGCCCGGTATTGCTCGGTTTCATCGGTTCAGTATCAAACATTACCAGACAGAAACGGCTCTTTGCGTGGGACGGCGACAGCGTATTGCACAGGCAGAGTTTCAACGGGAGCAAACAGCGCTGACAGCGACGAATGCGATTTCCCCGGGCGAGAAAAGGTCGTGTGGCGCGCGCCATACGTTCAGCGCGAAGCGTGAGAACTGCGTTTTCAGTCATAAGAATGTGTTGAAAAACGCTATTGTCGCAGAGGAGAAAACGGGGCACAAGATGCGCCCCGATGAGATTACAGTGATTCGTTCAACCAACTGTCAAACGGCGCTTTAGGGACCGCGCCATTCAGCATGTCGACAACCTGACCGTGTTTGAAAATCATAATGGTCGGAATACTACGGATACCAAAGCGGGCGCTTAACTCATGCTCTGCTTCCGTGTTGACTTTCACAAAGCGAACTTTGCCGCTGCGTTCTTCGGCGACATCTTCAAAGACGGGCGCGAAATTACGGCACGGACCGCACCACGGCGCCCAGAAGTCGATCACCACAGGCAGATCGTCTTTGAGCAGTTTATCCAGCGTTTCACCGGTCGCATTAATCACCTCGCCGTCGAACAGGTCGTGGCCACAGCGTCCGCATTTTGCCGCATCCTCAACCCGATCGTCGGGAATGCGGTTGATGGCCTGGCAACGGGTACAAACGGTATTCATAACTAACCTCTGGATGAATGAATGGATTTTCGGGCAATCCTGCCGGTATGTTTCCAGTATGTTACATATTATTGGTGAGACTGTTTTAAACAGCAATGCGTTTTATTCAATGAGTACAATAGTCATAAGCTTTTAAATGAAATCATGGCTAACCGGGAGCACATCGGGTAATCTGCGCGCTTCGCGCAGCGCTGGTGGAGAAAAGCATGAACGATGAATTGAAAAACAAAAGCGGCAAGGTCAAAGTGATGTATGTCCGCAGTGATGATGATTCTGATAAACGTACCCATAACCCGCGTACCGGGAAAGGTGGCGGTCGTCCAGGAAAGTCTCGTGCTGACGGTGGCCGTCGCCCCGCCCGCGATGAAAGACCCCCTCAGAGCCGCGATCGCAAGCGTGAAGATTCCCCGTGGCGGACAGTGTCTCGTGCGCCAGGCGACGAAACGCCTGAAAAAGCCGATCACGGTGGTATCAGCGGTAAAAGTTTTATCGACCCTGAAGTCTTACGTCGTCAACGTGCGGAAGAGACCCGCGTTTACGGTGAAAATGCATGTCAGGCGCTGTTCCAGAGCCGTCCGGAAGCCATTGTCCGCGCATGGTTCATCCAGAGCGTCACCCCGCGCTTTAAAGAAGCATTACGCTGGATGGCGGCAAACCGCAAAGCGTATCACGTAGTGGATGAAGCTGAGCTGGCGAAAGCCTCGGGTACCGAGCACCACGGCGGTGTCTGCTTCCTGATTAAAAAACGTAACGGCACGACCGTGAAGCAGTGGGTGAGCCAGGCGGGTGCGCAGGACTGTGTGTTAGCGCTGGAAGATGTTTCCAACCCGCACAACCTCGGCGGCATGATGCGTAGCTGTGCGCACTTTGGCGTGACAGGCGTGGTGGTGCAGGATGCGGCTCTGCTGGAATCCGGCGCGGCGATCCGTACTGCGGAAGGCGGCGCAGAACATGTTCAGCCGATTACCGGCGACAGCATTGTGGATGTTCTGGATGATTTCCGCCAGGCGGGTTACACCGTGGTGACAACCTCCAGCGAGCGCGGTAAGCCGCTGTTTAAAAGCGAACTGCCTGCGAAAATGGTGCTGGTGTTAGGTCAGGAATTCGACGGTTTGCCGGACGCGGCGCGTGATGCCAGCGATTTGTGTGTGAAAATCGATGGCACGGGTAACGTTGAAAGTCTGAACGTCTCCGTGGCAACCGGTGTATTGCTCGCCGAATGGTGGCGTCAGAATAAAGCCTGACAGGGAAAAGCAGACAACCGATAAAATGCCCGATGGCGCAAGTTTATCGGGCCTGGAAAGATGGTATCACGTATCGGTATTACAATCTGATGTAGAGGCCGGATAAGGCGTCTCCCGCCATCCGGCAAGACCTTTACAGGGGTTGTTAACTATTTGAAGCCAGCGGAATCGCTGGCTTTTCTTTTATTCGCTTTCTGCTGGCAATACGGGCATCCAGTCGATTGGCTTCTCTCCACGTTGTTCCAGCCACTGGTTCGCCAACACAAAATGGTTACAGCCAAAGAATCCCCGATGCGCTGAGAGCGGTGACGGATGCGGCGCTTTAAGAACATGATGGCGTTGCTTGTCAATGATCGCCCCTTTCTTCTGCGCATGAGAGCCCCAGAGCAGGAAAACCACGCCTTCGCGATGTTCATTAATCAGGCTAATCACTTTGTCGGTGAACGTTTCCCAACCCAGACTGGCATGAGAGTGTGCCTGGCCCGCCCGAACTGTGAGTACCGTATTGAGCAATAACACGCCCTGGCGCGCCCAGCTTTCAAGATAACCATGCGCGGGACGCGTAAAACCGGGAACAGATCCCTCCAGCTCTTTATACATATTCAACAACGAGGGCGGCGGGGCAATTCCTGGTCGCACAGAAAACGCCAGACCATGTGCTTGTCCAGGACCGTGGTACGGGTCCTGTCCCAGGATCACGACTTTGACGTCACCCAGCTCGGTGAAGCGGAACGCATTAAATACATCTTTTTGCGGTGGATAAATCGTCATTCCGGACTGACGTTCACCCGCGACGGTATGCAGCGTATTGATAAAGTAGGGCTGCTGTTTTTCTTCAGCCAGCACATCGTGCCAGGTTAATTCAGTGGCCATCTCGCTCTCCTGCGAATTCTCAATCGTCATAGCTTAACTGCTTCTGTCGGTGGCGCAACATCCTCTCCTGAATAACGCATGTTAAGCGATTAATTAAGTTGAAAATTTGTGTAAAAAGTTGATGCGCGCACACCGCGTAAGTTGATGTAAAACAATAAATTCACTACATCACCACAGTTGTGGTGTGGTTTTTGTTGATTTAAATCAAAGAATCAAGGGTGTCAGGGGGGTATATATACACTCAAGCAACAATGGTTTTACCAATTGGCCGCGAGCCGGCCAACCCTAATCAAATAATTTTGCCGGGGAGGCATCACATGATTACAGGTATCCAGATTACTAAAGCCGCCAATGACGACCTGCTGAATTCCTTCTGGCTGCTGGACAGCGAAAAAGGCGAAGCACGCTGTATCGTAGCCAAAGCAGGTTTTGCAGAAGATGAAGTGGTTGCGGTAAACAAACTGGGTGACATTGAGTACCGCGAAATCCCGATGGAAGTGAAACCGGAAGTGCGTGTGGAAGGCGGTCAGCACCTGAACGTTAACGTTCTGCGCCGTGAAACGCTGGAAGATGCGGTTAAACATCCGGAAAAATATCCGCAGCTGACCATCCGTGTTTCTGGCTATGCGGTGCGCTTTAACTCTCTGACGCCGGAACAGCAGCGCGACGTTATCGCACGTACCTTTACTGAAAGCCTGTAAGGTTCAGCGAATCAAAAAAAACGCCGGGATTTCCCGGCGTTTTTTTTATTCTTCGTTTGTCTGCTGTGCTGTAGTTGCGCCACTCGGCTTACGGCGTTTACCAATATTTTTGGTATCGCGATGGCGTTTCTTCACACGCGGTTTCTCTTTTTCTTTCTCTTTTTTCTTCTCTTCACGTTTGGCGAGCGCTTTCTTCGACGGTTTGCCCGTCATTTTTTCACTCGGTGCGCGTGAGGTCGGACGCAGTTCATCAATGACGCGGGGCTTCAGCGGTTCTTCGACGTAGCGACCAATTTTCATCAGCAACAGATGATCGTGCGCTTCAACCAGCGAAATCGCGGTGCCCTTACGACCTGCGCGGCCCGTACGGCCAATGCGGTGCAGGTAGGTGTCTCCACTTCGCGGCATGTCAAAGTTAATCACGTGGCTCACGTCAGGAATATCAATCCCACGGGCCGCAACATCGGTCGCAACCAGGACGTTAACGCGGCCATCGGTAAGACGTTTGATACCTTCGTTACGTTTGATCTGCGCCATCTCACCTTCGAGATAACAGTTATTGATCCCCGCCAGGCGCAGCATCTCAGCTAACTCATGCACACGCTCGCGTTTACGGACGAACACGATAGTGCGCGTGGCGTCATCTTGTTTTAACAGATGTTTGAGCAGTTCAAATTTGTGTTCGAAGTTATCCGCCCGGTAATACCACTGGTGGATCTTCTTACGTTCGCGGGTCGATGGATTCGCAGAGACTTCAACCGGATCTTCCAGCAGACGCTCAGCAAAATCTTTAATGGCATCGCCTTCCAGCGTGGCAGAGAACAACAGCGTCTGTTTACGCCAGCGCGTTTCACCGGCAATGTGCTCGATGTCCTGGGCAAAGCCCATATCAAGCATACGATCCGCTTCGTCGAGGATCAGCGTTTCCACGGCGCGGCAGTCAAAATTCTCTTCCTTAATATATTGCAGCAGACGCCCGGTGGTCGCGACCACGATATCCTGGTTTTCGCTGAACACCTCGGCGTGGTTCATATAAGCGACGCCGCCGGTGATGGTCGCGATATCCAGATGGGTGTTTTTCGCCAGTTCACGGGCGTGATCGGCTACCTGCATCGCCAGTTCGCGCGTAGGAGTGAGGATCAGAATGCGCGGCGGCCCGGATTTTTTACGCGGAAAGTCGAGCAAGTGCTGCAACGCGGGCAGCAGATATGCCGCCGTTTTACCGGTGCCTGTCGGCGCAGAACCGAGTACGTCACGGCCTTCGAGCGCAGGCGGAATGGCGGCAGCCTGAATGGCGGTCGGGCGAGTGAAACCTTTTTCCTGGAGGGCATCCAGCAGGCTTTCATCGAGTTCGAGTTCGGAAAAAGTCGTTACAGTCATGTTCTACCTCTGTGTGGGGCGCTGATTATAGACGTTACGGCTGTAATCTTCATCTGTTTGTATGGATATCGCTTCTCAGGTATTGTTTTCTCCAGGTGCTGTTGCCGTTTTTCCTGCAAGGTTTTTAATTCATGCCTCAGTCTACATCCGTTCAACGTCGTAATGGATTTACGTTTAAGCAGTTTTTTGTCGCGCATGATCGTTGTGCCATGAAAGTCGGAACGGACGGCATTCTGCTGGGGGCGTGGGCGCCGGTGGCTGGCGTTAAGCGGATACTGGATATTGGTACCGGCAGTGGGCTGTTGGCGCTAATGCTGGCCCAGCGAACCGATCAAAGCGTCACTGTCGATGCCGTCGAACTGGATGGTGACGCCGCCGCGCAGGCGCAAGAAAACATCGCCCAGTCACCGTGGGCGGATCGAGTGGCGGTTCAGGCGGAAGATGTTCAGTCCTGGGCGGAACGTCAGACCGTCAAATATGACCTTATCATTAGTAATCCGCCTTATTACCAGCAGGGCGTCGATTGCGCCACGCCGCAGCGTGAACAGGCGCGCTATACCACGAGTCTGGATCATTCCACGCTGCTTTCCACCGCGACAGGGCTTATTACCGAAGAGGGGTTCTTGTGTGTGGTACTGCCGGAAAATGTTGGCAACATCTTTACCCGGCAGGCGCTGAGTATGGGGTGGCATTTGCGCTTACGGACCGATGTTGCCGAAACAGAAGCGCGATTACCGCATCGGGTACTGCTGGCATTCTCCCCAAAACAGGGGGAGTGCTTTAGCGACAGACTGGTCATTCGCGGGCCGGATCAGCGTTATTCCGAAGGCTATACGGCGCTGACCCAGGCATTTTATCTGTTCATGTGAGCGTGTAGCGGCGAAAGCACCGACGGCCCTGACTCTGCCAACAACGCCGGATAATCGAGCGTATAATGCAGACCCCGGCTCTCTTTGCGCATCATGGCACAGCGTACAATCAGCTCGGCGACCTGAACCAGGTTGCGTAGCTCCAGCAGATTATTTGAGACGCGGAAATGGGCGTAATACTCGTCGATCTCCTGCTGTAACATCGTGATGCGACGCAGGGCGCGTTCCAGTCGTTTGGTGGTGCGCACAATGCCCACGTAGTCCCACATAAATAGCCGCAGTTCATGCCAGTTATGCTGGATAACGACCAGTTCGTCAGGGTTATCAACGCGGCTTTCATCCCAGGCGGGCAGGGTACTGACGCCTCGCGCATAAGGCATTCTTCGGTCGATATCTTCCGCTGCGGACCAACCGTACACCAGACACTCCAGTAATGAGTTTGAAGCCATCCGGTTCGCTCCGTGCAGACCGGTGTAGCTCACCTCACCGATGGCGTACAAACCATCCACATCGGTACGGCCAAAGTCATCCACCATCACGCCGCCGCAGGTATAGTGCGCGGCGGGGACAATGGGAACCGGTTCTTTAGTCAGGTCGATCCCAAGGCCGAGTAATTTCTCATAAATCATTGGGAAATGCTGGCGTACAAACGCTTCGGGCTTATGGCTGATATCAAGGAACATACAGTCCGCGCCAAGGCGTTTCATTTCATGGTCGATCGCTCGGGCGACGATATCGCGCGGTGCCAACTCTGCACGTTCATCAAAGTCCGGCATAAAGCGTGTACCATCCGGACGTTTGAGATGCGCACCTTCGCCGCGCAGCGCTTCTGTGAGCAGGAAGTTGCGCGCCTGAGGATGGTACAGCGCCGTGGGATGGAACTGGTTGAATTCGAGGTTGGCGACCCGACATCCTGCACGCCACGCCATGGCAATTCCGTCGCCGGATGAAATGTCCGGGTTGGTGGTATATTGATACACTTTGGATGCGCCACCGGTCGCCAGCACAACAGATTTTGCATGGCAGGTTTCTACCGCCTCTTTATTCCGGTTCCAGACCCATGCGCCGACAACCCGACGCGTACCCGGCAGGCCGATTTTGTCAGAGATGATAAGATCGACGGCGTTACTGCGTTCCAGCACCCGGATGTTCGGATGACTTTGCGCTTTGCTGACCAGCGTGGTTTCTACCTCTTTGCCAGTGGCGTCAGCGGCATGCAAAATGCGGCGATGGCTATGACCACCTTCCCGCGTCAGGTGATAGCTCTCTTCGCCGTTAGGCTGAACCTGGGTATCAAACAGCACCCCCTGATCGATAAGCCACTGTACACAGGGTCGAGCGTTGCTGGCGACAAATTCCACCGCATGGCGATCGCAAATCCCGGCGCCGGCAATCAGCGTATCTTCCACGTGTGAATCAATGCTGTCGGTTTCATCGAACACGGCGGCAATTCCACCTTGTGCGTAGAAAGTGGAGCCTTCGCTGACGGGACCTTTGCTCAGGACGATGACCTGATGTTTTTCGGCAAGTCGCAGCGCCAGGGAGAGTCCGGCAGCGCCGCTACCGATAATTAACACGTCACAAGAAAATTCTGGAGTGGTTTTCATGATGTTTGTTTAATTTACTAAACAGTGTTTGGTCAGCATAGCACCACAATGCGCGATTCAGCACGTTTTATTTTGGTTTTGTTGTAATGGCTAAACAAAAAGTCGGGCTTTCCGAAAGAGACTCGTCGGCACAAATTTTGCGTGGCGGACCGTAAGCCTCAGATTAGAGGATGAAATAAAGCGGCCGTTGGGTTACTCTGCAACCGGTTTATGGGCATTTTGAAAGATTGTGCGTTGTTCGGACCCGGTAGACTTATAATGAGAGATAATGATCGTCTACAACATGACAAACAAAAAACAGATGCGTAACGGAACTTTACAAAAACAAGACACTCTAACCTGTTGCTTGCTCGTAGTGCAGCTTAAGGAGTGGCGTTTCGCAGACGCGTGGAAATTTGGTTTGGGGAGACTTTACCTCGGATGAGCGAGCAGTTAACGGACCAGGTCCTGGTTGAACGGGTCCAGAAGGGAGATCAGAAAGCCTTTAACTTACTGGTGGTGCGCTACCAGCATAAAGTGGCGAGTCTGGTTTCCCGCTATGTCCCGTCGGGGGATGTTCCCGATGTGGTACAAGAATCATTTATTAAAGCCTATCGTGCGCTGGAATCGTTCCGGGGGGATAGTGCTTTTTATACCTGGCTGTATCGTATTGCGGTCAATACCGCAAAGAATTACCTGGTCGCTCAGGGGCGTCGTCCGCCATCCAGCGATGTGGATGCGATTGAAGCAGAAAACTTCGAAAGTGGCGGTGCGCTGAAAGAAATTTCGAACCCTGAGAACTTAATGTTGTCAGAAGAACTGAGACAGATAGTTTTCCGAACTATTGAGTCCCTCCCGGAAGATTTACGTATGGCAATCACCTTACGGGAGCTTGATGGTCTGAGCTATGAAGAGATAGCCGCTATCATGGATTGTCCGGTGGGTACGGTGCGTTCACGTATTTTCCGGGCGCGGGAAGCTATTGATAATAAAGTTCAACCGCTTATCAGGCGTTGACGATAGCGGGATACTGGAAAAGGTATTAGGCATGCAGAAAGAAAAACTTTCCGCTTTAATGGATGGCGAAACGCTGGACAATGAGCTGCTCAAAGAACTGGCTCATGACCCGGAAATGCAAAAAACCTGGGAAGGTTATCACCTGATCCGCGATTCTATGCGGGGTGATACACCTGACGTGCTTCATTTCGATATCTCCGCTCGCGTGATGGCTGCCATTGAAAATGAGCCAGTACGCCAGACGGCGCCATTAATTCCTGAGGCCCAGCCCGCACCGCATCAGTGGCAAAAAATGCCATTCTGGCAAAAAATGCGTCCGTGGGCAGCACAACTCACGCAAATGGGTGTCGCTGCATGCGTATCGCTTGCAGTTATTGTTGGTGTCCAGCACTATAATGGACAATCTGAAACGTCCCAGCAGCCTGAGACCCCGGTCTTTAACACTTTGCCGATGATGGGTAAAGCCAGCCCGGTCAGCCTGGGAGTACCTTCTGATGCTACCGCGAACGGTGGGCAACAGCAGCAGGTACAGGAGCAGCGTCGTCGTATTAATGCCATGTTGCAGGATTACGAACTGCAACGCCGACTGCACTCCGAACAGCTTCAGTTTGAGCAGGCACAAACACAGCAAGCTGCTGTCCAGGTGCCAGGAATTCAAACTCTAGGAACGCAATCGCAGTAATGAAGCAACTTTGGTTTGCCATGTCACTTGTGGCGGGTAGCCTGTTCTTCTCTGTAAACGCCTCGGCCAACACTGCGTCCGGGGCGTTATTGCAGCAGATGAACGTGGCCAGCCAGTCACTCAATTACGAGCTGTCATTCGTCAGCATTACTAAACAAGGTGTTGAGTCACTGCGTTATCGGCATGCACGCCTGGATAACCGCCCGCTTGCGCAGTTGTTGCAAATGGATGGTCCCCGTCGTGAGGTGGTACAGCGCGGTAATGAAATCAGCTATTTTGAACCTGGCCTTGAGCCGTTCACGCTGAACGGTGACTATATCGTTGACTCCCTGCCATCGCTTATCTACACCGATTTCAAACGTCTCGCCCCCTATTATGATTTCATCTCAGTGGGCCGTACGCGCATCGCTGATCGTCTGTGCGAGGTGATTCGCGTTGTCGCGCGTGATGGCACGCGTTACAGCTATATTGTCTGGATGGATACCGAATCGAAGTTACCAATGCGGGTCGATCTCCTCGATCGTGATGGCGAAACGTTAGAACAATTCCGGGTCATCGCTTTTACCGTCAATCAGGATCCAGGCAGTAGCATGCAGACGCTGGCAAAAGCCAATCTCCCGCCGCTGCTCTCTGTTCCTGTGGGTGAAAAAGCGAAATTCAACTGGAGTCCCACCTGGCTTCCGCAAGGGTTTAGCGAAGTCTCCAGTGGGCGCAGACCGTTGCCAACGATGGATAATATGCCGATTGAGTCGCGTCTTTATTCGGATGGTTTGTTCAGCTTCTCGGTGAATGTAAACCGTGCGACCCGGGCCAGCACCGAGCAGATGTTGAGGACAGGGCGCAGAACGGTAAGCACTACCGTGCGCGATAACGCGGAAATCACTATCGTGGGAGAATTACCGCCGCAAACCGCGAAACGTATTGCGGACACCCTCAAATTTGGGGCCGCACAGTGATTAAAGAGTGGGCAACCGTTGTCTCCTGGCAAAACGGAGAGGCGCTGGTCAGTTGCGATGTGAAAGCGTCGTGCAGCAGTTGCGCCTCACGCGCCGGTTGCGGCAGCCGCGTACTGAACAAGCTGGGGCCACAGACCACGCATACGATTGTGGTGCCGAGCGAAGAGCCTTTAGTGCCGGGTCAGAAAGTGGAACTGGGAATTGCCGAAGGCAGCTTGCTGGGCTCGGCCATGTTGGTTTACCTGTCGCCGCTGGTGGGGTTATTCCTTGTTGCATCGTTATTTCAGGTAATGTTCGGCTCGGATCTCGCAGCGTTAAGTGGCGCAGTGCTGGGGGGCGTGGGCGGATTCCTGATTGCGCGTGGTTTCTCCCGCAAGCTTGCCACGCGAGAAGCCTGGCAGCCGGTGATTTTAAGCGTCGCCCTGGCGCCCGGTCTGGTGCGCGTTGAAACATCCTCTACCGAAACGACTCCATGATATTCTTGCCGGATGGCGACTTCGCCTTATCCGGCCTACCTACAATCAGTAAGCCCACCAGGCCTGATAAGCTTGCGCCATCAGGCATTATGCCCCTCTTACTCTGTTTTACATCAGAAAAGCGATACCGTTTCCCGTTCCCGCTATCCTTACTCTATGACCATTTCCTCGCCTCAGCGTTGTAGTGTAGAATGCGGCGTTTCAGTTAAACAAGACGTTAAGCTCAGAACAGCGACTTCTCAGAGCCTGTCCAACCTGTCGTAAGGCACAATAATTACATTATATGAAGAACATACGTAACTTTTCGATCATAGCTCACATCGACCACGGTAAATCGACGCTGTCTGACCGTATTATTCAGATCTGCGGTGGCCTGTCTGACCGTGAAATGGAAGCGCAGGTTCTCGACTCGATGGATCTTGAGCGTGAGCGCGGTATTACTATCAAAGCGCAGAGCGTAACGCTCGATTTCAAAGCTTCTGATGGTGAAATCTACCAGCTTAACTTCATTGACACTCCAGGCCACGTCGACTTCTCGTATGAAGTTTCCCGTTCTCTTGCCGCTTGTGAAGGCGCTTTGCTGGTGGTGGATGCCGGGCAGGGCGTAGAGGCGCAGACCCTGGCGAACTGCTATACCGCGATGGAAATGGATCTCGAAGTGGTGCCGGTCCTGAACAAAATTGACCTGCCAGCCGCCGATCCCGAGCGTGTCGCCGAAGAGATTGAAGACATCGTCGGTATTGATGCGACCGATGCTGTGCGCTGCTCGGCGAAAACCGGCGTGGGCGTGACCGACGTTCTGGAACGTCTGGTGCGCGATATTCCGCCGCCGGAAGGCGATCCGGATGCGCCGTTACAGGCGCTGATCATTGACTCCTGGTTTGATAACTATCTTGGCGTTGTGTCGCTGGTGCGTATTAAAAACGGCACCCTGCGCAAGGGCGACAAAATTAAGGTGATGAGCACCGGTCAGGTCTATAACGCGGACCGTCTGGGGATCTTCACGCCAAAACAGGTTGACCGTACCGAGCTGAAATGCGGCGAGGTAGGCTGGCTGGTCTGCGCCATTAAAGACATTCTCGGCGCACCGGTGGGCGATACCCTGACCCAGGCGCGTAATCCGGCAGAAAAAGCGCTGCCAGGCTTCAAAAAGGTAAAACCGCAGGTTTACGCAGGTTTGTTCCCGGTCAGCTCTGATGACTACGAGAACTTCCGCGATGCGCTTGGCAAGCTGAGCCTCAATGACGCCTCTTTGTTCTATGAGCCGGAGAGCTCAACCGCGCTGGGCTTCGGTTTCCGCTGTGGCTTCCTTGGCCTGTTGCACATGGAGATCATTCAGGAGCGTCTGGAGCGTGAATACGATCTGGACCTGATCACCACTGCGCCAACGGTAGTTTATGAAGTGGAAACCACCGCGAAAGAGATTATTTACGTCGACAGCCCCTCAAAACTGCCGCCGCTGAATAATATCTATGAGCTGCGCGAGCCGATCGCAGAGTGTCACATGCTGCTGCCGCAGGCCTATCTCGGTAACGTCATTACCCTGTGCGTTGAGAAGCGCGGCGTGCAGACCAACATGGTGTACCACGGTAACCAGGTGGCGCTGACTTATGAGATTCCGATGGCGGAAGTGGTGCTCGACTTCTTTGACCGTCTGAAATCGACCTCCCGTGGCTATGCGTCGCTGGATTACAACTTCAAACGCTTCCAGGCGTCCGACATGGTGCGTGTCGATGTGTTGATCAACAACGAACGCGTCGATGCGTTAGCGCTGATTACGCACCGTGATAACTCCCAGAGCCGTGGTCGTGAGCTGGTGGAGAAGATGAAAGATCTGATCCCTCGTCAGCAGTTTGATATCGCAATTCAGGCGGCTATCGGAACGCATATTATCGCGCGTTCAACCGTGAAACAGTTGCGTAAAAACGTTCTGGCAAAATGCTATGGCGGTGATATCAGCCGTAAGAAAAAGCTGCTGCAGAAGCAGAAAGAAGGTAAGAAGCGTATGAAGCAGATCGGTAACGTTGAGCTGCCTCAGGAAGCGTTCCTCGCCATTCTTCATGTCGGTAAAGACAGCAAATAATCCTTAAGGAGTTGGCATGGCGAATATGTTTGCCCTGATTCTGGTGATTGCCACCTTGGTCACGGGCATTTTGTGGTGCGTGGATAAGTTTATCTTCGCACCAAAACGTCGGGAGCGTCAGGCGGCAGCACAGGCTGCTGCCGGAGATTCACTGGATAAAGCCACGCTGAAGAAAGTCTCGCCAAAGCCTGGCTGGCTGGAAACGGGCGCTTCGGTTTTTCCGGTGCTGGCGATTGTGCTGGTTGTGCGTTCATTTATTTATGAGCCTTTCCAGATCCCGTCAGGTTCGATGATGCCGACGCTGTTAATCGGCGATTTTATTCTGGTGGAGAAATTCGCCTACGGTATTAAAGATCCGATTTATCAGAAGACCCTGATCGAAACCGGTCATCCGAAACGTGGCGATATCGTGGTGTTTAAATACCCGGAAGATCCTCGTCTGGATTACATCAAACGCGCAGTTGGCTTACCGGGCGATAAAGTGACCTACAATCCGGTCGCGAAAGAAGTGACCATTCAGCCTGGCTGTAAGTCGGGTCAGGCCTGTGAAAACGCACTGCCGGTGACCTATAGCGATGTGCAACCGAGCGATTTTGTTCAGACATTTGCACGCCGTAACGGTGGTGAAGCAACCAGCGGTTTCTTTGAGATTCCACTGAGCGAAACGAAAGAAAATGGTGTTCGTCTGACAGAACGTAAAGAGACGCTGGGCGAGGTGACGCACCGCATTTTGACCGTGCCAATTGCGCAGGATCAGGTGGGGATGTATTACCAGCAATCGGGGCAACAACTGGCGACCTGGATTGTGCCGCCGGGACAGTATTTCATGATGGGCGATAACCGCGATAACAGCGCGGACAGCCGTTACTGGGGCTTTGTTCCGGAAGCGAATCTGGTGGGTAAAGCCACCGCTATCTGGATGAGTTTCGACAAACAAGAAGGCGAATGGCCGACTGGCGTTCGTTTAAGCCGCATTGGTGGCATCCACTAATTGCTGCGAATCGTTCATGTTGCCGTCATTGTGGCGGCAACATGAATTATTTATTAGATAATTCCGTCCTGGCTAACGACATCCCCTGTCGTTGTGTATAGAATATTCCCCCGAAGTTTCAGGTTGGCGCCCCCTGGTCGCCACGGCACACGAAACAGCGTTGGTCCCCCTATACAAGCGTACCGGAACTGCATTCATGCGGTCCGTAGAACGTTATGTGTATCAGGTCTGTTTCGTGTGCTGAATTGTTGACGCATTTATTTATTGGTATCGCATGAACCCCATCGTAATTAATCGGCTTCAAAGGAAGCTGGGCTACACTTTTACTCATCAGGAGTTGTTGCAGCAGGCATTAACCCACCGCAGTGCCAGCAGCAAGCATAATGAGCGTTTAGAATTTCTTGGCGACTCAATTTTAAGTTTTGTGATAGCGAATGCGCTGTATCACCGTTTCCCACGCGTGGATGAAGGGGATATGAGCCGCATGCGCGCGACGCTGGTTCGGGGAAATACACTGGCTGAATTAGCCCGTGAGTTCGACTTGGGTGAATGTCTGCGCTTAGGGCCAGGCGAATTAAAAAGCGGCGGTTTCCGTCGCGAGTCGATTCTGGCCGATACCGTCGAAGCACTGATTGGCGGCGTGTTCCTTGATAGCGATATTCAGACCGTCGAAAAGCTGATCCTCAACTGGTATCAGACTCGTCTGGACGAAATCAGCCCGGGCGATAAGCAAAAAGATCCGAAAACACGTTTGCAGGAATATTTGCAGGGTCGCCATCTGCCGCTGCCGTCCTATCTGGTGGTGCAGGTTCGTGGTGAAGCCCACGATCAGGAATTTACTATCCACTGCCAGGTCAGCGGCCTGAGTGAACCGGTGGTTGGCACAGGTTCGAGCCGTCGCAAGGCGGAACAGGCTGCCGCCGAACAGGCGCTGAAAAAACTGGAGCTGGAATGAGCGACGAGAAAAGTTACTGCGGATTTATTGCTATCGTCGGACGTCCGAACGTTGGCAAATCCACGCTGTTGAATAACCTGCTCGGGCAGAAGATTTCGATCACCTCCCGGAAAGCGCAGACCACGCGTCACCGTATTGTCGGGATCCATACCGAAGGGGCTTATCAGGCGATTTATGTCGATACCCCGGGTCTGCACATGGAAGAGAAGCGCGCCATTAACCGTCTGATGAACAAAGCCGCCAGTAGCTCGATTGGCGACGTTGAGCTGGTGATCTTCGTGGTTGAAGGAACCCGCTGGACGCTGGATGACGAGATGGTGCTTAACAAACTGCGTGACGGTAAGGCACCGGTGATCCTGGCGGTAAACAAAGTGGATAACGTGCAGGAAAAAGCCGATCTGTTACCGCATTTGCAGTTCCTGGCAAGCCAGATGAACTTCCTCGACATCGTGCCGATTTCCGCAGAAACCGGAATGAACGTCGATACCGTTGCAGCCATTGTGCGTAAGCATCTGCCGGAAGCGGTTCATCACTTCCCGGAAGACTACATTACGGACCGTTCACAGCGTTTTATGGCGTCTGAAATCATTCGCGAAAAGCTGATGCGTTTTCTCGGCGCTGAACTTCCCTATTCTGTGACCGTGGAAATCGAGCGCTTTGTGTCGAACGAGCGTGGCGGTTATGACATCAACGGGTTGATCCTCGTTGAGCGTGAAGGGCAGAAGAAGATGGTCATTGGCAACAAAGGGGCCAAAATCAAGACCATCGGTATTGAAGCGCGCAAAGACATGCAGGAAATGTTTGAAGCCCCGGTTCACCTGGAACTGTGGGTGAAAGTGAAATCCGGCTGGGCCGATGACGAACGCGCGCTGCGCAGTCTCGGTTACGGCGAAGACTAGTAGTAATACTCTATGGCTTTCGAGGTGCAGGAAGGCGGCAAGACCGCGAATCCCCGGGAGCTTACTCCAGTAAGTGACTGGGGTGATCGGGCGCAGCCAACGGACCTGCAACTTGAAAGACGACGAGTATTATGATGGAGGGCTGGCAGCGCGCATTTGTCCTCCATAGTCGTCCCTGGAGCGAAACCAGCCTGATGCTGGATGTTTTCACGGAAGAATCGGGTCGCGTGCGCCTTGTTGCCAAGGGCGCACGTTCCAAACGTTCTTCTCTCAAAGGCGCTCTTCAGCCTTTTACCCCCCTGTTAGTACGCTTTGGCGGACGTGGCGAAGTGAAAACGCTGCGTAGCGCGGAAGCGGTTTCTCTGGCGCTTCCCCTGAGCGGTATTACCTTGTACAGCGGTTTGTACATTAATGAACTGCTTGCCCGCGTGCTGGAGCATGAAACCCGTTTTTCTGAACTTTTCTTTGATTACCTGCACTGTATTCAGGCGCTGGCCGGGGCGACCGGAACGCCGGAACCGACGCTTCGCCGTTTTGAACTGGCGCTGCTGGGTCATCTTGGATACGGGGTCGATTTCCTGCATTGCGCCGGGAGTGGCGAGCCGGTGGAGGACACCATGACCTACCGTTACCGTGAAGAGAAAGGCTTTATCGCCAGCGTGGTAATCGACAACAATACCTTTACCGGCCGTCATCTGCGGGCGCTTGCCGAGCGCGACTTTCCCGATGGAGATACACTACGCGCGGCGAAACGCTTTACCCGCATAGCCCTAAAGCCGTATCTTGGTGGTAAGCCCTTAAAGAGCCGCGAATTATTCCGGCAGTTTATGCCGAAGCGAACATAAAATAACGAGGATTGTCATGGCTGAATTACTGTTAGGCGTCAACATTGACCACATTGCGACATTACGTAATGCCCGCGGTACAGCGTACCCGGATCCGGTGCAGGCGGCGTTCATCGCAGAGCAGGCGGGTGCCGATGGCATCACGGTCCACTTGCGTGAAGATCGTCGTCATATTACCGACCGCGACGTCCGTATTTTGCGCCAGACTCTGGACACCCGCATGAATCTGGAAATGGCGGTAACGGAAGAGATGCTGGCGATTGCCGTTGATACGAAGCCGCATTTCTGCTGCCTGGTGCCGGAAAAGCGTCAGGAAGTGACGACAGAAGGCGGTCTGGATGTAGCGGGGCAGCGCGACAAAATGCGCGATGCCTGTAAACGTCTGGCGGATGCCGGGATCCTCGTGTCGCTGTTTATCGATGCCGATGATGCGCAAATCAAAGCGGCGGCTGACGTTGGCGCACCGTACATTGAAATTCATACCGGCTGCTACGCCGATGCAAAAACCGACGCTGAACAGGCGCAGGAGCTGGCACGCATTGCCAAAGCCGCGACCTTTGCCGCGAGCCTGGGATTGAAGGTGAATGCGGGGCACGGTCTGACTTACCATAACGTCAAAGCTATCGCAGCGCTGCCAGAGATGCATGAGTTGAATATCGGTCATGCGATTATCGGGCGTGCGGTGATGAGTGGCCTGAAAGAGGCCGTGGCGGAAATGAAGCGCCTGATGCTGGAAGCGCGTGGCTAATGGCGATTCTGGGGTTAGGCACTGACATCGTGGAGATCGCGCGCATTGACGCGGTGATTTCGCGCTCCGGTGACCGTCTCGCCAGACGCGTGCTCAGCGACAACGAGTGGGCCATCTGGGAAACGCACCAGCAGCCGGTGCGTTTTCTGGCGAAACGTTTTGCCGTCAAAGAAGCCGCCGCCAAAGCCTTTGGCACAGGTATTCGCAATGGGCTGGCGTTTAATCAGTTTGAAGTGTTTAACGACGAACTCGGGAAACCGCGCCTGCGGTTATGGGGGGAGGCGTTAGCGCTGGCGGAAAAACTGGGCGTTGCCCATCTGCACGTGACACTGGCTGATGAACGTCACTACGCCTGCGCCACGGTGATTATCGAAAGTTAAATCTTATCGGCGTGGTGCATCTGGACAAACTTGTCCCAAAGCTGTTCTTCCGTTTCCACATGTGCCGGATCCTTCAGAATAGTATTCGGGATCGGGCACACCTTCTGACAGGTCGGGGTTTCGTAATGGCCCACGCACTCGGTGCACTTGTCGCTGTTAATCTCATAAATGCTGTCACCCATTGAAATCGCCTCATTAGGGCATTCGGGTTCGCACATATCACAATTGATACATTTTTTAGTGATTAACAGGGCCATCAGGAAACTCTCAAAACAACACAAACCGGGCGGGCATTATACGCGCATTCTTTGCTCAGACCAGTTTTTTTACCAGCGCCTCACTGTGGCGAATACGTTCAGGCGCGTGTTCCAGATCCTGCTGTACCAGCGCCATAAACAGCAGGTCGGTCAGCATCATTTGCGCGTGGGTCGAGGAGATCGCCGCGCTGCGCGTCGCCTGCTCCTCGGCGATGGTATACAGACAGTGGCTGGCGCGTTGCTGTAGCGCATTAGGGGTAAACCCGGTGATGGCCAGGATCTGCCCGCCAACGCGTAATGTTTCATCTGCCGCCAGATTCAGCTCCCGACGTTCACCGCTGTATGAAATTGCCAGCAGCAGATCGTCCGGCGTCAGCGCCTGAACCGTCGCCAGCAGCGCATGCATATCGCGCTCAACAATAGCATTCAGGCCAATTTTCATCAGCTTCCAGGCGAAATTCTGCGCCACCAGTCCCGAGGCGCCTATCCCGGTTACCACGATCCGGCGGGCGTTGCGCAGCATCGTCACGCTGTCGATTAACTTCTCTTCCGCGTTGATATCCAGCGTGGCATGCAGGGCTGCCACGTTTTCTTTGATCAATTTCTCACCGACAAGGCGCAAGGGGTCGTCACCACGGATCTGATTATGCACCGGCACAGAGTGCGGATTCGGGCGGCTGACCAGTGCTTCACTCATGGCCAGTTTCAGCGCCGGAAAGCCTTTATAACCGAGCTTTTGCGCGAATTTCACCACGCTTGACTGGCTGACGCCCGCTTCAGCCGCCAGTTGCTGAGAGCTGAGATGACGGGCTTCATCGGGATGAGCGAGCAGGTAGTCCGCAAGTTTTTTATCGCTCTGCGCAAATCCCTGGTAACGCTGACGAATGCGAATCAAACAGTTCATGGTCTCTCCCGACGAAAACGTGATAGCGGCTGCAAAACGAAATTTCACTCGCCTGTGCGAATATTATATTCCATTATTGGCAACTAAGATGAATTAAAAATTCCTGAGGAGCAGTTATGAATCTCGGCGCATTAGTGTCAGAAACCCGTAATCCACAAACGATGGACCTCGATGCGTTGTCCACGCTTGAACTGGTTCACCGTTTTAATCAACAGGATACGCTGGTAGCGGAAGCAGTAAAAGCCACATTGCCCGATGTTGCGAGCGCCGTTGATGCTGCGGCTGAAGCGTTAAAATCCGGCGGACGTATTATTTACATGGGGGCGGGAACCAGCGGGCGACTCGGCGTACTGGATGCCTCTGAATGTCCACCGACGTTTGGCGTTCCTCATGGACTGGTGGTGGGGCTCATCGCCGGGGGGCCGGGCGCGCTGCTGAAAGCCATTGAAGGGGCGGAAGATAATGCGCAATTCGGTGAAGACGATCTGATCGCTCTCAGCCTCAAACCGCAGGATCTGGTTGTGGGTCTGGCGGCGTCAGGGCGTACGCCATACGTTATTGGCGGGTTGAGATATGCCCGTAAAACCGGATGCACCACGGTGGCTATTTCCTGTAATCCGGATTCTCCCATTGCGCAGGCCGCAGATATTGCCATTTCACCCGTAGTGGGGCCAGAGGCGCTGACAGGTTCCACCCGCCTGAAATCCGGCACTGCGCAAAAGCTGGTGCTCAACATGATCTCTACCGGGGCGATGGTGAAATTTGGCAAGGTTTACCAGAACCTGATGGTAGATATGAAAGCCACCAATATCAAACTGATCGATCGCGCGTGCCGGATGGTCGTTGAAGCGACGGGGATTGCGCGAGCGCAAGCAGAAGCGTTGCTAAAACAGACTGATTTTGAAGTGAAACCTGCGATTTTAATGGCGCTAACCGGGATTGACGCCGGCGCGGCACGGGAGAGACTGTCCGCTCATCAGGGATTCCTGCGCGCGGCGTTGGCTGATTCAACGAGGTAGCGATGGATAAAACGGTGGAGCTTGCCAGCAATATCTTGCTGGGGATAGGCGGAGAGCACAATATTCTGCGCCTGGAAAATTGCATGACGCGCGTCCGGGTTGAGGTAAAAGACGACGCGGCGCTGGATATCCCGCGTCTGAAACAGCTTTCCGGCATCAGTGGCTACGTGAAGCAGGGAGCGCAGCATCAGCTTATCGTGGGTCCCGGTAAGGCGGCAAAGGTTGTAGATTCGATGCGGTCATTACTGGCGCAGGGCGCAGCGCAATCCGTGGACGATGACATTGCGCGCACAACGTCGCAGGTGAAAGCGAAATATAAAGCGCCGATGAGCGATGCGCTGCGTAAGCTGGCGAATGTGTTTATTCCCCTGATCCCGGCATTTATCGCTTCAGGGCTGATAACCGGCATCATTAACATCCTCAAGCGCCCGGACATCGTGGGCGATTTTGCGACCCATTACCCTAATATGCTGGGACTCATGGGGATCTTCGGCAGCGCGGTCTTTGCCATCATGAACATCCTGGTTGGGGTGAATACCGCTAAGGTCTTCGGCGGTTCGCTGGCGATGGGCGGCGTGATGGCGGGGATTCTGTCGAGCCCGCAACTGGCGCAAATTACCCTCTTCGGCGAGGCGCTACAGCCAGGGCGCGGCGGGGTAATTGCGGTGTTGTTGGTGGTAGCGCTGATGTGCTGGATTGAGCGCAAATTCCGCGACATTTTACCCGGCTCGCTGGAGCTTATCCTCAACCCTCTCCTGACGACGATCATCACCGGGACGATAGCGATTGTGGCGCTGCAACCGTTGGGGGGCTGGATTTCGGAATCCATCGCCCAGGGCGCGACGTGGGCTATCGATCGCGGTGGTTTCCTGGTAGGGGCTGTACTGGCAGGAACCTTCCTGCCGCTGGTGCTGACCGGGTTGCATCAGGGGCTGGTGCCTATCCACGTTGAGCTGGTACAGGCGCACGGGTATAACGCGCTCTTTCCCGTTCTGGCGATGGCCGGGGTCGGGCAGATCGGCGCGGCAATTGCCGTGCTGATGAAAACCCGTAACGCACGGTTGAAAAAAGTGATTAAAGGGGCGCTACCGGTTGGTTTGCTCGGGGTTGGCGAACCGTTGATCTTTGGCGTCACATTGCCGCTGGGCAAGCCGTTTATCGGCGCTTGTCTGGGCGGTGCGGTCGGTGGGGCGCTAATCTGTTACTGGAAAGTCGCCACGGTCATCACCTTTGGTATTTCCGGATTGCCGCTGGCATTAACGATCGTTGCCGGAAAAGTGATGTTCTATCTGTTAGGCTATTTAGTAGCGGTTATTGCCGGGTTCCTTTTTACCTGGCTGTTAGGATTCAACGATCCCGAGGAGTAAGGTTTGACCCATCACGCGCGTCGTGTCGTATTTTTTGATTTGGACGGTACGTTACATCAGCAGGATATGTTCGGCAGTTTTCTGCGCTACCTGTTGCGTCGCCAGCCGCTGAATGCGCTGCTCGTGCTGCCATTATTGCCGGTGATTATTGGTGCGCTGCTCATCAAAGGGCGCGCCGCGCGCTGGCCGATGAGCCTGTTGCTGTGGGGATGTACGTTTGGTCACAGCGAAGCCAGTTTGCAGGCAAAGCAGGCCGATTTTGTTCGCTGGTTTCGCCAGAGCGTCACGGCGTTTCCGCAGGTGCAGGAGCGATTGACCACTTATCTGTTAAGTTCTGATGCTGACATCTGGCTTATCACCGGTTCTCCGCAGTCGCTGGTGGAACAGGTCTATTTTGATACCCCGTGGCTGCCGCGCGTGAATCTGATCGCCAGCCAGATGGCGCGGGGTTATGGCGGATGGGTTTTGACGCTGCGCTGTCTGGGACATGAAAAAGTGGCGCAGCTTGAACGTAAAATCGGCACACCGCTGCGTTTATACAGCGGCTACAGCGACAGCAACCAGGACAATCCGCTGCTCTACTTTTGCCAGCATCGCTGGCGGGTAACACCACAGGGAGAACTTCAGCAACTGGAATAGTTGAAAGCATTGTATAATGCGCTCGCTATGATTACCGGAGTATCCCCTTTGTCAGATGTTGAATTTAGCCACGAATACTGGATGCGTCATGCGTTAACGCTGGCGAAGCGCGCGTGGGATGAGCGTGAAGTCCCGGTTGGAGCGGTACTGGTGCATAACAACCGTGTGATAGGCGAAGGGTGGAACCGCCCGATTGGTCATCACGATCCGACCGCCCACGCCGAGATCATGGCATTGCGCCAGGGCGGCCTTGTCCTGCAAAACTATCGTCTGATTGACGCCACGTTGTACGTAACGCTTGAGCCGTGCGTGATGTGCGCCGGTGCAATGGTGCACAGCCGCATCCGTCATGTCGTATTTGGCGCGCGCGATGCCAAAACCGGCGCCGCCGGTTCACTGATCGATGTTTTGCATCATCCGGGCATGAATCACCGGGTGGAGATAACGGAAGGGGTTTTACGTGAGGAGTGCGCGACGCTGCTCAGCGATTTCTTCCGTATGCGGCGTCAGGAAATCAAAGCGTTAAAGAAAGCGGCGAGCCAGTAGTTTTACTCTTTGTCTTTCTTTTGCGGCAAGCGCGTCAGCGACGGCGAGTGTGTCAGATACCCGGACGATGATTGCGACAGGAAGGAGGCGAGCGGCAGGCGCTGCTTGTGAAAGTCTTTTGGTGAGACGACCGGGTACTCTTCCGCCAGCTTCATCTCTTCTGCCATCTGTTTTTCTTTCTCCTGCAAATAGCCGAGCAGACTGATCTGATATTTACGGATGTTCTCAACGTAAGCGTAGGCTTCGTGCCCACGGGCATAGCCGTAGGTCAAGTTGCTGTAATACTGTTTTTGGCTGAGTAGTGGCAGACGTTGTTTGACATCCGCCCAACTGTCCGGGTTCCCCTTCGTTTTAGCTGTCAGCACTCGCGCATCCAGCATATGTGCATACCCCATGTTGTAAGCCGCCAGTGCAAACCAGATGCGCTCATCTTGCGGAACGGTTTCCGGGACTTTACTCATCATGTCCTGCAAATAACGCGCCCCGCCACTGATACTCTGTTCCGGATCGGTCCGGTCAGTCAGCCCCAGGCTTTGGGCGGTGTTTTTGGTGAGCATCATCATGCCGCGCACGCCGGTCGGCGAGGTGGCCTGCGGATCCCAGTGCGACTCCTGCCAGGCGATGGCGGCCAGCAGTTGCCAGTCAATCTCCTCGGCGTATTTTTCGAACAGCGGTTTTAGCTCCGGAAGCATGGCATCCACCGCGCGCAGGAACGTGCGGGTATCCACATAGTCAAAGTCATCGCCATGCCCGAGATACTTCTCTTCCAGGCGTGCCAGCGAGCCGTCTTCATTCATACGGTTGAAGAAATCGAGCAGCGCGGCGGAAAGCGTGTTGTCGTTATCCAGCGGACTAAACCAGGTCACGGGCTGTTCGTCAGTGATATCCAGCGCAACGGCCAGTTCAGGATGCACGCGCTGGTACAGACTGATGGCCACAGAGTCAGCGACGGTGTAATCCAGTTTGCCGGCAATCACCGCGTCAAGCAGCTCAGTCGAGCCTTTTTTCTCGTCGATTCGCCAGGTGAGATCCGGGTACTTTGTCTCTTTCAGCGTTTGCAGATCGTTTGCCACAACATGGCCTGGTGCGATGGTGAGCTGACTTTCCGTTACGCTACCCAGTGTCCGGGGGCGATACTGGCCCACTTTATAGACCAGTTGTTGCGACACCGAATAATAGGTCGGCCCCGGCTGATAGCTTTTCACCCGTTCGCTGTTGTAGACCAGGCCTGCCGCCAGCAGGTCGGCGTCACCGTTATCCAGATCGTCAAACAACTGGCTGATGTTCTGACGCACGGTCACTTTCAGCTTCACACCCAGATAACTGGCGAACTGTTGCGCCAGTTCATAATCGAGGCCGGAGGGTTTACCGTTGAGCGTGGCGAAAGTGAGCGGCGATTCGATAGTACTGACGCGCAGCTCTCCCCGCGACTGGATCGCGGCGATACGATTGTCGGCTTTATCGAACCAGGGGATTGAGGGCCAAAGCGCCGCCGCCAGCAGCAGGGTCAATATGCCGATAAACAGATAATTAATCTTTAATTTTTTCAATTAGTTAATTCTCTGTACCGTGCGTTGTCTCAGGATGGGAATAGAAACAGATAAACCAGGAATGTTCTTTAGTGAGCGGCATTTTGCTTAAACTTGCGCCAGTTGGCAACTAATTAGAGCAATTGACCGCATCGCAGGACAACAATGCGGCGTGATTTTATTTCGACGCAAACGGTTTCGTCAGCGGCCCAGATTCTTTATAATGACGCCCGTTTCCCCACTTGGGCACACCGAAAGCTTAGAAGACGAGAGACTTATGATGGAAATTCTGCGTGGTTCGCCTGCACTGTCCGCATTCCGTATTAACAAACTGCTGGCACGTTTTCAGGCTGCCAACCTCCAGGTAAGCAATATTTACGCCGAGTACGTCCATTTCGCTGACCTGAACGCACCATTGAACGAGGATGAGCACGCGCAGCTTGCCCGTCTGCTGAAATATGGCCCGAGCCTGAGTAGCCATACCCCGCAAGGAAAGCTACTGCTGGTGACGCCTCGTCCAGGCACCATCTCCCCCTGGTCTTCCAAAGCGACAGATATCGCGCATAACTGCGGTCTTAAGCAGATTGATCGTCTTGAGCGCGGCGTTGCATATTACGTTGAGGCCTCCACGCTGACCGCTGATCAGTGGCAGCAGGTGGCTGCTGAATTACACGATCGGATGATGGAGACGGTGTTCTCTTCATTAACCGACGCGGAAAAACTGTTCGTTCATCACCAGCCCGCACCGGTTTCCAGTGTGGACCTGCTCGGTGAAGGCCGCCAGGCGCTGATTGATGCTAACCTGCGTCTTGGCCTGGCGCTGGCGGAAGACGAAATTGATTACCTCCAGGAGGCGTTCACCCGGCTGGGGCGCAACCCGAATGACATCGAACTCTACATGTTTGCGCAGGCGAACTCGGAGCACTGCCGTCATAAAATTTTCAACGCCGACTGGGTGATTGACGGTAAACCGCAGCCGAAGTCGCTGTTTAAAATGATCAAAAATACCTTCGAAACCACCCCGGACCACGTACTTTCTGCCTATAAAGACAACGCGGCGGTGATGGAAGGATCGGAAGTGGGACGTTACTTTGCTGATCATGCGACCGGTCGTTATGACTTCCACCAGGAGCCCGCGCATATTCTGATGAAGGTGGAAACCCATAACCACCCGACGGCGATCTCGCCGTGGCCAGGCGCAGCCACCGGTTCTGGCGGTGAAATCCGTGATGAAGGGGCAACCGGACGCGGCGCGAAACCGAAAGCGGGTCTGGTGGGCTTCTCCGTTTCTAACCTGCGTATTCCGGGCTTTGAACAGCCGTGGGAAGAGGACTTCGGCAAGCCGGAGCGTATTGTCACGGCGCTGGATATCATGACCGAAGGCCCGCTGGGTGGCGCGGCGTTCAACAACGAATTTGGTCGCCCGGCGCTGAACGGGTATTTCCGTACTTACGAAGAAAAAGTGAACAGCCACAACGGCGAAGAACTGCGCGGTTACCACAAGCCGATCATGCTGGCGGGGGGGATCGGTAATATCCGTGCCGATCACGTACAGAAAGGCGAGATTGTGGTTGGCGCGAAACTGATCGTTCTCGGCGGCCCGGCGATGAATATTGGGCTGGGCGGCGGCGCGGCGTCTTCGATGGCGTCGGGTCAGTCTGATGCCGATCTCGATTTTGCTTCCGTACAGCGTGATAACCCGGAGATGGAACGCCGCTGCCAGGAAGTGATTGACCGCTGCTGGCAGTTGGGCGATGCCAACCCGATCCTGTTTATTCATGATGTGGGCGCGGGCGGTTTATCCAACGCCATGCCTGAGCTGGTGAGTGACGGCGGGCGCGGCGGCAAATTTGAATTGCGCGATATTCTCAGTGATGAGCCGGGTATGAGCCCGCTTGAGATCTGGTGCAACGAATCCCAGGAGCGTTACGTACTGGCCGTGGCGGCGGATCAACTGCCGTTATTTGACGAGCTGTGTAAGCGTGAGCGCGCACCCTATGCGGTCATTGGCGAGGCGACGGAAGAAATGCACCTGTCACTCAACGATCGCCATTTCGATAATCAGCCGATTGACCTGCCGCTGGACGTACTGCTCGGTAAAACGCCGAAAATGACCCGCGACGTGCAAACGCTGAAAGCGAAAGGCGATGCGCTCAATCGCGCGGATATCACCCTTGCTGATGCCGTGAAACGCGTTCTGCATCTGCCGACAGTCGCAGAGAAAACCTTCCTGGTGACCATTGGCGACCGTACGGTAACCGGAATGGTTTCCCGCGATCAGATGGTGGGGCCGTGGCAGGTACCCGTGGCTAACTGTGCCGTGACCACCTCCAGCCTCGACAGCTACTACGGTGAAGCAATGTCGATTGGCGAACGTGCGCCGGTGGCCTTACTCGACTTCTCCGCCTCCGCCCGTCTGGCCGTTGGCGAAGCGCTGACCAACATCGCCGCTACGCAGATCGGCGATATCAAACGCATTAAGCTTTCCGCAAACTGGATGGCGGCAGCGGGTCACCCGGGTGAAGACGCGGGTCTGTACGAAGCGGTGAAAGCGGTAGGTGAAGAACTCTGTCCGGCGCTGGGCCTGACCATTCCGGTGGGCAAAGACTCTATGTCGATGAAAACCCGCTGGCAGGAAGGTAATGAGCAGCGCGAAATGACGTCACCGCTGTCGCTGGTGATCTCCGCCTTTGCCCGTGTGGAAGATGTGCGCCATACCATCACCCCGCAGCTTTCTACTGAAGAGAACGCGCTGCTGTTGATCGATTTGGGCAAAGGACACAACGCGCTGGGCGCCACCGCGCTGGCGCAGGTGTACCGTCAACTTGGCGACAAACCAGCAGACGTTCGTGATGTTGCACAACTGAAAGGCTTCTACGACGCGATTCAGGCGCTGGTGGCTCAACGCAAACTGCTGGCTTACCACGACCGCTCTGACGGCGGCCTGTTGGTCACGCTGGCGGAAATGGCCTTTACCGGTCACTGCGGTATTCAGGCGGATATCGCCACACTGGGTGACGATCGTCTGGCGGCGCTGTTTAACGAAGAGCTGGGCGCGGTTATTCAGGTGCGTGCGGCAGATCGTGAGGCGGTGGAAGCGCTGCTGGCGCAATACGGTCTGGGCGACTGCGTACATTATCTGGGGCAGGCTGTGGCAGGCGATCGCTTTGTTATCGAAGCCGACGGTCAGGCTGTCTTCAGCGAAAGCCGCACCACGCTGCGAATCTGGTGGGCGGAAACCACCTGGCAGATGCAGCGTCTGCGTGACAACCCGGAGTGTGCCGATCAGGAACACGACGCCAAAACCAACGATGCCGATCCGGGCCTCAACGTTAAGCTGACCTTTGATATCAACGAAGATATTGCGGCACCTTACATTGCGACCGGGGCGCGTCCGAAAGTTGCCGTACTGCGTGAGCAGGGCGTTAACTCCCACGTGGAAATGGCAGCAGCGTTCCAGCGTGCGGGCTTTGACGCCATCGATGTGCACATGAGCGATCTACTGGGAGGACGTACCGGTCTGGGGAATTTCCAGGCGCTGGTGGCCTGTGGCGGCTTCTCTTATGGGGACGTGCTGGGCGCGGGTGAAGGCTGGGCGAAATCGATTCTGTTCAACAACCGCGTGCGCGATGAGTTCGAAACTTTCTTCCACCGTCCGCAAACGCTGTCACTCGGCGTGTGTAACGGCTGCCAGATGATGTCGAACCTGCGTGAACTGATCCCGGGCAGTAACCTGTGGCCACGCTTTGTGCGTAACCATTCGGATCGCTTTGAAGCGCGCTTCAGCCTGGTTGAAGTGACCCAGAGCCCGTCCCTGCTGTTGCAGGGCATGGTGGGGTCACATATGCCGATTGCCGTTTCCCACGGGGAAGGGCGTGTGGAAGTTCGCGATGCCGCGCATCTGGCTGCGCTGGAAAGCAAAGGCCTGGTGGCGCTGCGTTTTGTCGATAACTTTGGCAACGTGACGCAAACCTACCCGGCTAACCCGAACGGTTCACCGAACGGCATTACCGCCGTTACCACAGAAAATGGCCGGGTAACGATTATGATGCCGCATCCGGAGCGTGTGTTCCGTACCGTCAGTAACTCCTGGCATCCGGAAAACTGGGGCGAGGACAGTCCGTGGATGCGTATCTTCCGTAACGCGCGTAAGCAATTGGGTTAATCCCCCTGACGCTAAAAAGCCTGGTGATGTTCACCGGGCTTTTTTTTGGTGTCGGGAAAGTGCGACAAAGATCTGTTATAAGTGTCTCCAAAAGGAGACATTTAACTTATTGATTTTATGTAATATAACAATGTTTCTTTTATGGTGTTGCTAATTAGCGACACTCTGATTAAAAAGCATTCAATCGATTTATAGTGTGGAATGATAATAAAATCTCTTTAATTCAACGAATTAATAAAGTGTTTTGCAAGTTGGCATAGTTACTGCATAATAACCGGCAGTGGCTCATTCACCTTCTTATGTCAGCCCCTTCGGGACGTGCTACATAAACTTCGAATGACGCACAACAAGGTGCCTGCCGTCCAACTTCTGATAACAGCGTTGCTTTATCAACCATCGGGCGAAACGTCGAGTTAGGCACCGCCTTATTCCATAACAAAGCCGGGTTAAGCCCGGCTTTGTTGTATCTGGCGTCCCCCTCAGTTAGCATCTTTCTATTCTTGTTATGTGAGAGTCACGCTTTGAAGCGCTGGTCTGTTTTTCCCCGCTCGTTACGACAACTGGTTATGTTGGCATTCCTGCTGATCCTGTTGCCGCTTCTGGTGCTTGCCTGGCAGGCGTGGCAGAGCCTGAATGCGCTCAGCGCGCAGGCGGCGATGACCAACCGAACCACACTCATTGACGCGCGTCGTAGTGAGGCGATGACCAACGCCGCCCTGGAGATGGAGCGCAGCTATCGACAGTATTGCGTGCTTGACGATCCCACGCTCGCGAAGGTGTACCAGAGCCAACGCAAGCGCTATAGCGAAATGCTGGACGCCCACGCGGGCGTCTTGCCGGACGATAAACTCTACCAGGCGTTGCGTCAGGATTTAAACGATCTGGCGCAACTGCAATGCCACAACAGCGGTCCTGACACGGCTGCCGCCGCGCGGCTGGAAGCATTTGCCAGCGCCAATACCGAAATGGTGCAAGCGACGCGCACGGTGGTTTTCTCGCGCGGACAGCAGTTGCAGCAGGAAATTGCCGAACGCGGGCAGTTCTTTGGCTGGCAGGCGCTGGTGCTGTTTCTGGTCAGTCTGGCAATGGTACTGTTATTCACCCGGATGATTATCGGCCCGGTGAAAGGGATTGAGCGTATGATTAACCGTCTGGGGGAAGGACGTTCACTGGGCAATACCGTGACGTTTACCGGACCGCGAGAATTGCGCTCTGTCGGGCAGCGGATCATCTGGCTGAGCGAGCGTCTCTCCTGGCTGGAAGCCCAGCGCCATCAATTTTTACGCCATCTTTCTCATGAGCTGAAAACCCCGCTGGCCAGCATGCGTGAAGGCACTGAACTGCTGGCGGATCAGGTGGTGGGACCGCTGACGCCGGAACAAAAAGAGGTGGTTGATATTCTGGATGACAGCAGCCGCAATCTGCAAAAGTTGATTGAGCAACTGCTTGATTACAACCGCAAACTGGCTGACAGCGCTATTGAAATGGAGAGGGTGGAGATTGCGCCGCTGGTGGATATGGTGATTTCCGCTCACAGTCTACCGGCTCGCGCTAAAATGATGCATACCGACGTTGCCCTTGAGGCGGAAAGTTGTCTGGCTGAACCGATGCTGTTGATGAGCGTCCTGGACAATCTTTATTCCAATGCGGTGCACTACGGGGCTGAATCCGGTAACATCCGTATTCATAGTCGTTTACGGGGAACAACGGTCTGCATCGATGTTATCAATACCGGAACGCCCATTCCTGAAGCAGAAAGGACCATGATTTTTGAGCCTTTCTTCCAGGGAAGTCATCAACGAAAAGGGGCGGTGAAGGGCAGCGGGCTGGGGTTAAGCATCGCCAGAGATGGCATCCGCCGTATGCAGGGGGAACTGTATCTTGTCGATGAAAACCCGCAAGAGGTTTGCTTTCGCATAGAGCTGCCGCTATCAGCATCGAAACACGACTAAATAACACTAAGTCTGGTGAATAATGCCACACGTTTTTGTCCACATTTTTCAACGTTTATTCTCCCGTCAGGTCATGCTGGCGGGAATGCCCTGTCTGGCGCTGATGGGCTGTGCGCCACATGCGGTTAAACACGCCCCGGGCAATGCGCCCCAGGATAAAATTCCGACACACCAACTGGCAGACTATCTGTCCGTTGAGTGTTCCGATATCTGGGCACTGCAGGGGCAATCAACTGACACTAACCCGCTGTACTGGCTGCGGGCGATTGACTGTGCAGACCGTCTTTCACCGGTGCAGTCACGCACTGAGGCGCGCACATTGCGTGATGACACCTGGCAGAATGCATTCAAACGCGGCATCTTGCTGGCGAATGCCAAAATCACCCCGCTTGAGCGTCGCGACAATGTTTCCCGATTAGATACGTTCAGTCTGCAAATTCCGGCGCAGGTGCGACCGCTGTATCAGGTCTGGCGAGACGGCCAGAGCTTACAGCTCCAGCTTGCCGAAGAACGCCAGCGCTACAGCAAATTGCAACAGACCAGCGACAGTGAACTCGATACCCTGCGCCAGCAACATCAGTCTATGCAGGCGCAGCTTGATCTTACTACGCGCAAGCTGGAAAACCTGACGGATATCGAGCGCCAGCTTTCGACACGTAAACCGGCGGGCAATTACAACCCGGATGCGACGCACGGCGATGGCAAGTCTGACGGACAAGCGCCTGTGCCATCACAAGATGAGGTGACGCCATAATGAGTCGTAAACCGGCGCATTTACTGCTCGTTGATGACGATCCGGGCCTGCTGAAACTGCTGGGTATGCGCCTGACCAGTGAAGGTTTTAGCGTGGTCACCGCAGAAAGTGGGGCCGAAGGTTTGCGCGTACTGAATCGCGAAAAAGTCGATCTGGTCATTAGCGATCTGCGCATGGATGAAATGGATGGGATGCAACTGTTTAGTGAAATCCAGAAGGTTCAGCCAGGAATGCCGGTCATCATTTTGACCGCCCACGGTTCGATTCCGGATGCGGTCGCCGCCACGCAAAAAGGCGTCTTTAGCTTTCTCACCAAACCGGTGGATAAAGACGCGCTGTATCAGGCAATTGATGAAGCCCTTGAGCAGTCGGCGCCGGCCACGGATGATAGCTGGCGTGAAGCCATTGTCACCCGTAGCCCGCTGATGCTGCGTTTGCTGGAGCAGGCGCGTATGGTGGCGCAGTCCGACGTCAGCGTGTTGATCAATGGTCAGAGCGGCACAGGGAAAGAGATTTTCGCTCAGGCTATTCACAATGCCAGCCCGCGCAGCAGCAAGCCGTTTATCGCTATCAACTGCGGGGCGTTACCAGAGCAACTGCTGGAGTCGGAGCTTTTCGGTCACTCACGCGGCGCGTTTACCGGCGCGGTGAGTAACCGTGAAGGTCTGTTTCAGGCCGCGCAAGGCGGGACGCTGTTTCTCGACGAGATTGGCGACATGCCCGCGCCGCTGCAGGTCAAACTGCTGCGCGTGTTGCAGGAGCGCAAAGTCAGGCCGTTGGGCAGTAACCGCGATCTCGACATTGATGTCCGCATTATCTCGGCAACGCACCGTGATCTGCCCAAAGCGATGTCGCGCGGCGAATTTCGCGAAGATTTATACTACCGTCTCAATGTGGTGAGCCTGAAGATCCCGACGCTTGCGGAGCGCACAGAGGATATTCCGCTACTGGCGAATCATCTGTTACGCCAGTCAGCGGAACGGCATAAACCGTTTGTGCGGGCGTTTTCGACAGATGCAATGAAGCGGCTGATGACAGCCAGTTGGCCGGGCAACGTGCGTCAGCTTGTCAACGTCATTGAGCAGTGCGTGGCATTGACCTCTTCGCCAGTGATCAGCGACGCGCTGGTCGAGCAGGCGCTGGAAGGGGAAAACACCGCCTTGCCCACGTTTGTCGAAGCGCGTAATCAGTTTGAACTGAACTATCTGCGAAAACTGCTGCAAATCACCAAAGGGAATGTCACCCATGCGGCAAGAATGGCCGGGCGCAACCGGACGGAATTCTATAAGTTGCTTTCACGTCATGAGCTCGATGCAAACGATTTCAAAGAATAACTTTGCGTAATATGTTACGTTTATCCGATTCAAAGACAGGCGACCTTTTCAAGGACTAGCATGAAAAAGATTGATGCGATTATTAAACCCTTCAAACTCGATGATGTGCGTGAAGCGCTGGCGGAAGTTGGTATTACCGGGATGACGGTGACCGAAGTGAAAGGCTTTGGTCGTCAGAAAGGGCATACCGAGCTGTATCGCGGCGCGGAGTACATGGTGGACTTTCTGCCGAAGGTGAAAATTGAAATCGTCGTGCCGGACGACATCGTTGAGACCTGCGTGGATACCATTATCCGCACGGCGCAAACCGGCAAAATCGGTGACGGTAAGATTTTCGTCTTTGATGTGGCGCGCGTGGTGCGTATCCGTACCGGTGAAGAAGACGACGCGGCAATTTAAGCCGCGCCGTGCTTGCCGGATGGCGGCGTAAACGCCTTATCCGGCCTACAGCATCCCCACTGATAAGTGCAGCGCCATCAGGCATGACGTAATTACAAGACCTTGTGCGGGCCGAAACATTCGTAATGAATGTTGTCGTTTTTCACACCCAGCTCAACAAGCTGCTTCGCAACGAACTGCATAAATCCTACCGGGCCGCACAGATAGAACTGCATTCCCGGCATCGAGATAGCCGCTTCCATTGCCTTCAAATTCATCAGACCTTCGCTGTCAAAGGTATCGTTCACGCGATCTGTCTCACTCGGTTCACGATACCAGGTATGCGACGTAAATCGCGGCAGCGCTTTACCCAGTTCGCTCACCTCATCGGCGAACGCATGGACATCGCCATTTTCCGCGGCGTGGAACCAGTTGACCTGCGCCGTATGATCCGCGTTAACCAGCGAATCGAGCATCGCCAGCATCGGCGTTTGCCCAACGCCAGCAGAAATCAGCGACACCGGCGTATCGCGGGAAACATCCAGGAAGAAATCCCCCGCTGGCGCCGCTAAATGCACCACATCTCCGACGTTTGCATGGTCATGCAGCCAGTTTGATACCTGACCGCCGTCTTCACGTTTAACGGCAATACGGTAGCCTTTTCCATCCGCTTTACGGGTCAGAGAATACTGACGAATCTCCTGATGCGGAAAGCCTTCCGGCTTCATCCAGACCCCCAGATACTGGCCTGGCTGGTATTCGGCTACGGAACCGCCGTCAACCGGCTCAAATTCAAAGCTGGTAATAAGCTGGCTGCGCGGCGTTTTCGCCACGATGCGGAACGGACGTGTGCCTTCCCAGCCGCCGGTCTTACTGGCGTTATCGTGGTAAATTTGCGCTTCACGGTTGATAAAGACGTTTGCCAGCACGCCATACGCTTTGCCCCACGCATCCAGCACCTCCTGGCCTGGACTGAACATTTCGTCGAGCGTCGCCAGCAAATGGGTTCCCACGATGTTGTACTGTTCGGGTTTTATCAGGAAGCTGGTGTGCTTCTGGGCGATTTTTTCCACCGCAGGCAGCAGGGCAGGGAGATTCTCAATGTTGCTGGCATAAGCGGCAATGGCATTGAACAGCGCCTCACGCTGAGAGTCATTTCGCTGATTGCTCATGTTAAAAATTTCTTTGAGCTCAGGGTTATGAGCAAACATACGATCGTAAAAATGGGCGGTCAGTTTTGGACCCGTTTCAACCAGCAGAGGGATGGTGGCTTTTACAGTGGCGATGGTTTGGGCGTCAAGCATACGGTCTTCCTTTATGTGAATCTTTAATGGTGTATTTCAAATGCATCTTATAAAAAATACCCCCGCGTTGTAAATGGTTCCTTGTCGCTTTGCGTCTTAACCGTTACAACGTGAAAAATCTGCATCACAAACCTGAAAAGAAATCCGTTGAAATTCGTAAGGTCTTAATTCAGCGAACCCTTACGTGGTGTGAAGGTAATCGTTTGCGTAAATTCCTTTGTCAAGACCTGTTATCGCAGAATGATTCAGTTATACTGTTGCCCGTTGTCCAACAGGACCGCCTTAAAAGGCCAAAAATTCTATCGTTAGCTGAGTCAGGAGATGCGGATGTTAAAGCGTGAAATGAACATTGCCGATTATGATGCCGAACTGTGGCAGGCTATGGAGCAGGAAAAAGTACGTCAGGAAGAGCACATCGAACTGATCGCCTCCGAAAACTACACCAGCCCGCGCGTTATGCAGGCGCAGGGCTCTCAGCTGACCAACAAATACGCTGAAGGTTACCCGGGCAAGCGCTACTACGGCGGTTGCGAATACGTTGATATCGTTGAACAACTGGCGATTGATCGCGCGAAAGAACTGTTTGGCGCAGACTACGCTAACGTGCAGCCGCACTCTGGCTCTCAGGCTAACTTCGCCGTCTACACCGCGCTGCTGCAACCGGGTGATACCGTTCTGGGGATGAACCTGGCGCAAGGCGGACACCTGACTCACGGCTCTCCGGTTAACTTCTCTGGCAAACTGTACAACATCATCCCTTACGGTATCGATGAGTCTGGCAAAATCGACTACGACGATATGGCGAAGCAGGCGCAGACCCACAAACCGAAGATGATCATCGGTGGTTTCTCCGCTTACTCTGGCGTGGTTGACTGGGCCAAAATGCGTGAAATTGCAGACAGCATCGGTGCATATCTGTTCGTTGATATGGCGCACGTTGCCGGTCTGATTGCCGCAGGTGTTTATCCGAACCCGGTTCCGCATGCGCACGTTGTCACCACCACCACGCACAAAACGCTGGCAGGTCCGCGTGGCGGCCTGATTCTGGCGAAAGGCGGTAGCGAAGAGCTGTACAAAAAACTGAACTCTGCCGTTTTCCCATGCGCTCAGGGTGGTCCGCTGATGCACGTTATCGCGGGTAAAGCGGTTGCGCTGAAAGAAGCGATGGAGCCAGAATTCAAAGTCTACCAACAGCAGGTTGCGAAAAACGCCAAAGCGATGGTGGAAGTGTTCCTGAACCGTGGTTACAAAGTGGTGTCTGGCGGCACGGAAAACCACCTGTTCCTGCTGGATCTGGTGGATAAAAACCTGACCGGTAAAGAGGCTGACGCCGCCCTGGGCCGCGCCAACATCACCGTGAACAAAAACAGCGTACCAAACGATCCGAAGAGCCCGTTTGTGACCTCCGGTATTCGTATCGGTTCTCCGGCAGTGACGCGTCGTGGCTTCAAAGAAGCGGAAGTGAAAGAGTTGGCAGGCTGGATGTGTGACATCCTCGACAACATCAATGACGAAGCGGTAATCGAGCGCGTCAAAGGTAAAGTTCTGGATATCTGCGCACGCTTCCCGGTTTACGCGTAAGTCAGGTACGACAGTAAACAAAAGGTCGTTGTAGGCCGGATAAGGCGTCAGCCGCCATCCGCAAGACCTGAAATGCCCGATGGCGCAAGCTTATCGGGCCTACAAGGTTGAATAACGAATTGATATTACGGTCGTTCGTAGGCCGGATAAGGCGTCAGCCGCCATCCGGCAAGACCTGAGATGCCCGATGGCGCAAGCTTATCGGGCCTGGAGAGATTGAATAAAAACAGATGGCGTGATTCACCTCGCCATTTGCTGACTGCGCTTAAATTTCGTTGAGCTGCGACTCCACATACAGATAACCGATCCCCATCAATTGCTGAGTACGACTGAGGGTCCCGACGTTAATTTGTGTCGCTTTTGCCCGCGGATTATCGCCGTGATCGAAAGGATTAAATCCTGACTGCTGGCGTAACGTATTAAGCCAGGATTCGCCAAAGGCGCAACTGCGACCGTACAGCCATATCTGGTTAATATTCAAGATATTGAGAAAATTATACAGACTTAAGCCAATTGCGCTGGCGGCATGTTCCACCCATGCCTGAATGCGTACATCGCCCTGTTTCCAGGCGGCAATCAACGCGTCAGTGGTCAGTGTTTCCGGGTTCATTCCCGGCACCGGCTGTGCTTTCAGCCAGATTCTGGCCTGCTTTTTCAGCGCGCTCAGCGAGGCGACGGTTTCCAGACAGCCGTAGCGGCCACAGTCACAGGCAATGCCGTCCGGGTTGATGATGGTATGGCCTATCTGACCGCTGCCGTACAGACTACCGCGCCAGATGCTGTCATTAATGACAAACGATGAACCTATGCCATAGTCGACATTGATGACGCAAAAATCGTCGCTGGCGTGCGGGTTTTGCCACTTTTCCGCCAGCGCCAGCATAACGCAGTCGTTGTCCAGGCGAACCTGCACGCCAAGCATCTCTTCCAGCAGATACTTTATCTCCACCGGGGTTTTCCACGGCGCCTGCGGCATGGTTTTCGACGCACCGGTAATGGGATCAACCTGACCATGTACACCCAACGCCAGGTTGAGCGTGATGTCGGGATAGCGCTGCCGGTAGTTGCGCCAGTGCCGGGCTAACGCCGTGAGAAGCGCTTTTGGCGTCGCGGCGTTAATCGTCTCATGCTGCCAGTCGCCAACGGCGACCAGCCGGGCATCCGCCAGTTGGCTGGTCAGGCTGGTGGGCGTGACGTTCATACACAGCGTCCACGCGCCCCGTTCCGGCAGATGAAAGCTACCGCTACTGAGCCCACGCTGGCTCAATGTCTCTCTGGAGTGGCAAATCCGTCCCTCATCAAGCAATTCCTGCAGAATGTTGCTCACTGCCGGAATCGACAACCCCGTAAGCTGCGCCAGTTGCGATTTACTAAGCTGCTTCTCACGCCATAAATGCGCCAGGAAAATCTGTTTATTGGCCTGTCTGACCCGGGCGTTATTGAATCCTGTACGCTGCATACACTTAACTCCCTTAACTATATTGCGTGAGCATTGCGCATTTTACCGCCAGTTAAGTCCCGCACAATAGCTCCTTACTGAAGTTTTACTTTTGTTTATTGAGTGGAGGCAGCATGTACGGTTCAGTTAAGGTCTGGCAGGAAACCCTCTCACTTCCGACCTGGACGGCAGGCGAGGAAGATCCCAACCCGATGTTCCTGGAAAAGCGGGTTTATCAGGGTTCTTCTGGCGCGGTTTACCCTTATGGTGTGATTGACACCCTCACCGGCAAACGTGAAATGCGTGAGTATCAGGCGGTGTGGATGGAAAATGATTTTATCCGCGTCATGCTGCTGCCGGAACTGGGTGGACGTATTCATCGCGCCTACGACAAGGTCAAACAGCGCGATTTTGTCTATTACAACGACGTGGTCAAACCTGCGCTGGTCGGGCTGTTGGGGCCCTGGATATCCGGTGGAATCGAGTTCAACTGGCCGCAGCACCATCGCCCAACCACGTTTATGCCCGTGGATTTTACGCAGCGGGCAGGGGAGCACGGCGAACAAACCGTCTGGATGGGTGAAGTGGAGCCGATGCGGGGCCTGCAGGTAATGACCGGGTTTACGCTCTACCCGGATCGTGCGTTGATTGAAATCACCGGTAAAGTGTTCAACGGCAACGCCACGCCGCGCCACTTCTTATGGTGGGCTAACCCGGCGGTGAAGGGCGGCGACGATCATCAAAGTGTCTTCCCTCCCGATGTCACGGCGGTATTCGATCATGGCAAGCGTGATGTGTCGGCTTTCCCGATCGCCACCGGCACCTATTACAAAGTCGATTACTCGGCGGGCGTTGATATCTCCCGTTATAAAAACGTCCCCGTACCGACCTCATACATGGCGGAAAAATCAGACTACGACTTTGTCGGCGCCTGGCATCATGGCGAACGCGGCGGACTGCTGCACGTCGCCGACCACCACATCTCGCCGGGGAAAAAACAGTGGAGCTGGGGCTATGGCGATTTTGGCGTCGCCTGGGATCGCAACCTGACTGATGAAAATGGTCCGTACATCGAATTAATGACCGGCGTGTTTACTGACAACCAGCCGGATTTCACCTGGCTTGCGCCCTATGAAGAGAAAGTGTTCGTGCAGAATTTCCTGCCTTACAGCGAATTAGGGATGGTGCAAAACGCCAGTACCGAACTGGCGCTGCGTCTGGTGCGGGATGAAAACCAACTCTCCGTGGGTGTCTATGCGATAGCGCCGCTCAATGATGTTCAGGTCACACTGAGTGCTGGCGGCGAGCCTTTCTTTGAAACGACGTTGACGCTAACGCCGGGTCAAAGCTGGCTGACCACGCTTGCCGATACAGGCTATGCGCGGATCACCATGACGGTCATGCGCCATGACGGACAGCCGTTGCTGAAGTACAAAGAGCATATCGCTGAGGATCTTCCTCTGCCTTCGGCGGCAACGGCGCCAGCGCTCCCGGCACAGTTATCCAATACGGATGAACTCTATTTTATTGGGCAACATCTGGAGCAGTACAACCATGCCAGCCGCTACGCCGAGGATTACTACCGCCGGGCGCTGGAACTTGATCCACGGGATTACCGTAATAATGTCGCGCTGGGAACCCTGGCGCTGAATCGCGCTGACTGGCCGCTGGCTGAGCGTTGCGCGCGGGCGGCACTGGAGCGGGCACACTCGCTGAACAAAAATCCGCGTGACGGAGAAGCCAGTATGCTGCTTGGCGCGGCGCTGGAGCGTCAGGGCGATCGTGAGCGCGCCTGGGATAGTTATTACAAAGCAAGCTGGAGCGGAAACTGTCGCGATGCGGCATTTTGGGCGCTGGCCCGGATTGCGATGGCGCGTGGCGATTGTGCCGATGCACTGGAAAAAGTGACGCAGAGTTTGCGCTTTAACGGTAGCAACAACCTGGCGATGGGGCTGAAAGCGCTGGTGCTGGCGACACTGGGGCGCACAGCCGAGGCGCTGAAGTACATTGAACAGCAACTTGTGGATTATCCTCTCAGCTACGCGCTGCATTACGCTCGCTGGGCGGTCCGCAGGGATGATGTGGCAAAAGAGGCGCTGATCGCCATCACCGGGCGACGCGGCACCAACGCCTGCGAACTGGCGGGCTGGTTACTCTCTTTCGGTCAGAAAGCGGCGGCACGCGAACTACTGGAACTGCTGGACAGCCAGGAAACGCTACCGCTGCTGTGGCGGGCGTCGCTTTGCGACAACTCGCAGCCGCTTATCGACCAGGCGCGTGCCTGTCTGCATAACCGGGTGCGTTTCCCGAATACCCTCGATGAAGTGCAGATGCTGCAAATACTGCCGGATAGCGCCTATGCCCGCTATTTGTTGGGCTGTTTCTGGTACAGCAAACGTCGCTACGAAGATGCGCTCTCCTGCTGGCAGTTCACCCTTGAACAGGAGCCTGAATTTGCGCCAGTGCATCGTCTGCTGGGGATTTATGCGTGGAATAAACAGCAGGATGGATTGCAGGCGCGGCAGTATCTGTCGCAGGCGGTGGCGCTGGAACCCCAAAATGCGCGCTTCCTGTTTGAACTGGACTATCTCAATAAGCTGCTGGCGACGCCGACCGAACAGCGTCTACGCCAGCTTGAATCACGCAAAGCGGTGGTATTACTGCGTGACGATTTGACGGTAGAACTGCTCAGTTTATGGAACGGTCTGGGCCATTACGCTGAAGCCGCCGGGGTACTGGAGGCGCGCATGTTCCATCCCTGGGAAGGCGGCGAGGGGAAAGCGACCGGGCAATATTTGCTAAACCAGATGCATCGGGCGCTGGACGCGATAGGGAAGGCGGATTTCCACCAGGCAGTCAGCCTGTTGCAGCAGGCGCTGAGCTATCCGCACAACCTCGGCGAAGGACGTCTGCCGGGACAAACCGATAACGATATCTGGTATCTGTTGGGCTATTGCGCACAGCGTCAGGGATATCACGATGAGGCGCAGCGCTACTTTGCCCGGGCCACGCGTGGCGAAAGTACGCTTGATGCCGGACGTTACTACAACGATCAACCCGTGGATTATCTCTTCTGGCAGGGAATGGCGCTGAAAGCGCTGGGCGAAAAGGGCGAAGCGGAACAACTTTTCCGCAGCTTCCTGCAATGGGTAGCGTCGCAGGGCGACAACGTACCGGAAGTGGATTTCTTTGCCGTTTCGTTACCGGATCTGGTGGTCCTGGACACCCCGGCCGAGGCAAAGCATCAACAACACTGTCTGTTTATCACGGCGTTAGGCCATCTGGGGCAGGGAGATCTTCCTGCCTGCCAGCAGGCGCTTGACGCACTTTTGCAACAAAATCCGGCGCATGACAAAGCCCTGTTGCTGCGTCATGTCATCAAACGGGATCTCTTGCACTAAACCCTGAACCGGTGGCGGAAACGCTGCCGGAAACCTGATGTTCCCTGCGTTTCCCTGAAAGAGGAATCATAATGAATAACGCGCAGACACACTTGAAAATTGGCTATGTCTGGACCATCTGTCTGGTGGCGGCCTGTGGTGGTTTACTGTTTGGCTATGACTGGGTGGTGATTGGCGGGGCAAAACCCTTTTATGAAGCGTACTTCTCGATCACCGATCCGGCGCAGTCGGGCTGGGCGATGAGCTCGGCGCTGGTAGGGTGTATTTTTGGCGCGCTGATTTCCGGTTGGTGTGCGGATAAATTTGGTCGAAAGGTGCCGCTGATCCTCTCGGCTATTCTGTTCAGCGCCTCGGCATGGGGAACCGCTGTCGCGACTCACTTCGACATGTTTGTCATTTATCGTATCGTCGGCGGCGTCGGGATTGGCCTGGCCTCCGCGCTCAGTCCGCTGTACATCGCAGAAGTCAGTCCGGCCGAAAAACGCGGGCGTTTCGTGGCGGTGAACCAGTTGACCATCGTCATTGGCGTTCTGGCGGCACAGTTAATCAACCTGATGATTGCCGAACCCGTTGCCACCGGAGCCACTCAGCAGGCGATTGTGGAGAGCTGGAACGGGCAAATGGGCTGGCGCTGGATGTTTGGCGCAGAACTGGTCCCCGCGCTGGCGTTCCTGGTGCTGATGTTTTTTGTGCCGGAATCCCCGCGCTGGCTGGTGAAGGCCGGAAAGCCGGAACGTGCGCGCGCCATGCTGCAACGCATTGGTTCTGCGCAGTACGCCGGTCAGACGCTGAAAGAGATCGAGCACACGCTGCTCAAAGATAATCACAAGGTGGCGTGGTCAACGCTGCTGCAACCGCAGATCAAACCGATCGTGATAATCGGCATGGTGCTGGCGGTCTTCCAGCAGTGGTGTGGGATCAACGTGATCTTTAACTATGCACAGGAGATTTTCGCCTCCGCCGGTTTCGACATTAACGGGACGCTGAAATCCATCGTCGCCACCGGCATCATCAACCTTGTCTTTACCCTTGCCGCGCTGCCGCTGGTGGACAAAATTGGCCGCCGCAAGCTGATGCTGTTCGGCGCATCCGGGCTGACGGTGATTTATGTATTGATTGCCGCTGCCTACGGCATGGGGATTATGGGGTGGCCGGTGCTGGTCCTGGTGCTGGCGGCGATTGCGATTTATGCCCTGACTCTGGCGCCGGTGACCTGGGTGCTGTTGTCGGAAATTTTCCCTAACCGCGTGCGCGGACTGGCGATGTCATTAGGGACGCTGGCGCTGTGGATTGCCTGTTTCCTGCTGACCTACACTTTCCCGTTGCTCAATGCCGGGCTGGGAGCTGCCGGGAGTTTCCTGCTTTATGGCGTGATTTGCGCGATGGGCTACCTGTACGTGCTACGCAATGTTCCGGAAACCAAAGGCGTCACGCTGGAAGCGCTTGAGGAGCAACTGGCTGCCCGACATCTGAAAACCGCTCCGTCAGCACAGCAGCGTAGTATCCGCTGATGACCGCGCCACTGACGCTGCATAACGCGCATCTGCGGATGCGCGTGGATCCTCAGGGCGGGGCGCTGCTGGCGCTGTTTTCATTAGCGCATCAACAGCCGGTGTTGCGCGAAGGTGAGGGGAACACCGCCGGTGATTGCGGGCTGTTTCCGATGCTACCGGTGGCAAATCGCGTGGCGGGCAATCGCTTCAGCCAGCGCGATACCGAGGTGCTGTTGCCGAATCACCATGCCGATGCGCAGTTTTTCCTGCACGGTGACGGGTGGCTGAAACGCTGGGCGGTGGAGGCTGTCACCGACGAAAGCTGCCGGTTACGCCTGCGTAGCCAGCACGCCTGTGGCTATGACTATCTCGCGCAGCTTCGGTATGAACTGGACGCCTCTGTGCTCAGGGTATCGCTCTCGATAACGCATATGGGTAACCGCCCAATGCTGTACGGCTGCGGATTTCATCCCTTTTTTGCGTTTGCTGCCAACAGCACCGTACAGTTCTCTGCCAGCGGCTACTGGCCGGAAGGTGAAGATCATTTACCGCTCGCCTGGCAGCGTGATATTCCGGAAGAGGCGGATTTTACCCATGCGCAATATGGCGCGGATCGCTGGCTGAACGTGGGGTATTCCGGCTGGAGCGGGCAGGCGGTTATCCGGCATGATGTGATGAATGTCACGATTTCTGCGCAAACTCCCTGGCTGATGCTTTTCAGAATGTCGGGTCAGTCATTCCTGTGCCTCGAACCACAGACCCATCCGGTGAACGCCCACCACATGCCGGGGCAGCCGGGATTACGTCTGTTAGGCGCTGAGGAATCATGCCATTTTGCGATGCAAATCCGTGTGGATTAGCGGCAATAACATGTTATGTCTCTGTTAATGTTCACTTGCGCCAGCCTGCGTTTATCGCCAGACTATCGCCTCCACACGGGAGGGAAACATGTCTTTGTATTCCACGCGCTGGCTGGCGCTCGGTTACTTCACCTACTTTTTTAGCTACGGGATTTTTCTTCCCTTCTGGAGCGTCTGGCTGAAAGGGCTTGGCCTGACGCCGGAAACGATCGGCCTGCTACTCGGCGCCGGTCTGGTCGCGCGTTTTCTCGGCAGTTTAATGATTGCCCCTCGGGTAAGCGATCCCTCACGTCTGATTAACGCACTGCGCATTCTGGCGCTACTGACGCTTGTCTTCGCGCTCGCTTTCTGGGCCGGAACCCACGTCGCCTGGCTGATGGTGGTAATGGTTGGATTTAACCTCTTTTTCTCACCGCTGGTTCCGCTGACGGATGCGCTGGCGAATACCTGGCAAAAGCAGATCACGATGGACTACGGCCGGGTGCGGCTGTGGGGATCGGTCGCATTCGTCATTGGTTCCGCATTGACCGGAAAGCTGGTCAGCCTGTTTGATTACCGGGCGATTCTGGTGCTGCTGACGCTTGGCGTGGCGTCGATGCTGCTGGGGATGCTGATTCGTCCCAGCATATTGCCCCAGGGGGAAAGCCGACATCAGGAGAGCTCAGGATGGCCCGCCTGGCGTGCGCTCGTCACCCAGAGCTGGCGCTTTTTGGCCTGCGTCTGCCTGCTGCAGGGCGCGCATGCCGCGTACTACGGCTTTAGTGCGATTTACTGGCAAGGGGCGGGTTACTCCGCCTCGGCGGTGGGTTATCTCTGGTCGTTGGGCGTGGTGGCGGAAGTGATCATTTTTGCCCTGAGCCATAAGCTGTTTCGTCGTTTCAGCGCGCGCGATCTGTTACTCCTTTCCGCCGTTTGCGGGGTGATTCGCTGGGGGCTGATGGGCTGGACGACGGCGCTACCGTGGCTGATTGTGGTGCAGATCCTGCATTGCGGCACGTTTACCGTCTGCCACCTGGCGGCGATGCGCTATATCGCGGCGCGTCAGGGCAGTGAAGTCATTCGTTTGCAGGCGGTCTATTCCGCGGTGGCGATGGGCGGCAGCATTGCCATCATGACCGTATTTGCCGGTTTCCTCTATCAGCATCTCGGCAACGGCGTCTTCTGGGTGATGGCGCTGGTGGCGTTACCGGCGATAGTATTGCGGCCAAAAGTGACCGCCTCAACCTGATTCCAGCATTTTACGGATCTGTTGCTGTTGATGCGCGGTCAGTGCCCGATCGGCGTGAATTAACGGCGGTGAAAACAGCGGCAGAAGCGTGGCGTAGGGCGTGACAATCAGCGCCACGCCGCGCGGCGAACCTTCCTGCTGAAAAGTCTGCATCGGTAACGGTTTGATATTCAGCGGCAGCAGCGTCAGTTCGCGCAGTTGCTGCTCTATTTCCCGTTCCCGCTGCGGATTATCCCCGGTCAGTAAGACAATCTGTTTCTCATGCAGGTCATTATCCTGCATCAACCACGCACCGAAAATCACCGCCACCAGACCCGTTTCTTCTTCAGAAAACACCACGTCATACTCGGCCTCAAAACCGCGTAAGGCGTCACGGGTGGTGCGCATCAGGCGCGGATAGAGGCGTGCGAACTCTTCCGGGAGCGTGTTATCAATGCCGATAGAAAACAGGCTGCGGTTCAGCGCCTGAGCAAGATGGATATAAAGCTGGGCGTTAAGTCCAGGTTCGTCATTGAATCGCACCGCGCCCAGTTCCCGAAAACGCAGGATCAGGCGGGCAATCGCCAGACGCAATCGCCGGTTTTGTTGATGGTTATCGCGTACTGGATCCGGGATGCGGATCATCGAAAACAGCAGCGCCATAAACAGCGATTCCGTAAGCGGCGCGTTTTGCATTACCCGCCGCTGCCAGTGGCGGCCAATCTCCTGGGCCAACGGGTATTCGGCGCAGGACTGTGCCCAGCGCTGCTGAACAGGGTTAAATTCCGGGGAGATACCCGCGTGATGCTGCCAGAGGCAATATTGCAGATACAGGCGCAAAAACTGAACGTCGCGGCACTCAAACGGTTTTTGCAGACGGCGCGCGCACAGGTTAATCAGCGCATGCAGATTGGTATCATCGTAGAGCGTGCGCAGGACTCCCCGCTGCTTCAGCTCGGTTTTTAACGCGGGGGCAAACTGCTGGGTAATAAATGTCGGGCACAGCCGTATGCCGCGCCTGAGCCAGTGCAGCAGACAGAGGCGTTGGTCAAGCGCTGTACCTTCAATCCGGTAGCACCCGTTCGCACCAGGGCTAATGCTCAGTCGATGATAGCGCTGGATCTCCTGTCCCGTCTCAAGGATATCTTCACGGGCAATAGCATCATCGACGCCATTGAGCGAACTGAACGTTTCTGCGGTGGCAGTTTGCCCCGGCTGAAAAAGTGTCAGCAAGATCTGGCAACGGCGCTGGGGAGCTGAAAGTACAGATGGTGGAGCAAGCGTTGTCATCATCTGTCGGATCTCCCGTAAACATGTCAGATAAGGATAGCTAAAGTTTTTCCCTATAAATTATCAATGAAATGCTTTCCGTCAGGATTGCGGGGGGAGGTCACAGAATTTTTCACGTGTGTTGCCGTCACCGGAAGTGAAACGCAGCGCGTAAATGAGATTTTTCGCGTTTTTATCTTCTGATTGCAAAGTAAAAAAACGTCCAGACATAATACCGTCCGCTTAATCTGCTTTGAGTGAGCGGCATTCATTCTCCCATATCCGGCAGCGACTCACCGCAAGTAACCTGGCGTGTGACGGCACGGAATATAATCATTATGCAGATTAAATACAGTGACGGCATGAATACTGAGAGACTGTTTATTTTATTTAAATATATATCGGGAGTGACGCCAGTTATACTTTACTGAATATTCTGTCTGTTCATCTGACTCATTGATATTCATCAAAAAAAATAATTCAAAAAAGGCGTATTCCGGTTCATAAATAACCGTGCCTGTTATTCTTGCCGCTGCAAACAATACCGGACTGATGAATTATATTAAAAGGAATTGAGCCATGAGTGGAAAACCCGCGAGCCGGATAAGCGACGGCGTGGCGAATGGTCAGATTGTGCAGGGTTCACGTACCGTGCTGATCGGCAGCCAGGGCGGCATCGCCTGCTCCGTA
>NZ_JBALIF010000022.1:0-44261 GCF_037053465.1 Citrobacter amalonaticus
AGAAATTCTGACATACTCGGCAGGCAGGCATAGAGGTGATCTCATTGAATTGATAGCACAATCAGTAGATCACAAAACTCTATGCCTGTCTTTTTTCACCCGCCCATTACTGGGGATTCCTCAGCGCGCTATGCGGGCTTTTTTGTATCACGCAAAAATCGCTTCCTATAACAACCATTAACCCGCTAAGTGTTTACATTCTGACATCATTATCATTACATTCTGCTTGAGTTTTTTCTTTGCGTAATGATAATCACTATCACTGAAATTTACCTTTCTTTGCATCAGTTGACCAAGAATCACGTTTAAGGGTGTCGGTATGTTTGTTCCTTTTCTCATTATGTTGCGTGAAGGCCTGGAAGCCGCGCTGATTGTCAGCCTGATTGCCAGTTATCTCAAGCGAACTCAGCGGGGGCGCTGGATTCGTGTGATGTGGATTGGTGTGTTCCTCGCGGCGGCGCTCTGCCTTGCATTGGGCGTTTTCATTAATGAAACGACCGGCGAGTTCCCGCAGAAAGAGCAGGAACTGTTCGAAGGTATTGTCGCGGTGATTGCCGTCGTGATCCTCACCTGGATGGTGTTCTGGATGCGTAAAGTGTCGCGCAACGTCAAAGTGCAACTTGAGCAAGCGGTAGATAGCGCCTTGCAGCGCGGGAATCATCATGGCTGGGCGCTGATCATGATGGTCTTTTTCGCCGTGGCACGCGAAGGGCTGGAATCGGTGTTTTTCCTGCTGGCGGCTTTTCAACAAGATGTCGGTATCTGGCCACCGGTGGGGGCCATGCTGGGGTTGGCGACGGCTGTTGTCCTTGGGGTCTTACTTTACTGGGGAGGGATCCGTTTGAATCTTGGCGCGTTCTTTACGTGGACGAGCCTGTTCATCTTATTCGTTGCCGCCGGACTGGCAGCCGGTGCTGTACGTGCTTTCCACGAGGCCGGATTATGGAATCACTTCCAGGACGTGGCGTTTGATATGAGCGCAATCCTTACGACGCACTCACTCTTCGGTACGCTGATGGAAGGTATCTTTGGCTATCAGGAAGCGCCGAGCATCAGTGAAGTCGCGATCTGGTTTATCTACCTGATACCCGCGCTGGCAATATTTGCCTTACCGCCACGTACAGGTACAACAGCGTCGCGTACAGCGCCTTGATGCTCTACGACGTAGACTCTTATTTAGTTACAACATACTTATTTAAAGGGATGGTCATGACGAATTATTTTCGCCGTAGTGCGCTGCAGCTCAGCATCGCTGCGCTGTTTGCTTCCGCGTTTGCGGTTCATGCCGCGGAGGTTCCGCAGGTTAAAGTCTCCGTAACCGATAAACAATGTGAGCCAATGACCCTCACGGTCAATGCCGGGAAAACCCAATTTATTATTCAGAACCACAGTCAAAAAGCGCTGGAATGGGAAATTCTGAAAGGTGTGATGGTCGTGGAAGAGCGTGAAAACATCGCGCCAGGGTTCAGCCAGAAGATGACCGCGAACCTGCAGCCCGGTGAATACGAGATGACCTGCGGCCTGCTGACCAACCCGAAAGGGAAGCTTATTGTTAAGGGCAGCGCGACGGGGGATGACGTGCAGGGTGATGCCTTGCTGAGTCTGGGAGGCGCAATCACTGATTATAAAGCCTATGTCACTGAGGAAACCGCGCAACTGGTAGCAAAGACGAAAGCCTTCACCGATGCGGTCAAAGCAGGCGATCTGGAAAAAGCGAAAGCCCTGTATGCGCCGACTCGCCAGCATTACGAACGTATTGAACCGATTGCGGAACTGTTCTCCGACCTTGATGGCAGCATTGACGCCCGGGAAGATGATTATGAACAGAAAGCGGCGGATCCGAAATTTACGGGCTTCCACCGACTGGAAAAAGCGCTGTTTGGCGATAACACCACCAAAGGAATGGACACGTATGCCGATCAGTTGAACACCGACGTTCAGGAGCTGCAAAAACGCATCAGTGAACTGGCATTCCCGCCATCAAAAGTGGTCGGCGGAGCGGCGGGGCTGATTGAAGAAGTTGCGGCCAGTAAAATTAGCGGCGAAGAAGATCGTTACAGCCATACTGACCTGTGGGATTTCCAGGCTAACGTTGACGGAGCACAGAAAATAGTCAATCTGCTGCGCCCACAGTTGCAAAAATCCAACGCCGAACTGTTGGCTAAAGTGGATGCGAACTTCAAAAAAGTGGACACCATTCTTGCGAAGTATCGTACGAAAGACAGTTTTGAAACCTACGACAAACTGACGGATGCCGATCGCAATGCGCTGAAAGGGCCTGTTACGACGCTGGCAGAAGATCTTGCGCAATTACGCGGCGTACTGGGTCTGGATTAAGCGCTATGGAGCACGATAATCATAACGGCGTGAGTGAACCGTCACGCCGACGTTTGTTGAAGGGAATGGGGGCTTTCGGCGGGGTGCTGGCCCTGGCAGGTGGTTGCCCGGTAGCACATGCGACAAAAACGCAAAGTGCGCCCGGGACATTGTCACCCGATGCGCGTAGCGAAACGCAGCCTTTCTATGGCCCTCATCAGGCCGGAATACTGACACCACAACAGGCCGCAATGATGCTGGTCGCTTTTGACGTACTGGCCAGCGATAAAGCCGATCTTGAACGGTTGTTTCGCCTGCTGACAAAACGCATCGCATTTCTGACTGTCGGTGGACCTGCGCCACACACGCCGAATCCGCGTTTACCTCCTCTCGATTCGGGCATTTTAGGCGCCCTTATTGCACCGGATAATCTGACTATAACCGTGTCAGTGGGGCATTCTCTGTTCGATGAGCGTTTTGGCTTAAAGGCGCAGATGCCGAAAACGTTGCAGAAAATGACGCGTTTTCCCAATGATTCGCTGGACGCGGCGTTGTGTCACGGTGATTTGTTGCTGCAGATTTGTGCCAATACGCAAGACACGGTGATTCATGCCCTGCGCGATATCATTAAGCACACACCGGATTTGTTGAGCGTTCGCTGGAAGCGGGAAGGGTTTATTTCCGACCATGCGGCGCGCAGCAAAGGTAAAGAGACGCCAGTCAACTTACTCGGCTTCAAAGACGGCACCGCGAACCCGGACAGCAGTGATGCAAAACTGATGCAGAATGTGGTGTGGGTGACTGCGGATCAAGACGAACCAGCCTGGGCCATCGGCGGGTCTTATCAGGCCGTGCGGCTGATCCAGTTCCGTGTTGAATTCTGGGACCGAACGCCGCTCAAAGAACAGCAAACCATTTTTGGGCGAGATAAACAGACAGGTGCGCCGTTGGGTATGCAGCACGAGCATGACGTCCCGGATTACCGTGCCGACCCTGAGGGCAATGTTATCGCGCTCGATAGCCATATTCGCTTAGCCAATCCACGCACGCCTGAGACGCAGTCAAGCCTGATGATGCGCCGGGGCTACAGCTATTCGCTGGGTGTAACGAATTCAGGGCAACTCGATATGGGATTGCTGTTTGTTTGCTATCAACACGACCTGCAAAAAGGGTTTCTTACCGTACAGAAACGTCTGAATGGTGAGGCGCTGGAGGAGTACGTTAAACCGATTGGCGGCGGCTATTTCTTTGCTCTGCCCGGCGTACTCCACCCTGAGCAGTATCTCGCCCAGTCATTGCTTGAAGCTTAATGGTGCTGCCCTGTCGACAGTCAGGGCATCTTTGTGTCTTCACGCACATAAAAAGCGTTTTATATGATCGGTTTCTTGAAATAATTTTGTAATATCCCTGTAAGAGACTGTTGCCAGCAGAAGAGTGTAATTTGGTTAATAACAAGTGAAAATATTGTTGCATTATTGCTAAGTTCTGTTGTACTTAATATGTAATAGCGGTAGTTCCCGGCGGTGATGCTCGTTCACTATGGAGATCGCGAATGGTAAAGTCCTCTCGTGGACATGTTTCTGACAGTTATTGCAGTTCCGTACGCGGAAGTTTCTCCTCCGGTAGCCACTTCGTCACCGCTAAATTTCTCTCACTTTCCTTCCTTATCCCTGTTACTGACGCCATCTTCGGTGCGCGTAGCCGTGTGTGGCGTCTTATCAAAAGGCAAGCAATGGCTTACAAGGAAGCCAACCCTCAGATGTTTGTGCGCATAATCGCGCTGCCAACGGCGCGTGTGATGAATACCAACAACTCAAGGTGCTATCCATGGGAAGACAAAAAGCAGTGATCAAAGCTCGTCGCGAAGCAAAACGTGTGCTGAGACGGGACTCACGCAGCCATAAACAGCGTGAAGAAGAATCGGTCACCTCGCTTGTGCAGATGAGTGGGGTAGAAGCGATTGGCATGGCGCGCGACAGCCGCGACACCACGCCAATCATGGCCCGTAATGACGCTCAATCGCACTACCTGAATGCTATCGAGAGTAAACAACTGATTTTCGCCACGGGCGAAGCCGGGTGTGGAAAAACCTGGATCAGTGCGGCAAAAGCAGCAGAGGCCCTGATACATAAAGAGGTAGACAGGATCATTGTCACCCGTCCAGTTCTGCAAGCCGATGAGGATCTTGGCTTCTTACCTGGTGATATCTCGGAAAAATTTGCCCCATATTTCCGGCCAGTTTACGACGTACTGGTTAAACGACTGGGGGCATCTTTTATGCAATATTGCCTGCGACCTGAAATCGGTAAGGTGGAAATCGCGCCGTTCGCCTACATGCGCGGACGTACATTTGAAAATGCAGTGGTGATTCTCGACGAGGCTCAGAACGTCACTGCCGCGCAAATGAAAATGTTTTTAACGCGCCTCGGGGAGAACGTAACGGTTATTGTGAATGGGGACATTACCCAATGCGATTTACCCGCTCACGTTCAGTCGGGGCTAAGTGACGCGCTGGCTCGCTTTGAAGAAGATGAGATGATAGGAATCGTCCGCTTCGGCAAAGACGATTGTGTTCGTTCGGCACTCTGCCAACGCACGTTGAATGCCTACGGTTAAACACTAATTGCGTTCAGAGCCCGGGGAAACCGGGCTTTGTTTTTTCAACACATAATTGCATTGTTAGCCCATTCAGTCAGTTGTTCACGATATCCTGGTGTTAACATGTGTAATCTGGACAAAAAGCGCAGACCTTACTCCAGGTATTTTTACTATTAAATGTTACTGGTGCTTAATTTTCTTGCCAGTATTTTAGTAGAGGTTAATTTTACGATAAAGAGTATTATTTTTAAAAATATATTTTATACTTTGTGTTGTTGCTATATTAAACAGATATCAATCTGGAACACCTGTTTTTGGTTAGCCAGATTGAAATTTTATTAAGGAGGGGTGAAATATTCCTTTATGTGAATTTGTATTTGTCTAATTATCTTTATGTCAAATGTTTTAACTGACTTCAAACTGACCGAAAAGAGACATTTTTTTTGGGTTTTTACTTAAATTGTAACCGTGAAAAGATATTTTTTAGCCAAAAAAATACCTGCGTCATAAAGCATTCGTGGAGAGATTCAGTATTCATGGGGCTTGTAACGGGGCTCAGCAATTTTTGAGAATCTGTTTATATCAGTAAGCATGTTTATCCAGAATAAGTTTTGTAATATGTTACCAGTATGCTCCCGTTGCGAATGCGCGTAATATATGCAGAGTAATAGATTGTTTTCACTGCCTTAAAGGATTCGGCAGAGAGTGTGGCAGGGATTGTCGCTGGCGTTCCCTGTTCTTTCCGCCATCGTCAAATCGCTATTATTGAAGGAACATGTCTATGTCCGGTTCATTCCAGGATGAAATTCCCAAAGCACGTATAAATCTAAAACTGAGTCTGCATACAGGGGGAGCCCAAAAGAAAGTTGAACTCCCGCTTAAACTGTTAGTCACCGGTGATTTCAGTAACGGAAAGGAAACGCGTCCGTTATCGGAACGCGAAAAAGTGAATATTAATAAAAATAACTTTAACAGTGTGCTGTCTGAATTTTCTCCGTCCGTCAATCTGGCCGTTGAAAATACCCTTGCCGGCGATGGTTCAGAGGAAAACGTTAAACTCACCTTCAGTGAAATGAAAGATTTCGAGCCGGAGCAGGTTGCCCGTCAGATCCCCCAGCTAAAAGCAATGCTCGCCATGCGTAATTTACTGCGCGACCTTAAATCGAACCTGCTCGATAACGTGACCTTCCGCAAAGAACTGGAAAATATCCTCAAAGATCCGTCGCTGAGTAATGAACTGCGCAGCGAACTGAATGCCCTTGCCCCGAAAGCCTGACGGAAAAACGAAAGGAATATGCTTATGTCAGCCAATAATGAAACGACCCCGTCAGCAACGGGTCAGGCCACGGTGCTGGAGCACCAGAATACCGGCGGCGTCTATGCCTCCCTGTTTGAAAAAATCAACCTGAACCCGGTGTCCGGCCTGTCCGACATCAATATCTGGCAGGATGATACCGCCATGGCGGACGCCAGCGCCGATGAGCGCGTCACTGCCGCTGTGCAGGTGCTGTTGCAGCGCCTGAAAAATTCCGGCCAGCAGGTGGAAAAGCTCGATAAAACCCTGCTTGATCACCATATCGCCGAACTGGATTTCCAGATCAGCCGCCAGCTTGACGCAGTAATGCATCACGAAGCGTTCCAGAAAGTGGAATCGCTGTGGCGCGGTCTGAAACATCTGGTGGATCGCACTGACTATCGCCAGAACGTGCGAACCGAAATCCTCGACGTGTCTAAAGACGCCCTGCGTCAGGATTTCGAAGATTCGCCGGAAATCATCCAGACCGGCCTGTACTGGCACACCTATGTCAGTGAGTACGATCAGCCCGGCGGTGAGCCGATTGGCGCCATCATTTCGTCTTATGAATTCGACGCCAGCCCGCAGGATGTGGCGCTGATGCGCAACATTTCCAAAGTCTCCGCCGCTGCCCACATGCCGTTTATCGGTTCGGTCGGCCCGAAATTCTTCCTCAAGGAGTCCATGGAAGAGGTGGCGGCCATCAAGGATATCGGCAACTACTTCGACCGCGCCGAATACATCAAATGGAAGTCGTTCCGCGACACCGACGACTCGCGCTATATCGGCCTGACCATGCCGCGCGTGCTGGGGCGTCTGCCGTACGGCCCGGACACCGTGCCGGTGCGCAGCTTCAACTACATGGAAGAAGTGAAAGGCCCGGATCACGAGAAATACCTGTGGACCAACGCCTCTTTCGCCTTTGCCGCCAACATGGTGCGCAGCTTTATCAACAACGGCTGGTGCGTACAAATTCGCGGCCCGCAGGCGGGCGGCGCGGTGCAGGACCTGCCTATCCACCTGTACGACCTCGGCACCGGCAACCAGGTGAAAATCCCGTCGGAAGTGCTGATTCCGGAAACCCGCGAGTTCGAGTTCGCCAACCTCGGCTTTATCCCGCTGTCGTACTACAAAAACCGCGATTATTCCTGCTTCTTCTCCGCCAACTCGGCGCAGAAACCGGCGCTGTACGACACGGCGGACGCCACGGCCAACTCGCGTATCAACGCCAGACTGCCGTACATCTTCCTGCTGTCGCGCATCGCGCATTATCTGAAGCTGATTCAGCGCGAGAACATCGGCACCACCAAAGACCGCCGTCTGCTGGAGCTGGAGCTCAACACCTGGGTACGCAGCCTGGTCACTGAAATGACCGATCCGGGCGACGAGCTGCAGGCGTCTCACCCGCTGCGTGACGCGAAAGTCATCGTGCAGGATATCGAAGACAATCCGGGCTTCTTCCGGGTACAGCTCTTTGCCGTGCCGCACTTCCAGGTGGAAGGAATGGACGTCAACCTGTCGCTGGTCAGCCAGATGCCGAAGGCGAAAGCGTAAGGCCCGGAGGCGAAATGAAGATAGAACGACCGTTATGGACGCGGGGCGTGATGGTTTCGCCGCAACACTTTCAGCACCAGGCCGCTTTTGCGGCCTGGCACGCCGAGTGCATCGCGCAGACCGGCGTGATGAACCCGTGGGGTGTGCTGAAGGCGGAACTGGATGCCGACGCCCTGAAGCAGGGGCGCGTCAAGGCGAGCCATCTGGCGGTGCGTTTCCCCGACGGCACCCTGACCGACTCCGACAGCGCCGACGCGCTGCCGCCGACCCTCACGCTCTCTGACGCACAGCGTGATGACATCACCGTGATGCTGGCGTTGCCGCAGCTTTACGACAACGGCGGCAACTGCCTGCTGCCGGATGAAGTGGCGGAGCGTCCGGTGCGTTACCGCCAGCGCTGGCATCAGGTGCGCAACTGTTACGGCGACGACTCGCGTGAAATTGCCGTGATGCAGTATGAGCTGACGCTACGCCTCGACTCGCAGGACAACAGCGATTACCTGGTCTGCCCGGTGGCGCGTCTGCACCGCGATATGCAGGGCGCATGGACGCAGGACAGCGCCTTTATCCCGCCGCTGATGAACCTTAACGCCAGTTCGTGGCTGTCCGGCCAGCTTGAACAGTTGCTGATGCAGTTGCGTACCCGTCTGGCCCGTCTGATGGCGATGCGCCGGGAAAGCAACGAGCGGATGGCGGACTTCGCCGTCGCCGATGTGTCGTTGTTCTGGCTGCTTAACGCACTCAACAGCGCCGAGCCGGTGCTGGGCAATTTTCAGCGCCATCTGCAGGTACACCCGGAGCGGTTGTATCAGGAGCTGGCGCGTCTTGCGGGCAGCCTGCTGACCTTTTCTCTGGAACATACTGTCAGCAATATTCCGGTTTACCGGCATGACAACCTGACCGCTGTTTTCCCGCCGCTGTTCGACCTGCTGGGCGACCTGCTGGAAGCGAGCCTGCCGTCGAGGGTGGTGGCGATTGACCTGTCCCACGATAAGCGTCTGCGTCAGTGGACGGCCCGCCTGCATGACCCGCGTCTGCGCGAAGAGGTGGATTTCTATCTTTCGGTGCGCTCAACGCTGCCGGTGGCGCAACTGCTGGAGCAGTTCCCGCAGCAGTGCAAATCGGGCAGCCCGGACGAGGTGGGCGAGGTTATCAACGCCTCCCGGCAGGGTATCCCGTTGCGTTCGTTAAGCCACGTTCCGGCGGCTATTCCGCTGCGTCTGGAAAACCAGTATTTCGCGCTGGATATGACCCACCCGGCGGCGCATTCCATGCTGGCGGCGGGAAGCTGCGTGTTTTATGTCCCGGGAACGCTCGGGGAGCCTGAGCTTGAACTGTATGCGGTGCTGAGAACATGAGAGAGAAACCCATCGATATCGACGCATTGCTTCAGGACACCTGGCTTACCGTCATCAGTCTGCGTCACGGCCCGGTGTTTCAGGAGGGCGGAGGAGAAGGGCGCGCCCTCTGGCAGCAGTGCGTGGACAATCTGGAGCGGGTGCAGAAAACCCTGAAAGCCGCGGATTACAGCGAGCAGAGCTGTCAGCATATTCTTTATGCTCAGTGCGCGCTGCTTGATGAAGCGGCCAAAAGCCGCGGCGTCCAGGATGATGCCTGCGTGCAGTGGTACGATCGCCCGCTTCAGGGGCAGTTTTTCGGCACCATCAATGCCGGTGACGCACTGTACGAACGGATGCGCCAGGTGCTGCGCGAAGCCGCGCCGGATATGGCGGTGCTGACCTGTTTCCACCGGGTGCTGATGCTGGGCTTCACCGGCGGTTTTGCGTCGCTGGACGACCCGGAACGCCAGCGCCTGGTGCGCGAACTGGCGGCCAGAGTCCCGGCGTTTGATGTCCCCCAGGAACGTCCGCTGCTGGCGAGCGTATCGGGACGACGGGGCGTCAGCGAATGGCTGCGCCACACGCCGGTGCGTCTCGGTCTGGCGGCGCTGCTGCTGGTCATTCTCTGGTGGGGGCTTGACGGCTGGCTGGATAACCTGGTGACCTCGTTACTGCCGGGAGTGGTGCGATGAAACCCTTCCTGCAACGGATACTGTGGCTGTGGGTGGGCCTGCTTGCCGCGCTGCTGTGTCTGCTGTTTTTACCGCTTCCGCCGTGGGCGCGCGGATTTGGCGTCCTGCTGGTGATGGTGATTGTCATCGCAGGCCTGATGCGCGCCGGTCGTCAGCGGCAACCCCTTTCTGCGCAGCAGTTTGCCGGACTGCCGGAAGAGCCTTATCGCCTGCCGGTGGTGCTGGTGTGCGGCGATACGACGAACTGGCCGCAGGAAACTACGGTATACCAGACCGCGCAGGGCTGCTGGCTGAAAGTGGAAGACAACCGTGAGCTGCGCAATATCGCCCGCGAACTGCTGTGGCAGCGCCCGGGCTGGGCCGGACAACTGGCAGTGATGGTCTGCGTCAGTCCCGTGCAGCATCATGATGAATCAGTGCTGGCGGCAGAACTGCATGAACTGCGCTGGCAGATGACCCGTCTGCGTCGCGCCGTGCGACGTATGGTGCCGCTGGTGCTGACAGGCCGGATGGCGGGTTCAGTGATCCGCGAACCGCTGTGGCAAAGTCAGCTTGCAGGCGAGCCGGTCAGCGTCTGGCAGGATGGTCTGGCGCCCTGTGCGGTGGCCTCCTGGACGGCGCAGGATGAGAGCGGTGCCCGCCTGCAACAGCAGGCAATGCTCAATACCTTCGCGGACTGGTTTACACAGCATGTCACGACGGCGTTCACCGGCGAGAACCCGGATGTTGCGCCGGTGGTTCCCTGTGCGGTGCTGTTTCATCAGGGGGCGCGTCTCTCCGGCGTTGAGCCTGCGTCGTTATGGCAGCACTGGCTGACCCGGCATACTGCCTTACAGCAGGTGGCCGGCTGGTTACCGGCAGACGGCGATAACGGCATCCCGGCGCTGCCGGATTTTCTGCTACCGCAGTTGCCGAAAGGCGCGGGGATGACGCCGCGTCAGCGGGCGACGCATCATGCCCTGTCGCTGTTTACCCTGGCGGCGGTTATCGCCCTGTGTTCCAGCGGCTGGAATAACCGCCAGCTTGCCCATCGGGTGGCGTTTGATATCCGTCATTACTACACCATCGCCATGAAGGACTACGCGCCGAAGGCAAAGGCGGTCGCCGTGCTGCGTCAGGACGCAGTGCTGCTGAACGACTGGTCGCGCAACGGTGAACCGCTGCGTCTCGGGCTCGGGCTGTATCAGGGCGAGCGTCTGCGCCTGCCGCTGCTGGAGGCTATCCGCACCTACGTTCCGCCACCGCCGCCTCCACCGCCGCCGCAGTCGCCAAAAATCATCCGCCTCGACAGCATGTCGCTGTTCGACGTCGGTAAATGGGCGCTCAAACCCGGCTCCACGAAGCTGCTGGTCAACTCGCTGGTTGGCATTAAGGCTAAACCGGGCTGGCTGATTGTAGTGACAGGGCACACCGATAACACCGGGAACGACCGTTCCAACCAGATACTCTCGCTGAAACGCGCCGAAGCGGTGCGTGACTGGATGCGCGATACCGGTGATGTGGCGGAAAGCTGCTTCGCGGTGCAGGGCTTCGGCGAGTCAAAACCGTTAAAAACCAACGATACGGAAGCGGGCCGCGCGGCCAACCGCCGTGTCGAAATCAGTCTTGTGCCTCAGGCGGATGCCTGCCAGGCAAAAGGCGCAACTGCGTCACCGGCAACGGATGGCGTACACCCTCAAAAAATGGAGAAGTAAAATGGCAATTCCAGTCTACCTGTGGCTGAAGGACGACGGCGGCGCGGACATCAAAGGTTCCGTCGACGTGAAAGACCGTGAAGGCAGCATCGAAGTGGTGGCGCAGGAGCACACCCTGTACATCCCGACCGACAACAACACCGGCAAGCTGACCGGCACGCGTATCCACACGCCGTTCCTGTTCACCAAGGAAATCGATTCCTCCAGCCCGTACCTGTACAAGGCCGTAACCACCGGCCAGACCCTGAAGTCTGCTGAGTTCAAATGGTATCGCATCAATGACGCGGGTCAGGAAGTGGAGTACTTCAACACAAAGCTTGAGAACGTCAAGCTGGTGAAGGTGGCCCCGCTGATGTACGACATCAAGGACCCGTCCAAGGAGAAGCACAACCATCTGGAGCAGATTGAGCTGCGCTACGAAAAAATCACCTGGACTTACAAGGACGGCAACATCATTCATTCCGATTCCTGGAACGAACGTACTACCGCTTAATGTAACCCCTATGTCACGGCATATCACGTTATGCCGTGACCGGAGACATACCCATGGCACATTTCGCGAACTGGGCGACCAACTGGCAAAAAGATCCGCGTTTCAGCAAAAACTACACGGAGCGTTTGATTGAAAAGGCCTGTGCCCTTGATACACAGCTTAACAACGCTTATTGCAGTGGAACCCTGAAAGTGATTGCCGGACCGCACCGCAAGGCCGGACCAGGTGGTGGCGGAGACGCCCGGTGGCATATCACGCTGGAATTGCCTGCTGGCGGCTCTTGCTGGCACCTCATTCTGGATAATTGCGTGATGAGACCGGTGGAAATCTGTAAACGGCAGAGCCTGAACCATCTGTTTTAACCTGACCGGGTACGGAGCGCTGCTCTCCGTACCCGCTTACAGAGTTTTTGCAAAGCGTCTGTATAGCGGACGTTTTGCAAAATTCACAATCTGCTACCGACCTGATGCGCTTTGGTAAACAGCGAGGGGCGGTAGCGTGCCTGAAACAATTACAGCGAGTGCTCTAAATAATTCGGGGCGCAGAAAGGCGGCAAATGTGTGAGTCCCCGGGAGCATTGTGAACTATGTGACCGGGGTGAGTACATGCAGCCAACGCATCTGCGGCGCGAAGTATGACGGGCGTTAAAAGAGAATAATGAGTATGGAACATCAGTCAGCAGTACTCCTCCGCCGTCTTAACCCCTACTGCGCCCGCGCGCTGGAGGCGGCGGCCACGCTGTGCCAGACCCGCGCCCACTCCCATATCGCACCGGAGCACTGGCTGCTCAAGCTGATGGAGCTGGGCGAGGGGGATATCACGGTTATCGCCCGGCGTTACGAGTGGGATATGGACGGGCTGTGGCAGGATTTGCTGACCCACCTGGAGACGCTGCCGCGTTCGGTGCGCAGTCGCCCGGAGCTGGCCGATAATCTGCAAAGCCTGCTGCAACAGGCGTGGCTGTATGCCTCGCTGGAAGAGAACAGCCAGATACGCGGCGTGCATCTGCTGATGGCGATAACCGACAAACCGTCGCTGATAAAATGCGACGGCATGTGGCCGCTGCAGAGCCTGTCGCGCTCACAGCTTGAACGCCTGCGCCCGCTGCTGGACGCCCAGTCGGATGAACGCCCGGACGCGCAGCAGGAGGCGGAACTCACGCAAAATCAGGGCGGCGCAGTGGAATTTGTCGGCCGCCCGGTCAGTGCCGGAGTGAAAGAGGGCGAACTCAACCCGGCATTACAGAACGCGCTGGATAAATTCACTCAGGACGTCACGGCAAAAGCGAAAGCCGGCAGCATCGACCCGGTATTCGGTCGCGACAATGAAATCCGCCAGATGGTGGATATTCTCTCACGCAGAAGAAAGAACAACCCGATTCTGGTCGGCGAGCCGGGCGTCGGTAAAACCGCGCTGGTTGAAGGCCTGGCACTCAGAATAGCCGAAGGCAACGTGCCTGAATCCCTTAAACCGGTCAGCCTGCGTACTCTCGACCTCGGCCTGTTGCAGGCGGGCGCGGGTGTGAAGGGGGAATTTGAGCAGCGCCTGAAAAACGTGATTGACGCGGTGCAGCAGTCGCCGACCCCGGTGCTGTTGTTTATCGACGAAGCCCACACCATTATCGGCGCGGGCAACCAGGCGGGCGGGGCGGACGCCGCCAACCTGCTCAAACCGGCATTAGCAAGGGGCGAACTGCGCACCATCGCTGCCACCACCTGGAGCGAGTACAAACAGTATTTTGAGCGCGACGCGGCCCTTGAGCGCCGCTTCCAGATGGTCAAAGTGGATGAGCCGGACGATGACGCCGCCTGTCTGATGTTGCGCGGACTGAAATCACGCTACGCGCAGCACCACGGCGTGCATATCACCGATGAGGCGGTGAAAGCCGCCGTCACCCTGTCGCGCCGTTATATCACTGGCCGTCAGTTGCCCGACAAGGCGGTTGACCTGTTGGATACCGCCTCAGCAAGAGTCCGCATGAGCCTCGACACCATTCCGGAACCCTTAACCCGCATCCGCGCGCATATCACCGCCCTGGAAATGGAGAAGCAGGCGCTGCTGGAAGATATCGCGCTCGGCGGTACGGCAGGTGAACGACTGGCCGCCATTGAGCAGGAAGAAAACCGCCTGATTGTCGAACTCGACGAACGGGAAGCGCAGTACGGCGAGGAACTCAGACTGACGGAACAACTGCTGGCGACCCGCCAGGACATCTCGCGCCAGAGTGAAACCCACGACCTGAAACAGCAACTGGAGGTATTGCAGAACGGCAATCCGCTGATATCGCTGGACGTGGACGTACGCACCGTCGCCACTGTGATTGCCGACTGGACGGGCGTGCCGCTCTCTTCGCTTTTGAAAGACGAACAGACCGATCTGCTGGCGCTGGAGCATCATCTCAGCAGACGGGTGGTCGGTCAGGATGCGGCGCTGGTCGCGATGGCGCAGCGCCTGCGAGCCTCAAAAACCGGCCTGACGCCGGAGAACGGCCCGACGGGCGTGTTCCTGCTGGTCGGACCGAGCGGGGTGGGTAAAACCGAAACCGCCCTGGCGCTGGCGGATAACCTGTTCGGCGGCGAAAAATCGCTCATTACCATCAATCTCTCCGAATACCAGGAGGCGCACACCGTTTCCCAGCTTAAGGGCTCGCCTCCGGGGTATGTCGGTTACGGTCAGGGCGGCATTCTCACTGAAGCGGTGCGCAAACGCCCGTACAGCGTGGTGCTGCTTGATGAAGTCGAAAAGGCGCACAAAGATGTCATTAACCTGTTCTACCAGGTGTTCGACCGGGGCTTTATGCGTGACGGCGAAGGGCGCGAAATCGATTTTCGTAACACGGTTATCCTGATGACCGCCAACCTTGGCAGCGACCACATTATGCAGTTGCTCGACGAGCAGCCCGACACCAGCGACGGCGATTTGCAGGAGCTCATCCGCCCGGTGCTGCGCGACCACTTCCAGCCGGCGCTGCTGGCCCGCTTCCAGACCCTGATTTACCGTCCGCTGGATGCGACCGCGCTCAGAACCATTGTTGAAATGAAACTGGCTCAGGTAGCGAAGCGCCTTACCCGCCACTACGGCCTCACCACCACCATCGATGAAAGCCTGTACGACACGCTGGTCGCCGCCTGCCTGTTGCCGGATACCGGGGCGCGCAACATCGACAGCCTTTTAAATCAGCAAATCCTGCCGGTGCTGAGCCAGCAACTGCTGAGCCATATGGCCGCCGGCCAGAAGCCACAACACCTGACCCTCGGCTGGGATGAGGAAGAGGGGATTGTGCTGGAATTTGACGCGAAAGCTCAGGGAGACACTCAATGAGCGACACACCGGTAATCCGTTTCGACCACCGCCACCACCTGCTGAGCGTGCGCGGCAATAAGGCTACGGTTGACGTGCTGGGCTTTAAGGGCGAAGAGGAACTGAGCAGGCCGTTCCGCTACGCCATCGAATTTACCAGCGCCGACCAGGCCATCGACCCGGCAACCATGCTGATGCAGGACGCCTCACTGACGCTTCAGGCACCAGTGGACCAGGGTTACGGCATTAAAATACAAAAGCCGGTACGCACCCTCCAGGGCGTGGTGACCGGCTTTAAGCGGCTCTCCGGCTCCAGGGATGAAAGCCGCTACGAACTGACCCTGCAGCCCCGGCTGGCACTGCTGTCGCGCAGTCACCAGAACTGCATTTACCAGGACATGTCGGTGCCGCAGATTGTCGAGAAAATCCTGCGCGAGCGCCACGACATGCGCGGCCAGGATTTTGTCTTTACCCTGGCCTGCGAATACCCGCGTCGCGAGCAGGTAATGCAGTACGGCGAGGATGATTTAACCTTTATTTCCCGCCTGCTGGCCGAGGTGGGTATCTGGTTTCGCTTTACTGCCGACACGCGGCTTAACATCGACGTGGTGGAATTTTACGACGACCAGCGTTACTACCAGCAGGGGCTGACGCTTTCCGCCGTGCCGCCGTCCGGGATGCATGATGAGGGCGTCGAATCGGTATGGGCGATGGAGAACCACCATCAGGTGGTGGAGAAATCGGTCAGCACCCGCGACTACAACTACCGCACCGCCACCGAGGACATGAACGCGAATGTCGATGCGACGCGCGGCGACGCCACCACCTACGGCGAAGCCTACCACTACGCCGATAATTACCTGACGCCAGGAGCCGCCGGACGTGACCCTGCGCCGGAAAGCGGCGCGTTTTACGCCCGTATCCGCCATGAACGTTACCTGAACGACCAGACCCGGCTGACCGCCGCCACCAACTGCGCGACCATCGCGCCGGGGATGGAGCTGAAAGTCACCGGCAGCTATGCCACCGATATCTTTCGCAAGGGCGTGGTCATTACCGCCATGACCACCACCGCCCGGCGCGATAAAAACTTTACCGTGGAGGTGCAGGCCATCCCGTACAGCGAGGACTACTGCTTCCGCCCGGCGCTTATCAGTAAACCGAAAATGGCCGGCACCTTACCGGCAAGAGTCACCAGCACCCAGACGAATGACCTCTACGGCCATATCGACAAGGACGGGCGCTATAAGGTCAATATGCTTTTTGACCGGGCACAATGGCCGAATGGTGAGGAGAGCCTGTGGGTGCGCCAGTCGCGTCCTTACGCGGGCGACACGTACGGCCTGCACCTGCCGCTGCTGACGGGGACTGAAGTGGCGATAGGCTTTGAGGACGGCAACCCGGACCGGCCGTATATCGCCGGGGTGCTGCACGACTCGGCGCACGGCGACCACGTCACCATCCGCAACTACAGGCGCAATGTGCTGCGCACGCCGTCGAACAACAAAATTCGCCTCGACGATGAACGCGGCAAGGAGCACATCAAGGTCAGCACCGAATACGGCGGCAAGAGCCAGCTTAATCTCGGCCACCTGGTGGACAACCAGAAGCAGCAGCGCGGGGAAGGGGCGGAATTACGTACCGATGACTGGATAGCCGTTCGCGGTGGGAAGGGGCTGTTGCTGACATCGCAGGCACAACCCAAAGCGATGTCGTTGCAACTGAGTATGGATGAGATTAAGCAGCAGCTTTCTGATGCGCTGTCTCTTGCTCAATCTCTTTCCAGCGTCATGCAGGCCGCACAACTCGATCCGCTTGATAACAGCACTCAGCAAAGTTTCTTACAGGGAAGTGTCGATACTCTCCAGCAACCCGTTATTGTCGCTGGTGCGCCAGGCGGGATTGCGCTATCCACACCACAACATATTCAACTGAGCGCCAATCAGAACCAGATATTAACCGCAGGGGGCAATACGGAAATTTCAGCCCTGAAGCGTATGGCGATGGTGGCAAAACGCGGCATGGTCGCCTTTGTACATGAGCTGGGGATGAAGCTGGTTACGGCAGCAGGAAAAATCGAAATACAGGCGCAGACAGATGCTATCGACGTTACTGCGAAAAAGGCCATTTCTGTCACCAGTATTGATGATGAAATTTTGATCACCGCGAAAAAGAAAATCACCCTGCAGTGCGGTGGTTCTTACATCACGATCGATGCCGGGAAAATAGAATGCGGAACGAACGGTGATTTTAAAGTGAAAAGCGCCAATTTTGATTACGCGGGGCCGGCCTCCTTAGACGTTACTTATCCGGGGTTCACTGCTTGCGAATCTACTGCATCTGAAGCCAGTAGCCAGGGCGATGCCACAATACCACTGGGTTAAGGAACAGTCATGACGATCGACTATTTAGCGCATCCTCAACCACTGGCAGACCATCAGTATGCGGTCATTGATCGTGTGCGGGTACCCAAATTGCCGAAGAGCTGGCCGCTTATCGAACTGGTTTCCCCGATGCTGGAGCCACAAGCAAGGCTTTATCCATGGCTGGTGCCGCTGCATGAGTTGTCGTCCGGTGAATGGTATTCGTTAATGGTCGAATTATCGCAGCATTCAGAGCCGAATTTACCGCCAGTGTGTTCTCTTCTGTTGTCGAGCCTCCAGACACCTCAGGCGGTAAAAAACGCGCTTGTCAGCGCCATGCATATTAAGGATGAACATCATAAGAGACATATTCTGCGTTATTACGATCCGCGCGTAATGTTTCATTTGCACTGGATGCTGAGTCCATGGCAGTTGTTCAACCAACTTCACGCTCAGGAAATATCGCGCTGGACATTCTGGCTTGATGGACGTTGGCATACGCTGGCGTTCCCAAAGAGTGTTGTTTTTCAGTCCGATGAAACGTCAGGGTTCCCGCTGGCGCAACTTCAGCGTATTGGGCAGATAAATCAGACGCTGAAAAAACTGCCGTGCAGCCCTGATATGGCGCGGCGTCAGGAAATGAGTCGCAAAATTGATGCGCTGCTGGAACAGGCAACAACGTGTCAACTCCCTACCCCTGAAGATTGTATTGCCTTTGCATTACACGGATTGAAACAGCGGGAAGGCTTTTGGACCGCCCCCCGGATGGCGGCGTTTTTGGCTCAGGTTCGACAGCAGCCAGATTGCTATCGTGATGAAACAAGCAACTGGAGTGAAAGCCGTTGGCAGGACATGACGGAAATACAATCCAGTAACACGGCATGGAAGAATTAAAATGAGAACAGGAAAAGGCTGTAAATTTTGTATTCGTCATGGACTGCCCATTTTGCCCGTGCGTCCATCAGTCATGGCAAAAGAGACGCCTTTGCCGTCGCTTCCCGCCAGTATCATTGTACCGGTAAAAGCCGAAGGCGAAACTGATTATACGAGTCGCGTGCTACGACAGGGGTTTTTGTATATCTGGGCTGAACGTGGTCAACGCTGGATCAATTATTACGTCACCACTGAGGGCTATTTCTATCCTTTACCCGAGGATGGCAGTGTTCCACCCATGGTGGCTTCTGGAGAGATTAAGCCCTGTATCTCCAGTCCGGAAGAGCTGGCGACAGCGTCACTTATCACTCTTCCCGTGAAGCCGGCCGGTCTGATCAATGGCGTGTACTGGTTTAGCTGGTCTGAAGAACAATGGACGGATTCGGTACGGAAACAGCATGAGCAGGCGGAATGGCAGGCGAAATACATGCAAAAATTCGATATGGATGCATGGATTATCGCTCATCAGGGGCAACAGATATTGCCCTTCGACAGGTTGACCAGCACCGTAGCGGAATACAGCCCGACGCTTGACAACAGTCAGCTAAAAGCCTGGTCCCCCTTTCCTCCGAAAGAGATTACCCGACAGGGGGCAGCAGATTTACAACAGGCTGCGCAGGAACTGAATGCGCAACATGCGGCAATTCTGGTGCTGGACGATCCGGTGGGCGTCGTCATGGAAATTTCAGCGTTGACCCGCTATCGACTTGGAGAAGCATTTACTTCGAATCCGGAATATCGCCGTGGTATGGCGTTGACAATGATGATCAACAGCCTCGAACTGGGGCTGCGAAAGCAATTCCAGTCATCGATTGAAAGCTATGACGAGATACTGGACAGCCAGACACGTTACGGATGGAGCATGGCTGCCGGGGATATGCCGATGTTTCCCCAGCCTGAGCGGGCGGATGAGCTGAAAGCGCAGGCAGAGAAACACCTCCAGAAAAGGGTTGATAACAGTTGGGCTGACTATGAGAAGTATATCGACCGCGAGAAGATGCAGGTCTTTAACGAAAAACTGAAAAAGGATATGACACTCTATAACCAGAACAGCATCGTGCCAGTGACACAGATGTATCTGAACTGGTTACAGAGCCAGACGATGACCTCCTATTTTGTCCATCACTTCGACACAACATCCGCACACAGCGGCGCCCGCTATATGACGACAGTGTTTAACTGCCTGGCTGGAATGACAGATAAAGGTGGAGTGATTAACTATATCGACAGCCAGTTAAGTCAGGTGGCATTAAGGAAGGAAAACTACCTGCTGCGGGCTGTCTTTTTTAATAATGACGAATGGGCGAGCCTGGTTGATGCACAAATAAAAGCGGTGAGTGGGCCTGACTGGTTTATGGGAATAAGCTGGGACCGTCTGGCGGATATGATGAAGGATTTCAGTGGTAAATATTCTGTTTATATTCAGCAGCAACTCGAGCAACTGAGTTTTCTGTTTCAGTACTCACTGATTAAGTCTACAGGCCATATGGTGAAGGGAATGCCGGTGCGTCTGACGGTGGCATTACTGGTATCACAGGGCAAGGCGCTGCGAATCATTACCACGGATACATCGCTGAAAGCGTATATTCGCGGTCTGACGCAGGGGATGGCCGGTATGCTGGAGATGAGCGCCAAAAGCGGGGGAACGTTGTACAACACGCTTCGAAAGCAAATGGAAAAGCAATTAAAGGGCATCCCGGAAAGTGCGCGGGCAAACGTCCGTCTGCCTGTTGCGATTGACGTTGAGGAACTTAACAGGATTAGCTTGCTGCCGGAAGCTGAAAAGCTAAAACAGCTCTCAAACGCGGCGCTGACAGAAGAGGATGTGTTCCGGATGGCGTTTCCTGCCTCGCAGCGGAGTGCGGTGGCGCAGGCTGAGGGGATGTCGGCAGGCAGCCTGGCAGAAGTCCTGGAAGGGGGGAAATTGCCGTTTGCCGGCAGTTTTATTTCGGCGTTATTCCAGGGCTGGGTGTTACTGCACAGCGAGCGGCCAAAAGGATGGGAAGACTGGGGACGCTTCGGCTCCAGCGCCGCGATGGCGGTGGCCGCAGTAATGGATACCCTGAAACGGGCGCTAACCCCGTTAACCCTGCTGGAGTTGCCTCCGGTGCCCTCGAATATTGTGAGCCGTGTACTGAAATTTGTCAGTCTGAAGAGGTGGGAAGCGCTGGGCTATGCGGGGGGGATGGTGTATGCCGCGTTAGAGGTTGGTGATGGTTATGCCGATATAAAAGTTCATAAAACCGATATAGGTATAGCCCATCTTGTCAACGGTGTGGGTGTGGGACTGGTAACGGTGGCCAGCGGCAGCGAGATTACAATAGGTATTCTTACTGCTGTAGGGGTGGCGGAGGCCAGTATGGCAGAAGGCACAGTGCTGGCCATGATGCTGGGTCCGGCAGGGATTCTGTTTGGTGTCGCCCTGATACTGGCGGCCGGGGTCTATTTGCTGCTCCATACCCGGGACGATTTTCAGGCATGGCTGGCCAGGACTCAGTGGCGACGCATCCCTAAAGGGGAAAGTGATATTCCGGAAATTTACCCGGAAAAGCAGGAACTGGAAGCGTTTAACAAACTGTGTGCGGCTGGAGGGGAGGATGCGTAATATCTTTAAACGCCTGAAGCTTGAACCCTCAAAAAGCTGGCGAGGGCGCTTTTCAACCCTTAACGATAAAAAAGTCCTTCGTCGTTATGTTCCGGGGAAATACTGTTCCGACGTTCCAGTGGTTTCCGATCTCGACAACGTGGTACGGCTGAATTCCACCTATCTGGAGCTGGTGGATAAGGGCTATTTTTTGCGCGGGGGAGGGACACTGTTTGCTGGAATCATGTTCGGCATTACCTTCGTCGCCAGTATTCTCTGGTCACTACTTCAGTTTTTGTTTTTTGATCAAGGAAGAGAGTGGAACTGGGGAGGGATGATTACAGTATGGATACTTATTCTCCTGCCTTTGTCCTGGTTTTCTTATAAGTTTTTAATTTCAGAATTTTTTTCATGGACCTACTATCCCATCCGTTTTAACCGCAAAAATCAGATGGTCTATTCCTTTCAGGATCGGGATCAGGTGCTGGCCGTGCCATGGAAAAATCTTGTCTTTGTAGAGGGGAATAACACCAACGCTCGGGGGACTCGATCGCTTTTTGGCTGTGTGGTCGGGGATGATGGTATAACCATTTCCCACATTATTCCATTACCGGCCCGTGAATGGGATACAAGACTGCTGGGTGTTTTCTGGGAATTTATTCGCTGTTATATGGAAGAAGAAGAGTGTCTGGCGGATTTGGCGGAGGCCGTTGCCTATTGCATCCCGGTGGAAAAACAGAAAGAGGGCTGGCTGTTTGGTCTGCTGTATATGGCCAGAACCACGGCCGGTAAACTGAGCCTGGTGGTGAATATCCCTGCCTACCCCATTCTTCTGGCGATCAGCATTACCCGCTGGATAGTAATGCAGACCAGCAAAATCCCGGTCTGGCCGGAAGAAGTTGCCGTAGCCTGCCAGGTTGACCCGGATGATCCGGTGAATATCGGAGCGGAAAATAATCGCCCTCAGCTGTGGCGGCGTCTGATGGCAGTGGAAGGGAAAGCGCGCTACACGCACTACTTTGAAAAAGAAAATGCGGCCATGCACAGGATCACTGCGCGGCTGAAAGCAAAATATGGGACGCATGGAGAGCACAAATGAGAATATTGCACAAACTCTGTGTGGCAGGAGGGGAGGATGCGTAATATCTTTAAACGCCTGAAGCTTGAACCTTCCCGTAGTTGCAAGTGGCGGTTTTCAACCGTTAACGATAAAAAAATCCTTCGCCGTTATGTTCAGGGGAAATACTGTTCCGACGTTCCTGTGGTTTCCGATCTGGATAACGTGATACGGCTGAATTCCACCTATCTGGAGCTGGTGGATAAGGGCTATTATTTGCGTGGTGGAGGAACACTGTTTGCTGGAATTGTATTCAGTATGATGTTTGTTATCGGTATTCTTTGGCCCTTGTTTCAGTTTTTATTCTTAGGTGGCGGAAAACATGCAGCATGGGGGGTACTGATTACAGCATGGGTACTTATTTTCCTTCCCATATCCTGGATTTCTTATAAGTTTTTAATTTCAGAAGTTTTTTCATGGACCCACTATCCCATCCGTTTTAACCGCAAAAATCAGATGGTCTACTTCTTTCAGGATCGGGACCAGGTGCTGGCCGTGCCATGGAAAAATCTTATCTTTGTGGCAGGGAATAATTCTAACAACCGGGGAACCTGGTCAATTTTTTGCGGTGTGGTCGCAGATGACGGCGAAAAAATCTCCCATATTTTTCCGTTACCGGCCCGTGAATGGGATACAAGACTGCTGGGTGTTTTCTGGGAGTTTATTCGCTGTTATATGGAAGAAGAAGAGTGTCTGGCGGATTTGGCGGAGGCCGTTGCCTATTGCATCCCGGTGGAAAAACAGAAAGAGGGCTGGCTGTTTGGTCTGCTGTATATGGCCAGAACCTCGGTCGGCAAACTGAGCCTGGTGGTGAATATCCCTGCCTACCCCATTCTCCTGGCGATCAGTATTCCCCGCTGGATAGTAATGCAGACCAGTAAAATCCCGGTCTGGCCGGAAGAGGTTGCCGCAGCCTGCCTGGTTGAGCCGGACGATCCGGTGAATATCGGAGCGGAAAATAATCGCCCTCAGCTGTGGCGGCGTCTGATGGCAGTGGAAGGGAAAGCGCGCTACACGCACTACTTTGAAAAAGAAAATGCGGCTATGCACAGGATCACTGCCCGGCTGAAAGCAAAATATGGCGTGAAAGAATAAATGCTGGTGAGAGCGGGCGAAAAGACTATTTCTGGTGTCAGTCTTAATAATTGAATATTTTCATCTGCGAAATTATGCCTTCAAACGGAGGTTTAACATTCCGATTAATGCCGGAAAAATGAAAGGCGAGATTTCAAATATTTTAAAAGTAAGAGACCCCATTTATTATTACGCAGAGCCTACACGCCTGGAGATGACCTTTCCCGGATTCACTGTCTGTGAGAATGTGGCAACGGACGCAGCGGGTCAGGGTGGCGCAACGGTTCTTATGAGTTGAGAATTCATTAATGATAACGAAATATTATCGGGAAAATTATTTAACTCTGAGCGAACATCAATATCTGGTGATCGACCGGATGAATACCGGAAACATTCCGGATACCTTTCCCGTAATTGAACTGGTTACACCGTTAACCGCTGGTCAGGCTCATCTTTATCCCTGGCTGCTTGCCCTGAATGATTTATCAATATCTGACTGGAATTGGCTGGAAAGTCAGTATCGCCAATCCAGGATAACAAAAGCGCAACCTCCCGGTTGCTTGTTGTTGACGGCGGGGCAGCCATCAGAGATTGTCCGCCATCATCTGACGAATGCGTTATTCATCAACGACCAACAGCAAAGCAAGCATGTTCTTCGTTATTACGATCCACGAGTGCTTTTTCATCTCATCTGGATGATGGACACATGGAGTCTGGCAAATCTGCTGGCCGTCCGGGATATTCCTGACTGGACATTCTGGCTGGATGGGCAGTGGCATACACTTTCATTTAATGCTGATCAACGTCCGGAATCCGTGAGAGCGAACCAAACTCAACTATTTAACGATCTACAGCGAATTGGGTTAATCAATGGTGTGCTTACTCGTTTGCCTCAATTAGATGATTTAACTCAACGAGAACAGCAGAGCAAAATAATTTTTCAGTTACTCGAAACAGGTGAAAATTGGCTAAATAATTCCGATGACTTGCGCGAGTTTGCATTCAACGGCGTTAAATATGGAATGAATTTTTATTTATCAGAACCTGTTCAGTCATTACTCAAAGAAAGTGAAAAACATCCCGGCACATATTGCCAGATTACTCGTAGCTGGAGCCGGGAAAAATGGAGTGCTGTTATGAATGACACAACTCGCAATGAGCCGAAAGGATTTTTATAATGAGCGAGAGCAAAGGATGTAATTTCTGTCGGCGTAGTGGGCTGGCATTATTGCCTGTGCGTCCGGGCGTAAAGGCTCAGGATGACAGCGCGCCGGATTTTCCCTCAACCTTCACGGCACCGGCAGTGGCGGCGCAAGGAGAAACCGCCTATACGGCCCGGCTTCTGCGCGAAGGGTTCCTTTATATCTGGAACGAGATGACAGGGAGCTGGATTAATTATTTTTCAACTGAAGAAGGCTATTTTTATCCACTACCGGAAAGTGGCGATATACCGCCTGATGTCGTCAGTGGAAAGACTCGCCCCTGTATTTCTGAACCGTCTGAACTGGCAAGCGCGTCGCTGATAACGCTGCCGGTACTGCTGCCCCCTTTTAAAAATGGCGTGTTCTGGTTTGCATGGAGCGAGGCTGAATGGACGGATGCGGTACGTAAGAAACATGAAGATGCCGGGTATCGTGCGCAATATATGCAACGTTTCGACATGGATAGCTGGATAAACAGCGGCAGTGCGGAAAATGTCACTTCCATTTCAGGATTGACGGATAGCGTAGCGGAATACAGCAGTGGGGCGGCAGGCAGTGAAATTCGGCAATGGTCTCCTGTGTTCTGGAAGGAAACGCATGCGATGGAAAGCATCAATCTGGTCATGGCCGCAGAGTCATTATCGCCTGGCAAAGGTGGGATCATCGTCCTGGATGACCCGGTAGCGGTGACGCAGGAAATATCGGCGTTGTGCAACTGGCGGCTGGATAAGAACTTCAGCAGCAACCCTGATTATACGCGCGGTCTGGCGCTCTCCTCGGCGCTGGCCGGGCTTCAGGATGCGATGTGTACCCAGTTTGAGCGTGATTTGCTGGAACAGGATGAACGGATGGAAAACCAGGTGCGCTATGGTTGGGAGACAACCGGTGGTATTCCGATCCCTGCACAGCCATCGCGTGCGGCCAGTCTGCACGAGCTGAATAATCAGGTGTTGAGCGCCAGTGTCGCTGAACACTGGGCGCCGTATGAAAAATACATCGATCGCAGCAAAGAGAAAGCGTTTCTACAGAAATATGAGAAGGCGCTGACCGCCTATGATCAGCGGATCATTTCCCCGATGGTGGCGATGTATCTGGCATGGCTGAAAAGCCATGATCTGCTGGATTATTTTGATCACAACTTTGACCCGGAGAATGTGGCAAGCGGCAGTCTGTTTGTCCAGGCGATACGCGACTGTGTTAGCGGAATGCAGGATAAAAAGGGGGCGTCGGATTATTTTTGTGAGCAACTGACGCAACCGTCGATAACAGCAATGAATATCCTGCTGCGTGCGACGGTGATAAACAATCTGACCTGGACGCAGCAGGTTAACAGTGCGATTTCCGGGGGGCGTTACGATGAATTGCCCTGGGAGAAACTGGCGGATGGTTTTAAAGATATTACAAAGGAACTAAAAAATAGCATCCATCTGGTGATGGAGAGTTACCTCAGCGCCATCAGTAGCATCCTGCTGGCGGTTGCCCGAAAATCAGTTGATGGCGTACTGATGCCCGCACTGGTCGCGCTGTCATCCTGTACTGGTCATGCGCTGAAAACGGTCAAACTGACCGGAGAAAGGAAATATTTTGTCAGCGCGGTGCTGGAGCAACTGGCTGAGATGACAGACCAGGAAAGCCGGGTAGCCAAAGACAGGCTGCGCCATTACATCGACATTGAAATGCGGCGCATGAAAATCTCCGGGGCGGTACTGGACGGTCGGCAAGAGAGCGAGTTTATCGTCATGATAGACATAGATGAAGCGAAAAAGGCGGCCTCGGTACCGTCGGAGGCACGCGCGCAGGCGACAGCCAAAGCCATTCGTTCGGCAGAGGAAATCAATGAGTCTGTTTTTCCCAAATTCTGGCGGGATAAGCTGTCCCTGGCGAAAGGGATATCAACCAACACATTAGCAGACGATGCCACCACGGCGGTGCCGTTTGCCGGGGGCTTCCTGTCGATGGCATTACAGTGGAATGCGGTAATCGGGGCGGGATTACCTGACGGGTTTGAGAAAGGCAGTAAATTCATTGCCAATATTGTTTCGGCTGTCGGCGCGTCGGCGGAGATGCTGGATAGTCTGTGGCGGGATTTCCGGTCAATTCGTTTGCGAGGGCTTGTACGCATAAAATACGGCGCCGGTATGGAGCGGTTTATTTCTGGTGTATTACGCAGGGTTGTGCGGGCTGGGGCATGGGCCGGGGTTGTGGCTGTATTGTGGGATGCATGGCATGCTATTGATGAATTATTGATAAAAGATAATGGTAGTACGAGTTTGGGAATTGCATATTTAGCCTCTCTGGTCGGTGGTGGACTCCTTTGGGCATCGGCTATGACCTGGCTGGCTCTGGGGCCGTTTGGTATTGTTATCTGCCTGATACTGGTGTTTGGTTCAGCGATATTTCTGGCGTCTAAAGAAAAAGATAAGATCCAAAAATGGCTGGCAGCCATGTGGTGGCGACAAATCCCATCGGATGATAAGGATACCCCTGAAGTAGTGCTAACCGAAAAAATGGAAATGGACGGGTTTAATAAACTGATGCAGCCGGAGGGCGCCGCAGCATGATGAATTACACCGGATTATATACCCCCTATAAGCTGAATCGCCCTTTAACAGAGAATGAAAGAAATGGCCAGTTCTGCCAGGGAAAACGCCGCAGGGTAAATGCCATTATGGATGAATCCTCTGTTATCAGAATGAATTCAACCTGTATGGAGACTGTGTGTAAATATTACCAGGGGCTTGGGGTCGCAGGCTCAATGCTATCTGTTTTATCTCTTGGATTGTTGACCATGACAATATACGGTTTTGGCTATGCAATCTTTGAGAATATATCAAGGGGCAGATCTTTTCCGCTGGTTGGGGGAAGTATTGTTTTTATTTTTATTGTGGTTTCTGAATATTTTTTGGTGCGGCTACTTCGTAAAGAATGGTTCCGAAAAACCCACTACCCGATCAGATTTAACCGCAAAAATCAGATGGTGTATGTTTACCAGGTCAACGGCGAGGTGCTTTCTGCTCCGTGGAACAAGATATTTTTCACCTCCGCCAGTTCAAAGGGGGCAGTGTCGGAATGGGGAATAGACGGGCATCTTCTGGCCGATGATGGTGAAACCGTGGTGAATACGTTCAGTCTGGCGGTTTCAGTGATGGGCAGTAAAAAACTGCTCAGTGAATACTGGGAATTTATCCGTTGCTATATGGAAGAAGCGTGTGTGGAAGACCTGGCCGAGTTGGTGACATTGTGCCCGCCGGTGGAGAACCGCAAAGAAGGCTATATTTTCGGCCTGCAGTACCTGCTGAAAATGGACTCGCGGCTGGAGTGGATATTCCTGCCTTTGATGCTGCCGCTCGATTTTCTTGCCAGCGTTTCCCGCTACATCGCCATGCAGACCAGTAAAATTCCGCAGTGGCCGCAGGAGGTGCTGGATGCCTGTCAGCCAGACCCTCATGACCCAATCAACGTCAGCGCTGCCAGTAATCCCGCGCATCTGTGGCGCTATGTGTTAGCCAATGAGAAACGGGAAGAGTATGAAGCGCGCTACGCCCGCCAGGCGGCGGCGTATGCCCGGATAAAGGCAAAGCTGGCGGCGCGTTATGAGAAAAGTGGCGCGTGAACCTGAAGTCGTGCTCACCGGGAAAATGGAAATGGACGGTTTTAATAAACTGATGCAACAGGAGGGAGACGCAGCATGATGAACTATACCGGATTATATACCCCCTATAATCTGAACCGCCCTTTAACAGAAAATGAAAGAAATGGCCAGTTCTGCCAGGGAAAACGCCGCAGGGTAAATGCCATTATGGATGAATCCTCTGTTATCAGAATGAATTCAACCTGTCTGGAAACTGTATGTAAATATTATTCCGGTACAGGGATTTCCAGCTCAATGATTGCTGTCCTGGCCTTTGGAATTCTTTTTATTTCTATGGCTGTGTTGATCGAATCTATATTTAATTCTATTGTGCATGGGGTTGAATTTTATTGGTTAGGATGTTTTATATCTATTTTAATTACTATTGCGGCAATATTTTTACTAAGTAAGTTATTACGTAAAGAATGGTTCAGGAAAACCCACTACCCGATCAGATTTAACCGCAAAAATAAGATGGTTTATGTTTACCAGGTTAACGGAGAGGCACTTTCTGTTCCGTGGAACAAGATATTTTTCACCTCCGCCAGTTCAAAGGGGGCCATGCCGGAATGGGGAATCGACGGACATCTTCTGGCCGATGATGGTGAAACCGTGGTGAATACGTTCAGTCTGGCGGTTTCAGTGATGGGCAGTAAAAAACTGCTCAGCGAATACTGGGAATTTATCCGCTGCTATATGGAAGAAGCGTGTGTGGAAGACCTGGCTGATTTGGTGACATTGTGCCCACCGGTAGAGAACCGGAAAGAAGGCTATATTTTCGGCCTGCAGTATCTGCTGAAAATGGACTCGCGGCTGGAGTGGATATTCCTGCCTTTGATGCTGCCGCTCGATTTTCTTGCCAGTATTGCCCGCTATATCGCCATGCAGACCAGCACAATCCCGCAGTGGCCGCAGGAGGTGCTGGATGCCTGTCAGCCAGCCCCCGATGACCCGATCAATATCAGCGCCGCCAGTAATCCCGCACATCTGTGGCGCTATGTGTTAGCTAATGAGAAACGGGAAGAGTACGAAGCGCGCTACGCCCGCCAGTCGGCGGCGTATGCCCGGATAAAGGCGAAGCTGGCGGCACGGTATGAGAAAAGTGGCGCGTGAACCTGAAGTCGTGCTAACCGAGAAAATGGAAATGGACGGTTTTAATAAACTGATGCAACCGGAGGGAGCCGCAGCATGATGAATTATACCGGATTATATACCCCCTATAAGCTGAACCGCCCTTTAACAGAGAATGAAAGAAATGGTCAGTTCTGCCAGGGAAAACGCCGCCGGGTAAATGCTATCATGGATGAATCCTCTGTTATCAGAATGAATTCAACCTGTCTGGAGACTGTATGTAAATATTATTCTGGCTTAGGGATATCAGGCTCACTTCTTGGAGTAGTATGTATTTTCATATTCTCACTTGTTGTATTAGCTCTTTTTGAAAGTGGGTATGATTTATATAATGGCGATAGTTCAGGTATGGCAGTGAGATCTTTTTTTATTGTAGTGCTTTTTGTTATAGGGTGTTTTTTTAGTCGGTTCCTTTTTAAGGAATGGTTCAGAAAAACCCACTACCCGATCAGATTTAACCGCAAAAATCAGATGGTGTACGTTTACCAGGTCAACGGCGAGGTGCTTTCTGTTCCGTGGAACAAGATATTTTTCACCACCGCCAGTTCAAAGGGGGCCATGCCGGAATGGGGAATAGACGGGCATATTCTGGCCGATGATGGTGAAACCGTGGTGAATACGTTCAGTCTGGCGGTTTCAGTGATGGGCAGTAAAAAACTGCTCAGTGAATACTGGGAATTTATCCGCTGCTATATGGAAGAAGCGTGTGTGGAAGACCTTGCCGATTTGGTGACATTGTGCCCGCCGGTGGAGAACCGCAAAGAAGGCTATATTTTCGGCCTGCAGTATCTGCTGAAAATGGACTCGCGGCTGGAGTGGATTTTCCTGCCGCTGATGCTGCCGCTCGATTTTCTTGCCAGTCTTTCCCGCTACATCGCCATGCAGACCAGTAAAATTCCGCAGTGGCCGCAGGAAGTGCTGGATGCCTGTCAGCCAGACCACCATGACCCGATCAATATCAGCGCCGCCAGTAATCCCGCGCATCTGTGGCGCTATGTGTTAGCCAATGAGAAACGGGAAGAGTACGAAGCGCGCTATACCCGCCAGGCGGCGGCGTATGCCCGGATAAAGGAAAAGCTGGCGGCACGGTATGAGAAGAGTGGCGCGTAAGTCAGCAAGAGTGCCGGAAAAGTAACAATAGCATCTTCCTTTGATTGTCAAAAAGGCGGTTATTTCTGGTGGGGAAGGTCGCGAAGATATACAGGATATTGGCGATTCGGATACAGTATTGTGAATTTGAATAGGGCATTACAGTACACGATAATATCGCCAATGCTGTATATTGCATTAATCCCAGAAGAAAGCATAAGTACTTTATTAATCAGAAGCATGGCTGCTATATGTTTAGTAATAAAAGCATTATTGCTATATGAGGGGAAAATGAATAAAACTATAATTGAATTATGGCAGGAAATAGAAATTTCTTCAGGGGAAAGTAAAAAAGAGTTGCTTTCAGAGTTTCTGTCTGAATTTTTGCGTTCCCAATTTTTGGTGGAGTGTGAAGAGTGTGATGGGAAAATGGGTTTAGTTGTAACTAAACCTGATGATGGGAATGTTGAACCCATATTATTCGCATGTGTAATTTTTAATGCAGAGGAAACCTCTGAAATATTATCTAATGCAATTAATGAACAAAAGAGAAAATTTCATCAGTTAGATGGTGCAACACTGCTTGGGGTTTCAAATGGCATAGGTTGTGCTTTAACAATTATTATATCAGAAAAAGAAAATGTTATCCTTGGAAAGGATATTATAAATGGACTTTATGTTGCGGTAACCGGTGATCAAAACTCTTCTGATAAACCTGCTACTGGCGACATATCCAAAAAATGGTTTTTGATTGGCCTTGTTGTTCTCGCGGTTTTAGGTTTTTTTGGTTTTAAGTTTCTTTTGAATCATATGAGCCTGCAACCAGTGGTCAATTTATCTGAAATATCATGGCGAGTAATAAAAACGAATTTTCCCAACAGCGGATTTTCGGTAGAGATACCGTTTAACTATAAAACAGATAGCTGGAAGAAAGACCTGGCTTATGAGCTTCAGTCTGGGAATGTTTTCAGGGTATATACAAGCAAAGACGCAATTTTTCGTAATCATGAGATCAATGTTGGTTTCCTCCCATCTTATGAATTGCTTGATCTGGATATTCAAACAGATATGATGTTATCTGCTATGCAAAAGAAAATAGGAGAGATTAATATAAGTAGCAAGCAGAATATTAAAGTTAACAGCAAAGATATGATTATGTTTAACGGCAATATGAACATGAAAGGGAAAAATGCCAGGCTCACCGGTGTTGTTTCATTAGTTCCTACTGGAGTAATGTGGGTTCAGATTATTTCTCCAGAAGGAGATAATAAAGAGCACGAATTTTTTGCGAATAAAATAATCAACAGCATCGAGGTGCAGAAATGAAAGGAATTATTCGTAAAAACGATAAACTATCTAGTGGCGGTTATGTTACAGGATGCTCGGAAACTATGAAATTCGCAGGCATTGGTGTTGCACGCAAAGGCGATCCTGTCAGTTGCCCAATAGATGGACACAGCCCGTCTTACATCTCAGAAGGGCATCCGACGATGAAAGATAATGGCGTAGCGGTTGCGTTTCATGGGTATAAATGTACCTGCGGATGCACGTTAATTACTTCTCTTGGTAATGCGACAACGAGTAAATAATGCCGGTTGATCTCGTTCGTACCCCTGCCAAAGCAAATCGTCAGACAACGCCCTCTGTAAAACGCTGGCTGATTTTTTTGCTTGTGCTTATATCCGTTGGTGGATTGCTGACCGCCTGGCTGTGGCCTGCGAATATATCCAGCCATACCCCCACGTTCTGGATATGTTCGGTTGCTATCCCCTGCCTGTTCTGGACGATACTTTTTATTGTTCGCTGGTTGATTTTTCTTGCTCCGGCATTCAGTGCAGATGGCTGGGATGATGCTCGCCGTCAGGATATCGAAATGGATATCTGGCGTGGTCAACGCAGTCTGCTGATTCAAACTCAGATTGTTCATTTGCCCCACGCTATCGCATCAGCATCATTACCAGGCCAATTGTTAATGACCGACGGAATTTCTTTGCCGTTGCAGGTAGATACAGCGACGAACAAGATTATCCATCAGGCTCGTTTCAATAATGCATATCTTCCATTAGAGCAACGACTGACCATGCAGTTGCAGGCATTGTTACAGGATGGTCAGCTACAGGCTGCGTTTCACCAAATGCCTTCGGGAAGTGCATTGTCAGTGTTGCTACAAACCGGAGCAGGCGCTGCTTTTCCTGAGTGGGTCAACCTGTTGCAGGAACTGACCGAACAGGAAATCGGTTGTTCTTTGCGTCTGACCTTCCTGGAAAGCGGTGGGATGGAAATGGTTGATACCTGGCTTGATTTGCGGGAGAGAGAGCGGACATTACTGGTGATAGCGTTGAATATGTCAGAGAAAGAAGCGGATGGTTCGGGAGATGCAGCGGTGGCGTTATTGCTGCATGACGAAGCGCAGCAGGGCAGTGAGGGCATTGCATGGCTGCACCGGCCAGAACAAACCAAAGAGAAGGGCATGAATTACGCGTTGCAGCAGGCGTTGCTGTGGGGGAAATCTACACCTGAAGAAATAAGCCAAATCTGGCTTTCAGGTATGGGAACCAGTAATCAGGCTGAAGGTGTTTTTTCTCAGACTGGAGTACGTTTCCCTTCGGCTGGTCAGCCCTGTGACATTGATATTCATCTCGGTCAGACAGCAGACGCTTCCCCCTGGCTTGCGATTGCCGTCGCGGCAGAAAATGCCCGTGATACCAGACACTCACAGTTATTGATGAGTTCTTCTGGTGAAAATGTCGCGCCCTGGTTTGCTGTTGTTCGTCCTCTTACTTCATAAATCCGTCGGCCTGATAACGCAGAATTTAAACCAGAGTCGCCATTTCATATATATCGTTCGTTAGCTTCCTCAGGAGTGAATCGCAGTGAAGCGTATTATTTCATTGTTTAAAAACACCAAATTTCAACTGTGGGTAATCTGCCTGGTGGTTCTTATCCTGGGAGCCGCTGTTTATTTTATTCTGAAATTTCGGCCTGAATGGCTGGGGTTGCTTTCGGGCTCAGTCAGTCAGGCTGTTTATCTGACTATCGATATTTTAGCTACGGCAGGTATTCTGACGGGGATCATTATCGTTTTATTTGCCAGTCGGGTATCGGGTGGACGGGAGTACCTGAAAGTGAAAGCCCTCGCGGCGGCAAATGGTAATCCCGCACAGGTTGAAAAAAGTAAAAAAACCGAAATCCGGCAAACTGAGTTTCACCGCCTCAAATCCCATCTCCGCGCCCGCTACGGTTTCTTCTGGCGCTACAAAGTCCGCCTTTTAATGGTGGTGGGGGAGGCGGCGCAAATCGCCGCCCTGGCGCCGGGTCTGGCAGACAGGCAGTGGCTGGAAGGCAGCCGCACGGTGCTGCTGCACGGCGGCAGTTTAAGCGACGAGGTCAATAAAGAGCGGCTGGCCGAATGGCGCAAGCTGCGGCGCAGCCGCCCGCTGGACGGCGTTGTCTGGGCGCTCAGCGATGAGCAGAGCGGCGCGCCCCGCGTAATGGATAACGGGCTGCGCACTCTGGAACATATCGGCGAAGCGCTACGTTACCAGCCGCCGGTGTATCTGTGGCAGGTGTGCGACAGCAAGTGGTCGCAGGACGGGCGGGTAACACAGCCGCTCGGCGTGGTGCTGCCGGGCCAGGCGACAGCGGAAGATATCGGGCGTCAGCTACGCTCGCTGTTGCCGAAGCTTCGCGAGCAGGGGCTGGCGCAGGTGGAGCACAGCCGGGCGCATGACTTTTTGCTGCGATTCGGGCAACAGCTTGAAAAGGACGGCATCGCCGGCTGGCAACAGCGCCTTGCGCCGTGGCTGGCTGACTATTCCCGCATTCCGCTGCGCGGTCTGATGTTCAGCCAGGCGCTGGCGGTAAAAGATGCCGCTTCCGGTATTCACGAGCACCGCTGGGATTCGCCCGCCGTCTGGCAGGGCGTGACCGGCGACTGCGCCACGGCGCGCGGCAGACGCGTCGGGATGGCGTGGGAGCGCACGCTGTGCCATGTTGTGCTGGCATGCATCGCCCTCTGGGGCGTGGGCAGTCTGGTTTCCTTTGCTGTCAACCGCCACCAGATTGTTTCGGCGGCAGAGCAGGCGCAGCAACTGGTGCGCCATCCGGCGGTGACGGACGCGCAGCTTATCGCATTGCAGTCGTTGCGTACCGATATCGGCCTGTTGCAGGTACGCGAGCAGGAGGGCGCGCCCTGGTATCAGCGCTTCGGCCTGAGCCATCATTCGCCACTGCTGGCCGCTCTGATGCCGTGGTACGCGCAGGCCAATAACCGCCTGATACGTGATGCGGCGGCGCAGAGCCTGCTGGAGCGTCTCTCGAAACTGGCGAACCTGCCGCCCGCCAGCCCGCTGCGCGCGCAGATGGCGAAACCGGGTTACGACCAGCTTAAGGCGTACCTGATGATGGTGCGCCCGGAAAAGGCCGATGCCGCGTTTTACGCGCAGGCGATGAAAGCCGTGGAGCCGGCGCGCCCCGGTATTTCGGCGTCGCTGTGGCAGAGCATCGCCCCGGATTTATGGGGCTTTTACGCCGCGAACCTGGCCGCGCATCCTGACTGGAAAATCACCCCGGACAACGCGCTGATAAGCCAGACGCGTCAGGTGCTGCTGGAGCAGATTGGTCAGCGCAATGCGGAAAGCACCCTGTATGAGAATATGCTCACGTCGGTACGGCGTAACTATGCCGACCTGCGTCTGGAGGATATGACCGGCGACACCGACGCCAGCCGTCTGTTCTCCACCCGTGAAGTGGTACCCGGCATGTTTACCCGTCAGGCGTGGGACGGCGGCATCCAGGAGGCGATTGATAAAGCCGTGACCTCGCGGCGCGATGAAATCGACTGGGTGCTGAGCGACAACCGTAAAACCGTCGCGGCGGACATCGCCCCGGAGGCGCTGAAAAAACGCCTCACCGAACGCTACTTCACCGATTTCGCCGGGGCGTGGCTGAATTTCCTCAACAGCATCAACTGGAACGAAGCGCAGAACCTGTCGGACGTCACCGACCAGTTAACCCTGATGAGCGATGTACGCCAGTCACCGCTGATAGCCCTGATGAACACCCTGGCGTTTCAGGGCCAGGCGGGCCAGCAGGACGAAGCCCTGTCTGATTCTCTGGTCAAATCGGCCAGAGATTTGCTTGGCAAGGATGACAAACCGGCCATCGACCAGCAGGCCGCCGGACCGATGGGGCCGCTCGACGGTGCTTTCGGGCCGCTGCTGAGCCTGATGGGCAAAAACCGGGCGCAGAACGTGATGTCGGCGGACAGCACCCTGAGCCTGCAAACCTACCTGACCCGCGTCACCCGCGTGCGCCTCAAGCTCCAGCAGGTGGCGACCGCTTCCGACCCGCAGGCGATGATGCAGCAACTGGCCCAGACCGTGTTCCAGGGCAAGAGCGTCGACCTGACCGATACCCAGGAGTACGGCAGCCTGGTGGCGGCAAGCCTCGGTGAGGAGTGGAGCGGCTTCGGCCAGGCGATGTTCGTCCAGCCGCTGACCCGCGCCTGGGAGATGGTGCTCCAGCCATCGGCCGCCAGCCTCAACGACCAGTGGAAAAACGCAGTGGTGGCTAACTGGCATTCGGCCTTTGACGGGCGCTACCCGGTGGCCGCCAGTAAAAGTGACATCTCGCTGCCGATGCTGGCCGAATTTATCCGTAAAGACAGCGGGCGCATTGACCGCTTCCTCAGTACCGAACTCAATGGCGTACTGCACAAGGAAGGCTCGCGCTGGGTGGCGGATAAAACCAACAGCCAGGGGCTGGCGTTTAACCCGGCGTTTCTCAGGGCCATCAATCAGTTAAGCCAGTTGTCCGATATCCTGTTTACCGACGGCAGCCAGGGCATCAGTTTCGAACTGCAGGCGCGACCGGTGCCGGAAGTGGTGGAAACCCAGCTCTCCGTTGACGGGCAGAAGCTGCATTATTTTAACCAGATGGCTGACTGGCAGAGCTTCCGCTGGCCGGGGGAGACGTATAAGCCCGGCGCGATGCTGACCTGGACCTCCACGTCAGCAGGCGCGCGTCTGTTCGGTGACTATACCGGCACCTGGGGCTTTATCCGTCTGCTTGAACAGGCGAAAGTGGTCAGACTCGACGACGGCGTCTATCAGCTCACCCTCACCGCGCCGGACAACAGGGTGTTGCAGTGGATATTACGCACCCAGCTTGGCGACGGGCCGCTGGCGTTGCTGAAACTTAAGGGCTTTACCCTGCCGGCGCAGATATTTGATGTTGATGCCAGCGCCACAGAGCAGGCGCTGTCCGGCGATACTGCCATGGACGATAACAGCGACAGTAACGGAGAATAACCCATGGCGACCCTTGATACCCTGCTGGCGGCCTGCCGGCAAACTAAAGACACCCTGCTGCCGCAGGCGATGAGCCGCACCGCGCTCTGGGATAACTGGCTTATGCCCGTCAGTGCCGATGCGCCGACCGGCAGCGACCCCGGCTATGACGACGATTTCCAGCAGATACGCGAAGAGGTCAATAAGCTCTCCGGGGCCGATACGGCGCTGGTCTGCGAGCTGGCGCAGAAGCTACTGACCACCACCTCGAAAGACATCCGCATCGCCACTTATTACCTGTGGGCGCGGTTGCACCGCGACGGCGAGACGGGTCTTGCTGACGGACTGGAGCTGCTGGCCGGGTTGCTGCAGCGCTTTGGTGAAACGCTGCACCCGCAGCGGCCTAACAGCCGTAAGGCAGCGCTGGAATGGCTTGCGGGCAGCCGGGTGCTGGACAGTCTCTCGCTGTACCCGGAAGTGGCGAAGCCGGACTCAGAACGCATCACTGGCGCGCTGACGCTTATCGAACAACAACTGGATTCATGGGATGACGCTTCCCGTCCGCAGTTAAGCGGCCTGTACGCGGCGCTGGAAAACCGCCTCGCCCAGTCCGGCGGCCCGGATGCGGTCATCCCGCAAAACAGCGGCCCGGCGGTCAGCGCGTCTCCGGCAGGCTCTGCCGACGCCCCGGTTATTAAACCGGTGACCTCCGGGCGCGATTTACTCGACCAGGCGAAACTGCTGGCGGGTTTTCTGCGCGACCAGCCGAACGGCTGGCTTTCCGGGCATCACCTGATGAAAAGCGTGCGCCAGGATACCCTGCATGAACTGCCGCCGCTGGCGGCTGACGGGCGTACCCGGCTCGCGCCGCCCAAACCGGAATACCGCGCGCTGCTTAAACGCCTGTACCTGCAACAGAGCTGGCTGGAGCTGCTGGAGCAGGCTGACGACCTGTTCGGCCAGGGCGTCTGTCACGTCTGGCTGGATTTGCAGTGGTATATCCACCAGGCGTTAAGCCGGGCGGGCGCGCCGTATGACGGCTGGGCGGACATCATTAAGCAGGATTTACGCGGCCTGCTGACCCGTCTGCCGGGACTGGAAAGCCTCAGCTACAGCGACGGCACGCCGTTTGCTGATGAAGTCACACTCAACTGGATAACCCAGCAGGTGATGGACGCGCCCGGCGGCTGGGGCGACAGCAACACCGCACCAGCCAGCACCGCAGGCGATGACGACATCCTGCAACTGGAGCCGGAAGCGCTGACCCTGGCCGACAGTGAGGGCATTGACGCGGCGCTGGGCTGGCTGCAAAACCGGCCGGGCGCCACCGCCCCGCGCAGTCGCTGGCTGCTGCGCCTGCTGATGGCGCGGGTCGCCGAGCAGTACGGTAAAAACGAGATGGCGCTGCATCTGCTGAGTGAACTGGACGGCAGCGGCGCGCAACTGACGCTCACACAATGGGAGCCGGATTTACTGTTTGAGGTGAAAGCCCGCCGGCTGAAGCTGCTGCGCATGAAAGCCAGCCGGGCGGATGCGGATAAACCGCGCATCCAGAGCGAAATGGACGGCCTGCTCGCCGGGCTGATTGCGCTCGACCCGGCACGGGCGGCGGTGTTGTGCGGTTGATATAAAGGAGAACCGGAATGGCAATCGGCAATTATTTAGTTAAGGGCGACAAAACCACCTGCGGCGGCGTGATTATTGAAGGGGATACCACCCATACCCTGTCCGGCAAACCGGTAGCACGCGAGCGGGATAAAGTGACCTGCGGACAGCATCCGGGAACGTATTACATCGCAGGTGGTATTTCGAATGATGTGGTACACGGGCGCAAAATGGCCGGCACGCTCGACAGCAAGAGCACCTGCCCGTGCAAGGCGCGGTTTGTGCCTTCGATGAAGAAGGATACTTACGAGGCCTGACTGATTTTATATTTTTACCAGACGTTCTGGTCGGGCTGACAACAGCAGTCCGGTACACAATTCATAACGCCTTTCTTTTACAGCCATTCTCCAGAGCTTCAGAAATATATGGACGACTTAACCCTGCGTTATTTTGACGCTGAAATGCGCTATCTGCGCGAAGCGGGCGAGGAATTCGCCCGCGCCCATCCCGACCAGGCCGCCGGGCTCAATCTTGACAAGACCGGCGCCCGCGACCCGTATGTGGAGCGGCTGTTTGAAGGCTTTGCCTTCCTGATGGGCCGCCTGCGCGAAAAGCTCGACGACGACCTGCCGGAACTGACCGAAGGGCTGGTCAGTATGCTGTGGCCGCACTATTTGCGCACTATTCCATCGCTCTCCATTGTCGAGTTCACTCCCGACTGGCGCGAGATGAAGGAGCGCATGGCGGTGGCGCGCGGCTTCGAGGTGCTGTCCCGGCCGCTCGGCGAACGCCGTACCCGCTGTCGCTACACTACTACGCAGGATATCGACCTGCTGCCGCTGTCGCTCAGCCGCGCCCGGCTGGATGTTGAGCCGGACGGACGTTCGGTGATCCGCCTGCGTTTTGAATGCGGCGAACTGGCCGACTGGAGCCGGATTGATTTAAGCCGTCTGCCGCTCTATCTCGACGCGGATGCGCCGCTGGCCTGCGCGCTGCACGAAGCGCTGACCCTCAATGTCGCCCGTATGTGGCTGCGCCTGCCGGGCGATACCGACCGTCAGCCGCTGGGCGGCCATTTCTCCGCGCAGGGTTTTGGCGATGACGACGGGCTGTGGCCGAAGGGCGAGAGCAGCTTCAGCGGCTATCAGCTATTGCTGGAGTATTTCACCTTCCGCGAGAAGTTTATGTTTGTGGCGCTGCGCGGGCTGGAGAATATGGCGGCCTCTGCCGGGCTGTCGTGGTTTGAAGTCGATATCGTGCTGAAAACGCGCTGGGAGCATGATTTCAGCTTCAGCGAAAAACACCTGCGTCTGCACTGCGTGCCGGTAATAAACCTGTTTCCGCTGGAGTCCGACCCGCTGCGTCTCGATTCGTTGCAGACCGAATACCTGCTGCGCCCGATGCGCATCCAGGACGGCCATACCGAAATTTATTCGGTGGATTCGGTGATGTCGTCACGCCATTCCGGCCACCAGGTGTATGTACCGTTTTCCAGCTTTCGCCACAAGGGCGGGATGCTGCGCCACGATGCGCCGGAGTATTACTACCACACCCGCGTTAAGCGCGGCCCGTCCGGTCTGCATGATACCTGGCTGATTCTCGGCGGTGAGGCGTTTGACAACCACACCGTCCCGGAAGACGAAAGCCTGTCACTGAGCCTGACCGGCACCAACGGCCAGTTGCCGCGCAAAACCCTGCAAAGCACCGTGCTGGATACGGCGGTGAAAACCACGGCATCCAGTATCCGGGTGCGCAACCTGTGTGCGCCGACCATGCCGTGCTATCCGCCCAACCGCGACCGCTTTCACTGGCGGGTGCTGAGCCATCTGGGCAGCAGCTTTTTGTGGATGATGGACAACGCCGAGGTGCTGCGCGGCACGCTCTCACTTTACGACTGGACGGATAACGAGATGAACCGTCGCCGCCTGGAGGCGATAGTGGATGTCCGGCACAGCGAAATCGAACGCTTTGAGCGGGGTCATCTGCTGCGTGGCGTGCAGATTGAGGTGACGCTGGACGCTAACGGCTTTGCCGGTCACGGCGATATCTGCCTGTTTGGCGAGATGCTGAGCCGCTTCTTTGCGTTGTACACCGATATTCACCTGTTTAACCGTCTGATTTTAATCCTTCAGCCAACCGGAGAACGTCTCGAATGGGAAGAGAACCACAACCGACGCATCCCCGGCTGACGGCGCGCCTCGATAAAGATATCGCGCGGATTAACTTTTACCGCTTCTGTCAGTTGCTGGAAAAGCGCAACCCGACGCGTCCGCCGATTGGCAGCACCATTAATCCTGCGGATGACCCGGTGCGCTTCCGTCCCTGGCCGGGAATGGGGTTCCCGGCGAGTGAAATTAAAGCGGTTGAAACGGATGAGGATAATCCGGATGCGCCGCCCACGGTACGCACCACTTTTATGGGGTTGTACGGCGTGGATTCGCCGTTGCCGACAACGTACCTTGACGATATTACTCAGCGGCGTGAAGGACATGAAGCGCTGGAAGCGTTTCTCGATATCTTCAACCACCGCATCCTGACGCAGTTCTACCGTATCTGGCGAAAATACTCCTACCCGGCGACCTTTGAGGCGGGCGGCAGAGACAACACCTCGCAGAGCCTGCTGGGGCTTATCGGGCTGGGTATTCCCGGCACCGAAAACCATGTCGCCACGCCGGTATCGCGCTTTCTGGCGCTGCTGGGGATGATGCGCCAGCCGGGACGTACCGCCGAAGGGGTGCAGGCGCTGGTGCGTTTACTGGCGCCGAAGACCCGCGCGGTGGTGACGCCGCACTGCCTGCGCCCGGTGCGCATCAGCCAGCCGATGGGCTTTTACGGTGATGAGGGGTTTCTGCTGGACGGCCATACCGTGCTGGGCGATGAAATTACCGAAGCCAACAGCCAGTTGCGCATCGCGCTTTACGCCACCGATGTTAAGGAAGCGCAGGGCTGGCTGCCGGAAGGGCAGATTTACAGCGATTTTCTGGTGCTGCTGCGCGTTTATCTCGGCTGGCGCTATAAAGCGCGCATTGAACTGACGGTGCCCACACATCTGCTGCCGGAACCGGTACTGGGCGATGAGCGCTTTTTGCTGGGGCTGACCGGGGTGCTGGGTGTGGACGATGTGTCTGCGCCGGACGCCATCCCTTGTGAATTTACCGTTGAACTGGGCCATTACTGTGGAATGTCGCCCGCTGTGAACATTAAAGGAAACCGACGTGTTGCGTATCACTTCGATTAAAGGATTGCCATTACTGCTATTGCCGTTATTACTGAGCGGCTGCGGGTTGACGCAAAAAATCAGCGACGGCGCTTCGTCCGCCATGAACGCGGTTTTTCACAAACAGGTGAAAACCCTGCATCTCGATTTTACCGCCCGCGAGGCGCTGAACATCGACGAGCGGGAAAGCGGCTCGCTGTCAGAGCCAGTGATGGTACGGGTGTATCAGCTTAAGGATTCTAAAACCTTTGATAAAGCGGTCTATGAACAACTGGTTAAGGATGATGAAGAGACGCTGGGCGACAGCCTGCTGGTCTCCCGCGATGTGGTGGTGAAGCCGGGCGGCGATGCAAACCTTAATATGCCGATGCACGAAGAGACACAGTTTGTGGCCGTGGTGGGACTGTTCCGCCACCCGGATACGGCCAAAAATCACTGGAAACTGCTGCTGACCCGTGATGACCTCGACCCGGATGAGGCACGGATTATTGAGCCGGGCGACAACAACCTGACGCTGATTCCCCGTAAGGACGACTGATATGCCGCAGACAAACGGCCCCTCCCTCTACGAAACCCTGTTCGGCAACTTTGCCGGCGGCCTTGACCTGCACCAGGTGAGCGAACAAAACCAGGTTATTCTCTCGGTGCTGGATAACATGCAGCGCATCCTCAATACCCGCGCCGGTAGCCTGAAGCATCTGCCGGATTACGGACTGCCGGACATGACGAAAATCCTCCAGGGAATGCCCGGCACCGCGCATCAGTTGATGACCACGCTCTCGGCAGTATTGCTGAAATATGAGCCGCGCCTGAAACGCATTGACGTGGTGATGCTGGAGCAGACCATGCCCGGTGAGCTGCGCTACGCCATTGACGCAGAGCTCAAAGGCATCGGTCTGGTGCGCTACGGCACTGATTTTATGCCGGAAGGGCGGGTGCTGATCCGGCACCTGAAACAACAACAGTATCTGGATGCGCGGGCTGCCGTGTAGTTTTATTAAGGAAAATAACGATGACCGACACCGTGACGCATCACCTCAGAACCGGCGGCGACCCGCGAACGCTTGCCGATTATGCCAGCCTGCGCGATGAACTGGCGAAGCTCACCCATCCGGCGCGCCCGGATGTGAACTGGAAACATGCCGAAAAATGCTGCCTTTCGCTGTTTGAGCAAAACGGCGTGGAGTTGCAGACCGCCGCCTGGTACACCCTGGCCCGCACCCGGCTGGCCGGGCTGTACGGCCTGAACGAAGGGCTGGCGGTGCTGGAAGCGCTGATTACCCACCAGTGGGGCAACCTGTGGCCGCAGCCCGTTCATGCCCGGATGGAAATTCTCACCAGCCTGAGCCAGCGTCTGCAACAGGCGATGCGCACGCTGACGCTGTGCCATGCCGACCTCAGCCAGCTTTACCGGGCGGAGCAGTATCTCGTGCGACTTGGCGAGGTGCTGCAACGTCTGGAGCTTAAGCATCTGAGCCAGCTTGACGCCCTGCGCGCACAACTGCACAACGCGGCGGTACGGCTGGAGAACAGTGACGGCGCGGCGGGGGAGGTGACCGGCGTGACGCTTCCGGCACAGACCCTGACAGCAGAGAAAACCGGGACAACAACCAGCCCGGCCACCGGCAATATGCAGTGGGTGTATGTGGCACAGCCGGAGCCGCAGCCCAGTGTCACCGTTATCAGCGAACCGCCGCCCCCCGCGAAGCCCTGGAAGCCGTTTGCCGCCGGGATGTTGTCCATGCTGGTTGTCGGCAGTGCAGCCGCGTGGGGCTGGCAGTATTTCACCCGCCCCGACCCGCTGGCAGGGCGGCTGGAGGCATCTCTGACGCTGCCGGAACCGCTTTCCGCCACGCAAATTAAAGCGATAAAGCTCACATCACCCTCAGCGGGCGAAGGGATTCGGCGAACACAGCAGCAACTGGCGCGCTTAAGCAGCCTGCCGCCGGACTGGTCGCAGCGCTACGGCAGTGCGCTGGTGCAACAGGCGCAGGCGCTGTGGCCGGAGCAGGCAACAGCACTCGCACAACAATGGCACAATCAGCTTAATGCCGCGGCCTTGTCAGCCGATAATCTGGACGGCTGGTATCAGGGGATGGCGCAGCTACAACAACTGACCGACCGCCTGAACGCACTGGATGAACGGCACGGCAGCTATATCACTGCCAGCGAGCTGAAAACCGCCGTGTTCGCCATTACCCGGTCGTTTAACCGCGCGGTGCCGGTGGAAGAGCAACTGCGTCAGCTTACAGCCAGCCCGGAAGGTCAGCCGCTGAGCAGTGCGCAAAAAACGCAGGCTGAACTGGCGCTGAATGCGCTACTGAGCCGTTACACGCTGATAACGGGCGAACCGGTATCATTAACGGAATGACCTGTGCGTCCAGGGGCATTGAATCTGCGCAACATGCGAAAAAAAAGCCCGTACTTTCGTACGGGCTCTTCTTTAAATATGGCGGTGAGGGGGGGATTGACTCGCTTCGCTCGCCCTGACGGGCAGCCCGCTCACGTTGTTCGCGGTCTGTCCAACGGGCTGCGCCCGTTGTCGAACCCCGGTCGTGGGTTCTCATCCCCCCTGGACCTGCGCAACATGCGAAAAAAAGCCCGTACTTTCGTACGAGCTCTTCTTTAAATATGGCGGTGAGGGGGGGATTGACTCGCTTCGCTCGCCCTGACGGGCAGCCCGCTCACGTTGTTCGCGGTCTGTCCAACGGGCTGCGCCCGTTGTCGAACCCCGGTCGTGGGTT
>NZ_JBALIF010000023.1:0-34650 GCF_037053465.1 Citrobacter amalonaticus
CTAAAACCTGCTTGCTAGCCATTTCTTAAATGGACTACAATTTGTCCTACAGCGATTAGGGCTGGCGTTGGATTCTGTTTGATTCTAATTGGTTAGCGTCTAAAGTAGAATTCCGTCCGTTCCGCCACTATTCGAGACCATGCTATTGATTAGCATGGTCTTTTTTTATTTCTGTCAGTTTTCAATTTACCCTCTGTATTCCGCCTGATTACTGGCAGGATACGTAAAATTGTTCTTTATTATCCCCAAACCATGCTGAACATTTTTTTGCTGTATCAGGAACCTTCAGTGCCACCGTCTCATAAGTCCCTTCATAGCGACAGATGAGATGAAGAGGTAAATTCGATTTTTTTGCATAGTCCTGGTAATCCTTCAGCGTCCACACCATTGCGTTATCCGTATCAGGCATTAAATCCCCCTTTTTCTCAGGCGGCCCCTGAAAAAGACTCACGTCGTTCAGCCTGTGGGATTCATTATTAACGCTCAGCGACTCAGGACACGTTATTTTTCCAGCATTCGCCCTCCCTGAAAACAGAAGAACAGATGTAGCCAGCAGCAATGCTTTACTCCACGACATAATAATTTTTTCCATTGTTTTCAGCACGCGGAGCGTTTCGAAAGAAAATAGTACGTTGGCTGACACGGTGCGGTATCGCAATCCGTGTGCCATTCCTGTCTACACTGTGGCTCATCCATTGATCCAGCACCTGAATTCCATTGGCATCCTGGCTGAGATAAATTGCCGCATGAGAGCGACCATCGGAATGATTACCATATCGCTGATTATCATCAAATGTTGCTATGGCTGTACCTGGGGTGATACTCATATTTCCTTTAACCAAAACGCCACGTCTCCAGTTCCTGGTAACAGGCATGCCCGCGGCTCGTTGTGTGAATGCTACACATTGACCGCTACCAACAGACTCTCCAATATAAGTTCGTGGTGTTGCTGCGATATAGGCCATTTTTAAATCTCCATGTTGTTTATCAAACGATATCTTGTCGCTCCAAGACGGATGTATTCATTAAATACAATCTTGTTATTCCTGCCCGTCCCACTTTTCCAGCAGTTCCACCGGGATTTCATTGATCACTTCCGAAAACCGTTTTCCTACCAGTCGTTCTGCCTGGCGCAGCAAAGGGATCGTCGGGCTGCTCGGTTCACTACTCTCAAACCAGTGCCGGATGATACGCAGGTGCGCCAGCGCATCGTTGCGATCGCGGATCTGTCCGGAGTTTGTGCTGCCCTTTGCGGATATTCCCGCAGTGATGTTCACCAATGGGTGAGTAGAATCTACCGAAGCAGGTTCAACATCTTTTATGATGGCCGGCTCTTGCTGAACAGCCTGATTCCCTGGTGCTGGAAGTTCCGGTGTGGTGGTCTGAACTGCCCCTGGCAACAGAGAAAGCAATTGTCGCAGGCGGGAAAAGTCCGGAGCCAGAGAATGTAATGTTTCATGGGACCATTGTTGCAGATGTTCAATTGTTTCCATCGACTGGCGAAAGGCTTCCAGCGGTAATGCGCCGCGCGCCTCCAGGTCAGCCAGTTGTTGGCGTACCGATTCCGGTGCCAGTGCATCTGCCGGGCGCGGTGCGGAAAACGCACGCTCCACATCCCGTACCTGAAGACGCATGGCTGCATTGTTCGATAATGCAATGCTGCGGATATCTGCCATCACTCCTTCGGGATCCAACAGCGCCGACAGTGCATTACTGCGTGCTACTACCGCATCTTCAGCCAAGGGGTCTTCAGCGGGAAGCAATTGTGGATGAATTGCATCGGGGTTCGAGAAACACTGATTTTCCAGTAATGTAAGTGCTTCTGCCAGCCCCTGGCCTCCGGCCTGCTGAATACGACAACGCAGCAACACGATCAGTACGCGGATATCCCTGCTACGCAACAGCAGGCGACGGGCATCCCGCTCAAGCTCCGCCCAGTTAATGGTCTCCGGCGAACTGATGAAATCTCCGTACTGGGCTTCTGCCCGTGGTGTGGCGCGGGTGAACAACAGCAAATATTCCGGGTCATATTCCAGATCAGGACCGCAGGGGAATTCAGCAGAAACAGGTTCAGACAGGAATGCGTCCATAGTAGTCCTCAGTGTGTCAGATAACATTCAGGTTCAAAAATCATGCCCGTCACCGGGTTGTCGTGCATGGCTTTACCCGCCCAGGCGGTCCAGCCCAACTGGTATGGGCCACCGGTAACAGCCGGAGGGGCGGCGTGTGGTTTAAGCTGCAACTCAATTTCCCAACAGTATTCAAAGCCGATGAAGGCGCGAACCAGTTCCGTCAGTACCGGCAGGTTATTGCCGCCAGGCAGAAAACGCTGATAATCGGCCAGCGTCAACGGGCCGATGACCAGCCGGAACTTATACTGCATATCCGGCACGGCCTGGCCGATGAGTGCGCCGTTGCCAATCACGGAAGAGGGGGCTGGCATCCCCAGTCGGGTGATCTCATCGTCCGCCACGGCTATCCAGTGCAGGACAAATTCCTGTATGCGAAAGGGAACGTCAAAATAGTGCGCTAACGTTGCCGCCAGTCCGTCCGGGTTATGGGGCTCACGCACCAGATGGGAAGACGCTGCCAGGCGGACATGATCCGGCAGTGAGCTGGCAGCACTTTCCCGCAGATCCTGACCACTAAGGCTGGCAATATAGAAGGCAAAACGGTCGTATTCCGGTTTGTCCAGCCCGCCACCGGCGGACTGAGCGCTGCGCCAGGCCTGGTAAAACTGCGTCAGCCAGCGGTGATGAAAAAGATCGGAAAATCGGGTTAGGGTCGGATCGCGTCTGCTTTCTGTCCGGTTGAGTGCAAGCTCGGTGTAATGCAGCGGCAGCGGACCGTTCGGCCCCCACAGTCCCAGGCTGTACAGACTCAGGTGCAGGCGTCCTTCCTGCCAGCTAACCTGGGCGATTTCCCGTGGTGCAAAGGTTAACGCGGGCGTTTGTCCGAGGCGAAATTTTTCCATCCGTGGTTGCCAGGAGTTGCCCGCCGGGACGGCGCACAACTGCACATCCACGCGGCGCATCAGGTTCAGAAAACCGTAACGCCAGGGGGTTTCCTGCGCCTGAGTGAAATTATCGCTCATACACTACCCCGCTGTCCGGCCCTGACCGGCCAGGTCATAATTTTGCCGCGCTGCATGCTGTGCAGCGTCATCTGCGAGAAGGTATTAATGGAAACGTGACGGGCAATATAATGCTCCAGCACCAGACCGAACAGATAGGGACTGATGCCGGAGAACCCTTCCTCATCCACGGTCAGTTCACAACTGACGCCACGTCCATAGACCAGCAGCCCGGAACCGGGCAGACGGCGGGTTACCGGGGTGGTGTTGCAGCCAATCAGGCTGCGAACCTGGCGCGACTGCGGGCTGTCATGTGCCGGAATAAACAGGTTAAGCAGATCGCGCAATGCCTGACCGCCAGTGCGATGATCCAGATCGGCAAGCGGCAGATAATTAAATGACAACTGGCGGATCAACCGCCAGGCCATTTCACGTTCGGCCAGCGGCGGCTGCGGCGGACGAGGGGGCCGGATTAGACCAACCCCCGCCACCGGAATGGCCGCATCTACGGTCAGATCATCCTGGCCATTACGGCGAATTAGACAGGGCAAGTCACGGTTGGTCACCATTGCCGTGATGGTGATATGACGCAGGTTTTCCGGATAAGGCGCTTCATATTGATCAACCAGCGACAGGAACACTTCTGAGCCGGTATAGGCCGTGCGGGTGCCGTAACGGCGGGCATTATCTGACAACCGGCGCTGTTCCCGGCGCACTGAGAAGTACCGCCCGTGGTTGCCTTCGTCATTATTGCGGGTGTGGTATAGCGGACGAAATGTCATTTTCCTCGTGGTTTCAGCCTCCAGTCCTTCCACTTCCTGTACAGAGAACACCTCATAATCCAGTGGGTGAGTCCTGTCCACCACCAGATGTTGTTCTGTCACACTGTGAGAGACTTCTATTCGGGTGGTGGTGCGAGGAAAGAGATTAATGACCGGCGTACAGAACAGACTGAACTGTACTGCATCCGTCTGGTGGAGCAGCCAGTCCGGCGGCAGACGGTCGAGTAGTATGACAATCTCCGCCACGCCGCCATTGATTTTCTGTAGACCAGCAGACAGGCCGGTCGGGGTAAAGAAATAAAAACGCTCCGGGCAGGCGAAGTATTCTTGCAGCAAATTATGTCCGTGAAACACATTCCAGGCGAGCGGCAATAGCCCCTGGTCTGGTTCAAGCCCCTCGTGCGTGACAGGCTGCTTCAGATTAACGTCCAGTACGCCGTCAAAATGTCCTGGCTCGCCAGCCAGCGTGGCGACAGCGCTGGTGTGCAGCAGTTCAAACAAATGCGAGGCGATACGCTCTTCACCACTGAGATAAAAAGGCAACCGATCCGGTCCGGCAAGCTCGCTAAAAGTCAGTTCACCGAAGGTACGCAGGGTGATACGCAGCGCACCCGCGACATGAATGTTCGGGGGCAAATAACGGTGCAATGTGGGCATGTCCGGAGGGGCGGCGGTCAGGCGCACTTCCTCAATAGATAAAGGCCACAATGTGACATCCTGGCTGCTACGAAACTGACAGGCGGTGTTTTCGCCTTCAGGGATGGTGGAGAAAAAGGCGGTGTCACGCGGTACGGTGAATCCCTTTGCCAGATCGCCTTCCTGGGTGTCAGGATACAAACGGGCCACGGTCATTGAGGGGGTGGGGGCGACATAGTTGGGACTGACAACCTCCAGCAGCCGCTGAGTGAACCGGGGAAACTCGGCATCAATTTTGAGTTGTGTGCGGGCGGTCAGGAAGCTGAACGCCTCAATCATGCGCTCTACATAAGGATCGGCAATATCGGTGTCCTTCATCCCCAGCCGGGCGGCGATTTTGGGATGGCGGGTGGCGAATTCTGCCCCTGTTTCCCGCAGATAGCTTAGTTCGCGGTTGTAATATTCCAGTAGCCGTGGATCCATGAATAATTCCCTGTGTTAGAAAAACGTAATTTGACTCTGTTCCATGTCCAGGGCGCTGCGTACCCGAAACTCCGTCGGATAAGGCTGCGTCAGGATTTCTCCGCGAATTTCAAACTGTAGCGTGTTGTGACCGCTCTGACGGCGCTCATCCTGTAGTGGGAGGATTTGCACCGTGGATGCCTTCAACCGGGGTTCAAAACGGATTATGGCCCTCAGGATAGCCTTGCGAATATCATCCCATTTATGTTCATACATAAAACTGCCCGCCAGCGGCGGCAGACCGTAGTTCAGCACGGATGCCGCTGCCTGCGGGTAACGTCCGCTATCAATATCCTCTTCATGACTGACTGTGTTGAGAAGAAATGACAAATCCCGGCGGATAATCTCCTTAAGCTGTACCGGATTGACGCTAATATCACGGTCGCGCTTCTGGTTCGGGGCATCGTCACACAATCTGTCAAACAGTGTGGGCAGCAGATGATTAGGAGGCTGACGAGACACGCTCATGCGGCGCTCTCTTTCTGAATAGTGAAGGTACAGTGGGTGAAATCCAGCAGGCTGATATCACCGTGGCTGGTCAGCCACACTTTTTGTCCCAGTGCCTGCACGACGGTCTCTCCCGGCCCATCCTGCCAGGCCGTTTCCCGGCACAGTCGCAGGGCATCAGCAGCATGTTCGGAACCGCTGTAGCGGGTGAACAGCCATGCGCCATGCGAATCACCATTCACCAGCGTGATGTTCACCGGTTTCCAGAGCAGATCGGTCAGGCGAGTCGGAGAAGATGAATCCAGAGAGCGGATTTGCGAAATCGGTAGCCAGATATAGACGCCACCCATGACCAGCTCAGCCACCGGGCCGGTCCGGGTGTCGCTGTCGCTAATCCAGTCGAATTCACCACCGTTCCACAGCCCACTGACATCTGTCATGGCGTTCAGCGCACGACTTCGGCGTTCATCGGCTTCATTAATTTCGTCGCGAGCGTTGCAGCCGAGAGCGCCCAGCAGATCTTCCATCCAGGCGGGCGGTGGTAGAATAAAACCTGGACGCTGTTCGCCCTGAAAACAGCGCTGACGGAATATTTCGCAGCGGATCAATTCCCCGAACAGTTGTGCCTCCTGGATATAATTTGCATCCATCCGGGCGCACAGCTGGAGCTGCTGCAGCGCCCGTGACCAGTCTCCTGTAATGCACAGTAACTGAAACAGGCTGTGGCGGCAGGCGACCTGCGCCGGATGAATCCGCACCTGTTGTTCAGCCATCTGAAGGCCATCAGCCAGAGTGTGTTCCTGCAACAGTGCAGACAATGAGGCGGGCAACGTGTCATTTTTCGTCATGGAAAGGTTTTCCTTTTTCATGCGGAGGGCTTACCCGGTAATGGCTATCAATGCCAATGATACGGTGCTCCCGCTGTGTCAGATCAGGCAGAATATTGTGATGCGAGGTCTGTCGTGTTTGTTCGGGGGACAGCAGGTGCAGGATATCCGGGACTCTATCCATTGCAGGCAAGGGGGGGGCATCATCGCCGGTGGCGTCCAGCACATTGAGAATGACGTCAATACTCATCTCACCGGTCACCATGTCTTGTAACGTCCCTGTTTCCGCTGCCCTGTCACGCAGCGAGGCCAATTCCTGTGTGGACGCGCTATTTGGAGCAAACAGAGCCGTCCGGCCCCGGGCTTCCTTCACAGGTGATAACAGCGCCTGCTGGTATTCATGATAAAGCTGAGTCAGTGTGTTATCTGTTATTGATGAGTCTTCTGTGACTGTTGCTCCGTGAGAGGGGATAATATCGAACGGGTTTTGCGGATTCAGTTGCTGGCGTTTAAACCAGTCCAGATCCAGATATTCGGTCATGGCTTCAGGGGATGTCGCTTTTAGTGGTTGAGCGTTTTCAGAATGTGCTACCTGAGAGAATGTATTATTTCGGACAAGACGCCAGGTAGACAGACCCCATTCAATAACATCCTCTTCATTCAGCCGCATACGGCGGTGTGATTCCAGAATCTGATCATTTACGGCGCAGCAATATTCATCGGAGTAATTGATAATCCACCAGGCTTCCTCGTGGCGGATCAGACTAAGGGCAATATCGATATTTTCATTCAGTTCAAAAACGGGAACATGAGGCGCTGCGATTGTGAAAACTATTTGTGTTTCTGCGGTGTAGACGGTGTTGTCTGCAATACCCTGCGCCTGAATCTTTTGTAATATCCATGTATTTTCTGGTTTCATAATGTCACTCGATAGGTATTTACCATCGTTGTAGAAATATTAGTTACTCTGACAGGTAATTTATGTTTGCTTAATATATTACAAGACAGCTTAACTTTATTTGTGATTTATTTTGTGAATCAATGGATATTCTTTTTGATTGATATGGTGCCCAGTAACTTATTGAAATAGTTGTTTTCTTTCTTGTTTTTCTTTAATGAAAAAGATATTAACCATTTAGCTCTATTGTAATCCGTGATCTGTATCATTGTTTTGTTCGTGTATTTTGATGATTCTGTTTGTGTGGTTTGTTTATGTGTACATATGCGTTTATGTATTCTTTATATGGATTATTACGTCATCAGGTGTAACAGATGGGAATTACTGTTTCACGCAGCGCACTATATGGAAAGCTGGCAGGATCGCTATTTCAATCTCTGGAATCAGCAACAACATTCTGTAAATTACGCTCCAACCCTTATGTTGAACTGACCCACTGGGTACATCAGTTAATTCAACAACCGGACAACGATATTCACCATGTTCTTCGCCATTATCGTATTGCCGCTTCAGATGTGGAAAAGTCGCTGCTTCGGCAACTGGATTTATTGCCCGCAGGAGCCAGTGCAATCAGTGATTTTTCCCACCATATTGACCTCTCCATTGAAAAAGCCTGGTTGCTGGCAAGCATCCGCTATGGTGATAACAAAATCCGCAGTGGCTGGCTATTGCTGGCGTGGCTGACCACGCCAGAGCTGTATCGGGTGCTGGGGAATATCTGTGCGCCGCTTGCCGGGATACCGGCCAGCGAACTGCCAGAAGTTCTGCCTTCGCTGATTGAGTCATCACCCGAAACGCTGGAGTTGTCCCGGGACGGTTCAGGCCTGCCGTCTGCGACTCCCGGAGAGAGCAGCCAGGCGCTTGCTGGTGAGATTCAGGATGGAAAGTCAGCGCTGGCAAAATATTGTCAGGATATGACCGTTCAGGCGCGTGAAGGCAACATCGATCCGGTGACGGGTCGCGAATACGAAATTCGCACCATGACAGATATTCTGCTGCGCCGCCGCCAGAACAACCCGCTATTGACCGGTGAGGCCGGGGTTGGAAAAACGGCAGTGGTGGAAGGATTTGCGTTGGCGATTGCGCAGGGAGAAGTACCGCCTGCCTTACGCAATGTGCGGCTATTGTCGCTGGATGTAGGGGCGCTGCTGGCCGGTGCCAGCATGAAAGGCGAATTTGAGTCCCGTCTGAAGGCGCTGCTGGAAGAGGCCGCGCGGTCGCCGCAGCCGGTTATTCTGTTTGTTGACGAGGTCCACACGCTGGTGGGCGCGGGCGGTACATCCGGCACGGGGGATGCGGCTAATTTACTGAAACCCGCTCTGGCGCGCGGCACTCTGCGCACCATTGGTGCAACCACCTGGAGCGAATACAAACGCCATATCGAAAAAGATCCGGCGCTGACCCGACGTTTTCAGGTATTGCAGGTAGCAGAGCCAGAAGAAGCGGCTGCGGTGGCGATGGTACGTGGTCTGGTGGAGACACTGGAAAAACACCACAACGTGCTGATTCTGGATGAAGCAGTACGTGCCGCAGTACAACTTTCTCACCGCTACATTCCTGCACGTCAGTTGCCGGACAAAGCCATCAGTCTGCTGGATACCGCAGCGGCCCGCGTGGCGTTGTCGCTGCATACGCCGCCTGCACATGTGCAGTATCTGCGTCAGCAACTGAAAGCCGCCGAAATGGAACAGGCGCTACTGTTAAAGCAGGCGCAAATGGGGATCCGCCCGGAACGCGGTGATGCTCTGGCGGCTCGGATCGTATCACTGAAAACGGAACTGGCAGAAGCGGAAGCCCGCTGGCAGCAAGAGCTGGAACTGGTGCATACGTTGCAGGCGCATCGCCAGGCAGCGCCGGGTGAGTACGATGAAGCCACGCTGCAACAGGCTCAAACCTCGTTAAGAACCTGGCAGGGTGAAGATCCCGTGGTGTTTCCTGAGGTAGGCGCCGCGGTGGTAGCGGCAATTGTCTCTGACTGGACCGGTATTCCCGCCGGGCGCATGTTGAAAGACGAAGCCAGCCAGATACTGGAGTTGCCTGAACGCCTGGCGCAACGCGTCACCGGGCAGATGAATGCACTGGCACAGATTGGCGAACGTATCCAGACCGCACGGGCAGGATTAGGCGATCCGCGTAAACCTGTTGGTGTGTTTTTGCTGGCCGGGCCGTCCGGTGTCGGTAAGACCGAAACCGCACTGGCGCTGGCAGAAGCCATCTATGGCGGTGAACAGAACCTGATCACCATCAATATGAGTGAATTTCAGGAGTCTCACACCGTCTCCACGCTTAAAGGCGCACCTCCCGGTTATATCGGCTACGGCCAGGGCGGTGTACTGACAGAGGCGGTACGCCGTCATCCCTGGAGTGTGGTGCTGCTCGATGAGATTGAAAAAGCTCACCATGATGTCCATGAACTGTTCTACCAGGTGTTTGATAAAGGTGGCATGGAAGATGGCGAAGGTGTCCACATTGATTTCAAAAACACCACCCTGCTGCTGACCACCAATGTGGGCTCTGAACTTATCAGCCAGCTCTGTGAAGACCCTGCGCTGATGCCTGACCCGGCGGGACTGAAGGAGGCGTTAATGCCGGAGTTGCGCAAACATTTTCCGGCTGCGTTCCTGGGACGTATGACGGTGATCCCCTATCTGCCGCTGGATGAAAGCGCACGGAGTGTCATTGCCCGTCTGCATCTCGACAGGCTGGCGGCGCGGATGGTGGAACAACATGGCGTTACGCTGGTTTACGGTGATGACCTGATTGCACATATCGTGGCGCATTGCCCGGCGCACGAAACCGGTGCACGCCTGCTGATCGGCTATATCGAACAGTTCATTTTGCCGCACCTGTCGCGTTACTGGTTACAGGCGATGACAGAGAAAACGTCCATCGCGCACATTCGTATTGGTGTTAACAGCGATGAGCAGATTGTTTTTGAAACAGATTGTTCCTCAGACGAACACTGAATATGACAGTCCGTACTCAGATTTTTTCCATCATCATCCTGGTGGCATTTACGTTCAGTGCCTCAGGGAAACCGTCTTTTCCGCAGGATGTGCAGCGTTTTCTGAGTAATGCAGACATGTGCCAGCATCTGGCTGGTGAATGGGACAGTTCTTTACCGGAACAGGATAAAAAAGACATAGAAAAAGGTGTCGATACTTATTGTCCCCCGGCGAAAAAGGCGCTTGCGGACCTGCAGAAAAAATACAAAGGAAATAGCGAGATCACAAAAATACTTTCTGAGTACGATTTTTAAACTGTACCGTCGAACCGCCTGCCGGGTGGTCGCGGATGACTGATAAGGAAATGAAGGACTATGGCTATCAACAACAGCGCGCAGAAGTTTATTGCCCGCAACCGCGCACCGCGCGTACAGATTGAGTATGACGTGGAAATTTACGGCTCCGAGAAAAAAATCGAGCTGCCGTTTGTGATGGCAGTGCTGGCCGATCTGGCAGGAAAGCCGCTTGAAGAGCTGCCGCCGGTTACCGATCGCAAATTCCTCGATATTGATATCGATAACTTTAACGAACGTATGAAGGCCATCGCGCCGCGCGTGGCGTTTGCCGTGCCCAATACGCTTACGGGCGAAGGCCAATTGATGGTCGATATCACGCTGGAAAGCATGGACGATTTTTCCCCTGCGCAAATTGCCCGCAAGGTGGATGCCCTGAACCAGTTGCTGGAAGCTCGTACCCAGCTAGCCAACCTGCAAACGTATATGGACGGTAAAGCTGGTGCAGAAAATCTGATCAATAAACTGCTTCAGGATCCGACTCTACTGAAAGCGCTGGCTAATGCTCCGAAGCCTGCTGTGGCGGAAGACAATGCGGTGACAGACAAAATGGGTTCAGCGGAATAATTGCGAAATTTAAGGAGTTTTCATGTCTAACGATACTATTCTGGCGGCAGATGAATCCGCTGTTGCACACTCTGCTACCCGGCAATCAACGGAGTTTGATGCACTGCTGAGCCAGGCCTTCCGGCCAAAAACCAATCAGGCGGCAAAAGCGGTAGAAGCAGCAGTACAAACGCTGGCACAGCAGGCACTCGCTAATTCTGTCACCGTCAGTGATGACGCCTATAAAAGCATCAGCGCTATTATTGCGCAGATTGATTTCAAGCTGACGGAGCAAATTAAACTCATTCTGAGTCACCCGGAGTTCCAGAAACTGGAATCCTCGTGGCGCGGAATTGAGCACCTTGTCTACAACACTGAAACTGATGAAAAATTAAAAATCCGCTTTATGAACCTCTCGAAGGATGAATTGCGGAAAAATATGAAGCGTTACAAGGGGATCGCCTGGGATCAAAGCCCGCTGTTTAAAAAACTGTATGAGGCAGAGTACGGGCAACTGGGTGGTGAACCTTACGGTTGTATCATTGCGGATTACTACTTCGACCACACGCCGCCGGATGTGGATCTGCTTGGTTCCATTGCCAAAGTGGCGGCCTCCGCCCATGCGCCGTTTATCGCTGGCGCGTCGCCGTCTGTTCTGCAAATGGACTCCTGGCAGGAACTGGCAAACCCTCGCGATCTCACCAAAATTGTTACCCAGAATCTGGAATACGCACCGTGGAACTCGCTGCGGGCCAGCGAAGATTCACGTTACATCGGCCTGACAATGCCACGTTTTCTTTCCCGTCTGCCCTACGGCGCGAAAACGAACCCTGTGGATGAATTTGATTTTGAAGAAGACGCCGATGGGGCTGATCACAGTAAATACGTCTGGAGCAATGCGGCTTATGCAATGGCGGTGAACATCAACCGCTCTTTCAAACACTATGGCTGGTGTACGCTGATCCGTGGTGTGGAATTCGGTGGTGCGGTGGAAAACCTGCCCTGTCACACCTTCCCGACCGATGACGGCGGCGTAGACATGAAGTGCCCGACAGAAATTGCCATCTCCGATCGCCGCGAAGCGGAACTGGCGAAAAATGGTTTTATCCCACTGATCCATCGTAAGAATTCAGATTACGCCGCCTTTATTGGCGCGCAGTCACTGCAAAAACCACAGGAATACTACGATCCGGACGCGACGGCTAACGCCAATCTCTCCGCCCGTCTGCCATACCTGTTCGCCTGTTCACGGTTCGCCCATTTCCTTAAATGCATTGTGCGCGACAAAATCGGCTCCTTTAAAGAGCGTGAAGACATGCAGCGCTGGCTGAACGAATGGATCATGAACTACGTCGATGCCGATCCGATGAACTCCTCGCAGGAAACCAAAGCTCGCCGTCCGCTGGCTGCCGCTGAAGTCGTGGTGGAAGAAGTAGAAGGCAACCCCGGTTATTACGACGCTAAATTCTTCCTGCGTCCGCACTTCCAGCTTGAAGGACTGACCGGCTCGCTGCGTCTGGTGACCAAGCTGCCGTCGGTGAAACAAGCTGGAGCCTGAGGAAATTAAAAGATGGCTTATGTTTATTCGGGAGTGCGTTCTTTGGAAGGAACCGCAAAAGTAGGCGCACATCATCAATGTGTTGAATTAATTCAATATTATGCACATGTAAGGCAAGCGGTTCTCTGGAAGCAAGGAGAAAAAGTACTGGGAAGTAATAAAATTGCTCCAGGTACTGCGATTGCTACGTTCGTTAAGGGCCGTTATCCAAATCATAGTCGTGGCAATCATGCTGCATTTTATTTAAGGCAAGATGCTGGAGGGATCTGGGTTATGGATCAATGGAATGATGATGTGAAGAAACGTAAGGTATCGAGCCGTTATATCCGTAAACAAGGGGGAGTAAGGGATGACGGTACTTATCTGAGAATGAGCAATAATGCGGAAGCTTATTATGTTATTGAATAATAGATTTCTTTCTCTTTTTTTACTCTTAATGGGAGGTGCATCAGCCCATGCAGAGGAAATCACATGCCCCGATCATGTGCAGATGGAGAAGAAACCTGCTATTTCACCTGTCGAAGGGTGGCATACATCATCTCGGTTTGACAGTTTGTTAAATGATGGTGGATTTGTTTCTTCTGGTCCACCTGAGGAGCGAGCCGATTTGAAAGGTGAGGATATAGTGGTTCATGGGGTAAAGGGCGTTAGCTGGGAATTCGGGGAAATAGATAATCAACATGGTATTTGGTTTTCTTGTGCATATGGACAGTGGCTTGTCATACTCTCTAAAAAAGTTGAAGGAAAAGTTTCAACCTGCTGGAGTCCAAATGGCTTGCCAGTGAAATTAATCTGCAAGTGAAAAGTAGTGAAGGATAACTCTGGCTATTACGATGCGAAATTCTTCCTGCGTCCGCACTTCCGGTTTGAAGGATTAATGAATTCACTACGTCTGGTGACGAAACTGCCATCGGTGAAACAGGGTAATGCCTGATTTGTATCTGGGGATTACTTCTAGCATGGGATATGGATATATGAACAGGCCTTTATTTAAAGACGCATGGTTATCGTTCAGCAAGGTTAATCGCCCTGTTAAGGAGGTTGGAAATATTATCGGTGGAAAAGTTGGGCAAAACATAGCTGGTGGTTTTTTTGAAAATGCCTGCCCGATCCGGATGAGTTATGTTTTGAACTCGACAGGATTTCCAGTAACCCAAAACTCTCAATACTCAACAGTTAGTGGCGCTGATAGGCATTTATATATCTATCGAGTGAATGAAATGATGGATTATCTCACTTATTCACTTGGGAAGCCTGATGTCGTTATTCCATCCCCGAAACCTCGCGATTTTGCAGGAAAAAAGGGAATCCTCGTCGTGACAGGGCGTGGCTGGAGTAATGCCAGAGGTCATGTCACATTGTGGGATGGCAGTGTCTGTTCTGATAGTTGTCATTTATTGAATGATCCTGATAATGGGCCTTTTATTCCAGAAGTTGGAGCGCTATGGATACTTCGATGAAATGGCTAACGCAAATTTTAGTGGTAGGATGCGGACTACTTATTGGGAAACTATCTTGTGCACAAGAACCATTGACCAGTGAATACTCTCAAGCAACTTTGCTGGAAAACTGGGCTTTAAGTCGTTGTTTAGCTCTGGTGTATAAAGATGACACAGTTCAGAAGGATGCTGAAGCGAGTGCCAGTGCTTATCTGGAATACGGTAAGCAACCGATAGAGATCTATCATCAAATTGATACAATTTTGAATAAATATATAAATTCCGAATATGGCGGATCGATACCATCAGAATTTAATACGATGAAATGCATAGATTTTATCCATGGAATGGAATTGAAGAATTTGATTGGCAGAAGCATTGAGAAGTAATGGAGAGATAACCAGCGCGGAGTGTGGTTTTCCTGTAGTTATGGTCAATGGAATGTATTGCTTTCCAGGAAGGTTAAAAATCCAGTAACCGTGTGCTGGAGTCCTGACAGCGTTCCAGCAAAATTGGTTTGTAAGTAAAACGACTGTATTTCATGCGTTTTTCTTTATGAACTATTTGTGTGGGATATTAATTTCCACTCTGAATATATTTGTCATGTAAATGCAAATTGCCCGGTTTTCATTACCGGAAAATATACAGCCTTTTATTCACCAGGAATGACGGTGAAGAGGGTTCTGTACGGCAATGATTTACCTGCACGCAGGTGCTGTGTAACTCATGGATTTTTTTAGAAATACTTAATAAGGAAATAAAAATGGCTTATGACATTTTTCTGAAAATTGACGGCATTGACGGCGAGTCAATGGACGACAAACATAAAAATGAAATCGAAGTGCTGAGCTGGCGCTGGAATATTCACCAGGAATCCACCATGCATGCGGGGAGCGGCCTGGGGTCCGGCAAAGTGTCAGTGACCAACCTGGATTTTGATCACTATATCGATCGCGCCAGTCCGAACCTGTTCAAGTACTGCGCCTCCGGCAAGCATATTCCGAAGGCCGTTTTGACCATGCGCAAGGCAGGCGGTAGCCCGCTGGAGTACCTCAAATACACCTTTACTGACCTTATCGTTGCTGTGGTTTCACCCAGCGGCAGTAAGGACGGCGAAATTGCATCCCGTGAAACGATAGAACTGTCTTTCAGCACCGTGAAGCAGGAATACGTGGTGCAGAACCAGCAGGGTGGCAGCGGCGGCACCATCACCGCAGGCTACGACTTCAAAGCCAACAAAGAAATCTAATCTGCGCTTCCCGGCCCGGCATTATGCCTGGTCGGTTTTTATTGTTTGATTACTAAGGAAAATTCGGTGAATAGACGGCGTAACCTTGTAGGGTTATGTGCGGTAGCTATGTCTTTACTTTCGGGGTGCGGCAGTAATAGCGACAAGCCGCCTGCCCATGAGCTGCTGCAACTTGACCTGACCGTGACGGCTTCTGACAACGTAAATCCCGACAGCCAGGAGAAGGCCGCCCCCATAGAGGTACGCATTTACGAGCTGAAAAATGACGCTGCGTTTACGGCGGCGGATTACTGGTCGCTCCAGGACAAAGACAAAGTCGTCCTTGCTGATGACCTACTGCATCGCGACAGTTTCATTCTGCGGCCTGGTGAGGTGAAGACCCTGCGCCGTCCGTTAAATACGCAGACTACCGCGCTGGGCGTGTTGGCCGGATACCGCGACCTGGGTAAATCCGTCTGGCGGGAAACCTATGCCACGCCAGAAGCCCCTGAATCCACCTGGTACAGCCGGATGGTGCCGGGAAAAAAAGTGCAACTTGATGCGAAATTAGAGCAGAGCACCATTGTTATCACCGAACGGGATAAATGAATTATGAGCTGGAATAACCGGGTTGTCTGGAGCGAAGGACAGTTTCTGCTGCCACAGATGTTTCAGCAACAGGAACGCTATCTGGAACACGTCATTCACCATCGCAGTCTGCCGTTGTCACCCTTTTTTTGGGGGTTCAGTCAATACGATATCGATGGCGAAGCGCTGAATATCGGCAAACTGGTACTCAAAGAGGCGGCAGGTATTTTTGTCGACGGTACACCGTTTAATGCGCCGGGTCACACGCCACTGCCGCCGCCGCTGACCATTCTGCCGGAGCACCTCAATCAACAAATTTGCCTCGCGGTTCCGGTACGTACGCCGAACAGTGAGGAAACCAGTTTTGACAATAACCCGGAGTCGCTGGCGCGTTTCTCGGTGCATGAAAATGACATTCGCGACGCTAACTCGCTGGGCCGGGGAGCGCAGTTGTTACAGCTCAGCCATCTGCGCCTGCGGTTATTGCCGGAAAAGGCCGTAACGGGGGCCTGGATTGGCCTGCCGCTGACCCGTATCACGGGGATACACCCTGATGGCCGGGTGGATATCGACCACGATTTGATCCCGCCAGTGGTGGATTATCAGGCAAGCCCGCTGATGCGCACCTGGCTGTCATGGATCAACGATCTCATCAAAATGCGCGCGGATTCGCTGGCGGAACGACTGACCGGCAGTGACAGTCACGGCCAGGAAGCGGCAGAAGTGTCGGATTACCTGCTGCTACAAATTCTCAATCGCTATGATCCACTGCTGCTCCATCTGGCGAAAACGCAGTTATCGCCGGAAGTGCTTTACCGCTATTTGTCCGAACTGGCCGGGGAACTGTCCACCTACGTGCGACCACAGACGCGCCGTCCTGCGGAATATACAGAATATAAACATCTGACGCCGTATGCCGGGCTGAAATCCGTGGTGGATGAAGTGCAGTACTTGCTCAATGCCGTGCTTATCCGGGGCGCACAGCGTATCACGCTGGAAGAAGGTTCTTACGGCATTCTGAATGCGGTGGTGGAACCTTCCGAACTGTCTGGCTTTAGTGCTCTGGTGCTGGCAGTGAAAGCACAGATGCCCGCCGATGTCCTGCTGCAACATTTTTCCGCCCAGACCAAAATCGGGCCGTCCGAACGCCTGCCGGAACTTATTCGTTCGCATCTGCCGGGCCTGGTTTTACAGGTACTGCCGGTACCACCACGCCAGATCCCGTTCCAGTCCGGGTACATTTATTACGATATCCGACGCGATGGGGTGCTTTGGGAACACATTGCCCGCTATGGCGGTATGGCAATGCACACAGCCGGGGAATTTCCAGGGCTGGAGACAGAACTGTGGGGAGTACGGGATAAATGACGGACAACACCATTACACTAGCACCGGGAGAACCGGCTCTTCAGCCTGCCACACAGACTCTGACGCAACTCAGTGACGGGAAAGAACATGGCGCAGCTGTAACTGACAATCGTCGTGATATGAAGGTTGTGATTGAGGACGGCCCGGATCTTAAACTCCGGCTGGCTGAAATCAAAAATGCTGCAAACCCTCTGCTGACCGCTGCCCGCCCCTTGTTATGTGCACTGGCGCAGATGCCCCGTGAACTGGAGGCCGGGTTTGTGGAGCACTACCGCACATTGCTGGAACGCGAAGTGCATCTGTACCAGACATTATGCGATCAGGCGAACCTGCGGCGTGAACATGTGCTGGCGGTACGCTACTGCCTGTGTACGGCCCTCGATGAAGCCGCCAACAATACCCCGTGGGGACATCGTGGTGTCTGGGCCGGAAAAAGCCTGTTGGTGACCTTTCACGGTGAAAGCGAGGGCGGCATCAAGCTGTTCCAGATAATCGGGCGTCTGGCGGGCAGTTTTCAGGAACACGGCGACGTACTGGAAATCATTTATCACCTGCTGGGACTGGGTTTTGAAGGTCGTTACAGCATGCGGCCTGACGGGCGTAAACAGCTTGATGATATTCGCCAGCAATTGCTGACGCAGCTTTCACAACGCCGCGATCCGGTCACGCCCGAACTTTCTCCGGGATTTCAGGGGGCCGTCAGCGGGCAACTGCGGCGTATGCGCCGGGTGCCGGTCTGGCTGAGCGCCGGGATTGCCCTGCTGGTCATGTTGTCGCTGTTCGGACTTTACAGCTACCGGATGTCGACACAGACCGGAGCCGTGCAGCAGCAGATTGACGCCATCGGCAAACATCTGCCGCCACCGCCGGTGCCGGTAAGAAAACTGCGGCTGAAAATCCTGCTGGCGGACGAAATTGCCCGTGGCCTGCTGACAGTGGATGAGGATGAACATCATAGCCTGGTGGTTTTCCGTGGTGATGCGATGTTTGTGGCGGGGCAAAAAACGGTAAATGACACACTGCGACCGGTCATTAACAAGGTGGCGCAGGAGATAGCCCATGTCGGCGGCGCGGTGACCGTCACCGGCCATACGGACAGTCAGCCTATCCATTCCGCCGCGTTTCCGTCCAACCAGGTTTTGTCGGAAAAACGGGCGGCTGAAGTGGCGGCACTGCTGCAATCCGGTGGTGTACCTGCCGGGAGCATTACCGTGACTGGAAAGGGAGACACCGTACCAGTGGCCAATAATCGCAGTAAAACCGGACGGGCGCAGAATCGCCGGGTGGAAATTCTGGTGATGGAGTAAGGCAAAATGGAAAGTCTGAAATGCAATGTCTCTACTCATTCATCAATATGGGAAATAACAAGGTTTTATTACTGGATATCAGAAGAAAGTAATGTAAAACGGCTTATTCATATTTTCTTGATTGTTTTTTGCTGTTTGTTATCCGGTAGTTCTTTTGCTGAGTCCCGGTTTTCTGCAGGATTAATTTCTCCTGATAATGTTAATTTGAGTGCTCGTGATTTTCTGCGATTTTATGCCATCAATGACTCGCAGGAAAAAGAAAATACCCTAATGTATGCGTTGGGAGTGCAGGAGGCAACTGAAGGTAAAACATGGTGTGGTTATGAGCAGGTTGACAGGGCGACAATAAACCAGACTGTTCTGGCCTGGCTTGAGCGGCAGTCTATGGTAAAGGCTGATATAAGGGCTTCAACAATGATTGAGGATGCCTTAGTTAAAAACTATCCCTGTCAGGGCAAGGATCCGCAGGCAAAAATTATTTCCAGATTATCTCCTGTTCTATCCCTGACGCCAGATACATATAACCTTTCAGGTAACGACTTCTTCAAGTTTTGGGTATCGGGTCATCAACAGGATAAACTCAGAGCAGGCATTTATTTGCTTGGCGTCGAAGATGCAACGGAAAATAAATCATGGTGTGGCTATGATTTATTTAAAACTCTGACGCTAAATGAAGTTGTCTATGCTTTTCTCAAAACTAAACCGCGTGAAGAGCTTAATGGTCGCGCAGCAGACCTTATTGTGAGAAAATTAATGGAGCATTCGTGTGATACAGGAGTGAAAAATGAAACCTTACATTCTCAACGCTAAAAAAGAATCATAATCAGCAGATTTCAGTAATCCTGACTTTGTTGAGTCCAAAGAATTTTATGCAGGTATTGGTTATGATCAAGGAAAACTCGGTATTCAATTTGAGAATACCTGTGCGGCCCGAATGAGTGTGGCACTGATTAAATCAGGAGTAAAATTTAACGGGCGTCTCCTCCTATAAAAGAAGGAAAATGGAAAGGCAGACGGCTTGAAACGGGTGCTAAAAATCTGGCGGATGAACTTTCTCGTGCATCTGTTTTTAGTAAGCCAGAGATATGGCGCGATCCGGCTAAGTTCCTGGCAGAGTTGGGTAACAAAAGAGGCGTGGTATTCTTCTGGAAAATTGATGGGTATAACGGTGGTAGCAGCAGTCATATTGATTTGATTGAGCCGACCAGTGCCGGAGCAGTATGTCATTCACACTGTTATTTCAATTGTAAACAGATCTGGTTCTGGGAGTTGCGCTGAATATGAGACGTTTTTTTACAGCATTATTGATAAATAATATCAATCGCAATCTCATATATTAAAAATAGTTTCAGTTCTAAATAACGGTAGTGAAAAGTTATCTTCAGGCTGGTGGTTTTCCGTGGTGATGCGATGTTTGTGTCAGAACAAAAAGTGGTAAATGATACCCTGTGACCGGTATATGTTGCTCTGACCTGACTATTAGTCTGTTTTTTTTAAAAAAAAGGAGACGGTATAATGCCTTGGGTATACAAAATTAATTCGCATTCATTTTTCTTAAATGGTAGATATCAGTTCGATGCCAGATATTCTGGCCGGCCTGGTTTTAAAAATGATTCTGTTAATGAATGTATAAAAGAAAAGGGACCATTACCAAGAGGCACATATACAATTGGACCTGCTTTTTTTCATGTCAGAACAAGAGCATGGACGATGAGACTCATGCCTTACCCAGAAAATCAAATGTGCGGGCGTGACGGTTTCATGATACATGGAGCATGGAGAGAGTTCAGCCCATCCAGGAGAGGCTTCTGATGGCTGTATAATTCTGGATTTACCTTATCGCAAGGTTATTGCTGCCAGTTCGGATAAAATATTAGTGGTAGAGGATTAATATGTTTAAGGTAATCGTCAGTCTGCTAGCCAGTATACCTGTAATTTCGTATGCACAAAATAATGGTTGTGCTACGGTCGGAGCCTCAATGGAGCTATCGTTATTTGATGCAATGCAAAGTGACCTAAATATTAACCCCTCTACTATCTTAAAAAATAAAACGAGAGTAGAGGTTCTTGATGTGTCTCCTGTGTCTAAACTCTATGCAGAGTCTCTGGCTAAGAACGATTATGATAAGGATAAAGCCAGAAATAAGGTGGCAATGTTAGATGAGAAATCCTATTTTGACAGCTACTATGAAAATCAGGCTAAGTCTATTGTGGCAAAGTATACTTATATTAGCAGTGGCAGGAAAAAGAATGTTCTTATTGCATCCAGTCTTATGAATGAAAATGAGTGTTCTGTAAGATTTAATGGCTATATTATTCTCTCCAGGGAGTTTTGATGTAAATATAAAAGTATTATATGTCATTCGTGACTCTTGATATGTGATGAGTATGCTCATTGTAGTTCAATGAAACATGCTTGATATTCATGTTTTTTCCTATGATTGCAACGGAACGGGCTGTCCATCTCACATGAAATATTATGAGGCCTGCTGAGTATGAATCAAATAATAACAATGCTGTTGAGAATGATGGAAATAAAATGATTCTGCGGTGTTTAATTTTGGGGTTTGGTGATGTTTAAAATTACCATTAGTTTCGTTTGTTCTGAATTGGGAAAATATTTTCAGCTTTTGGCCTTTTATTGTTGATGATTACAATATGGAGTTCTGAACAATAATGCAAAAATTTCTCAGTCTGCTTTTTTCCCGCCGCGCGCTGGCGATTGCCGGAGTCATACTGCTGGCAATGCTGGTCTGGTTTGCCGGGCCGCTGGTATCGTTTGATGCGCTGCATCCACTGGATTCGGTTGGTAGCCGTGTAGTGACGATTGCCTTGCTGCTGATGCTCTTGCTCTTGTGGCTGGTCAACTGGTCGATGAGCATTATCGGCGTCAGTATTCTGTGTCTGGTCATTGGATTTATCTCGCCGCTGCTGGCATTTGGCGAGGTACGTCCGTTTGCGCCACTGTGGATCCGCCTGACCCTGATTAGTCTGATCCTGCTGGTTTACGCACTGTATGGCCTGTACAGGCTGTGGCAAGCGTTGCGGGTGGATGAACACTTACTGCGTCGTTTCCTGCATCCGCGCGGTGACGATGTGCCGGTTTCCGGGGAAATCAAAGCCGATCTGCGGACCGTCAACCACATTGTCTCGCGGGCGGTCCGGCAACTGAAACAACTGCGGGTAGATATACCCGGCTGGCGCAAGATATTTGAAGGCAAGCGTTTCCTGTACGAACTGCCGTGGTTCATGGTGGTGGGCAGTCCTGGAGATGGCAAAACCACCGCGCTGCTTAATACCGGATTACAGTTCCCACTGGCAGAACAGATGGAGCAGACTTCGCGGATCCTGACCGTACCGGGCGGCGGTACACTGCACTGTGACTGGTGGTTCACCAACGAGGCGGTGCTGATTGATACCGCCGGGCGCTATGCCCGCCATGATGACGGCGGTGAAGGAGACGCATCCCAGCGTAACGCCGGGGAGTGGCTGGGCTTTCTCAACCTGCTGCGTAAATACCGACCAGGTGCACCGCTGAACGGTGTGATCCTGACGCTGAACGTGGCAGATCTGACAACGCAGTCTCCGACAGAGCGCCTGGCGGTCTGTGCTGCGCTGCGCGCGCGGCTGGCGGAACTGCGCGAGACACTGGGTATTCGTTTCCCGGTGTACCTGGTAGTCACCAAAATGGATCTGCTGCCGGGCTTTGCGGAGTATTTCCGGGCGCTGACCAGCCATCTCCGTGCGCAGGTCTGGGGTTTCGCGTTGCCCTACAGCCGCAGGCGTAAAGCGAACGACCCACAGGCGCTACACGCTACCTGCGAGCAGGAACTGGCGCGTCTGACGCTACGGCTGGATCAGGGGCTGGATACCCGGTTACAGGAAGAGTATGACCTGCATAGCCGTCAGCGGCTGTATGGTTTCCCACGCGAATTTGCCGCGCTGGGCATACCGCTGCTGGATGCGATTGACCAGATCTTCCTTGATTCAAAATTCGATGCCACCCAGTTGCACAACACGCTGCGGGGGGTGTTCTTCACCAGTGCGGCACAGGCGCAGGCGGATGTCGTGGCTGACCAGATGAGTATCTGGCAGCGCTTTGTTCGGGCGATAAGAAACGCCCGTGGTGAGAGCGCGGTTTCCCATACACATGCTCTACCTGACGGCAACCGCAGCTATTTTCTGCACGATCTGCTGACCCGGTTTATTTTCCGCGAAGCGCACCTGGTGGAACCTAATCTCCAGTGGGCCTGGCGTTATCGCCTGTTGCGTACCTGCGGACACCTGCTGGTGCTGGCGCTGGCCGTCTGGCTGTGGCAGGGAATGCAGGGCAGCCTGCTTGGTAATGGTAGTTATCTTAAAGAGGTCAGTGCGCGTACTACCCGGCTGGCTACTGATGTCAAAACTTATACCGGAAAACCTGCCATGCAGCCGGTTCCTGCATTACTGAACCAGGCACGGGCGCTCTCTGCCTGGCCGGGGCTGGATCCGGACTCCCCCCCGCTGGCCTGGCGTTATGGGTTATACAGTGTACCGCCAGTGACAGGCAGCGTGGCGTCACTGTATGACCGCCTGCTGGATCAACTGCTGCTACCGCCACTGGTGAAACGTATGGAATATGTGCTGGCGGACGCCATCGGTCGCCAGGACAGTAAAGCGGCATATGATGCCCTGCGTGTCTATCTGCTACTGAATCTGGATAAGGATCATGAGGATAAATACAACGCGGCGGAGATCCAGACATGGGTACTCAAAGATCTGGAAAACAACGACAGCGTGTCGGAATTTGGCGGGCGTGCTGCCGTACTGGAGCATATCGAGGCCCTGTTTGATGGTAGCCGGGTGGTACATTCGCCTTATGACCGGGACGAGGATCTCATCCGCCAGGCGCGCGCATTTCTGGACAAACATACCAGTACCGAGCGCATTTATGCGCGGGCGCTGGCTTCTATGGAGAGCGAAGCACCGCAGGAGTTCACGCTGGTACGCGCGGTAGGTGCGGATGCCGGAACGGTCTTTGTGCGCACAGATGGTGCGGCGCTGGACCGGGGGGTGCCGGGTATCTTCACCCGCGAAGGCTACCGGGAATTGTTTGACAAACGGCTGTCGGAGTTTGTCGCCGCCGCATCAGACGACGACGCCTGGGTGATGGGGCGGGAAAGTGCGCAAAAAAAAACAGCTGACGCTCTGATGGAGCAGTTGCCGGGCCAGGAGCTGGCGGTCACCCGCGAAGTACGCCGCCTCTACCTGGCGGAATACGCCCGCCGCTGGCAGGACTTTCTGGAAAGTATCCACAGCATCAACAGCGCCGGAGAGGAAGGCAGTTCAGGTCTTGCGTATGACTTACAGGTGCTGCGAACCCTGGCGTCACCGGACTCACCGTTGATGCGGCTCGGAAAAGCGGTAGTGGAGCAAACGACACTGGTGCCGCCGCTGGACGCACAGGCAAAACAGAAAGCACTGGCGCAGCGTGCGCAGGACAGGTTATCCGGCAATGCCGCGCAAACAGCGAAACTGTTTCAGGATATCCACCCGGAAGAGCGGCTCGAGAAAACCCTTGTGGATGACCGTTTTGCCGCGCTGCGCGAAGTGGTGTCCGGGCATGGGGATAGTTCCGGGCAGGGGGGCGGAGCAACACAGCTCAATTCGCTGCTGACCATGCTCAACGAGTATTACACCCAGCTCACCATTGCCGACAGTGCGCTGGCGGCAAGTACCCTGCCGGGTCGCATCAGTGCGGCGGATAAACTGCAACTTGAGGCGGCAAAACTGCCTGCACCGCTGAAAAATATCCTGCTGGATTTGACGCAGCAGGGGACGCGCAAAATCAACGCCGGAACCGGCGAGGTACTGAACGCACAGATGGAAGCAGTGATTGGCGACGACTGCCGTGATGCCATTGACGGGCGCTATCCGTTTGCCGACAGCCCGCAGGAAGTCAGTACGGAAGACTTTAATCGTATTTTCGCGACAGGCGGCGTGCTGGATGCGTTCTGGAGCAAACAACTGGTGCCGATAGTGGACACCGCCAGCAACCCGTGGCGCTACAAACCCACCGAAGGCAACATGACGTTACAGGGGCCGGATCTGACGCCGTTTCAGCAGGCAAAACAGATCCGCAGCGTATTCTTTAACGGGGATGGTGGTAAAAAGTTCTCCTGGGCGATGCAAATCCGCGTGGCGGAAATGGATCCAGCCATTACTGAACTGGTGATAGATATTGACGGCCAGGTGCTACGCTACGCTCACGGCCCGGATCGCCCGCTGACGGTGAACTGGCCGGGGCCGCGCAATGGTTCAATGGCGGAAATCACCGCCAGTCCGCGCATCCGCCAGGACACTTCCACGCTACTGACCGGAGGGCCGTGGGCGCTGTTTCACCTGCTGGACGCCGGAAAGGCGCAGGAGACGGCGGTACGGGGAACGCAGCAAGTGGAGTACGATTTTGACGGACGGCGGGTGGTGCTGGAAATCACCGCTGGGCGGGATTTCGATCCGGTTAACCGGGGTCTGTTGCAGAATTTCAGTTGTCCGGGGAGAACGCTGTAATGCGCCGGACTGCGGGAATATCGGCTCCGGCGATCTTTGGCAAACTGCCGGATCAACGGGATTACGTACGCTGGCGGGTGAGTGCGCAAGAGGGGCAAGCGTGGCAGGCCTGGCTGAACGGACAAATCTGGCTGGGTCACGGACGTCCTGGCGTGCAGCCGCAAGAGCAGGCCGATGCCAGTGAAAAGCATGATGGCTGGATGCGGTTGTCACCGCGTGAAACTCCGGTGCAGGAACTGCATCATCCGCTGCCGTGGAGCTTTGTACTGTCGCCGGATTTTTTGCCTGTGGGTAGCCGGGATGAATGGCTGACCGGGGTGCTGGTGGCTTCGCGCGACAGCGTGGGCAGACCATGGCCACTGGTGATATATCAGCGTGCCGGGCGGGAATGGCTGGAAGAAACACTGCCGGAAACGCAGGGCTGGCTGTACTGGCTGGCAAGGCTGGCTGTGCAGCATATATCGCCACAGACGGCACGACGCGGTCGGCTGTCTGAGCAGGCCGATCAATTATGGTCTTTATGGCAACCTGGGCCGCGTTGGGCACAGTGGCTTCGCGGGCTGCGTCGTGTGCCGCAACGCAGCCGGGAATTGACCGGATTGCCTGATGCGCCAGTGGTCGAACTACCAGGCGTGCGCCACCTGCCGTGGGCGGGCTGGCCGGAAAAAATGCTGGCGCAGGCGCAACAAGGGCAAGGCTGGTTCTGGCAGCAGAACAGCGAAGGGCGATATGTGGATGCGTTGCGGCTGATGAAAGAAGAGTGATAACAACAGGGCAGGGATGAGAAATGGGTTCATATGATAAAGCGTGTAATAGCGTTGCTGCGGTAAGGTTTGTTCAGGAGCACCTGAAAGACTGTGAATTAATTGCTAAAGAGCTTGATGCCCCTCTGGAAAATATTCTTGGGTTAGCTGCTTCGGAAAGTCAGTATGGTAAAGGTCGTATTGCCAGTGAATATAATAATTATTTTTCTATGCATGGCCCTGCTCCCTTACAATCCAGTAAAGTTCATCCACAGGGAAGCTCTACAGTCTGGGTGGCTACATATTCTTCTTTTTTAATGAGTGCTCGTTCGTTTGTTATTCGTTTTGGCGGCGCTGTCAAAGGTAAAAAGGAGCCTAGAGCTTTCGTCGAAGCTTTGGTCAATGCTGGTTATAATACAGGAAGCAGTAAAAGTGGCGGGACTGATAATTACGTAAATAAGGTTGTAGATGTTATCAATATGGTAAAAAGGAGAATGCAGTGCTCCGTAATTTAATCATCTTATTGATTGCTCTGACAGGTTCTGCAACGTGCTATGCATGGGTGACTGTTTCTGAGATACCTCATTTTGATATAGCAAAAATAAAAAAGAATGGTCTAACTAAAAGACAGGCGCAATCATTGCTGGTTTTTTCATTAAAACATGAGAAATACAATATGTTATTGCCCGGAGTTTTTATTGATGATGATTTGCGGCCGTCCGGACCCTATTATCATGAAATGAGCGTGGGTTATGATACGCCAGCCGCAGGTGCTATAGAGTATTGGGGGCTATTTTCAATCAGCCCCAAAACGGGAGATATATGGGAGGAATACTCATGTGAAAGAATATCCTTCCCGGAACTAAAAAATATACAAACAGAAATAATGAAAAAAACAGGTGTGACATTTTCAGATGAAAAGGTCCAGCGCAGAGGATTGGGCTGTACGGATGAATAACCATATTCGTGAAGGTATATCTAAGGCTAAATTCTTGTGGGGAAATAGTGAAGGGTTGCCTGGAGATGCACTGAGATAGGCAGAATGGTAATTATGACATTTTTATGCCTCTGAATATTGCAGCTAATGCTAAATAGCTGTGCAAAATAGTGCCCCACTTCTTTCTGGTACTTAAGAAGTAAGAGAGGGAGAATTTGCTATAACTTTACCTATAAAGGAACGTCATATTTCGTACTTGCATTTCTGGCGGATACCCATAAATGACAGGCGTAGCGATATTCTATGTGGTTGTTTAGGTGGTATTTTATGAGGGAAATATGTCTAAAATTAAATATGATAAAAACAGTCCGTTGGCAGAGTATTATGCAAAAACAGAAGTTGACGGCGATATTGTTTCTTACCATGACGACAGGAGAACATATTTATTAAATAAAAATACTGGTACTATTACGGTGGTGATAAGGTGGAAGTATGAATGGTATAAAGACCAGACTGTGACGGATGACTGGACTGTATGGGAGAAGGCTGTTTTTATGAGGGCAGTGTATTTGTCCACTCAACAAGAATGGAATGGAAAAATAACCTACTCTGTTTCGGGTGAATCCGAGTTTGCTAAAAAATTCAAGGGGAAACCCCTGCCTTTCGATGTAAGAATAATTCCAGTTTCTCAAAATGAGGATTGGCAAGTGATTGCAACAAAAGTTTTGCCCGGTGCTGATTTAAGAACATATGTCGATTTCAAGGCCAGCACAGTTCATATTGACTCAGCAGATTTGGAAAAAGTAGCGAAATGCACCAATTGCAATAATACATTGCAAGTAAATATACCTCATGAAGTTGGGCATGTGCTTGGTTATATTGATGATGATTATGATTCTTCGTCGCCATATGTTGGGGATATTAGTGGGCTGATGAATATGGGAATGGAACTCCGGGAACGATATCTTGAATACTCAACTATAATGCTGAATGTAATACTTCCTGATACTAGGTTCACTTTATTGAGAGTAAATAAATGAAAATAGTATGTGTCATAGTCGTTTTTCTTTCGCTAATATACGCAGTTACGGTAGATATCTTCAAGTCATCAGTGATTTCTCAATCCACTAGATATTATGAGGAAAACGACATAAAGAACGGAGATAGTGATGCTTCCTATATTAAAAAATATGGTATTCCCACTCATATTTTTATAAGGCCACGCCATGAATTTGTTGGTGAGTATAATATTGGCTTGAATCAAACTTATCCTATAGCGAGTAAAGAATTCGAAAATATTCCCATTAAGGAGGTATTCTGGCATTTGCGGGAGGACTTAAATCTGACATGCTGGTTTCATTATAAAGATGGGCAGTGGAGAGTTGTATCTTATATTTTCTGGCCTCCGGGAGCTAAGTTTTAATCCGGTATTCTGGTATTAAAGGAGTTAACACCATGAGTTTTGTATCTATGGGTAATAAATCTGTTGGGAATGGTGGGCCAGCTATCAGTACGCCACTAGCAGCCGGTGAAAGCGGCGGTGTTAGTGCCGGTTCCGCTGCCGCAGGTGAGACGGGAACAACAGAACAAGCGGTAGAGTCACTGTTTGGTACATTACCAGAGCCATCAGGGCTGGTGAAAGCAGCGGTGGCAGCCACAGCTGCAAGTATAGAGGTGGCTACCACGGCACAGAATGCAGCTTCTTTTATTACCTCCAGTGTTTCTGGCGGATCAGGGACTCATAATGTCACTGTGAGCGGCAGTGCAGTACCGCCACAGATGCTGTTGTTTGCGGGTATGAATGGTTCAGAAGGGCTGGGAAATCTGTTTTCCTACACTGTACAGCTTAAAACTCCGGACACCCTGAACCAGGGCTACGTCTCCCCGGCCGCCAACTTGCCGCTTAAACCGATGGTGGGTAAAGACCTTTGCGTTAATATCGAACTGGATGGCGGCGGAAAACGGCATATCAGCGGGCTGGTGACTTCTGCAAGGGTGGCAGGCCAACAGGGGCGATCGGTAACGTATGAACTGCGTATTGAGCCGTGGCTGAAACTACTGACCCACACCAGCGACTATAAAGCCTTCCAGAATAAAACCGTGGTGGACATTCTTGATGAAGTCCTGGCCGAATACCCGTATCCGGTGGAAAAGCGACTGGTAGAAAACTATCCGTCGCGTACCTGGCAGGTACAGTACGGTGAAACCGACTTTAATTTTATCCAGAGGCTGATGCAGGAATGGGGCATCTACTGGTGGTTTGAGCACAGCGAGGACAGTCACACGCTGGTGCTGGCCGATGCTATCAGCGCCCACAAAGCGTGCCCGGACTCGCCAGTAGTGGAATGGCACCAGGAAGGACTGAAACTGGATAAGGAGTTTATCCACACCATTACGGCCAATGAAAGTCTGCGGACCAGGCAGTGGGTGCTGGACGATTTCGATTTTATGAAGCCGCGTTCGCTACTGGCAAACACCGTGGCAAACCCGGGTGTACAGATGAATAACTACATCGGAAGATAGTGTGGATATTAAACCAGAAAATGGCGTATTCCGTGAAATAATTATCAGGAGGTAAATGTTTTTGGCAGCCGCAAAAAGTTTAAAGTGGGATTGAGAAAAAAGATGCGAAAAGCGGCAATGGACAGGAAATACCTTGCGTCAGTCCTTGCGGGGTGCGATGTTTCGTAATCTTGCCTTGGTGGTGTTATAGAACTGTTGATATTCACAAGAGTTAATTATGGATAAATATATATTTGGGACTAACGATCCTGAAGTGATATTTGATAATGGTGTAGGTGAGTGGGGCAGTGTTACTCCCAGAAGAAGTGAGGCTGAAAATGCTGATTACTTTATTATGGAAGTACGTCGTGAATTAATTGGTAGTTGGTTAAATAAGTTTTTCGCACCAGATGCTGTTGAAAACTTAGAACATTATCTTGAAAATACAGGTGAATTATTAGAATTTAATGAAAAAGCGTTCATGGATTCATCTTATTGTAAAGAAATATATGATAATGAAGTGCAAGATGCAAAAAATTTTTGTAAGCAGTTAAAGCCTGATGCTACTTACAACATAACATCGGCTTATGCCAGACATGGTGACATGTCTAATATTGATTTTATTTCCAGATTAGAACCCGGAAATATAAACATTTTTTATTCATTAGGTGGGTTTGCTTATTGGGGGAAAGCTTCTGTCAATGTATCATCATTAGAAAAAGATGATGTCTTATACATTATGGATTTTACTTTTATACTGAAGGATCGTTATAATTGGAATCTTAGGCAAGGTGTTATCATAAACGATAAAACATGGTCTGATGTGAACTTTGGATATTTAAATCTTTATGGAATGGCCAGGGACTTTGACATTGCTGGAGTGTATACTCATAAATATGTTTGGCGCAAAAATGAAATTATTCATCCAGATAAGCATCTTTATCCTATTCCATTACGAGACTATTGGTGAGTGATATGAATATGAAAAAAATATTTTTTAATTCTTTTTTTGTTTTTCTTGGCTCCTTTTTTGCTACAACCATAATGTCTATTGGTTTTATTTTTTTTTATTTCTATAACCAAGTATCCATCATGTCTAATTTGATAGCAGTTAGTCAATATGAAAATTATAAAGTTTATGTTTATTCAGCGCAACCAATACCCGCATCAAATCTCGATGCAATTTGTATTGCAAAACAACCAAGTGATATAAAGGCTGTAATTTATATTCGCAAGCCAAATCTATTCGGCACAAATAGCTATAATATTGGTGTGATAGGGAAGGTTGATGATATATGCGACAATGATAAATTAAATAACTGGGGAGATATTGAATGGAAAAATAATGGGGTTGAATTTGGCAGAGGGATGTATTTTTTAAGTAGACAATCATTTTCATCCTTAAAGTAATTAAGTGAAATTAATATGAAAAAATCATTATGCTTAATATTCTCTATTTTCATGGGGGGGGTTTTCACTTTGGCTCTGTTAGTGATCTTACGATATAATCATGAGCTATATTCTAAATTTAATATTGTAAGAAATGCAATAACAATCAGTCATCATAATTATGGTCGAATTCATTTATCTGCATATATTTATATCAACAATGAACTCCCATTGTCTAACTCATCATGTATAAAAGATGTGTTCGCAATTATATATCCAGGAAATATATACATACTCAAACCTCTATATGGAAGAATTTATATACCAAAAGAGTTAGGGTCTATTGGAAAAATTAATACTTGTAATAATATTGACACTAACCAGTGGGCGGTTATTCACTGGGGAGATGATGGTGTATATATTGGTGAAAAAAATAACATTGTATTTGTTAAACTAAATTCAATTGGTTCACCTGATTAAGTGAAGGTGGTGGGGGGCCAGAAATGGCAGGCGGTATATGGATAAAAACACTTCGAGTTAACCTTTATAGAATTCTAGTATTAGTCAGGGGAATAGCACGAAAAGATTGTTTTTTGTTCTATTTGCGTTTTTTGTATATCTAATGAGTGTTATTTTACCAAATTGGTAATTTAATTATTTTTTTCTCTAATTATAATCTAACAGCATCAATATTTGTGAAATGACATTCTTAAACTTTATTTTTATGGTGTTATAAAACTTCGTAATCTTGCCATGGCCCTAGGGGCGTTATGTCTGAGAATGAGATAATTGGGGGGTAGTAATGGATAATTTCGTCAGTGCCTGTAAATCTGAAGATAATAAAATACTGAATGGTGTGTTTTTATGGGGTGAGACCCAGAACTCTGGTAATCCTCCCGAAAAATCAATGATGCTAATCCGATATTGGTGGGTAAATTATTTGAGGGTTTATGGAATGCAGCAAAACCAGCTATTCCATCTGAAAATATGACAGGAACAACAAAGTCACGGGGCCGCACGATTGACGTCTATGAGTTGACAGGGAATAATAGTACAACGCATTCTATTGTCGAGGTTAAATATTCTAACTCAAAGCTTTTTGAAACGAAATAAATGTTGCCAACTTCTCTGTCACCAGGAGTAGGGGGAGCTTCATTACAGCGCTCTGTAGATACTGAAATCGATTTCACGTCCCATATTCATTGCTGCGATATCTTGTTAAAAAGAACGCTGATTTATCATCAATGCAGGTAATGGATATGACTAGTGAATTCAGGTAGCAATATTACAATTCTGGAAATATAGAACCTTCAGCAGAGGGTTCAAGTGGTGAAATAATGGGGGCGGAGGGTTCGGCTTTAGTGGGACTGAAACGCCCTATTCTGGAGGCACATTGGATGGCTTATCAGGAAGTTCATATAATGAAAAATAAATTCTGGATTCATTGGGGGGTATTATATTTATTTGTGTAATTTATTATGTTCTGATGCTTTATTTTAATGTTGTATTTGCAGTGAATTTTTCGGAGACAGTAAGTTCGGGGGGCGATTTCACTCCTTCTCAATGTGTTTGGTTCGCGAAGAAATTACTGTCTGAACATAATAATTTAGCTCTTGTTTCCTTTGTTGGTTTTTTAATTTGCATTCCACTGATTTTTTTTCGTTTTTAAGAAAATAAGATGATTTTAATGTGAATTGAAAGTGTCTGCTGATTCGGGGGTTTAATAGTACATATACTAGTTCCAGTATGGATATGACAATATGAAATTATAGCTATTTTTTCCCGATATTAAAGGAGTAATAATATGAGTTTTATATCTACAGAGGATGTTGCATCGGCAGTTGCCGCAGGAGTGTCCGGCGTGCCAGGCGCACATAACGTTACCGTCAGTGGTAGCGCGGTACCGCCACAGATGCTGTTGTTTGCGAGTCTGAAAGGCTCAGAATGGCTTGGAAAACTGTTTTCCTACACTGTACAACTTAAAACCCCGGATACCCTGAACCAGGGCTACGTCTCCCCGGCTGCCAACCTGCCGCTTAAACCCATGGTGGGCAAAGACCTGTGCGTCAATATCGAACTGGATGGCGGCGGAAAACGGCATATCAGCGGGTTGGTGACAGCAGCAAGAGTTGCTGGGTATGAAGGCCGTTCGGTAGTGTACGAATTACGTATTGAGCCGTGGCTGAAACTACTGACCCACACCAGCGACTATAAAGCCTTCCAGAATAAAACCGTGGTGGACATTCTTGATGAAGTCCTGGCCGAATACCCGTATCCGGTGGAAAAGCGACTGGTGGAAAACTATCCGTCGCGTACCTGGCAGGTACAGTACGGTGAAACCGATTTTGATTTTATCCAGAGGCTGATGCAGGAATGGGGCATCTACTGGTGGTTTGAGCACAGCGAGGACAGTCACACCCTGGTGCTGTCCGATGCTATCAGCGCCCACAAAGCGTGTCCGGACTCGCCAGTAGTGGAATGGCACCAGGAAGGACTGAAGCTGGATAAGGAGTTTATCCACACCATTACGGCCAATGAAAGTCTGCGGACCGGGCAGTGGGTGCTGGACGACTTCGATTTTATGAAGCCACGCTCATTGTTGGCAAACACCGTGGCAAACCCGCGCGAAACCGGTCATGCCAGCTACGAGCATTACGAATGGCCGGGGGATTACTTCGACAAGGGCGAAGGTGAGATGCTGACGCGCATCCGCATGGAAGAACAACGCAGTCCTGGTAGTCGGGGGCATGGCGGCGGTAACATCCGCACACTGATGGTGGGTTATACGTTCACGCTGATGAATCACCCTACGGCGGACGTGAACCGAGAGTACTTGTTGACACAGGCTACATTGTCTGTACGTGACAACGCGCAGTACAGTGGTCAGAATCAGCACTTTACCTATGCCACTACATTCGAACTCCACCCCACCAGTGAAGTCTACCGACCGCAGCGAACACTGAGCAAACCTCACACCAAAGGCCCGCAGAGCGCCATCGTCACCGGCCCGGCAGGCCAGGAAATCTGGACTGACAAATATGGCCGGGTGAAGGTGCAGTTTGGCTGGGATCGTTACGGCAAGAATGACGAGAACAGCTCCTGTTGGATCCGCGTCAGCTATCCGTGGGCGGGTAAAGGATTCGGGATGATACAGATCCCACGTATCGGCCAGGAAGTGCTGGTGGACTTCAAAAACGGTGACCCGGATTTACCCATCATCGTGGGGCGCACCTACAACCAGGACACCATGCCGCCGTGGGGATTGCCAGATAACGCTACCCAGAGCGGCATATACAGCCGCAGTGTTACCGGCGGTTACGACAACGCAAACGCACTGCGCTTTGAAGATAAACCCGGTCAGGAAGAAGTCTGGCTGCACGCCGAAAAAGATCAGCGCATCGAAGTCGAACATGATGAAAGCCACTGGGTCGGTAATGACCGCAGTAAAACCATTGACGGTAACGAAACCGTCACCGTTCATAAAAACCGCACTGAAACCGTTGATCTGAATGAAAGTATCAATATCCGCAAAAACCGCACGTCGACGGTAGATCTGAATGCAGTCGAAAATACCGGCATCAACAAAATGATGAATATCGGCGTTATCTACAGCCGCAACATCGGTATTGCTATGAATTCCCTCATCGGGTTGTTTCAGGCCGCAGAAGTTGGGCTGACCAAAAAACTGCTGGTAGGTCAGCAGTACAGCGCTGATATCGGTCAAATCTATCGTCTGAGCGCAGGGCAGCATATCCGCGAGAGTGCTGGCAAAACCAGTGTGTACAGTGCGGATGACCAGCTTGAACTGGTTTGCGGTAAAGCGCGAGTGGTCCTTGACAAGGATGGCGGTATCTATTTGCAGGGAACTCATATCGAATTTCAGGCAGAAAAAGCCCTGAATGGTGACTCCGGAACCATTCAGTGGAACTGCGAGGCGACGCAAAAACCCGCAC
>NZ_JBALIF010000024.1:0-33241 GCF_037053465.1 Citrobacter amalonaticus
GCCTGGCGGCCGTAGCGCGGTGGTCCCACCTGACCCCATGCCGAACTCAGAAGTGAAACGCCGTAGCGCCGATGGTAGTGTGGGGTCTCCCCATGCGAGAGTAGGGAACTGCCAGGCATCAAATAAAGCGAAGGGCCCGGTCGAAAGACCGGGCCTTTTTGCGTTATGTGAAAAATTGCCGGATGGCGGCTTCGCCTTATCCGGCCTACCGTCAGGACGAGACTTTGTGGTAACGCAAAGGCAATAACGGATACAGCCGTCCAGGTTCGTCGATCTCTGCGCGCCCCGTCACCCACTTTTCTTCGTGAAACTTTCTCACCTTTAACATGCAGACTCGACATTAATGTCATTTCTGGTTATCTTCAGCTATCTGGATGTCTAAACGTTTAAACGTATGTTGTGAGGTTATCAGGTTATGCCGATTCGCGTGCTGGACGAGCTACCCGCCGTCAATTTCTTGCGTGAGGAAAACGTCTTTGTCATGACGACCTCCCGCGCTTCAGGTCAGGAAATTCGTCCGCTTAAGGTACTTATCCTCAACCTGATGCCGAAGAAAATTGAGACAGAAAACCAGTTTCTGCGCCTGTTGTCGAACTCCCCATTACAGGTGGATATTCAGCTTCTGCGCATTGATGCTCGTGAATCGCGTAACACGCCAGCCGAGCATCTGAACAACTTTTACTGCAACTTTGAAGATATTTGCGACCAGAACTTTGACGGTCTGATCGTCACCGGTGCGCCGCTTGGCCTGGTGGAGTTTAATGACGTCGCATACTGGCCGCAGATTAAGCAGGTGCTGGAATGGTCGAAAGATCACGTTACATCAACGCTGTTTGTCTGTTGGGCGGTACAAGCGGCACTCAATATTCTCTACGGTATCCCAAAACAAACCCGCACGGATAAGCTGTCTGGGGTTTATGAGCATCATATCCTTCATCCTCACGCGCTACTGACGCGTGGTTTTGACGATTCGTTCCTGGCCCCGCATTCACGTTATGCGGATTTCCCTGCAGCCCTGATCCGTGATTACACCGATCTTGAGATCCTTGCTGAGACAGAGGATGGTGATGCGTATCTGTTTGCCAGCAAAGACAAACGTATCGCGTTTGTCACAGGGCATCCGGAATATGACGCCAACACGTTAGCCAGTGAATATTTCCGCGATGTGGAAGCCGGGTTGAGTCCCGAGCTTCCGTACAACTATTTCCCGAAAAACGATCCCCAAAACAAGCCGCGTGCCACCTGGCGAAGCCACGGTAATTTGTTGTTCACTAACTGGCTCAACTATTACGTCTATCAGATCACGCCATATGATCTGCGTCACATGAATCCTACGCTGGATTAATCCTCTACTGCTGACGATCCTAAAGCGTTTCAGCATGTTGAATCAGGCACCTTCGGGTGCCTTTTTTGTTTTCGAAATTTACTTCATCTTGTAATTAAACTTTATTTTTATTGTTATCAATAGGTTAATTGATATTTAAATTAAAAATGGAAATTGTTTTTGATTTTGATTTTTAAATGAGTAGTCTTAGTGGTGCTGAACGAAAAGCACACAGCGATCCTTCGTTCGCATTGGGGATGCCTTCTTTTGAATGACGAGGAGTTAAGAATGAATCAACAGGCAACGACCACCGATGAATTGATCTTCACCAGGCCATACGGTGAGCCAGAGAAACAGATCCTGACTGCAGAAGCGGTCGAATTTGTCACTGAACTGGTGGCACGCTTTACGCCAAAGCGTAACAAGTTGCTTGCGGCCCGCATTCAGCAACAACAGGATATCGACAACGGAAAGTTGCCTGATTTTATTTCGGAAACGGCTTCCATTCGTAATGGTGACTGGAAGATTCGCGGCATCCCGGCCGATTTACAGGATCGTCGGGTAGAGATCACCGGACCGGTTGAGCGCAAGATGGTTATCAATGCGCTGAACGCGAATGTGAAGGTCTTTATGGCAGACTTCGAAGATTCGCTGGCACCGGAATGGAGCAAAGTGATCGACGGCCATATTAACCTGCGTGATGCGGTAAACGGCACCATCAGCTATACCAACGAAGCCGGGAAAATTTACCAGTTGAAACCCGATCCGGCCCTACTGATTTGTCGTGTACGCGGTCTGCACCTGCCGGAAAAACACGTGACCTGGCGTGGGGAAGCCATTCCAGGCAGCCTGTTCGACTTCGCCCTTTATTTCTTCCACAACTATAAAGCGTTACTGGCTAAAGGTAGCGGCCCTTATTTCTACCTGCCGAAAACGCAGGCCTGGCAGGAAGCGGCATGGTGGAGTGAAGTTTTTAGCTATACCGAAGATCGCTTCAATTTACCGCGCGGCACGATCAAAGCCACGCTGTTAATTGAAACGCTGCCAGCGGTGTTCCAGATGGACGAGATCCTGCATGCCCTGCGCGACCATATCGTCGGCCTGAACTGCGGTCGCTGGGATTACATTTTCAGCTATATCAAAACGTTGAAAAACCATCCGGATCGCGTTCTGCCGGATCGCCAGGTGGTGACGATGGATAAGCCTTTTCTCAGCGCCTATTCGCGTCTGCTGATTAAAACCTGCCACAAGCGCGGTGCCTTCGCGATGGGCGGTATGGCGGCATTCATCCCGAGCAAAGATGCGGAGCGCAACAATCAGGTGCTCAACAAAGTGAAAGCGGATAAAGCGCTGGAAGCCAGCAACGGTCACGATGGCACGTGGATTGCGCATCCCGGGCTTGCTGATACCGCGATGGCGGTCTTCAACGAGGTGCTGGGCGAGAACAAAAACCAACTGTTTGTCACCCGCGATGAAGATGCGCCGATTACCGCAGAACATCTGCTGGCACCGTGTGAAGGCGAGCGGACTGAAGAAGGGATGCGCGCCAATATTCGCGTCGCGGTGCAATACATCGAAGCCTGGATCTCCGGAAACGGTTGTGTACCGATTTATGGCCTGATGGAAGATGCGGCGACGGCTGAAATCTCCCGCACCTCTATCTGGCAGTGGATTCATCACGAGAAAGCCCTGAGCAACGGTAAACCGGTCACTAAGGCGCTGTTCCGCCAGATGTTAGCTGAAGAGATGTTGGTGATTCAGGACGAACTGGGCGAACACCGCTACAGCAGCGGCCGTTTTGATGACGCGGCACGCCTGATGGAACAAATCACCACCTCTGATGACTTAATCGATTTCCTGACGTTGCCAGGCTACCGCCTGCTGGCGTAAATGCCCAGGCTATTTTGTTCGCCATTTTGGCCCGGGGAAGTGCTCAAAATCCTTACGTACTATCAGTACGCTCCGGTTTTTGCGTGACTTCCCGTGACCAAACTGCCTTCACCAATAACGCCTGGGAAGCCAGGAGAATAATATGGAGCATCTGCACATGAAAACCCGTACCCAACAAATTGAAGAATTACAAAAAGAGTGGACACAACCGCGCTGGGAAGGCATTCGTCGCCCGTACAGCGCGGAGGAAGTGGTGAAATTACGCGGCTCGGTTAACCCGGAATGCACGCTGGCGCAACTGGGTGCTGCAAAAATGTGGCGTCTGCTGCATGGCGAATCGAAAAAAGGCTATATCAACAGCCTCGGGGCGTTAACCGGCGGTCAGGCATTACAGCAGGCGAAAGCCGGTATTGAAGCCGTTTACCTGTCTGGCTGGCAGGTGGCGGCGGATGCGAATCTGGCATCCAGCATGTATCCGGATCAATCACTCTATCCGGCGAATTCCGTCCCGGCCGTGGTGGATCGGATCAACAACACCTTCCGTCGTGCGGATCAGATCCAGTGGTCCAGCGGCATTGAACCTGGCGATCCGCGCTATGTGGATTACTTCCTGCCGATCGTGGCCGATGCGGAGGCCGGGTTTGGCGGCGTACTGAATGCCTTTGAGCTGATGAAATCGATGATTGAGGCCGGTGCAGCGGCGGTTCACTTCGAAGATCAACTGGCGTCGGTGAAGAAGTGCGGTCACATGGGGGGCAAAGTGCTGGTGCCCACGCAGGAAGCCATACAGAAACTGGTGGCGGCGCGTCTGGCGGCTGACGTTATGGGGGTACCGACACTGGTGATTGCCCGTACGGATGCCGATGCCGCGGATTTGATTACCTCTGACTGCGATCCGTATGACAGTGAATTTATTACTGGCGAGCGCACCAGCGAAGGGTTCTTCCGTACGCATGCGGGCATTGAACAGGCGATCAGCCGTGGTCTGGCCTACGCCCCGTATGCCGACCTGGTCTGGTGTGAAACCTCCACGCCGGATCTTGAACTGGCGAAACGCTTTGCCGATGCCATTCACGCGAAGTATCCGGGCAAACTGCTGGCCTACAACTGCTCGCCGTCGTTTAACTGGCAGAAGAATCTGGATGACAAAACCATCGCCAGCTTCCAGCAGCAGTTGTCGGATATGGGCTACAAGTACCAGTTCATCACCCTCGCGGGGATCCACAGCATGTGGTTCAACATGTTCGACCTTGCGCGTTCTTATGCCCAGGGTGAAGGCATGAAGCATTACGTTGAGAAGGTTCAGCAACCGGAATTCGCGGCTGGCAAAGACGGTTACACCTTTGTCTCCCACCAACAGGAGGTGGGGACCGGGTACTTCGATAAGGTCACCACCATCATTCAGGGTGGCACATCCTCGGTGACTGCGCTGACCGGTTCGACGGAAGAATCGCAGTTCTGATCGTCCTGATGCCCGGTGGCGCTGCGCTTACCGGGTCTGTAAGGAACAGGCCGGATAAGCGAATACGCTATCCGGCATAACATTGTGCCGGATGGGGAGAAACGATGACGCGTGGCCTGGAGTTACTGATTGCTCAAACCATTCTGCAAGGCTTCGACGCGCAGTATGGGCGATTTCTGGAAGTGACCTCCGGCGCGCAACAGCGTTTTGAACAGGCCGACTGGCATGCTGTGCAGCAGGCAATGAAAAGCCGTATTCATCTCTACGACCACCATGTGGGTCTGGTAGTGGAACAACTGCGCTGCATTACCGACGGCAAAAGCACCGATGCGGCGTTTTTGCTGCGTGTTAAAGAGCATTACACCCGGCTATTGCCGGATTACCCGCGCTTCGAGATTGCGGAGAGTTTTTTTAACTCCGTGTACTGTCGGTTATTTGACCACCGCTCGCTCACTCCCGAGCGGCTTTTTATCTTTAGCTCTCAGCCAGAGCGTCGCTTTCGGACAATCCCTCGCCCGCTGGCGAAAGATTTTTTCCCCGATAACGGCTGGGAACCGCTGCTGACGCGCGTGCTTAGCGATCTCCCGCTACGTCTGCCCTGGGAGAATAAAGGGCGTGATATCCGCTACATCATCACACATCTGAATGAAACCTTTGGCGAGGAGACATTGCAGCGATGCCATTTGCAGGTGGCAAACGAACTGTTCTATCGCAACAAAGCCGCCTGGCTGGTGGGTAAGCTCATCACTCCATCCGCAACGCTGCCCTTTTTGCTGCCGATCCATCGCACCGATGACGGTGAACTGTTTGTTGATACCTGCCTGACCACTACGGCGGAAGCCAGTATCGTGTTCGGTTTTGCCCGCTCTTATTTCATGGTTTACGCACCGCTGCCTGCCGCGCTGGTTGAGTGGTTGCGCGAGATCCTGCCAGGTAAAACCACCGCCGAGCTGTACATGGCGATTGGCTGCCAGAAGCATGCAAAGACGGAGAGTTACCGGGAATATTTGTTGTATCTGAGTGACTGTGATGAGCAGTTTATTGAAGCGCCGGGTATACGGGGCATGGTGATGCTGGTCTTTACGCTGCCAGGCTTCGACCGGGTGTTTAAAATTATCAAAGACAAGTTTGCGCCGCAAAAAGAGATGTCAGCGGCACACGTTCGCGCCTGCTATCAACTGGTAAAAGAACACGATCGCGTGGGGCGTATGGCGGATACCCAGGAGTTCGAAAACTTCGTCCTGGAGAAACAACAGATAAGCCCCGCGCTTATGGCGCTGTTATTACAGGAAGTGCCGGAGAAAATAACCGACCTTGGCGATCAAATTGTCATTCGCCATCTCTATATTGAACGGCGGATGGTGCCGCTCAATATCTGGCTTGAACAGGTGGAAGGCCAGCAACTACGGGATGCGATTGAAGAGTACGGCAATGCGATTCGCCAGCTTGCCGCCGCTAATATCTTCCCCGGTGACATGCTGTTTAAGAACTTCGGCGTCACCCGTCACGGTCGCGTGGTGTTCTACGATTATGATGAAATCTGTTATATGACGGAAGTGAATTTCCGCGACATTCCACCGCCGCGTTACCCGGAGGATGAACTGGCCAGCGAGCCGTGGTACAGCGTTTCGCCGGGCGATGTCTTTCCCGAGGAGTTTCGTCACTGGCTGTGCGCCGATCCGCGCATAGGACCGCTGTTTGAAGAGATGCACGCCGACCTGTTTCGCGCCGACTACTGGCGCGCGCTACAGACGCGCATTCGGGAAGGGCATATCGAAGATGTTTATGCATACCGCCGTCGCCAGCGTTTCAGCGTACGTTATGAAACTGACCGTAGGCCGGATAAAGCACCTGCGCCGCCATCCGGCAATGTGCGCCGATCTGCCTGATGGTGTTACGCTTATCAGGCCTGGCTAAAATCTAAAATGCTATCGGCGAGACAGCTTTAACGAATCCCGCCATAGGCCAGCGTCACTTCTTTGGCCGCCTTGATCACCATCGCGCCAAATTCCGTGACGCGGTCGTCGGTGATCCGCGAAATGGGACCGGAGATGGAGATCGCGGCAAAGGGGTCGCGATGCTCATCATAAATGCACGACGCCACACAGCGCAGTCCCAGCGCATGTTCTTCATCATCAAAGGAATAACCGCGTTTACGGGTCTGAGCGAGATCGTCTTTCAGGTGAACCGGAGAAACCAGCGTCGCGTGGGTATACGCATGTAACCCTTTGCGGTGCAACAACTGCGTCACCTGTTCCTCACTTAACTGGGATAAGAACGCTTTACCCGCGCCAGAGGCGTGCATCGGTAACTTACCGCCAATCGGCGCTGACATACGCATCAGTTGGGTACACTGTACCTGATCGATGATAATCGCCTGATGATCACTTTGGTCCAGCACCGCCAGGTTCACCGTTTCGCCGGAGTCTTCCATCAGTTTGCGCAGAATCGGGTGGACGATGGCCAGCAGGTTGCGACTCTGCAAAAAGCTGCTGCCAACGATGAACGCATGCGCGCCCACCGCCCAGTGCCCAAGATCGCCCACCTGACGCACAAAGCCCTGCTGTTGCATGGTCGTCAGTAAACGGTGAGTGGTGGAATTGGGTAAGCCAGCCTGCTGGGCGAGTTCGGTCAACGCCACGCTGCCGTTGGATTCCGCAATCCATTCCAGCAGTTTGAGGCCACGCGTGAGCGACTGAACCTGGCCGGCTGCGGGGGCGGTTGTCGCGGCGGGTTTTCTGCCGCGTTTTGCGGGAATGGGGGCAACCATGGCAAGCTCCTTTTTCTGTATCGTGGAAATCATTTTCGTTTTATTCAATTATAATGCAAGCAGTCTTGTACTGATCGGATGAGTGAAGCTGAACATGTCTCATGTTGCCCGTTGTTCTCTTTTCCGCCTCCCAGGTTTATGCCAGTATGACCTGTTGAGTTTTTTCGGTCTGGTTGAGCGTTGTCAGGAGCAAGTGTGAGCAGCAAAGTTGAACAACTGCGTGCGCAGTTAAATGAACGTATTCTGGTGCTGGACGGCGGCATGGGGACGATGATCCAGAGCTACCGTCTGGGGGAAGAGGATTTCCGGGGCGAACGCTTTACCGACTGGCCGTGCGATCTGAAAGGCAACAATGACCTGCTGGTGCTGAGCAAGCCCGAGGTGATAACCGCCATCCACAATGCCTATTTTGACGCGGGCGCGGATATCATCGAAACCAACACGTTTAACTCCACGACCATCGCGATGGCAGATTACCAGATGGAATCGCTGTCGGCGGAGATCAACTTTGCGGCGGCGAAACTGGCCCGCGCCTGCGCCGATGAGTGGACTGCACGAAATCCGGCAAAACCGCGCTATGTGGCGGGTGTATTGGGGCCAACCAACCGCACCGCGTCTATATCGCCGGATGTTAATGACCCAGCGTTTCGTAACATCACCTTCGACCAACTGGTGGCGGCCTACCGTGAATCGACCAAAGCGCTGGTGGAAGGTGGTAGCGACCTGATTTTGATCGAAACCGTATTTGACACGCTGAATGCGAAAGCGGCGATTTTCGCTGTGAAAGAGGAGCTGGACGCGCTGGGCGTTGATCTGCCGATCATGATTTCCGGCACCATCACGGATGCCTCTGGCCGTACCCTTTCCGGCCAGACCACCGAAGCCTTTTATAACTCGCTGCGCCACGCCGAGGCGCTCACGTTTGGTCTGAACTGTGCGCTGGGGCCGGATGAACTGCGCCAGTATGTGCAAGAGCTATCGCGCATCGCCGAATGTTATGTGACCGCGCACCCGAACGCCGGTCTGCCCAACGCCTTTGGTGAATACGATCTCGATGCCGACACGATGGCGAAACAAATCCGCGAATGGGCCGAAGCGGGTTTTCTGAATATCGTCGGCGGCTGCTGCGGCACCACCCCTGCACACATTGCGGCGATGAGCCGCGCGGTTGAAGGGTTACCACCGCGTAAACTGCCGGAAATCCCGGTCGCCTGCCGTCTGTCCGGCCTTGAGCCGCTCAATATCGGTGATGACAGCCTGTTTGTGAACGTCGGCGAACGGACCAACGTCACCGGCTCTGCCAAATTTAAGCGCCTCATCAAAGAAGAAAAATACAGCGAAGCGCTGGATGTTGCCCGTCAGCAGGTCGAAAACGGCGCACAGATCATTGATATCAATATGGATGAAGGGATGCTCGACGCTGAAGCGGCGATGGTGCGTTTCCTGAATCTCATTGCCGGTGAGCCGGACATTGCCCGCGTGCCGATCATGATTGACTCCTCGAAATGGGAGGTCATTGAGAAGGGGCTGAAGTGCATCCAGGGGAAAGGCATCGTTAACTCTATTTCGATGAAAGAGGGGGTTGAGACCTTTATCCATCACGCGAAATTGCTGCGTCGTTACGGTGCGGCTGTTGTGGTGATGGCCTTTGATGAGCAGGGCCAGGCCGATACCCGCGCGCGTAAAATCGAGATCTGCCGCCGGGCGTACCACATTCTTACCGAAGAGGTGGGTTTCCCGCCGGAAGACATCATTTTCGACCCGAACATCTTCGCGGTGGCGACCGGGATTGAAGAACACAACAACTACGCTCAGGACTTTATTGGCGCCTGTGAAGACATCAAACGTGAACTGCCGCATGCGCTGATCTCCGGCGGCGTGTCCAACGTTTCATTTTCGTTTCGCGGTAACGACCCGGTACGCGAAGCGATTCACGCAGTGTTCCTCTACTACGCCATTCGCAATGGCATGGATATGGGGATTGTGAATGCTGGTCAACTGGCGATATACGACGATCTCCCGACTGAACTGCGGGATGCGGTAGAAGATGTGATCCTCAACCGCCGTGATGATGGCACCGAGCGATTACTGGAACTGGCAGAGAAATATCGCGGCAGCAAGAGTGATGAAACGGCTAACGCGCAACTGGCGGAGTGGCGCACGTGGGAAGTTAAAAAGCGCCTCGAATATTCTCTGGTCAAAGGCATCACGGAATTTATCGAGCAGGATACCGAAGAAGCGCGCCAGCAGGCCGCCCGACCGATCGAGGTTATCGAAGGACCATTGATGGACGGCATGAACGTGGTCGGCGACCTGTTTGGCGAAGGAAAAATGTTCCTGCCGCAGGTAGTGAAATCGGCTCGCGTAATGAAGCAGGCGGTGGCGTATCTCGAACCGTTTATTGAAGCCAGCAAAGAGAAAGGTTCCAGTAACGGCAAAATGGTGATCGCCACCGTGAAAGGCGATGTCCATGACATCGGTAAGAATATCGTTGGCGTAGTGTTGCAGTGCAATAACTATGAAATCGTCGATTTGGGCGTGATGGTGCCGGCAGAGAAGATCCTCAAAACCGCCAAAGAGGTGAACGCGGACCTGATCGGCCTTTCCGGATTGATTACTCCGTCGCTGGATGAAATGGTGAACGTGGCGAAAGAGATGGAGCGTCAGGGCTTCACCATTCCGCTGCTGATTGGCGGCGCGACAACCTCAAAAGCCCATACAGCGGTAAAAATCGAACAGAACTACAGCGGGCCGACGGTCTACGTGCAGAACGCCTCTCGCACCGTTGGTGTTGTGGCGGCGCTCCTTTCCGATACCCAGCGCGACGACTTTGTCGCCCGCACCCGAAAAGAGTATGAAACCGTGCGTATCCAGCATGGTCGTAAAAAGCCACGCACGCCGCCGGTCACACTCGACGCCGCGCGTGAAAACGATCTGGCCTTCGACTGGGCGAGCTATACCCCGCCGGTGGCGCACCGGCTGGGCGTACAGGAGGTGGAAGCCAGCATCGAAACCCTGCGTAACTACATCGACTGGACGCCGTTCTTTATGACCTGGTCGCTGGCGGGGAAATACCCGCGCATTCTGGAAGATGAGGTGGTAGGCGTTGAGGCGCAGCGCTTGTTTAAAGACGCCAATGAGATGCTGGACAAACTGAGCGCGGACAAAACCCTGAATCCGCGCGGTGTGGTGGGGCTGTTCCCGGCAAACCGTGTGGGTGATGACATTGAAATCTATCGTGATGAAACGCGCACCCACGTGCTGACGGTCAGTCATCATCTGCGTCAACAGACGGAAAAAGTGGGCTTCGCCAACTACTGTCTGTCTGACTTTGTCGCGCCGAAGCTCTCCGGTAAAGCCGATTATATTGGCGCTTTTGCTGTAACCGGCGGGCTGGAAGAGGACGCGCTGGCAGAGGCGTTCGAAGCGCAGCACGATGATTACAACAAGATCATGGTGAAAGCGATTGCGGATCGTCTGGCGGAAGCATTCGCGGAATATCTGCACGAGCGCGTGCGTAAAGTTTACTGGGGCTATGCGCCGAACGAGAACCTCAGCAATGAGGAATTGATCCGCGAAAACTACCAGGGTATCCGCCCGGCGCCGGGCTATCCAGCCTGCCCTGAGCACACGGAGAAAGGTACCATCTGGCAGTTGCTGGATGTGGAAAAACACACCGGGATGAAGCTCACCGAGTCTTATGCCATGTGGCCTGGCGCATCAGTCTCCGGTTGGTACTTCAGCCATCCGGACAGCAAATACTACGCGGTGGCGCAGATTCAGCGCGACCAGGTGGAGGATTACGCTTTCCGTAAAGGGATGAGCGTTGCTGAGGTTGAACGCTGGCTGGCGCCGAACCTGGGTTACGATGCGGATTGATTCATCAAACCGTTAACTTTTCTTACAACTAACAGGGCGCTCATTGAGCGCCCTGTCTCTTTCTTACGTTTAAACCCTTATACTTGAGAAAGACTTATGAGCGTGGCTTGCCGGATGGCGGCGTAAACGCCTTATCCGGCTAGTTGTAGGCCGGATAAGCGCAGCGTCATCAGGCATGATACCGACGCGATGAGTCCCGGAAACCTATAACAATAAGGAGTACCAGATTCCGTGTTAACGCTGCTTCACCTGCTTTCTGCTGTTGCCCTGCTGGTCTGGGGGACTCATATTGTGCGTACTGGCGTAATGCGCGTGTTTGGCGCTCGCCTGCGTACCGTGCTTAGCCGGAGTGTTGAAAAGAAACCGCTCGCCTTCTGCGCGGGAATTGGCGTGACTGCGCTGGTGCAAAGCAGTAACGCCACTACCATGCTGGTGACCTCGTTTGTCGCCCAGGATCTTGTCGCACTGACCCCCGCTCTGGTGATTGTGCTCGGCGCTGACGTGGGGACCGCGCTGATGGCGCGTATCCTCACCTTCGATTTATCGTGGCTGTCGCCGCTGCTGATTTTTATCGGCGTGATCTTCTTTCTTGGCCGCAAACAGTCCCGAGCCGGGCAACTGGGGCGCGTGGGGATTGGCCTGGGCCTGATCCTGCTGGCGCTGGAACTGATTGTGCAGGCTGTGACCCCCATCACGCAGGCCAACGGTGTACAGGTGATTTTCGCCTCGCTGACCGGCGATATCTTGCTGGATGCGTTGATCGGTGCGATGTTCGCTATCATCAGTTATTCCAGCCTTGCGGCGGTGCTGTTAACCGCCACCCTGACCGCAGCGGGGATCATCTCCTTCCCGGTGGCGCTGTGTCTGGTGATTGGCGCCAACCTCGGTTCCGGCCTGCTGGCGATGCTCAACAACAGTGCGGCGAATGCTGCTGCCCGTCGCGTGGCGCTCGGCAGCCTGCTGTTTAAGCTGGTGGGTAGCCTGATTATTCTGCCGTTTGTTCATCCGCTGGCGAATCTGATGGATGAGTTGCCGCTGGCGAAATCCGAGCTGGTTATCTATTTCCACGTTTTCTACAACCTGGTCCGCTGCCTGGCAATGGTTCCGTTTGCCGAGCCGATGGCGCGTTTCTGTAAGCGCATCATCCGCGACGAGCCGGAGCTGGATGCGCATCTCAAACCAAAACATCTGGACGTCAGCGCGCTGGATACTCCTACGCTTGCGCTGGCCAACGCCGCCCGCGAAGCGCTGCGTATCGGGGATGCGATGGAGCAGATGATGGAAGGGCTGAAGAAGGTGATGCACGGTGAGCCGCGTGAAGAGAAAGAGCTGCGTAAAATCGCGGATGACATCAACGTGCTCTACACCGCCATTAAACTCTATCTTGCGCGGATGCCGAAAGAGGAACTGGCGGAAGAGGAGTCGCGCCGCTGGGCGGAGATTATCGAGATGTCGCTCAATCTGGAGCAGGCTTCAGATATTGTCGAACGAATGGGCAGCGAGATTGCTGATAAGTCGCTGGCGGCGCGTCGGGCGTTCTCAATTGAGGGGCTAAAAGAGCTGGATGCGCTGTACGATCAACTGCTCAGTAACCTGCAACTGGCGATGTCGGTCTTTTTCTCCGGCGACGTAACCAGCGCGCGTCGGCTGCGGCGCAGTAAGCATCGTTTCCGCATCCTTAATCGCCGCTATTCGCACGCTCACGTGGACCGCCTGCACCAGCAGAACGTGCAAAGTATCGAGACCAGTTCTTTGCATCTGGGCTTGTTGGGCGATATGCAGCGTCTGAACTCGTTGTTTTGTTCCGTGGCTTACAGCGTGCTGGAACAGCCGGACGAAGACGACGAACGGGAGTATTGAAATAATGAATGCCGGATGGCGGCTTTGCCGTATCCGGCATCAGACACAAATCAACTAAAAGCAGTGTCCTGCTTCCAGCGGCACCGCGTCTTTACCGGCTTCAAACACATACGTGGTTCTTGGACCGCCAAGTACCGCCTGGCCTTTGCTTACCTTGATCCAGTTTCCTTCCGGCAGACCGATCACCGTCAGCTCTGGCGCGACAACCAGCAGTTCGCGAATACGCTGTTCACGCGTTTCGCCTTTGTGGCCTTCTGGCAGCGCGTTGGTGAAATGCGGGTTAATCTGTAACGGGAACAGGCCCAGCGCATCAAACCCTTTCGGATCGACAATGGGCATATCGTTGGTGGTACGGATGGTCTGGCAAGCGAGGTTCGCGCCTGCGCTCCAGCCAATGTACAACGCACCGCGTTTAACCACGTCAACAATCGGCGTCAACAACCCGCGTTCACGGCACTCTTTCAGTAACTGAAAAGTATTTCCGCCGCCAACCACCACCACGTCTGCATTTTCAATGGCTGCCAGCGGATCGGCCGCGCTGTGAATGCCCACCACTTTGACGCCCATAGGGGCGAAGATGGCGGCTGTTTTTTCCGTGTATTCATCCCAGGTTTGCGTCACGCCTGCGAACGGGATAAACACCGCCGAACGACGACCGTTCAGTTGCTCCGCAATCAGCGGCAGGGCGTGTTCCATCCAGCCTTTGCCTGGCAGCGTTGAGTTACTCAATAAAAGCAGTTCCATCATTTCTCCATCAAATCAAAAAATTACAAAACGTGGTAATGCTACCACTGGCACAGTAGCGACTTACTGATATGGCTCACGATGTTGAAAGGGGCGGGGGAAGGTAAATTCATTATTTAACGGTGAGGTTGACGCCCAATGCCTTTGCGACATAAGTCTCATCATCATTAACTAACGCTGTGGCGGGGTTATATTAAATGCTCTTGACTTGCCTGAAGTTCTGTCGATGATTGGTATGCAGATTCGCTGACGCAGGTTAAGCCCCTCACGATTATTTTTTATCGCTCGTAAGGTAGGGTATATTTCGCTGTCAAAGGAGAAATTATGCTGCCCGACTCATCTACCCGATTAAACAAATACATCAGCGAAAGCGGAATTTGCTCGCGCCGTGAAGCGGATCGCTTCATTGAGCAAGGGAATGTCTTCATCAATGGCAAGCGCGCCACCATAGGCGATCAGGTGATGTCTGGCGACGTCGTGAAGGTGAATGGTCGGTTGATTGAGCCGCGTGAAGCGGAAGATCTGGTCTTTATCGCGCTGAATAAGCCGGTGGGGATTGTGAGCACCACCGAAGACAGCGAACGTGACAACATTGTTGATTTCGTTAACCACAGTAAACGCGTGTTCCCAATTGGCCGTCTGGATAAAGACTCCCAGGGACTGATCTTTCTGACCAACCACGGCGATCTGGTGAATAAGATCCTGCGCGCCGGCAACGACCATGAAAAAGAGTATCTGGTAACGGTTGATAAACCGGTTACCGACGAGTTTATTCGTGGGATGGGTGCCGGCGTGCCAATTCTCGGTACCGTCACCAAAAAATGTAAGGTCAAGAAAGAAGCGCCCTTCGTTTTTCGCATTACGTTGATTCAGGGGTTGAACCGCCAGATTCGACGCATGTGCGAACATTTCGGCTATGAAGTGACGAAGCTTGAACGTACACGCATCATGAACGTGGGTCTCTCCGGTTTGCCGCTGGGGGAATGGCGTGACCTGACGGATGACGAATTGATCACGCTGTTTAAACTCATCGAAAATTCCTCTTCAGAAGCGAAGCCAAAAGCTAAAGCGAAGCCAAAAGCGGCGGGGATTAAGCGCCCGGTAGTGAAGATCGAAAAAACGGCGGAAAAAGAGAAATCACGCCCGGCAGCAAACGGTAAACGCTTTACCTCACCGGGGCGTAAGAAAAAAGGACGTTAACGTCGGCCGCGCGTCGGCGTATTCGCTGACCAGGAAAATGACGCGTCAGAATCCGGTTTATAAGCTTGCTTTTTCTTTAACTGGCGGGCTTTTTTCGCCTCTGCTTCGCGCAACGCCATCAACTTGTCGATGTACTCTTTCTTCACGCTGTTGGTCTCCGCGTTGGTTAACGGGCGACCGTGCGCGATACGGGCGCGGTCGAGCAGCGTTTTCAGTTCGCGCTGTTCGCGCTCGGTCATCTCTTTTTGGGTAATGCGGGGGAGTGCCATACGGTTGCCCTCAGTGTGCCTGGTCATTTCAGTGTACGGCAAGACGCCACGGGCGGATAGCGTTCAGTCAGCAATTCGCATTTTTCTGGCGAAATTCTGCTGCCAATAAACCGTTGTTTTAACACTCTTATCCGTGATGAGGTGGTTGATATCGGTTGCGCCAGACCGAGTACAGGGCGTCAGGCAGGGCGGCAAAACCTGAGTTTAGCCGGGCTATGTACGAAGGGGTAAGAAGATATAATTTTGTTCTGCCAGATGACACATCTCATCCAGTAATGGCGTCCACGAGAATGCCCCTACGCTATTCAATGCATGCATAAATTCATCCCGGGTCTTCACACATTTCGGTAAGCGGAAGAGTTTATTGACTTCATCGATTTTAGGTGTATTCGATGAAAAGCAGATCATGGGTGTTCCAAAGCACATGGCGGCAACGGAGTAATGGTAGCGACCAGATATTAACAGTACTGAATGTTTGATAACGGATAACCACTCGGTAAAAGAGTGCGCATCATGGACGATCATTTCCGGGATATATTTTTGCAGGCTTGCAATCACGTCAGGATCTTCATTATTCATACCGGACGCGGAACCGGTTAAATAGACGATGTGATGATCAGGGTAGTTATCACGAAGCCCTGATGCAATTAACGCTGAATTGCGGGTATCATAATTGACTGCGCCCGAAACGCATATATATTTTCCAGAATACAGGCTGGCGGGAATATTTTCTGTCTCTTTGACGGACAATGGCAGGCTATCAAAGGCGAGCGTGGCCTTTACTCCTAAGCGTTCAGTAATGATAAGCTGTGAAGCTGGTTCCCTGGCGGCAATGAAATCGCACTTTGCGTATACGCGTTGATAGTACTGCATTTGTTTTGGCTTATCCCGTTTAGGGTAGCAGGAGTGATTAATGATGCAGACTCGTTTTTTCATCACCTCTTTTGCGATAAACACCATGAAGAAGATAAAGCGTGTGGCGACATGAATGCTGTTTATCGTTCCTTCACCATTGATGACGATATAATCGCTATCGAGCATTGCTTGCCATACTGCAGGTAATTTTCTGCGCATTACGCTGACATAATATTTTTGCGCAATATAGCGTATTAATGGATTTTTACTGTAAACCAGCAGACATTTTTTTGAGGTATTTTCGGGCTTGCTGCCTTCTTTGCAGGAAACTGACGCGATTTCTGTTACACCTCTATCCATAAGTTGTTTTTTTATCGCGGAAGAGGTCCCATAGCATCCCCAGTGATATTCTTTTTCGGTATCATTTATAATAAATGCTTTCATTTTTCCTCGTTTATTTACAGGGTGATACAAAGAGTACCGATAACTACCGGGAATACAGGTGGAAATGAACGTACGTTAAGATAATTTGTGGGGGATTGTTTTTCTATTGCCCGCGCTTTTTTTAAGAAAAAGACGCGGAATTATAATTTTATTTAATTGATGTGATGTTTGTAATTGATGTGGTTGATATATTTGGCGGGAAAAGAGGAGAGCCGGGTCGTCGCAATAAGCGGCGTATAACGATGCGTGACCGTCATACGCCTGAGGATGATTACTCAAATAAATTATAGTGCAGTTTCTGTACAACCTGCTCTGCCTCTGTGCCTGGCACCAGGAAGCAAAGGTTATGGCTGGACGCGCCGTAGCAAATCATACGGATATTAAACGGTTCCAGCACCCCGAACACCTCTTTGCCGACGCCGCAGGCTTTCGACAGATCGTTACCAATCAGCGCGACCAGCGCGAGGTTTTCTTCGACTTCTACCCGGCACAACGCCGACAACTCCATCAGTAGCGACTGCGTCAGCAGCGTATCGCCGGTAGAGGTGGAACCAGTGGTATCCAGCGTCAGGGCCACGCTTACTTCAGAGGTGGTGATCAAATCGACGGAGATATTATGGCGCGCGAGAATACCAAAGACCTCGGCGAGAAAACCGCGTGAGTGCAGCATATTCAGGCTGTGCAGGGTAAGCAGCGTCTGCTTACGACGCAGTGCCAGAGCGCGGAACAACGGTGGGTTCTGGGTCTTATTGCAGACCAGCGTGCCACCTGCTTTGGGGTCTTTACTTGAACCGACGAAGACCGGGATATCGCTGCGCACAGCGGGCAGCAAGGTTGCCGGATGCAATACTTTCGCGCCAAAAGTGGCCATTTCCGCCGCTTCTTCAAAGGCGATTTCATCAATGCGCTGCGCCGCTGGCACCACGCGCGGATCGGTGGTGTAGATGCCCGGAACGTCGGTCCAGATATCGACACGGGTAGCATGGATCGCTTCAGCCAGCAGGGCGGCGGTATAGTCACTGCCGCCGCGTCCGAGCGTCGTTGTGCGTCCTTTGCTTTCGCTGCCAATGAATCCCTGGGTGATCACCAGCCCTTCGCTCAGACGCGGGACCAGTTGCAGTGTCGCCAGTTCTGCCAGGGCGGCTACATCCGGCTCGGCACGGCCAAAGCGATCGTTGGTGCGCATCACTTTACGCACATCAAACCATTGCGCCTGAACGTTACGCTCGCGCAGGATTTCAACAAACAGCAGGGTCGACATCAGTTCGCCGTGGCTGACCAGCTCATCGGTCAACGCGGTCGAGGTCGCCAGGGCGGCGGCTTCCGACAGGGTGGTGATATTTTCCAGCAGACGTTCGATCTCTTCACGAATCACGTTCGGATAGCGCAGACGCTCCAGAATATCGAACTGAATTTTGCGGATCGCATCGAGTTTCTCAAAGCGTGCGGTTGGCTCCAGACCTTCAGCCAGCGCGACCAGCAAATTGGTAATGCCGGCAGAAGCGGAAAGTACCACTAAGCGCACGTTTGCATCGGAAAGCACCACATCAGCGCTGCGGTTCATGGCATCAAAATCGGCGACGCTGGTTCCGCCAAATTTAGAGACAACTAATTCTGTCATAACGACCTCGTGTCAGGGAGTGAGAAAGCGACCATGGCACAAAGGCAGAACAGAAACCGGTGCAGGCGCAAATACCGTATTTATAAATAAAATGTGTGGCCTGGACTGTCAACGCCGGGATTATGCGGATTTTTTATGCTGGGATTAGCCTCAGTAATGGTGCTTATAACAACTCGACTTTTTGCTGTTATTTGACCGGGACCAGGGCAACGGCACTAAAACAATCACACTTTTCTGTGACTAGCGTTACAATCGATCTCAGTCACAATTCTCAAATCAGAAGAGTATTGCTAATGAAAAACATCAATCCAACGCAGACTTCTGCCTGGCAGGCACTACAAAAACACTATGAAGAAATGAAGGACGTTACCCTTGCGGAGCTGTTCGCAAAGGATAGCTATCGTTTCAGCAAATTCTCCGCGACGTTTGACGATCTGATGCTGGTGGATTTCTCCAAGAACCGCATCACCGAAGAGACCCTGACGAAACTGCAGGATCTGGCGAAAGAGACCGATCTGGCGGGGGCGATCAAATCCATGTTCTCCGGTGAGAAGATCAACCGCACTGAAGATCGTGCCGTGTTGCATGTGGCGCTGCGTAACCGTAGCAATACGCCAATTATCGTTGACGGCAAAGATGTGATGCCGGAAGTGAATGCGGTGCTGGAGAAGATGAAATCGTTCTCTGAAGCGATCATCTCCGGTCAGTGGAAAGGGTATACCGGTAAAGCGATCACCGACGTGGTTAACATCGGGATTGGCGGTTCTGACCTCGGCCCGTTCATGGTGACCGAAGCGCTGCGTCCGTATAAAAATCACCTGAATATGCACTTTGTGTCTAACGTCGACGGTACCCATATCGCCGAAGTGTTGAAGACAGTGAATCCAGAAACCACGCTGTTCCTGGTGGCGTCCAAAACCTTCACCACCCAGGAAACCATGACCAACGCCCACAGCGCGCGCGACTGGTTCCTGAAAACCGCGGGTGATGAAAAACACGTGGCGAAACACTTCGCTGCGCTGTCCACCAACGCGAAAGCGGTTGGCGAGTTCGGTATCGATACCGCCAATATGTTCGAGTTCTGGGACTGGGTTGGCGGCCGCTACTCTCTGTGGTCGGCGATTGGTCTGTCGATCATCCTGTCTGTTGGCTACGAAAACTTTGTCGAACTGCTGTCCGGCGCGCACGCCATGGATAAGCATTTCTCCACCACCGCACCGGAGAAAAACCTGCCGGTGCTGCTGGCGCTGATTGGTATCTGGTACAACAATTTCTTCGGTGCAGAAACCGAAGCTATCCTGCCGTATGATCAGTATATGCACCGCTTCGCCGCTTACTTCCAGCAAGGCAACATGGAATCCAACGGCAAATATGTTGACCGTAACGGTAAGCCAGTGGATTACCAGACAGGCCCGATTATCTGGGGCGAGCCGGGAACAAACGGTCAGCACGCGTTCTATCAGTTGATTCACCAGGGAACCAAAATGGTTCCATGCGACTTTATCGCACCGGCGATCACCCATAACCCGCTGTCCGATCACCATCCGAAGCTGCTGTCTAACTTCTTCGCGCAGACCGAAGCGCTGGCGTTCGGGAAATCCCGTGAAGTGGTTGAGCAGGAATACCGCGATCAGGGTAAAGATCCGGCCACTCTGGAACACGTTGTGCCGTTCAAAGTATTTGAAGGCAACCGCCCGACCAACTCCATCCTGCTGCGCGAAATCACCCCGTTCAGCCTGGGGGCGTTGATTGCACTGTATGAACACAAAATCTTTACTCAGGGCATCATCCTGAACATCTTCACGTTCGACCAGTGGGGCGTTGAGCTGGGCAAACAGTTGGCGAACCGCATCCTGCCGGAACTGAAAGATGACAAAGAGATTGAGAGTCATGACAGTTCTACCAACGGCTTGATAAACCGCTATAAAGCCTGGCGTTAATCGGGCGCAGCGCCGGATGACGACGCTGATGCGTCTTATCCGGCCTACGCGCTGCCGTAGGCCTGATAAGCGAAGCGCCATCAGGCAAATTAATAATGAAATGAGCCGATATTATTATCGGCTTTTTTATGAGATAATTCCGGTTGTTCGTGTGGTTTCCCAAAATCTTATATTGAGCTTAATCCTAAAATAATAAATGGCCTTAAAATAACCCAGCGTTATTTTAGGAAAATACGGATCTTTTTATTATCTGTAAAAATCATAATTTATTGATTTTATTATCAATTATATTTATTGATGAAATCATTCATCCAACAGAAGTCCAATTATCCTAAAACCGTCTCGCTATTTAGACCTGCCGTAATTCGCATGCTTTAGTTGTGTATACTCAATTCCGCCCGAAACACTTCGGGTAAATCTCCATTCATTCAATGAAGGGAAATTGTTATGAAAAAAGTTCTGTATGGCATTTTTGCCATATCTGCGCTTGCGGCGAGTTCTGTCTATGCAGCCCCCGTTGAGGTGGGTGAAGCGGCAGGCTCGGCAGCAACGTCGGTGTCGGCGGGGAGTTCCTCCGCATCCAGCGTGAGCACCGTAAGTTCGGCGGTGGGTGTCGCTCTGGCGGCAACCGGCGGCGGTGACGGTTCCAATACCGGGACCACCACCACCACGACCACCAGTACCCAGTAAGCTCGGTACATTTAATCCTAACCACACTTCGGTGTGGTTATTTTGCCCCTCTGGAGAAGAGTCGTGAAGCGACCTGCACTCATACTACTTTGCCTGTTGTTACAGGCCTGCTCAGCCACCACGAAACAACTGGGCAACGCACTGTGGGACAGCCTGTTTGGCACACCAGGCGTGCAACTGACGGACGATGACATTCAAAACATGCCCTATGCCAGTCAGTACATGCAGCTTAACGGCGGGCCGCAACTGTTTGTGGTGCTCGCTTTCGCGGAGAACGGGCAGCAGAAATGGGTGACACAGGATCGGGCCACTCTCGTGACTCAGCATGGGCGTCTGGTGAAAACGCTGCTTGGCGGCGACAACCTTATCGACGTCAATAATCTCGCTGACGATCCATTGCGCAAACCGAATCAGATCGTTGATGGCGTGACCTGGACGCGCACGATGGGCTGGACTGAGCACAAACAGGTGCGTTACGCCACCGCGCGTTCCGTCTTTACATGGGAGGGCAATGACACGGTGAAAGTCGGCAGCGAAGAGACCCCGGTTCGCGTGCTGGATGAAGCCGTCACCACCGATCAAACGCGCTGGCATAACCGCTACTGGATTGACAACGAAGGGCACATCCGCCAGTCGGAGCAGTATCTGGGCGCGAACTTCTTCCCGGTAAAAACCACGCTGATCAAGGCGGCAAAATCATGATCAAACGGACCATCACTGCGCTGATCTTCAGTCTGAGCGCGTCATCAGTTTTTGCTGCGGGTACCGTCAAGGTCTTTAGCGCAGGGAGCACGGAACCGAAAACGCTCACCGGCGCTGAGCACCTTATCGATCTGGTCGGCCAGCCCAGGCTGGCAAACAGCTGGTGGCCGGGCGCAGTGATCGCTGAAGAGAAAGCGACGGTAAAAGCACTGAACCAGCAGCAGGCGCTGCTGGCGCGTCTGGCGGCGTTAAGCGCCAACGCGAGCGGAGAGGATGCCGCCGCGATCAACGCACTGCGCCAGCAAGTTCAGGCGCTGAAGGTGACAGGCAGACAGGCGGTGAATCTCGATCCGGACAGCGTGCGAGTCAGCGAGCGCGGAAACCCGCCCTTGCAGGGTAACTACACGCTGTGGGTCGGCGCACAGCCGACGGAGATCACGATCTTTGGCCTGATTAGCCGTCCCGGAAAACAGCCGTTTATGCCCGGACGCGATGTTGCCAGTTATCTCGATGGACAAGACAGGCTCAGTGGTGCGGATCGCAGCTATGCGTGGGTGGTTTATCCCGATGGCCGAAAGCAGAAAGTCCCGGTGGCTTACTGGAATAAACGTCACGTCGAGCCGATGCCGGGCAGCATCATTTTTGTGGGCCTGGATGATTCTCTCTGGAGCAGTGAGCCGGACGCGCTGAACGCCGATATTCTTCATACCCTGACGCAGCGGATACCCGAATAATGAAAAAAATACATCTGCTCAGCTTACTGGCGCTGGGCGTTAGCGCAGCCTGCCACGGCGAAACCTATCCGGCGCCGATTGGCCCCTCTCAGTCAGATTTTGGCGGCGTGGGATTGTTACAAACCCCAACTGCGCGTATGGCGCGTGAGGGGGAGTTAAGCCTCAACTATCGCGATAACGACCAGTACCGCTATTACTCCGCGTCCGTGCAGCTTTTTCCCTGGCTGGAGACCACGTTGCGCTATACCGATGTGCGGACCAAACAGTACAGCAGCGTTGAATCGTTTTCCGGCGATCAGACCTACAAAGATAAAGCGTTCGATCTGAAATTACGTCTCTGGGAAGAGAGTTACTGGATGCCGCAGGTGTCGGTCGGCGCGAGAGACATCGGCGGGACCGGCCTGTTCGATGCAGAATACCTCGTGGCAAGTAAAGCCTGGGGGCCGTTTGATTTTTCGCTCGGTCTTGGCTGGGGCTATCTGGGCACCAGCGGTAACGTGAGCAATCCGCTCTGTTCATACAGTGATAAATATTGCTATCGCGATAACAGCTATAAGAAAGCCGGCTCCATTGACGGTAGCCAGATGTTCCACGGCCCGGCGTCGCTGTTTGGAGGCGTTGAGTACCAGACGCCGTGGCAGCCACTGCGACTGAAACTGGAATACGAGGGAAACAACTACCAGCAGGACTTTGCGGGCAAGCTGGAACAGAAAAGCAAGTTTAACGTCGGCGCCATTTACCGCGTCACCGATTGGGCCGACGTTAACCTCAGCTATGAGCGTGGAAATACGTTTATGTTTGGCGTGACGCTGCGAACTAATTTCAACGATTTACGACCGTCGTATAACGATAACGCGCGACCAAAATATCAGCCGCAACCGCAGGATGCGATCCTGCAACACTCGGTAGTGGCGAATCAACTGACGTTGCTGAAATATAACGCCGGGCTGGCTGATCCAAAGATTCAGGTGAAAGGCGATACCCTCTATGTGACCGGCGAACAGGTGAAATACCGCGACTCGCGTGAAGGGATCGAACGGGCGAATCGGATCGTGATGAACGACCTGCCGGAAGGGATCCGCACGATCCGGGTGACGGAAAATCGCCTTAACCTGCCGCAGGTGACCACCGAAACGGATGTCAGCAGCCTGAAGCGTCATCTGGAGGGCGAACCGCTAGGGCATGAAACGCCGCTGGCGCAAAAACGCCGTGAGCCGATAGTGCCGGAAAGCACCGAGCAGGGCTGGTATATCGACAAGTCCCGCTTCGACTTCCATCTCGATCCGGTGCTGAATCAGTCCGTGGGTGGGCCTGAAAACTTCTACATGTACCAGTTGGGGGTAATGGCGACAGCGGATCTGTGGGTCACCGATCATCTGCTGACGACCGGTAGTCTGTTCGGTAATCTCGCCAATAACTACGATAAATTCAACTACACCAACCCGCCTAACGATTCGAAACTGCCGCGCGTACGTACCCACGTGCGTGATTACGTGCAAAACGACGTATACGTGAACAACCTGCAGGCCAACTACTTCCAGTACTTTGGTAACGGTTTCTATGGTCAGATTTACGGCGGTTATCTCGAAACCATGTACGGCGGCGCGGGGGCTGAAGTGATCTGGCGTCCGGTCGACAGCAACTGGGCGTTTGGTCTGGATGCTAACTACGTGAAGCAGCGTGACTGGCGCAGTGCCAAAGACATGATGAAATTCACCGATTACAGTGTGAAGACGGGCCATCTGACGGCCTACTGGACGCCGTCATTTGCCCAGGATGTACTGGTGAAAGCGAGTGTCGGTCAGTACCTGGCGGGCGATAAGGGCGGCACGCTGGATATCTCTAAACGCTTTGACAGCGGTGTGGTGGTGGGCGGTTACGCCACGCTCACCAACGTCTCGCCGGATGAGTACGGCGAAGGGGATTTCACCAAAGGCGTCTATGTGTCTATTCCGCTGGATCTCTTCTCTTCCGGCCCGACCCGCAGTCGTGCGGCGGTTGGCTGGACGCCGCTGACGCGTGATGGGGGTCAGCAGCTCGGACGTAAATTCCAGCTCTATGACATGACCAGCGATAAGAGCGTGAATTTCCGCTGAGGTTGTTTTGCCGGATGGCGCTGCGCTTATCCGGCCTACATTCCCGTAGGCCCGGTAAGCGAAACGCGACCGGGCGATTTTTCTGGTTTGCACAAAACATAAACAAAAAATATAGATCTCTGTCACATTTTTGCGTTATACAGGAACCTCACCACTGAGCAGGAGGTGCTGTTATGACGTCGCTTTCTCGTCCGCGCATGGAGTTTATCTCCACTATCTTACAGACCGTGCTGAACCTCGGGCTGTTGAGTCTGGGCCTGATTCTGGTCGTATTCCTCGGCAAAGAGACACTGCATCTGGCAGATGTGCTCTTTGCGCCTGAGCAAGCCAGTAAGTATGAGCTGGTGGAAGGGCTGGTTGTCTACTTTCTCTATTTCGAATTTATTGCGTTGATTGTGAAGTATTTTCAGTCAGGCTTTCACTTTCCGCTGCGCTATTTTATCTATATCGGGATCACCGCGATTGTCCGGCTGATCATTGTCGATCACAAATCACCACTGGATGTGTTGATCTACTCGGCGGCGATCCTGCTGCTGGTGATCACGCTCTGGATGTGTAATTCGAAACGCTTAAAGCGGGACCAGGTCGGATAAGGCAATGTGTGTCGTGGTTGCCTGATGGCGCTGCGCTTATCAGGCCTACAATGGGCTGGAGCGCGAGTAAAAAGTGACCTGGCCGGATAAGGCAACGCCGCCATCCGGCAGACAAAAAAAAGGCGCTCCGAAGAGCGCCGAACTACAGTCACAAGTTGGATAAAAAATGTTGAGTGCAGTGGCATTACAGGTACTTCGATGAAACTTAACCTTTGACTCCGCCCGCCGTCAGGCCGTTGACCAGCCAACGCTGCGCCAGCAGGAAGACCAGCGTAATGGGAATGGCTGAGAGTACTGCCGCAGCGGCAAAGTCGCCCCACAGGTAGTTTTGTGGGTTGAGATACTGCTGCATACCGACCGCCAGGGTGTAACTGTTCACATCACGCAGTAACAGTGAGGCAACCGGCACTTCGGTGATCGCGGCAATGAACGACAAAATAAAGACCACCGCCAGAATCGGCACCGACAGCGGCAGCAGCACGAGGCGGAACGCCTGCCACGGGGTTGCGCCATCCAGCGCCGCCGCTTCTTCCAGCGAGCCGTCGATGGTTTCGAAATAGCCTTTGATGGTCCACACATGCAAGGCGATACCGCCGAGATAGGCGAAAATCACGCCGCCGTGGGTGTTCAGACCGATAAACGGAATGTACTGACCCAGGCGATCAAACAAGGCATACAACGCGACCAGTGATAAAACCGCAGGGAACATCTGGAAAATCAGCATTCCTTTGAGCAGCGTGGCCTTGCCCGGGAAACGCATACGGGCAAAGGCGTAAGCGCAGGTCGTTGAGAGCGCCACGATGCCAATCGCGGTAATGCCGGCGATTTTCACCGAGTTCCACAGCCATAACAGAACCGGGAAGGGGGGCGGCGTGACGCGACCATCAGCGTGTTCAACGCTGAAGCCCAGCGCCAGCCGCCAGTGCTCCCAGGAGATTTTTTCCGGGATAAGACTCCCGGTGGCAAAGTTACCTTCACGCAGCGAGATGGCAATGACCATCAGCAGCGGGAACATGATCGCCGCGATAAAAACCAGCAGACCTAAATGCGTAATGAAGAGACGCAACTTTTGAGATTTGGGTTGGACCATAGCCATTGTCGTTATCTCCCTTAATCAAACTTCATGCGTGTGGCTTTCAGGTTTACGATGGCCAGCGCGCCCACCAGCAGGAAGATCAGCGTAGCGATAGCCGCCGCCAGGCCGAAGTCCTGTCCGCCGCCGCCTTCAAAGGCGATGCGGTAGGTGTAGCTCACCAGCAGGTCGGTATAGCCGGCTGGCGTGGTGGTTCCGAGGCGATCCGGTCCCCCGTTGGTCAACAGTTGAATCAGCACGAAGTTGTTAAAGTTAAAGGCGAAGCTGGCGATCATCAGCGGCGTCAGCGGTTTGATCAGCAGCGGGAGCGTAATCTTAAAGAAGTTCTGGAACGGACCCGCGCCATCCATAGCCGAGGCTTCATACAGGTCGTCCGGAATCGCTTTCAGCAGCCCCATGCACAGAATCATCATGTACGGATAACCCAGCCAAGTGTTGACGATAATAATCATCGAACGCGCGGTGGTTGGGTCGCTGAACCAGGCCGGTTTGATACCAAACAGCGCGCTCAGCATCATGTTGATTTCACCAAAGCTCTGGTTGAATAACCCTTTGAAAATCAGAATCGAGATAAACGACGGTACGGCGTAAGGCAGAATCAACAGGACGCGGTAAATCGCTTTCCCTTTCAGAGACTCCCACTGTACGAGACAGGCCAGCACCATACCTACCGCCACGGTCAGGATGACGGTCAATACCGAGAACACGATGGTCCAGACGAAGATGGCAAAGAACGGCTTCTGGATGCCCTCGTCAGTAAAGACGCGGGTAAAGTTGTCCCAGCCGATGGACACGGTATAGCCCGGACTGAGCTTCTCATCACCCCAGTTACCGTCCGCATTGATCGACTGATAGAAGCCAATGCTATTGTTGGCGCGGTATTTCACGCCGCTCTGGTTGTTGGTGAGCGTGCCGTCATCGGCCAGGGTATACAGCGGCCGCGTCCCGGAGAACTGGCGCAGTGAGCTCATGATCACTTTGCTTTCATCGGGCAGCACGGCGGTAATCTCGTTCAGCGCCTGGCGATTCTGCGTGATGATGCGCAGCGTTGCGCGTTCACCCTCAGGCAGAGCATCTGTCTCTTTCAGCGTCAGCTTTTGCTCACCGCCGAATTTGAACGCGTCGGAGAGGTAGTTTTTCCCGGTTTCGCCGTCAGTGAGGGCCAGTTGCCACTCGTCACCTGCCGGATAAAGACCGAAGCTATAGGTTTTGCCCGCCTGGTAAGAGCGGTCCATCAGCACTTCCTGGGCGCGTTCAAAGGTGAGCTGGTTGGTACTGCTGTAGTTCGTGAAGGCAATAGCGATAGTACAAACCAGTGGGAACAGGACGAACAGCCCCATGCCAGCCATGCCGGGGTAAACATAGCGCCAGGCGTAGGTCTTACGGTTGGCGAAAATATACAGGCCAGCAGAGCTTAAAATCAGCGTCATGATGGCGAACAGATACTCCCCTTGTGCGTACATTAAAACTACAAGGTAACCCACCAGCAGGCCCAGCAGACCGATTGCCGACCATTTCAGCGTGTCGCTTTGCCACCAGTGTTTCTTTTTAATGACATCCATGGGGTCTTCCTCTACAGCAATAAAACTTTACGACTGGAGATATGCCTGATGGCGCTGCGCTTATCAGGCCTACAGCAAGTTGTAGGCCTGATAAGACATGTATGCCGCCATCCGGCACATACTCAACAGCATTACTTAGTGATACGGCCTTGCGCGTCTTTCAGGGCGGCGTCAACCGTCTGGCGACCGCTGGCCGCGTTGATGACGGCAGTACGGGTGGCGTACCAGAATGCGGCCATCTGCGGGATGTTTGGCATGATTTCGCCATTCTGGGCGTTATCCATAGTCGCGGCGATGCGTGGATCTTTCGCTAACTGCTCCTGATAGGATTTCAGCGCCACGGCACCCAGCGGTTTGTCCTTATTCACGGCTTCCAGACCCTGATCGGTCAGCAAGTAGTTTTCCAGGAACTCTTTCGCCAGTTCTTTGTTCGGGCTGGCGGCGTTAATACCCGCGCTCAGCACGCCCGCGAACGGTTTGGACGGCTTACCTTTGAAAGTCGGCAGCAGCGCCACGCCGTAGTTCACTTTGCTCTTATCGATGTTTGACCATGCCCACGGACCGTTGATGGTCATCGCCGTATCGCCTTTGTTAAAGGCCGCTTCTGCGATGGAGTAATCGGTATCCGCGTTCATGTGTTTATTCTTGATGAGGTCAACCAGGAAGCTCAGGCCTGCTTTCGCGCCAGCGCTGTCAACGCCCACATCTTTCACGTCGTACTTGCCGTTTTCAAACTTAAACGCGTAACCGCCGTCGGCTGCAATCAGCGGCCAGGTGAAGTACGGTTCTTGCAGGTTGAACATCAGGGCGCTCTTACCTTTCTCCTTCAGCTTTTTATCCAGCGCAGGGATCTCTTCCCAGGTTTTCGGTGGGTTTGGTAGCAGATCTTTGTTGTAAATCAGTGACAGCGCTTCAACCGCAATCGGATAAGCGATCAGCTTACCGTTGTAACGTACTGCATCCCAGGTGAACGGATAGAGTTTGTCCTGGAACGCTTTTTCCGGCGAGACTTCAGCCAGAAGACCAGACTGCGCGTAGCCGCCAAAACGGTCGTGCGCCCAGAAGATGATGTCCGGACCATCACCGGTTGCGGCAACCTGTGGGAATTTCTCTTCCAGCTTGTCCGGGTGTTCAACGGTGACTTTGATACCGGTGTCTTTCTCGAATTTCTTACCCACTTCGGCCAGGCCGTTATAGCCTTTGTCGCCGTTAATCCAGATAACCAACTTACCTTCTTCAATTTTGGCCAGAGCCGGTGCGGAAATCATCATTGCTGCAAGGGCGGACAATGCGAAAACACGTGCGCCAGTCTTGATCTTCATATCTGCCATCCTTTTTGGTGATGTGCTCGTGGATACATTCAGTGGTTCAACGTGACTCAGTCTCCTTAATTGACATCCTCTTTCCATCATCCTTCCCCCTACGCCCCACCCCAGCTTTATGTGATCCGTATTGCAGAAATGTGAGTAATGCGTACTGGCGCACATAAAACCAGACTAATTTTTGCGGCTGACGTCACGAAATTTCCTGCCAGGCCGAGGCTCAGGTCTCAGATGTCGTTCCCTCATCCTCCCGACTCCTCCCCCATAAAAAAGCCGGGGGGTGGAGGATTTACGCACGCATTGAATCCCGCATAGTCAGGTCATCATGAATGTTGCTGTCGATGACAGGTTGTAACGAAGGGAGAAGGGCATGGCGAGCGTACAGCTGCGAAATGTAACAAAAGCCTGGGGTGACGTGGTGGTATCGAAAGATATCAATCTCGACATTCACGAAGGGGAATTCGTGGTGTTTGTAGGGCCGTCAGGCTGTGGCAAATCGACTCTACTGCGAATGATCGCCGGGCTGGAAACCATTACCAGTGGCGATCTTTATATCGGGGAAACCCGAATGAACGATGTCCCGCCTGCCGAACGTGGCGTAGGGATGGTCTTTCAGTCCTATGCACTCTACCCCCATTTATCCGTTGCCGAAAATATGTCGTTTGGCCTGAAACTGGCAGGGGCCAAAAAAGATTTGATTAATCAGCGCGTTAATCAGGTTGCGGAAGTGCTGCAACTGGCGCATCTGCTGGAGCGTAAACCAAAAGCACTCTCGGGTGGGCAGCGTCAGCGTGTGGCGATTGGTCGTACGCTGGTGGCGGAACCACGGGTATTCCTGCTTGATGAACCCCTCTCTAACCTTGATGCCGCACTGCGCGTGCAGATGCGTATTGAAATCTCCCGTCTCCATAAGCGCCTCGGGCGCACGATGATCTATGTCACCCACGACCAGGTCGAAGCGATGACGCTGGCCGACAAAATTGTGGTGCTGGATGCAGGCCGTGTGGCACAGGTGGGGAAACCGCTGGAGCTGTATCACTATCCGGCCGATCGTTTTGTCGCGGGCTTTATTGGTTCGCCGAAGATGAACTTCCTGCCGGTAAAAGTCACCGCAACCGCCATTGACCAGGTGCAAGTTGAGCTGCCGAACCGCCAGAACGTCTGGTTGCCGGTCGAAAGCCGCGATGTGCAGGTCGGCGCCAATATGTCGTTAGGTATTCGTCCTGAGCATCTTCTGCCCAGCGACATCGCCGATGTCACCCTGGAAGGCGTGGTTCAGGTTGTCGAACAGCTCGGTCACGAAACACAAATTCATATCCAGATCCCCGCCATCCGTCAAAACCTGGTTTACCGCCAGAACGACGTGGTGTTGGTAGAAGAGGGAGCCGTATTCGCCATTGGTCTGCCGCCAGAGCGTTGCCACTTATTCCGTGAGGATGGCACTGCTTGTCGTCGGCTGCATCAGGAGCCGGGCGTGTAAGGTTTCCCATTAAAAAAAAGCGCAAAACCCTGGCGCGATGGCCAGGCAAAGCGTGCAAAGAAAAGCAATGATCTCAGGAGATAGAATGATGATTACTCTGCGCAAACTTCCTCTGGCGGTTGCCGTCGCGGCAGGCATTATGTCTGTTCAGGCAATGGCAGTGGATTTCCATGGTTATGCTCGTTCCGGTATTGGCTGGACGGGTAGTGGCGGTGAACAACAATGTTTCCAGGCAACAGGTGCTCAAAGTAAATACCGTCTCGGTAACGAATGTGAAACCTATGCGGAACTGAAACTCGGTCAGGAAGTGTGGAAAGAAGGCGACAAGAGCTTCTACTTCGACACTAACGTCGCCTACTCTGTTGCCCAGCAGAATGACTGGGAAGCTACCGATCCGGCATTCCGTGAAGCTAACGTTCAGGGTAAAAACCTGATCGACTGGCTGCCGGGTTCCACTATCTGGGCCGGTAAGCGCTTCTATCAGCGTCATGACGTGCACATGATCGACTTCTACTACTGGGATATCTCAGGTCCTGGTGCTGGTATCGAAAACATCGACCTCGGCTTCGGCAAACTGTCTCTGGCAGCGACCCGTTCACAGGAAGCGGGTGGTTCTTACTCGTTTAGCAGCCAGAATATCTATGATCGTACCAAAGACACGGCGAACGACGTGTTCGACGTGCGTTTAGCCGGTCTGCAAACCAACCCGGACGGCGTACTGGAGCTGGGTGTTGACTACGGTCGTGCTAACACCACCGACGACTACAGCCTGGCAGACGGTGCATCAAAAGATGGTTGGATGTTCACCGCTGAACATACCCAAAGCATGCTGAAAGGCTACAACAAGTTTGTCGTTCAGTACGCTACAGATTCCATGACCACCCAGGGCAAAGGCCTGAACCAGGGTTCTTATGGTTCTTCAACGACAACCATTACCAATCCAGACGGGACTAAGACGAATTTCGCCAACAACGTTGTGAATAACAACGGTAACCTGTTCCGCGTGCTTGACCACGGTGCCATCTCCCTGGGCGACAAATGGGACCTGATGTACGTCGGTATGTACCAGAATCTCGACCTGGATAACGACCTGGGTACCGAGTGGTACACCGTGGGTATCCGTCCGATGTACAAATGGACGCCAATCATGAGCACCCTGCTGGAAGTCGGTTACGACAACGTCAAATCGCAGCAGACCAGCGATCGCAACAGCCAGTACAAAATCACCCTGGCACAACAATGGCAGGCTGGCGACAGCATCTGGTCTCGCCCGGCAATCCGTGTCTTCGCGACCTATGCAAAATGGGATGAAGAGTGGGGCTACATCAAAAATGGTAATGACGTAACCAAATTCGCCGCTGCAACGAACTCTGGTATCAGTACAACCAGCCGTGGCGACAACGATGAGTGGTCCTTCGGTGCTCAGATGGAAATTTGGTGGTAATACGGCATTAACCTGACGTAATGAGGGGCGCAAGCCCCTCACAAACTGTGTGAAACGCCGATGGCGGTATCAGTTTGTAGGCCGGATAAGGCGCACGCCGCCATCCGGCATAATCTGGTTTAGCGCGCTATTGCCTGGCCACCGCTGAACTCATGCTTTCTGAGGTGATAACAATGAAAATGAAGAAAAGTCTCGTCGCCCTTTGTTTATCCGCAGGGTTATTTGCCAGCGTGCCTGGCATCAGCCTGGCTGACGTCAATTACGTGCCGCAGAATACCAGCGCGGCGCCGGCCATCCCGATCGCTGCGCTCCAGCAGTTGACCTGGACGCCGGCGGATCAATCTAAGACGCAGTCCGTTCAACTCTCCACGGGGGGGCAGCAATTGAATGTTCCCGGCATTACCGGCCCGGTAGCCGCCTGGAGCGTGCCCGCTAACATCGGTGAGTTAAACATTACCCTTACCAGTGAAGTGAACAAACAAACCAGCGTCTTTGCGCCAAACGTACTGATTCTCGACCAGAACATGACGCCTTCTGCGTTTTTCCCCAGCAGTTATTTCACCTACCAGGAGCCGGGCGTGATGAGTGCGGATCGCCTGGAAGGTGAAATGCGCCTGACGCCAGCACTGGGTCAGCAGAAGCTGTATGTTCTGGTCTTTACTACCGATAAAGATCTCCAGCAGACCACGACGCTGCTTGATCCGGCGAAAGCGTATGCCAAAGGTGTAGGCAACTCGATTCCGGACATCCCGGATCCGATCGCCCGCCATACCACAGATGGCCTGCTGAAACTGAAAGTGAAAACCAACAGCAGCTCCAGCGTGCTGGTCGGGCCGCTGTTTGGTTCTTCCGGTCCGGGCCCGGTCACGGTAGGTAACACCGCTGCACCTGCGCCAACCTATGCTGCGCCGGCGAAGAAAAGCGAGCCGATGTTGAACGATACCGAAAGTTACTTTAACAAAGCGATTAAAGACGCCGTCGCGAAAGGCGATGTGGATAAAGCGCTGAAACTGCTTGATGAAGCTGAACGTTTGGGATCGACATCAGCTCGTTCTACCTTTATCAGCAGTGTAAAAGGCAAGGGGTAAGGCTTTCCCCACATTGCTGATTTGCAACAACTGGTGCGTCTCCTGGCGCACCTTTTTTTTATCAATCTTAAACCACCTCCTATGGAGGTGGTGATCGTTCATGTGGGGCTTTGCCCGTAGAATGCCCATGCTAAATACTGCCTCGGTTTGTTACCAGCAAATCAAGGAGTAAATAGCAT
>NZ_JBALIF010000025.1:0-31801 GCF_037053465.1 Citrobacter amalonaticus
GGTACCAGGACAAGGTAGCCAAAGAGGAAGAAGAAAGACAAATACAGCTGGGACTGGAAGGGTAGTGTTTAAGCCCCCTTTTAGGGGGCTGTGTCAAAGCCACCTGCTATGCAGGTGGTTTTTTACTGGCATTTCCTGCGAATTGTTACTTTTCTGTTGCGCAACAGATCACTTAATTATGTTTCCATCTCCCGTAAGCGCTTTTCTGCGATACAATGCCTTTCAGTTATGAAACGGAGAGTCAGGCATGTCACACCCCGCGTTAACGCAACTGCGTGCGCTGCGCTATTTCAAAGAGATCCCCGCGTTGGATCCCGAACGGCTCGACTGGTTGTTACTGGAAGATTCCATGACAAAACGTTTTGAGCAGCAGGGAAAACGGGTCACTGTGACACTGATCAGGGAAGGATTTGTGGGTCAACATGAGGTGGCGGAAGAACTGACGCTACTACCGAAAGAATCCCGTTACTGGCTGCGTGAAATTCTGTTATGCGCTGATGACGAGCCCTGGCTTGCCGGACGTACCGTGGTGCCTGAATCCACGCTGTCTGGCCCTGAACTGGCCTTGCAACAGTTAGGAAAAACCCCGCTAGGGCGTTATCTGTTTACATCATCGACATTGACCCGAGATTTTATTGAAATTGGTTGTGATGCTGCGCTGTGGGGACGCCGCTCTCGCCTGCGACTGAGCGGTAAGCCGCTGATGCTGACCGAACTGTTTTTACCTGCATCACCGTTGTACTAAGAGGAAAATAAAATGGAGTGGAGTCTGACGCAGAATAAGCTGCTGGCGTTTCACCGCCTGATGCGTACGGATAAGCCCATCGGCGCCTTACTGCTGCTCTGGCCGACGCTATGGGCGCTGTGGGTGGCGACCCCTGGCGTCCCTCAAGGGTGGATCCTGGCGGTGTTTGTCGCCGGTGTCTGGCTGATGCGCGCCGCCGGTTGCGTGGTCAATGATTATGCCGATCGAAAATTCGATGGGCATGTTAAGCGTACGGCAAACCGTCCGCTGCCGAGTGGCGCGGTGACGGAAAAAGAGGCCCGGACGTTGTTTGTGGTGTTGGTGCTGCTCGCCTTTTTACTGGTGCTGACGCTCAATACCATGACCATTTTACTCTCGGTTGCGGCGCTGGCCCTGGCGTGGGTCTATCCGTTTATGAAGCGCTACACTCATCTCCCTCAGGTGGTGCTGGGCGCAGCGTTTGGCTGGTCGATTCCGATGGCCTTCGCGGCGGTGAGCGAGTCGGTTCCTTTAAGCTGTTGGTTGATGTTTCTGGCCAACATTCTGTGGGCGGTGGCTTATGACACGCAGTATGCAATGGTTGACCGCGATGACGATCTGAAAATCGGCATTAAATCGACCGCGATCCTGTTTGGCGAATATGACAAATTAATCATTGGTATCTTGCAGGTGGCGGTGCTGGCGCTGATGGCATTGATTGGCTGGCTGAACGGGCTGGGGCTGGGCTATTACGGGTCCGTGCTGGTCGCTGGCGCGCTGTTTGCGTATCAGCAGAAGTTGATTGCCGGGCGAGACCGGGAAGCCTGTTTTAAAGCGTTTATGAATAATAACTACGTGGGGCTGGTGCTGTTTATTGGCCTGGCAATGAGCTACTGGCATTTATAAAACATCTTGCCCGATGGCGCTGCGCTTATCAGGCCTACATAAAGTCGCAATATCAATTTTGTAGGCCCGATAAGCTTGCGCCATCGGGCATTTTATCGTTTGTCAGTGCCGGTCATCTTGACCGGCTTTTTTCTTATTCGCCCTGTGTCGCGCTCTCGATGGTCAGTCGCACATCTGACGTAATTAATTCCGCCAGCATCTGATACACCTTCATCGTTTCACCGGGTTCTGCATCGCCGGTATCGCTGATGTAACCCTCGTCACGCAAGGTCAGCACCAGTGAGCTGAACACGGCTTTGTCGAAGAATTCAGGCGCGTTGATACCGTGCAGGACAGACAGACGCTGCGCCACGGTACGGCTCTCTTTCTCCAGCGTTCCGCGGTTAATCGACGGATTCGCGCTCAGCAACCAGAAGGTGATGGCGTAGCGTTGCAACGTTTCGCGCGCACCAGCCGCCAACAGTTGCAGCGTGCGGGCGTGAGCCGGATTGATATGCAGCTCATCATCCTGAACGGTGATCAGCCCCTGACGCTGCATTTCACCCGCCAGTGCGTCAATCACCTCAGGCAGTTCATCGCGCTCCCAGCGCAAGAACAGCTCAGCTTTCAGCATTGGATAGAGCACATCAACGTGTTGCAGTAACGCTTCGCGAGAAATGTGACGATGCTGAGTGATGATCGCTGCCATCAGAGAAGGCAGGACCAGCATATGCGCGATGTTATTGCGATAGTAGGTCATTAGTACCGCCTGTTCGCGCGGCAGAATGATGATATCGCCAATCGTATCCTTCTCAACTTCGAATTTGTTCATCTGCAGCGCGTGATCGATAAGATCGCTGGCGCTGACTGATGGCACTGTTGAATCGCTGGAATACGGTACATTGCGCATCAAATCCAGGTAACAGTTGAGCTGCTCGGTTAACTGCTCGCGGGTCAGTGAGCGTTGACGAGAGGCCAGCAGTGCGGTGCAACACAGGTTCATGGCGTTCGCCGCCCCGGCATTGTTGATGCGTACCATCAGTTCCGCCGCAATCACGTTGACCGTCGGCGTCAGCCAGGCCGGACGCACCGCTTCGATAGGATCGATCGATTCGCGCCACTCCGGCACATGATGATTCAGATATGTCATCAACGGCATCGGCTCGCCAAAGTTAACGTAGCCCTGACCGAGATTACGCAGCTTGCTCAGGCCGCGCAGCATCTGCGGCAGGCTCTCTTTCTCTTTGGTCGCACCGCGTAGCTCTTTGGCATAGGTTCCCACTTCCATCACGTGCTCGTAGCCGATGTAGATCGGTACCAGCGTGATCGGACGGGTGCCGCCGCGCAACATGGCCTGGATGGTCATAGACAGCGTACCGGTTTTCGGGTCCAGCAAACGGCCGGTACGAGAACGGCCGCCTTCGACAAAGTATTCAACCGAGTAGCCGCGGCTAAACAGTTCACCCAGATATTCACGGAAAACGGTGGAATAGAGCTTATTGCCCTTAAAAGTACGACGTATAAAGAATGCGCCCAGGCGGCGGAAGATCGGGCCTGCCGGCCAGAAGTTCAGGTTGATGCCCGCAGCGATGTGCGGCGGCACCAGCCCCTGGTGATACAGCACGTAGGAGAGCAACAGATAGTCCATGTGGCTGCGGTGGCAGGGAACATAAACAATTTCATGTCCGTCGTGCGCCAGTTGGCGAACGCGTTCTGCGTTGTGAACGTTAATCCCCTGATAGAGTCGGTTCCAGGTGAAGCCCAGAATACGATCCGTCAGACGAATCATCTCGTACGAGAAGTTGGCGGCAATCTCTTCCATCAACGCAATGGCGTTTTGCTGCGCTTTTTCATGGGAGATTTTCTTGCTGCGCGCTTCGTCTTCAACGGCGCGTGCAATTGCTTTTGACGCCAGCAGCTTGTTAAAGAGATCCTGGCGAGCCGGTAAGCGCGGTCCCACCGCGGCCAGACGCTGACGGGCGAAGTGCATACGCGCCACGCGCGCCAGTTTTTGAGCAATGATTTTATCCGTACCGTGCTCATCAGCCATACGGCGCAAGGAGACGGAAGGCGAGAAGCGAACAAAACTGTCTCGACCCAGCCAGGAGACGGCAAAGAATTTTTGAATGCCGTTAAGCATACGCAGTGGCGGGTTAACTTCACCCTTTTCGCGTCCCGGTGAGCGGCCAAACATCACCGATACTGGCACCATTTGCACATCCAGATCCGGATTGCTGCGATGCAGATCGAGGTAGTTATGGAACAGCTTAATGGACTCTTCTTTAGGCGTGTAATACGTAAAGACTCGCGGTCCGCCGTGAATGAACACATAGCGTGGCAATAGGGTACCGTCGATCTCCAGCGGCTCCAACGGATCGGGGAGATCGTGCGCCAGACATTGCGCGCGAAGCGTCAGCAGGTCCGCTTTGGAGTTGTACGGTAAAACGTACATAATGGGACGAGATGTATCCAGTCCCAGTTCCGGGGCAGGATCTGCCGGAATAGACTTACTTTTTACCAATACGCTTAATGGTAAATTCAGGATTTTATAGTAAATTCGTGGCCAGCCAGACATAAACGATGTAAAGCCTCTGGTTAATAATGCAATTGCGTTGCAAGGATATCAGAAAGTCATATTAATTTCTGGTGTATCCCGTCATACTTCGCGCCGCGTTGCTCTGACTCATATCACATGAGTTAGCAGGACAATGTCATTGACGCCAATAATGTAAAAAGGTTCTTTTGATGGCTAATAATACCACTGGACTCACCCGAATTATCAAAGCAGCAGGTTATTCCTGGAAAGGTTTTCGCGCCGCATGGGTCAACGAGGCGGCTTTTCGTCAGGAGAGCGTCGCTGCGCTCATCGCTGTTGCGATCGCCTGTTGGCTGGATGTGGATGCGATTACGCGGGTGTTACTGATTGGCTCTGTGATGCTGGTGATGATTGTTGAAATCCTCAATAGCGCTATTGAGGCGGTGGTTGACCGTATCGGCTCTGACTATCACGAGTTGTCTGGTCGCGCAAAAGATATGGGGTCCGCGGCGGTATTGCTCTCCATTATTGTGGCGCTGATCACCTGGGGCATTCTGCTGTGGTCACATTTTCGCTAAGCATTTTTCGAGCCTGATTCCATAACCGGTTAAATCTCTGGTTGAATGTGCAGTTTATGGTTCCAAAATCGCTTTTAGCTGTATATACTCACAGCATAACTGTATATACACCCAGGGGGCGGAATGAAAGCGTTAACGGCCAGGCAACAAGAGGTGTTTGATCTCATTCGGGATCACATCAGCCAGACAGGCATGCCACCGACGCGTGCGGAGATCGCGCAGCGTTTGGGGTTCCGTTCCCCAAATGCGGCTGAAGAACATCTGAAAGCGCTGGCGCGTAAAGGTGTAATTGAAATTGTCTCCGGCGCTTCTCGTGGCATCCGACTGTTGCAGGAAGAAGAAGAAGGCCTGCCACTCGTTGGTCGTGTCGCGGCAGGTGAACCACTGCTGGCGCAGCAGCACATCGAAGGTCATTATCAGGTGGATCCGTCGCTATTTAAACCGAATGCTGATTTTCTGCTGCGCGTTAGCGGGATGTCGATGAAAGATATCGGGATTATGGATGGCGATCTGCTGGCGGTACACAAAACGCAGGATGTGCGTAACGGCCAGGTCGTTGTGGCGCGTATCGATGATGAAGTCACGGTAAAACGCCTGAAAAAGCAGGGTAATAAAGTCGAACTCCTGCCAGAAAATAGCGAATTCAAACCCATTGTGGTTGACCTTCGTGAACAGAGCTTCACTATTGAAGGCCTGGCTGTTGGCGTCATCCGCAACGGTGAATGGCTGTAGTATTCCTGTAGGCCGGATAAGGCGTTTACAACGCCATCCGGCACGCTAAGCCTCTCTGTATGACCTCTTTTCAGGCTCATCCGCATGTCCTTTATTCCTTCTGCTGACAAAGCGCTCTGGCGTCTCGCACTGCCTATGATTTTTTCCAACATCACGGTCCCGCTACTGGGGTTAGTGGATACGGCAGTCATTGGGCATTTGGATAGTCCTGTTTACCTTGGCGGTGTCGCGGTGGGCGCGACGGCGACCAGCTTTCTGTTCATGTTGCTGCTCTTTTTACGCATGAGCACTACCGGACTGACGGCGCAGGCGTTTGGGGCAAAGAACCCTCAGGCGCTGGCGCGCGCGCTGGTACAACCGCTGATTCTGGCTCTGGGGGCAGGCGCGTTGATTGGGCTCTTTCGCACGCCGGTTATCGATCTGGCGTTGCACATTGTTGGGGGAAGTGAAGCCGTACTGGAGCAGGCCAGACGATTTCTGGCAATTCGTTGGCTGAGTGCGCCAGCATCACTGGCGAATCTGGTGCTGCTCGGCTGGCTGTTGGGCGTTCAGTACGCCCGTGCGCCAGTTATCCTGTTGGTTGTCGGTAATATCCTGAATATTGTGCTCGATCTCTGGCTGGTGATGGGTCTGCATATGAACGTGCAGGGGGCCGCGCTGGCGACGGTGATTGCCGAATATGCAACCCTGCTGCTCGGTTTGCTGATGGTGCGCAAGGTGCTGCATCTGCGTGGCGTTTCGCTGGCGATGTTAAAAGATGCCTGGCGTGGGAACATGCGCCGCATGATGGCGCTCAATCGCGACATCATGCTGCGTTCGCTGCTTTTACAACTCTGCTTTGCTGCCATTACCATTCTGGGTGCCCGGCTGGGCGGCGAGATTATCGCTGTTAACGCCGTGCTGATGACGTTGTTGACCTTCACGGCCTATGCGCTGGATGGCTTTGCCTACGCTGTCGAGGCGCATTCCGGTCAGGCCTACGGTGCCCGTGACGGCAGTCAACTGCTGGAGGTGTGGCGCGCGGCATGCCGCCAGTCAGGTCTTGTCGCGCTGCTATTTTCACTGGTCTATCTGCTGGCAGGTGAACAGATCGTCGCGATGCTGACATCGCTTGCGCAAATTCAGCAACTGGCCGATCGCTACCTCATCTGGCAGGTGATTCTGCCATTGGTCGGCGTCTGGTGTTATTTACTCGATGGCATGTTTATTGGCGCAACGCGGGCGGCTGAAATGCGTAACAGCATGGCAGTGGCTGCTGCCGGGTTTGCGCTGACGCTATTGGCATTGCCCGTGCTGGGTAACCATGGATTGTGGCTGGCACTGGCGGTTTTCCTGGCCCTGCGCGGTCTTTCGCTTGCCTGGATTTGGCGGCGACACTGGCGTAACAATACCTGGTTTCAGTTACGCGATGGTTAAAAATTCTGAATAGTGAATCAACCTCAGAATCCCTGACTACACTTATCATCACGTCCAGCAGAAAATGAATAACGTTGGGCGGTTTACTCTCGCTATTCACAACCTAACGATGAGGAATTGAAGATGAATAAAGACGAAGTCGGCGGTAACTGGAAACAGTTCAAAGGTAAAGTGAAAGAGCAATGGGGCAAACTGACCGATGATGATATGACGGTCATTGAAGGTAAGCGTGACCAACTGGTTGGTAAGATTCAGGAACGTTATGGTTACGCGAAGGATCAGGCGGAGAAAGAGGTCGGTGACTGGGAAACCCGTAACGACTACCGCTGGTAAACCCCTTCTACCCGAAAGTACAAGGATGTACACCCCTTTGTTTGTTTCGAGCGGTCGTGTCGCCGCTCAGCTCATTTCATCAACGATGTTTCTTCTTCACCTGAATCGAATGATCGTGCTGGCACTCCCCAGGATGACGACACGCTTCCACTTCCACACAGGCTGAACATAAACCGTGCGCTTCGATCACATTGTGGCGCAGAGCAAATCCCATCTTCGCCGCCAGCGTATGCAAAATATCTTCCACGCCTTCGGCACACTCTTCTTTCACGGTACCACAGCGGTCGCAAATAAACATCGCTGATGTATGGGTGGGTTGATCAAACAGATAGCACAACACATAGCTGTTGGTGGATTCAACCTTGTGTACAAAGCCTTGTTCAAGCAGAAAATCGAGTGCGCGATAGACCGTTGGCGGCTTGGCCTGAGGCTCTGATTCACGTAGCAGATCGAGCAAATCATACGCGCTTATCGCGCTATCCTGCAGGCTCATCAGACGCAATACTTCGAGGCGCTGCGGGGTCAGGCGCACATTGCGTTGCGCGCACAGTTTTTCAGCTTGTGCCAGCAACTCTTGCGTTGTGGTCTTTTCCATCGGGCACCTCGGATCGCGTGGAGTGAGAAAACCCCCATTTTACCATGTTCTGCGAAAATCGCCGAGAACTCGTCCATGGTGATATCGCCTGCTAATCTTTCGCTGGCGGATATTCTCTTCTATACATATTGATGGCTCTCACATAATAAAATTGCTCCAGCATGTTCTGATTGGAGCGAATAGCATCATTTTCACTCATTTTTTCACAGCAATAGTTCTCCTCAGCCCCATTGATACTGGCTGAGGTATTATTTTTCTTGCACATTAAGATGGGTTGACTGTGAATAAAAATTTTCATTTTTCGGTGGTGGCAACGGCTGTAACCTTCTTTGTATCTCAGCAAGCGAGCGCAGCAAATACCTGGACGGAGGCACGTAACGATGCAATGGGGGGAACAGGGGTCGCCTCAGCAAATTATGGCAGTGGGGTACTGATTAACCCGGCGTTGCTGGCAAAAGCAAAACCTGACGATCGTGTAACTGTTATCCTCCCAACGGTTGGCGCGCAGATTACGGATAAAGATAATCTCCAGGACGAGATTGATGATATCAGCGACAAAATCAATTATTACGATGATGTCGTTGATAACCTGACGCCGCGAGAAGTCTTGCTCAATCCACGCGGGGTGCTGAATCAATTTCAGGGCGCAGCCCGCGATCTTGCCGATGAACTTGAGTTCATTAAGGGAAAAACGGCGCGTGCCAGCGCGGGGGCGGGTTTAGCGGTCAGCATTCCCAATGATGCTCTCTCCGTCGCTTTTGTGGCAAAAGGTTATGCCCACGGGCGTGTCAGTTCATCCATTGATCAGGGGGACATTGATTATCTGCGCAGGATTGAAGGCAACGATGCATACGCGCTGGTTGAGGCAGGGCGCGCTGCAGCTCAGGGTTCTGACGAGATTACCCAACATCTGAATTCCACCGCATCGGGACGGGCGGCGATTGTGTCGGATTACGGCATCGCTGTCGCACGGCAGTTTGCGTTAGGCGACGTGCCGGTTTCGGTTGGGGTCACGCCAAAACTGCAGAAAACGTGGCTCTATAACTACACGACGTCAATCTATAACTATGACAGCAGCGACTGGAACAGCAGTCGTTATCGTAACGATGACACTGGTTTTAACGTTGATGCCGGTATTGCGGCAGACTTTGGTGAACACTGGACGGTGGGAATCAGCGGTCAGAACCTGATTTCACGTGATCTCGATACTAAATCGATCGACATCACCAATGGTATGACGGGCGAGACGCGTAACTATAAAGATACCTACCAGATTCGTCCGCTGGTCACTGCCGGTGTCGCCTGGCAAAACGATTTCGTCACCCTGAGTGCGGATGGTGACCTGACTGAAACCAAAGGCTTCAAGAGTGAGGAGAACTCACAGTATGTCGGGGTGGGGGCCGAAGTCCGTCCTCTTGACTGGCTGGCGGTCCGTGCCGGTTATCGTGCTGATGTGAAGGATAACGACAGCAATGTCTTTACCGGTGGCGTCGGGTTTGCCCCCTTCAACCGGGTACACGTGGATTTGATGGGGCTGTACGGTGAGGACGAAACTTGGGGGGCTGGCGCGCAGGTCAGCGTGACGTTCTGACGGGCAATAACCGGAGGCGTTACGTCTCCGGACAGGCTTTGTGCTATAGTAGCGCCCCCAATTTACTGGATGCTCAAAAATTCATCATGTCACCAGAATCACACGCCACTTTCCCTGCCCACCGTTTTTCCATCGCGCCCATGCTCGACTGGACGGACAGACACTGCCGCTACTTTTTGCGTCTGCTGTCTCGCCAGATGCTGCTCTATACCGAGATGGTGACGACGGGGGCGATTATTCACGGTAAAGGGGATTATCTGGCGTACAGTGAAGAAGAGCATCCGCTTGCCCTGCAACTGGGTGGCAGTGATCCGGCGGCGCTGGCGCACTGCGCGAAACTGGCACAAGCGCGTGGCTACGATGAAATTAACCTCAACGTAGGCTGTCCGTCCGATCGCGTGCAGAACGGTATGTTTGGCGCGTGTCTGATGGGCAATGCGCAACTGGTGGCTGATTGCGTCAAGGCGATGCGCGATGTGGTGTCAATTCCTGTGACGGTGAAAACGCGCATTGGTATTGACGACCAGGACAGCTACGACTTTCTCTGCGATTTCATTGGTACTGTGTCTGGGCGTGGTGAGTGTGAGATGTTCATCATCCACGCCCGCAAGGCCTGGCTTTCAGGCTTAAGTCCGAAAGAGAACCGCGAGATCCCGCCGTTGGATTATCCACGAGTGTACCAACTCAAACGCGACTTTCCCCAATTGACGATGTCGATAAACGGAGGCATTAAGTCGCTGGCAGAGGCGAAAGCGCATCTTGAGCATATGGACGGTGTGATGGTGGGCCGCGAAGCCTATCAAAACCCGGGCATTCTGGCGTCTGTCGATCGCGAAATATTTGGCGCGTCGACGACCGATGCCGATCCCGTTGCGGTGGTACGGGCAATGTATCCTTACATCGAACGCGAACTGAGCCAGGGAACGTATCTCGGCCATATTACGCGTCATATGCTGGGCCTGTTCCAGGGGATCCCTGGCGCACGCCAATGGCGTCGTTATCTCAGTGAAAACGCTCACAAAGCCGGTGCTGATGTCACTGTTCTTGAGCACGCGCTGAAGCTGGTTGCCGATAAACGTTAGAATTTCACTAAAAAGTAGTCAATTTCACCATGCCCTGTAAAAGCTTATGGGGCGTTTTGTTTATAAATCAATAAATTAAATCTGGCATGATTTTTGTAATGAATTCAGCAGAATTTCATTATGGGAGAGCATCATGCTGGAACTACTTTTTGTGCTTGGCTTCTTTTTTATGCTGATGGTCACCGGCGTCTCGCTGCTGGGTATTCTGGCAGCGCTGGTTGTCGCGGCGGTCATTATGCTTCTCGGCGGCATGTTTGCATTAATGATTAAACTGTTGCCGTGGCTACTGTTAGCGATTGCGGTGGTGTGGGTGATAAAAGCGATTAAATCGCCAAAAATCCCACAATATCAGCGCAATAACCGTTGGCGTTACTAAAGATGTGAGGGATAGGTCACAACCTGTGATTTTGGGCGTAGAACCAAATAGGAATTGGTAACCAAATCTGTCACTATTGCGCCCGAAACAAATTCATCGCGCTGTACCCTACATACAGCCGAACTATAAAAAGAAAGGGCTTCCCAGGTGGAAGCCCAATTTCTTTCTCCCCGTCATAATAAACGGCGCAGTTGAGTATCAGGGAATGAGTAGACTTGAGCCCTGCGTGGCCCGACTTTCCAGCACCTCATGCGCGCGCTGTGCTTCTTTTAACGGGTATTTCTGGCTGTCTGCCACATCCACTTTAATCACGCCGCTGGCGATCAGTGAAAACAGCTCATTGCTGGCTTCGGTCAGTTCCTCTGCGGTAGTGATGTAGCCCTGAAGAGAGGGGCGGGTGGCGTACAGGGAGCCTTTCTGATTCAAAATCCCCAGATTAACGCCGGTGACCGGGCCAGATGCGTTGCCAAAACTGACCATCAGGCCGCGGCGTTGCAGACAGTCCAGCGACGCTTCCCAGGTATCCTTACCGACCGAGTCATACACCACGCGAACTTTTTTACCTCCGGTTATCTCTTTAACCCGCTCGACGATGTTCTCTTCGCGGTAGTTAATCACCTGCCATGCGCCGGCCTGGAGCGCCCGCTGTGCTTTTTGCGCGCTGCCGACAGTACCAATCAGTTTAGCCCCCAGCGCTTTCGCCCACTGACAGGCAATTAGCCCCACGCCACCCGCTGCGGCATGAAACAGAAACGGTTCATCTGGTTTGATTTCGTACGTTTTACGCAGCAGATAAAAAACGGTCAGCCCTTTCAGGAAGGAGGCCGCAGCCTGCTCGTATGAGATGGCATCGGGTAAAATAGCGACTTTCTCTGCGGGGACGTTGTGGACCGAACTGTAGGCGCCGAGGGCTGATTGTGCGTAGACCACGCGATCGCCGGGCTTGATATGTTTGACGCCATTGCCGACCTTGCTGACGACGCCTGCCGCTTCGGTGCCTAATCCGCTGGGTAGCGAGGGCGGCGGATAGAGTCCGCTTCGGATGTAAGTGTCGATAAAGTTAATACCAATCGCTTTATTTTCCACCTGGACTTCATTCGCTGCAGGATCGGCAGGCGTAAAGTCCACGGTCTGAAGCACATCAGGGCCACCATGCTTGTGAAATTCAATTCGTGTTGCCATGATTCCTCCGGGGCTGAGTTGTGGTAACCTTTGGTACCTATTTTTATCTGTTTATATATCGGTAACTCCATTAACTATGGCAGGAAATAAACCCTTCAACAAACAACAGCCTGATGTCCGTGAGCGTGACCCGCAGGTTGCCGGACTGAAAGTCCCGCCGCACTCGATTGAAGCGGAACAGTCGGTGTTGGGGGGGTTAATGCTGGATAACGAGCGCTGGGACGATGTCGCCGAGCGCGTGGTGGCGGACGATTTTTATACCCGCCCGCATCGCCATATCTTTACGGAGATGGGGCGTTTGCAGGAAACCGGCAGTCCGATTGATCTCATTACGCTCGCGGAATCGCTGGAGCGCCAGGGGCAACTGGATAGCGTAGGCGGTTTCGCTTACCTGGCTGAACTCTCTAAAAATACGCCAAGTGCGGCAAACATCAGCGCGTATGCGGATATCGTGCGCGAACGTGCAGTAGTGCGCGACATGATTGCGGTCGCCCATGAAATTGCCGATGCGGGGTTTGATCCGCAGGGACGCACTAGCGAAGATCTGCTCGACCTCGCCGAGTCCCGGGTTTTTAAAATCGCCGAAAGCCGTGCGAATAAAGACGAAGGCCCGAAAAACATTGCCGATGTGCTCGACGCCACCGTGGCGCGTATCGAACAACTGTTCCAGCAGCCGCACGACGGCGTGACGGGCGTTAACACCGGCTACGACGATCTCAACAAAAAGACGGCGGGTCTGCAGCCTTCGGATCTGATTATCGTCGCGGCGCGTCCGTCGATGGGTAAAACCACTTTTGCGATGAACCTCGTCGAAAACGCGGCGATGTTACAGGATAAACCGGTTCTTATCTTCAGTCTCGAAATGCCCTCAGAGCAGATTATGATGCGTTCTCTGGCATCATTGTCGCGTGTGGATCAGACCCGTATTCGTACCGGCCAACTTGACGATGAGGATTGGGCGCGCATTTCCGGCACGATGGGGATTCTGCTGGAAAAACGTAATATTTATATCGATGACTCCTCCGGCCTGACGCCAACGGAAGTGCGCTCCCGCGCGCGCCGTATTGCCCGTGAACATGGCGGCATCGGCCTTATTATGATCGACTACCTGCAACTGATGCGCGTGCCGTCACTTTCCGACAATCGTACGCTGGAGATTGCCGAAATCTCCCGCTCGTTGAAGGCGCTGGCGAAAGAACTGCATGTGCCGGTCGTGGCGCTGTCACAGCTTAACCGCTCGCTGGAACAACGCGCCGATAAGCGCCCGGTCAACTCCGACCTGCGTGAATCGGGCTCCATCGAACAGGATGCCGACTTGATCATGTTTATCTATCGTGACGAGGTATATCACGAGAATAGCGACCTGAAAGGCATCGCAGAAATCATTATTGGTAAACAGCGTAACGGCCCAATCGGGACGGTGCGTCTGACTTTTAACGGGCAATGGTCGCGTTTTGATAATTATGCGGGACCGCAGTACGACGATGAGTAACTCTCCGTCCTTCTTCTATTAAGGATTTGAAATGCAAGCGGCAACAGTAGTCATCAACCGCCGCGCTCTGCGACACAACCTGCAACGTCTGCGTGAACTGGCCCCTGCCAGTAAGCTGGTTGCGGTCGTGAAAGCGAACGCTTACGGACACGGTCTGTTAGAGACCGCGCGAACGCTCCCCGACGCTGACGCTTTTGGCGTTGCGCGTCTTGAAGAAGCCCTGCGTCTGCGAGCGGGGGGGATCACGCAGCCCATTCTGCTGCTGGAAGGCTTTTTTGAGGCATCCGACCTGCCCACCATTTCTGCGCAGCGTCTGCATACGGCTGTTCATAATCAGGAACAACTGGCGGCGCTGGAAGCAGCCAGTCTGGACGAACCGGTGACCGTGTGGATGAAGCTCGATACCGGCATGCACCGTCTGGGCGTCCTTCCCGAAGAAGCCGAAGCCTTCTGGCAGCGACTGACGCAATGCAAAAACGTACGCCAGCCGGTGAATATCGTTAGCCATTTTGCCCGTGCGGATGAGCCGGAATGCGGTGCAACCGAAAAGCAACTTGATGTATTCAATAACTTCTGCGAAGGCAAACCGGGGCAGCGCTCTATTGCCGCATCCGGTGGGATTCTGTTGTGGCCGCAGTCGCATTTCGACTGGGTGCGTCCTGGCATCATTCTCTATGGCGTGTCGCCGCTGGAAAACCACTCCACCGGGGCAGATTTCGGCTGTCAGCCGGTGATGTCGCTAACCTCAAGCCTGATCGCGGTGCGTGAGCACAAAGCGGGAGAAGCCGTCGGTTATGGCGGCACGTGGATCAGCGAACGCGATACGCGCCTGGGCGTGGTGGCTATGGGCTATGGCGATGGTTACCCGCGCGCAGCGCCATCGGGTACGCCTGTGTTAGTGAATGGTCGCGAAGTCCCCATTGTCGGACGCGTGGCGATGGACATGATTTGTGTCGATCTCGGTCCGCAAACGCATGATAAAGCGGGCGATCCGGTCATTTTATGGGGCGAGGGTCTCCCGGTTGAACGCATCGCGGAAATGACAAAAGTGAGTGCTTACGAACTTATTACCCGCCTGACGTCTCGGGTGGCGATGAAGTACGTGGATTAAGTCTTCTGTACCTGCCGGATGGCGCTAACGCTTATCCGACCTACAGGATGTTGTCGTCATATATTATGCACTGACCGTAGGCCGGATAAGGCGTATGCGCCGCCATCCGGCAATATTCCCACCAGGCGCTCGACCTTCTTCTCCATCCGGTTTATTGTGTCTCAATCCTCTGCCTGTAAACCTGGAGAACCATCGCGTGTTTCAAAAAGTTGACGCCTACGCCGGCGACCCGATTCTGTCGCTTATGGAGCGGTTTAAAGAAGACCCCCGCAGTGACAAAGTGAACCTGAGTATTGGTCTGTATTACAACGAGGACGGGATTATCCCGCAGCTTAACGCGGTGGCGGAAGCTGAAGCGCGTCTGAATGCACAGCCGCACGGGGCTTCTTTGTATCTGCCGATGGAAGGACTAAATACTTATCGTCACGCCATCGCTCCTTTGCTGTTTGGCGCGGACCATCCGGTTCTTCAGCAGCAACGTGTGGCGACCATTCAGACAATGGGTGGCTCCGGCGCGTTAAAAGTGGGCGCCGATTTCCTGAAGCGCTTTTTCCCGGATTCTGGCGTCTGGGTCAGTGACCCAACGTGGGAAAACCACATCGCGATTTTTGAAGGGGCTGGATTCGAAGTAAGTACTTACCCCTGGTATGACAATGCCACTAATGGTGTGCGTTTCAACGATCTGCTGGCAACGCTGAAAACCTTACCCGCGCGCAGCATCGTCTTGTTGCATCCCTGCTGCCATAACCCAACCGGTGCGGATTTAACACCTGCGCAGTGGGATGCAGTCATTGAGATTCTGAAAGCACGCGACCTGATCCCGTTCCTTGATATCGCCTATCAGGGCTTTGGCGCAGGAATGGACGACGATGCCTATGCTATCCGCGCAATTGCCAGTGCCGGATTGCCCGCGCTGGTCAGCAACTCGTTTTCAAAAATTTTCTCGCTGTATGGCGAACGCGTTGGCGGCCTTTCTGTCGTCTGTGAAGATGCAGAAGCGGCAGGCCGGGTGCTGGGACAACTAAAGGCGACGGTACGCCGTAATTACTCCAGTCCACCGAATTTCGGTGCGCAGGTCGTTGCGACAGTACTTAACGATAAAGCACTGAAAGCAAACTGGCTGGCGGAAGTGGAAGCGATGCGGACCCGCATTCTGGCGATGCGTCAGGAACTGGTAAACGTGCTCACTACGACTATTCCGGGACGCAATTTCGACTACCTGCTGCAACAGCGCGGTATGTTCAGCTATACCGGGTTAAGTGCGACCCAGGTCGAACGGCTGCGCGATGAGTTTGGCGTCTATCTGATCGCCAGCGGGCGTATGTGCGTGGCTGGATTGAACTCGACCAACGTCCAGCGCGTTGCTAAGGCATTTGCTGCCGTAATGTAACCGGGTTGATGGCGCGGCCAGCTCTCTGATAAGCGCCGCGTCATCAGACCTGTTCTCCAGTGTGATCATGCTCCTTTTCCGGGATAAAACCCGAGAAAACCCTTCCTTTCACCTGCCGCTGGGGTTATGGTCAGATAGTTTTTTGAACAGTCGTACTCATAAAAAATAACTAAATGACTTTAAAGGGAAAATATGCGCAAATTAACGCTGGCGCTGAGCGCCATTTGCTTATTATTCACGTTAACCCCTTCTGCCAGCGTGCTGGCCTCTTCGCCTTCTCCGTTGAACCCCGGCATAAACGTTGCGAAGCTCGCGGAGCAAGCGCCTGTTCACTGGGTTTCTGTCGCGCAAATCGAAAACAGTCTGACCGGTCGCCCACCGATGGCCGTAGGTTTCGATATTGATGACACCGTGCTGTTTTCCAGCCCGGGGTTCTGGCGTGGCAAGAAAACCTGGTCGCCGGACAGTGAAGCGTACCTGAAGAATCCGGCCTTCTGGGAAAAGATGAACAACGGCTGGGATGAGTTCAGCATTCCAAAAGAAGTGGCGCGTCAGCTAATTGATATGCACGTCCGCCGGGGTGATAGCCTCTTTTTTATCACCGGGCGTACACAGACTAAAACCGAGACAGTATCTAAAACGCTGGCGGATAACTTCCACATTCCTGCGGCGAATATGAATCCGGTCATTTTTGCCGGGGACAAGCCTGGTCAGAACACCAAAACCCAGTGGCTACAGGATAAAAATATACGCATGTTCTACGGCGATTCGGACAACGACATCACCGCTGCTCGCGAGGCGAGTATTCGCGGGATCCGCATTCTGCGCGCGTCGAACTCCACTTATAAACCGCTGCCGCAGGCTGGCGCATTTGGCGAAGAGGTGATCGTTAACTCCGAGTATTAAAATACAGCCAGGTCTTCTGCTGTTTTTTTAAACAAAATCGATCTGTTGACTTTTACCTTTCGTGGTCTTGCTGCAAACTGAATAGATGATATTTCAGTGGGGCATTACGCTTGAAAGGGGAACAACCATGACCAATTCGGAGTTACTGCAATACTGCATGGCGAAAATCGGCGCGGAGCAGAGTGTGCACAGTGACTGGAAAGCCACACAAATCAAAGTTGAAGATGTGCTCTTTGCGATGGTGAAAGAGGTGGAAGATCGCCCGGCAGTTTCTCTGAAAACCAGCCCCGAACTGGCGGAATTATTGCGTCAACAGCACAGCGATGTTCGTCCTAGCCGTCACCTGAATAAGGCGCACTGGAGCACCGTCTATCTGGACGGGTCGTTGCCGGACTCGCAAATTTATTATCTGGTGGATGCTTCGTATCAACTGGCGGTGAATATGCTGCCAGAAGAGAAACGTAAGCTGCTGGTCCAGCCGTAATAAACAACGCCGTTCCTGTTTTCACCGGAACGGCGTTTGTACCTTACAGCATCGGTTTGAGGAAGCGGGCAGTGTGCGACGCTTCGCATTCCGCCACGGTCTCCGGTGTACCGGAAACCAGAATTTCCCCGCCGCCGCTGCCGCCTTCAGGCCCGAGGTCGACAATCCAGTCTGCGGTCTTGATGACGTCCAGGTTGTGTTCAATCACCACGATGGTGTTGCCCTGGTCGCGCAACTGATGCAAAACATCCAGCAATTGCTGAATATCGGCGAAGTGCAGACCGGTGGTAGGTTCATCCAGAATGTAGAGCGTCTGTCCCGTACCGCGTTTTGACAACTCTCGCGCCAGCTTCACGCGTTGCGCTTCGCCACCGGAGAGCGTCGTCGCCGACTGACCGAGGCGGATGTAGGTCAGCCCCACATCCATCAGGGTTTGCAGCTTACGCGCCAGCGCCGGAACCGCGTCAAAGAACTCACGCGCTTCTTCAATGGTCATATCCAGTACTTCATGGATGGTTTTGCCTTTGTACTTAATCTCCAGCGTTTCGCGGTTATAGCGCTTGCCTTTGCACTGATCGCACGGCACGTAGATATCCGGCAGGAAGTGCATTTCGACTTTGATCACGCCATCGCCCTGACAGGCTTCGCAACGGCCGCCGCGAACGTTAAAGCTGAAACGCCCCGGCGTATAGCCGCGTGAACGGGACTCCGGCACACCGGCAAACAGTTCACGAACCGGCGTAAACACACCCGTATACGTGGCCGGGTTGGAGCGTGGCGTACGTCCAATCGGACTCTGGTCGATGTCGATCACTTTGTCGAAATGTTCCAGCCCCTGCACGTCGCGGTACGGTGCCGGTTCGGCGATAGTCGCACCGTTCAACTGACGCTGAGCGATCGGGAACAACGTATCGTTGATCAACGTCGATTTGCCGGAACCTGAAACGCCGGTGATGCAGGTGAACAGGCCAACCGGCAGCGTCAGCGTGACGTCTTTCAGGTTGTTGCCGCGTGCGCCGGTGAGCTTCAGCACTTTTTCCGGATTGGCGGGAACGCGCTGTTTCGGCACTTCGATCTTGCGCTTGCCGCTCATGTACTGGCCGGTAAGGGATTCCGGCACCGCCATAATCGCGTCCAGTGGGCCTTCGGCAACCACCTCGCCCCCGTGAACGCCCGCGCCAGGGCCGATATCAATCACGTGATCGGCTGCGCGAATGGCATCTTCATCATGCTCTACCACAATCACGGTATTGCCGAGATTACGCAGGTGGATAAGCGTACCGAGCAGACGTTCATTATCGCGCTGATGCAGGCCGATGGACGGTTCATCCAGCACGTACATCACGCCGACCAGACCGGCGCCAATCTGACTTGCCAGACGAATTCGCTGGGCTTCGCCGCCGGAGAGCGTCTCTGCGGAGCGCGACAGCGTCAGATAGTTGAGGCCGACGTTAACCAGAAACTTAAGGCGGTCGCCGATCTCTTTAAGGATTTTTTCTGCAATCTTCGCTCGCTGACCCGCGAGTTTGAGGTTGTTGAAGAAGTCCATCGCATGACCGATGCTCATATCAGAGATGGTGGGCAGCGGGGTGTTCTCAACAAAGACGTGGCGAGCTTCACGACGCAGACGCGTTCCTTCGCAACTGGCGCACGGACGGTTGCTGATAAATTTCGCTAACTCTTCACGTACTGCGCTGGATTCCGTCTCTTTGTAGCGGCGTTCCATGTTGTGCAGTACGCCTTCAAACGGATGGCGGCGCACAGAGGTGTCGCCACGATCGTTCATGTACTTAAATTCAATGTTCTCTTTACCAGAACCGTACAGGACGACTTTGTGTACGTTCGCACTCAGGCTGGACCACGGCGCTTCCACGTCGAACTTATAGTGCTCCGCCAGCGATTTCAGCATCTGGAAGTAATAGAAGTTCCGGCGATCCCAGCCGCGAATGGCGCCCCCCGCCAGGGAGAGATCAGGATTCTGAATGACGCGGTCGGGGTCAAAATACTGCTGTACGCCGAGACCGTCGCAGGTTGGACAGGCGCCTGCCGGGTTGTTAAAGGAGAACAGACGCGGCTCCAGCTCACGCATGCTGTAACCGCAGATCGGACAGGCGAAATTGGCGGAAAAAAGTAGTTCTTCCGCTTTGGGGTCGTCCATATCGGCAACCACGGCCGTACCGCCGGAAAGTTCCAGCGCGGTCTCAAACGATTCCGCCAGTCGGGTGCTGAGATCGTCGCGAACTTTGAAACGGTCAATCACCACTTCGATGGTGTGTTTCTTTTGCAATTCCAGCTTCGGCGGATCGGAGAGGTCACATACTTCGCCATCAATACGGGCGCGGATATAACCCTGGCTCGCCAGGTTTTCCAGCGTTTTGGTGTGCTCGCCTTTACGCTCTTTAATCACCGGCGCCAACAGCATCAGGCGCTTACCTTCTGGCTGCGAGAGGACATTATCCACCATCTGGCTTACGGTTTGCGCCGCCAGCGGGACGTCGTGATCCGGGCAGCGAGGTTCGCCTACGCGGGCAAACAGCAGACGCAGGTAGTCGTGAATCTCGGTAATGGTGCCGACCGTAGAGCGCGGGTTATGGGATGTCGATTTCTGCTCAATTGAGATAGCAGGAGACAGCCCTTCAATATGGTCGACATCCGGCTTTTCCATCAGCGACAGAAACTGACGCGCATAAGCGGAAAGGGATTCAACGTAACGACGCTGTCCTTCGGCATACAAGGTGTCGAACGCAAGCGAGGATTTGCCTGACCCCGAAAGCCCGGTCACGACAATCAGTTTGTCGCGGGGGATAACGAGGTTGATGTTTTTGAGATTATGGGTGCGGGCGCCCCGAACTTCGATCTTATCCATTCACCTTTCCCGGATTAAACGCTTTCTTGCCCGGCGCAGCAGCGTGCGGCCGGCGATCACAAACGGTTAATTATGACACAATTAAACCTGAATGGATATACAGTATTGGAATGCAATACGCAGTGAATTGTGTAACAATGTCCGGCTTAAGTTGTTTCGCGGAATCCGCGTCGCAGCGTAGTAAAATCGTTATTGGTAATGCTACAATCGCGCGTTTACACTTATTAAGAAACGTTTTCAGGAGACTCGATCATGGCCAGCAGAGGCGTAAACAAGGTTATTCTCGTGGGTAATCTGGGCCAGGACCCGGAAGTACGCTACATGCCGAATGGTGGCGCAGTCGCTAACATTACGCTGGCTACTTCCGAATCCTGGCGTGACAAGCAGACCGGCGAGATGAAAGAGCAGACGGAATGGCACCGCGTTGTGCTGTTCGGCAAACTGGCGGAAGTGGCCAGCGAATATCTGCGTAAAGGTTCTCAGGTCTATATTGAAGGCCAGTTGCGTACCCGCAAATGGACCGATCAGTCCGGCGTCGAAAAATACACGACTGAAGTGGTGGTTAACGTGGGCGGCACCATGCAAATGCTGGGCGGCCGTCAGGGCGGCGGCGCACCGGCGGGTGGCCAACAGCAGCAGGGCGGTTGGGGTCAGCCTCAGCAGCCGCAGGGGGGTAACCAGTTCAGCGGCGGCGCGCAGTCTCGTCCGCAGCAGCAGTCTGCTCCGGCAGCCCCGTCTAATGAACCGCCGATGGATTTCGATGACGATATTCCGTTCTGATCATTACTCAGTGCGAAATAGTTATGCCATTAAAACCCCGTGAATACGGGGTTTTGTTTATAAAAATAATATTTCTGCCCTTTTGATATTAACATTGTCTGTCCTTTACGTATTATTTTATCTTCATTTTACTGAGATTTTTCTTTATCGCTAATTGTGTTGAATGGAAATGTCACTTTAATAAAGTATTATTTAAGTGAATTTTAACGAGTTCATTACATTTCTTCAGAAGTAAGCAGGGACCCATTGGCTGAAAACCATCTTACGTTCAGGTTACACGCTGCATTTTCCAGGAGATATCTCTTATGGAGAGGGCTTCATCATATAAATATAAATTATGTGCCAGACTCAATCGTTTTTTTATATCAATGGAACATCGCAAGGGCGTAAGTCATTAAAGTAATACATCGTTAAAGACAAAATAATGATCTTCGTCTTGATTTATTTTGGTTAAAATGAATCTGAATATTTCTTCAATGCTTGATAGAAATCAATATTCTAATGCAAATTAGCCATGAAGATTATTTTTTTCTCTGAGGGAATAAAATGGAAGAACTAGAAAATAAAGAGGGACATTTCTCTCTGGATGTCTCGCGCAGGGGCATGCTAAAAGCGAGTGCAGCGTTAGTGACGCTGCCTTTTGTCATGTCTAAAACGGCAAATGCCGCAGACGGTGGGTTGTTGGCGGGGGCTGCCGCAGAACGAATTGTTCCAACCTGTAGCACCTTTGACTGCGGCGGTAAGTGTGATATCAGGGCTCATGTATCTGAAGGTGTGGTAACGCAAATCACGACCCGACCCGATAATGAGTTAGATCCTGATATGCCCATTATGCGCGCCTGCGTACGTGGGCGTGGTTATCGTAAATTTGTTTATCATCCAGACCGTCTGAAATATCCGATGAAACGCGTTGGTAAACGTGGTGAAGGAAAGTTTGAGCGTATTTCCTGGGAAGAAGCGACTACATTAATTGCTGATAATTTACAGCGTATTACTCAAAAATATGGGCCGGAATCCCGCTTTGTTCACAATAACACGGCGACCAGCGGAGGGGCATTCTCGGGCGATAAAATGATCCGGCGTTTGTTAAATCAGACTGGTGGTTATCTTGAATATTATCATTCGGTGAGTCTGGGTAATACGGTCGCAGCGACACCCTACACGTATGGCGTTGCAGCCAGTGGTAACTCTCTGGATACGCTGGTGAATACGCCATTGGTCATTCTGTGGGGGCATAACCCGACAGAAACCATTTTTGGTCATACTAACCATTATTTCCAGCGAATGAAGCAGAACGGAACCCGCTTTATTGTGGTTGATCCACGTTATTCTGATACCGTTTCGTCGCTGGCCGATCAGTGGATCCCACTGCTTCCGACCACTGATAATGCACTGATGGACGCGATGATGTACGTCATTATCAGCGAAAATTTGCATGATAAAGCGTTTATCGAGCGTTATACGCTGGGCTTTGATGAATCCTCGATGCCAGAAGGCGTCCCGGCGAATGAATCGTTAGTCGCTTATCTGATGGGGGATAAGGACGGCATCCGTAAGACACCTGAGTGGGCAGAAAAAATTACCCATGTGCCTGCGCAAACTATACGCCAGTTGGCTCGCGAATATGCGACAACCAAACCGGCTGCGTTGATTCAGGGATGGGGCCCTCAACGTCATATTTGCGGTGAGCGCACTGCGCGTGGTTCGACAATTCTGGCGACCATCACCGGCAACGTCGGTATCAAAGGCGGATGGGCTGCTGGTTACGGCGGATGCGGCAACCGGCTGTTTACCACCGGCCCGGAAATGCCGGATAACCCCGTAAAAGCGCAAATTTCGATAATGAACTGGGTCCAGGCAGCGGATGATGCCAGCAAAGTGACTCCAGAACAGGGGCTGAAGAATGCGGAACAGCTAAAAAGTAACATCCGTATTCTTTTCTCTCTGGCGGGTAACTATCTGGCGAACCAGAACCCGGATGTCAATCAGGCGGCGAAAATCCTGGAAGACGAGTCGAAAATCGAGTTTATCGTCGTGAGCGATCTTTATATGACGCCCAGCGCTAAATACGCTGACGTTCTGCTGCCGGAAACCAGCTTTATGGAGCGCTGGAACATTGGTGAAACATGGGGGACGGCAAACTATCTGATCCTCTCAGAAAAACTGGTTGAACCCGATTTTGAACGTCGCTCAGACTACGACTGGATCCGGGAAGTGGCGGCAAAGCTGGGCGTGGAAGCGGCGTTCAGCGAAGGACGCACCGAGAAAGCGTGGATTGAGCATATCTGGGAACAAACGCGCCTGTCGATGCCAGAACAGCAGTTGCCGAACTTTGCCGAATTGCAGGTAAAGCGTCGTCACCTGTTCAAAAGCAAACCGCATATTGCTTTCGAGGAAAATATCCGCGATCCGCAAAATCACCCGTTCCCTACGCCGTCAGGTAAAATTGAGATCTTCTCAAAGCGTCTCTACGACATGCAACACCCGGAAATACCGGCGCTCTCGCACTATGTGCCCGCCCACGAGGGACCGGAAGATTCGCTGACCCAAACTTTCCCGCTACAGATGATCACATGGAAAGGTAAAAACCGTGCGAATTCAACTCAATATGCGAATCCCTGGCTGCAAGAGGTGCAGGAACAGAAGCTGTGGATCAACCCGGTTGATGCGGAAAAACGCGGTATTACGCAGGGCGACACCGTGCGGATCCACAACCACCGTGGAGTATGCCTGGTGCCCGCAGAGGTCACGCCGCGCATCATTCCTGGCGTGGTGGCAATGCAGGCTGGTGCGTGGTGGCAGCCTGACGCAAACGGGGTGGATCACGGTGGCTGTCCAAACGTGCTGAGCTCCACGCGGATCACGCCTCTTGCAAAAGGGAATTCACATCAAACCATGCTGGTGGAGGTTATTAAAGCATGAGCCAGTTTAAAGAATATCCGCCAGTCAGCGATAAGCAGCTTGGTTTCTTTATTGATACATCGCGTTGTTCCGGCTGTAAGGCGTGCCAGGTGGCATGCAAAGATCGGCATAACCTTGAGATGGGGCGTCGGTTCAGGCGTGTGTATGAAGTCAATGGCGGTGGGTTTACCCCCACTGGGCAGGGCGGCGTGGCGAACAATGTTTTCGCCTTTACAATGTCGATTTCCTGTAACCATTGTTCCGATCCGGTGTGCACTAAAAACTGCCCAACGACGGCCATGCATAAACGTCCAGGCGACGGCATTGTGCGCGTGAATACCGATAAATGCGTGGGATGTGGGTATTGTGCATGGTCGTGTCCTTACGGCGCACCGCAGATGGATACTCAGGCTGGACAGATGTCGAAATGCGATATGTGCATCGACCTGTTGAGTAAAGGAGAGCAACCTGTATGCGTGGCAACCTGCCCTCTGGAGGCGATTAAGTTTGGCCCAATCGATGAGCTGCGCGCTAAATACGGCGATGTTTGCGATGAACTGGGTTTGCCAGACTCATCGATTACCCGTCCGAATTTAGTGATTAAACCGCATCAGGGCGCAGTGAAAGGAGGCAAAGGCCATGCATGAATTACCGCTGCTGATTTTTACCCTGCTGGTGCAGGGATCTGTAGGCATGACGCTGTTTATCACCCTCAGCGCAAGAGAAAAGCGAGCCTTGTTGCCAGCGATGCTGATTGCCTTCGCAATAGGCGCACTGGGGCTGGTTGCTTCGACATTGCACCTGGGTTATCCGCTCAATGCGTTTCATGCCCTGCGTCATGTGGAAAGTTCATGGCTGAGCCGCGAAATCGTTTTTGCCAGTCTTTATCTGGCGATTTTAGGGCTTGCAACCTTGCTGGTGCTGTTGAAAAAACAGCCTTCGCGCATCCTGTTGGCGCTGGCGACGCTGGTCGGCCTGATTGATATTTACTGCATGGGGGCCATTTATTTCCATTCATCGGTCGTGACCTGGCAGCATTTCAACACCTGGGTCATGTTCTTCGGGACGGCTGGCATTCTCGGAGGCATTTTCTGCAACGGGTTAATGCCGGGTGCAACAAAGCTCCTGCGAACGGCTGCGGTGCTGATAGTGGTGATAACGGTGATTCGTCTGCTGGTGCAACCGAGCTATATCAACTTTCTGGCAACCATGAGTCTGAGAGATGTCGTGACATTACCGTATCAACCCCAGGCCGTATTCCACCAACAGGATGGGTTGAGAAACGTCGCCTGGAGCCTTTCTGCTCTGGGTGCCTTACTGTTTACGATGGGAACATGGCATTCGCGCCGTGCAGCGATACTGCTCGGTGGGGCTGCTCTGATTGTCGCTGACGCACTGTTGCGCTTCATGTTTTTCAGTATTCATTAATGAGCTTGTTGACTCTGATAAAAACGCCCACACCTCCGGGTGTGGGAGCGTCCTGTTTACGGAAACGTTTCCCCCGTCACTCCTGTGAGGCTTGCAGAGCGGTCTGTCCGGTACAGGCTATCTCTTTTACTGCGAGCGTAGCTGAGCTGGATTATGAACGCTGCATTGGCTGTGGTCAGTGCTTGTTTGTTTGTCCGGTCAATGCGCTTGAAAATTTGTCCCCCGTTCGGCGACCATTTCGTCATACCTCACTGATCGCGCCCTTTTCTGTGTTGGCGCCGTGCGTGGAAGAACTGCTGATGTGGCATCTTCAGTACGGAATTCGTGCGGTTGAAATTGATATTGATGAGCATCCAGGCTGGGCGCTTTCCGTTGCGGCGGTGAATATGCAATTGAAAAAACGGGGAGAACCACTGTGGCAGCTTGCGCCTCCATCAACCACACCCGTCAATACACGCAGACGGCATATGCTGCATGTCAGTGAGAGCCAGGTGCAGTCCGCTGCGGTGAAAGCATCGCCACGGCTACGACGCCGTCACTGGAAAAATGTTCAGGAATACACATTATCAATTGAACCTGCGACATGTCTGCTGTGCGGGGCATGTGAACGGGTATGTGAAGAGAAAGCCATTAAGCTTGCCGAACAGGAAATGCGACTGGTTTCTTCGCTGTGCTCGGGGTGTGATAGCTGTGCGGTAGTTTGTCCAACAAAATCAATAACCATCAGGGCTGAAACGGGAACGAGCCAGCCCATGAACATGCCCTTCATACGTAAAATTTGCGCAAGTTGCAAAGGTGAGTTTGCGACATTCAGTGACGGCGACGAACACTGTCCCCTATGCCAGCGTCATAAATATGGTATGCGAGGGAGATAACGCAACGGTTACCTCCGTTATCTTCTGCAGGAAGCAATTTTTCAGGTTAACACCATTGGCCATTCGGGCGGTGTATGACTCATTGCTTCAACCATCACGGATTCAATGTTATTCCAGATGGCGGAGAGATCCATCATGGTGATGCCGAGCAGACCCGTTGCAAACCAGCAGGCTGCAACCAGGCCCAGCCCGCTGCTGATCACGGCCAGACCAATATAGTCCGATCTGCGAAAACGGATATTCAGCGTACTGGCTAAAAACATAAGTACTGCGCTTAACAATTGCCAGCGAAGAAGAACCACGCCTGTGGTGATGGTCGCCATGAAACATTTCCTCTGAAAGTAGCAGGTGCCCTGGATAGCGCGGCGTTTTCACAGGAGGCGTGGCACACTCTGGCTATCAATGGGCAGTGACATCAATATTGAATGAAACGTTGTTTCTGTTTCGCAATATTTGTGAACTATATCACATTGTGCGGCTTTTTTGCCAGACCGCGCACCTCTTATTTGAGTGATTTTTAACCACATTTTAATTGTGGTTATGTGCAGGAGAGCGCATTCGTTTATACGAGGGGGAGCAGAAAGGATAAGGCTTAATAAAAGGTGTATAAATTTTACCCTTTCTGTTTTGACAAAAAATAATCACTTTAAAATTTAACTTAATTTCAATTTACGAATCTTTCGACAAAACTTTCATAAACCGCTACCCATTTCGGAGAATGAGGAACTCTTAATAAAATTAACCATCTCTTCAGGTTTACCTTACGGTCAAATATTATCACTCTCTTTGCAAGATCAGACTTTTGCCAATAAAAGTCTGTTGCTAATATTGACAGATTCATGCAACGTAATCACCTGTGTGATTTAGCATCCTGCCTTAATAATGACAGGCACATAAAATACAGGGATATAGGGCTGAAATGAATCATCGGGCGCGACGCAATATGCTGAGGTTTCTCGGGATAATCATGGTGGTTTTATTCCCCGTGATGCTGGCGCTATGGGTGTCTCACCAGCAGGCCGTGTCTCAAACCCGTAAACAGTTAAGTACCTTTGCACATCTGGCGTTAGATAAAACAGAACGGGTCATTTTGCAGGCGGATTTGGCGCGCGACGCGGCTGAACAGTATCAGGGGCAAGCCTGTACTCCGGCGCATCAACAAAGAATGTTAAATATTATCCACGGTCGTCTGTATATCAATGAGTTAATTTATGCACAGGGCGATCGTTTTTTATGCTCGACGGTAATGTCTCCGACTGAGTCATTTATTATGCCAGCGGCAGACTATAAACGAAAACCCAATATATCCATTTATTACTTTCGCGATACGCCTTTTTTTACTGGTTATAAAATGACGTATATGCAGCGTGGAAACTATGTTGCAGTGATTAACCCGCTGTCATATAGCGAAGTGATGTCAGACGATCCTGAACTGGCCTGGGGGGTCTACGATACCGTGACTGACACCTTCTTCTCTCTCAGCGAGCAGGCCTGGGCGGCCCAGTTACTACCTCTGGTGCGGCGTCATGAAGCCGTCTTCCAGCAGGATGATCGCTTTTATACTGTCGTTCGCTCTGACAAACGCCCCATTGCGGTCATCGTCTCTACCACGATGCAGCGGTTTTACCAGAATCTGTCTCAGCAATTAATGATTTTGCTTCCACTCGCACTCATCAGCAGTATTCTGCTGTTAATGCTCTGGGCGAGGGCGCGCCGGCAATACTACTCGCCACCTCGAATGCTTCAGCGAGCGCTTAAACAGCGCCAGCTATGCCTGCATTATCAGCCGATCATAGATATCAAAAATGAGAAATGCGTCGGTGCAGAGGCGCTGCTGCGCTGGCCTGGATGTCACGATGAGGTCATGAGTCCGGTCGAATTTATCCCTCTGGCGGAAAAAGAGGGGTTAATCGCGCAGGTAACGGATTACGTCGTTGAGGAAGTGTTCAGCGATATGGGGACGTTTCTGGCATCGCACCCGCAACTCTATATCTCTATCAACCTTTCCGCCTCTGATTTCCACTCTTCCCGGCTCATCGCCATGATTGCTGAAAAAGTGCGAGAATACGGCGTGCTTGCACAACAAATTAAAGTGGAAGTGACTGAACGTGGATTTATCGATGTGTCGAAAACCACTCCGGTTATCCAGGCGTTTCGTCAGGCCGGCTATGAAGTGGCGATTGATGATTTCGGCACCGGCTATTCCAACCTGCACAACCTCTATTCACTGAACGTTGATATTCTCAAGATAGACAAGTCCTTTATCGATACGCTGACCACCAACAGCACCAGCCATCTGATTGCCGAACATATCATTGAGATGGCGCAAAGCCTGCGGCTCAAAACTATCGCGGAAGGGGTGGAAACGGCCGAGCAGGTGAGCTGGCTGTATAAACGCGGGGTGCGGTATTGTCAGGGCTGGCATTTCGCAAAGGCGCTACCGTCGCAAGATTTCATCCACTGGCTGCAACAGCCGCCCGCGCTCATTATGCAGCGCGGGCAGTAACATTACAGCCGATGGCGATAGTCGCTGGGGGTGAGATCAAATTCCCGGCGAAACACGCGGGAAAATGTCTGCTGCGATACATAGCCTAAATCCATCGCAATATCGAAAATCGGCCGTTCGGTATTGCGTAACTCTACGGCGGCCAACAGCAGCCGGCGCTGGCGGATATAGTCACCCAGCGTCTGGCGCATCACCGTACGGAACATCCTCTGTAAGTACCACTTTGAATAGCCTGATTTTTTTGCGACCACATCAATGTTCAGCGGTTGGTCGATATGTTCATCAATCCATTCAATAAGGGTCTGAATAATTTGCTGATGGGACATATTGCTGCCTCTTTCTCAGTGTTCGATTCGTCTTTTGTCTGCGGGCGAGTATAATTCCTCAAGTTAACTTGAGGTAAAGCGATTTATGGAAAAGAAATTACCCCGTATAAAAGCGATGCTTACACCGGGCGAGGTGGCGAAGCGCAGCGGCGTCGCCGTATCTGCTTTGCATTTCTATGAAAGCAAAGGGTTGATCAGCAGCATTCGCAACAGCGGCAACCAGCGCCGATACCGTCGTGATGTGCTGCGTTATGTGGCGATTATCAAGATTGCGCAGCGGATCGGCATTCCTCTGGCGACCATCAGCGAGGCGCTCGGGGTGTTACCAGAAGGACATACGCTGAGCGCCAAAGAGTGGAAGCAACTGTCATCGCAATGGCGCGACGAACTGGATCGGCGCATCCATACGCTGGTGGCGCTACGTGACGAACTGGACGGTTGCATTGGCTGCGGCTGTTTGTCGCGAAAAGACTGCCCGTTGCGTAACCCCGGAGACCGTCTGGGCGAAGAGGGCACAGGCGCGCGTTTGCTGGAAGATGAGCAAAACTAAAGCGCCACAAGGGCGCTTTAGTTGTTTTCCGGTCTTTGTCTTTCTCTCTATCCCGCTGGTTCACGGGAGGGTTTCCCCCGACATCAACACCCCTCAGTCGAGCACGTGGTGGAGGTTCCGGTTTGTGTTGATACTGTAAGTGTACGTCGCGCTATTCTGTTTGCCAGTGGACAGAGTGATTTTTTAGCCGAAATTTTTTCGGCATCTCCCATAATTTACCTGAGTGAGAATGAAGAATTAACGGGAGAGCGTCGAGCTGACGGTGCATCACTTAAACCAGTCCGCCCTCAGCGTGAGAAAACCCTGCTTGCGTCGCCTGCGTTGAAAAAATCCATCCGCTGGATAACAGGTTGCCAGATTGCGCATGGACGATAACGTTTGCGCATTCGTTGGTGATTTATTCAGCGTTAATGCAATAAATAAGTGAAAAGCGGCAAAGTTCAGTTGAAAATCCCCCTATGATCGCTGGATAATCGTTTGCTTTTTTTTATTACCGTTTTTTTATGCGCGGAGTTAAACGTTTGCTTTTTGCGACACCCCTTTTGTTGCGATCAGAGCACAGGACGTTGACGTTTTGCTGGCAGTGGAGTGTCCACCTCGCATAAGAACGAAAAAATAAACTCTCAGGGGATGTTTTCTATGTCTACGCCTTCAGCGCGTACCGGCGGTTCGCTTGACGCCTGGTTTAAAATTTCACAACGTGGAAGCACTGTCCGTCAGGAAGTGGTTGCCGGTTTAACAACGTTTCTGGCAATGGTGTACTCCGTTATTGTGGTGCCGGGTATGCTGGGCAAAGCCGGATTCCCGCCCGCGGCAGTATTCGTTGCAACCTGTCTGGTGGCGGGGCTCGGCTCTATCGTCATGGGGTTATGGGCGAATTTGCCGCTGGCGATTGGTTGCGCCATCTCTCTGACCGCGTTCACCGCCTTCAGCCTGGTGCTGGGTCAGCAGATCAGCGTTCCGGTTGCGCTGGGTGCCGTGTTCCTGATGGGCGTGCTCTTTACCATTATTTCTGCCACCGGGATCCGTAGCTGGATCCTGCGTAATTTGCCGCAGGGCGTCGCGCACGGTACTGGCATTGGTATCGGCCTGTTCTTGCTGCTGATAGCTGCTAACGGCGTGGGTCTGGTGATCAAGAACCCGCTGGACGGCCTGCCGGTCGCGCTCGGTAACTTCGCCACCTTCCCGGTGATTATGTCTCTGGTGGGGCTGGCGGTGATCCTTGGGCTGGAAAAACTGAAAGTGCCGGGCGGCATTCTGCTTACCATCATCGGCATTTCTATTGTGGGCCTGATTTTCGATCCTGCCGTGAAGTTTTCCGGTATTTTCGCCATGCCGTCGTTAAGCGATGAAAACGGCAAATCGCTGATCGGCAGCCTGGACATTATGGGCGCGCTGAATCCCATTGTTCTGCCAAGCGTTCTGGCGCTGGTCATGACCGCCGTCTTTGATGCGACGGGGACTATCCGTGCCGTAGCGGGACAGGCGAATCTGCTGGATAAAGACGGGCAAATCATCGACGGCGGAAAAGCGCTGACCACGGACTCCTTAAGCAGCGTCTTCTCGGGGCTGGTAGGGGCTGCGCCAGCCGCGGTCTACATTGAGTCGGCGGCGGGTACGGCAGCGGGCGGTAAAACCGGTCTGACGGCGATTACCGTCGGCGTACTGTTCCTGCTGATCCTGTTCCTCTCTCCGCTTTCTTACCTCGTTCCGGTTTATGCAACGGCACCTGCGCTGATGTACGTTGGCCTGCTGATGCTCAGCAACGTGGCGAAAATCGATTTTGCCGACTTTGTTGACGCGATGGCCGGTCTGGTGACGGCAGTGTTCATCGTGCTGACCTGTAATATCGTGACCGGTATCATGATCGGTTTCGCCACGCTGGTGATTGGTCGAGTGGTGTCGGGCGAATGGCGTAAGCTGAACGTTGGGACGGTCGTGATCGCCGTCGCGCTGGTGGCGTTCTACGCTGGCGGTTGGGCCATCTGATTTAGCATTGGCGCCGAAAACGGGTGGCTTTTGCCACCCGTTTTTATTATCAATCTTAAACCACCTCCTATGGAGGTGGTGATCGTTCATGTGGGGCTTTGCCCGTAGAATGCCCATGCTAAATACTGCCTCGGTTTGTTACCAGCAAATCAAGGAGTAAATAGCAT
>NZ_JBALIF010000026.1:0-30104 GCF_037053465.1 Citrobacter amalonaticus
ATATCAGGAGCAAGGAATGAAAAAAATAAACAGACGGATCCTACCGTGGGGATTATTCGTTTTTGAAATGGCTACGAGCACGGTTGCAATAGCCGCAGACAATGTCGCAATTAATTTTACAGGAACTATCCGCTCATCAGCCTGTGAGGTCAGCCTGGGGAATAACCAGACGGTTGTGCTGGGTGATACCGGAACAGTCAAATTCGGTGGTCCGGGTGATGTCTCTGATTTAAAAGCATTTTACTTTGGGCTAACTTGTCCGGAGGGTGGTCCGGAATACGCTACTGTGACATTTACCGGCAAGGTAGCCTCTGATCCATCGCTGCTGGCGCTGGATGATGTTGCCGGTTCAGCAAGCGGTGTGGCGGTTCGTATAAACGAACTTGATGGTAAAGCTCAGGTCAGGCTGAATGAGCCCTCTGTCAGGCACTATCTTCTGCCAGGACAGGATGCACTCGGGTTTACGGCACAGTATCAGGCGCTTGTTGACAGGCCGCAAATAACAGCCGGTGTAGCTAATGCTACCGCACAGTTTACTGTGAATTACCCATAGCAGGTGTTCGTTAACGATAAGAAGTTCTCCGGCTGCAAATGTATTTATTAAATTTTTGTCCTTCAAATGGTATATGCAGCCGGTCCGGCCATTACCGGATAGTGAGATTGGAGTGTTCAGTTTTTTTCTGTGAGAAGAGGGATGAAAATAATAGATGCCGGAGATGAACTATGAGGATACTGTTGCCCGCTTTTTGTTTTTCAATGTGTGTTGCTATCGTTCTACTTTTTTTATACCCGGAAAAAATTATGAGGATAATTGGCATTTATTCCAGACTCATTTTTGAATAATGGACGACAGATAATATTCAGGATTAAGGTGTTTCGTATGAGTACAGGTGAGTTGTTATTATTTAATAATGTGAGAGCCATTTATAATTCTGCATATGGCATGTTATCCAGGACATATTTGCGGAGAGCCGATTTATCGGCGCTCTCTCTTTAAGGCTGTCCGGAAATATTTCCGTAAAAAATAAGATGTTAATTCCTGTCTTCGAGACAGTCCCTATAAGAGCGTATGAGGAACAGGCGCAATGATTAAAAAAACAGTGGTGGCAGTGGCCGTCGGTCTGGTAGTTCTGAGTGGACAGGCTATGGCCGCGGGAAAGGCAAATTCCTGGTACACCGGGCTGAAAGCCGGCTGGTCAGATTATTACAATACTGATATATCAAATAAAGTCAGTATGTATAACAACAAAGACACTCACCTCGACATGAATGGAGACAACGTAGCAGGGGGGGCATTTCTGGGATATCAGGCAAATGACTGGCTGGCTATTGAGGGGGGATACGACTGGCTCGGTAATGCCAGTATCTCCAGTAATAACAGTGCTGGTGCCAGAATGAAAAATCAGGGGATCCAGTTGGCTGCAAAACTGAGCTTACCGGTACATGAGTCTATTGATCTCTACGCCCGCGGCGGGATGATGGGCTGGTATGAAGAGGTAAAAAGCGCCAACCATAAAGAATCGGATTACGGCGTGAGCCCGCTGGCGGCACTCGGTACTGAAGTATCATTCAACGATGACTGGGGGATGCGTCTTGAATATCAGTACGTTTCTAATATCGGTCAGGGCGGCGATAACCGTATTATTACCGATAATGGTCAGACGAGTCTCGCGGTAGTTTACCGTTTTGGTCAAACACAGCCGGTCGTGGCTCCAATCGCTGAACCTGCGCCGGTATCCCCAATGCCTGCCCCGCAGGTATTTAACCTGCAGTCTGATGTTCTGTTTGCTCATGATTCCTCCACGTTAACGCCAGCCGGACACGATGCTGTTGTTCAGTTGTTCAATAAACTGCACGCCGCAGACATGGCACATCTGCATGTTAAGGTCAAAGGTTTTACTGACCGCACGGGATCCGATGCCCATAACCAGACGCTGTCCATCCGTCGTGCAGAGGCCGTTGCGAGCGTACTGGAAGAAGAAGGTTTGCCATCTGGTGTACTGGAAATCCAGGGGATGGGAGTAAGTAATCCGGTTACTGGCGATCAGTGTGACAATGTGAAAGGACGTCAGGCCCTGATTGACTGTCTGTCGCCCGATCGTCGCGTAGTGGTGGAAGTGTCCGGCGATAAAAGCTCCAATCCTGTAAGTGTAATGTCGGCAGAGCAGTCTGCAGTAGTTGTGCAGCCTTCATCAGCAAATACGCACTTCTGATGCCTGTATCGCAGAACCATGGCCGCGATTTGGCGGCCAGATAAACCTAATCAGGTCAGAAACTAAGAGGCCGGGCTGAAAGGTATATCACGGAGGGAGACATCATGATGATAAAAGTGTCGGGAAAGCGACAGCGTGTTCGTGTCCAGTACGGTAACCGGAAGAGCTTAATACTTTGTCTTTTGGTTTAAAAAATCAGGATATTTAAAACACAAAACCCATTATTTCATTTATTCAACAAAGTTTAGATATGTAATTATGGCGTACGTCAGAATGTCATTGTTCTGATGTTTTACTTTATTGGATATAATTAAACGATTGAATCGGTGATTCATTGTGTATCAGACAAACCAATGCACTAGCTTAAATAAAACAGAGATGATCGTAATGACACCGAATCGCTTCTGGTGTCAGGGAATCATGCAGGTTATTAAGAATGGGGATTACCAGGATCTTATTGTGCACTATTGCCATAGTCTGAATAAGATGGCTCAAATTTTGAGAAAACATCCGGAAATAGCTGTTGTGCTGACGGATGAGTATGGTGATGACGAAAATATGTTGGACTGGTTAATGTTTTGTAACTGGGTTCGTCTTGTACGTCCGGCGTTGAAGATGGTGAGGCTACGCCATGCCGACAGATTAGGGATTGATATTTCCTGGCGCCGCCAGAAACTGGGGTATTTCGACATGGTTTCTCCACCTGGCCGTGCTGAAGGGATTCTCAAAGATATCTGTAACGGTCGTTTACCCGCGGCAGAGCCTCCTCTCTGGGGGGCGGTTCTTACACACCGTGAACTCTATATTCTTAAATGTCTGTGTCATGCTGAGTCACCGGTAAAACTGGGGAAACGATTGGGGATAGCCGGTAAGACAATCAGCGTGCATAAGTATGCGGCATTGAGAAAACTCGGCTTAAAGAGGCTTGCTCCACTGTTGGGGCGTTATCAGGGCTTAATATCCGTTCAGGAGTATTTTGTTTCTGCACGCCATCAGGATTAATGTTTATCGCTGCCATATAAGAGCACTAGCGCTATTTGTGTATGAGTCCATGCAGGTTATTCATTCCATCATAAACCGGAACAACCGAGTTATTCTTTGAGTGTTTATATTAGACATATCAGGACGATGTTTATTCATATCAGACAGGGTGTTGTTTCCGGGAAATAAATGCGAGAAATGAAACCAGAACACAGCCTCACCCGGCGTACGCAATATATTTTGTACGCAATGACTGCCAGATCGTTTTTTCTGTCATCTGACATTGCCCAACAGGGTAACAATCTCCCGTCTGATAATTCCGGTGGAAACACTCATGAAATATTTTCGGTCATTTGTGCGTTGCGTTATTTCTGTTTCTTTGTCTGTCTGCAGCATGTTTGCCGGTGCGTCAGGGTTACTGTTGCCGGACAGAGAACTGAGGGATGACCTTGCCTGGCTGTCCGATCGGGGAGTGATCCCTCTTTCCCTCTCGACATGGCCACTCAGTCAGGAAGAAGTGGAGAGAGGACTGAAGCGCGCGCATCCGGAATATGCCTCTGAACTGGTCGTTCTGGCGAGAGTGGATCATCGTCTGGCGGTGCTTAAGGCACACCTTGTTGCCCGCGGGCAAAGTCTGTCTGCAGACAACGGTACCCCTCAGGGATTTGCCAGCACTTCATACGCCCGCCAGAGTGCGTCTCTGGCTATCAGTGCCAGTACGGACAATCTGGATTTTTACCTTCAGGGCAATGTGGAAGGGGAAATGCAGGTCAGCAATGGCTCCCGCTACAACCTGAATCGTTCGTACGGAGCCGTACTGGCCGGAAACCAGTGGCTGGCGTTCGGGCAAATCCCGCAATGGTGGGGGCCAGGTAATGAAGGTAGCCTTATCCGGTCGGACGCCGCGCGTCCGGTCACGGGTTTTCTCCTTCAGCGAGCCGAACAGACGGCTCCTGAGACCTGGTGGATGCGCTGGGTCGGACCCTGGCAATATCATCTTTCTGCCGGACAACTGAATCAGTATGAGGCTGTTCCCCACGCTTTGCTGACAGGAGGGAGAATCACACTTTCGCCATGGTCTTCGCTGGAACTGGGGGTTTCACGCATGATGCTGTGGGGTGGCGAAGGGCGGTCTCAATCTCTGAGTACGTTCTGGGATGGTGTGACCGGTAAGGATAATACTGGCAGTTCAGATGAACCAGGCGACCAGTTGGCCGGGTTTGATTTTACTTATCGGCTTGAGCCTGTGCTTGGCTGGCCTGTCAGTTTTTACGGCCAGATGATCGGTGAGGATGAGGCAGGACTGATGCCCAGCGCCAGTATGTACCTCGGCGGCATTGAAGGCCACCATGCTGCTGGAAAACATGCCGTGAACTGGTATCTCGAAGCACATGACACCCGGAGCAGCATGAACCGGACCGGGTACAGCTATACGCACCATATTTACATCGATGGCTATTACCAACAGGGAGCCCCGATTGGCGACGCGATGGGCGGAGACGGCCGGCTAATTGCCGCCCGGGCTGAGCTGGCCATGGAAAATGGCCAGCGATGGGGCGCCCGGGTGATATATGCCAGAGTGAATCCGGAAAATGAAGATATTAATCACGCGTTTCCCGATGCTGATACGCGAACGGGACTCCAGCTTAGCTGGAGTGGCGATGTTTACCGCTCAGTGCGCCTGATGGCGGGTATGTGGTACACCGCCTCAAAAAATGATGACAATGATGCCGGCGTCGGAGTCGGCGTGGAGATCCCCCTGGATCTGTAGCGTCGTGCTGCCGTTTCGGATAACAAGCTGTCGGGCTGAGATCTGCCCGTTTCACGCAATTTTTCCCCCTGAACAGAGAAATCATGAAAATAAGCCCGCTCAAGCTCTTAGCCCTGATGATGTTACCAGGTCTGCTTAACGGATGCACAATCCTTCCGGGGCAGGATCTGAACAGCCTGCGTAAACACACCGTCCAGATGCCGGACAGTGATTATGATCTGGATAAACTTATCTCCGTCTGGCCCGTTACGCCGGGTCTTATTGAACAATTAACGCCGGTTGCGGATGTGGCCCGCCCGAACCCGACTCTCGATGCGCAACTCAGCCAGTACGAATATCGGGTTGGTGTTGGTGATGTCCTGATGGTGACTGTCTGGGATCATCCCGAGCTGACCACACCCGCAGGGCAGTACCGGAGTTCCAGTGATACCGGGAACTGGGTCGGCGCAGACGGCACGATTTTTTATCCTTACGTGGGAAAGCTTCACGTGGCGGGGAAAACGCTGAATGCGATCCGTCAGGATATTACGGATCGACTCGCGACCTATATTACCAGTCCACAGGTTGACGTCAGCGTGGCGGCATTTCGCTCGCAGAAAGTGTATGTGACGGGCGAAGTGGTGAAATCCGGGCAACAGCCAGTCACCAATACTCCGCTGACGGTGATGGATGCCATTAATGCTGCGGGAGGACTAACTGCCGATGCTGACTGGCGCAACGTTATTCTTACCCATGAGGGGCAGGATACCCGAATTTCGCTCTATGCCCTGCTACAGAAAGGCGACCTTCAGCAGAACCGTCTGCTGTTACCCGGCGATATTGTGTTCGTCCCACGCAATGATGATCTGAAGGTGTTCGTGATGGGCGAGGTCGGTAAGCAGGCCACACTCAGGATGGACAGAAGTGGGATGACGCTAGCGGAAGCGCTGGGAAATGCTGATGGCATCTCTCAGGAAACTGCAGATGCTACGGGGATTTTTGTAATCCGTAAAACCAGTCGTGGTAACGGCGGAAAAATTGCTGATGTATACCAGCTTAATGCCCAGGATGCTTCGGCGATGGTCATGAGTACGCAATTCCGGCTACAACCGTACGATATCGTCTATGTCACCAGTGTGCCGATTGTGCGCTGGAATCGCCTGCTTAATCAACTGATGCCAACCATCAACAGTGTCCGTTATATCACTGACACCGCCAATACAATTCACAGGTGGTAACTGATGAAGGTGAATTCCGTTCTTGTTATTTGTATGGGGAATATTTGCCGCTCCCCCGTGGGTGAGATGCTGCTGCGGCAGTTCTGTCCACATCTGACGGTAGGATCTGCAGGTCTCTCGGCACTGGTCGGGCATGATATGGATCCGCTTGCCCGCGAAGTGGCTCTGGAAAAGCAGCTTCCGATTACGCCGCATCAGGCAAGACAACTGACAACCGATCTGTGTCAGACGTGTGACCTTCTGCTGGTCATGGAGAAAAAACATCTGGAACTGGTCAACCGGATTGTCCCGGAGATGCGAGGCAAAACGTTGCTTTTTGGTCACTGGAACGGACGGGATATTCCTGATCCATACCGTAAGGACCGGAATTTTTTTGTGAAGGTACATCAGATGCTGGACGATGCAGCCTCTGATTGGGCACGAGTTCTCTGATAACGCAGGATTGTCATGAAAGAAACGAACCACTCTCCGGACGCCCGTCCGGAAAAAAATGATGACATTGATTTCATCAGGTTGCTGGGCTCTCTGCTGGATGACCGGTGGCTCATCCTTGCGATCACCTCCTGCTTTTTCGTGCTGGCGCTGTGCTATGTCCTGGTGGCTCCGCCAGTTTACCGCGCCGATGCGCTGGTCCAGGTCGAAAAAACGCCCGGAATATCCTCCCTGCTCGGAAGTGCTCCTGGGGGGTTTCAGGAAATGGATCCTGCCTCATCGACAGAAACAGAGATAATAAAATCTCGTCTCGTCATGGGGAAAGCCATTGAGGAACTGAACCTCGACACCGATATTATCCGCAAACGGACGCCGGTTATCGGGACGCTGATGTCATGGATAGAAAATACCGGGGACGATACCCTGAAAGTGGTCTGGTTCTCGGTGCCTGCGACTATGTTGAACCAGCCATTTGAGCTCATCTTCATTGACAGCCGCCATTTTTCACTGACTCTTGACGGCCAGGTTGTCCTGCGCGGGCAGACCGGGCAAAGTGTATCTGCTCTTGGGATCAGTCTTTTCATTGCGCAGGGCGCAGGTGTACAGGGTGATCGCTGGATACTGCGCAAGCATCCTTTGCTGGAAACCTATGGTCAGTTGATTCAGAACTTCAGTGTCAGCGATAAAGGCAAAGATACCGGTGTATTGGGCCTCACCTTTGACAGTGAGAGCGCACAGAAAGCGTCTGATGTTCTGAACAGTATTGTGGACAGTTATTTTTTACAGAATATCAACCGGAAAACCGAGCAGGCACAGAAGAGTCTGGATTTCTTACAACAACAGCTTCCTCTTATAAAAAACCAACTGGATACCAGCGAACAAAAGCTGAATGATTACCGCCGCACCAGCGGTACAGTGGACCTGAGCCTCCAGGCGCGTGCATTACTGGATAACGTTGTACAGTTGGATGCGCAAATTAATCAGTTAATCTTCAAAGAAACTGATATTGCACAGCTCTATACCCGTGAACACCCCTCTTACCGTGCCCTTATGGAAAAAAAACAGATGCTGGAAACGGAAAAGCGGAGGCTAAATAAGTCTATTTCAGAGCTTCCGATGATGCAGCAGGAGATGATCCGCCTTTCGCGGGATGTGGATGTACAGCAGCAGGTGTATGTCCAGATGTTGAATCGTCAGCAGGAGCTCAGGGTGCTGAAAGCCAGCACGACGGGTTTTGTGCGGATCATCGATCGGGCAATGACCCGTTTGTCGCCGGTTAAGCCGATGAAACTGCTGGTGCTGCTGTTTGTAACCTTTGCCGGAGGCGTTCTGGCCGTCTGTATCAGTATGGTTCGCAGTGCGCTGTTCCGTCATATTAACAGTCCGGATGATCTGGAAAAGGCGGGTATTTCCGTTCTGGCAAGTATTCCTTTCTCACAGTGGCAGCACACGAAAAATAGCCAGAATTCCCGGCTCCTGCTGACGACGGAACACCCTGAAGACCTGGCCGTTGAGGCGTTACGCAGTCTGCGAACCGGGCTGCATTTCACGCTGATGCAGGCCAGAAACAACATCATGATGGTCTCGGGGGTCAGCCCGGGCATCGGTAAATCTTTTATCAGCGCCAACCTTGCGGCCGTTCTGGCGAGCGGGGGGAAACGTACGTTGCTGATTGATGCCGATTTGCGCAAGGGCTATCTGCATTACACGCTGCTTAACGGTAAAAATGTACTGGGCCTGGCTGATGTTTTGTCCGGACGTTTTCCCGTGCAGGAGTGTATATCTCCCGTGCCAGAGGTCGACGGGCTGGATCTGCTTGCCCGGGGAGTGGCGCCGTCAACGCCTGCGGAACTGTTGATGAAACCCCAACTGGAAACATTACTCACCTGGGCATCAGAACACTATGATCTGGTTCTTCTGGATACTCCTCCAGTCCTGGCCGTGACGGATGCAGCGATTCTGGGGCGTTTCTGTGGCACGAGCCTGCTGGTCGTGCGTTTCGAGGAAAACAGCGTGCGCCAGACGGAGGTCAGTATCCGTCGTTTCCAGCAAAGTGGCGTGGAAATTACCGGCGCTGTTCTGAATGCAGTTGTCAAACGCCCTTCTTCTTATTACGCCGCAGACGGACATTATCAGTATGACTATCGTCAGTGAATATCGGTTTATCCGGCCGTGTGAGGGGGGGACATTTTCATGAAAAAGATAGTGGTCATCACGGTCCTGGTTTCTCTCTTTGCCTGTATCACAAACTATGTGCCGTTGAGTATTGGGGTGGTTGCCCTACTGCCTCTGGCGCTGGTCAGCATGTGTTATAACCAGAGAGGGCGCTTTTCTAAAGCCCAGGTCTGTCTGCTGGTTTTGTTCGGCTGGGTGACGATCTCCGTACTGTTCTACAACGCCCCTTCTTTGCTGGAATTCGATTTTTACCGTAAAGACGGAAATTTTTTTATCAGTTATACCGTACTGCTTGTCCTTTTATTTATACCCTTTAGCGTGAATATCGATACGCATAAATGGACATCGTGGATGTTTATGGCGTTCTTTCTGCTGAGTTGCATCGGGTTTGCCCTGATGCCAGGTGAAACGACGGAACAAGGAAAGTCGGTTCGCCATTTCTTCTTTGTATCGCATAACGCGGCTGGCGGTTTTTATTCGGTTATAGCTGCCGTTGCGTTGGGGATATATATCCAGACCAGGAAAAAAGGGTATCTTTTTTTTACTGCGGCATTTTTGTTTTTTCTTAATGAAAGCGATTCGCGAGGCAGTTTGCTGGCCATTTTGGCTGCTGCAACTTATGCCCTGATCGGCTTCCGGAAGCCTGTACTCGTTTTTCTCATTTTTCTCCTTATTCAATTTGCGGTGGTTCTGACTACCTATCCTGAATGGGTGAGGATGGGAAAAATCATGTCAGAGGGGGCAAACTTCGTCATCTGGGGAGGGGGGCAGGAGATCACCTTCCAGCGAGCTGGGACCTTTATCGACCGACTCTATTTTCTCTGGCCACGAGCACTGGACAATATCCTTCATTCCCCGGTGGCTGGGATGGGATACGGCAGTTTTGATGATCTTTATTATCACTACATTGATGCCATTCCGCATGTACTCGCCGTCAAGGATGGGGCTGTCGTGCGACACAGCGACTCGCATGCGCACAACTCTACTTTCACCCTGCTGGCTGAATTGGGTGCCATTGGCTATGCATTGTTTGTGCTGTTGTTCAGTGAGATGTTGAAAGCCCTGCGGGCGCTGAAGCGATATGATCCTGCCATGTCATATGCGCTCATTCTGGCATTCTGGACCTGCGTATTTTCGTCCGCAACAGAACACCGAATTACCACACCTTCACAAATGGTCCCCTTTTTTATCCTGGCTGGAATGAGCTGGCTGAAATACCCGCAGGTTTTCCGTGAAACCTGAGTGAGTGCCGTTTATGGCACAATAAAAATGTGAGAGTGACATGCATAAGACAATCAGTGTTTATATTCCTACCTGTAACCGCCCTGAAATGTTGGATCGGGCATTAGCTTCACTGACCAGGCAAACTTATAAGAATTTCCAGGTGCTGGTCTGCAATGACGGTTCACGATGTTCCTATCAGGCGGTGATAGATAAATATCGTGGCCAGTTTATGGATTTTCAGTATGTTGAAAATGCGTTTTCTCGCGGAGCCTGCTTTTCGCGAAACCGTCTGATTAAACTTGCTGACGGTGAATATATAACCGGACTTGATGATGATGATGAGTTTCTGCCGTCACGGCTGGAAGCTTTTATTAGCTCCCCTTTTTTAGAAAAATACGCTTTTTTATGCGCGGGGCATTTGACCCGCACCCGACTAGGAGTATTCAGACAGCCTTTTCGTCCAGGCGTGGTGACACTTAATGCTATGCTTTCAGGAAATATTGTAGGTAATCAGGTTTTTATCCAGACAGAGTGTTTGCGCTGGAGCGGTGGGTTTGATGAGGATTTCCCATCCTGGCAGGATTATGATGCCTGGATCCGTCTGCTCCAATGGTATGGCGAGGGATACAAACTGCCGGATTATACCTACCAAATGAATACCGACCATGAAGAACCTCGAATCAGCAGTTCACGGAAAGCCCGAAGGGGATATGAGCTGTTTTTAAATAAACACCAGGAGCTTCTGACAGAAAGTAATAAAAAGAGTCTCTATTTCCATGACATCATCAACCGCAATGATCGCCTGACATGGTCTGGCGTGGCCAGAAATTTTAGTTTGCCGTTATTTCCGATGATAATGAAATATCAGATTAAAAGAATATTTCCAGGTCTGAAAGAATTTCTCTATAAGGTCTGATTATGCGCGTCTTACTTCTTTCTGACAGTTATGAGGGCGGGGGGGCGGAAGCGGTTTTTCGTGATACGCTGAAAGCGTCAAAAGATGTGGGGTTTGACACAGATTATTTTGTGCCGAAACAGAAATCAGGTGTCTTGTCGTATATTTTTTCTCTGGAAAATTATTGCCGTCTGAAGGCCAGGTTGAATATGTTCAAACCCGATGTTGTGCATCTGCATAATTTTTACCACTTTCTGTCACCATCGGTATTACTGGCGATAAAACACTATAAGGCAACACAGACATGCAGGGTAATTTATACAGCGCATGATTTTCATCTTCTGTGTCCGAATAGCGGATTTCAGTATTTCCTGAAAGGGCAGAGAATCAACTTTAGTGTCGTTCATAATAATGTTCGCCTGCATTATCTATTCGATCACCGTTCCCAACTGCATTCCCTGTTAAAAGTTTTGCAACATGTTATTGCTTATCGTCTATTACGGTTGCATGAGGTGCTGGATGTCATTATCACTCCCGGAGAGTTCATGAAAACGGTTATGCGCCGCTATGGTATGACGGGCAGGATAGAAGTCATTCGTAATCCGGTCGCATTGTATAACAGCCTACCCGTTCTGAGTAGGGAGAGTAGTGTTTTACACCTGGTTTATGCGGGGCGGCTGTCACCTGAAAAGGGACTCACTGAATTTCTTCATAAACTCAATAAAGAAACGACGCAGGATATTGTCTTTCATATTTATGGCGATGGCGTGCTGACAGGTATGTTGGAAAAGTTTCCCTGTCGTAAAGGGCTGGTTATTTATCTGCACGGAAAGGTTGAGCGCAGTAAACTGATGTCGGAAATAGCGAAATATGACATTTTCGTTCTCCCTTCCCTGTGGTACGAAAATGCACCGGTTTCACTGATAGAAGCCGCGGCAAATGGCCTGCCTGTGCTGGTGCCTGGTTATGGCGGCCTGCTGGAGATGGCCAGAGAGTCAGCCCATTATTTTACGTTTGAATATGCGGATGATGACGGTGAATTGCAGGATGTGCTCCGGTGTGCTGCTCGCTGCCGGGGAAAAAATCATCTTATCGACGCAAACCAGTTTTCTGATGAAAACTATCGCCACCGGATTGAGACGATATACAAACAGTAAAGCTGCGTGTCAGAGGCGATGACAATATTCCTCGTCATGTTATCCGAACAGGAGTGCTTTCAGGAGTGCAGAATGAATATGGAGATGAGATATCAGCTTTACGCGGACTATTATCGTGTATCAGGTCGCTCCGGCCTGAGAAAACAGTTCTGGTCTGTATTTCGCAGACACTATTCCGGCTTCAATTACCTTGTCGCCATGAGAGTTTGCGCTGCCCTGAATAAACGACAGAACTTGTTTGCCCGTCTGTTATTTTGGCTGGCCAAAGGCAACCTCAGAAGAATACAACTGAAATACGCGACAGACATTCCCTGGCAGGCAGAGTTTGGTCCCGGACTGTTGCTGCCGCATCCGTCGGGGATCGTGGTTCATCCCGGTGTGGTGGCTGGGAAGAACTGCACCATTCTGCAGGATGTGACCATCGGGAATAATCTGTTTCAGGGCAGAGACTGTGTCGCTGTTATTGGCGATAACGTCACGTTTTGTGCAGGGGCCCGTATTATTGGCGCAGTAAAGATAGGTGATAACGTTATCGTGGGCGCTAACGCTGTCGTGACGAGGGATGTTGAATCGGGTTGCATTGTAGCGGGGGTTCCCGCACGCGTCATTGCCCGAAAACCGCCGGTGCTGATTAACTGCGATTATCTTCCTATGGAGGATTTTGTGGCATGGAAAGCGGGGCGGTTATAACTGCCAGAGAGATAGCCTTGTTTTTTATGCCGTTGTGGAGGTGTTGGTATTCATGCGTTCGGAACTGGCTGGCGGAGGAGAAATGAATCTGAAAGCCGCAGTTTGTGCATTATTCGGGGTAGTGATTGTTTCCATACCCGTGCATGCCGTTACGTTCAGCGATTTCACAGGTGTTAACGGGATAACCTCCAGTACTTTCCTGCGGGGAATGGGGGTGTCTATGGTCCGTCTGGATGTTTCATGGCGGGATACCGAACGTATTCCCGGCGTCTACAACTGGGCTGCGACAGACCGCAAGATATTGTCTCTGCGACAGGCGGGTTTTCAGGTTTTGCCGATGCTGGCATATGTCCCTGTCTGGAACCGGCGCCTTGCAGGCAGCACAGGATCTCCTCCGGTCGATTATGAGGCCTGGTTGAAGTTTGTCAGGGCGGCAGTCAACCGGTACGGGTCCTCTCCCTGGGATGTGGAATATTTTCAGGTCTGGAACGAGCCGACGCAGAAAGCCAGTTTCTGGTGGGGAAGTCATGATGAATTTTTCTACCAGATTTATATTCCAGCGGCGAAAATCATCCGCGCTGCGGGCAGGAAGGTGGTGTTTGGCGGCTGGCCGGCATCTGACGCCATCAGCGATTTTGACCGGCTTCTCTCCTCTACTGGGGCCATTCGTTATACCGATATTCTTGATTTTCACTACAGTGGGGAATCACGATATAACCTACTGTACGACAAGTACATACGGAGCGGGCGGGCACAGGGGATCTGGCAGACTGAGGTCGGCTATATCGTCGAACCGTTTGGCCTGTTACATGTCTGGTTGCGTAATTTACAATGGTGTCTGGCGCATCAGTGGCAGCGCGCCGATCAATATAAAATATTCTGGTACCCGGCCTGGGAAAGCCAAAAGCCGCATTACCATGGTTTGACCACGACAATACGCCGGCAAGTGATCCTGACGGATAAAGGCAGACATCTCAAGCTTCTCAATCACCTGTACGGACAGGGCAAGTTATCTGTGGTGCAGATGACCAGCAATGTCACTCCCAGACCGCAGGAAAAGCAGTACTTGTTTGCGACTGCCGTCGGGACAGACAAAATCGTCGTGGCGGTTTCCATCAGCCGCAGTTGTCCAAATGCGCATTGCGAATTTACGGTTAAGAGCGAAAGGCATCCTGCGGAAATCCAACTGGTGATACCAGGACAGAACCCACAGGAGATCACATTCACGCAGACGGATGCCGGGGTTCATATTCTTGTTCCCGAAAAAAAGATACCTGCACAAGAGAATGTTTCAGAGCGCGTTTTTTTTATTAGCATCTCGCTGAATTAACCGATATCAGGGCTGTGTTTTTTTTATTCGTTATTTATACGTTGATCCTCGCCTGCCCATGGGCGGAAGATTTATGTATCAGTCTTTTTTAATAATCAACTAAGATAAGAAGGTATATTTGTGTCACATCAACTTAATATAGGCATTGTGGCAGAATGGCTGATTACCTGGGCCGGAGCCGAAAAAGTTATTGGTGAATGTGTTCGTTTATTTCCTGAGGCTCAGCTTTATTCCGTGGTGGATTTTCTTTCTGAAAATAACCGGGCACTGTTGAACAATAAGGGTATTACCACCACCTTTATTCAGAGCCTGCCCTTTGCCCGTAAGAAATATCAGACGTATCTTCCTCTTATGCCTCTGGCCATAGAGCAGTTGGATGTATCCGGACACGATATTCTTCTGTCGAGCTCATATGCGGTAGCGAAAGGGATACTGACCGGGCCGGATCAATTGCATATCAGCTATGTTCACTCTCCCGTCCGCTATGCATGGGATTTACAGCATCAGTATCTGCACGAAACCGGTCTTGACCATGGGATGAAAGGGATGCTTGCCCGCTGGTTGTTACACAAGATCCGTCTGTGGGACTACCGGACCGCGAATGGAGTGGATCACTTTCTGGCCAACTCGCAGTTTATTGCCCGGCGGATTAAAAAGGTCTATGGACGGAATGCTGATGTTATCTACCCTCCCGTAGATACCCATGCCTTCACGCTGAGTGAATTTAAGGACGAGTTCTACCTGACAGCCTCGCGCCTGGTCCCTTACAAACGAGTTGATCTCCTGGTTGAAGCCTTTAGCCACCTGCCTCAGCGACGACTCCTGGTGATTGGAGATGGCCCTGAGATGGAGAAAATCAAGAAAAAAGCTGGCAGCAATATTGAGATCCTTGGCTACCAGAGCGACGAAAAAATGAAAGCGTATATGCAGGGTGCAAAAGCCTTTCTGTTCGCTTCTGTGGAGGATTTTGGGATTGCTCCCGTCGAAGCACAGGCTTGCGGAACGCCGGTTATTGCTCTGCGGCGGGGAGGTGCCTGCGAAACTGTTCGCCCTTTCGGTGAAAGTCAGGCGACAGGACTTTTTTTTGACCGTCAGGATGTAGCTTCCGTGGTGGAGGCAGTGGAACGGTTTGAACAGATTGGCCATCTGATTAAACCGGAGGATTGTCGTATTAATGCCTGCCGTTTTTCTAGTGAACGTTTCCGGACAGAGCTTGCTGAATATATTCATTCGAAATGGCAGGAATTCATGGAAAGGAAAAGAATTATTTATTAGTAAGGATATTTTTAACCTGTTGATATATTTTTTATTGGTCTTACTTTTTCGAATTTCATTAATAACTCACAGCGCTTGTGACGATATTGTCGCGTTTTTATCTCGATTTGATAATTAATGTCGCGTATGTGTGGTTTTTATTGTTCAGCGAGGGATGTCAGTGGGTCTTAATAAAGATGGTTTTATGATGAAGAGTTAAATATGCTTAAACTGAATTGTTTCAAAGCCAGTGATATCCGGGGAAAACTCGGAGAAGAATTAAATGAAGAAATTGCGTGGCGGATTGGCCGTGCTTTTGGCGAATACCTTAAGGCAAAAACCGTCGTTGTAGGGGGCGATCCCCGGCTCACCAGCGCCGCGCTGAAACATGCGGTCTCCGAAGGGTTGCGTGATACCGGGGTGGATGTGCTGGATCTGGGTATGTGCGGGACTGAAGAGATCTATTTCGCTACGTTTTGGTTGGACGTTGATGGTGGGGTTGAAATAACCGCAAGTCATAACCCGGCAGACTATAACGGTATGAAGCTGGTCCGTAAATACGCTCACCCGGTGGGGGCTGAGAGCGGATTATCAGAGGTTCGCCGCCTGGCTGAAGCCGGGGGAGGGCGTGCCATTCAGGCGCACGAGCGGGGCCAATATCAACAGCTTTCTCTGCGCGACAGGTATATCGATCATCTTCTTTCTGTTGTAGACATCCAGACTTTCCCGCCTCTCAGGGTGGTCATTAACTCGGGGAATGGTGCAGCAGGTCCGGTAGTGGATGCTCTGGAGTCTCGTTTTCAGGCACTTAATGTACCTGTGGAACTGATTAAAGTGCATAACACGCCGGACGGTAATTTTCCTAATGGGATCCCTAATCCACTTTTGCCGGAATGCCGCAAGGACACGAGTGATGCCGTACTTAAATACAGGGCGGATCTGGGGATTGCCTTTGACGGAGATTTTGATCGTTGTTTCTTTTTTGATAACACCGGCCAGTTTATTGACGGGTATTACATCGTAGGACTGCTGGCAGAGATGTTTTTACAGAATTCTCCAGGGGAAAAGATTGTCCACGATCCTCGTTTAACCTGGAACACTATTGATCTGGTCAACCGGGCAGGTGGGATACCGGTAATGTCCCGGACTGGTCATGCCTTTGTAAAGGCCAGAATGCGGGAAGAAAATGCGGTTTATGGGGGAGAAATGAGTGCGCACCATTACTTCAGGGATTTTGCCTGGTGTGACAGCGGTATGCTTCCCTGGCTTCTGATTATCGGATTGCTGGGAACATCTGGTAAAAGTCTGCGTGCTTTGGTTTGTGAAAGAATGAATGCTTTTCCGGTGAGCGGAGAAATTAACAGTTTTCTGTCTGAGCCAGAGGCTGCCATTGAGAGAGTGTTATCTCATTTTATCGCAGATGCCCTAATCGTGGATCGCACGGACGGCGTGTCAATGGAGTTCATCGACTGGCGTTTTAATCTTCGCGTCTCAGGTACGGAGAGCCTGGTGAGGCTGAATGTGGAATCGAGGGCCGATCCGGTTCTGGTAGAGAACCGTACCCGGGAAATTCTGGCGCTGCTCCGTCAGTACGCTTGAAGATCTGCACAACTGCTCAGGTTTTTGACTGAAACCTGAGCGCTAGATTTAGCCTGCTAAATTAAGAACAGGTAACACAATGACAGCACTTCATAAACGTGAATGGGTGAGAACGAATACTTCGATCATTTCCCTTGCGCAGCGGTTATCGGATGTGATTTCGATCTTCACCGGATTATGGTTCGTGTGCTTCGCGAGTGCCACACCGTTTCTTTACGTACCTCTGCTGATGGTACTGGTTACGCTGGTTGTTTATCAGATGATAGAGGGAATGACCGATTTCTGGCGTGCGTGGCGCGGCGTGAAAATTTCTACAGAACTTATGTTACTGGCGCAGAACTGGACGTTGAGTCTGGTGATAAGCGCGGTACTGATGACGCTCAGTGATGAACTACGCGGCACTTTTCGCCTCTGGTTTGCATGGTATATGTTGTCTGCAGCAGCACTGGTTGCATGTCGTCTGCTCATTCGTGCGGGTGCCGGATGGTTCCGGCGACAGGGCATTAATACACGAAACGTGGCTATCGTAGGCGATCTTCCGGAGGGAAGGCTCCTGGCGGACACGTTTCGTAATCAGCCGTGGCTAGGCCTGCATGTTGCGGGTATTTATGACGATCCATCCAGAATTCCGGACTGTGCAGGATGCGCGGGCAATCTGGAACAATTGATTGCCGGAGCCCGTGAAGGCAGGATCCATAATGTCTATATTGCGTTGCCAATGAATGAAGGTGAACGGATCAGGAAGCTGGTCAGAGCGCTGTCAGACACCACCTGTTCAGTTATGCTGATTCCGGATGTTCTGGCTTTGCGGGTTTTTCATGATCGTACGGACGATATCAATGGTGTTCCGGTGATCCCGTTACTGGAGTCCCCGATTTCCGGGGTGAATCGAATCCTTAAACGTACAGAAGATCTTGTTCTTGCTGTGCTGATCCTCTTCTTCTTTTCCCCGGTATTATGCGCTATAGCACTGATAGTCTATTTCAGTTCGTCCGGGCCCATCTTCTTTCGTCAGACCCGATACGGTATGGATGGACGGCCCATCAGGGTCTGGAAATTCAGGACAATGCAGGTAATGGAAAATGGCCAGCATGTCACTCAGGCCAGGCGGGACGATCCGCGAGTAACCTGGGTGGGGCAATTTCTGCGCCGTACCTCTCTGGATGAAATGCCACAGTTTTTTAATGTGCTGGCTGGAGATATGTCGGTTGTCGGGCCCCGCCCGCATGCGGTGGCGCATAATGAGCAATACAGGTTATTAATTGAAGGTTATATGTTGCGCCATAAAGTCAAGCCCGGCATAACGGGTTGGGCGCAGGTTAATGGCTGGCGAGGAGAAACGGATACATTGGATAAAATGCAAAGGCGTGTTGAGTACGATCTGGAATATATTCGTGAATGGAGTCTCTGGTTCGATATTAAAATTGTGATTATGACAGTATTTAAAGGTTTTATTCATAAATCAGCCTATTGATTACCCTTTCTGCAGCCATATTCGTGGCGCACAGGCACCGTAATGAAACTGGAACTGGATAATTTATCTTCAACCGGTTTCGATTATCTGAATGAGAGAGACTATGATCCTTCCCGTTATTATGGCTGGAGGCGTGGGCAGCCGGTTATGGCCACTGTCCCGCGAACATCACCCAAAACAATTTCTGCGCCTTCATGGCCAGGGCACGATGCTGCAAAACACGGTCTCAAGACTGGATGGTTTGCCGGTATCGTCGCCGCTGGTTATCTGTGGTGAAAAACATCGCTTTTTGGTTGCTGAGCAGTTCCGGCAGGTAAGCCGTACACCCGTCAGTATTCTCTGTGAACCTGTTGCCAGAAGCACTGCGCCCGCAGTCGCGCTGGCGGCGCTGCAGTGTATGGCAGAAGAGTACGATCCAGTGTTGCTGGTACTGGCAGCTGATCATGTCATTGAAGATGAACAGGCTTTTCGTCTGGCCGTTGAGCGGGCTCTGCCACTCGCCCTGCAGGGAAAACTCGTGACGTTTGGCATTGTGCCGACCGGTCCGGAAACAGGCTATGGCTATATCGAACGAGGACGGGGTGTCAGCGAAGAGGAAAATGTGTTCAGTGTTGCGCGTTTTGTCGAGAAGCCTGACAGAAGCCGGGCCCAGGCTTTCATTGATACAGGCCGGTATTACTGGAACAGTGGCATGTTTATGTTCCGGGCCTCGCGATATCTGGAGGAATTAAAACGTTTCCGGCCTGATATTTTACAGGCCTGCCAGCGGGCGACGGAAAAGTCAAAAGCGGCCTACAGCGCTGAATTTATTTCTGTCGACAAAGCCTCTTTTTCGGCCTGCCCGGCAGAGTCCCTTGACTGTGCTGTTATGGAGAAGACGACCGACGCGGTAGTAGTTTCCCTTGATGCCGGCTGGAGCGATGTTGGCTCCTGGGATGCCGTCTGGCAGATGTCAAGTAAGGACAAATACAACAATGCCACTCGCGGGGATGTCGTGATCAGTGAAGCTTCAGGCTGTTACGTTCGCAGCGAAGGACGCCGGATAGCGGTGATTGGTGCTGACGATCTTATCATTGTGGATACATCCGATGCTGTGCTTATTGCAGGGAAACAACATGCACAACATGTGAAATCGATAACAGAAAATTTGGAAGCAGATTTATCCATGCAGCAACCGGATACATCTTTTGAGGGGAATTCAGCACGAACCAAAGGTTACAGATTTAAACAGCTAACACTCAATCCGGGAGAAAAAGTATTTCGTCAGCTTCATCCTGGAAGCGTTTATCATAATATTGTACTGTCGGGTAAGGCTTGGATCATGATTAAAAATAACACTCAGACACTTTTTGCTACTCAGTCAGCTATGATTACCAGTGAAAAAAATTTCACCATTAAAAATAATGGGGTGCACCGTCTGGAATTGCTGGAAGTGTTTTTTTATAACAAAGGTGCTATTCAGGAATAAACTTACCCGGTTGTTTACACAGATTGTATTTAAGATGTCTGAATTACGTCAGATATAGTCTATGTTTCTGGTGCTTTCTACCTTAATTCGGGATATATATGAAAATCATTATCACGGGTGGCGCAGGATTTATTGGTTCTGCGCTGGTCCGCTATATTATCGATCATACGTCAGACGAAATACTGATAATCGACTGCCTGACTTATGCCGGTAATACTAATTCCCTGACATCCATTTCAGGCAACGAAAGATATCATTTCGAAAAAGTAAATATCTGTGACGCTCAGGCCCTTGAACGAATTTTCGCTGGGTTCAGGCCGGATGCCGTTATGCATCTGGCTGCAGAAAGCCATGTGGATCGGTCGATTGAAGGACCCGAGAAATTTATTGAAACGAATATCACCGGAACCTGCCGGTTACTTGAAGCCTCCCGTCACTACTGGCAAACCCTGTCGGGTGCAAAACAAGCCCAGTTCCGGTTCCTGCATGTCTCTACCGATGAAGTGTTTGGCGATCTTGGTGCGGAGGGGATATTTACCGAGAGTACTCCCTATGCGCCCGGGAATCCGTATTCCGCGACAAAAGCGGCCAGTGATCATCTGGCAAGAGCCTGGCGGCGAACATACGGTCTGCCCGTAATTATTACCAATTGTTCGAACAACTATGGTCCCTGCCAGTATCCCGAGAAGCTAATTCCGCTGACGATCCTGAATGCACTTGAGGGGGTGCATCTCCCTGTTTACGGAGGAGGTGAACAGGTTCGTGACTGGTTGTATGTCGAAGATCATGCAAGGGCCCTGTATCGGATTCTGATTCAGGGGGAAGCAGGAGATACCTATCTTATTGGCGGACACAATGAGAAACGAAATATTGATGTTGTCAGGGCTATCTGCCGGCTCCTTGATGAGCTTGTGCCGCTGACATCGGGGGGGCTGAATCGCTACGAAGACCTCATTACTTTTGTGAACGACCGCCCGGGGCATGACACGCGATACGCCACCGATGCGTCCCTGCTCCGTGATCGCCTCGGCTGGATACCCGTCGAATCATTTGAATCAGGTCTTCGCAAAACGGTTGAGTGGTATCTTGCGAATCCGGCATGGTGGAAGCCTCTCAGGGGTTGAGCGTTGCTACTGGGATAATTTTTCAGTTTCACTGAGGATCTGTTATGAAGGGCATCATACTGGCAGGTGGTTCCGGAACCCGGCTTTACCCTGTCACTCGCGGGATTTCCAAGCAACTGCTTCCTGTCTATGACAAACCGATGATTTATTACCCGCTCTCTGTTCTGATGTTGGCAGGCATTCGGGATATTCTGATTATTTCCACTTCGGAAGATTTACCGGCGTTTCGCCGGCTTCTGGGCAACGGAGAACGTTTAGGCATTCGGCTGAGTTATTGCGTTCAGCCTCATCCTGAGGGGCTTGCACAGGCATTTATTATTGGTGAAGAGTTTATTAACGGAGATCGCTGCGCACTTATTCTGGGAGATAATCTTTTTTTTGGCCACGGATTTGGCGAAAAGCTGGCGCTGGTTGCTTCACGTCAAACGGAGGCGACGATCTTCGGTTATCAGGTTGCCGACCCTGAACGCTTTGGCGTGGTGGAGTTTGATGACCAGCAACGGGTAATTTCCCTGGAGGAGAAACCCTCATTTCCCAAGTCTGACTGGGCGGTAACCGGGCTGTATTTTTATGACAGCCATGTCACGAGCCTGGCAAAACAGGTGAAACCTTCGGGGCGGGGTGAGCTGGAGATAACCACCCTGAATCAGATGTATCTGGAACGTGGGGGGCTGAATATTGAGCTGCTGGGGCGTGGATTTACCTGGCTGGATGCAGGTACACATGAAAGCCTGCTTGAGGCCTCCGCACTGATCCATACCGTGGAGAAAAGACAGGGCCTCAGAATAGCCTGCCTTGAAGAGATTGCTTTTCGCCGCGGGTGGTTGTCTGCACAAGCCCTGGCAGAAGAAGCAACATTGCTGGAAAAAACATCGTATGGTCAGTATCTTGCCAGGCTTTGTCAGGAATAAAGAATGAAATATGTCCATATCTGCCCGGCAGATAAATTTATACCGGGGTTTATTGAACTGATGTATCAGCATTTCGAATTCAGCGAACACCAGTTCTGGATCTACGGCGACACGCATAAATATGGTATTCCTGCTGCGGATAATATTTTTCTGATATCCGGAAGCATCGCCGACAGGCTCCGGTTACTGGTGGCTTTAATGCGGTGCCGGAAGGTTATTTTCCACAGTTTCCATGGCATCAGGCTGGCCCTTTTATTGTTACTGAACCCCTGGAGTATCCGGAAAAGTTACTGGTTTATATGGGGGGGGGACTTATACCAGAGTTCGGCTAATCAAAGAAAAATAAAATGGCATATTACAGAATGCCTACGTAAATATGTCATTCGCCGAATGGCCGGTATTGTTACATACATCCGGGGAGATTATCTGAATGCCTGTCACTGGTACCGCTGTGAGGGAAAATGGTATGAATGCCTGATGTATACGAGCAATGTGTTTACACCTCAGGAAAAAAATATTGCGACTTGCGTTAAAAGTGAAACACTGACGATTCTGGTTGGAAACTCGGCGTTACCCACTAACAATCATCTGTCAGCATTGAGTATTCTTCAAAAATATGCTGACAAGAATATCAGTATCGTTTGTCCGCTCTCCTATGGGATCCAGGAATATGGACGTCAGATCCAGATAACAGGCCAGAGAATGTTTGGTAAAAAATTTACAGCAATTACACGGTTTATGCCCGTCGAAGATTATCTGACACTGCTGCGTCAGATAGATATTGCGGTGTTTAACCATACGCGTCAACAGGCCATGGGAAATACGATAGCGCTTCTGGGGGAAGGGAAGACCGTTTTTCTTAATCCTGGCACAACGCAATGGGATTTCTTCTGTGAAAAACAGATTCATGTGTGTGACCTGCAGTCTTTTTCACTGACGCTCTTGCCTGAACAAACTGTACAGGCTAATCAGGAAATCATCAGGCGATATTTTTCGAGAGACAATTTAATTAATCAGCTCAGCCTTCTTTTTCAGGCCAGATAATAATCTCATCCTTTTTCTCATAAATTTCTTTGCAGGAACGATAGTATGATCCCATTCAATAAACCCCCGGTGACGGGTGACGAAATCGGTTTTATTCATGAAGCGCTTGCGAACGCCAAATTTTCTGGTGATGGTCCTTTTGGTAAATCCTGTCAGACCTGGTTTGAAAATGCGTTTGGTTGTCACCAGACCTTACTGACCCCGTCCTGTACCGCGGCTCTTGAAATGGCTGCTCTGTTGCTGGATATCCAGCCAGGGGATGAGGTCATTATGCCCTCTTATACCTTTGTGAGCACGGCAAATGCCTTCGTACTCCGTGGCGCGTTAATTAAATTTGTGGATCTTCATCCTGAAACCATGAATATGGATGAACGGCTGCTTATCAGCGCTATTACTCCCAAAACGAAAGCCATTGTCCCCGTCCATTATGCTGGCGTGGCCTGTGATATGGATGTGATTATGAACATTGCTGAAAGGTTCGGTCTTTTTGTTGTGGAAGATGCGGCGCAGGGGGTGATGAGCCAGTACAAGGGCCGTTACCTCGGCACACTGGGCCACCTCGCGGCGTACAGTTTTCATGAAACCAAGAACTACACAAGCGGTGGGGAAGGGGGGCTATTGATTATCAATGATCCCAGGTTCAGCCAGCGTGCTGAGATCTTGCGGGAGAAGGGAACCGACAGGAGCCAGTTTTTGCGAGGACAGGTCGACAAATACACCTGGGTTGATTCAGGGAGCAGCTATCTGCCGGGTGAGCTTCAGTCCGCTTTTCTCTGGGGACAACTCCAGCACGCAGAGGACATTCACCAGAGCCGGATGGCGGTGTGGGACACTTACTATGAATGTTTCCGGCCTCTGGCGGAAAAAGGGTTGCTGACACTCCCCTTCATACCCGACTACAGCCAGCACAATGCCCATATGTTTTACATTAAACTGAAGGATATTGAGCAGAGAACGCAGTTTATCGACTGGCTGAAGACGCAGGGCGTGATGGCTGTGTTCCATTATATCCCCTTACATTCGTCCCCGGCAGGCAGGCTGTTTGGGCAGTTTGTTGGCGAAGATAACTTTACGACCCGTGAGAGTGAAAAACTAGTCAGACTGCCCCTGTTTTACAACATGACAGAGCAGGATGTGCACCATGTAACAGACAGTGTGCTGAGATTCTTTGCATGAGGGTGTCGCAAATTTTTGCCTTTGCCATCGGACCGGCTGCAAACGCACTGCTGGGGCTGGCGACGTTACCTCTCATCACCTGGCTGTTTTCGCCTGGTGATGTGGGAAGATTGAGTATGTTAAATGTTGCGGTCTCATTTTGTCTCCTGTTCTGCAGCCTGGGTCTCGATCAGGCTTATGTGCGTGAATATCATTCGGAAACGCAGCGGGGGGCGCTCCTGAGGAAAGCTTTATTGCCGGGGATGATGGTCCTGTTACTGCTCTCTCTTGGGTTTATGCTGAGCCCAGGGAGTCTGGCATTACTCGTGCTTGGTGAGCGGGATACCTTTCTCAGTCTTGTTATTATGCTGGCGTTAATCAGTGCCTTCCTTAACCGGTTTCTCTCACTGATCCTGCGTATGCAGGCCCGGGGACTGGCATACTCCCTTGGTCAGATCCTGCCCCGTCTGACAATGCTCGCTCTGGTACTGGGATACAGCCTTTTCAGTTCAGGGGATTCGTTAACATTCCTGATTGTTGCCTGGAGTTCAGGGGTGGTAATGACGACAGTGATTCTGGCGGGGAGCACACGGGATGAGTGGAAGCAGGGGGGGCAGCAATCATCCGGTAAAACCAGACAATGGGATATGCTGATGTTTGGTCTGCCCCTGATTCCCGGCGGACTGGCCTTCTGGGGAGCGTCCACAATAGATCGTCTTTTTGTCAGATCCTATAGTGGGTTTGAAGAACTGGCTCTGTTTTCCGTGGCCGTCAGCTTTGCTGGTGTTGCGGGTATTCTTCAGACCGTTTTTACGACGGTCTGGGCACCGGTGATTTATCAGCATGCGGACGCTCCGGACAGCGCGGTAGCCATTGTTACCAGAATGACCCGATGGATGACGGTTATCATTGTGAGTTTATTCAGCATGGCGGGTTTGTTCTCCTGGCTGGTCAGGTATCTACTTCCAGCTGAGTATTCTGGTATCGAGTATATTATTGTTGCCTGCCTGGGATTCCCGTTGCTGCTGACATTATCGGAAGTAACCTCTGTTGGTATCGGACTGATGAGAAAAACATTGCTCTTGATGATCGCTTCAGTTCTGACTTTACTCATCAATATCGCATTAAATGCCGCCCTGGTCCCGGCAGCCGGTGCGGGAGGCGCTGCCGCTTCAACATGTCTTTCATTCTGGATTTTCTTTGTCATCAGAACAGAGTTATCCGTGCGTATATGGCGGAAAACCACGCGTTATGAGGCATATGTTTTTACGCTGTTGTGTGTGTGTTCTGCAGCAATGTCTTCTTTAACCGGAAAATCCACTGAGAATATACTGGTGTGGGTGTGGGGAATTCTGCTGCTGGGGGGGCTTTTATGGCATTGGCGGTTTATACGAACGGATATATCAACGGTTTTTCTCGCGCGTACCGGGAGCCGGCAGGTCGGAGGGTGAGCAAGGAGGCTTTCGCAGATAGAAGACTTCATGAAAAAAACTGGATTTGGATATGTCGTTTCAGAACGTCATGAGTAGCGGTGTCAGGGGGCGACAGGAATACTGACATCACTGAACGGAGTGAGAGAATCTGAAATATGATGATTCAGTCTATGGGGCTGAAACTCAGAGTTAACCCGGATTTTATCCTGACGGGCATGATGTTTGTAGTTTAGCTCTGGTTTTTATGGAGGATATTTCTACTTTAAGAAAGTGGCTGGAGACTTTTCTTTTTCTGTGTTTTTTCGGGGAGGGGGATGTCCTAATTAAAACTTAAAATGAATGATTGTTTTTTTTAAATTTATAGCCAGATATTAGTGGGCGCTTAGTGCTATTATTGTAAAACAGTAGTGCAACTGCCCTGAAATATATGATGATTTGTTTTGTGTCAATATTATTTTATTTGCAATATACAATTGCATCCGATGATAAGTTATGCGGTGCGCTCATGTCATTTACTCAGGGAAGATCCTGCTGCCTGCAATTAGGATTCCCAAAATCCCCATTTGGACTATTCAGTACAGAGCAATATTAAACACTTTTATTAAGCAACTTTTCTAACACAGGAAATTCAGGTATGAAGTTTGAAGCATTTCCCGGGATCAAACAATTGATTTTCTGGATTACTCATAATGAAACGACTATCATTCAGGGGATAATTAATCTTATTGGTGCTTTGTTTTTACTTAGTGCTGGTATATTTATAGCCCGCTTAACCAGTACGGCTTTTAAAAAAATATTGTTACGCCGCAATGTCGATACAACGATAACTCAATTCTGTTCAGCCTTACTGCGCTATGCGATGATTGCATTTGCAATCGTCGCTGCGCTCGGTCGTGTAGGTGTAGAGACGTCTTCCATCATTGCGGTAATCGGTGCGGCAGGTCTGGCGATTGGCCTTGCACTGCAAGGGTCGCTGGGAAACTTCGCAGCGGGTGTGCTGCTGGTGACGCTTCGTCCGGTCCGGGCGGGTGAATATGCCAATGTTGGTGCAGTGGCAGGCACTATTGAAGAAGTTCATATTTTTTCAACCACACTCCGCACCGTTGACAATAAGATGGTGGTGATACCAAATGGCAAGATCATTGCCAGCGAGATTATTAACTACTCTCGTCAGAAAGAACGCCGTGTGGATATTATTGTGGGCGTTGCATACAATACATCAATTGCACATTTCAGAAGTGTAATTAAAACAGTTGTAATGGTCGATTCCCGTATAATTCACGCAAAAGGCCATACAATCCGTTTAAATGAATTTGCCCCGTCATCGCTGAATTTTGTTGTTCGGGTTTGGACTGAAAATAAACATTACTGGGATGTCTATTTTGATCTGATGGAAAATATTAAAAATGCGCTGGATAATAACATGATCCAGATGCCTTTTCCGCAGATGGACATCCATCTGAACGATTTACGCACACAGATACAGACACAGGATGTCGCAAGCCCTGTTAAACATCCGCGCGACATGCCGTAGGTGTTGTTCAGCACTAACTTCATCCTCTCGCGGGCAGGGGGAGCCCTACGGCTTCAGCATCCCTTTCTGTGAGCATGGTTTGGGTCGGGTTGATTGTTATCGCAACCAGGCAGCTTTTCATGGCGGTATCGCGTACTACTGGTGGCCGCTGGTGGTTTGCCATCGCGCTGTTTGGCAGCTATTTTGCGGTTACCGGTGATTTTCAGTACCAATATGCTGTCGCTGGATAATGTTCTGAACCGCTACTGATCAGGCGTGGTGCAAATACGTCATTGCTGCTCATCATGGCTGATATCATCGGTGGTATACTGACTTGAAGGAATTATTGGGCCTGTATTACTGGCAATATTATGGGCGACGCTCTCGGCATGGCGATTCTGTACTGAAAAACAACACATTCATTTTCTCTGCCTCTGGTAACACTACTGGTAGCTTCAGCAAAACGTACTGAGAGGGACTGCTGTTGGCGGCGGTCATGCCCCGTTGGCTGGTGAAATCAGGTGTCAATAAGCTGCGTATGCCAGTCGCGAAGTACGCAAAAGAGTGTACTGTTCCATGTCCGACAACACTGCTGAGGATGTCTGTCCTGTCTACGCTAACAGCTGGACCCCGCGCCATGCAACCCCGCCGGATAATGTCTTTTTACATTATGAGGAGAAAACGCTGCTGTTTGTGCTATGGCCAATGGATATCCAGGACTGACGGGGGCAGGAAGCCAATGCAGTATAACCGCACAAGGCATTTATGCCCGGTGCGGTTATTGTCTTCGGTAAGCATGGCGCAGACATTCCCCATCAGGCTACTTTACCAGAACTGGCTCCATAGCCTTGCTGAGTTGCACTATTGTCAGGCTGTTTTTATAGCCTGTAATGCTTCTGCCACCCCTGCGCCATAATCAGGATGTACTTCTCTAAAAAGGTTTATCTGGCGTTGCTGGATAAATTCGGGAATATCCTTCATATCAGCCGCAATCCGTGCAAACATCCGTTGATGTTCATCCTTACCCAGCAGCTCAAACAATTTGCGTGGCTGACTGAAATAGTCTGTATCTTCACGATGATTCCAGTGATCGGCCGCGCCTTCAGTGCTTAATGGCGGTTCGCTGAAATCGGGTTGCTCCTGAAAGACGCCAAAACTGTTGGGTTCGTAGGTTGGGCCGTTGCCACTGTTACCGTCTACACGCATCGCACCGTCACGGTGATAATTGTGAAATGGGCACTGTGGGGCATTAACTGGGATCTGATGGTGGTTGACGCCCAGACGATAACGATGTGCATCGCCATAGGAAAACAGACGTCCCTGAAGCATACGGTCCGGCGAAAAGCTTATTCCCGGCACCACATTGGCCGGAGACATCGCAACTTGCTCCACTTCAGCAAAATAATTGTCAGGATTACGATTGAGCTCCAGCTCCCCGATTTCGATGAGTGGATAGTCACTATGTGGCCATACTTTAGTCAGATCAAAGGGGTTATACGGCACCATTGATGCTTCAGCTTCCGGCATAATCTGCACATAAAACGTCCAGCGAGGATGATTACCAGACTCTATGGATTCAAACAAATCGCGCTGCGCACTTTCCCGATCTTCTGCCACCAACCTCTTTGCCTCATCATCATGCAGGTTATCGATCCCTTGCTGTGATTTGATATGAAATTTTACCCAAAAGCGTTCATTATCACTGTTGATAAAGCTGAATGTATGGCTGCCGAATCCGTGCATAGTACGATAAGAACGCGGCAACCCCCGGTCACTGAAATCTATCGTTAACTGATGCAGTGTCTCTGGTAAGTGGGAAAAGAAGTCCCATTTCCAGGTGGGGTTACGCAGATTAGTACGTGGATCCCGTTTTACGACATGGTTTAAATCCGGGAATTTTAGCGGGTCGCGTAGATAGAAAATGGGTGTATTGTTGCCAACCAAATCCCAGTTTCCCTCTTCAGTATAGAATTTAATGGAAAAGCCTCGGATATCTCGTTCAGCATCCGCGGCACCACGTTCGCCGGCGACAGTAGAGAACCGGACGAAGAGAGGCGTTTTTTTCCCTACTTCGGAGAAAAGCCTTGCGCGGGTATATTTCGTAATATCTTTTGTTACTGTAAAGGTTCCATGTGCGCCAGAACCTTTAGCGTGCATACGTCGTTCAGGAATGACTTCTCTGTCAAAATGTGCCAGTTTTTCCAGAAACCAGACATCCTGTAACAACATAGGTCCTCGTGGTCCCACAGTAGCGACATTATTATTTTGTGCAACAGGTGCCCCCGCGGCAGTGGTTAATCCTTTTTTACTCATCGTTGGTGCCTCATTTATGTTTGAGAAGAGTTTCATGCTACAGTCAGGTTATATTTAAAACTGCAAACGATATTCAGCAATCAGGCTCTTTCTATTGAATTCATATCTGTATCCTTTCATCAGATGCAGTCCTCGTAGTCGATATTTGTAACCTATTGTTTGAAAATAAAAATATCACTGACTGGTGAGCGTTTTCTGTTTTCAAAACAAAAAGAATAAGCCTGCCACTCTTCTGCCTGAAATCCATTTGCACAATTCGAAATGGTTAATACATATTTTTTGATTTTTCAGCAGGTAACGTCAGGATATCTTTGATTTTTTGTGAATGGCTCCCAGGATGTCGCAAAGGCTGAACTGTGTGCCAGTGAACCTGTTGTGGTACCTGTTCATAACACCGAACCGGGATCACCTACTCAGAGATTTGCCCCCATGATGAATGAACAGGTTACTTTCTTTCTGCATGATGGGAATGAATACGCCTCAATGCTGACTGATCGATGTTTCCAGGAGCACTATATATATGATGTTTATCGGGGGCGTATCACCTTCCCGACTGCCTCATCTAATGTATGGCATAAAACACAGGCAATCAGATATTGCACCGCTAAAACCTGCTTGCTAGCCATTTCTTAAATGGACTACAATTTGTCCTACAGCGATTAGGGCTGGCGTTGGATTCTGTTTGATTCTAATTGGTTAGCGTCTAAAGTAGAATTCCGTCCGTTCCGCCA
>NZ_JBALIF010000027.1:0-26361 GCF_037053465.1 Citrobacter amalonaticus
TAATGCCGGGCGACAACATCAAAATGGTTGTTACCCTGATCCACCCGATCGCGATGGACGACGGTCTGCGTTTCGCAATCCGTGAAGGCGGCCGTACTGTAGGCGCGGGCGTTGTTGCTAAAGTTCTGGGCTAATTACTCGTTAATTAGCGTTGAACAGAAAAGGGCGCTTCGGCGCCCTTTTTGCTATTTAGCGGTCATATTTCTTCGCAATTTTTACACTTCTCCCGTTGCGTACATAGAATTGTGCTATTGTAATCATAACTATTCTCATTTACACTTTGCGCAGAAATTGAACGGGAGCGATCATGTACGTTTGTTTGTGTAATGGTGTAAGTGATAAAAAAATTCGTCAGGCGGTACGTCAGTTTCACCCTCAATCTTTCCAGCAACTGCGTAAGTTTATTCCTGTAGGAAATCAATGCGGTAAATGCATCCGGGCAGCACGTGAAGTGATGCAAGATGAGTTAACGCAAATGCCAGAATTTAAAGAAATCGCCTGAGTCACACTCTTTTTTTTGACATCCCTGTAGCCCCATCTATGCTCTGGAGAGTGGAAGCGGAGGGACTATAAAATGAAAGGTGATGTTAAAATCATAAATTATCTCAATAAACTGTTGGGAAATGAGCTTGTCGCGATCAACCAGTATTTTCTCCATGCCCGTATGTTCAAGAATTGGGGACTCACTCGTCTCAATGATGTTGAGTACCATGAATCCATTGATGAGATGAAACACGCGGATAAATATATTGAGCGTATTTTGTTTCTGGAAGGGATCCCGAATCTTCAGGACCTTGGGAAACTGGGCATTGGGGAGGATGTTGAGGAGATGCTTCAGTCCGATCTTCGATTAGAACTCGAAGGGGCAAAAGACTTACGTGAAGCGATCGCCTATGCTGATACTGTCCATGATTATGTCAGTCGGGATATGATGATCGAAATTCTTGCTGATGAAGAAGGGCACATCGACTGGCTTGAGACGGAATTGGATCTCATCTCAAAAATTGGCCTACAAAATTATCTGCAGTCGCAGATTGCAGTGACCAACTAAGCGCTCCAAAGGTCAATTTGTGACATCCGGTAATGAAACCCGCCGCCGCCAGAAAAGGGCCAAAAGGCAGCGGGTTTTTTAGTGCCGCTGTCCCCTTTATGAATATCAGTACCGCAATTCCTGCACAGGCCAACAGCGCGGCCCAAAACACCAGAATGGGTAATGTTCCCCAACCATGCCACGCGCCCAACGCGGCAAGAAATTTCACATCGCCATAGCCAAGTCCCTCCCTCTTTCGTAGAGCCCAATAGCCCCAATAGAAAAAGGCAAAACCAGCATAGCCTGCGACTGCCCCCCATACAGCATCAGAGAGTTGTGTTGGAAAGAAGCATTGATGAAAAATAAGCCCGCCCCAAAGCAGAGGACAGGTCATTCGGTCCGGCAATAGTCCCGTACGCATATCGTAAAAACCAAGATAAATGGATAGTGATGCGTAAAACATCAGAAAGGGCAGGGCTACAGCCATCGGGTCATCTCCTGTCAATAGTGGCATTACTTTAAATACTGCTCATCTGCGAGCAAGGCGCTTGAGTGGAGAATGCCGGGCGCTTTCCGACAAATATGTGGAATCTCATTGGTTACAGGAAAGTCTGGAACCCTGTTCGCATTGCAGGCGAAGTGATGAATATCTACACGACACTTGCTTCAGACTGAGATTTGCGTATAATGCGCGGGCTTGTCTTAATCGACGGCAGGTTCGATTTGAACCTCGGATAATCGATTTGGTTATCTAACAATGCTCCCAATCGGGGGGCTACGTAAGAACGGTTACACTCTCCCATCAATCGTAATGGGTCTGAGGAGTAATCATTTTCGTTTATAAAATAATTGGAGCTCTGGTCTCATGCAGAACCAAAGAATCCGTATCCGCCTGAAAGCGTTTGATCATCGTCTGATCGATCAATCAACCGCGGAAATCGTCGAGACTGCCAAGCGCACTGGTGCGCAGGTACGTGGTCCGATCCCGCTGCCGACCCGCAAAGAGCGCTTTACCGTTCTGATCTCTCCGCACGTCAACAAAGACGCGCGTGATCAGTACGAAATTCGCACTCACAAGCGTCTGGTTGACATCGTTGAGCCAACTGAAAAAACCGTTGATGCTCTGATGCGTCTGGACCTGGCTGCCGGTGTAGACGTGCAGATCAGCCTGGGTTAATCAGGTCATCGAGCGATTGAGAGGTTGATACAATGATTGGTTTAGTCGGTAAAAAAGTGGGTATGACCCGCATCTTCACTGAAGATGGCGTATCTATCCCAGTAACCGTAATCGAAGTTGAAGCAAACCGCGTTACTCAGGTTAAAGATCTGGCTAGCGATGGCTACCGCGCTATTCAGGTTACCACGGGTGCTAAAAAAGCTAACCGTGTAACCAAACCGGAAGCTGGTCACTTTGCTAAAGCTGGCGTAGAAGCTGGCCGCGGCCTGTGGGAGTTCCGTCTGGCAGAGGGTGAAGAATTCACTGTTGGTCAGAGCATTAGCGTTGAACTGTTTGCTGACGTTAAAAAAGTTGACGTAACCGGCACCTCTAAAGGTAAAGGTTTCGCAGGTACCGTTAAGCGCTGGAACTTCCGTACCCAGGACGCGACTCACGGTAACTCCTTGTCTCACCGTGTTCCGGGTTCTATCGGTCAGAACCAGACTCCGGGCAAAGTGTTCAAAGGCAAGAAAATGGCAGGTCAGCTGGGCAACGAACGTGTCACCGTTCAGAGCCTGGACGTAGTACGTGTTGACGCTGAGCGCAACCTGCTGCTGGTTAAAGGTGGTGTTCCGGGTGCGACCGGTTGCGACCTGATCGTTAAACCAGCTGTGAAGGCGTAAGGGGATAGCAATGGAATTAGTATTGAAAGACGCGCAGAGCGCGCTGACTGTTTCCGAAACTACCTTCGGTCGTGATTTCAACGAAGCGCTGGTTCACCAGGTTGTTGTTGCTTATGCAGCTGGTGCTCGTCAGGGTACTCGTGCTCAGAAGACTCGTGCTGAAGTAACTGGTTCAGGCAAAAAGCCGTGGCGCCAGAAAGGTACCGGCCGTGCGCGTTCAGGTTCTATCAAGAGCCCGATCTGGCGTTCAGGTGGCGTAACCTTCGCTGCTCGTCCGCAGGACCACAGTCAAAAAGTAAACAAAAAGATGTACCGCGGCGCGCTGAAAAGCATTCTGTCCGAACTGGTACGTCAGGATCGTCTGATCGTTGTCGAGAAGTTCTCTGTAGAAGCGCCTAAAACTAAGCTGCTGGCACAGAAACTGAAAGACATGGCTCTGGAAGATGTGCTGATCATCACCGGTGAGCTGGACGAAAACCTGTTCCTGGCTGCGCGCAACCTGCACAAGGTTGACGTACGCGATGCAACTGGTATCGACCCGGTTAGCCTGATCGCCTTCGACAAAGTCGTAATGACTGCTGATGCTGTTAAGCAAGTTGAGGAGATGCTGGCATGATTCGTGAAGAACGTCTGCTGAAGGTGCTGCGTGCACCGCACGTTTCTGAAAAAGCGTCTACTGCGATGGAAAAAACCAACACCATCGTTCTCAAAGTTGCTAAAGACGCGACCAAAGCAGAGATCAAAGCTGCTGTGCAGAAACTGTTTGAAGTCGAAGTCGAAGTCGTTAACACCCTGGTAGTTAAAGGGAAAGTTAAACGTCACGGACAGCGTATCGGTCGTCGTAGCGACTGGAAAAAAGCTTACGTCACCCTGAAAGAAGGCCAGAATCTGGACTTCGTTGGCGGCGCTGAGTAAGTCGGAGGAGTAATACAATGGCAGTTGTTAAATGTAAACCGACATCTCCGGGTCGTCGCCACGTTGTTAAAGTGGTTAACCCTGAGCTGCACAAGGGCAAACCTTTTGCTCCGTTGCTGGAAAAAAACAGCAAATCCGGTGGTCGTAACAACAATGGCCGTATCACCACTCGTCATATCGGTGGTGGCCACAAGCAGGCGTACCGTATTGTTGACTTCAAACGCAACAAAGATGGTATTCCGGCAGTTGTTGAACGTCTTGAGTACGATCCGAACCGTTCCGCGAACATCGCGCTGGTTCTGTACAAAGACGGCGAGCGCCGTTACATCCTGGCCCCTAAAGGCCTGAAAGCTGGCGACCAGATCCAATCTGGCGTTGATGCTGCAATCAAACCAGGCAACACCCTGCCGATGCGCAATATCCCGGTTGGTTCTACCGTTCATAACGTAGAAATGAAACCAGGTAAAGGCGGTCAGCTGGCACGTTCCGCAGGTACTTACGTTCAGATCGTTGCGCGCGATGGTGCTTATGTCACCCTGCGTCTGCGTTCTGGTGAAATGCGTAAAGTCGAAGCAGACTGCCGTGCAACTCTGGGCGAAGTTGGCAATGCTGAGCATATGCTGCGCGTTCTGGGTAAAGCAGGTGCTGCTCGCTGGCGTGGTGTTCGTCCGACCGTTCGCGGTACCGCGATGAACCCAGTCGACCACCCACATGGTGGTGGTGAAGGTCGTAACTTTGGTAAGCACCCGGTAACTCCGTGGGGCGTTCAGACCAAAGGTAAGAAGACCCGCAGCAACAAGCGTACTGATAAATTCATCGTACGTCGCCGTAGCAAATAATTTTAGAGGATAAGCCATGCCACGTTCTCTCAAGAAAGGTCCTTTTATTGACCTGCACTTGCTGAAGAAGGTAGAGAAAGCGGTGGAAAGCGGAGACAAGAAGCCCCTGCGCACTTGGTCCCGTCGTTCAACGATCTTTCCTAACATGATCGGTTTGACCATCGCTGTCCATAATGGTCGTCAGCACGTTCCAGTATTTGTAACCGATGAAATGGTCGGTCACAAACTGGGTGAATTCGCACCGACTCGTACTTATCGCGGCCATGCTGCTGATAAAAAAGCGAAGAAGAAATAAGGTAGGAGGAAGAGATGGAAACTATCGCTAAACATCGCCATGCTCGTTCTTCTGCTCAGAAGGTTCGCCTTGTTGCTGACCTGATTCGCGGTAAGAAAGTGTCGCAGGCTCTGGATATTCTGACCTACACCAATAAGAAAGCGGCTGTACTGGTCAAGAAGGTACTGGAATCTGCCATTGCTAACGCTGAACACAACGATGGCGCTGACATTGACGATCTGAAAGTTACGAAAATTTTCGTAGACGAAGGCCCGAGCATGAAGCGCATTATGCCGCGTGCAAAAGGTCGTGCAGATCGCATCCTGAAGCGCACCAGCCACATCACTGTGGTTGTGTCCGATCGCTGAGACTCTGGAGACTAGCAATGGGTCAGAAAGTACATCCTAATGGTATTCGCCTGGGTATTGTAAAACCATGGAACTCTACCTGGTTTGCGAACACCAAAGAATTCGCTGACAACCTGGACAGCGATTTTAAAGTACGTCAGTACCTGACTAAGGAACTGGCTAAAGCGTCCGTATCTCGTATCGTTATCGAGCGTCCGGCTAAGAGCATCCGTGTAACTATTCACACTGCTCGCCCGGGTATCGTTATCGGTAAGAAAGGTGAAGACGTAGAAAAACTGCGTAAGGTCGTAGCGGATATCGCTGGCGTTCCTGCACAGATCAATATCGCCGAAGTTCGTAAACCTGAACTGGACGCAAAACTGGTTGCTGACAGCATCACTTCTCAGCTGGAACGTCGTGTTATGTTCCGTCGTGCGATGAAGCGTGCTGTACAGAACGCAATGCGTCTGGGCGCTAAAGGTATCAAAGTTGAAGTTAGCGGCCGTCTGGGCGGCGCGGAAATCGCACGTACCGAATGGTACCGCGAAGGTCGCGTACCGCTGCACACTCTGCGTGCTGACATCGACTACAACACCTCTGAAGCGCACACCACTTACGGTGTAATCGGCGTTAAAGTGTGGATCTTCAAAGGCGAGATCCTGGGTGGTATGGCTGCTGTTGAACAACCGGAAAAACCGGCTGCGCAACCTAAAAAGCAGCAGCGTAAAGGCCGTAAATAAGGAGCGTCGCTGATGTTACAACCAAAGCGTACAAAATTCCGTAAAATGCACAAAGGCCGTAACCGCGGTCTGGCTGCTGGCGCGGATGTTAGCTTCGGCAGCTTCGGTCTGAAAGCTGTTGGCCGTGGTCGTCTGACTGCCCGTCAGATCGAAGCAGCACGTCGTGCTATGACCCGTGCAGTTAAGCGTCAAGGTAAGATCTGGATCCGTGTATTCCCGGACAAACCGATCACTGAAAAGCCGCTGGCAGTGCGTATGGGTAAAGGTAAAGGTAACGTGGAGTATTGGGTTGCCTTGATTCAGCCGGGTAAAGTCCTGTATGAAATGGACGGCGTACCGGAAGAGCTGGCCCGTGAAGCATTCAAGCTGGCAGCAGCGAAACTGCCGATTAAAACCACCTTTGTAACTAAGACGGTGATGTAATGAAAGCAAAAGAGCTGCGTGAGAAGAGCGTTGAAGAGCTGAACACCGAGCTGCTGAACCTGCTGCGTGAGCAGTTCAACCTGCGTATGCAGGCTGCAAGTGGCCAGCTGCAACAGTCTCACCTGTTGAAGCAAGTGCGTCGTGATGTCGCACGCGTTAAGACTTTACTGACTGAGAAGGCGGGTGCGTAATGACCGATAAAATCCGTACTCTGCAAGGTCGCGTTGTTAGCGACAAAATGGAGAAATCCATTGTTGTTGCTATCGAACGTTTTGTGAAACACCCGATCTACGGTAAATTCATTAAGCGTACGACCAAACTGCACGTACATGACGAGAACAACGAATGCGGTATCGGCGACAAGGTTGAAATCCGTGAATGCCGTCCGCTGTCTAAGACTAAGTCCTGGACACTGGTTCGCGTTGTAGAGAAAGCGGTTCTGTAATACAGTACGCATTCTCAACGAATAAACGGCTCAGCGATGGGCCGTTTATTTTTTCTACCCATATCATAAGAGCGGTGTTATAATGCCGCGCCCCCGATATGGGGCTTTTTTAACGACCTGATTTCGGGTCTCAGTAGTAGTTGACATTAGCGGAGCACTAAAATGATCCAAGAACAGACTATGCTGAACGTCGCCGACAACTCCGGTGCACGTCGCGTAATGTGTATCAAGGTTCTGGGTGGCTCGCACCGTCGCTACGCAGGCGTAGGCGACATCATCAAGATCACCATCAAAGAAGCAATTCCGCGTGGTAAGGTCAAAAAAGGTGATGTGCTGAAGGCGGTAGTGGTGCGCACCAAGAAGGGTGTTCGTCGCCCGGACGGTTCTGTCATTCGCTTCGATGGTAATGCATGCGTTATTTTAAACAATAACAGTGAGCAGCCTATCGGTACGCGTATTTTTGGGCCGGTAACTCGTGAACTTCGTAACGAGAAGTTCATGAAAATTATCTCTCTGGCACCAGAAGTACTCTAAGGAGCGAATCATGGCAGCGAAAATCCGTCGTGATGACGAAGTTATCGTGTTAACCGGTAAAGATAAAGGTAAGCGCGGTAAAGTTAAGAATGTCCTGTCTTCCGGCAAGGTCATTGTTGAAGGTATCAACCTGGTTAAGAAACACCAGAAGCCGGTTCCGGCTCTGAACCAACCAGGCGGCATTGTTGAGAAAGAAGCAGCTATTCAGATCTCTAACATTGCAATCTTCAATGCGGCAACCGGCAAGGCTGACCGTGTAGGCTTTAGATTCGAAGACGGCAAAAAAGTCCGTTTCTTCAAGTCTAACAGCGAAACTATCAAGTAATTTGGAGTAGTACGATGGCGAAACTGCATGATTACTACAAAGACGAAGTAGTTAATAAACTCATGACTGAGTTTAACTACAATTCTGTCATGCAAGTCCCTCGGGTCGAGAAGATCACCCTGAACATGGGTGTTGGTGAAGCGATCGCTGACAAGAAACTGCTGGATAACGCAGCAGCTGACCTGACAGCAATCTCCGGTCAAAAACCGCTGATCACCAAAGCACGCAAATCTGTTGCAGGCTTCAAAATCCGTCAGGGCTATCCGATCGGCTGTAAAGTAACTCTGCGTGGCGAACGCATGTGGGAGTTCTTTGAGCGCCTGATCACTATTGCTGTACCGCGTATCCGTGACTTCCGTGGCTTGTCCGCTAAGTCTTTCGACGGTCGTGGTAACTACAGCATGGGTGTCCGTGAGCAGATCATCTTCCCAGAAATCGACTACGATAAAGTCGACCGCGTTCGTGGTTTGGATATTACCATTACCACTACTGCGAAATCTGACGAAGAAGGCCGTGCTCTGCTGGCTGCCTTTGACTTCCCGTTCCGCAAGTAAGGTAGGGTTACTGAATGGCTAAGCAATCAATGAAAGCACGCGAAGTAAAACGCGTAGCTTTAGCTGATAAATACTTCGCGAAACGCGCTGAACTGAAAGCGATCATCTCTGATGTGAACGCTTCCGACGAAGATCGTTGGAATGCTGTTCTTAAGCTGCAGTCTCTGCCGCGTGATTCCAGCCCGTCTCGTCAGCGTAAGCGCTGCCGTCAAACAGGTCGTCCACATGGCTATGTGGGCAAGTTCGGGTTGAGCCGTATCAAGCTTCGTGAAGCCGCTATGCGCGGTGAAGTACCAGGCTTGAAAAAGGCTAGCTGGTAATTGTCACCAATTGAATCACGGGAGTAAAGACAGATGAGCATGCAAGATCCGATCGCGGATATGCTGACCCGTATCCGTAACGGTCAGGCCGCGAACAAAGCTGCGGTCACCATGCCTTCCTCCAAGCTGAAAGTGGCAATTGCCAACGTGCTGAAGGAAGAAGGTTTTATTGAAGATTTTAAAGTTGAAGGCGACACCAAGCCGGAACTGGAACTGACTCTTAAGTATTTCCAGGGTAAAGCTGTTGTAGAAAGCATTCAGCGTGTCAGCCGCCCAGGTCTGCGCATCTACAAACGTAAAGATGAGCTGCCGAAAGTTATGGCGGGTCTGGGTATCGCAGTTGTTTCTACCTCTAAAGGTGTTATGACTGATCGTGCAGCGCGCCAGGCTGGTCTTGGTGGCGAAATTATCTGCTACGTAGCCTAATCGGAGGAAAAAATGTCTCGTGTTGCTAAAGCACCGGTCGTTGTTCCTGCCGGCGTTGATGTAAAAATCAACGGTCAGGTTATTACGATCAAAGGTAAAAACGGCGAGCTGACTCGTACTCTCAACGATGCTGTTGAAGTTAAACATGCAGATAATGCACTGACCTTCGGTCCGCGTGATGGTTACGTAGACGGTTGGGCTCAGGCTGGTACCGCGCGTGCCCTGCTGAACTCAATGGTTATCGGTGTTACCGAAGGCTTCACTAAGAAGCTGCAGCTGGTTGGTGTAGGTTATCGTGCAGCGGTTAAAGGGAACGTAGTAAACCTGTCTTTAGGTTTCTCACACCCCGTTGACCATCAGCTGCCGGCAGGGATTACTGCAGAATGTCCGAGTCAAACTGAAATCGTGCTGAAAGGCGCTGATAAGCAGGTAATCGGCCAGGTTGCAGCAGATCTGCGTGCCTACCGTCGTCCTGAGCCTTACAAAGGCAAGGGTGTTCGTTACGCCGACGAAGTCGTGCGTACCAAAGAGGCTAAGAAGAAGTAAGGTAACACTATGGATAAGAAATCTGCTCGTATCCGTCGTGCGACCCGCGCACGCCGCAAGCTCAAAGAGCTGGGCGCAACTCGCCTGGTGGTACATCGTACCCCGCGTCATATTTACGCACAGGTAATTGCACCGAACGGTTCTGAAGTTCTGGTAGCTGCTTCTACTGTAGAAAAAGCTATCGCTGAACAACTGAAGTACACCGGTAACAAAGACGCGGCTGCAGCTGTGGGTAAAGCTGTCGCTGAACGCGCTCTGGAAAAAGGCATCAAAGATGTGTCCTTTGACCGTTCCGGGTTCCAATATCATGGTCGTGTCCAGGCACTGGCAGATGCTGCCCGTGAAGCTGGCCTTCAGTTCTAAGGTAGAGGTGTAAGATGGCTCACATCGAAAAACAAGCTGGCGAACTGCAGGAAAAGCTGATCGCGGTAAACCGCGTATCTAAAACCGTAAAAGGTGGTCGTATTTTCTCCTTCACAGCTCTGACTGTTGTTGGTGATGGTAACGGTCGCGTTGGTTTTGGTTACGGTAAAGCGCGTGAAGTTCCAGCAGCGATCCAGAAAGCGATGGAAAAAGCCCGTCGCAATATGATTAACGTCGCGCTGAACAACGGTACCCTGCAACACCCGGTTAAAGGTGTTCACACGGGTTCTCGTGTATTCATGCAGCCAGCTTCCGAAGGTACCGGTATCATTGCCGGTGGTGCAATGCGCGCCGTTCTGGAAGTTGCTGGGGTTCATAACGTTCTGGCTAAAGCATACGGTTCCACCAACCCGATCAACGTGGTTCGTGCAACTATTGATGGCCTGGAAAATATGAATTCTCCAGAAATGGTCGCTGCCAAGCGTGGTAAATCCGTTGAAGAAATTCTGGGGAAATAAACCATGGCAAAGACTATTAAAATTACTCAAACCCGCAGTGCAATCGGTCGTCTGCCGAAACACAAGGCAACGCTGCTTGGCCTGGGTCTGCGTCGTATTGGTCACACCGTAGAGCGCGAGGATACTCCTGCTGTTCGTGGTATGGTCAACGCGGTTTCCTTCATGGTTAAAGTTGAGGAGTAAGAGATGCGTTTAAATACTCTGTCTCCGGCCGAAGGCTCCAAAAAGGCGGGTAAACGCCTGGGTCGTGGTATCGGTTCTGGCCTCGGTAAAACCGGTGGTCGTGGTCACAAAGGTCAGAAGTCTCGTTCTGGCGGTGGCGTACGTCGCGGTTTCGAGGGCGGCCAGATGCCTCTGTATCGTCGTCTGCCGAAATTCGGCTTCACTTCTCGCAAAGCAGCGATTACAGCCGAAGTTCGTCTGTCTGACCTGGCTAAAGTAGAAGGCGGTGTTGTAGACCTGAACACGCTGAAAGCGGCTAACATTATCGGTATCCAGATCGAGTTCGCGAAAGTGATCCTGGCTGGTGAAGTTACAACTCCGGTAACTGTTCGTGGCCTGCGTGTTACTAAAGGCGCTCGTGCTGCTATCGAAGCTGCTGGCGGTAAAATCGAGGAATAAGTAGCAGATGGCTAAACAACCGGGATTAGATTTTCAAAGTGCCAAAGGTGGCTTAGGCGAGCTGAAACGCAGACTGCTGTTTGTTATCGGTGCGCTTATCGTGTTCCGTATTGGCTCTTTTATTCCGATCCCTGGTATTGATGCCGCTGTCCTTGCCAAACTGCTTGAGCAACAGCGAGGCACCATCATTGAAATGTTTAACATGTTCTCTGGTGGTGCTCTCAGCCGTGCTTCTATCTTTGCTCTGGGTATTATGCCGTACATTTCGGCATCGATTATTATCCAGCTTCTGACGGTGGTTCATCCAACGTTGGCAGAAATTAAGAAGGAAGGGGAGTCTGGTCGTCGTAAGATCAGCCAGTACACCCGTTACGGTACTCTGGTGCTGGCGATATTCCAGTCGATCGGTATTGCTACCGGTCTGCCGAATATGCCTGGTATGCAGGGCCTGGTAATGAATCCAGGCTTTGCATTCTATTTCACCGCTGTTGTCAGTCTGGTCACAGGAACAATGTTCCTGATGTGGTTGGGTGAACAGATTACTGAACGTGGTATCGGCAACGGTATCTCGATCATTATCTTCGCCGGTATTGTTGCGGGACTCCCGCCAGCCATTGCCCATACTATCGAGCAAGCGCGTCAAGGCGACCTGCACTTCCTCGTGTTGCTGTTGGTTGCAGTATTAGTATTTGCAGTGACGTTCTTTGTTGTATTTGTTGAGCGTGGTCAACGCCGCATTGTGGTAAACTACGCGAAACGTCAGCAAGGTCGTCGTGTCTATGCTGCACAGAGCACACATTTACCGCTGAAAGTGAATATGGCGGGGGTAATCCCGGCAATCTTCGCTTCCAGTATTATTCTGTTCCCGGCAACCATCGCGTCATGGTTCGGGGGCGGAACTGGTTGGAACTGGCTGACAACAATTTCGCTGTATTTGCAGCCTGGGCAACCGCTTTATGTGTTACTCTATGCGTCTGCAATCATCTTCTTCTGTTTCTTCTACACGGCGTTGGTCTTCAACCCGCGTGAAACAGCAGATAACCTGAAGAAGTCCGGTGCATTTGTACCAGGAATTCGTCCGGGAGAGCAAACGGCGAAGTATATCGATAAAGTAATGACCCGCCTGACTTTGGTTGGTGCGCTCTACATTACTTTTATCTGCCTGATCCCGGAGTTCATGCGTGATGCAATGAAAGTACCGTTCTACTTCGGTGGGACCTCACTGCTTATCGTTGTTGTCGTGATTATGGACTTTATGGCTCAAGTGCAAACTCTGATGATGTCCAGTCAGTATGAGTCTGCATTGAAGAAGGCGAACCTGAAAGGCTACGGCCGATAATTGGTCGCCCGAGAAGTTACGGAGAGTAAAAATGAAAGTTCGTGCTTCCGTCAAGAAATTATGCCGTAACTGCAAAATCGTTAAGCGTGATGGTGTCATCCGTGTGATTTGCAGTGCCGAGCCGAAGCATAAACAGCGCCAAGGCTGATTTATTCGCATATTTTTCTTGCAAAGTTGGGTTGAGCTGGCTAGATTAGCCAGCCAATCTTTTGTATGTCTGTACGTTTCCATTTGAGTATCCTGAAAACGGGCTTTTCAGCATGGTGCGTACATATTAAATAGTAGGAGTGCATAGTGGCCCGTATAGCAGGCATTAACATTCCTGATCAAAAACATGCTGTGATCGCATTAACGTCGATCTACGGCATCGGTAAAACCCGTTCTAAAGCCATCCTGGCTGCAGCGGGTATCGCTGAAAATGTTAAGATCAGTGAGCTGTCTGAAGGACAAATCGACACGCTGCGTGACGAAGTTGCCAAATTTGTCGTTGAAGGTGATCTGCGCCGTGAAATCAGCATGAGCATCAAGCGCCTGATGGATCTTGGTTGCTATCGCGGTTTGCGTCATCGTCGTGGTCTGCCAGTGCGCGGTCAGCGTACTAAGACCAACGCACGTACCCGTAAGGGTCCGCGCAAACCGATCAAGAAATAATCGGGGTGATTGAATAATGGCAAAGGCACCAATTCGTGCACGTAAACGTGTAAGAAAACAAGTCTCTGACGGCGTGGCTCATATCCATGCTTCTTTCAACAACACCATCGTGACTATCACTGATCGTCAGGGTAACGCGCTGGGTTGGGCAACAGCCGGTGGTTCCGGTTTCCGTGGTTCTCGCAAATCTACTCCGTTCGCAGCTCAGGTTGCAGCAGAGCGTTGCGCTGACGCCGTAAAAGAATACGGTATCAAGAATCTGGAAGTTATGGTTAAAGGTCCGGGTCCAGGCCGCGAATCTACTATTCGTGCTCTGAACGCCGCTGGTTTCCGCATCACTAATATTACTGATGTGACTCCGATCCCTCATAACGGTTGTCGTCCGCCGAAAAAACGTCGCGTATAACGCTTCGTTTTCCAGGTTTGTTGGAGAAAGAAAATGGCAAGATATTTGGGTCCTAAGCTCAAGCTGAGCCGTCGTGAGGGCACCGACTTATTCCTTAAGTCTGGCGTTCGCGCGATCGATACCAAGTGTAAAATTGAACAAGCTCCTGGCCAGCACGGTGCGCGTAAACCGCGTCTGTCTGACTATGGTGTGCAGTTGCGTGAAAAGCAAAAAGTTCGCCGTATCTACGGTGTGCTGGAGCGTCAGTTCCGTAACTACTACAAAGAAGCAGCACGTCTGAAAGGCAACACCGGTGAAAACCTGTTGGCTCTGCTGGAAGGTCGTCTGGACAACGTTGTATACCGTATGGGCTTCGGCGCCACTCGTGCAGAAGCACGTCAGCTGGTTAGCCATAAAGCGATTATGGTAAACGGTCGTGTTGTTAACATCGCTTCTTATCAGGTTAGTCCGAATGACGTTGTTAGCATTCGTGAGAAAGCGAAGAAGCAGTCTCGCGTGAAAGCCGCTCTGGAGCTGGCTGAGCAGCGTGAAAAGCCAACCTGGCTGGAAGTTGATGCTGGCAAGATGGAAGGTACGTACAAGCGTAAGCCTGAGCGTTCTGATCTGTCTGCGGACATTAACGAACACCTGATCGTCGAGCTTTACTCCAAGTAAAGCTTAGTACCAAAGAGAGGACACAATGCAGGGTTCTGTGACAGAGTTTCTAAAACCGCGCCTGGTAGATATCGAGCAAGTGAGTTCGACGCACGCCAAGGTGACCCTTGAGCCTTTAGAGCGTGGCTTTGGCCATACTCTGGGTAACGCACTGCGCCGTATTCTGCTCTCATCGATGCCGGGTTGCGCGGTGACCGAGGTTGAGATTGATGGTGTACTACATGAGTACAGCACCAAAGAAGGCGTTCAGGAAGACATCCTGGAAATCCTGCTCAACCTGAAAGGGCTGGCGGTGAGAGTTCAGGGTAAAGATGAAGTTATTCTTACCTTGAATAAATCTGGCATTGGCCCTGTGACTGCAGCCGACATTACCCATGATGGGGATGTCGAAATCGTCAAGCCGCAGCACGTGATCTGCCACCTGACCGATGAGAACGCGTCTATTAGCATGCGTATCAAAGTTCAGCGCGGTCGTGGTTATGTGCCGGCTTCTACCCGAATTCATTCGGAAGAAGATGAGCGCCCAATCGGCCGTCTGCTGGTCGACGCATGCTATAGCCCTGTAGAGCGTATTGCCTACAATGTTGAAGCAGCGCGTGTAGAACAGCGTACCGACCTGGACAAGCTGGTCATCGAAATGGAAACCAACGGCACAATCGATCCTGAAGAGGCGATTCGTCGTGCGGCGACCATTCTGGCTGAACAACTGGAAGCTTTCGTTGACTTACGTGATGTACGTCAGCCGGAAGTGAAAGAAGAGAAACCAGAATTCGATCCGATCCTGCTGCGCCCTGTTGACGATCTGGAATTGACTGTCCGCTCTGCTAACTGCCTTAAAGCAGAAGCTATCCACTATATCGGTGATCTGGTACAGCGTACTGAGGTTGAGCTTCTTAAGACGCCTAACCTTGGTAAAAAATCTCTTACTGAGATTAAAGACGTGCTGGCTTCCCGTGGACTGTCTCTGGGCATGCGCCTGGAAAACTGGCCACCGGCAAGCATCGCTGACGAGTAACCGGATCACAGGTTAAGGTTTTACTGAGAAGGATAAGGTCATGCGCCATCGTAAGAGTGGTCGTCAACTGAACCGCAACAGCAGCCATCGCCAGGCTATGTTCCGCAACATGGCAGGTTCACTGGTTCGTCATGAAATCATCAAGACGACCCTGCCTAAAGCGAAAGAGCTGCGCCGCGTAGTTGAGCCGCTGATTACTCTTGCCAAGACTGATAGCGTAGCTAATCGTCGTCTGGCATTCGCCCGCACTCGTGATAACGAGATCGTGGCAAAACTGTTTAACGAACTGGGCCCGCGTTTCGCGAGCCGTGCCGGTGGTTACACTCGTATTCTGAAGTGTGGCTTCCGTGCAGGCGACAACGCGCCGATGGCATACATCGAGCTGGTTGATCGTTCAGAGAAAGCAGAAGCTGCTGCAGAGTAATCTGCAGTAACGTAAAAAAACCCGCCCCGGCGGGTTTTTTTATATCCGCAGTACCCCCACTTATCTACAATATCTGTACTTATTTTGTTCATCCCCTGGAGCCTTCTATGTGGTTACTGGACCAGTGGGCAGAGCGCTATATCCTCGATGCGCAGAAAAAAGGGGAATTTGAGAATTTACCCGGCAGCGGCGAACCTATGATTCTGGATGATGATTCTCATATTCCTGTTGAGCTTCGGGCTGGTTATCGCTTACTCAAAAATGCCGGTTGTCTGCCACCTGAACTTGAGCAGCGTAAAGAGGCAATCCAGTTGCTGGACCTACTAAAAAGTATTCAGCGGGACGATCCTCAGTATCAGGAAGTAAGCCGACGCTTGTCGCTACTGGAGTTGAAACTTCGACAGGCGGGTTTGAGCACTGACTTTATACGCAGTGAGTATGCAGAGAAATTACTGCATAAAATTAACGACAATTAGTGGAGTGGAATGTATGTACCGCATTGGTGAGTTAGCAAAGATGGCGGAAGTCACCCCTGATACCATCCGCTACTACGAAAAGCAGCAGATGATGGAACATGAGGTGCGCACAGAAGGCGGTTTCCGGTTGTATACGGAACAAGATCTTCAGCGTCTGAAATTCATCCGCTACGCCCGACAGCTTGGGTTTACCCTTGAGTCGATCCGTGAATTGTTGTCGATCCGTATCGATCCCGAGCATCACACCTGCCAGGAATCAAAAGGGATCGTGCAGGAACGATTAAAAGAGGTCGAAGCGCGTATTGCTGAGTTGCAGAGTATGCAGCGTTCATTACAGCTTCTCAATGATGCCTGCTGCGGCACCGCACATAGCAGTGTGTACTGCTCGATTCTGGAAGCACTGGAGCAGGGGGCCAGTGGGGTGAAATCGGTCTGTTGATTTATTAATCGCGTGAGACTACACTCGCGCCGTTAAACCACAAACTGGAGCTATTATGAGTCGTTATCAGCATACGAAAGGGCAGATAAAGGACAATGCCATTGAGGCATTACTACATGACCCACTATTCAGGCAGCGTGTTGAGAAAAACAAGAAAGGAAAAGGCAGTTATTTACGAAAAGGCAAGCACGCTAATTGGGGTAACTGGGAGGCCAGTGGCAAGAAAGAGAATCACTTTTTTACCACTGGCCTTCTGCTTTCTGCCTCCTGTTAAGAACGATTATTTTGTTCTTTTAACAGGTCACGAATTTCAGTGAGCAGAACTTCTTCTTTTGTCGGTGCAGGTGCTGCAGCCGGCTCTTCTTTCTTACGATTAAGTTTGTTAATGAGCTTAATCGCCATGAAAATAGCAAATGCCACAATCACAAAGTCGAAGATGTTCTGAATAAAGACTCCGTAATGCATCACAACCGCCGGGATATCTCCCTGCGCATCACGAAGCGTGACAGCAAATTGCTTAAAGTCGATCCCACCAATTAATAAACCCAGCGGCGGCATGATGATATCGGCTACTAATGACGATACAATTTTACCGAACGCAGCACCAATAATGACACCCACCGCCAAATCGACAACATTTCCCCGCATCGCGAATTCGCGAAATTCTTTAATAATGCTCATTATATCCTCCCTAAATAACTAACGTTATTAAGTTTAACAAATGTTAAGGCATTTTCCATTTTAGTATCAAGTTTAGAGGAAGTAATTATACCTTGATAAATCAGGGGATTTAAAAGGGTGCTAAGGCGCACCCTTTTAACATTAGAGAAAGAAAGGACTTGGCTGGAATAAACGTTCGACGTCGGTGATAAACTTTTTATCCGTCAGGAACATAATGACATGATCGCCTTGTTCGATGCGTAAATTGTCATTGGCAATCATGACATCGTTGCCACGCACAACAGCCCCAATAATGGTTCCCGGTGGAAGTTTAATTTCATCAATGGCCCGACCGACCACCCGTGACGTACTTTCATCGCCGTGGGCAACGGCTTCAATGGCTTCTGCCACTCCACGACGCAATGAGGAGACACCCACAATATCTGCTTTTCGTACGTGGCTGAGAAGTGCAGATATCGTCGCCTGCTGTGGCGAAATGGCGATATCAATAACACTTCCCTGGACAAGATCGACATAAGCGCGGCGTTGGATCAGCACCATCACCTTTTTCGCCCCCATCCGCTTAGCCAACATCGCTGACATGATATTAGCTTCATCGTCGTTGGTAACGGCAATAAACAGATCGACCTGATCGATATGCTCCTCGGCCAGCAATTCTTGATCCGAGGCGTCACCAAAGAAGACGATCGTATTCTGCAGTTTTTCGGCCAGCTCGGCAGCGCGCTGTTGATCGCGTTCGATCAGCTTCACGCTGTAATCTTTCTCAAGACGACGCGCCAGACCTGCCCCAATATTACCGCCGCCAACCAGCATGATGCGCTTGTAAGGTTTTTCGAGGCGTTGCAGTTCACTCATGACTGCTCGAATATGCTGCGAAGCGGCGATAAAGAAGACCTCATCGCCTGCTTCAACAATGGTTGATCCTTGCGGGCGAATGGGTCTGTCATGACGGAAAATCGCCGCCACGCGGGTATCGATATGTGGCATATGTTCGCGCATCGTTGAAAGCGCGTTACCGATCAGCGGGCCACCATAGTAGGCTTTTACCACCGCCAGACTCACTTTACCTTCCGCGAAATTGACTACCTGTAACGCACCAGGATACTCAATGAGTCGATAAATACTGTCGATAACGAGTTGCTCAGGGGCGATCAGGTGATCGATTGGCACGGCTTCTGAGTGGAACAGTTTGTCCGCATCCCGGACATAATCAGGGGAGCGGATACGGGCGATTCGATTCGGCGTATTGAACAGCGAATAAGCTACCTGGCAGGCAACCATATTGGTTTCATCAGAACTGGTCACGGCAACCAGCATGTCGGCATCGTCCGCGCCTGCTTCACGCAATACGCGTGGATGTGAGCCGTGTCCCTGAACGACACGCAGATCGAACTTGTCCTGTAGGCTTCGCAGACGTTCTCCGTTGGTATCGACCACCGTGATATCGTTGTTTTCGCCAACCAGGTTTTCCGCCAGCGTTCCGCCTACTTGTCCTGCGCCCAGAATGATTATTTTCATCAGTCGTGACCCGTTATCTCATCACTTTTTGATTAGCTTAGCGTAAAAGAAGCCATCGCCTTCTTCCGCACCCGGCAGTTTTTGCAAGCCCGGCTGTTCAGGTGTGCCTGTCTCGCTAAGCGTTGCATCCGGAGTTCGCTGCAAAAAGGCGCTTACCTGCTGGCAGTTCTCTTCCGGCAAGACTGAACAGGTGGCATAGACCAGCGTCCCCCCAGATTTCAGATGCGGCCAGACGGCATCAAGAATTTCAGCCTGCAATGTTGCCAGTTCTGCAATATCGCGATCCCGGCGTAACCATTTGATATCAGGGTGTCGGCGAATAACACCCGCTGCGGAGCACGGGGCGTCTAACAGGATACGATCGAACACCTGTTCACCACACCACTGCACGGGGTAACGCCCATCGCCCTGCTTAACCGTGGCTTTCATCCCGAGACGCTTCAGGTTGTCATAGACACGTGAGAGTCGTTGTTCATCTACATCGACAGCTAACACATTAGCTTCTGGCGCGGCTTCGAGGATATGTGTGGTTTTACCGCCCGGCGCGGCGCACAAATCTAAAATGTGTTCGCCATTTTGTGGCGAGAGGAAGGTAACGCAACCCTGAGCAGAGGCGTCCTGGACCGTGACCCATCCTTCATCAAATCCCGGAAGCGCGTGAATGGGTGCTGGTGTTTCCAGACGTACCGCATCAGGATAGTCAGGATGTGGATAACCTTTCAGACCTGCTTCTTCAAGTAACGCTAGCCAGCCATCACGCGTATGGTGCGTGCGGTTCACGCGTAACCACATCGGTGGCCGTAGATTGTTGGCGTCTACAATGGATTCCCATTGTGTCGGATAGGCTTTTTGCAGGCGTTTCAGCAACCATGAAGGATGTAAAAAACGTGCATCACTACGGGCGAACTCCGCCAGTAGTTCTTCCTGTTGACGCTGAAACTGGCGCAGAACGCCGTTTATCAGCCCTTTAAGCTGCGGACGCTTAATGGCGACTGCGCCTTCGACGGTTTCTGCCAGTGCGGCGTGCGGTGGAATACGGGTATACAGTAACTGGTAGAATCCCATCATGATCAGGTAATGAACGGTACGCTGTTTTCCTGTCATCGGGCGAGACATCAGTTTGTTGATCAGCCAGTCGAGCTGTGGCAGCGTGCGCAGAACCCCAAAGCACAACTCTTGTAGCAGCGCTTTGTCTTTGTCGGAGACTTTTTGTTGTAATGGCGGCAGGACATTGTTTAATGACTGTCCTTGCTCGACGACTTGTTCAACGGCCTGTGCCGCCATACTGCGTAAGTTAATTTTCTTATTCATAACCGCAAAAATAAAAATGCCCGGTAACACCGGGCGTAGTCAGAAGTGACCGTCAGGCCAGACGGTTGCCAGGAATGAACCATTCCCGACGTGAATTTAGTAAATCCTGCGCGCTCATCGCTTTCTTCCCGGCGGGTTGCAATGAGAGCAAATTCAGAATTCCGTTGCCGGTTGCGACCTGAATGCCTTGTTTTGTGGCGTCAAGGATAGTGCCCGGCTCTGCCTGGGTAGCCGTATCAATGACGGTGGCCTGCCAGACTTTTACTGGCTGACCCTCAATTTCCAGCCAACTCATTGGCCAGGGATTGAATGCGCGGATGCAGCGTTCCAGTTGAGCCGCAGAGAGCGACCAGTCTATGCGCGCTTCTTCTTTACTGAGTTTTTCTGCATGGGTAACTAGCGCCTCATCCTGCACTTCAGGACGCGCCTTACCTTCTGCTAACTGTTTCAGCGTCGCGATCAGTCCTTCCGGCCCCAGCTCTGCCAGTTTGTTGTACAAAGTGCCGCTGGTATCTTGTTCCGTGATGGGACAGGCGAGTTTGTAGAGCATATCGCCTGTATCCAGTCCCACATCCATCTGCATAATAGTGACGCCGGTTTCTGCATCGCCCGCCCAGAGTGAACGTTGAATAGGGGCTGCGCCACGCCAGCGTGGTAACAGGGAACCATGAACGTTAATGCAACCGAGTCGCGGCATTTCCAGTACCGCTTTTGGCAGAATCAGACCATATGCTACGACCACCATAACATCAGCATTCAGGTCAGAAACCAGGTGCTGGTTCTCCTGCGGGCGCAAGGAGACAGGCTGGAAAACCGGAATACCTTTTTCTTCTGCCAGCACTTTAACCGGGCTCGGCATCAGTTTTTTACCGCGGCCAGCCGGGCGATCGGGTTGGGTAAACACGCCAACAACGTGATGTCCAGAAGACAACAGCGCGTCAAGATGACGCGCTGCAAAGTCAGGAGTACCCGCAAAAATAATACGTAGTGAGTCTGACACGGTGATTCTTGTCCTTAAGCTCGTGCGTTCAGGCGGTCGAGTTTCTCAACTTTCTGACGAATGCGTTGCTGCTTCAGCGGCGACAGATAATCGATAAATAATTTACCGACCAGGTGATCCATCTCATGCTGAATACAGATAGCCAGCAGGCCATCTGCTTCCAGCTCAAAGGATTTTCCGTCGCGGTCGAGCGCGCGAATTTTCACTTTCTCCGCGCGAGGTACTAAAGCACGTTGTTCCGGAATGGACAGGCAACCTTCTTCGATACCGGTCTCACCTTCTTTTTCCAGAAGTTCCGGGTTAATTAATACCAGACGCTCGTCCCGGTTTTCCGAAACGTCGATCACAATGATACGCTGATGGATATCAACCTGTGTGGCTGCAAGGCCAATGCCTTCTTCTGCATACATCGTTTCGAACATATCATCGACGATACGCTGAATTTCCGCATTCACTTCTTCTACCGGTTTGGCGACTTTGCGAAGGCGCTCGTCCGGAATATGTAACACTTGCAAAACTGACATAGTTATCCAGAGTTGTGTTCAGGAGTTGAAAAGATTATTACCTCTATTCTAGACAAATCCCCATCTGATTGACAGCATCAGTGACCAATCGCAAAGATTGCTAAGACAGCTTGTGGCAGGGGGACAAGGATGACCCGTATCGAAATTTGGTTACGTTTGATGGGTGTGAGTGAATTGTTCGGCGATGAGATGGTACGAATCGCCCACAACCTTACAAAACAGCCGCATATCGATGCTGCTGTTCTTCGACGAGCAGGGCTTACTGCCTCGCAGACAACGCGCTTTCTCACTTTCCCGGAAGCAGGGCTGGAACAGACGCTTTGCTGGCTCGAACAGCCGCATCACCACTTGTTATTGGCGGATACTGACGATTATCCCGCTCAACTTCGTGCTATCAATGATTATCCTGGCGCACTCTTTGTCGCAGGTTTCCCGCATTGCCTTCATGACTTTCAACTTGCTGTTGTGGGAAGCCGAACGCCGTCCTGGTATGGAGAGCGGTGGGGAACCCTATTTTGCGAGAAACTTGCCGGGTGGGAAATTACGATTACCAGTGGTTTGGCGCGCGGTATTGACGGTATTGCTCACAGGGCGGCGATTCAGGCAAAGGGAAAAAGTATTGCTGTATTAGGAAATGGTCTGCAATCCATTTATCCACGTCGTCATACTGGCCTGGCTGATGCGCTAATCGAAAGTGGTGGTGCATTGGTGTCTGAGTTTCCTTTAATGATGTCACCTTTGCCTCGTAATTTTCCCCGTCGGAACCGCATCATCAGTGGGTTAAGTAAAGGTGTTCTGGTGATTGAGGCCGCGCTGCGTAGTGGGTCACTGGTCACCGCGCGTTGTGCGCTGGAGCAGGGAAGAGAGGTCTATGCCATCCCTGGGCCAATAGGCAGTCCCGGCAGTGAAGGTCCGCACTGGCTTGTAAAGCAGGGGGCTACACTTGTGACCGCTCCAGAGGAAATCCTGGAAAATTTGCAGTATGGCTTACATTGGTTGCCAGATCCGCCTGAAAAATCACTTTATTCATCAGATCCAGAAGTCGCAGCATTGCCATTTCCCGAGCTCCTGGCTAACGTAGGAGATGAGGTAACACCTGTTGACGTCGTCGCTGAACGTGCCGGCCAACCTGTGCCAGAGGTAGTGGCTCAACTGCTCGAACTGGAGTTAGCAGGATGGATCGCAGTTGTACCCGGCGGCTATGTCCGATTGAGGAGGGCATGCCATGTTCGACGTACTAATGTATTTGTTTGAGACATATATCCACAATGAAGCCGAACTCCGTGTGGACCAGGACAAACTTGAACGGGATCTTACCGACGCCGGTTTTGAGCGCGAAGACATTTACAATGCGCTTCTGTGGCTGGAAAAGCTTGCTGATTATCAGGAAGGTCTTGCCGAGCCAATGCAACTTGCCTCTGATCCTCTCTCTGTACGTATCTATACTCCAGAAGAGTGTGAAAGGCTGGATGCCAGCTGTCGGGGATTTTTGTTATTCCTTGAGCAGATTCAGGTGCTAAACCTCGAAACGCGAGAAATGGTGATTGAACGCGTACTCGCGCTGGATACCGCAGAATTCGACCTGGAGGACCTCAAGTGGGTCATCCTGATGGTTTTGTTCAACATTCCAGGTTGTGAAAATGCATATCAGCAAATGGAAGAATTACTCTTTGAAGTGAATGAAGGTATGCTGCATTAATCAACCTTAATTCAGCATGAGTTGTTATGGCTAAATCAGCACTGTTTTCGGTGCGTAAAAATGAGCCCTGCCCGCAGTGTGGGGCTGAACTGGTTATCCGTTCCGGGAAACACGGTCCGTTTCTCGGTTGCTCACAGTATCCGGAATGCGACTACATCCGTCCGCTGAAATCCTCGGCGGACGGGCACATCGTCAAAGTTCTGGAGGGGAAATTCTGCCCTTCCTGCGGTGCCGAACTGGTGTTACGCCAGGGACGTTTTGGTATGTTTATTGGGTGCAGTCGTTATCCTGAATGTGAACATACCGAGCTCATTGATAAACCGGATGAAACTGCAATAACCTGCCCTCAATGCCAGACGGGCCATCTGGTCCAGCGACGTTCACGTTATGGCAAAACATTTCACTCTTGCGATCGCTATCCGGAGTGTCAGTTTGTTATTAACTTCAAACCGATAGCCGGAGAGTGTCCAGAGTGTCACTATCCGCTACTCATCGAAAAGAAAACCGCGCAGGGTGTGAAGCACTTTTGCGCCAGTAAACAATGTGGAAAGCCGGTTTCGGCGGAACAAAAAAGTGAATAATAACCTGCCAGCAGGCCCTATCGCTGAGGCGATAAAGGTACTAAAAGAAGAAAACGTCATCGCTTATCCAACAGAGGCTGTTTTTGGCGTCGGGTGTGATCCCGATAGTGAAACGGCCGTTAATCGCCTGTTGGTCTTGAAACAGCGTCCGGTCGATAAAGGCTTAATTCTGATCGCCGCCAATTTTGAGCAGCTCAGGCCGTATATTGACGATAGCATGTTAACCGATGCCCAACGCGAGGCTGTTTTTTCGCGTTGGCCTGGTCCGGTGACCTTTGTCTTCCCGGCACCTGCGACGACACCGCGCTGGTTGACGGGGCGCTTTGATTCCCTGGCGGTGCGTGTGACGGACCATCCGCTGGTGGTCGCTTTGTGCCAGGCTTATGGAAAGCCTTTGGTTTCAACCAGCGCCAACCTGAGCGGTTTGCCGCCCTGCCGTACAGTAGAGGAAGTCCGTGCGCAGTTTGGAGAAGACTTCCCGGTGGTGTCAGGGGAAACCGGCGGTCGTTTAAATCCTTCTGAAATTCGTGATGCCCTGACGGGTGAGTTGTTTCGACAGGGGTAAGATGATGGAAACCTATGCGGTTTTTGGCAATCCAATCGCACACAGTAAGTCACCGTTTATTCACCAGCAATTTGCGCAGCAACTGCAGATTACACACCCATATGGTCGTGTACTGGCGCCTGTAAATGATTTCATTAATACCCTGAACACCTTTTTTGCGAAAGGTGGTAAAGGGGCGAATGTGACGGTGCCTTTTAAAGAAGAAGCATTTGCGCGCGCAGATGAACTTACAGAACGCGCAGCGCTGGCTGGTGCGGTGAATACCATCAAGCGACTCGATGATGGTCGTTTGCTGGGCGATAATACGGACGGTATTGGTCTGCTGAGCGATCTTGAGCGTTTGTCATTTATTCATCCCGGGCAGCGGATCCTGTTGATTGGCGCAGGTGGGGCCTCGCGAGGCGTGCTGTTGCCGCTGCTTTCTCTGGACTGCGGGGTCACTATCGTCAACCGTACAGCATCGCGCGCGGAAGAACTGGCCCAGGTTTTTGCACATACGGGCAGTGTTCAGGCGCTGGATATGGATGAGCTGGAAGGGCAGGAATTTGATCTGATCATCAATGCGACATCCAGCGGCATCAGCGGTGAGATCCCAGCGATCCCGGCGTCGCTTATTCATCCCTCTGTATGTTGTTACGATATGTTCTACCAAAAAGGTCATACGCCCTTTATCTCCTGGTGTGAACGTCAGGGAGCGAAGCGCTATGCCGACGGTCTGGGAATGCTGGTGGGACAGGCTGCTCATGCTGTTCTCCTTTGGCACGGTGTGTTACCTGAAATTGAACCGGTGATTGCACGCCTCAAGCAAGAACTGTCCTCATGAATCAGGCTATTCAGTTCCCGGATCGGGAAGAGTGGAATGTGCAAAAGGATGCGGTCTGTTTTCCTGCACTGGTAAATGGGATGCAGCTAACGTGCGCGATCAAGGGAGAGGTGCTGGCGAAGCGCTTTGGTGGTGAAACGGCAGAACAATGGTTAGCGATTTTTTGCGAGCATCGCTGGGATCTGGAAGAAGAAGCGGAAGCGCTGATCCAGTCCCAGCAAGAAGATGATCACGGTTGGGTCTGGCTATCCTGAGCAAGATACTCGTCTTTCCACTTTACATAGTTTTTGGCGGAGTATTGCAGACTCACTTTCTCTTCATCAGTTAACGGTCGGATCTTTTTGACCGGGCTTCCCAAATAGAGATAACCGCTTTCAAGACGCTTATTTTGTGGTATCAGGCTTCCCGCGCCAATCATCACATCGTCTTCAATCACTGCGCCATCCAGCAGAATTGATCCCATCCCGACTAATACGCGGTTGCCAATCGTGCAGCCGTGTAACATTACTTTATGTCCGACGGTGACATCTTCACCCACGATGAGCGGATTGCCCTCCGGATTGGAGGTGGATTTGTGCGTGACGTGCAGGACACTGCCGTCCTGAATATTCGTACGTGCGCCGATCGCAACGTAATTCACATCGCCACGGATCGCGACAAGCGGCCAAATCCCAACATCGTCCGCCAGACGAACATCGCCAATGATCACGCTACTGGCGTCAAGCATCACCCGTTGGCCGATCTGTGGGAAAAGATCCTGATAAGGACGTAATACGTCTGACATGTTTACCTCAAGGAAAGAGAACAGTAACGATGACTTTGGTTGCATTTCTGACCTTCTGCAAGTGATTTAGCTATCAAAAATCGGTCAAATTGCACATGAATGGAGCGAAAGGGGTGAAAATTCAGCAAACAGAAAAAAAGATCCAAAAAAGGCTTGTGCAAAAAAATGGGATCCCTATAATGCGCCTCCGTTGAGACGACAAAGTGAAACACTTCACAAGATGGTCATCACAGCAAAGAGAAAAATCCTGAAGTTAAGGGTTGACTCTAAAAGAGGAAAGCGTAATATACGCCACCTCGCGACAGAGCGCTAAAGCGCGTCGCAACTGCTCTTTAACAATTTATCAGACAATCTGTGTGGGCACTCAAAGTGACAGGAATTCTTAACGTCGCAAGACGAAAAATGAATACCA
>NZ_JBALIF010000028.1:0-23646 GCF_037053465.1 Citrobacter amalonaticus
TGCTCATGCTATTTACTCCTTGATTTGCTGGTAACAAACCGAGGCAGTATTTAGCATGGGCATTCTACGGGCAAAGCCCCACATGAACGATCACCACCTCCATAGGAGGTGGTTTAAGATTGATAATGAAAAGGGCCGCGATTGCGGCCCATTCGTTTTTATTACTCGCGCCAGAGGATATGGCACAGCTTGTGATCTTTTTCCCGGCACAACAACACACGGGCGAAGATATCGTTAATTTCACCGTCTTCGCTATCCGCCAGACCAATCACCACTTCAGCGAAAAAGTCTGGGTTCAGGTCGTAGTCAACATGTTCCTGCCAGTCTTCAGAAGGGTCAAATAACTCTGCGCCACCGCGTTCTTCAAACTGCAAATTGAACAGAATGATATCTGCCGGGTCGAGGTTATCGGCCGCCAGTTCGAGAAAAATATCGTATGCCTGTTCAAGCGTTTCATCTTCAGTCAGGCGATTGTTCAAATCCATATCCATAATGACTACCTGTTTACCGTCTCTTGGGCACGTTTTACAGCAACGGACTGAAGAAGTAAAACAGTCGCTCAGTGATTCGCTGCCAGAGTGGTCGTTTTACCCACAAGCGCACGTCGAGCAGACGTGAGCGGGAGATGTAATCGTCCTGAACCGCCGCCAGATCGCCACCGAAACCAACGTCATCAATCACCAGCGTAATTTCGAAATTAAGCCACAGGCTGCGCATATCGAGGTTCACGGTACCAACGAGGCTGAGTTCGCCATCAACCAGTACGCTCTTGGTATGTAGCAAACCGCCTTCAAACTGGTAAATTTTCACGCCTGCGGCCAGCAGTTCTGTGAAGAAGGCGCGGCTTGCCCAGCCGACCAGCAGGGAGTCATTTTTACGTGGCAGAATAATGCTGACATCCACACCGCGCTGCGCCGCCGTACAGATCGCGTGCAACAAATCGTCGCTCGGCACAAAATACGGCGTCGTCATAATCAGATATTCGCGCGCAGAGTAGGCGGCCGTCAGCAGCGCCTGATGAATCAGATCTTCCGGAAAGCCAGGGCCGGACGCGATGGTATGGATCGTGTGTCCGCTGGCTTCCTCAAACGGCATGATATTCGCATCCGGTGGCGGCGGCAGGATCCGTTTACCTGTTTCAATCTCCCAGTCGCAGGAATAGACAATCCCCATAGCGGTGGCGACAGGGCCTTCCATCCTTGCCATTAAATCAACCCACTGACCCACCCCCGCATCCTGTTTGAAAAAGCGCGGGTCAACCATGTTCATGCTACCGGTATAAGCGATGTAATTATCGATCATTACCATTTTTCGGTGCTGGCGCAGGTCCATACGGCGCAGGAACACACGGAACAGGTTGACCTTCAGCGCTTCGACCACTTCAATACCCGCATTGCGCATCATCGCCGCCCAGGGGCTGCGAAAGAAGGCGACGCTGCCTGCGGAGTCAAGCATGAGCCGACAGTGAATGCCGCGACGTGCAGCGGCCATCAGCGATTCTGCCACCTGATCGGCCATTCCTCCTGGTTGCCAGATGTAAAACACCATCTCGATGTTATGTCGCGCCAGTTGGATATCGCGGATCAGCGCCTGCATCACATCATCCGAATCTGTCAGGAGCTGGAGCTGATTGCCTTTCACACCGGCAATGCCCTGGCGGCGCTCGCACAGTTTGAACAACGAAGAGGCGACGCTGCTGTTCTCTTCGGCAAAGATATGTTTGCAGGCTTTGAGATCGTTCAGCCATTTCGCCGTAGAGGGCCACATGGCGCGCGCACGTTCAGCACGGCGTTTACCTAAATGGAGTTCACCAAAGGATAAGTAAGCAATGATGCCGACCAGCGGCAGAATATAAATAATCAACAGCCAGGCCATCGCGGAAGGAACCGCCCGCCGTTTCATTAATATACGTAATGTTACACCGGCAATGAGCACCCAGTAGCCCAGAATGACCAGCCAACTCACCACCGTGTAGAAGGTTGTCATAGATTAGAAATCCTTTTGAAAGCGTATTGTTATGAGTTTACGCATCAGGATTAATCTGGCAAATAAAAACACCGCAAAAGCGCTGGTTTGCCTGTCGGTGAGGGGTATAATGCCGACTCTTGCACTGTAAGAGTAGGTAACATGAAGCGGAGTAGAACGGAAGTGGGGCGCTGGCGTATGCTGCGTCAGGCGAGTCGCCGGAAAGCGCGTTGGCTTGAAGGGCAGTCGCGTCGCAATATGCGAATCCACTCAATCAGAAAATGTATCCTGAATCATCAGCGCAATTCGCTGCTGTTTGCGATCCATAGCCTCTGAATGAAAAGGGCACCGAAATGGTGCCCATGAACACGTCTTTCAGAATGTCTTCTTAAACGGTTTCACCGACACTTGCGCATAAACCCCGGCGGCGACATACGGATCCGCTTCTGCCCAGGATTTCGCCGCTTCCAGTGATTCAAATTCAGCAATAACCGTTGAACCGGTAAATCCCGCCACACCCGGATCGTTACTATCTACTGCAGGCATTGGACCTGCTGTCAGGAGCCGCCCTTCATCATGAAGTAACTGTAGCCGCGCCAGATGAGCCGGACGGACGGAAAGACGCTTTTCAAGTGAGTTCTCGTTATCTTGCGCGTAGATGACATAAAGCACGGGTAGGGCTCCTTAATCAATCGGTTAAAGTCAGTCGTTAAATACGTTATTTGAAAGGACTCTTAACTGCAACGCAAAGATAACAGCCTTGTTAAGCCCGTACAGATGACAGGGAAATTTTGCGATAAAAAGGGGGCTTATGGCGATGGGTTGTTGAATATGATTGCTATTTGCATTTAAAATCGAGGCCTGGTTTTTCAACTGAAACGATTATGACTTCAATGACCCTTGATCACCCTCGTCGCTTTCCCTGGCCGACGTTACTCTCTGTTGGCATTCATGGTGCTCTGGTGGCGGGACTTTTGTATACCTCGGTACATCAGGTTATTGAACTGCCTGCCCCTGCGCAGCCTATTTCTGTCACGATGGTCTCTCCAGCCGATCTGGAGCCCCCCCAGGCGGTTCAGCCTCCGCCTGAGCCGGTGGTCGAACCTGAACCGGAACCCATTCCTGAGCCACCAAAAGAAGCGCCGGTCGTGATAGAAAAACCGAAACCTAAGCCCAAGCCGAAACCAAAGCCAGTGAAAAAAGTTCAGGAACAGCCGAAGCGCGACGTTAAACCAGCAGAGCCGCGTCAGGCGTCGCCATTTGAGAATACGGCACCTGCGCGCCCGGCAGCCAGTTCGGCACCGGCGACCAGTAAACCGGCGGTGAGCGTGCCGGCAGGTCCGCGCGCGCTGACGCGTAATCAGCCTCAGTATCCGGCGCGTGCTCAGGCATTACGGATTGAAGGGCGGGTAAAAGTGAAGTTTGATGTCACCTCAGACGGTCGCGTTGATAATGTGCAGATCGTGTCAGCTCAACCCGCCAATATGTTTGAGCGCGAAGTGAAGAACGCGATGCGCAGATGGCGCTATGAAGCCGGTAAACCGGGTTCAGGACTGGTGGTGAACATTGTCTTCCGTCTGAACGGCACAACGCAAATCGAGTGATCGTGGCGCGCTAAAAGAAAAACCTCCGCAACGGAGGTTTTTTTGTGTTTATTGCGCCGGAAGCGGGCGAGGTTTGCCGTCAGGATCGACTGCAACATAAATAAACAGTGCTTCCGTCGCCTTGTAACGCTGACCAATAGGCTCCGACGCCACTTTTTTGACCCAGACTTCAATATTGATACTGATGGACGTGGTTCCGCGTTTTACGCAGCGGGCATAACAGCACACCACGTCGCCGACCGCGACCGGGCGTAAAAAACTCATTCCTTCCACGCGCACGGTCACCACGCGACCATGAGCAATCTCTTTGGCCTGAATAGCGCCGCCAATATCCATCTGTGACATAAGCCAGCCGCCAAAAATATCGCCGTTAGCATTGGTATCGGCAGGCATGGCCAGTGTGCGTAAAACCAGTTCACCCTGGGGAACGTTCGTTGTTGTTGTCATTGTAAAACCGACTATAGGAAAAAATGTCAGGCGCGATGCTACTATGATTTTTGCACGGAGAACAGAGGAGAACGCCCGCAGGGCGGGCGTTGAAAAAGGAAATGAATCAGTGTTACACCATTTTCAGGCGCCGTTATGACTTATCTTCTTGCGGGAGGTGGCGATAAATATAGACACCACTGAGCAGGGTGAAGATGAGCGTCAGCGCCGTCAGGCCGAACACTTTAAAGTTCACCCAGATATTCTGAGGCAGCCAGAATGCGATGTAGATATTGGCAAGCCCACACAAAATAAAGAACACAGCCCACGCGAGGTTGAGCTTCGACCACACCTGCTGGGGCAGCGTCAGCTCTTTACCGAGCATGCGTTGAATCAGCGGCTTTTTCATCACCCACTGACTGAACAGCAATGCAGCGGCGAACAGGCCATAAATCACCGTGACCTTCCATTTAATAAACTCATCGTTATGGAAGAAGATCGTCAGACCACCAAACACGACGACCAGAACAAAGGTGATCAGCGCCATTTTCTCAACTTTGCGATAGCGAACCCAACTGTAGATGAGCACGATAGCCGTTGCGACAATGAGCGCTGAGGTAGCCGCATAGATGTCATACACTTTGTAAAACACAAAGAAGACAACCAACGGTAAAAAATCAAGAAACTGCTTCATTCTTCGATTCCGTAATTAAGAGCGTCAGGGCTGTTAACAGGCGACGCATACAGGGTTATTGGCGAATCAACATATACAGACGGAACAGGTAAATGAGCAATACGGCAGAGATCAGATTGCTCAACGTATTTGCGATAATCGCGCCGATGTTTGGGTCGAATGCGGCAAAGCTGGAGGCAAACAGCAACAGCAGCGTTTTTGCCAGGAGCCATCCGATGACCGCCGGGGCGACCAGTCGCATATTAGACCACGTCAGACGCATACTGTTGCGCATGGCGGTAAATACGCCCATTTTATCCTGAACCAGCATGACCGGCGCGAGGGCCAGCAGGATAGCCATCAGAATGCCGGGAACCACGACCAGCATAATCCCGATTTGTACCAGCAGCGTGGTCAGAAAAATCAGGAAAAACAGTTTCGGTAACACCGGTGCGCTTGCCCCAATCGCGCGTAGCGCGCTGACACGGTGGCCTGCTGAAATCAGTTGAATCATTAACAGCACGCCACCTGCTAATACGGCGTTGCCAATCAGGCCTGAGAATGTTGATGCAGCAGAAGCCCGCAGCAGAATTTGCTGCTGCTCTGGCGTCATGTTCTGCACCAGTTCGAACAGGCCCGCACTCCCCGTGAGATGATCCCCTTCACTCAACTGTGCAATCTGCGCATCGCTGGGTGAGAAGGCATGCCCGATAACCAACGTGATAAATGCGCATAGTAGCGATATCAACAGGATGGTTAAAAATTGATTACGGAAAAAATTCCCGGTGTCACGGTATACGGACTTCGCCGTGATAGACATGCACTCTCCTTGAGTTTTGCAGGTGTTGATAAACGAGCAATTGTACCCTGGATATCTGCGCAGTGGCAGCATCATGGGGTGTATGGAAAAGCATATCTTTGTAAAGTCTGAGTAATCTGAACAACAAATCCACAGCACCGCTCAGTTCATGGTCAGCAAATTTAAGAAAATACTTTCATTACGGGAATAATGCAAAATTGATCTAAACGAGAATAACCAGGATTCTGGATGCTACTTCTAACTTAATCTGGATCAATAAATGTTAAATTACGCCGTCAAATGTGATCTATGTTGGATCACTTATTACTCCAATGTAGGTATATTCGTGCCGCACTTATAACCATAACGATGGAGCGGATATGAAAAAATTAACAGTGGCGGCATTGGCAGTAAGCACACTTCTCTCTGGCAGCGTTTATGCGCATGAAGCTGGTGAGTTCTTTATTCGTGCAGGTTCGGCTACAGTAAGGCCTACTGAAGGGGCTGACGGTACTTTAGGCCATCTGGGCGGCTTTAATGTCAGCAACAACACCCAGTTGGGCCTGACTTTCACCTATATGGCGACCGATAACATTGGTGTGGAACTGCTGGCGGCAACGCCATTCCGCCATAAAGTGGGTACTCAAGCGACCGGTGATATCGCGACCGTTCATCATCTGCCGCCAACCCTGATGGCGCAGTGGTATTTTGGTGATTCCAGCAGCAAACTTCGTCCGTATGTTGGTGCTGGTGTGAACTACACAACCTTCTTCGACACGAAATTTAACGATAACGGTCAAGATGCCGGGTTGTCCGATCTCAGTCTGAAAGACTCATGGGGTCTGGCAGGTCAAGTGGGACTTGACTACCTCATCAACCGTGACTGGCTGATCAACATGTCAGTGTGGTACATGGATATCGATACCGAAGCAAAATACAAATCCAACGGCGCAGTGTTGCCGGAAGGTCGTTACAACGACAACATCCGTCTCGATCCGTGGGTATTTATGTTCTCGGCGGGCTACCGTTTCTGATAACGGTTCAGCGGAAAAAAGCGGGCAGCAGGTGGCCCGCTTTTTTTATGTGCGCAATTCGGCAAATGGCGTCCGGGCGACCTGCGGCGCGAAGAATGTTGCCTTTCCTGATGTGCCCCTGTGCTTGTTGTGAGGTCATCCTGAACTAAAGGGAGGGGATGATTAACGGTTCTGACCTGTACTGTGCCAGCGAAATCGAATAACGTAGTGTTAACAGAGTGTTGATGTTCAGGGTGCCTCAGTGAAAATTGTGCAGGACAGATTAAGAAACAGACAGGCACTTATTATTTCAGCGCTGATTACACTGCTTTTTACCTCACTGTTCTTGTTTATCATTTACGAACAGAGGATGGCTGCGGTGAATGAGGGCATGAGTCGCCTGCAAGCGCGAATGCTGGATATCTTTAATGATAATGAGCTGATTGCGGACGCCACCGGGGTGCGTTTTCGACAGATTAAAACCGCGGGTCAGTGTGGTCCGGCATCACTGTTTACTCCACGCGGTGAAGATGCTGTCGGCATTAATGCTGACAGCAAGCGCATTCATTCGGCGTCAGGGGCGATGGTGGCTCGCCAGCCGACACTTGATGCCTTGTGTATGTTTGCGGCCGCGGAGTTTATTCGCGGCAGGGTAAATGCGCTAAATCCGGGCAATTTTGATGCCCATCGTTACATCATTGCCCATGATGCGAGCTATTTTTACTGGTTTACCCCTGCAGATGCGAAGCCCTTTGATTATCGAACCTCTGAGATGGCGCGGGATATTTCGGGCTTTTTTTTACCGCCTGTCGATTTTTACACCCGCCTGCTGGAGAAGAATGTCAAAACCAAAGCGCTAAGTTCGACCGATTTCTATGACGATAAAATCACTGGTGATAAAGCGTTCAGCGTCGTTAGCTATATTTACGACCTGTCTGACAATGTGATCGCCAACCATATCGTCGGCTATCTGGTTTACGACCACGCGAAACCGGAACTCCAGGAGGCGTTAAGAAATGCGTTTGATCTCCAGGTGCCTCAGGGACTGAACGTGGCGCTGGTGAATACCCTGAATCAGCAGTCGATGTGTCTGACGGGGGATTGTGAGAGTCGTCCGGAAATTGCCTTCAAAGTGCTTTCTGAAAAGTACGTGATGCACTACAACATTTCGCTCAGTCGTTTTGCGATGCACGATACGCAGGCGGGGCTATTGATTCTGTTAGCGCCGTTCTTCTTTATCATTATCACCATGGGGCTAAAGACCTGGCTTAATGAGAGCGATTTGAAAATTTATATCGACTCTCTGACGGGCTGCTTTAACCGCAAGATCCTCGATATCATCAAGCGTCGGGATCTGTCGAGTTGTGCGGTTGTGCTGGTCGATTGCAATAAATTCAAAGCGATCAACGATACCTGGGGGCACGTGGCTGGTGACAGGGCCTTACAAATTATCGCCAACCGGATGCTGTCAAATACCCGTACCAGCCACGATCTGGTGATTCGAACCGGTGGCGACGAATTTGTGATTGTGCTCTATCGCGCGAAAACCCCTGATGCAATCGCTATTGCTGAACGTATTGCCAGTCAAATCGATGACTATCAGTTTATGGTGCAGGACAGCCTGGTGCCGCTGTCTATTTCCTGGGGCGTTGCCGAGGTGAGCGGCGTGATTGATGACGCCATTCAGGTGGCCGATGCCGCGATGTACAAAATGAAACAGGCCTGAGGAGAAGACCGCCAGAACGCGCCTGGCGGTCAGGGGAGGTTAGCGACGGGTGGCGGCTTTCATTCCGCTCACAAACGCCTTCAGTTCAGCCAGCATCTGCTCAGGTTTGTCGACATTCTTTTCAATGATTTTGACGATGGCGGAACCGGAAATTGCTCCCGCTGCACCGGCATCAATGGCGGCGGAAACCTGATCCGGCGCCGAAATGCCAAAGCCCTGCAACGACGGCGCCGCGTTGTACTCTTTCAGTTTCTCCACCAGGTGATGCAGCGGCAGCGCGGCGCGGTTTTCCGCGCCCGTAACGCCCGCCCGTGACAGCAGGTAGGTGTAACCCCGGCCGTAAGAGGCAATCTGGCGCAGTAGCTCGTCATCGGCATTCGGCGGACAGATAAAGATCGGCGCAACGTTGTGACGTAGCGCAGCCTGGCGAAAAGGTGCTGACTCTTCAACCGGCACGTCAGCGACCAGCACGGAATCGACACCGACCTTTTCACACTGCGCATAAAACGCGTCAATGCCCTTACTGAACACCAGGTTGGCGTACATCAACAGACCGACAGGAATGGTCGGATGCTTCTGGCGAATGGTCGCCAGCATCTCAAAACACTGGGTTGGTGTGACACCGGCAGCGAATGCACGCAACGTAGCGCTCTGAATGGTCGGGCCATCCGCGAGCGGGTCCGAGAACGGGATCCCCAGTTCCAGGGCATCAGCACCCGCCTCAATCAGCGTGTCGATGATTTTTAACGACTGCTCAACGCCAGGGTCACCGAGCGTGACGAAGGGGACAAAAGCACCTTCCTTGCGGTCATTCAGTTGTGCAAACAGGCTTTCATAGCGTTCCATCAGATTTCCCCTCGCGCTTTCAGAATATCGTGTACCGTGAAGATGTCTTTGTCGCCGCGCCCGGAGAGGTTAACCACCAGCAGTTGCTCTTTCTCCGGGTTCTCACGCATCATTTTCAGCGCGTGGGCCAGGGCGTGTGACGACTCCAGCGCCGGGATAATGCCTTCATGCAAACAGAGCGTCTTAAAGGCTTCCAGGGCTTCATCGTCGGTGATTGAAACATAGTCGGCGCGGCCGATACTGTTCAGATAGGCGTGCTGCGGGCCCACTGACGGGAAATCCAGACCCGCAGAGACAGAGTAAGACTCCTCAATCTGCCCCTCATCGGTCTGCATCATTGGGGCTTTCATGCCGAAATAGATCCCGACGCGACCATGTTTTAATGGTGCGCCATGCTCACCGGATTCAATGCCGTGACCGCCCGGCTCCACACCAATCAATCCGACGCTGTTTTCGTTAATGAAATCAGCAAACATCCCGATGGCGTTGGAACCGCCGCCCACACAGGCGATCACCGCATCCGGCAAGCGACCTTCTTTTTCCAGAATCTGCGCTTTGGTTTCTTCGCCAATCATGCGCTGGAATTCACGCACGATGGTCGGGAACGGGTGGGGGCCAGCCGCCGTGCCGAGCATATAGTGTGCGGTTTCATAGCTGCCAGACCAGTCACGCAGCGCCTCGTTACACGCATCTTTCAGCGTCGCCGAACCGCTGTGAACAGGAATCACCTCGGCCCCCATCAGACGCATACGGAAGACGTTTGGCGACTGGCGTTCGACATCTTTCGCACCCATATAGATGCGGCATTTCAGGCCGAGAAGGGCGCTGGCGAGTGCGGAAGCCACACCATGCTGGCCTGCGCCGGTTTCCGCAATGATTTCGGTTTTGCCCATGCGTTTTGCTAACAGCGCCTGACCTAATACCTGGTTTGTTTTATGCGCGCCGCCGTGCAGTAAATCCTCACGCTTGAGGTACAGCGTGGTACGGGTTCCGGCCGTAATATTCTGACACTTCGTCAGCGCCGTCGGGCGACCCGCATAGTTCTTCAGCAGATCGGTAAACTGAGCCTGAAACTCCGGGTCTTTTTGCGCACTGACAAACGCTTCTTCAAGCTGGCGCAGTGCGGGCATTAAAATCTGTGGCACATACATGCCGCCGAATTCACCAAAATAGGGATTGAGTAATGTTGTCATGTCCTTTTCCTTAATAGGCGCGCAGTGTCTGAAATACCGAGGCCAGAAGGCGTGCATCTTTGATGCCCGGCTGTGACTCTACACCAGAGTTAAAATCGAGACCGGCACAGCCGGTTTTTGCCGCTTCCACGCAGTTGTCTGCGCCTAATCCACCTGCCAGCAGAACGTTATCCAGCGTCTGTCCCTGCAATAACGACCAGTCAAAACGCTGTCCGCTGCCGCCCTGGCCGTTATCAAACACGTATTTATCAACGTGCTGATAATCGCGGGCCGGGAGCGTATCGCCAACGCTCAGCGCTTTCCAGATCTGAATCTGCTCAGGTAGCGCGGCGCGCAAAGCATCGACGTACGCCTGGTCTTCGTGACCGTGTAACTGCACGGCTTTCAGTGAAAGCTGCGTCGCGATTTCGCAAACCTCGGCGATATTGGTATTACGAAATACGCCAACGTACTGCAACGGTGCGGCGGACTGCACCTCGCGGGCCTGCTCAATGCTGACACAGCGTGGAGAGCCGGGAACAAAAATCAGGCCACCGTAAATGGCGCCGGATTCGCTGGCGGCTTTGGCGTCTTCCGGGCGCGTCAGGCCACAGACTTTATTTTCCCCAAGCAGCACACGGCGCACCGCGGCGTTGAGGTCGTCATGCGCCATCAGGGCGGAGCCAATCAGAAAACCATTGGCAAAATGGCTGAGTTCACGCACCTGCGCGTAAGTGTTAATTCCTGACTCGCTAATCACCGTCACCCCCTGGCCGAGTTTTGGCGCCAACTGGCGGGTTCGGTTCAAATCAATCGACAGGTCGCGCAGGTCGCGGTTATTAATCCCGACGACTTTCGCACCGAGCGCAATGGCGCGCTCCAGCTCTTCTTCATTACTGACTTCCGTCAGCACACCCATCTTCAGACTGTGCGCAACCGCAGAAAGCTGGCGATACTGTTCGTCGTCGAGAACGGACAGCATCAGCAGGCAGGCATCTGCCTGATAATGGCGCGCAAGATAGATCTGATAAGGGTCAATAATGAAATCCTTACACAGAATTGGCTGCGGCGCGATGCGACTGACAACCGGCAGGAAATCGAAACTGCCCTGAAAATATTTTTCGTCCGTCAGGACGGAAATCGCCGACGCGTACTGTTTATAGACGCCGGCAATACGCGCCGGGTCGAAATCATCACGGATCACCCCTTTGGAGGGCGACGCTTTCTTACACTCCAGAATAAAGGCCGTACGCGCGCCCTGTAAGGCGTCATAAAAGTGACGCGAGCTCGGCTGGATGTCGTTCTGAAAACTGGCCAACGGCTGTTGTTGTTTCCGGGTTTCTACCCAAATCGCCTTGTCTGCGACGATTTTCGCTAAAACGGTTTGCATCATTTACCCTCTTGCCGCCAGTGCGGTGACTCGGTCATAAGCGGAACCACTGCGCAACACCTCAAGAACGGTTTGCGCATTAGCCTTGAGATCTTCTTCACCATGCAGTCGCATCAACATCGCGACGTTCGCGGCAACGGCAGCCTCGTGGGCGGCGTCACCTTTACCTTGTAATAAGCGTGTCAGAATGTCACGGTTTTCTTCCGGCGTGCCGCCAGCCAGTTGCTCCTGATGGTAAGGCGTCAGCCCGAAATCTTCTGCTGTCAGTTGATAGCTTTTGATTTCGCCATCATGCAGTTCCGCCACGATGGTGGGGGCATGCAACGACACTTCATCCATACCGCCACTGTGTACCACCGCTGCCCGCTGGTAACCCAGCACGCGCAGCGTTTCGGCAATCGGCAGCACCAGTTCCGGGCTGTAGACGCCAATCAGCGCCAGCGGTGGGTGCGCCGGGTTAATCAATGGCCCCAGCACGTTAAACAGCGTGCGTGTCTTCAGTTGCTGGCGGACCGGCATCGCATGGCGGAACCCGGTGTGATACTTCGGTGCAAACAGGAAGCAGACGCCCAGATCGTCCAGCGCCTGGCGAGACTTATCGGCATTCATATCCAGGTTAATGCCGAAGGCAGCCAGCAGATCTGACGAGCCGGATTTACTGGAAACGCTGCGGTTACCGTGTTTGGCGACTTTCAGACCACATGCCGCGGCGACAAACGCGCTGGCGGTGGAAATATTGATGCTGTTGCTGCCGTCGCCGCCGGTGCCGACGATATCGGCAAACAGATAATCAGGGCGGGGGAACGGGGCGGCATTTTCCAGCAGCGCCGTTGCCGCACCGGCAATTTCATTCGGGTGTTCACCGCGGATCTTCATGCTGACCAGCGCGGCAGCAAGCTGTTCAGGCTTCAGCTCGCCGCGCACTACGGCAGTGAAGAGCTGATGGCTTTCCTGCTGCGTCATGGTTTGCGCCTGATACAACTTTTCCAGAATCGGTTGCAGAGTGTTTGCCGGCTCCAGCTTTTGCTGCGCCCAGGCCAGCGTTTGTTCCAGCAAACGCGCGCCATGGGTGGTGAGAATCGATTCCGGGTGGAACTGCAAACCACACACACGGTCCGTGTCGTGACGCACCGCCATCACCATACCGTTAAAGTGGGCGTTAATGGTCAGCCCGGCAGGAACATTGCTGCCTACCAGCGAGTGATAGCGCGCGACCGGCAGAGGATTTGGCAGACCGGCAAACATCGCCTGGCCATCATGTTCAATGCTGGACGCTTTACCGTGAAGGATTTCACCCGCCTGGCCGACGTAACCACCATAAGCCTCAACAATGGCCTGATGACCCAGGCAGATGCCGATGATCGGCAGTTTACCGCGCAGACGCGTCAGCAGTTCTGGCATACAGCCCGCTTCACTTGGGGCACCGGGACCGGGGGAAAGCATCAGCACCGGGTTTTTCATGGTCGCCAGACGCTCAATCAGCGTCTGGGCCGGAATATGGTTACGGTAAATCACCACGTTGTGACCGTGCGTACGCAGCTGATCTGCCAGGTTATACGTAAATGAGTCGATGTTATCGAGCAGCAGAATATCAGCCATCAGAACGTCTCCTGTGCGTGGTGCGCGGTGGCAATGGCACGCAACACCGCGCGCGCTTTATTACGGGTTTCATCGGCTTCTGACTGGGGTACAGAATCCAGCACAATTCCGGCGCCTGCCTGAACGGTGGCAATACCGTCTTCAACCAGCGCGGAACGAATGACAATACAGGTATCGAGGTCACCATGGGCGGTGAAATAACCGACCGCGCCTCCATAGCTGCCCCGGCGACGGCCTTCCGCTTCGGCAATCAGTTGCATCGCACGTACTTTTGGCGCGCCGCTCAGGGTGCCCATGTTCATGCAGGCGCGGTAGGCGTGCAGCACGTCAAGGTCGCTACGCAGTTCACCGACCACGCGGGAGACCAGATGCATCACATATGAATAGCGGTCGACTTTGGTCAGGTCAGCTACATAGCGACTGCCTGGCGTACAGATGCGGGCAAGATCGTTACGCGCCAGGTCTACCAGCATCAGGTGTTCGGAAAGCTCTTTATGATCGGTACGCATCTCCAGCTCAATGCGGCTGTCGAGATCGCGATCCAGCGAACCGTCAGCGCGGCGACCGCGTGGGCGCGTTCCGGCAATCGGGTAGATTTCAATCTGGCGGCTGGTGGCATCGTATTTCAGTGAGCTTTCCGGCGAAGCGCCGAACAGGGTGAAATCGTTGTCCTGCATAAAGAACATGTACGGGCTGGGATTGCTTTTCTTCAGCACATAATAGGCGGCCAGCGGCGACGGGCAGGGTAGTGAGAATCGACGTGAAGGCACGACCTGGAAGATTTCTCCGGCACGAATCGCTTTCTGCATCGTGCGGACAACTGCGCCAAACTCTTCATCACTCTGGTTGCATTCGCAACGCATCTGCGGCACGGACACTACCGGCAGCGGCGGCGCAGGTTCGGTTAATTGCTGGCTGAGCTGTGCCAGACGTGCGGTGAGACGTTGTTTCTCGGCGTCATTGTCGCTAAACAGGCTGGCCTGAATGCGGGTGCTTTTCTTCTGGTGGTCGATAACCATCAGGGTTTCCGCCAGATAGAAGCAGTAGTCCGGGCAGCGGTTACCTGCTTCAAGCTGGGGTAAATCCTCGAAACCGGCAACCAGATCGTAGGCAAATAGACCGCCGAAGAACATTGCTTCGCGCTCCTGGGCCGGGACGTTGACCAGTTCCTGCAACAGGCGGAAAGCATCAAATACTGACAATGAGCACAGACGCGCATCTTCATCTAATAACGGGCTGACGGCCGGGAAGCGCAGTACTCGGCCAGAGGGCTGATGTTCATTCTCCACGCCAGTGGGCAGGGCGGCATCCAGCAGTGTCAGCAACGCTGCGCCATTGTCGGTTAACGCCTGAATCGTGACAGTGTCACCGAGAGCGGTGATCCGCAGTGCGCTGTCAACCAGCAGCAGGCTTTTGAGATCGTCTTTACTGTCGATATCGGCGGATTCCAGCAGCAGCGTTGCCGGACGGTCACCGCAAACCTGATGGAATAACTCCGTCGGGTTTTTGCGATAAGCGGCATCGCAGGTAAGGAGTTCGAGTGTTGGTTTTGATGTCTGCATGGTTATTCTCATTAATTTTGTTCAAAAAAAAGCCCGCTGGATAGGCGGGCTGGGGTATCTGGATGCGGTTAACGCGCGCAATACACTGCCCGAAATCAGGAAGTGCGCCACCAACCGTGCAGAGAGAATGTTGCTTTCATGTCGATACCCATTTTGCTTGTGAACTTGCGTACTAGTTAACTAGTTCGAGAGATTATTGTCAACACCTGATTTCAGTAAATTTGCCGAAACCGTTATGATGCGCGGGAAAGACAAATTCTAAGAGACGGGAGTTCGCCTTGAGCGACACGAATTACGCAGTGATATACGATCTGCACAGTCACACAACGGCGTCCGATGGGCGATTGACGCCTGAAGCGTTGGTCCAGCGGGCAGTAGAGATGCGTGTAGGCACTCTGGCGATTACCGACCATGACACCACAGCCGCGATTGCGGCGGCAAGAGAAGAAATTTCACGTTCAGGATTGCCGCTGAACTTGATTCCCGGCGTGGAGATCTCTACGGTGTGGGAGAACCACGAGATCCATATCGTGGGGCTGAATATCGATATTGAACATCCCGAAATGTGTGCATTTTTGACGCAACAAACAGAGCGCCGCCAGCAGCGGGCCCGGCTTATCGCTGAACGCCTGGAGAAAGCACATATTGCTGGCGCCTGGGAAGGGGCGCTGCGACTGGCCGATGGCGGTGCGGTAACCCGGGGCCACTTCGCCCGCTATCTGGTGGAATGCGGCAAAGCGAACTGTATGGCGGATGTATTCAAAAAGTATCTTGCGCGCGGGAAAACAGGATACGTTCCGCCGCAGTGGTGTACAATAGAACAAGCTATTGATGTCATTCATCATTCTGGCGGTAAGGCTGTACTGGCTCATCCTGGGCGGTACGATCTTAGTGCTAAGTGGCTGAAAAGACTGGTGGCTTATTTTGCGCAGCATCGCGGTGATGCGATGGAAGTCGCACAGTGCCAGCAGTCTCCCAATGAGCGCACGCAACTGGCTACGCTTGCCCGGCAGCATCAGCTTTGGGCATCGCAAGGATCTGATTTTCATCAGCCTTGTCCGTGGATTGAGTTGGGCCGCAAGCTCTGGCTGCCCGCAGGCGTTGAAGGCGTCTGGCAGACATGGGAACAGCCGCAAACACCACAGTGAGGGAAGTATGAGCCAGTTTTTTTATATTCATCCTGACAACCCGCAACAGCGTCTGATCAACCAGGCGGTTGAGATTGTGCGTAAGGGCGGGGTGATTGTGTATCCAACCGACTCCGGCTATGCGCTCGGTTGTAAAATTGAAGACAAAGGCGCGATGGAGCGTATTTGCCGTATTCGCCAGTTGCCGGACGGACATAACTTCACCCTGATGTGTCGTGATTTGTCAGAATTATCGACCTACTCGTTTGTCGATAACGTGGCCTTTCGCCTGATCAAAAACAACACGCCGGGCAACTACACCTTCATTCTGAAGGGAACCAAAGAGGTGCCACGTCGTTTATTACAGGAAAAACGTAAAACCATCGGTCTTCGCGTGCCGTCAAACCCGATTGCGCTTGAACTGCTGCAGGCGCTTGGCGAACCGATGCTGTCCACGTCGCTGATGCTGCCGGGCAGTGAGTTTACCGAATCCGATCCGGAAGAGATTAAAGATCGTCTGGAAAAGCAGGTGGATCTGATTATCCACGGCGGCTATCTGGGCCAGCAGCCGACAACGGTCATTGATTTAACCGATGATTCGCCGGTTGTCCTGCGCGAGGGCGTTGGCGACGTTAAACCTTTCTTATAAGGGCGTAACTCTGTATACTGTGCGGCCTTAAAATGGCGCTGTACCAGCGCCATTGATTCTCCTGTTCGACGCCTGTGAAGGCGACACTGAAGGAAGCTCTATGAGCGAAAAGTTACAGAAAGTGCTGGCGCGTGCTGGCCACGGTTCTCGCCGTGAAATTGAATCCATTATTGCAGCAGGTCGCGTCAGCGTAGACGGTAAAATTGCCACGCTTGGCGATCGCGTTGAAGTCACCCCTGGTCTGAAAATTCGTATCGACGGTCACCTGATTTCAGTGAAAGAGTCAGCGGAACAAATTTGCCGCGTTCTGGCTTATTACAAGCCGGAAGGTGAATTGTGTACGCGTAACGACCCGGAAGGTCGCCCGACTGTGTTCGATCGCCTACCGAAACTGCGCGGCGCGCGCTGGATTGCCGTAGGGCGTCTGGACGTGAATACTTGTGGTCTGTTGCTGTTTACAACCGATGGTGAACTGGCTAACCGCCTGATGCACCCGAGCCGTGAAGTTGAACGTGAATACGCGGTACGCGTGTTTGGTCAGGTGGATGATGCGAAGCTGCGCGACCTGAGCCGTGGCGTACAACTGGAAGATGGCCCGGCGGCGTTTAAAACCATCAAGTTCAGCGGCGGTGAAGGGATTAACCAGTGGTACAACGTGACGCTGACGGAAGGGCGCAACCGTGAAGTGCGTCGTTTGTGGGAAGCCGTTGGCGTGCAGGTGAGCCGATTGATCCGTGTGCGTTATGGTGATATTCCACTGCCAAAAGGTCTGCCGCGTGGTGGCTGGACGGAACTGGATCTTGCTCAGACCAACTACCTGCGTGAGCTGGTGGAGCTGGAGCCGGAAACCACCTCCAAAGTGGCGGTGGAAAAAGACCGCCGTCGCATGAAGGCGAACCAGATCCGTCGAGCGGTTAAGCGTCACAGCCAGATGAGCGGCGGTCGTCGTACTGGCGGGCGTAATAACGGTTAACTCTGCATACTGAAATATAAAAGGCCCCTCGGGGCCTTTTTTAATAGTCGATACCCATCTGGGCTTTAACGCCTGCTTCAAAGGCATGTTTAACCGGGCGTAGCTCACTGACCGTATCGGCCAGCTCGAGAATGTCCCGATGGCAGCCGCGACCGGTAATGATCACCGTCTGGTGAGACGGTCGGCTGTTCAGCGCGGTTATCACCTCTTCAAGCGGCAGATAGTCATACGCCACCATATAGGTCAGCTCGTCCAGCACCACCATATCCAACTGCGGATCGGTAAGCATGCGTTTGCCGTGCTCCCAGACTGCCAGACAGGCTGCGGTGTCGGCTTCGCGGTTTTGCGTCTCCCAGGTAAAGCCGGTAGCCATCACCTGAAACTCAACCCCATGCGGTTCAAGCAGATTGCGTTCGCCGTTGGGCCATGTGCCTTTGATAAACTGCACCACGCCGACCTTTTTACCGTGACCCACTGCCCGCGTTGCGGTGCCAAAGGCGGCAGTGGTTTTCCCTTTACCGTTGCCGGTGAAGACAATCACGATACCGCGCTCGTCCTGAGCCTGGGCGACACGGGCGTCAACCCGGTCCTTCACGCGCTGTTGGCGCTGCTGATAACGTTCTTCGCTCATTGGGCGATTCCTGGTTTGCGGCCCGGTTGGGCATCGAAGGTCATGCCGGTTTTACGGCGGCTGTCATCGCCCATCAGCCACAGATACAGCGGCATAATATCGGCGGGGGTTTTGAGTTTTTGCGGATCTTCCGTTGGAAATGCGTTGGCGCGCATGCCGGTACGTGTACCGCCTGGGTTGATACAGTTCACGCGCAGCGGGCGATTCTGATATTCATCCGCCAGCACCTGCATCATGCCTTCGGTGGCAAATTTAGACGCAGCATAGGCGCCCCAGTTTGCGCGTCCCTCCCGGCCTACGCTTGATGAGGTAAAGACTAACGACCCGCAATCTGACTTAAGTAATAAAGGAAGTAACGCCTGGGTGAGCATAAACGTCGCGTTGACGTTGACCTGCATCACCTGCTGCCAGACCTGCGGGTTCTGTTCGCTCATCGGGCAGATCTCCCCCAGCAATCCTGCATTATGCAAGACGCCGTCCAGACGCGGATATTGTCCGTCGAGGCGTTGAGCGAGTTGCTGGCATGTTTCGGCAGTGCAGGTTAACAAATCGAGTGTAAACCACTGAGGCTGGCGGCCAGTCTCTTTTGAAATCAGCCCGGCAACATGGCGTAATTTTTCTTCGTTACGCCCCAGTAAAATAACAGTGGCGCCGTAGCGCGCGTAGGTCAGGGCGGCTTCACGACCGATGCCATCACTGGCGCCGGTCACAAGAATGATGCGATCCTGCAAAAGATCCTGCTTCGGTTGATAATGCACGGTCACTCCTCGGCGACATGACGGGTCGCTCTGCTTCTCGTTGGGGTGTCGGGTTTATGCCTGAAACCCCGCCATATTTCAATCAGCCAAGGGCGATAACGGCCTAAAATGAACACTTTGTCATACTTTCCTGCCCCCGCACATCCAGCGAGACGGCGCATGGTGCCTGATGTACACTGAGCCGAGATTCAGTTGTTTAACCAAGGTGGGACGCGTGGAATTATTGTCTGAATATGGGTTGTTTCTGGCGAAAATCGTGACCGTTGTGCTGGCTATCGCGGTGATTGCCATCATTATCGTGAATGTTGCTCAGCGTAAGCGCCAGCGCGGTGAGCTGCGGGTCACCAACCTCAGCGAACACTATAAAGAGATGAAAGAGGAACTGGCGGTGGCAATGCTGGATGCCCATCAACAGAAACTCTGGCACAAGGCGCAAAAGAAAAAGCATAAGCTGGAGGCGAAAGCGGCAAAAGCGAAAGCGAAGCAAGGGGAAAGCGGTGGCGAAGAAAAGCCGCGCGTCTGGGTGCTGGATTTTAAAGGCAGCATGGACGCCCATGAAGTCAGCGCGTTACGCGAAGAAGTGACGGCTGTACTGGCGGTAGTAAAGCCACAGGATCAGGTGGTGGTGCGTCTGGAAAGCCCGGGAGGGGTTGTTCACGGCTACGGCCTTGCCGCCTCTCAGCTCCAGCGCTTACGTGATAAGCACATCCCGCTTACCGTTACGGTGGATAAAGTTGCCGCCAGCGGAGGCTATATGATGGCCTGCGTGGCGGATAAAATTGTCTCGGCGCCCTTTGCGATTATTGGCTCCATTGGCGTGGTCGCGCAGATCCCGAACTTTAACCGTTTCCTGAAAGGAAAGGATATTGATATCGAACTGCACACTGCCGGGCAGTATAAGCGTACGCTGACGCTGCTGGGCGAGAATACCGAAGAAGGGCGGCAGAAATTTCGTGAAGATTTGAACGAAACGCATCATCTGTTTAAAGATTTCGTTCATCGCATGCGTCCGACGCTGGATATCGAGCAGGTCGCTACCGGTGAACACTGGTACGGGCAGCAGGCGCTGGAGAAAGGACTCATTGATGAAGTTAATACCAGTGACGAGGTGATTCTGTCTCTGATGGAAGGGCACGACGTTATGAACGTACGCTACTTACAGCGTAAAAAACTGATGGATCGCTTTACGGGCAGCGCGGCAGAAAGCGCCGATCGTCTGTTACTGCGCTGGTGGCAGCGGGGACAAAAACCGCTCCTGTAACAGCAGAAACGTCAACAAAAAACGCGAGGTCCAGGGCCTCGCGTTTTGCTTTAATCAACCAGGTGATACTTTTCAGAAAGTACATGTGCCAGATGTTTAAACATATTGAACACGGCTGTGCTCTTTGGCGTCGGTAAACCTTGCTCGTCTAAAAAGTAATCCCCACTGAAGATCAACACGCCATTTCGCTGAGTCACACCCGTGGCGACAATTCCCGCCAGCGTATCTTCATGCTCACGAATGATTTTGTTGGCTTCAATCAACAGCGTTTCGCGATCGATAGGTTGTGTCTCTTTGTGCATTTTTTACTCCTTAAACAAGGACATTAGTCTACGCTGTGCGGCGGTTTTGGGCAAATATTCCCTGAGAGTGCGCGGGGCGATGTCAACCTTTGGTTACTGGCGGGATTTGGTTTTGCATGCTAATAAAGTTGCGTAACGAATTTTATCAGGTACAGTGTGACGCTTTCGTCAATCTGGCAACAGATTTGCTTGACATTCGACCGAATTTCCGTCGTGCTATAGCGCTTCTGTGTGAAAAAACCTGTTAACTCAGTCACCTGACTATTTATTGCACAGAGTCAGTACAAGGGGTTGATATCCGCAGACGCAGGGACCATATCCGTGTCTCGTCGCCAGTGGAAGGTGAATCAACGTGCGACGCATTCCTGGAAGAATCAAATTAGGTAAAGGTGAATATGGGTAAAGCTCTTGTCATCGTTGAGTCCCCGGCAAAAGCCAAAACGATCAACAAGTATCTGGGTAGCGACTACGTGGTTAAGTCCAGCGTAGGGCATATCCGTGATTTGCCGACCAGTGGCTCAGCAGTTAAAAAGAGCGCCGACTCTACCTCCACCAAAACGGCTAAAAAGCCCAAAAAGGATGAACGTGGCGCGCTCGTCAACCGTATGGGGGTTGACCCGTGGCATAACTGGGATGCGCACTATGAAGTGCTGCCCGGTAAAGAGAAGGTCGTCTCTGAACTGAAACAACTGGCTGAAAAAGCCGACCACATCTATCTCGCAACCGACCTTGACCGCGAAGGGGAAGCCATTGCATGGCACCTGCGGGAAGTGATTGGTGGCGATGACACGCGTTACAGCCGCGTGGTGTTTAACGAAATTACCAAAAATGCGATTCGTCAGGCATTTGAAAAACCAGGCGAACTGAATATCGACAGGGTTAATGCTCAACAGGCGCGTCGCTTTATGGACCGCGTGGTGGGTTACATGGTTTCTCCGCTGCTCTGGAAAAAAATTGCCCGTGGTCTGTCAGCTGGTCGTGTGCAGTCTGTGGCGGTGCGTCTGGTCGTTGAACGTGAACGCGAAATTAAAGCGTTTGTACCGGAAGAGTTCTGGGAAGTTGACGCCAATACCACCACGCCTTCCGGTGATGCGCTGCCTTTGCAGGTTACTCACCAGAACGACAAACCGTTCCGCCCGGTCAATCGCGAGCAAACCCAGGCCGCGGTGAGTCTGCTGGAGAAAGCGCGTTACAGCGTGCTGGAGCGTGAAGACAAACCGACCAGTAGCAAGCCGGGCGCGCCGTTTATCACGTCCACTCTGCAACAGGCGGCAAGTACGCGTCTGGGCTTTGGCGTGAAGAAAACCATGATGATGGCGCAGCGTCTGTATGAAGCGGGCTACATCACCTATATGCGTACCGACTCCACCAACCTGAGTCAGGATGCGGTGAACATGGTGCGTGGCTACATTGGCGACAATTTCGGCAAGAAATACTTGCCAGAAAGTCCGAATCAGTACGCCAGCAAAGAGAACTCTCAGGAAGCGCATGAAGCGATCCGTCCCTCCGATGTGTCGGTACTGGCTGAATCGCTGAAGGATATGGAAGCGGACGCGCAGAAGTTGTATCAGCTGATCTGGCGCCAGTTCGTTGCCTGTCAGATGACGCCTGCACAGTACGATTCCACCACGCTGACCGTAGGCGCGGGCGATTTCCGTCTGAAAGCGCGTGGTCGTATTCTGCGTTTCGACGGCTGGACGAAAGTCATGCCGGCGCTGCGTAAAGGCGATGAAGACCGCACGCTGCCTGCTGTGAATAAAGGCGATGTGCTGTCTCTGGTTGAACTGACACCGGCGCAGCACTTCACCAAACCACCGGCCCGCTTCAGTGAAGCGTCGCTGGTGAAAGAGCTGGAAAAACGCGGCATTGGTCGTCCCTCGACCTATGCGTCGATCATTTCGACCATTCAGGACAGGGGTTATGTGCGTGTGGAAAACCGTCGTTTCTACGCGGAAAAGATGGGCGAGATTGTTACCGACCGTCTGGAAGAGAATTTCCGCGAGCTGATGAACTACGATTTCACCGCGCAAATGGAAAACAGCCTCGATCAGGTTGCAAATCACGAAGCCGAATGGAAAGGCGTTCTCGATAACTTCTTCAGCGATTTTACCCAACAACTGGATAAAGCGGAGAAAGATCCGGAAGAGGGCGGGATGCGGCCAAACCAGATGGTATTGACCAGCATCGACTGCCCAACGTGTGGCCGTAAAATGGGGATTCGCACCGCCAGTACGGGGGTATTCCTCGGCTGCTCAGGTTATGCGCTGTCGCCCAAAGAGCGCTGCAAGACCACCATTAACCTGGTGCCGGAAAACGAAGTTCTGAACGTACTGGAAGGTGATGACGCGGAAACCAACGCACTGCGTGCGAAACGTCGTTGCCAGAAGTGCGGTACGGCGATGGACAGCTACCTGATCGATCCGAAGCGTAAGCTGCATGTCTGTGGTAACAATCCGACCTGTGACGGCTACGAGATTGAAGAGGGTGAATTCCGCATCAAAGGATATGACGGTCCGATCGTTGAATGCGAGAAGTGTGGTTCTGAGATGCACCTGAAAATGGGGCGTTTCGGGAAATACATGGCATGCACCAACGACGAATGTAAAAACACCCGTAAAATTCTGCGTAACGGCGACGTCGCGCCGCCGAAAGAAGATCCGGTTCCACTTCCCGAGTTGCCGTGTGAAAAATCGGATGCGTATTTCGTGTTGCGTGATGGCGCTGCCGGAGTTTTCCTCGCCGCTAACACCTTCCCGAAATCCCGTGAAACGCGGGCGCCGCTGGTGGAAGAGTTGTATCGTTTCCGCGATCGTCTCCCGGAAAAACTGCGTTATCTGGCCGATGCGCCGCAGCAGGATCCGGAGGGTAATAAAACGCTGGTGCGTTTTAGCCGTAAGACGAAACAGCAGTATGTTGCGGCGGAAAAAGACGGAAAAGCGACCGGCTGGTCTGCTTTCTTTGTCGATGGCAAATGGGTCGAAGGCAAGAAGTAACCGCCTCAGATACTCCGCTGTGAAAAGGGTCGCGAAAGCGACCCTTTTTGTTATCAATCTTAAACCACCTCCTATGGAGGTGGTGATCGTTCATGTGGGGCTTTGCCCGTAGAATGCCCATGCTAAATACTGCCTCGGTTTGTTACCAGCAAATCAAGGAGTAAATAGCATGAGCAG
>NZ_JBALIF010000029.1:0-20561 GCF_037053465.1 Citrobacter amalonaticus
TGGCGTATACTACGCTTTCCTCTTTCAGAGTCAACTCTTTTTGGAGAATTTTCTCTTCATCATCACTGGCGTTTTTCTGTGAAGTGATTCACATCCGCCGTGTCGATGGAGGCGCATTATAGGGAGTTGCTGCGCATCCGCAATAGAAAAATTGCAGAAAGATGACTGACTGCTGCATTCCCCAGCAAAACCCCGCTTTATACCCATTTGCACACAGAGTTATCCACAATTTACAGGATCATTTCGCGGATCTTACTTGTCATCGACGATCTTTAGGCGGACAAATTCACTCCCAAAATCGAAAGAGAAAAATTCGCGAGCGTTGCGCAAACGTTTTCGTTACAATGCCCCCGCTAAACAAGGATGCCCCGTAAGGGGCGTTAGCTGAGTTTTTTACGAAAAATTCAGCTAACGCTCTCTGTAATCGTCAAATCCAGGGGATTTACCATGCAACAACGTCGTCCAGTCCGCCGCGCCCTGCTCAGTGTTTCTGACAAGGCCGGTATCGTTGAATTCGCCCAGGCACTTTCCGCACGCGGTGTGGAGCTGCTGTCGACAGGCGGCACTGCCCGTCTGTTAGCAGAAAAGGGTCTGCCGGTGACTGAAGTTTCCGACTATACCGGTTTTCCGGAAATGATGGATGGACGCGTGAAGACCCTGCATCCTAAAGTACACGGCGGCATTCTCGGTCGTCGCGGTCAGGATGATGGCATTATGGAACAACACGGCATCGTGCCGATCGATATGGTCGTTGTTAACCTTTATCCATTCGCCCAGACCGTAGCCAGTGAAGGGTGTTCACTGGAAGATGCGGTAGAGAACATCGATATTGGTGGACCTACCATGGTGCGCTCCGCAGCGAAAAACCATAAAGATGTTGCTATCGTTGTGAAGAGCAGCGACTACGCCGCCATTATTAAAGAGATGGATGCCAACGAAGGTTCTCTGACCCTCGACACCCGTTTCGACCTCGCGATTAAAGCCTTCGAACACACCGCCGCCTACGACAGCATGATTGCCAACTACTTTGGCAGCATGGTTCCGGCCTATCACGGTGAAAGCAAAGAAGCCGCGGGTCGCTTCCCACGTACGCTAAACCTGAACTTTATTAAAAAGCAGGATATGCGCTACGGTGAAAACAGCCATCAACAAGCTGCTTTCTATATAGAAGAGAATGTTAAAGAGGCCTCCGTTGCTACGGCGCAGCAGGTGCAGGGCAAGGCGCTTTCCTATAATAATATCGCCGATACCGACGCAGCGCTGGAGTGTGTGAAAGAATTCGCCGAACCCGCCTGCGTGATCGTCAAGCATGCCAACCCGTGCGGTGTGGCAGTAAGCACCTCGATTCTCAACGCCTACGACCGTGCGTACAAAACCGACCCGACCTCCGCATTTGGCGGCATCATTGCCTTCAACCGTGAACTGAATGCCGAAACCGCCCAGGCGATCATTTCCCGTCAGTTTGTCGAGGTGATCATCGCCCCGTCCGCGACCGAAGAAGCTCTGAAAATCACCGCCGCCAAACAGAACGTTCGCGTCCTGACCTGTGGTCAATGGGCGGAGCGCGTGCCGGGCCTGGACTTCAAACGTGTTAACGGCGGTCTGCTGGTTCAGGACCGCGATTTGGGCATGGTTACCGCCGGTGAACTGCGCGTAGTGACTAAACGTCAACCCACGGAGCAGGAACTGCGTGACGCGCTGTTCTGCTGGAAGGTCGCGAAGTTTGTTAAATCCAACGCCATTGTTTATGCCAAAGAAAACATGACAATTGGCATTGGCGCCGGTCAGATGAGCCGTGTCTACTCCGCCAAAATCGCGGGGATCAAAGCCGCTGATGAAGGTCTGGAAGTGAAAGGTTCCGCTATGGCTTCCGACGCCTTCTTCCCGTTCCGCGACGGTATTGATGCCGCGGCTGCGGTGGGTGTGAGCTGCGTTATCCAGCCTGGCGGTTCCATCCGTGATGATGAAGTGATTGCCGCCGCCGATGAACACGGCATTGCAATGATCTTCACCGACATGCGCCACTTCCGTCATTAATGGAGCGAGACATGAAAGTATTAGTTATCGGAAACGGCGGGCGCGAGCACGCGCTGGCGTGGAAAGCGGCCCAGTCGCCAAACGTGGAAACCGTGTTCGTCGCACCGGGTAACGCCGGGACCGCGCTGGAACCTGCTTTGCAAAACGTTGCCATCAGCGCCACGGACATTCCGGCGCTGCTGAATTTTGCGCAGAGCGAAAAGATCGACCTGACAATTGTTGGTCCGGAAGCGCCGCTGGTGAAAGGCGTGGTTGATACCTTCCGTGCGGCGGGCCTGAAAATCTTTGGCCCAACAGCAGGTGCAGCACAACTGGAAGGTTCCAAAGCGTTCACGAAAGATTTCCTCGCGCGTCACCAGATCCCGACTGCCGAATACCAGAACTTTACAGAGATCGAACCGGCGCTCGCTTATCTGCGTGAGAAAGGCGCGCCGATCGTGATTAAGGCTGACGGTCTGGCTGCCGGTAAGGGCGTGATTGTCGCAATGACGCTGGAAGAAGCCGAAGCCGCCGTACATGACATGCTGGCAGGTAACGCATTTGGCGATGCGGGCCATCGCATCGTGATCGAAGAGTTCCTCGACGGTGAAGAAGCCAGCTTTATCGTGATGGTGGACGGCGAGCACGTCCTGCCAATGGCGACCAGTCAGGATCATAAGCGCGTGGGCAATGGTGATACCGGTCTGAATACCGGTGGCATGGGGGCTTATTCCCCGGCACCGGTGGTAACAGACGAGGTTCACCAGCGCACCATGGAACGTATCATCTGGCCCACAGTAAAAGGCATGGCGACAGAAGGTAACACCTATACCGGCTTCCTGTACGCCGGTCTGATGATCGACAAACAGGGCAACCCGAAGGTGATCGAATTTAACTGCCGTTTTGGCGATCCGGAAACCCAGCCGATTATGCTGCGCATGCAGTCCGATCTGGTTGAACTCTGCCTGGCTGCCTGCGAAGGCAAACTGGACGAGCAAAAATCCGAGTGGGATGAACGTGCCTCGCTCGGCGTGGTGATGGCGGCGGGCGGATATCCTGGTGATTACCGCACCGGCGACGTAATCCACGGTTTGCCGCTCGAAGAAGTGGCCGACGGCAAAGTGTTTCACGCCGGGACAAAGCTGGCGGATAACGAGCAGGTGGTCGCCAGCGGCGGTCGCGTGCTGTGCGTCACCGCGCTGGGTCATACGGTAGCCGAGGCACAGAAACGCGCCTATGCCTTGATGACCGATATCCATTGGGACGATTGTTTCTGCCGTAATGATATCGGCTGGCGCGCCATCGAACGCGAGCAGAACTAACGCGACAGTTTCGCCAGCAGCGTCTTTCGCGTAATCCCTAACTGACGGGCGGCTTCAGTCTTGTTGCCGCCCGTTTTCTCCAGCGCCGCCAGAATCACCTCTTTTTCGACTTCCACCAGCGGCTGAATATCCTGCGTCCCGATAAGCGGAATCGGCTGACTTGCTATCGCCAGCGGCAGTTCGCGCTCTGAGATATATTCCCCGGTCAGCAACACCACCGAACGTTCAATCGCATTCTCCAGCTCGCGGATATTGCCCGGCCAGTCATAGTGAATGAGCAAATCCATCGCCCGCGGGGTAAAGCCTTTCACCACTTTACGATTGCGACTGGCGAATCGTTCGAGAAAGTACTCCGCTAATAAGGGGATATCCTCCCGTCGCTGACGCAGCGATGGCATTTCAATCGTCACCACGTTCAGACGATAGTAGAGATCCTGGCGAAAGCGCCCGGCGTTGACCTCTTCTGCCAGATCCCGGTGGGTCGCCGCGATCAGACGGACATCGACAGAGAGCGTCTGGTTGCTGCCCACGCGCTGAACCTCGCGTTCCTGAATCGCGCGCAGTAACCGCACCTGCATCACGGGAGAGATATCGCCAATTTCATCGAGAAACAGCGTGCCGCCGTTGGCTTCGACAAAGCGTCCTTCGCGGCGCTTGTCCGCACCGGTAAAGGCGCCTTTCTCATGACCGAACAGCTCAGATTCCAGCAGCGATTCGTTGAGTGCGGCACAGTTCAGCGTGACCAGTGGTTTGTCGCTCCGCGCACTGCTGGCATGCAGCGCACGCGCGACCAGCTCTTTCCCGGTGCCGGAATCGCCGTGGATCAGGACTGTCGCATCGGAAGGCGCGACCATTGCAATCTCACTCAACAGTTGTTGCATTGCCGGACTTTTTCCGACCATCCCGAACTGCGAGGCGGAAACGGACGGCAGTTCGCTGGCAGAATCTCGTGTGTGCGCCAGCGCGTTCTCCAGCGTTGTTTGCAGATTGTCAAAATCCAGCGGCTTGATTAAATAATCCAGCGCGCCGGTTTTTAGCGCCTCAACCGCCGTCTCCACGCTGGAGAACGCGGTCATGATGAGTACGGGAATCGCCGGGTTCAGCGCCTTAATCTCTTTGAGTGTCTCGATGCCATCCATCTCCGCCATGCGCACATCGCACAACACAAGGTCAAACACATGCTCGCGTATCTGCTCAAGCGCGGCGCGTCCACTGTAGGCCAGCGCGACGTCGTAGCCCCATCCTCGAAGCAATGCCTGTAAAATAGTGCAATGGCTGACGTCATCATCAACGACCAGAATGTCGATCTTTGTGCGACTCATCCTTGTTTATCCTTAAGTTTTAACGTCAACGGAAGCCAGAGGGTAAAAATGGCGCCCTTTCCTTCTGGGCTCACCACCTGAATGCTCCCGCCATGCTGTTCAATAATATTCTGCACAACCGCCAGTCCAAGTCCCGTTCCGTCTGCTTTGGTGGTGAAGTAAGGGGTAAAAATGGCGGCCAGTTGCTCCGGCGCAATCCCTTTTCCGGAGTCTGTCACCGTGATTTTAACGCGATCGGTGCCGCTTACGCTTGCCTCGACGCGAATCGTCCCCTGACGATCGATCGCATGAATGGCGTTCAGATACAGATTCAGCAACACCTGAGTCAGTCTGTCCGGGTCGGCCTGAATCGCGGGCAGTGTCGTGTCAGGCACAAATTGCAGCGCAATGTCCCGGTGTTGCGCATCCTGACTGACCAACTGGAGTGAATGGGTGATGACTGCATTGAGATCCACTGATTGCAGGGATAAGTGCGCGGGCTTCACCAGTTCCAGCAGTTCGCTCACCACCCGGTTTAAACGATCGGCCTCTTTCGCCATCACCTGCGCCAGGTCATGCGCTTCGCCCCCTGCCGGGGCACGCTCTGCGAAGTATTTTGCCAGCCCTTTGATCGAAGACAGTGGATTACGAATTTCATGCGCGACGCCAGCCGCCAGATGTCCGAGCGCGACCAGCTTCTCTTTGCGGTTCATCTCCTCCTGTAATAACTGGCGAGAACGCAGATATCGCCGGTACCAGAAGAAGGTCAGGAGGGTCGCCAGCAATACGGTGGTTAACGCAAAAAGCATAATCAGCGTATTGCGCCACTCACGCGCCTGGGTAACGGCTAGCTCACTGGCATCAAAGGCGATAAATATGAACTGATGCGCAGAGCGCTGCGCTTCCCCCTCCCAACGCGACATTCCGCGCATGCCATGCCTGCCAGGTGAAAACAGTGGCTGGAACTGGCGATAAATCTCCAGCGCAGGCACCGGTTCACCCTGCGCCTCTGCCACATCAACCGACCGCCAGCGCACCTCGTCACCCGGATTTAATGTTTGCATCTCTGCCGGCGAGTAGAGTGTTTTCCCTACCTGAGCAGGATCGCTGTGCATCACCACGTTGCCCTGCGCGTCCGTCACGGCAAACCACAACACGCCAGGCTGCCCGGCCATCTCTTCCAGTAGCGTTTGCTGCTGAGCATGATGCATCCGCATGCCCATCCCGACGCGCGTCCCTGACTCCAGAGCACGAATGAGCACACTGCCCTTTTCCAGCAGTGTCTGACGCGCCGCGTCGCTTTCGCGCCCGTAGTCACGGATCACGACGATAGCAAACAGCCCAACCAGAAGCAGAATGAGTGCGGGCAATACCCCACTTAACCACCTGGCTACCGTATCCTTATGTCCCTGCATAAATCCCATCGGTTCTCTGTTACCCAGTTCCTTTTCCTTCACAGCAGAAATCATGCCACTTTTCACACTCGCTATCCCTGTCCTGCCACACAAACCGCCGTCATCAGCGAGTAAAAATGACCCACTGGGTTAATCAGATGGGTCATTTTTACTCGCTTTCCGGGTTTACGTATCGCCAGAGACCGCACCACGCAAGAAAAATACACCTGGCATGGAAGATGCAATACAGAAAGAAAACGATCCACAGGAGGATAAACCATGAAACGGAACAAAAAAGCAGGTCTGGCACTGATAGCACTTTCTCTGATGGTACTGGGATCCAGCCCCGCTCTGGCGCGGCATCATTGGGGAAATGGTGACGGTATGTGGCAGCAAAATGTCGGCTCGCTGAGTGCAGAACAGCAGGCGGCCGTCCAGAAAATTCATAATGACTTTTATAACCAGACAAATGCCCTGCGCCAGCAACTGATGTCCAAACGCTATGAGTACAACGCGCTGTTAGCGACTAATCCGCCGGATACCGCCAAAATCAATGCAGTGGCGAAAGAGATGGAATCCTTAAAACAGTCACTGGATGAACAGCGGGTGAAACGGGATGTTGCCATGGCTCAGGCTGGCGTCCCTGGTGGTATGGGAATGGGTTACGGTGGATGCGGTGGCGGCGGTCATATGGGGCGCTGGTAATGTTTTGCCTGATGGCGCTACGCTTATCAGGCCTACAGAAGGTCTGGCGTAAGCCGCCATCCGGCACCCATCAAAACGTTTTTTCTTTCGGTTGCCAGTGGCAGAAGTCAGAATTCGCCACCAGCAGAAGCTGAGAGCCTTCCGGCGCCTCCAGCCATGCCACGCTGACATCAGCAGACGAATGGCTCTGGCGGCGCTCAATATGGTTCATCGCCAGCGCGTCGAGATCCGGTTTAATCGTCTCGCCTTCGCAGGTCGTCACCGAGCGTTCAGCCGCATGCCAGCGCCCCTGTCGCAAAACCACTCGCCCCTCACGCAGAGCATCGCTGGTCTGGCGAATCTGCTCCGCACGATAACGATACAATTCAATTTGATCGTTCGAAAGCTGTTGTTTTTGGCCGTCGACTTCCCGCTGCATAAAGCTCAGGTCGCCGCGATCGTCAAACCGCACGCGGATATGCTCCGGCGGTTTGTCATAGATATTAAGTTCAATCAAAGAGAGTCTTTCGCCCTGCCAGCGGTACTCGCTGGTTGTGGTACTGCCATTGCGCCACGGGCTGAATACCGAAAGCAGATGTACGCCATCGGCGGTGTCTTTACGCCAGATGCGCACCGCCCCCTGGTTGTCAGCGAATCCGCTGGCGGTAAATGGGGGAAGCGAATCGTTATGGCTACAGGCTGTCAGCAACAGCACGCCTGCCAGCGTCAACAGGCGACGCCAGACAGACGAAAGGGGCGAAGCCGCCCCTTCATTAAAACTGTTCACAGCCACGCAGTCTTACTTAACTGCGTCTTTCAGTGCCTTACCAGAAACAAACGCCGGTACATTAGCTGCGGCGATTTTGATTTCTTTACCGGTCTGCGGGTTGCGGCCAGTGCGCTCAGCACGGTGGTTCACTTTGAAGGTACCGAAACCAACCAGTTGTACAGCATCGCCTTCTTTCAGAGACTCAGTAATTGCAGCCAGAGTGGATTCCAGAGCAGCTTTAGCCTGGGTTTTGGACAGTTCTGCTTTGTCTGCAATTACATCAATCAGTTGAGTCTTGTTCATAAGTTATCCTTACAATGTGTTTATCGCTTGCTAAGCATCGAGTGCGACGGAAATGCCAGAAAAGCACTCTCCTGCATACACGCACCGATAGCCACTTTTTTTCGCCCCCCAAATGTAGACCAGACGGGGGGCGGAAGGGAAGCCTCCAGGTACGACAATTCAGAAGTTAAATCACGTTTTCGTGTCTTATTGCTGAAAATTTATACCGATATTACTCTCGCCAGCCTCACGCAGGTCTGCTCTAAGCCCTTTTATCAGCTCAATGTCGCGTTCTTCGCAGTCAGCTAAAAGTCGGAATATTTCCCACTGAATATCCCATTCCTGCTCAACCGCCGGGTTCTCTTTGAGCTCTTCATCGCTCATTTCCCGACCAACTTGCGTCATTTCTAACATCGCAACCGTGGTAATGGAGGTTTTACTGACTTCGATAGCGTGCTCCAGCGTCTCCCCGCTCAGACGGGAATGCACCAGCTCGCTTAACGCCACGCAGGCATCAATGGCCGGATAAACCCCATACAGGTCATAATCATCGGCAGCAGGAATCGCTTCTTCAAACTTCTCCAGTTGGCTGTCGAAATTCACTTTCGCGTCTTTCACCGTCAGCGTTTCCCAGATCAGGTCCAGAATACGGCGGTACACCTGTCCGTCGCCAAATTCCGTTTGCTTACAGAACATGGCATAGTTCGGATACATGCGTTCACACAGACAGGCCATAAACGTGACGTGCTGCCAGCTCTCCAGGCGTTCCAGACGCAGATGAATCGGGTTTTGTAACATGATGAATTCTCGAATCGGAAATTAGCGGCAGTGTACAGCAATCAGGGCTGAATTTCCTGCCAACGCATAAACGCCGGACGACTGGATGCCACCGCATCGGCCCAGCGAGTCGGTTCAGGCAGACGATAACCGTTCATACAGCGTTGAACCCATGCCAGCGCACTGTCCAGCCCAACGCGATGACCCGTCGCGATAAACAGCGGATTACAGCGGGCTTTGCTGCGCCAGACCCACGCCAGTTGCTCGCCCTTATCCATCAGCGGCGCCAGCGCGCCCGGCTCGGCGCTGAGTGGTTCAAACTTGCCGCAAAGACGCTTTTTCGCCACGCCAATGGTTGGCACATCCACCAGCAGTCCAAAGTGGCTGGCGACGCCGAGACGGCGCGGGTGAGAGATACCGTGTCCATCCACAAAGACGAGATCGGGTTTCTGCGAAAGTAACTCCCACGCCGCCAGCAGCGCGGGATACTCACGAAAGGAGAGAAAACCAGGGATATAGGGCATGGTGGTAGCGATGCGCGCCACCTTGTATTCCACCAGCTCCAGCGAGGGATATTTCAACAACACCATCGCGGCTCGCGTCACCTCTCCGCCCTGCTCAAACCCGACATCAGCGCCAGCGATCAGATCCGGGGGATCGTTGTCGAAGCGATCCTCGCGGATCACCGATGAAGCCAGTTCCTGTTGTTGAGCGCGTAGCGACGCGAGATCCATGCTGACTCCCTATTTATGATATTGCGCAGACAGGCGGTGTACCGCTTCCACAAAGGCACCGGCATGTTCTGGCGGCACATCCTGATGAATGCCATGACCGAGATTAAAGACATGGCCTTCGCCTTGTCCAAAACCGGCCAGAATTGTCGCCACCTCTTCTTCGATGCGCGGCGCAGGCGCGTAGAGCATTGACGGGTCCATATTGCCCTGCAACGCCACTTTATGCCCAACGCGACGACGCGCATCGGCGATATCGGTAGTCCAGTCAAGTCCAAGCGCATCGCAGCCAGTCTCCGCCATCGCTTCCAGCCACTGTCCGCCGCCTTTGGTAAACAGCGTCACCGGCACGCGGCGACCGTCGTTCTCCCGCAGCAGGCCATCAACAATCTTGTGCATGTAATAAAGCGAGAACTGCTGGTAATCACGCCCGGTCAGCACGCCGCCCCAGGTATCAAAAATCATTACCGACTGCGCGCCCGCTTTAATTTGGGCATTGAGATACAACGTGACGCTCTTAGCCAGCTTGTCGAGCAGCGCATGGAGCGTTTTCGGGTCGGCATACATCATCTTTTTGATAACGGTAAAGGCCTTACTGCTCCCGCCCTCCACCATGTAGGTTGCCAGCGTCCACGGGCTGCCGGAAAAGCCGATCAACGGTACTTCGCCTTTCAACTCACGGCGGATCGTGCGGACGGCGTTCATCACGTAGCCCAGTTCCTCTTCCGGGTCCGGTATCGGCAGTTTGTCGACATCAGCTTTAGAGGCCACTGGCGCGGTAAAACGCGGGCCTTCACCGGCTTCAAAATAGAGCCCAAGCCCCATCGCATCCGGAACGGTCAGGATATCCGAGAAGAGGATCGCCGCATCAAGCGGATAACGGCGCAGCGGCTGGAGGGTGACTTCGCAAGCCAGCTCGGCATTTTTGCACAGCGACATAAAATCGCCCGCCTCTGCGCGGGTGGCTTTATATTCCGGTAAATAGCGGCCCGCCTGGCGCATCATCCATACCGGGGTGACATCAACGGGCTGGCGCAGCAGCGCACGCAGATAACGATCGTTCTTCAGTTCGGTCATTTTTGCAGTTCCTTATTGCGTCAGTCCGTCAGTGTATCACGTGATTCACTCATACTCAGCCCGACACATAGCCACGGTATCTTCGATCAGCCGCCGTGCGACGGTACCAGGCGGCGGCAGGAGCGGTAGCGAGTCGTAGCGATACCAGTTAGCCTCCAGCAGCTCTTTCGGATCGATGACGATCTCGCCGCTGTCATACTCCGCCATAAACGCGGTCATAAGCGACATCGGGAACGGCCACGGCTGGGAGGTGATATAGCGCAGGTTTTTGACTTTAATGCCGCTCTCTTCCATCACCTCACGCGCCACCGCCTGCTCTAACGTTTCACCAACCTCAACAAACCCGGCGAGCACAGTGTGTATGCCATTGCGATGGCGGACATGTTGCGCAAGCAGAATGGAATCATCACGGCGGATGGCCACAATGATGCAAGGCGCAATTTGCGGGTAGTAGCGTTCACGGCAGTGGGTACAGAGCATCGCCCATTCGGTTTTACTCGGCTGCATGGGATGACCACAGTAACCGCAGTATTTATGCGACCGATAAAACTCAGCCAGCTGTACGCCGCGTCCCGCCAGTTGAAACAGACCCACATCCTGGTCGATCACCTGACGAACCGAGCCCATATCGTGGCGACGATGCTGCTGCACCAGCCAGACAGGTTCACCTTCCCATTCACCAATACGTAATGCGCGCTGCCCGACAAGATCAAAATTTGCCGCTTCGCCGTGTGGCAATTCACCGTAAGGCAACCATAATTTTTGTTCATGGCTGACGATCCACCAGCCGCTGTCTAATTTTTCAATAATACGATCCATAGCTCTTGCACTACCCTTGCTTCACTGGCATGTTGATAACATTATTTTTACAATTTCTGCGTGAGCAGTTTTAAATCTACACTTGCGGAGTCAATCATGCTTAACCAGCTGGAAGACCTGACAGAGCGCGTCAGAGGCAGTAACAAATTGGTTGATCGCTGGCTACATGTACGTAAGCATCTGCTCGTGGCTTACTACAATCTGGTTGGCATTAAGCCTGGCAAAGAATCGTATATGCGGCTGAATGAAAAAGCACTGGATGATTTTTGTCAGAGCCTCGTCGACTACCTCTCCACCGGACACTTCAGTATTTATGAACGTATTCTGCATAAATTGGAAGGCAACGGGCAGCTTTTAAAAGCGACAAAAATCTGGCCGCTGCTGGAAGCGAATACCGAACGCATCATGGGCTATTATGACTCCAGTCTGGAAACCGCGATCGATCACGATAACTGTCTGGAGTTTCAGCAGGCGCTGTCCGATCTCGGCGAAGCGCTGGAGGCCCGCTTTGTGCTGGAAGATAAGCTGATCATGCTGGTATTTGATGCAATGCATGACAACCCGAGAGTAAAACATCCTGCTTGAGTTCGCCGCGTTTAACGCGTAATTTACAAACGTCCCCTCTTCTGAGGGGAGTTATCTTGTCGGAGTGCTTATTTTCCACCAAAGCATTCGTGATGCGTCGAGGTGGCAAGTCAGTGAATCTTCAGGAACTTACCTAAGTAAGTGACAGGAGTGAGCAGACGATGCCAGCGAAGCGGCAGCGCGAAAGATGAAGTGGAAAAGGCTGAGACCGTTAATTCGGGATCCGCGGAACCTGATCAGGTTAAAACCTGCGAAGGGAACAAGAGTAATTCTGCTTTATGCGTAAGCCCACACGGGCGGCGCACATCTATTACTCCATCCGTCGTCTGACAAGCCATATCCTTACTTTTATGGAATGCGCTATGTCTGCAACTACCACGAAATTGTCCCGCCGCGAACAGCGCGCGCAAGCACAACACTTTATCGATACGCTGGAAGGCACCGCTTTCCCGAACTCGAAGCGTATCTACATCACCGGTTCAACGAGCGATATCCGGATCCCCATGCGGGAGATTCAGCTTAGCCCGACGCTTGTCGGCGGTAACAAAGAGAATCCGCAGTTTGAGGAAAACGAAGCCGTTCCGGTGTATGACACATCCGGCCCTTATGGCGACCCGGAGATTGCAATCAATGTGCAGCAGGGGCTGGCAAAACTGCGTCAGCCGTGGATTGATACCCGTCAGGATTGCGAAGAACTGTCCGTTCGCAGCTCGGCATATACCAAAGAACGCCTGGCCGATGATGGCCTTGATGAACTGCGCTTCACCGGTCTGCTGACGCCAAAGCGCGCCAAAGCGGGAAAATGTGTGACCCAACTACATTATGCCCGTCAGGGGATCGTCACCCCGGAGATGGAGTTTATCGCCATCCGTGAAAACATGGGCCGTGAGCGTATCCGCAGCAATGTATTACGCCAGCAGCATCCGGGCGAGGGCTTTGGCGCCCGCCTGCCGGAAAACATTACGCCGGAATTTGTACGTGATGAAGTTGCTGCCGGACGGGCGATTATTCCCGCGAACATCAACCACCCGGAGTCCGAACCGATGATCATTGGCCGTAACTTCCTGGTGAAGGTGAATGCCAATATCGGTAACTCCGCGGTGACCTCCTCCATTGAAGAAGAAGTCGAAAAGCTGGTGTGGTCCACCCGCTGGGGCGCAGATACGGTGATGGACCTCTCTACGGGCCGCTATATTCATGAAACCCGCGAATGGATCCTGCGAAACAGCCCGGTGCCGATCGGTACCGTCCCGATCTACCAGGCACTGGAGAAAGTGAACGGGATCGCCGAAGATCTCACTTGGGAAGCCTTCCGTGATACCTTGCTGGAACAGGCCGAACAGGGTGTCGACTACTTCACCATCCATGCTGGCGTGCTGCTGCGCTATGTCCCGATGACCGCAAATCGCCTGACGGGGATTGTCTCACGCGGAGGGTCTATCATGGCGAAATGGTGTCTCTCTCACCACAAAGAAAACTTCCTCTATGAGCACTTCCGCGAGATTTGCGAAATCTGCGCCGCCTACGATGTTTCGCTCTCGCTTGGCGACGGTCTGCGGCCAGGTTCCATTCAGGATGCCAACGACGAAGCGCAATTCTCAGAACTGCATACGCTGGGCGAACTGACAAAAATCGCCTGGGAATACGATGTTCAGGTGATGATTGAAGGCCCGGGCCACGTGCCGATGCAGATGATCCGTCGCAATATGACCGAAGAGCTGGAGCATTGTCACGAAGCGCCATTCTACACCTTAGGTCCACTGACCACCGATATCGCACCGGGTTACGACCATTTCACCTCGGGGATTGGCGCGGCGATGATCGGCTGGTTTGGCTGCGCGATGCTCTGTTACGTCACGCCGAAAGAGCATCTGGGTCTGCCGAACAAAGACGACGTGAAACAGGGGCTGATTACCTACAAGATTGCCGCGCACGCCGCAGACCTGGCGAAAGGGCATCCGGGCGCGCAGATCCGCGATAACGCGATGTCGAAAGCGCGCTTTGAATTCCGCTGGGAAGACCAGTTTAACCTGGCGCTCGACCCGTTTACCGCTCGTGCTTACCACGATGAAACCCTGCCGCAAGAGTCCGGTAAAGTCGCCCACTTCTGCTCGATGTGCGGACCGAAATTCTGCTCAATGAAAATCAGCCAGGAGGTCCGCGACTACGCAGCCGCTCAGACTATCGAAGTGGGGATGGCGGATATGTCTGAGAACTTCCGCGCCAAAGGTGGCGAAATCTACCTGAAGCGGGAGGAAGCCTGATGTATCAGCCCAATTTCCCACCGGTCCCCCTCCGCTTAGGGCTCTATCCGGTTGTTGACAGCGTGGTGTGGATTGAACGTCTGCTGGGCGTGGGCGTTCGGACGCTCCAGTTACGCATCAAAGACAAGCGTGATGAAGAGGTGGAAGCCGATGTGATTGCCGCCATCGAATGGGGACGGAAATACAATGCCCGATTGTTTATTAACGATTACTGGCGACTGGCAATTAAACACCGTGCGTACGGCGTGCATCTGGGTCAGGAGGATTTAGAAACCACCGATCTGAAGGCGATTCAGGCAGCGGGATTACGCCTGGGCGTCTCGACGCACGACGATATGGAGATCGACGTGGCGCTGGCCGCACGTCCCTCCTACATCGCTTTAGGCCACGTTTTCCCGACCCAAACCAAACAGATGCCCTCTGCACCACAAGGGCTGGAACAACTGGCGCAACATGTTGAACGTCTGGGCGATTATCCCACCGTCGCGATTGGCGGGATCGGTCTGGAACGTACAGCGGCAGTGCTGGCGACCGGTGTCGGCAGCGTTGCTGTGGTCAGTGCCATCACTCAGGCCACAGACTGGCGTGTCGCTACCGCCGAATTGCTGTCAATAACAGGAGCAGGCGATGAATGACCGCGATTTTATGCGCTACAGCCGTCAAATCTTGCTGGGTGAAATTGCTATCGACGGTCAGCAAAAATTGCTCAACAGTCATGTGCTGATCGTGGGGTTAGGCGGATTAGGTTCCCCTGCGGCGCTGTATCTGGCGGGGGCGGGTATTGGTAAGTTAGTACTCGCTGACGATGATGAGATCCATCTCAGTAACCTGCAACGTCAGATCCTGTTCACCACCGATGACATTGCCCGTTCTAAATCGCAGGTTACACAACAGCGTCTGGCGCGTCTCAATCCGGATATTGAGCTGGTATCGCTACCGCTGCGGCTGACGGGCAATGCTCTCAGCCATGCAGTCGCCAACGCGGATGTGGTACTCGATTGCACCGACAATATGGCGACGCGCCAGGAAATCAACGCGGCGTGCGTAGCGCTCAATACCCCGCTCATTACCGCAAGCGCCGTCGGTTTTGGCGGCCAGTTGATGGTACTGACGCCGCCCTGGACGCAGGGCTGTTACCGCTGCCTGTGGCCCAATGATGCCGAACCAGAACGCAACTGTCGCACCGCAGGCGTTCTCGGCCCGGTCGTCGGCGTGATGGGCACGTTACAGGCGCTGGAAGCGATTAAATTGCTGAGTGGTATGGAGACGCCCGGCGGCGAATTGCGGTTGTTTGACGGTAAAACCAGCCAGTGGCGCAGCCTCGCGTTGCGTCGTGCAAACGGCTGCCCGGTGTGTGGAGGGCAACATGCGAATTCAGTTCAATGATGAGCCGATGCAGTGCGCCGAGGGACTCTCGGTGCATAACCTGCTGACACAGTTAAACCAGGTAAAACCGGGAACGGCACTGGCGCTCAATCAACAGATCCTCCCACGCGAGCAGTGGGAGCAGCACATCGTGCAGGAAGGCGACCAAATCCTGCTTTTTCAGGTTATCGCAGGGGGTTGAGATGATACGTATTGCCGATAAAACGTTTGAATCACATCTGTTCACCGGCACGGGAAAATTTGCCTCCCCGGCCTTAATGGTTGATGCAATCCGCGCCTCAGGCAGCCAACTGGTGACGCTGGCGATGAAACGTGTGGATTTGCGCCAGCATAATGACGCCATTCTGGCGCCTCTTCTGGAGGCGGGCGTCACCTTGTTGCCCAACACGTCCGGGGCAAAAACGGCGGAAGAGGCAATCTTTGCTGCGCAGCTGGCGCGTGAAGCACTCGGAACGCACTGGCTGAAGCTGGAGATCCATCCCGATGCGCGCTGGCTGTTACCGGACCCCATTGAAACGCTCAAAGCCGCCGAAGCGCTGGTAAAGCAAGGGTTTGTGGTGCTGCCTTACTGCGGTGCCGACCCTGTGTTATGCAAACGGCTGGAGGAAGTTGGCTGTGCCGCAGTGATGCCGCTCGGCGCGCCGATTGGCTCGAACCAAGGGCTGGAAACGAAAGCGATGCTGGAGATCATTATTCAGCAGTCTACCGTTCCGGTGGTAGTGGATGCCGGAATCGGCGTACCCAGCCACGCTACGCAGGCGCTGGAAATGGGAGCGGATGCGGTGCTGGTCAACACTGCGATTGCGGTGGCGGACGACCCGGTGATGATGGCCCGCGCCTTCCGGCTGGCGGTGGAGGCCGGTCTTCTGGCACGCCAGGCCGTACCGGGCAGCCGCAGCCGCCAGGCTCATGCCACCAGCCCGCTGACCGGGTTTCTGGAGGTATCCGCATGAAAACGTTCACTGACCGATGGCGGCAACTGAACTGGGACGACATCCGGCTGCGTATCAACAGTAAAACGGCAGCCGACGTTGAACGGGCACTGTATGCCACCCATCTTACGCGTGACGATATGATGGCGCTGCTGTCACCTGCCGCGAGCGCATACCTTGAACCGCTGGCGCAGCGGGCGCAGACGCTCACCCGCCAGCGTTTCGGCAACACGGTGAGTTTTTACGTGCCCTTGTATCTCTCTAACCTGTGCGCGAACGACTGTACCTACTGTGGTTTTTCGATGAGCAACCGCATCAAGCGCAAAACGCTGGATGAAACAGATATTGCGCGGGAGTGCGCCGCGATCCGCAAACTGGGGTTTGAACACCTTCTGTTAGTCACCGGCGAGCATCAGGCGAAAGTAGGGATGGACTATTTCCGCCGTCACCTTCCGGTGATTCGTCAGCAATTTTCGTCGTTGCAGATGGAAGTTCAACCGCTTTCAGAAGCGGAATACGCCGAGCTGAAAGCGGCTGGACTCGATGGCGTGATGGTTTATCAGGAGACATACCACGAAGCGGTTTATGCTCAACATCATCTGAAAGGGAAAAAGCAGGATTTCTTCTGGCGGCTGGAGACACCTGACCGACTGGGACGCGCAGGCATCGATAAAATTGGTCTTGGCGCATTAATTGGCTTATCTGACAGTTGGCGGGTGGACTGCTATATGGTGGCCGAGCATTTACTCTGGCTCCAGCAGCATTACTGGCAGAGTCGTTACTCTGTCTCCTTCCCGCGCTTACGTCCGTGTACGGGCGGTATTGAGCCTGCCTCGATCATGGACGAACGCCAACTGGTACAAACCATTTGCGCGTTTCGTCTGCTGGCACCCGAGATTGAGCTGTCTCTGTCGACGCGAGAATCACCGTGGTTTCGTGATCATGTGATCCCGCTGGCGATAAACAACGTCAGCGCGTTCTCAAAAACCCAGCCGGGGGGATATGCAGACGACCATCCTGAACTTGAACAGTTCTCACCGCATGACAATCGTCGTCCTGAAGCCGTCGCCGACGCGCTGACCGCGCAGGGATTGCAACCGGTGTGGAAGGACTGGGATGCGTTTCTGGGACGCACTTCGCAACGCCTGTGAAGCGTGTTGTAAAGGTTTAACCACTTTACGAGCCGCTTCGTAAGAACGTAAACGGAAGGTTGAGGTCTGCCTTCCGCTTTTTTATCGTATGCCCGTCAGCCATTGTGCTGCCCAGGGCGAAAAGCATCCTCCTCGTTTCGCCCTGCCTTCGCCGCAACTGGCGATATAAAACACCAATTTCTGTCAAAATGAGCAAATCCAGGAGGGAGTTATTAATATAAATCATCTCGACTGACAGTGACGGGATTATAATTGCATACATTCTGTCCTGATATGCAGAGCCATGTTGCTGGTTACTTCGCACTTCTCTTCAGGATTTACACTTTCCGGAATAAGTTACAGTAATGGCACGTCACAACAGAAAACTTTCATTCACAACGCCAATTTTAGTGAGCTTTGCGGGCATCATTTTCAGTTTCTTTCTGATCGCCATCTTCATCACCTTCACACAGCGCAACGACTTTCTTGAAGATTATCATGGCATTAATCGGAATTTTACCCACAACCTGGCGGTGAATTACACCGAATCGTTGCTGCGCGAAAATGACTATATCCTTGGGCGCGCTACGACATTCTTTTCGCGTAATGATCAGTTGAATGAAACGGTGAATGTTGATCCGGAGGCCGGGCTGAAGTTGCTTATGCAGTTGCAAACGCTCATGCCGTCGGTTTCGTCGATCTCATTGGCGGATGCTGAAGGGCATTACCTGCGAGCCCCGCAGGTACTGAATAATGAACACAGCCAGGCATTCGATGTTAAAACACGCCCCTGGTTTATGGCCCAGGCCAAAGACAGTACCTTTAGCCTCTATACCCCGCCCTATCTGGATTACTTCACCCATAATCCAACGGTGACAATCTACAAACCCATCATCTCTCCCGAAGGGAAACTGAATGGCAGTATTGCATTTCATCTGGATTTGACGTCGATGGGTTATACATTGCGCCAGATGGTGGCCCCCGTGCAGGGCGAGTTTTTTGTGGTCGACCGTGAAGGGCAAGTGGTGCTCCACCCGGATACGGGAATGGTGTTTAAACCGTATATCAGTAAAAAGATCATGAACAAAATGACCAGCGGCGAGGGGCACGTGTTCGATGCCGGCAGTCAATTTTGGTATTACTACTATTCGTTCACCAATCCTGACTGGTTCGTGATTTACCGGGTTTCCAATGCAACATTATTAGACCTGACGCGCCATGAAACCAATATTGTGGCCTGGGGATTTGCCCTCGCAGCCGTGATGATTGCGCTTTTCGGCCTCTATCTGCGCCACGCGTCACGTACAGTGCTGATGAATATTATCAATGCAATCAAGACAGGCGATGTTAATCGCGCCCCGCGTCTTGAAGCGATGCTGAGTAAAGCAATTGAGTCGAATAAAGAACGCGAACTCATTTATGTCCGCCAGGCAACCATCGACGCCCTGACTGGATGTAAAAACCGTCGGGCATTTGACAATGATATTGCCGCGCTGATGAACGATCATCAATCGTTCGCCCTGGCGCTGGTGGATATTGATAACTTTAAGTCTATCAACGACACCTGGGGACATCTGAACGGCGACATTGTCCTGCGTAATGTCGCGCGTGAAGGGATTCAGATCATGCAGCCCGCCGCCGTTACAGTATACCGCTATGGTGGTGAAGAATTTGCCGTACTCTTCTCAGGTGAACAACTGGAGAACGCCCATGCGTTGCTTGAACGCTGGCGCGTCGAAGTTGCTAAACGAACCTGGCGTGAGGAGGGTCTGCACGTCACTTTCAGTGCCGGTCTTGGAGAGTGGAATATGGAGACACAGGAGCAACTGGTGATGCGCGTTGATGAAGCACTCTATAAAGCAAAACAGGAAGGAAAAAACCGTATTATCATTGCACACCACTAATCCCTCCTCCGATCTGCGAAGCCCGTTACGACGGGCTTTTTTGCATAGTGAGAAAAACTGCAACCGGTTTCACTCTTCAGGCAGTTTCTTTGTGATGCTTTACACACATTCACCCTCAAACAGTTGTTCTCATTACCGGCTCAGACTAAAGATGAAACATCAACGGAACCATGAGAGCAAACCATGAAGAATATCGTTTTATGCTGTGCCGCCGGGATGTCCACCAGCATGCTGGTACAACGAATGAAAGATGCCGCTCAGAAAAAAGGGGTTGAGGTGACGATCAAGGCCGTCCCTGTCGCTGAGTTTAAAGAAAATATTGGCGATGCAGATATCGTTCTGCTGGGGCCACAGGTCAAGTATGAGCAGGCGAAATTGCAGGCACTGGCCGACCCGCTCGGCAAGAAAGTCGCCGTTATCGATATGATGGATTACGGCATGATGAAAGGTGATGCCGTGCTGGAAAAAGCGCTTAAACTTCTGGAGTCGTAACATGGAAGAGTTAGAAACCACCATTATGGAGCTTCTGGTGAACGCGGGAGCCGCCCGTAGCCAGGCCCTGACAGCACTGCAACTAGCGCGCAAAGGCGATTTTGCAGGAGCTGAACAGGCGATGGAAGAATCACGCGATTACGTCAAGCTGGCGCACAAAATCCAGACGCAGCTTATCGGTATCGATGAAGGCACAGGTAAGCTTCCGGTGAATCTGATCACTGTCCACTCGCAGGATCATCTGATGAATGCCATGGTGATTCAGGATCTGGCCGGTGACATGATTGAATTATATCGCAGGTTGCCGCCAGTGAATTAATAAAACCACCTCTGTAGTCTCGTAGACCTGATAAGCTCAGCGCCATCAGGTATAAACATTGCCGGATGACGGCTTCGCCTTATCCGGCCTACAACCCCGTCTCTGTAGTCTCATACACCTGATAAGCAAAGCGCCATCAGGCATAAACATTGCCGGATGACGGCTTCGCCTTATCCGGCCTACAAACCCGTCTCTGTAGTCTCGTAGGCCTGATAAGCAAAGCGCCATCAGGCATAAAAAAACCCGCCGGAGCGCTGAGGAATCCCCAGTAATGGGCGGGTGAAAAAAGACAGGCATAGAGTTTTGTGATCTACTGATTGTGCTATCAATTCAATGAGATCACCTCTATGCCTGCCTGCCGAGTATGTCAGAATTTC
>NZ_JBALIF010000030.1:0-19181 GCF_037053465.1 Citrobacter amalonaticus
GAAATTCTGACATACTCGGCAGGCAGGCATAGAGGTGATCTCATTGAATTGATAGCACAATCAGTAGATCACAAAACTCTATGCCTGTCTTTTTTCACCCGCCCATTACTGGGGATTCCTCAGCGCTTTTAGCGGGCTTTTTGCTTTCTGTTCACAGCCGTTTTTAACGAAACGGCGGTTCGTTAAAGGTTCTTAGTTTGCGTGAGTGTAGACGATCGCCCTCAGCACGCAGCAGGTCTATGGCGCGAATACCAATTTGCAGGTGTTCGGAAATTGCGCCCTCATAGAAACGGTTTGCCTGACCGGGCAGTTTGATTTCACCATGCAGCGGTTTATCGGAGACGCAGAGCAGGGTGCCATAGGGCACGCGGAAGCGGTAACCCTGCGCGGCGATGGTGGCGCTTTCCATGTCAATTGCCACTGCGCGGCTTAGGTTAAAACGCAGTGCTGAAGCGGAGTAGCGTAGTTCCCAGTTGCGATCGGAAGTGGTGACTACCGTTCCGGTACGCAGACGCTGTTTTACTTCTTCCCCCGGCATGCCGCTGACCATCTTTGTGGCGTCGTACAACGCGCGCTGTACCTCTGCGATGCTTGGAATAGGGATGTCCGGAGGCAGCACCGTATCCAGTACCTGATCGTCGCGCAGATAGGCATGGGCAAGCACGTAATCGCCGATCGACTGACTTTCACGCAGACCGCCGCAGTGACCAATCATCAGCCAGACATCAGGACGCAGCACCGCCAGGTGATCGCAAATCGTCTTCGCGTTTGACGGCCCCACACCAATATTTACCAGCGTAATCCCTTGTCCATCCGCAGTGATCAGGTGCCAGGCGGGCATCTGGTGTTTCTTCCAGGCCAGATCGGAAATGGCTTCTTCTGGCGCTTCTGTTTCGGCAGTGATCCAGATCCCCCCGGCACAGGAGAGCGCGATATAGGGGCTGTCCGGATCCAGAATCTGACTGCATCCCCAGCGGACAAACTCATCCACATAGCGGGTGTAGTTAGTGAATAACACAAACGGCTGGAAATGTTCGACCGGTGTTCCGGTGTAGTGGCGCAGCCTTGCGAGTGAGAAATCAACCCTTCGCGCGTCGAAGTGCGACAGAGGCGAAAACTCAACCGGATGATAAATACCGTCGGCGGTTTCGTCACCAATCTGCGCCAGTTCGGTGGTCGGGAAATGGCGTGTCAGGCCAGCGCTCATCGAGCGGTCCAGCGTGAGTTCCGACCCGTCAATCACGTAAGGATAGGGGATCTCATGCTGTGAGGGTTCAACGGTGATATGCGCGTCGTAATCCTGATACAGCAGCGTTAACTGTTCTTCAAGATAGGGACGAAACAGAGCCGGACGGGTAATGGTGGTGGTATAGCAGCCCGCATGGGTAAAACGGCCATACGCGCGTGTTTTCGGTGGGTTTGTGGCATTGCCATCCCAGGTGACAGACAACGATGGATAAACAAAAAGACCTTTACTGCGGGCGGTGAGATCGGGAAGTTCCCCTGTTTCAATGTACTTGCCAATGGCGTTGCGCAGTGCCTGAACCGACTGCTCATAGAGTGCATCAAGTTTTTCCAGCGCTTGAACCGGGGTCAGGCTGGAGCCCTTACTCTTCATCTGTGTCTCCTTGTTCTTCAGGTGTACTGCTCACCCGATAGTATGTCAGCGTAATGTGAAACAAAAGTCAGCGTTTTAGAGAAAAGGCGAGAGCTGAACAGCCCTCGCAATGAAATCAGGCGTGTTGCTTATCTTTCATCAACAGTGCGGTGGTGCCCGAGATAAGACAACCTGCCAGTAAATAGATAGCCACGCTGTGCCAGTCGCCGTCAGAGAAGGTGACCAGCGCGGCAGCAATGAACGGCGTGAATCCGCCGCCGACGACACTTGCTACCTGATAACCTACGCCCGCGCCGCTGTAGCGGTATCCCGCACCAAACATGCTTGTGAACATGGGCTGTTGTACACAAACCACCATGTCATGGGCGATATTCGCGAGCATGATCGAAAAGAATACAATCCAGAAGATCGACTGTGATTCCAGGGCCATGAAGAAGGGAAAAGCACTAAGGGTGCCGATCACCGCGCCGGTAATATAAATCCGACGGCGACCAAACCTGTCCGCCAGCCAGGCAAAACAGGGGATAGTCAGGCAACTGAGGCCGCCAACCAGCAGGCCAATATTCAGAAATAGCTCACGCGGCAAGCCGAGATTTTGTGTTGAAAAGTTAAGGGCAAACGCAGTGACGATGTACATCGTCAGCAGTTCACACAGTCGTAGGGCGATAATCTTTAAAAATGCGCCAGGATGCTGGATAAGCGCTTCCATTACCGGCAAACGCTTTTTCTCTACAGGGGGCTGTTGTTTTTGCTGCTCGAATTCCGCTGATTCTTCCATGCTGTTTCTCACCCACAGCGCGCCGAGGACCAGGATGATGCTAAACAGGAAAGGGATGCGCCAGCCCCAGTTCAGGAACTGCTCATCCGTGGTGAGAGAACTGATTAGTGATACCAGTCCCGTGGAGAGCAGTAAACCGACACCATAACCCACCTGGACGCCGCTGCTGTAGAACGCTTTTTTGTTCTCTGGCGCACTTTCTACGGAAAGTAAAGCGGCGCCGCCCCATTCACCTCCGACAGCAAAGCCCTGAATCGCACGCAGCAGCACCAATAAAACGGGGGCCCACCAGCCGACAGAGGCGAATGAAGGAAGAACGCCAATCAATGCGGTGGCGATGCCCATCATCCAGACAGTGAGCATCAGCATTCGCTTGCGGCCCAGGCGATCGCCAAAATGACCGAAGATTACGCCTCCGAGCGGTCGAAACAGAAAACCGACCCCGAAGGTCGCGAAGGCGGCAAGCGTGCCCATCGCCGGGCTGACCTGCGGGAAAAACTCACGGTTGAATACCAGCGCAGCGGTGATGCCATAGAGAAGAAAATCATACCAGTCAACGACTGCGCCTGCGAAACTACCCAGTGCTGCGCGTCGGGCGCGATGGAGCGATGGTGTCTCCTCTTTTGAGGAGGTGGAGATGAGGGGGGAATCCATAGTCATCCTGTCAGTACGCAATTTTGTTATTAGTATAGGAATCAGGGTTACACACATTGCCGCCAACCTATAAGTGGCAGTGATGAGACTAACGCGACAGGCGAGAAGATAAAACGATTTTTATTGCTGATGGACCAGAACAGAAAGATATCGGCTGTAGCACGTCCGAACTAGCAAAAAAGCCCAATTTGTGATGTTTTGGTTCGGGTAAAAGCGGTGATGCAATACCCTGGTTTTATAAATTCATTGTCGGAAATGCTTGCATTTTTCGACCTTTACACCTTGCGGTGAGTGCTTATCGCTTTTGATACATTTCTGGACTACATAACGTAATATGTATTTTCCTAATTGAAATCTTTATGGTAAAAACACGCAAATAAATTCCTCTGTTTGTATCTTATAAATATGGTTTATATAAATATAAACCATCAATATATCTTCTGGGGCAGATGTATTGCTCTGGTCTGAAGACTTTATACGTGGATTTTACTCAATGAAAAAGTTAAATACTCTGGTATTGTGCGCTTTAGCGATAGCATGCCACCAGCACTACGCTTCTGCCGCTTCCGGTTTCGCCGATAATTGTACAACTGACTGCATACAAACTTTTCGTAACGTAAATGAAACATCGTTAGAGAAAAGTATCTTAGCGGCAATATCGCACAGTCCGGAACTTGCTGAAATTAAATCTGCGTTAAATATTGATAATGCCCGCGTGGATGAGCAAAAAGGTGCCTGGATGCCACAGGTATTTGTGAATGGCACCAGTCGCGATCTTACTTCTAACGGTAATAATGATAGTGAATCTTATGGCATCAGCGTTTCTCAGTTGCTTTATGATTTTGGTAGAACCACTAATAGCATTAAACAAGCAAAAAATGCGGTTGAAGGGGATAGCTTTAAAATTCAGTCCTCTATAAACGATATTGCGGACAATGTGTCTTCCCTGTATGTACGTGTGAAGCGCTACGAGGCGCTTATTGCTATTGCCAAAGATAATATCGAATCATTAAAAAATGTCGAAAAACTGGCTCAGTTGCGTTCTGGCGCGGGGTTGAGTACCTCTTCAGATGTGCTTCAGGCCCAGACACGTGTCATTGCTATGCAAACCACGCTTGAGGATTATCAGTATCAATATTCTCTTGCTTTAAAGCAGTTGGCTGTTCTGTCGGGCGTGAATGCGTCATCGTTAACATCGCTCCCGCTGGTCTTTAATGAGCCGCTTAAATCCTTTAATTCGCAGGACTATGAAACACTCCCGACAGTGTTGGTCGCCATGAGTGACAAGCAGTCCGCAGAATATGAGGTGAGTAAAGCCAAATCGGGCCATATGCCAACGCTTTCGTTGCGGGCAGACCGCTCTTATAGTCAAAATAATGGCTCTTCATCCGATCTTTCCTGGGATAATCACGTATCGGTAAACGTCAGCGTGCCGCTGTATCAGGGGGGAATTGTCTCCTCCAGAGTGGAGCAGGCTCAGGGGAGTGTGATCAGCGCACAGGCGCGTATTGATAAAGCAAAAATGGATGCGGAGAAGCGCATCGACAGCTTTATGGAAGACTGGAGAGGTGCCCAGGCGCGCAAAGCTAACAGCGATCAACAACTGCGTGCGGCACGTAAAACACGTGAAGTTTATCGAAATGAGTATACGTTAAGTAATCGTAGCCTTAATGATCTATTAAGCGTTGAGCAAGATGTTTTCCAGGCTCAACAGGCCCAAACTATGGCCGAATATGATTCTTTGCAAGCTTCTCTTGCTTATGCCGTCAGTACTAATTCATTACTGCAGAAGCTGAATATCATGCCTTGATATTTGCTTTTCAGCGCCATGACGTAAATAACTTGTTGGTCTGGTCTGGTAACGCCAGGTTCATTTTGTGTGAAACAGGGATTGACGTCATTATTTATATGTGAAACGTATCAGAATTAATGTCTGATGGGTTTTGCAATTTAATTTATCAATGTTTTAAGAGTAGACAGTCGTGAATATGAATAAAAGTAGCGAGGTGATTGACGCCTGGCTTTCGGCAATGGTGTATGTCGCAAGGCATTATCGCCTCGATTATTCCGAAGAGAATGTGCGCGTCGCAATGCAATGGGAAAAAAATAACGCCCTGAGTGCAATGTTGCAAAATATGGCGCGTCAGCTCAGCCTTGCGATCCAGATTAAAAAATTTAAAGCCAGTCAGCTCGATCCCTGGCGAATGCCGCTGGTGGTGGAGTTGTCCGGCGGTCAGATTGGCGTATTAACGAAGATGGATGCGCAAGATAACGTCAGCGTTGTTTTCCACAACGATGATGGTCTGGAAAGCGTCTTCAGTAAGGAAGAGTTGATTACGCGCATTGAACGCGTGGCGATACTGCGCCCGCTGACATCAATTCCTGATGCCCGCGTCGATAACTATATCAAACCTTATCAGGGCAACTGGTTCTGGAAACTGGCGTTACGCGACTGGCCTCGCTATTTCGATATTATTCTGGCGGCATTTATCGCGAATGTGCTGGCACTTGCGGGCACGCTTTTTTCAATGCAGGTTTATGACCGGGTTGTCCCTTCGCAGTCTGAACCCACGCTGTGGGTGCTGTTTGGCGGCGTGATGCTGGCCATTATATTTGAATTTTCAATGCGCCTTATCCGTGTTCATATCGCGGATGTGATCGGTAAACGCGCCGACCTGCGAATTTCTGATCGGGTGTTTGGTCACGCCCTGCGTATCAAAAATAGCGCCCGCTCCAAATCGACGGGCTCTTTCATCTCGCAAATCCGCGAACTGGAGTCCGTACGTGACTTGATTACGTCCACCACCATCAGCGTGGTTTCCGATTTGCCATTCTTCTTCATCTTTTTCGCTATCTTATGGAATATCGGCGGACCGCTGGCCTATGTTGTACTTATCGCGCTACCGCTACTGATTATCCCTGGCATACTGATTCAGTTTCCGCTGGCAAAACTCTCTAACGAAGGGATGCGTGAATCGGCAATCCGTAATGCGGTACTGGTTGAATCCGTTCAATGCATTGAAGATATCAAGCTGTTACGCGCTGAGCAGCGCTTCCAGAATCAGTGGAATCACTCTAATAACGTCTCATCGTCAATCGGAATGAAGCAACGTTTCCTGACCGGTTTTTTAATGACCTGGACTCAGGAAGTGCAATCGATCGTTTACGCGGTCGTGCTGCTGGTAGGCTGCTTCCTTGTTATGAAAGGCGAACTGACCACCGGTGCGTTAGTGGGGACCTCCATCCTGGCATCCCGTGCGATAGCGCCGCTGGCGCAAATTTCAGGCGTACTGGCGCGCTGGCAATCTGCGAAGGTCGCCCGCAAGGGGTTAGACGAGTTAATGCGCCGTCCGGTCGATCAGGAAGAACGTCATAAATTTGTTCATAAGTCGGTACTGAAGGGTCAGTACCAGTTACAAGGCGCACTCTTTTATTACGACGAAGAGACCAAAAAGCCTGATCTGATGATCGGCAAACTGAATATTAACGTCGGAGAGCGGGTTGCGATTTTAGGGCGTAACGGCGCAGGTAAATCCACGCTGCTTCAGGTGTTGGCCGGGATGCAAACCATTCAACAGGGCGAACTGCTGATGGATAACATCTCAATGCGCCATCTGGATCCTGCCGATGTGCGTCGTGATGTGGCTTTCCTGAGCCAAAACTCCCGGCTGTTTTTCGGCACGATTTTTGAAAACCTCACCATGGGCCGCCCTCAGGCGACTGATGAAGAAATCCATCATGCGTTAAAAGTCAGCGGCGCGCTGGGCTTCGTACAGCAACAGAAAAATGGTCTCAACTACATGATCATGGAGGGCGGTTATGGTCTCTCTGGCGGACAACGCCAGGCGCTGTTGTTGGCCCGCACGATTTTATGCCAGCCAGAAGTTTTGCTGCTGGATGAACCCACGGCCGCAATGGATGAAGTGACCGAACAGTACGTTATTGATGAACTGAGTTCATGGCTGGGCCATCGGACGCTGGTGATTGCCACGCACCGACTGGCAATGTTGCGGCTCGTTGACCGGATTATCGTCATCGATAACGGTCGGATAGTGATTGATGATGTGAAAGAGAAAGTGCTTAACCAGTCTCAACTGAGTACCGGGCCAAAAACGAGCACAACCGTTGCGGAGGCAAAATAATGGCTAATCCCTCATTAGTGACACAGGATCTGATATCGCAACCGAAGCTCGGACGCTCCTCATTGCTCGTATGGATGATCTTTTTACTGCTGGCCGGTTTTTTAGTGTGGGCGAAATATTTTTCACTGGATGAAGTCAGTACCGGCAGCGGGAAAGTTGTTCCTTCCTCGCGGGAGCAGGTGGTGCAATCGCTGGAAGGCGGTATTATTTACAATCTTCAGGTACACGAAGGAGATATCGTGCAGCGCGGCCAATTGCTGGCTGAACTGGATCGCACCAAAACGCAGTCCAGCGTGGAAGAGAGTTCTTCGCGTTTAAAAGCGGGTCTGGCGCGAGCGGCGCGACTGGAAGCGGAAGTTAACGATCATCCGATTAATTTCCCGGTCGAAGTCCTGAACGAAAAAGATCTGATTAAGACCGAAACTGACCTGTATATCTCGCGTAAATCGAGTCTTGATCAGGGACTGGTTGGGTTAAAGCAGGGGATTAATCTGGTCCAGCAGCAGTTAAACATGACGCAGCCGCTGGTGAAGCAGGGGGCTGCAAGCGGTGTGGAAGTTCTGCGGCTGAAAACTCAGCTTAATGATTTGCAGAACAAAGCGGTCGATATGAAATCGCAATATTATGTGCGGGCACGTGAAGAACTCAACCGTACGAATGAAGACGTGGAGGCATTACGTTCCGTGATGCGTGGTCGCGAAGATTCGCTGACACGCCTCAAAATGTATTCCCCTGTACGCGGTATCGTGAAGAATATCGAAGTCACCACGGTAGGGGGAGTCATACCGCCAAACGGCAAATTGCTCACGCTGGTGCCGATGAACGATGACATGTTGATTGAAGCGCGTATTTCGCCTCGTGACGTTGCGTTTATACACCCAGGCCAGCCTGCTCTGGTCAAAATCACCGCGTATGATTATTCCATTTTCGGTGGATTGCAGGGTGAGGTGACGATGATTTCGCCTGACAGTATTCAGGACGACGTGAAGCGCGATGTTTATTATTACCGGGTGTTTATCCGCACAAAATCTAACTATCTGGAAAACAAAAAGAAAGAGCGTTTTCCTATCTTCCCGGGGATGGTGGCGACGGTTGATATCAAAACGGGTAACCGCACCGTGCTGGATTACCTGATTAAACCGCTCAATAAGGTCAATGAGGCATTGCGCGAGCGCTAATAATATCCTGTTAACGTCAAACATAAGCCCGGTCCAACTGTGACCGGGCTTTTTTATATCTAATGCATTCTCTGTAGGCCCGATAAGCTTGCGCCATCGGGCATTGCATCGTTTATCAGCAGTCAGAAGGTCTTGCCGGATGGCGGCTGACGCCTTATCCGGCCTACACGGGATTGAAATATCAATACGTTAATGCCCATACGTTAATGCCCGATGAGCTTGCGCTATCGGGCATTGCATCGTTTGTCAGTAGTCAGAAGGTCTTGCCAGATGGCGGCTGACGCCTTATCCGGCCTACACGGGATTACAATATCAATACGTTAATGCCTATACGTTAATGCCCGATAAGCTTGCGCCATCGGGCATTGCATCGTTTGTCAGCAGTCGGAAGGTCTTGCCGGATGGCGGCTTACGCCTTATCCGGCCTACACAGGATTGCAATATCAATACGTTAATGCCTATACGTTAATGCCCGATGAGCTTGCGCCATCGGGCATTTCACGTCTACACCACCGTTAATTGATGGTTAGCCAGAAGCGTGGCGAGGTCGGTGTGAACATTTATTAGTGTCACAACGGTGGTCATCTCATGTGCCGCTCCGGTACCATCCCGATCAATTTTTATATCGACATTGTCACCGTTTTGTACCACTTTCACAAAGTCCTCGATATTGCCGGTCGACGCGTCAAGCGTGGCCACGCCATCAACATAGTGCGCACTACCAGTTCCGCTATAGCCGCTGCCTTTAATTAATTCATGAATATCCACCCGACCGCTATTCGCCGGTCCTTCCCAGGCGGCGACATTAAAGCCGCTGACCACATCATGCCCGACGCCGCCATCATTGCTGCCGCTGCTGATCAGCTTATAAAGCAGAGTGTCGTGGCCGCCGTTGGAGATATCAATAATATCGTCGCCACCGCGCCCTTCGATCTGGTTATCAAGGGATGAGCCTTTGATATGATCCGCCTGGTTACTACCGGCAAAGCCTTCGATATTGACCAGTATCGCCGTATTAAAGCCGGTATTTTGCGCGCCGAGCTGTGATAAATCGATCGTCACGCCCACGGTGGAACTCTTATAATCGATAACGTCCATCCCGCCGGTGGCTGACCATACGCCCGTGCCGCTGGTGTATTCCCAACCGCCCTGGCCGTTATAGGTGTCGGTACCGGCAGACGCCATCAGGACATCGTTATAACCAGTTCCGGATATCGTACCGTTGTTGCTGGCGCTATCCGACTCCACCGTCATCACGTGACACTCGTTTGCCGCCCCAGCCTGAATACCGCCCCAGTTGGCATTAACATCCTGGCTGATGGTTTTTGATACGCCGTTTTCCTGGTAGAGCAACTCCAGATGATAGGTTTGATTCGGATCTAATCCGTAAAAATCAATAATCGCCGAAGAGTCGTTATTACCAACGCCCGCCTGTGGATTCAGGATCTGTGTCGAAACCCGTTTGCCGGTTGAGTCATATAAATTAACCGTGTTGCCAAAGAAGCAGTTAATCCCGTTTTTATCAATGATTTTAAAATGCAACGAAGTACCGTTTGCTACCGCATTGGGATTATGGACGAGCTGAGTGCTGCCATTGACACAGGTTATAAGGACATCTCTGGCGCCGTCCCAGTCATAATCCAGGCTTAACGATGTGGCTGAAACAGAAGAATAACTGGTGCCTATGTTCACGCTAGTGAAATTCGACCCAGTGCCATTATTCAGAAACACCTTTGCCGTACCGGTTGCGACGATATTGGCAATATCCATATAACCATCATGATTCCAGTCTATCGCGATAATACCATGAGTATAAACACCGGTGCTCTTCCACGATATCGGAGTGCCCAATGTGCCATCACCATTATTAAATGCAATAGCATTATATCCGTTACTTGTTCCGTAACTGTTGATCCACAGATCCATATAACCATCGTTATTGAAATCTGCCCAGGTCAATGGGGCGATAAACCATGTCGCATTACTTATCACTGGAAACCAGATATCAGATGTCCATTGCTGCCAATTAAAACTCCCGTCGCCATTATTATGCATGGATGCATAATGACGGTCGGCTGTTTCATAGGTGATATCCACCTTACCGTCATTATCCAAATCGACACCCGATACCGACGTATTTGCTGCCCAGTCAGTGACCTTACCCGTATGCGTATTTGGCTCTTTTCCTGAAGTCGAAGCAACTTCAGTAAAGGTTCCATTGCCATTATTGATGAACCAGACCCCGCTGTTCGCACTGAAATCCCCCATCGCAAAGTCAGTATAGCCATCGCCATTAATATCAATGGCGATCGTCCCACCTCGATACGTTGCGCCTGCGGCCGAGGTAGTTATTTTTAATGGGGTATAGCTATCCGCACCATTGTTGGTACTGATATAGATACTACTGATAGTACCAGTCTGGCTGATGATATCCATATCGCCATCGCGATCATAATCAAAGAAGGTCGACGAGCTATATTTATCAGAACCAAGGTTAATCGTGGCTGGCGACCAGGAAGTACGAGAACTGGCGTTCACCACAGAGCCGTTGGCGGAAAACTCCCACTCCCCTCGTGAGTTTAACGTCACGGAACCACCTATCGTGTCAGGGAAAGTGCTTGAGATTGTGGTTGGGTTATTGAATATAGGATCGCCAGTGATCATGATTGATGATGTCGATGGATCAACCCCACTTGGCATGGTGACCGTCATATCAACCTTATAGGCCGTAGCCGACTTCGCCATCGCATCGCTATCGGGTATCTGGAGATACCAGGTTTGTGATGCAATATCAACCACCACAGCGCCCGTGGTCGATGAATAGGTTTTGCCGTTGACCTTAACCTCCAGCGTATATCCTTCCCGGAACTCACCGGTAAAGGTACCGCGCAGCACTGGCGTGGTATCCGTGGTGCTCATTGCCGTCATTTGCGCATAGGTCGGTACTGCGGTATCCAGTATATAGTCAAATTCTCCGCTGATAGCACCGGTATTGCCAGCCGCGTCAATATACTGCGCGGTATATTTATAGGTGCCATCAGCCAATGTGGCGAGATTATCGGCAAACGACCATGTCGTCCCGTTGATCGTCGCGTAACCCACCAACACGCCGTCACGGAAAATCGCCAGCCTGTCGCCAGGGTTCGCCGTCTTCGAAAGCGTACCATTAATCACTGGCGTTTTGTCATCACTGGCCGTGCCTGCGCTAAAGGTGCCCTTCGTATCACCCGCATCGTCGGTATAACTGACGATAGTGACAACAGAATCCGGCGCGGTGGTGTCCACCGTAAAATTCTGCGTCGCCTGTCCGGTATTACCAATCGGATTGGTGACGCTGGCGGTAATGGTGTAATTTGTGCCTTCTGTCAACGCGGCCAGATCGGCAGTGCTGACATCACAGCTCCACTTACCATCAGCCACCGTCGCGGTATAGGTTTGACCATTCAGCGTGATGGTGACCGTCTGCCCGTCCGGCGCGTTGGTGGTGCCGGTAATCTGTTGCGTGACTACCGCTTCTGCAGCGTTCAGCCACAAATCGCCGGTAAAGGGATCAATAGCAATCGTCCATGTATCATCGCTGACGGTGACCGTTTTGCTGGCAATGTCCGAGCTGTTGCCCGCTTTGTCAGTGACCACAGCCGTCATGGTGTAATCGCCATCCGCCAGCGCGGCAAACTCACTTGCCGGTAGATCGACAGACCAGGTGCCGTCCGTGCCGACAGTCGCGGAATACTTGCCGCCGTTATTAAAGACCAGCGTTACCGTCTGGCCTGCTTCAGCCGTGGTTGTCCCCGTGACATGGATACCGTTCGCCTGTTCAGTCATATTGACTACGTTATCGGTTCCGGCAACGTTGACGTCAAAGCTGATTGTGGGCGCACTGGTATCAATAATAATGGCCTCACTGGTCGAGGCATGGTTGCCGCTTGCGCTATCGACCGAGGCTTTGATGGTGTAACCGCCGTCGACGAACGCCGCCCAGTCGGCTGGGGCGACGGAAACACTCCAGTCGCCGTTGCTGTCTACGGTCGCGGTATAGGTTTTCGCCGCCGCCGAACCGTCGCCGAGAATCACCGTCACCGTTTTACCTGCCGCTACACCTGTCGTCGTACCGCTGATAAGCTGCGCCTGACTCTGCTCAGTTTTATTCACCTGGTTATCGCCGGTGAAGTCATCAATCGTGATGGTGGGCAGCGTTTGATCCACATTGAATGTTTTGGATTTTGTGGCGCTGTTACCTGCGGCATCCGTGACTTTCGCCTCTATGCTATAAACGCCGGTATGTAGCAGAGCCAGATCGTCGGACGACATCGTGATGCTCCATTTGCCGTCCACGCCGATGGTTGCGGTATAGTCATGTTTGAAACTACCGCCATCACCTGTAACCGTGACGGTTATCGTGCGCCCGGCTTCGCTGGTTGACGCCGTACCGGTGATGTTCTGCCCGTTCAGATTAGCCAGTTCATCGTTGTTGAGCGTGTTATCGCTGGTCACCGCATCAATGGTGACAGACGGCGCGACAGTATCAACGATTACCGTCGTCTGCGTCGCGTGCCCGATATTGCCATGGCCGTCATCAATCGTCGCGTCAACCAGCACACTGCCGTCGCTCAGGCCTTTAATCACCGCCGCCGGAACCGAAATACTCCAGGTGCCGTCCGCGTTTACCGTCGTGGTGTAATCCACCCCGTCAAAGGTGACCCGCACCGCCATCCCTTCTTTGGCGTCGGCGGTGGTGCCGCTTACCGTCAGATTGCTGGTGCTGTTATGCTCCAAGGCGTTGATATAGTTATCGTCGGAAATCGGGTTAATGTAGATCGACGGGATTTTAACCTGCACTTCCAGCGGCGGGTTCGCCGTGGCTGAGCCAGGGTTGCCTGCCACGTCCACCACCGAGGCCTGGACGTCATAGTCGCCATTGGAAAGCGAGCTAAGATCCGACGGCGGAACCGAGACTGACCAGGTGCCATCCGGTTTCACGGTCGTGGTGTAGTTTTTGCCATTAAAGGTCACGGTTAACGTTTGTCCTGCCGCATCCAGCGATGCCGTACCTTTAATCTCCAGCGGCTGCGTCATCTCCGCCAGCGTCAGCACGTTATCGCCGCTGATAACCCCGATGGTAATGATCGGCGCGACGGGTTCGTAAACAATAAACCTGTCCACTTCAGCGCTGGTGCCGATATCGTTCGTCACTTTGACGGTGATCTGATTCGCGTTGCCAATGACCAGACCTGACAACTGGTCTTGCGGGATGGTCAGCGACCATGAGCCGGAGGCGTCGTTCTCAGGGTTGACGATATTGGTTGTATAACTGTGACCGGCAAAGGTCACGGTCACCGTATCGCCGTCTTTAGCATTAAAGGAACTGCCGGTAATGGTCAGTCCATTAGCATTCATCGCTTCCGCTGCGTTGATGACATCATCGCCCGCGACCAAATCCAGCGAAATCGACATCTGCGTCAGGTCAACGGTCGCCGTGGTATTGACCGGCTCGGAAACGTTGCCCCAGCTGTCCGCACCGGATACCGTAAAGCTCAGCGTTGCGCCATTCGCCCATCCGGCAACCTCCGTTTGCGGAATAATAGCTGTCCATGTCTTCCCGTCCGCCTGCACCGATCCCGTAAAGGTTTTACTGGTGGTGCCATCGCTCACCACAATAGTGATGGTATCGCCCGGCGACAGGTTAGTCACCGAACCGGACAAGATCAGCGCCTGTTCATGCTCCAGTTTATTGATAACTTTATCGCCGGATACATCATTAATCGTCAAGACCGGTTCTTTAATCGCCACCCCGACCGGATGAGTATAAATATCACTGGTGTTACCGTGGCTGTCTGTCACCGTCACATTGAGAACGTAGTGCCCGTTGGGGATAGCATTCAGATCGTCGGCAGAGACATTGACACTCCAGGTCATATCACTCTGCACCGTGGCGGTATACGTGCCGCCGGCAAACTTAATCGTAACGGTATCGCCCGCGCTGCCGTTGATGACTTTACCACTGAGGGTTTCGCCGTCGGACGCTTCGCTGGCGTTGATGATATCGTCCGTCGCCACGGTGTTAATGATCACCGATGGCGCGACCGTATCCACCACAACAGATTTTGTTGCCGCCGCCGTGTTGCCGTCGTCATCCTTCGCCTGAACGATAATCGAATGCGCACCTTCGCTGATCGACGCAATATCGGTGGCGGGAATGCTTAACGACCATGTCCCGCCTGTGACGGTCGGATGATAGGTTTTACCGTTAAAGATCAGCGTCAGCACGCTGTCATCCGGCAGATTTGACGTACCGTTGATCACAAACGTTGACTGTTTCTCGGAACTGTTCAGCACATCGTCGCTGCCCGCCGAGGTGGAGGTAATCGCCACTTCCGGTAGTGCCGTTTTTACCTGAATGTCGTGATGCGCCTGGCTTGCCGCATTGCCTGCGGAATCTTTGGCATCGGCGGTAAAGGTATACGTGCCGTCCGCCAGACCTCTAATGACCTCAGCGCTAACCCCGATACTCCACTCGCCATTTTCATCAACCGAGGTGATAAAGGTTTTCACCACTCCGGAGGCGTTAGTCAGTTTCACCGTGACCACCGAACCTTCCTCAAGTCCGGTGGAGGTCCCGGTGATGACCTGCGCCTGCTCATGTTCGGTAGCGTTAATCACATCATCGCCTACCTGATTAGCGTCAAACGCCAGCATTGGCGCGGAAGTATCCACGGTGACTTTGGTGGTTTTACTGGTTGCGTTGCCAGCGGCGTCGGTGACGCTCGCCGTCACCGATTTTATTCCGTCGGTCAGTTGGGCGACATCGCCGGCCGGAATCGTCACCGACCATTCGCCATTAGCGTCAATTTGTGCGCTGTAGTTTTTCCCATCCAGCGTGACCTGAACCGTGTGTCCTTCGCCGGCGTCGCTGCTGCCTTTAATCACAACCGCCGCCGAATGTTCAGTGCTATTAATGACGTTATCTTCGGCAATGGTGTCTATCGACAATGTCGGCGCTTTGCTGTCAATCAGCACGTCCTGGGCGCTGTCGGCACGGTTGCCGGCTTTGTTCTGTACAATCGCCTCAACGGTCAGATGACCGTCCTGTACTGACGACAGGTCGAGAACGGAAACGGTTATTGACCAGTTGCCACTGGCATCCACTTTGGCGGTGTAATTTCTGCCGTTGAATTTAACCAACACATTACAACCTTCTTCAACACCTGCCGTCGAACCGGTGATCGTCAGCGGCGTTTTCATCTCCTGGGCATTAAGCATGTTATCAGTGGAAACTGCGTTGATGCTGATAGCTGGGCCATCCAAATCCACCAGGATCGGCTCGACCACCACGGTAGCGTTGCCGGAAGCATTATTGACCGATGCTTTAACATCGAGATTACCGGCAGGCCAGGCTTTCACCTCATCGCTGGTAAAGCCCACTTGCCAGGTACCATCCGCTTTCACAACTGCATCATGGGTGACGTTATTGACAGTCACCTTCACCACGGCACCCGCATCAACGTTATCGCAAGTCCCCTGAATGATAACGGGCGCGTCATGCTCGATCATATTGATCACATCATCGCCGGACACCATATCAATGGTCAGTTTTGGCAAACCGGCATCCACTGTGATATCTAAACTGGCATGCCCCTGGTTGCCCGATGCCGTCGTCACGTCGGCAGTGATGGTCGCCTGGCCGTCGCCCAGCGACTGGATATCCGCCGCCGAAATATCAATACTCCAGCTCAGATCGCTCTTCACCTCGGCATGATAGGTGTTACTGCCAAAGTGAATATTAATGGTATCGCCCGCTTTTACATTCGTCGCATGACCGGACAGCGTCTGACTGCTCTGAATTTCAGTGGAGTTGACAATATTATCGGTCGCAAAGCGATCGAACGTGATAACCGGGACGCGGGTATCAATGGCAATATCATGAGTGGTGGTATTGGTATTGAGATATTTATCGACCACGACAGCGGTAATGGTGTAGTCGCCATTGGCCAGCAGCGACAGATCGCTCGCAGAAACCACCAGACTCCAGGTACCACCGGTTACGGTAGCCAGATAATTTTTGGTGCCGAACGTCACTATAATCTCGGCGTTATCCGCGGCATTACTGGTGCCGTTAATCGTCAGCGGCGACTGTGCCTCCAGCGCGTTGACAATATCATCTACCGCCACACTATCGATGGTCACCGTCGGCAGCGCGGTAATTACTTCAATCACTTTAGTATCGCTACTGCTGTTGCCGGCTTTATCGGTAATGGTCACCGTCAGGGTGTTGTCGCCTTCCGGTAAGGTTTTAATCACACTGGCCGGAACACCGAACGTCCAGACGCCGTTGGCATCTACTTCGGTGGTATAGGTGCTGCCGCCGATTTTAAGGGTGACAGTGTCGCCAGGAGCCGCGCCAGCACTGGTTCCGCTGATAAACTGGTTAGCGTTATGCTCGTTGCTGTTAATGACGTTATCGTCCATCAGCGGATCGTCAAATTTCACCGTGGGCGCCACGATATCAAACGACAGCGTCTTGTTGTTCTCGCCCGTATTACCGACACGGTCAACCACAGTGACAGAAACGTCATAATTACTGATGCTGAGTTGGGCGACATTATCCTTCGGCACAGTTACCGACCAGGTGTTATCGGCATTGACCTTAGTCTGATAATTCTGGCCGTTCAGCATCACATAGACGTCACAACCTGCCGGCGCACTGGTTATACCGCTGATAACCAGATCGTGGCTGCGTTCATCGCTGTTGATGATGTTGTCTCCGCCAGCCATAGAAGTGATATAAATGGTCGGGGTATCCAGCGCCACTAACGTCGCGCGTGACGCATTAGCGACTCCACCATCGAGATTGACGACCTGGGCCTGAACAGTGATCAGGCCATCGGTGAGCAGCGTCATGTCATCGGCGCTGATATCAACAGACCAGTTGCCATTTGCATCCACGGATGTTGTATAGCTTTTTACTCCGAAGGTCACTCTGACCAGTTGTCCCGTTTCGACGCCGATGGTACTCCCGCTGAGAGTCAGCCCGGCAGCTTTTTCACTGGCGTTGACGACATCATCGGAAGTGATCACATTAATGGAGATCGCCGGAAGCGAGAGATCGATAACGAAATCATGTTTACCCGAAATTGTCTGTCCTTCGCTGCTGGTCGCGGTCGTCTTAACGATCTCAGTGCCGTCCCACAGCGCCACATCCTCTGCCGGGACATTCACCTGCCAGATATATCCAGCCTGGACCGTGGCATCGTAGGATTTGCCATTGATCTCAACTTTAATCACCGTTCCCAGATCGAAGCCGGTACAACTGCCGACAATATAAACATTGCTGCTATGTTCGATGTAGTTAACGACATCGTCGCCGGTCACCGAGTTGACATAGATGCCCGGCAAACCAGCGTCGATATTGATTTCACGCGACCCTGTGCCAGTGTTGCCCTGAGCGTTGGTCACTTCTGCGGTGATATCCTGTAGCCCGTTGCCCAGTTCTTTCATCACAGCGGAAGGAATCACCACACTCCAGGTCAGATCGCTGTTTACCGTCGTCGTATAGTCATGAAGGCCGATGTGAACCGTCACGGTATCACCGGCTTTCGCATCGGTGACTTTACCGCTCAACGTCTGATCGTTCTCAATTTCTGCCGAGTTGACAATGTTATCGAGACAGAACGTATTGATAGTGACAGTAGGTAAATGGGTATCGACCGTGAACTCATGCCCGCTTGTTGTGGTATTACCGCTGCTATCGGTGACGGTCGCCGTCACCGTCACTTTGCCTTCCGGCAAAGCGGCTACATCATCGGCTGAGACCGTCAGGCTCCAGACGCCGTTGCTGGCGCTGGCGATGTAATCCTTACCATTGAGCGTCACTTTAACGCTGCTGATATCGCTATCGCATGTTCCGCTCAGGGTCAGGGCTCCGCCTTTCTCTGTGGCGTTGACGATATCATCGGTCGCGACGTTATCAATCGTCACTGCCGGGCCAGTTAGATCAACGGTAATATCGTGTGATGCGCTGCCTTTATTCCCTGCGGCATCGCTTACTTCCACCTTAATGGTCGTTTTACCTTCCGTTAGCGCAGTAATGTCCGCCGCAGGGATAGCCATACTCCAGTTGCCGCTGGCGTCGGTGTAAGCGGTATAATCTTGCCCGTTTAAATTAATCTGGACGGCTGTTCCGGCTGCAACACCGGTCGCATTCCCGCTAATAAGCTGCATTCCACCGTGTTCAGCAATATTGATCACATCATCACCAGCTACTGTGTTGATAGTGATGACGGGAGCAGCAGTATCTACCGTAAAGTCTTTCGTGATGGTGGTGCTGTTGCCTGCGTTGTCGGTGGCTTTCACCGACAGGGTCTGGCTGCCGTCGGTCAGTGCCGCCGCATTCGCCGCCGGAAGGGTGGCCGTCCAGGTGCCGCCGGTGACGGTCGCGGTATAATCCTGGCCGTTCAGCGTGATGACGACGGTCTTCGTGTCTGCCGCGCAGGTGCCGGACAGGGTGATATCGCCGCCTTTTTCAGCGGTGTTAACGATGTTGTCGGCGGTGACGTTATCGGCGGTGACGGCCGGTGCAATGCTGTCGACCGTAAAGTCGTGCGTGGCGGAGGCGGTGTTGCCGGCGGTGTTGGTGGCGTTTGCGGTGACGGTCACTTTACCGTCGGCCAGCAGCTCGACATCCGCAGCCGGAAGGGTGGCTGTCCAGGTGCCACTGGTGACCGTGGCGATATAGTCCTGACCGTTCACCGTCACTTTAATACTGGTGACGTCCGTGCCGCAGGTGCCGCTCAGTGTGATGTCCGCACCTTTCT
>NZ_JBALIF010000031.1:0-13696 GCF_037053465.1 Citrobacter amalonaticus
CATGCTATTTACTCCTTGATTTGCTGGTAACAAACCGAGGCAGTATTTAGCATGGGCATTCTACGGGCAAAGCCCCACATGAACGATCACCACCTCCATAGGAGGTGGTTTAAGATTGATAATAAAAGAGAGGGAGCCAGGCTCCCTCTTTTCACTGGCTTATGCCAGAGCTGCTTTCGCTTTTTCAACCAGCGCGGTGAACGCGACTTTGTCGAATACTGCGATGTCAGCCAGGATCTTACGGTCGATTTCAACAGAGGCTTTTTTCAGGCCGTTGATGAATTTGCTGTAAGAAATACCGTTCTGACGTGCTGCTGCGTTGATACGCGCAATCCACAGTTGACGGAACTGACGCTTACGTTGACGACGGTCACGGTAAGCATACTGACCTGCTTTGATGACGGCCTGGAAGGCAACGCGGTATACGCGAGAACGCGCACCGTAGTAGCCTTTGGCTTGTTTCAAAATTTTCTTGTGACGTGCACGTGCAATTACACCACGTTTTACGCGAGCCATTGTGCTCTCCTGTATCTATTCTAATTAAAAAAGTTAAACGTTAACGGCTTATGCGTACGGCAGGCACGCGATAACCAGGCCCAGATCGCCTTTGGAAACCATGGCTTTCGGACGCAGGTGACGTTTACGTTTGGTCGCTTTTTTGGTCAGAATGTGACGCAGGTTAGCGTGCTTGTGCTTAAAACCACCTTTACCGGTTTTTTTGAAGCGCTTAGCAGCACCGCGTACGGTCTTAATTTTTGGCATTTTAATAACTTCCACTTCGCATTGTTAATAAACAGAAACCCAGGCGAACAAAACCTGTGAAGCCCTGAGGCTCCACAGGAAATGCTACTTGAATGCCTTACTGTTTCTTCTTAGGAGCAAGCACCATGATCATCTGACGGCCTTCGATCTTCGTTGGGAAGGATTCGACTACTGCCAGTTCTTGCAAATCGTCTTTCACGCGATTAAGCACTTCCATACCGATTTGCTGGTGGGCCATCTCACGACCGCGGAAACGCAGTGTGATCTTGGCCTTATCGCCCTCTTCGAGAAAGCGAATCAGGCTGCGGAGTTTTACCTGATAGTCGCCTTCATCTGTACCAGGACGGAATTTAATTTCCTTAACCTGGATAACTTTTTGCTTCTTCTTCTGTTCCTTAGAAGACTTACTCTTTTCATAAAGGAACTTGCCGTAGTCCATGATACGACAAACTGGCGGTTCGGCGTTAGGGCTGATTTCAACTAAATCTACTCCAGCCTCTTCAGCTTTTTCGATTGCTTCTCTCAGACTCACAATTCCCAGTTGCTCACCTTCCAGACCTGTTAAGCGAACTTCCTGGGCGCGAATCTCGCCATTGATACGATTCGGACGTGCCGTTTGAACTCGTTTTCCGCCTTTAATACCTTATTCCTCCAGTTGTTGAAGACTGCGGCTGCGAATCTCTTGTTGCAGCTTCTCAATCACTTCACTTACGTCAAGACTGCCCAGGTCTTTACCACGGCGGGTGCGAACGGCCACTTTGCCAGCTTCCACCTCTTTATCACCGCAGACCAACATATAAGGGACACGACGTAATGTGTGCTCGCGGATTTTAAAGCCAATCTTCTCATTTCTCAAGTCTGCTTTTACTCGAATGCCCGCATTTTGTAGTTTCTGCGTCAATTCGTTAACGTATTCAGACTGTGAATCAGTGATGTTCATGACCACCACCTGAACCGGCGCAAGCCAGGTCGGGAAGAAGCCAGCGAACTCTTCGGTCAGGATACCGATAAAGCGTTCCATAGACCCAAGAATAGCGCGGTGAATCATTACCGGTACCTGACGCTCGTTGTTTTCGCCCACATAAGAGGCGCTCAGACGAGACGGCAGTGAGAAGTCCAACTGTACAGTACCGCATTGCCAGGCTCTGTCGAGGCAGTCATACAGGGTAAATTCAATTTTCGGACCGTAGAACGCACCTTCACCCAGTTGATATTCAAATGGGATATTGTTTTCTTCCAGTGCGACCGCCAGATCCGCCTCAGCACGATCCCACATTTCGTCGCTACCGATACGCTTGTCAGGACGAGTGGACAGTTTGACGACGATCTTCTCGAAGCCAAATGTGCTGTACATATCGTAGACCATACGAATACAGGCGTTAACTTCATCGCGAATTTGCTCTTCCGTACAGAAGATATGCGCATCATCCTGAGTGAAGCCACGAACGCGCATCAGACCATGCAGCGCGCCTGACGGTTCGTTACGGTGGCAACTACCAAACTCTGCCATACGCAGCGGCAGATCGCGGTAGGATTTCAGACCCTGATTAAAGATCTGCACATGACCTGGGCAGTTCATCGGCTTGATGCAGTACTCACGGTTCTCAGAAGAAGTCGTGAACATGGCATCTTTGTAGTTTTCCCAGTGCCCGGTTTTTTCCCACAGCACGCGGTCCATCATGAACGGACCTTTCACTTCCTGGTACTGGTACTCTTTAAGCTTAGAACGCACAAAGACTTCCAGTTCACGGAAGATGGTCCAGCCGTCATTGTGCCAGAACACCATACCCGGCGCCTCTTCCTGCATGTGATACAGGTCAAGCTGCTTGCCGATCTTACGGTGGTCACGTTTTGCCGCTTCTTCCAGGCGCTGCAGGTAGGCATTAAGCGCTTTTTTATCCGCCCAGGCCGTGCCGTAAATACGTTGCAGCATCTTGTTGTCGCTGTCGCCACGCCAGTATGCGCCTGCGGTTTTCATCAGTTTAAAGTGATGGCAGAAGCGCATATTCGGCACGTGCGGACCGCGGCACATATCGACATATTCTTCATGATGATACAAACCAGGTTTGTCATCATGGGCAATGTTTTCATCAAGAATGGAGACTTTATAAATCTCGCCGCGCTTCACGAAGGTTTCACGCGCTTCGTGCCAGCTCACTTTCTTCTTAATGACGTCATAATTTTTTTCAGCGAGCTCGTGCATCCGTTTTTCGAGAGCGTCGATGTCTTCCTGGTTCAACGTACGGTCAAGATCAACGTCATAGTAAAAACCATTGTCGACAACCGGTCCGATCGCCATTTTGGTATTCGGCCAAAGTTGTTTAATCGCATGACCCAACAGGTGCGCGCAGGAGTGACGAATGATCTCCAGCCCTTCTTCATCTTTTGCGGTGATGATAGAAAGAGTCGAATCCTTTTCAATCAGATCGGAAGCATCAACCAGTTCGCCATTAACACGGCCAGCGATGGTGGCTTTCGCCAGACCTGGACCAATGTCCAGCGCAACATCCATGGGGCTTACAGCGTGGTCGTAATGGCGTTGACTGCCATCAGGAAGAGTAATAACAGGCATGTTATGTCCTTATTTGCAGTGGTGACCCATACGCAAGATCACATACAAAGTTTCGATATTTAAAATTACCAAAAAGTGGTGGGCTGATTCCCGCTTCACTCTGCGAAATATGCCACGGGCCGCCTTAGCAGCGACACTGGGCCTACACCCGCTTTTTGATAACACCGCTTGACAGTGTACACGCCATTCCCCGTTGTTCAAAGTCGCAATCACTGGATGCAGGATGATGCAAATCAATTCCCTGACTCGCTGACGGTTTTGTTACACTAAGAAGAAGAGTCTGATTTCGACAGGAAATAATTAATGCCATCAGATCGCTTCGCCAAAAAACACTGGAAAATGGTGGTCGTCCTGATTGCCATCTGTGGAGCAATGTTATTGCTACGCTGGGCGGCAATGATTTGGGGGTAATCCCGAAAAGACAGAATTTTGCTGCCGGGGAAGTCATCTGGCGAAGCAGAATGTGGGAAAAATAAACCCGCGGCGCAACGACAATATAAAGCCGCATTAAAAGAGTGCCAGACTGCAAAACAGCCTGGCCGCATTTTACATCCGGTATCCCAGAGAGACCGTTGTACGTCGATCGGTATGTTCCGGTGCCGTTGCCGGCGGTTCGGAGTTCCACGTCACGTTATACGCCACCTTCAGGCCGAAATGCTCATTAATCGCCACGTTCAACGCCGATTCCGAGTTCAGGGTGGTATCTTCCGCACCAAACACTGACACGCCTTGCGTGAATTTGGTGTTATCGGTCATCTGCCAGGCGTACGCGCCAGACGCATAACCCAACGGCTGAGTCTCAGTTTTGCCATCAGTGTGCTCGTCGTAACGGACACCCGGACCAAATTCAAAACGAAAGCTGTGTACCGGTCCATTAAGGAACTGGCGACCATAACCTGCTGTCAGCACGTCACGTTCGTGATAGCCGTTATAACGGTCAGTCAACCAGCTCGCCTGACCAAAAAGATAATCATAATCGGTCATATTGAAACGACTACGCCCACCCACTGCATATTTCTCCGAAGAGCGTTCATCATTAGAAGAGGTATTGCTTGCGTTACCCCACAGTGACCAGGCAGTTGTAGCACCATACCAGGTCATTGTTGTATCTGCGGTCAAAGAAGAACTTTTCGTGTTGCCCGACTGCGCAAGGTAACCCGCATTCAGGTTGCCTTCGAAGGGTTTTTTCGCACTTGAGGGATCATCCATGACAGTAAAAACGGAATCATCGGCAGTTGCATACATCGACGCAAACACGCCTCCCGCCAGCATAACGACAGCGGGAACTGTCTTTAAAAGCTTCATTTTGGTTCTCTAAAATACATGGGAAAGGTTTGCACTGTTCGTGCAGCGATATTCTAAACCATCTGAAGAATACAAGAAATGAAGATTATCAGACGCAAGTTATTGCCCTGTTTAATTTTAAAAGCAAGACACAAATTCTTAGGGGTACCTCTTCTGTTATCTGACACCAAATAATCAACTGAATTTTTTCAGCCCCCATCACTTTCACTTGAAATCATCATGACTAAAATCAGTATTATTTTTGACATATGTCAGATTTAATAATGACTTTTATATTGCTATGAAAATTCCTAATCACTAGAATCCTCAACCTTCAAGAAGACTTACTGAACACTCTCATCAGTCACAATAAACACCTGGAAGTGTTATCATGAAATGCTTTGTTCGCCATAAAAAGGACAACGAGAAGTCACAGACTAGTCATTGAAAAACAATCCGTTGATTCTATTTTCTATTCAGGAAATTCTGGCAATGAAAACCAAGCTATTCTCACTGGCTGTACTGGCTGCAATTTATTCTGTGACAAGTGCCCACGCTGCTAATAACCCTGCTGATGCACAAGCTGCTTTTCAGGAGTTTAATGAGGCAGCGAATGCGCTAAACGATCTTGAAAATGCTCCATTAAATCAATGGCAAGACCAGTACAACCGCGCGGTTGACGGTCTGAATCGTTTAGGCATTACAGGTGACCAACAACAAGGGGATCTGATAGCCAACGTTCACAATCTCCCGTCACTCACAGCCCTGTCACAATGGATCGGTGGATTGCCTCAGTCTCAAGTGATACCCGTAACGGATACAAAAGCGCTGGAAGAGGGTCAAAGCAAAATTGCTGACAATCAGGCCCGTACTTCTACCCAGCATGTTGATGAAATTCAGGCGATGGCATTGACTCAGCAAGAAAGAGATAACGGGCAAGACCTTGCGATCTCAGATACGCATGCAACAGCTTCGCAGGCAATGACTGAGGCGCTCTCGGCACAAAGTTATGCTGAAAACGTACACGATCAGGTAACGCGTATGGGCGTAGATGTGGACACGAATAAGGCAAAAAACGATATCCAGGATCAAGAGATTTCCGGTCTTACTACTCAGGGCAATACGAATGCTCAGAATATCGCTGATGAAGCGAAGTCTCGTAAAGATAGCGATACCGTCACACGCACCCAGATTGCTAATAACGCCTCCGCCATCCGGGGAGTACGCTCTGAGCAGACTGCGCAGAGTGACTACATTCAGAAACAAAGTCATGTCATTAACCAGCATTCAGCCACACTGCAACAGCATTCTGCGCAAATTTATCGAAACACTTCAGATATCCAGAAAAATACAAAAGATATTGCTGACACGAAAGAGAAACTGAAAAAAGGGCTAAACAACGCGGCAGCGATGAGTTCTTTGCACTTTGATGCGAATAAGAATAGCTGGGCGCTTTCTACGGGTACAGCAAACGGTGATGGCGCGGCATTAGCTGGCGGTTTGCAAAAACAACTGACCGAACACACCGCGGTTACCGTACAATTCTCAGACTCTATGTCAGGTGACTGGATGGCGGGTGCCGGTATTCATGGCGATTACTAAGAAACAGTGACTGATTGCGTCAAATAAATTATTTCATCGTGACAGGGCTCCCCCTTCGGGGGCAGCCTTTTTCCTGCGCCATCATCAATGTAACCCTTTCAATTACCTGACTATATTCGGTCATAGTATAGCAATGATGTCTCTGATGAAGAGTGACGGCTTATCTTGACTCTGATTTAAGTATGCCCCGCAAGATGACAAGTTCGCACAGACTAAAATACCAATAACAAGTCTTCAAAAAGTAACCATCATGCCAACTCAACGCCTGGCGACGCCTTTCATTCCCGGGACTCAGGGTTTGCCTCGTCACTATCATCCTTCATGCTCTGCTAATCCGTTTAGTTAATAAACTTATACAGACTGTAAATAATCTGTGATATGTCTTACAGTGTGCATTTGTTGCTAATGGTTCTCAATGTCTTCTCGTGCTATCATAAAAGTCTATTGGATGCTATATACATAACAAAAAGGTTTAAACAAACATGACGCATACTTTTTTTGAATTTCCTCAGCTTTTCACGGATGGTCATGGTGTCTACGACGTTGATTCATTGGTCGCTGTACTTGAAAAGAAGGAAGAGACAGCGCACGCGTTTAGCGGAACTGCCGTATTATTCGTTAAGGCTATTTTTAAACTTGAGTCAGCGCCACAGTTGAAAAACTGTCGTTTTGCCTTTGTCGATCAAGACAATTACCAGTGCTTTGAAGTTGACGGCAAAGGCAAGATAAAAAAGCTTGATGACATACCCGACTGGTTTGTGAATCCTTCTGAGTTTGCACGTTCTCAGTGGCTGGTAAACAGAGATTTAGACAGCGAAAGAGTGACGAAATTAATTGCCTATATCCTTGATCATAATATCGAGGATAGACGCAGTTACTGCGATTTATTATTTAATCTGGAACTCGGGAAAATGAAACCTTCCTCTGCGTCACCCGCCACCGGAAAGCCCGGAAATAAAAATGGGAAGAGTACAAAGCCAAGAGTGACTGACTTAAATTCCTTCGAATTGTTTAGTCAATTCTTTGATCGGTTAAAAATCGCTGTCAATGCTGATGAATTTCCTACCTTGCAGTTTCTTACCAACGAGCAAGACGTAAATAAAGCGCCTAATACACTCAAGCAAGGGATCAGAACATGGTTTAAAGCAGTCACCGGCGAACAGATACCTAACAATAAAAAAATTCAGGCGGGCGCTGCCGGGCTGTTCTGCGCACCGATCAGGGAGCAAGTGACTGAGATTGAAAGTGTGGGCCTGGAAAAGTATTACAAAGCCTTGTCACAGGCCATTGCTGAAGCGGGTGAAGAAAGTTATATATCAGATTTCACTTTCAGATTTCCAGCTCACTAAACGTTGAATTCTGAGGGCACAAGCACCAACTCCAGAACATCACACAACGGAGTGATGATGGCAATCTGAATAACTTATCACTTGCCTCGTTGCTCCCATGTTAAGTGGTGTCTTTTATGCAAAGTATATATCACACGAAAAACGATGAAATTACGCGAAGAACGCTCCCAGCCAAACCTTACTGAGACAGTGACGATCGCGCACCAGGAAAGGTAACAAATTATAAAAAGCCACGAATTGCATAGCAATGAATTCTTATTTCATTTCTTGAATAAGAGAACGCCCATATCAATTACCTCTTTATATAACCTTACTGCCAGTAAACTTAACTAACGTCAATAAACCCTATTGTTAATGACTTCACTTTGTGGCTATTCGGTGCCAGACTGAATTCAGCCTAACAGGAGGTAAAGATGGTACGTATCTATACGTTGACGCTTGCGCCCTCTCTCGATAGCGCAACAATCACCCCACAAATCTATCCCGAAGGGAAACTTCGTTGTACATCACCGGTCTTTGAGCCTGGGGGCGGAGGGATTAACGTCGCCCGCGCCATTGCCCACCTGGGTGGTACTGCCACTGCCATTTTTCCGGTCGGCGGCGCAACCGGTGAACACCTTGTCGCCCTGCTTGCCGATGAAAATGTCCCGGTATCCACCGTTGAAGCAAACGACTGGACGCGTCAGAACCTGCACGTTCATGTCGAATCCAGCGGCGAACAATATCGCTTTGTCATGCCTGGCGCAGCCCTGAATGATGATGAATTTCGCCAGATTGAAGAACAGGTACTTGAAATTGAATCCGGCGCCATTCTGGTCATCAGTGGCAGCCTTCCTCCTGGCATAAAAGTCGAGAAGTTCTGTCAGTTAATTACCGCCGCACAGAAACAAGGGATCCGCTGCATTATTGATAGCTCCGGCGAGGCGCTGTCAGCCGCGTTAGCCCTTGGCAACATTGAACTGGTTAAACCCAATCAGAAAGAATTGAGCGCGCTGGTTAACCGTGAACTCACTCAACCGGACGATGTGCGCAAGGCGGCGCAAGAAATTGTCAACAGCGGCAAAGCGCGGCGCGTGGTGGTCTCTCTGGGGCCTCAGGGTGCGCTGGGGGTAGACAGTAAAAGCTGTGTGCAGGTCGTTCCTCCGCCGGTGAAGAGTCAGAGTACCGTTGGCGCGGGTGACAGCATGGTGGGCGCGATGACGCTAAAACTGGCAGAGGGCGCTTCGCTGGAAGATATGGTGCGTTTCGGCGTCGCGGCGGGGAGCGCGGCGACCATTAATCAGGGAACCCGTCTGTGTTCACACGATGACACGCAGAAAATTTACGCTTATCTCACCCAATCCTGATGCTCTCCCTCCCCCTCTTTTGGAGGGGGAATCACGGGCTAACCTGTCGGCATCAGACTTCACCGTCTATGCTAGATACGCATGCAATAACAAAGAGGTATCAAATGGCCAGTGGAGATATCGTCCGTTATGTCATTACTGTCAGTTTTCACGAAGATTCCTTAACCGAAATTAACGAATTAAATAACCATCTTACCCGCGCCGGTTTTCTGCTCACCCTCACGGATGATGAAGGGAATGTCCATGAACTGGGCACGAACACCTTTGGGCTGATCAGCGCACAAAGCAAGGATGAGGTGAAGGCCATGGTCGCAGGCCTTGCGGAAAGCGCCCTGGATAAGGTTCCGGAGGTCACTGTAGAGCGCTGGGATGAGTGGGTTCGGGGCGGACATTAAATGCCATTTAGTACGAATATACGTCCACGGTGTGCGTTAATTCGTGTTTTTTAACCGCATTTTTGCGCTAACCTTATGATCTGGCAGACAACATGGGGAGAGACATCATGTGGCAGGCTATCAGTCGTCTTTTAAGCGAGCAACTCGGTGAAGGCGAAATCGAACTGCGTAACGAACTGCCGGGCGGGGAAGTTCATGCCGCATGGCATTTGCGCTATGCAGGGCGCGATTTCTTCGTCAAATGTGATGAGCGAGAACTGCTTCCGGGCTTCACGGCCGAAGCCGATCAACTGGAACTGTTATCACGTAGCCAGACCGTCACGGTCCCTAAAGTCTGGGCGGTGGGCGCAGACCGTGATTACAGCTTTCTGGTGATGGACTTTCTCCCTCCTCGTCCGCTGGATGCGCACAACGCGTTTATTCTGGGTCAGCAGCTTGCCCACCTTCATGAATGGAGCGACCAGCCTCAGTTCGGGCTGGATTTCGATAACGCACTCTCCACTACGCCGCAGCCCAACGCGTGGCAGCGCCGCTGGTCAACGTTTTTTGCTGAACAGCGCATTGGCTGGCAACTGGAATTAGCGGCGGAAAAAGGCATCGCCTTTGGCAATATTGACGCCATCGTCGAACACGTGCAGCAACGTCTCTCTTCCCACCAGCCCCAGCCCTCTTTGCTTCACGGCGATTTATGGTCAGGCAACTGTGCGCTGGGTCCGGACGGACCGTACCTGTTTGATCCCGCCTGTTACTGGGGAGACAGAGAGTGCGATCTGGCGATGCTGCCGCTGCATACCGAACAGCCGCCGCAAATCTATGATGGTTATCAGTCAGTGTCTCCGCTGCCGTTAGATTTTCTTGACCGGCAACCGGTGTATCAACTGTATACCTTGCTCAATCGGGCACGCCTGTTTGGCGGACAGCATCTGGTCATCGCGCAAAAGGCGATGGACAAACTGCTCGCGGCGTAATCATTGTTGATATCAACAGGCCGCCGGATGGCTAACGCCGTTCACTTAAGATGTTTTGAGTGAACGGATGAAGTGACTGTAATTAAAATTGTGTATACCGGAGTTTTCTCGCTAAATAACTGCGCGGAATAGTAGATCACTTTGAGGGAACTCAGCCCGGATTGTGCGAGTCTTTTCAATCGCCAAATATCCCAAACCACCAACCGGACTGAGCGATGCCGATCATAGTTATGAAATATAGTACAGCAGTCTCCATTCCAATTATTGAAATTGGCATGTCAGTTTTATAGCTTCCATTAATAACTCAATAAATATTTTTGAAATATTACATTTGCTTGCATCAATTCTTCCGGGGTCATTTTCTTTGAAAGTTGTCCCCTCGCCAGACCAGCCTTTTCAAAACCATGGTAAGCAGCAATAGAATACCAAGCATAAGCCTCTTTATTATTTACCCCACCAAGAGCCCATCCATTTTCATATGCGTCTCCCAAGTTACTTTGTGCTATCGCACAACCTTTCTTGGCAGACCTTTTATACCATTCAAAAGCACGCTCTTTATTTATCGAAAGTCCTCCCAAGCCTTGGTAATAGTAGCCACCCAAAGAATTTTGGGCTGAAATATTATTTAAGGCCGCAGATTTTGAAAACCACTTTAGAGCTTCTACTTCATCTTTTGGTACCCCCAACGCATTGTGATACATGAATCCCAGATTATACATGGCGGAAGGGTCGTTTTGCTCAGCTGCTTTTAAAAACCATTTATGTGCCTCCTGGAAATTTTGTGGCACACCTTTTCCATTAGCATATAACGAACCAAGATTAACCTGAGCCTCCGGCAATCCTTGATTTGCAGCTTTATGATACCATTCAGATGCTAATGTATAATTCTGTAAGATTCCGATTCCTTGTTCATATGCAAGCCCGAGATTATATTGTGCTATTGCATAATTCTGTTCGGCCACCTGGCGATATAGTTGTACCGATTTTTTATAATTTATTTCAGCACCTTTACCATACCTATAAGAAAAACCCAAATCTGCTAATGCCTTTGCATCTATCTTTCTTACTGACTTCGTTTATTTAAATGGATTGTTAATGTTATCCAAAGCCATCCAAAGTTGTTTTTTTCGGAATGATGGATGAAAAGAATAAAAACAACCACAATGATCGAGACTGTTATTAACATATTTTTTGATTTTGAAAGTTTCATTTATCTTCCTTTAACATTAATAACTTACTTGGTTATATTCACTTAGTTTATCCCATAGGAATCCAAATGATTTACTCTCTACTTGGGTTAGTCCAGAGCTTAGTGCTGACTTAGCACATGTTAATACTAACTTCCTATTATTTTCTCTTCTAACGCGATCGACTGGGCTATGCTAGAAATACATTTTGTTGTCGCTTTTTCAACCGTTGTTACCCCCATTGACAGCCCTGCCAATCCTATTTCTGGTGCTCCAACCGCTATCCCAAAAGCGTACTCTTGCAATGGATTATAGGCATTTTTCATTCCCTCAAGATTACTAATTGCAGTATTGACCTCTTCACGAGGTAAATCCCGGGCAGCTGATTCTATAGCAGAGCAATAACTATTAAATCCTGTACCAAAATCAACTAACCCAAGTGGATCTATATTTTCAATTGGATCTAACGGATACTGATACAAATTCCACGCGCCCCTTAAACCTATCGGATCCTGCGTGATATATCTTCCCTGTGCCGGATCATAATACCGGTGCCGGTTGTAGTGCAGCCCCGACTCCTCGTCATACCACTGGCCCGGTAACCTCAGCGGCTGCTCAATTTTATGCGGGTTCTCTTCCGACAGGAGTTCCCCCCACGGGTCGTACTCCGCACGCCAGTCTGCCTGTCCCTCCCGGTTTATCAGCGCTACCGGCATTCCCCGGTGGTCACTCTGGTAAAGGTGAACCTGTCGGATATTCACCACCGGCAGAGGGTCAAGCTGTGCCGCCATCAGGTTTGCGGGAATGTTCGCAAATTCCAGCCAGCCGCGGCTTCTCTCCGACAGGTTTCCGGTTCGCAGGTCGTCTTCCAGACGCTCCATATCCGCATACTCCTGCGCCGTAAACGGTATCTGGCTGTGCTACTGGAGTTTGTCGGCAAGCGGTGTGTTCTGCCGTCAAACGCCACCTCCTCCGTCAGCCGGTTCATCGCATCGTAACTGAAGCGGTACGGACGGCGGTTCTCGTTGATGATGGAGGTGAGTCGCCCGGCCTGGTCGTGGTGGTATTCCCGCACCAGCCCGCCTTGGCAGTTTTCAGCGATACGGATAATTTACGGTAGATGACTTCAGGTTGTCATCCCAACCCTATAAATTATATTATTTATTATGAGCCAGCATTCATATAGTAAAATTAAAAAAAACAATGCGCTGATATATTTCTTTTGCAAAACCAAACCAATAAAGCAACTAATAACAAGCAGGCAACAAATAATTGATATTATAAAGGCATAGTTGTAATTTCCGCTAGCAATAGTTACATTATTTGCAATAAATGCAATACTAAAAAAAAACGTTCCAATAAAAAATAAAAAACTCTTCATTTTGAAGTGCTACTCCCACTTGAACTAACTCCTCGTGATGAAGACACAAAAACATTTTTATCCGGCTCTAATGGAATAAATTGAGAGGGTGTCGTAGCTAAATTCCCTGGTGCATTTTTAAATTGTCTTTTACTCCAAGTTCTACAGGTGTCACTAATACCATAAAAACTCCAATCCCCTAATTTTCCATCCATCGCCCTCTTAAATTCAGCATCTTGTTCCGGAGTGGTTTTTTTATATTGATAGATTTGCCCACCATGCTTTTCATCATTATAAACCCTTCCAACGGGAGGTATGTCTAACCCATAGCTATATGAATCATACTTACCGTTGAAATCACCGACATTTACACTTTGATGAAGATCCGGCTCGTCTGGTGTCGCACCTTCTATCCATATATCCAATCCTCTTGGGTCAGTAAAATTTATAGCATTATTAAATACATAACAATATACATTCCATCCTCCCCTCAACCCAATCGGATCCTGTGTTATATATCGCCCCTGTGCCGGATCATAGTACCGGTGCCGGTTATAGTGCAGCCCCGACTCCTCATCATACCACTGGCCCGGCAGCCTCAGCGGCTGTTCAATATTATGCGGGTTGTCTTCGGAAAGCACATTTCCCCACGGGTCCAGCTCTGCTTTCCATTCCACCTGTCCCTCCCGGTTGATGAGGGCTGTGGGCATTCCCCGGTGGTCACACTGGTAAAGGTGAACCTGTCGGATATTCACCACCGGCAGCGGGTCAAGCTGCGCCGCCATCAGGTTTGCGGGAATGTTCGCAAATTCCAGCCAGCCGCGGCTTCTCTCCGACAGCTTTCCTGTCCGCAGCTCTTCCTCCAGACGCT
>NZ_JBALIF010000032.1:0-12754 GCF_037053465.1 Citrobacter amalonaticus
TGTCCTGCGACACTCCCCGCTAATATTAAGGCGAACGGTGCTGAGCACCGTTCTTAACCACCTCGCCAGAGCCTACCGAAGTATGGTGCTGGTTTATTAGCGCTGTTTTATGGGGATCCCTCAGCGCCGGAGCGGGTTTTTTACTACGTTAAGCAACGATTAGTCGTTATCAGAACCACCCAGACCTGCGTTCAGCAGTTCCGCCAGGCTGGCAGAGGCGTCTTCAGCAGTCACCTGAGGTGCAGCCGGGAGTTCACCCGCAGCACGGCGGCGCATACGATCCTGGTGGTACGCATAACCGGTACCCGCCGGGATCAGACGACCCACGATAACGTTCTCTTTCAGGCCACGCAGTTCGTCGCGTTTACCCGCAACGGCGGCTTCGGTCAGGACACGTGTGGTCTCCTGGAACGATGCGGCAGAAATGAACGATTCGGTTGCCAGAGACGCTTTGGTGATACCCAGCAGATCGCGGGAGAAGGTTGCACCCACTTTGCCGTTCGCTTCCAGTTCGCGGTTTGCGATCTTGACGCGGGAGTATTCAACCTGTTCGCCTTCCAGGAAGTCGGAGCTACCCGCGCTTTCGATGGTGGCTTTACGCAGCATCTGACGAACGATAACTTCGATGTGTTTATCGTTAATCTTAACGCCCTGCAGACGGTATACGTCCTGGACTTCGTTAACAATGTAACGAGTCACAGCATGCACACCACGCAGACGCAGAATGTCGTGTGGTGCTTCCGGACCGTCGGAAACCACGTCACCACGTTCTACACGTTCACCTTCGAACACGTTGAGCTGACGCCATTTCGGAATCATCTCTTCGTACGGATCGCTACCGTCTACCGGGGTGATAACCAGACGACGCTTCCCTTTGGTTTCTTTACCGAAGGAAATAATACCGCTGATTTCAGCCAGGATTGCCGGTTCTTTCGGACGACGTGCTTCGAACAGATCCGCAACGCGCGGCAGACCACCGGTGATATCCTTGGTACCGCCGGATTCCTGCGGTACACGCGCCAGGGTATCACCTGAGCTGATCTGTACGCCATCTTCCAGCTGAACAATCGCTTTACCCGGCAGGAAGTACTGCGCTGGCATATCGGTGCCCGGGATCAGAACGTCGTTACCCTGAGCATCAACGATTTTCAGTGCAGGACGCAGATCTTTACCACCGGTAGTACGTTCAGCAGAATCCAGGACCACCAGAGAAGACAAACCGGTCAGCTCGTCAGTCTGACGAGTAATGGTCTGGCCGTCGATCATGTCAGTGAAGCGGACAAAACCACTCACTTCGGTGATAACCGGCATGGTGTGCGGATCCCAGTTTGCTACGGTTTCGCCGCCAGCAACCTGCTCACCATCACCTTTCGCCATAACAGAGCCGTAAGGCACTTTATAGCTCTCTTTGGTACGACCGAATTCGTCGATCAGTTTCAGCTCGGTGTTACGAGAGGTGATCACCAGTTTACCGCTGGAGTTCACAACCGACTTCGCATTGCTCAGACGGATGCTACCTTTGTTTTTCACCTGGATGCTGGATTCAGCAGCCGCACGCGATGCTGCACCACCGATGTGGAACGTACGCATCGTCAGCTGTGTACCCGGCTCACCGATGGACTGCGCCGCGATAACGCCGATGGCTTCACCTTTGTTGATGATGTGGCCACGCGCGAGATCTCGACCATAACAGTGCGCACACACACCAAAGTCGGTGTCACAGGATACAACAGAACGGACTTTCACGGAGTCAACGGAATTCGCTTCCAGCAGGTCACACCACTGTTCGTGCAGCAGCGTGTTGCGAGGAACCAGAATGTCCGCCGTACCCGGCTTCAGAATGTCTTCCGCAGTCACACGACCCAGAACGCGATCGCGCAGCGGCTCTTTAACATCACCACCCTCGATAACCGGGGTCATGGTGATACCTTCGAGGGTGCCACAATCGTCTTCGGTCACCACCAGATCCTGCGCAACGTCAACCAGACGGCGCGTCAGATAACCGGAGTTCGCTGTTTTCAGTGCGGTATCCGCAAGACCTTTACGCGCACCGTGGGTTGAAATGAAGTACTGGAGTACGTTCAGACCTTCACGGAAGTTCGCGGTGATTGGCGTTTCGATGATGGAGCCGTCCGGCTTCGCCATCAGACCACGCATACCTGCCAACTGACGAATCTGTGCCGCAGAACCACGCGCACCGGAGTCGGCCATCATGTAAATGCTGTTGAAGGAAACCTGCTGCTCTTCCTGACCGTCACGGTTAATCACGGTTTCAGTTTGCAGGTTGTCCATCATCGCTTTGGATACACGATCGTTCGCCGCAGCCCAGATATCGATGACTTTGTTGTAACGTTCGCCAGCGGTAACCAGACCAGACTGGAACTGCTCCTGGATCTCAGCGACTTCCGCTTCCGCTTCAGAGATGATCTCGTGTTTCTTCTCCGGGATAACCATGTCGTCGATACCTACGGACGCCCCTGAGCGCGCAGCATAGGCAAAACCGGTGTACATGGTCTGGTCAGCGAAGATAACGGTCGGTTTCAGGCCCAGAATGCGGTAACAGGTGTTCAGCATTTTGGAGATCGCCTTCTTGCCCAACGCCTGGTTGACGATGGAGAAAGGCAGACCTTTCGGTACGATCATCCACAGAATCGCACGGCCAATGGTCGTGTCTTTCAGACTGGTTTTCGCAACGAATTCGCCATTTGCTTCTTTTTCGTATTCGGTGATACGCACTTTAACGCGCGCATGCAGAGAGGCCAGGCCAGCGCGATAAATACGCTCAGCTTCTTTCGGGCCAGTCAGCACCATGCCTTCGCCTTTGGCGTTAACACAGTCACGGGTCATGTAGTACAGACCCAGTACAACGTCCTGAGACGGAACGATGATCGGTTCGCCGTTCGCCGGGGACAGGATGTTGTTGGTAGACATCATCAGCGCACGCGCTTCGAGCTGGGCTTCCAGCGTCAGCGGTACGTGAACAGCCATCTGGTCACCATCGAAGTCGGCGTTGTATGCCGCACAAACCAGCGGGTGCAGCTGGATAGCTTTACCTTCGATCAGTACCGGTTCAAATGCCTGAATACCCAGACGGTGCAGTGTTGGCGCACGGTTCAGCAGTACCGGGTGTTCGCGGATCACTTCGTCCAGGATATCCCAAACGACAGCTTCTTCACGCTCAACCATCTTCTTCGCGGCTTTGATGGTGGTGGCAAGGCCACGCAGTTCCAGCTTGCCGTAGATGAACGGTTTGAACAGTTCCAGCGCCATTTTCTTCGGCAGACCGCACTGATGCAGACGCAGGTATGGACCTACGGTGATAACAGAACGACCGGAGTAGTCAACACGCTTACCGAGCAGGTTCTGACGGAAACGGCCCTGTTTACCTTTGATCATATCGGCCAAAGATTTCAGAGGACGCTTGTTAGAACCGGTGATCGCACGACCGCGACGACCGTTATCCAGCAGGGCGTCAACCGCTTCCTGCAGCATACGTTTTTCGTTGCGTACGATGATGTCCGGTGCCGCCAGATCCAGCAGACGTTTCAGACGGTTGTTACGGTTAATGACGCGACGATACAGATCGTTCAGATCCGATGTTGCGAAACGACCACCATCCAGCGGAACCAGCGGACGCAGATCTGGCGGCAGAACCGGCAGAACGGTCAGAATCATCCACTCTGGCTTGTTGCCAGACTGTACGAACGCTTCCAGCAGTTTGATACGCTTGGTCAGCTTCTTACGCTTGGTTTCGGAGTTGGTTTCGTTCAGCTCTTCACGCAGAGTTTCACACTCTTGCTCCAGATCCATGCTCTTCAGCAGGGCCTGGATAGCTTCCGCACCCATCTTCGCGTCGAATTCATCACCGAACTCTTCCAGCGCATCCAGATACTGTTCTTCAGTCAGGATCTGCTGGCGTTCCAGGTTGGTCATACCGCCTTCGATAACCACATAAGATTCGAAGTACAGTACGCGTTCGATATCGCGCAATGGCATATCGAGCAGCAGACCAATACGGGACGGCAGTGATTTCAGGAACCAGATGTGAGCAGTCGGGGACGCCAGCTCGATGTGGCCCATACGCTCACGGCGTACTTTAGTCTGGGTCACTTCAACGCCGCACTTCTCACAGATCACACCGCGGTGTTTCAGGCGCTTGTACTTACCGCACAGGCACTCGTAATCTTTTACCGGCCCAAAGATACGGGCGCAGAAAAGGCCGTCACGCTCAGGTTTGAACGTACGGTAGTTGATGGTTTCCGGCTTCTTAACTTCACCGAAAGACCATGAACGGATCATGTCTGGCGAAGCCAGAGCAATTTTGATCGCATCAAACTCTTCGGTTTTAGTCTGCGCTTTCAGAAACTTTAATAAATCTTTCACGGATTTGCTCCCGTCGGAGTTAGCACAATCTGGTGTCGGGGGTTAACCCGACACCAGTGACCTGTTTGAGCGAGAATTACTCGTCTTCCAGTTCGATGTTGATACCCAGCGAACGAATCTCTTTCAACAGTACGTTGAAGGATTCCGGCATGCCCGGTTCCATCTGATGGTTGCCGTCCACGATGTTTTTATACATCTTAGTACGGCCATTCACGTCATCAGACTTAACGGTGAGCATTTCCTGCAGGGTGTATGCCGCGCCGTATGCTTCCAGCGCCCACACTTCCATCTCCCCGAAGCGCTGACCACCGAACTGCGCCTTACCACCCAGCGGCTGCTGAGTAACCAGGCTGTAGGAACCGGTGGAACGAGCGTGCATTTTATCGTCGACCAGGTGGTTCAGTTTCAGCATGTACATGTAACCTACGGTTACCGGACGCTCGAACTGCTCACCCGTACGGCCGTCGAACAGCGTGATCTGACCGGAAGTCGGCAGGTCACCCAGTTTCAGCAGCTCTTTAATTTCCGCTTCTTTCGCACCGTCGAACACCGGCGTTGCGATTGGCATACCTTTGCGCAGGTTTTCAGCCAGACGCAGAACTTCTTCATCGCTGAAGGTATTCAGGTCAACTTTCTGACGAACGTCAGCGCCCAGATCGTACGCACGCTGGATGAACTCGCGCAGTTTCGCGACTTCCTGCTGCTGTTTCAGCATGGCGTTGATCTTATCGCCAATACCTTTTGCAGCCATACCCAGGTGGGTTTCCAGAATCTGACCGATGTTCATACGAGACGGTACGCCCAGCGGGTTCAGTACGATGTCTACCGGCGTGCCGTTTTCATCGTAAGGCATATCTTCGATCGGGTTGATCTTAGAAATTACACCCTTGTTACCGTGACGACCTGCCATCTTGTCACCAGGCTGGATACGGCGTTTCACCGCCAGATATACCTTCACAATCTTCAGCACACCCGGTGCTAGATCGTCGCCCTGAGTGATTTTGCGGCGTTTCGCTTCGAGTTTTTTCTCGAACTCGTGCTTCAGTTCGTCGTACTGCTCAGCCAGTTGTTCCAGCTGATTTTGTTTCTCTTCGTCGGTCAGGCCCAGTTCCAGCCAGCGGTCACGCGGCAGTTTGTCGAGCTTCTCAGCTTCAACGCCACCGGAAACCAGCACAGCGTGGATACGGCTAAACAGGCCTGCTTCGAGGATCTGCAGTTCTTCAGACAGGTCTTTCTTCGCCTGCTTCAGCTGCATCTCTTCGATTTCCAGGGCACGTTTGTCTTTTTCTACGCCATCGCGAGTAAAGACCTGAACGTCGATAACCGTACCGGAAACACCGTTTGGAACGCGCAGAGAAGAGTCTTTTACGTCAGACGCTTTCTCACCGAAGATCGCACGCAGCAGTTTCTCTTCTGGCGTCAGTTGGGTTTCACCTTTCGGCGTGACCTTACCAACCAGAATGTCGCCACCGGTCACTTCAGCACCAATGTAAACGATACCGGATTCATCCAGTTTGGAGAGCGCAGCTTCACCCACGTTCGGGATGTCAGCGGTGATCTCCTCTGGCCCCAGCTTGGTGTCACGAGACACACACGCCAGTTCCTGAATGTGGATGGTGGTGAAACGGTCTTCCTGGACAACACGCTCGGAAACGAGGATGGAGTCTTCGAAGTTGTAACCGTTCCACGGCATGAACGCCACGCGCATGTTCTGACCGAGCGCCAGTTCACCGAGGTCGGTAGACGGACCGTCTGCCAGCACATCGCCACGTTCAACCGGCTCACCCAGAGACACACACGGCATCTGGTTGATACAGGTGTTCTGGTTAGAACGGGTGTATTTGGTCAGGTTATAGATGTCGATACCTGCTTCGCCCGGGTACATCTCGTCTTCGTTAACTTTGATAACGATACGGGACGCATCCACGTACTGAACGGTACCGCCACGCTTAGCAACCGCAGTAACACCGGAGTCCACGGCAACAGCACGTTCCATACCGGTACCAACCAGCGGCTTATCAGAGCGCAGGGTCGGAACCGCCTGACGTTGCATGTTCGCACCCATCAATGCACGGTTGGCGTCATCGTGTTCCAGGAACGGGATCAGGGACGCACCGACGGAAACCACCTGCTGGGTGGAAACGTCCATGTAGTCAACCTGATCGCGGCTGAACAAGCTGGATTCGCCTTTGCTACGGCAGGTCACCAGATCTTCTACGAAGTGGCCGTTGTCATCCAGGTTGGAGTTCGCCTGAGCGATAACAAAGTTGCCTTCTTCAATAGCAGACAGGTAATGAATTTCATCCGTTACCACGCCATCAACAACACGACGGTACGGCGTCTCAAGGAAGCCATATTCGTTAGTCTGTGCGTACACGGACAGGGAGTTGATCAGACCGATGTTCGGACCTTCAGGCGTTTCGATAGGACATACGCGACCATAGTGAGTCGGGTGTACGTCTCGAACTTCAAAGCCTGCGCGTTCACGGGTCAGACCGCCTGGGCCGAGTGCAGAAATACGACGCTTGTGCGTAATTTCAGACAGCGGGTTGTTCTGGTCCATAAACTGAGACAACTGGCTGGAACCGAAGAACTCTTTCACTGCTGCAGAAATCGGCTTGGCGTTAATCATATCCTGAGGCATCAGGGTATCCAGATCGCCCAGAGACAGACGCTCTTTCACCGCACGCTCAACACGTACCAGGCCAACGCGGAACTGGTTTTCCGCCATTTCGCCTACGGAACGGATACGACGGTTGCCGAGGTGGTCGATATCATCGACTTCGCCTTTACCGTTACGGATATCGATGAGCTTCTTCATCACTTCAATGATGTCGTCTTTGCTCAGGATACCGGAACCTTCGATTTCGTCGCGCAGCAGAGAACGGTTGAACTTCATACGGCCAACCGCAGACAGATCGTAGCGGTCTTCAGAGAAGAACAGGTTCTCAAACAGGCTTTCCGCCGCTTCACGTGTCGGCGGCTCACCCGGGCGCATCATGCGGTAGATTTCTACCAGCGCGCTCAGACGATCGTTGGTTGGATCGACACGTACGGTTTCAGAGATGTACGGACCGTGATCCAGATCGTTGGTGAACAGCGTTTCGATACGTTTGTGGCCAGACTGGCTCAGCTTCGCCAGCAGATCCAGGCTCAGCTCCATGTTAGCCGGGCAGATCAGCTCGCCAGTAGATTCGTCAACGTAATCTTTCGCGGATACTTTTCCAGCAATATATTCAACCGGAACTTCGATATGTTTGATATCGTCTTTTTCCAGTTGGCGAATGTGGCGCGCAGTGATGCGACGGCCTTTTTCGACGTAGATTTTGCCGTTAGCTTCGATGTCGAAGGAAGCGGTTTCACCACGCAGGCGTTCCGGCACCAGCTCCATCTGCAACTTGTTGTCGCGAATCTCGAAAATTACTTTTTCGAAGAACAGATCCAGGATCTGCTCAGTGGTGTAGTTCAGCGCACGCAGAATAATGGTCGCAGGCAGTTTACGGCGACGGTCGATACGTACGAACAGGTTGTCCTTCGGATCGAATTCGAAGTCCAGCCAGGAACCACGGTAAGGAATGATACGCGCGTTATACAGCACTTTACCCGAAGAGTGGGTTTTACCTTTGTCGGAGTCAAAGAAGACGCCAGGGCTACGGTGCAACTGAGAAACGATAACACGCTCAGTACCGTTGATCACAAAGGTACCGTTGTCGGTCATGAGCGGAATTTCGCCCATGTAGACTTCTTGTTCTTTAATGTCTTTAACGGTGCCTTCCGGCGCTTCGCGCTCGTAGATCACCAGACGCAGTTTCACACGCAGCGGTGCGGAATAGGTCACGCCACGGATCTGACATTCCTGAACGTCAAACACCGGTTCGCCAAGGCGGTAGCTGACGTATTGCAGCTCGGAATTACCGCTGTAGCTCTGAATCGGGAATACGGAACGGAATGCAGCTTCCAGACCATACTGCCCTTCAGGATCTTGCTCGATAAACTTCTGAAACGAGTCAAGCTGGATAGAAAGGAGATAAGGCACATCCAGAACTTGTGGACGTTTACCAAAATCCTTACGAATACGTTTTTTCTCGGTATAGGAGTAAACCATAGGGTTCCTCAGCTCGCTGACAAGTCGACCCATCTGTCCATTGCGCGGACAGTTTGTGCAACACTATTTTGTTGACCGGAAAATGGAATACTTTCCGCAATGCCTGTTGCTATCACGCTTAAACCATTTCATTGCGATTTACACAGAGCGAGCGCTCTGTCGCAGTATATTAAGTCGTCGATAGAAACAAGCATTGAAAGGCACAGCAGTAGTCAAACAGTGTGAAACGCTACTGGCGCCTTACAGCGCAAAAAGGCTGGTGACTAAAAAGTCACCAGCCATCAGCCTGATTTCTCAGGCTGCAACCGGAAAGGTTGGCTTATTTAACTTCAACTTCAGCGCCAGCTTCTTCCAGAGATTTTTTCAGTGCTTCAGCGTCATCTTTGCTCACGCCTTCTTTCAGAGCGGCCGGAGCAGATTCTACCAGGTCTTTAGCTTCTTTCAGACCCAGGCCAGTTGCGCCACGTACTGCTTTGATTACAGCAACTTTGTTAGCGCCAGCAGCTTTCAGAATTACGTCGAATTCAGTTTTTTCTTCAGCAGCGTCAGCAGCCGGGCCAGCAGCTACAGCAACAGCAGCAGCAGCGGAAACACCGAATTTTTCTTCCATTGCAGAGATCAGTTCTACAACGTCCATTACGGACATAGCGGATACTGCTTCAATGATTTGATCTTTAGTGATAGACATTTAAATTGTTCCTGAATATCAGAATAAGTTTATACGTAAGCAGATGCTTTAAAAGGAAAACTGCAATTAAGCAGCTTCTTTCGCATCGCGTACAGCAGCCAGAGTACGAACCAGTTTGCCAGCCGAAGCTTCTTTCATGGTTGCCATCAGGCGTGCAATTGCTTCTTCGTAGGTCGGCAGAGTTGCCAGGCGGTCGATCTGAGACGCCGGGATCAGCTCACCTTCAAAGGCAGCGGCTTTGACCTCAAATTTTGCATTCGCTTTCGCGAACTCTTTGAACAGACGAGCAGCAGCGCCCGGGTGTTCCATAGAGTATGCAATCAGGGTCGGACCAACAAACGTGTCTTTCAGGCACTCAAACTGAGTACCTTCAACGACGCGGCGCAGCAGGGTGTTACGAACAACACGCATGTAAACGCCAGCTTCACGACCTGCTTTACGCAGTTCAGTCATTTTATCTACAGTTACGCCACGGGAATCCGCAACTACTGCAGACAGCGCGCCTTTGGCTACTTCGCTGACTTCAGCAACAATCGCTTGTTTGTCTTGAAGATTTAAAGCCATTAGCTTTGCTCCTGGATGTTTGCCGGAACTCATGTTCCGGAACTCACTTCACTCTTTTCAATAAAAAGAGCGTCTTAATACGGTGAGCAGAAACAAGCCAGAGTATCCAAAAATAATCTTAGCGTTCTGTCACCGTCTACGCAGGGGATTAAGTTTCTTGCGAAACACCTGCGGTCTTCGACGGAGGCCTGGATAGGCCAGGCTCCAACGAACAAATTCTTCCTATGACTTCGTCCTTCGAACCGCAGCGGTGTTAGCTGCTCTCGTTCACACCGGTCATGTAGTTAACTACACTCCCGGCGATTCACTCGATTGCTGCCTTGCTGCAATTCAAATGACTCGCATAGCGTCTGTCTTATCGACAGAATCGTGGGGGTAGAATTGTAGACAAATCCACCGCCCACGTAAAGCTAATCTTAGTTCGCAGACGCGCTCAGACCAGCCTGATCAACGGCAACACCAGCACCCATGGTGGTGGAGATGCTAACTTTCTTGATGTACACGCCTTTCGCCTGAGTCGGTTTTGCTTTTTTCAGCGCAACCAGCAGGGCTTCCAGGTTTTCTTTCAGTTTGTCAGCGTCAAAATCCACTTTACCGATGGTGGTGTGGATGATGCCGTTTTTGTCGTTACGGTAACGAACCTGACCCGCTTTAGCGTTTTTAACCGCTTCAGCAACGTTCGGCGTTACAGTACCCACTTTCGGGTTTGGCATCAGGCCACGCGGACCCAGAACCTGGCCCAGCTGGCCAACAACGCGCATTGCATCCGGAGAGGCAATAACCACGTCAAAGTTCATTTCGCCTTTCTTGATCTGGTCAGCCAGATCTTCCATACCTACCAGCTCAGCGCCAGCCGCTTTAGCAGCTTCAGCGTTAGGACCCTGGGTAAATACGGCTACGCGAACGGAACGGCCAGTACCGTGCGGCAGTACAGTTGCACCACGTACGTTCTGGTCAGATTTACGCGCGTCGATGCCGAGGTTAACGGCAACGTCTACGCTTTCTACGAACTTAGCGGTAGCCAGTTCTTTCAGCAGAGAGATAGCTTCGTTGATGTCATACTGTTTGGTCGCATCAACTTTCTCACGGATCACACGCATGCGCTTGGTCAGTTTAGCCATTTCTTAGTCCTCCACTACCAGGCCCATGGAACGTGCAGTACCTTCGATGGAGCGAGTCATCGCTTCAATGTCGGCACCAGTCATGTCGGCAGCTTTGGTCTGCGCGATTTCCTGCAGTTGAGCGCGGGAAATTTTACCTACTTTGTCTTTGTTCGGCTTACCGGAACCAGACTTAATACCAGCCGCTTTCTTCAGCAGAACTGCTGCCGGAGGCGTTTTGGTAATGAAGGTGAAAGAACGGTCAGCGTAAACGGTGATAACAACCGGAATCGGCAGACCTTTTTCGATAGAATCCGTCTTCGCGTTGAACGCTTTGCAGAATTCCATGATGTTAACACCCTGTTGACCCAGAGCAGGACCAACCGGCGGACTCGGGTTTGCCATACCAGCTGCAACCTGCAGCTTGACATAGGCTTGGACTTTCTTAGCCATTCTCAATTTCCTCTGTTGGGTAATAACGCCTCAGTGAGGCTCCCCGTGATATAAAAATTCGTTTTACGGGCCAGGCCCATAAAAACAAAAGGCGCGAAATTGTATTCCAATCTCGCGCCTTGTGCAACGATTAAATCGCCGCTTTTTTGATCGCTGGTTAGGCTTTTTCGACCTGAGCAAAATCCAGTTCTACCGGGGTCGCACGACCGAAGATAGAAACAGAAACTTTCAGGCGGGACTTCTCGTAGTCCACTTCTTCGACGACACCATTAAAGTCAGCGAACGGACCATCGTTAACACGAACCATTTCACCCGGTTCAAACAGCGTTTTCGGACGCGGCTTATCACCCACCTGCTGCAGGCGGTTCATAATCGCATCAACTTCTTTGTCGCTGATTGGCGCCGGACGGTCAGATGTACCGCCGATAAAGCCCATCACACGCGGTACGCTACGCACCAGGTGCCAGCTTGCGTCATTCATGACCATCTGGACCAGCACGTAACCCGGGAAGAATTTACGCTCGCTCTTACGACGCTGACCGCCACGGATTTCGACCACTTCTTCGGTCGGCACCATGACTTCGCCAAACAACTCTTCCATATTGTGTAATTTGATATGCTCACGCAGCGAGGTAGCTACGCGGCCTTCAAAACCGGAAAACGCCTGAACGACGTACCAGCGCTTTTTAGGAGCTTCAGACATCTCAGAACCTCAGGCCAGTGATAAAAGAAACCAGGCGAACCAGAATACCATCCAGTCCCCACAGGATCAGTGACATTACTGCGGTAACCGCAGCCACAATCAGCGTGGTGTGCAATGTTTCCTGGCGAGTAGGCCAAATGACCTTACGTACTTCAGTACGCGCTTCGCGGGCAAAAGCAACGGTTGCTTTACCTTTTGTCGTCAACAGCGCGACACCACCCGCTGCAGCAATCAGAATTACTACGGCCAGCGCACGCAGCGGCAGCATCATGTCACGATAAAGGTAGTTGCCTACAATTGCCACGATCAGCAATGCCGCAACGACGATCCACTTTATCGCTTCCAGGCCACGCCCGCTCCCTTGAGCTTCGGTATTCGCACTCATAAACCAACCTGTCAGAAGTATTCTACAAATAATTTCACCCCGCGAATGCGAGGCAAACCTGTCAACCTTGTGCCGAAATATGCTTACGCATTCCGGACTCAACGCCCTCTTCAGAGCCTGTCTCAGCAATGATTATGACAAATAAAATCACTGATGAGCCAGGTTCTGGTTCGAAAGCGTACAAAAAGGGCATCAAATGATGCCCTTTTATTGCGCATTGCGTCAAATGTTATCAGCGATTAGCCGAGAACTTTAGCAACAACGCCCGCGCCTACAGTACGGCCGCCTTCACGGATTGCGAAACGCAGACCGTCGTCCATCGCGATCGGGTGGATCAGGGTAACAACCATTTTGATGTTGTCGCCCGGCATTA
>NZ_JBALIF010000033.1:0-12545 GCF_037053465.1 Citrobacter amalonaticus
TGTATTGTCAGCCAGCTAAAGATTAGGGCGTGCTGATGACCACAGCAACGCGGCGGTTTTCAGCACGACCTTTTGCTGACTGGTTGCTGGCGACAGGGTATTTTTTCCCTAATCCCTGCGTGGTCAGATTGGAACGCGGAATTTTCGCTCCCTCAGCCCAGGCATCCGCCACCACATTGGCGCGTTTGAGGGATAACGCTTCGTTGTAACTGTCTTCGCCGTAGTTATCGGTATGTCCGTCCATCCGCGCATGATTCAGACCGACAGAGGCCAGACGCGCGGCCATAGACTGAATCTGCTGCTGACTTTCTGCACGGAGCTTGTAATCATTTTTATCAAACAGAATGGTGTCTGAAAGCCCCAGAGACCAGTCTCCCGCAGATTCGGTAAAGCCGTAAGACTGCATGGCTGCTACCTGCTCACGGGTAAATTTGCCCTGCGGGGCCTGACAACCCGCCAGGACCAGTGTGGCCAGAATGAGCGGGGATAAAAGACGCTTAAGCATGTGTGCATTCCTGTTTTATGTAATTACGCGTACTGCGCGCTGATGTTTAGCCAGATACATATTGCGATCGGCCAATTCTTGTAATTTCTCGGCGGAAGCGTGCTCCCAGGTCAGGGCGTAGCCAATACTCAGCGTCATCCTGGCTAAATGACCGTTATGCAGGTCAAAGGGGCGGTTGAATTCTTGCGACAGGGCGGCGCAAATTCGCTGGACTTCGTATTCGGAATGCACACCGTAAAGGACGACGGCGAATTCGTCTCCGCCGAGGCGATATGGGATATGGCGATTACCGCCAAATTCAGCCAGTCGCCTGGCGACTTCAATCAGGACACTATCACCTGCGGCATGGCCCCAGGTGTCATTCACAAATTTGAAGTTATCACCATCCAGAAACAGCAATGCTGAGCTGCTGCGGGCCGAATTGTCGTTCATCAGCGCATTAATATTGCTACGAAAGGCCGCACGGTTTGCCAGCCCGGTGAGAGGATCGTGCAATGCCGTACGCAGTAATTGCGCATTCTTTGCCTGAAGACGTAGCTGCCACTCCTCCATTTCATCCAGCAGACTGTTAAAATCCTGGGCAAAATGGTGGAATTCCTCAATCCGCTCTTCAGACACCCGACGGGAGAAATTCCGGTTGGTGCGTACATCGTGTACCACATCGGTGATATTTTGCAGCGCCTCAACGACCCCGTTATGCAGGTGGCGCGTCAACATAATGGCAATGCCGGAAGCCAGCAAAATCGAGCCGGTAAGCACCGCCAGGGAAAGCCAGATGAAGTGACTGATTAAGCTGTCGCGTGCCGTAAGACGAACTTCACCGATAATCTCACCGTTATGCCAGACAGGCTGAGCGACGGGCAAAGGAAAGAGCCAGTGGCTGACAAAATCGTTCAGTTTCTCGTCAGTTTCATCGGCGTGGGATCGCCAGGATGCGATGACATTCTGATTATTATCACGAACCTCAGCGGCTGAAAATTGTCCCTGCTGTCCCAATGCTGCCAGCGTTTCTGTGGCGGCAGCAGCATCGCTAAATACCAGAGCAGCCTCCAGACTGTGGGTCATAGTTGCCGCTGTGAGCTCAAGATTTTTCTGTGCGTACTGCTTTAACGTCAGTACCGAAGCAACGCTCAGTAACAGCCAGATCAGCGTCATCGTGACAATCACGCTAATCATGTTGATGCGTCTCAACGCCCGCTTAAACGTGGGGCGGGCGATTTGGGAAAGGTCCTTATCCATGCTTTTTGTTCCGTGCGAGCATCAATACATCCGGATTGACTCTTACGCCGCTGTGCGACAAGGAATCCAGATTAACGGCGAATCTGACATCACTATTGTTAATAATTAAACAAAAAGCGCTGCCAATAATGCACTCGGTATTTTGTTCTGCAATTAATAACAAAGCCTTAGATGGATATTTATTAGTTAATTCAACCTGAGCCGTGGGAGACTCACTGCCGAAATAAACACCATCACAGTGAGAAACTAATGCTTCTCGTTCGGTATGAATAATGACAGGTTGATAAGGCAACGACATATCGCTGCTATCACCCAGTACGTTTGTAAACCGGGACGACGAGAAAATACACAGTCTGGGCGGCCCCGAAAGTGCTGGCCAGCGGGTGTAACTGACGATGCCAGAGACCATCGCACGTACGTTTTTTGCTGCGTCGGGAATGTCCTGAGCGAAAACTGGCGATCCTGCCAGTAGCAGAATTAATAGCATCAGGAGTCGGTGAGAAGTGAACATAACCGTTTCCTCATCCGCATCTTTTGTAAGGCATCAAAATATATCCGTGATCGTTTAATGCAAAATACCACTATTTTTGCAGATCGTCATTATACCTTGTCTATTAACTCATGCGTCTTAAGTTAAATCTTATGTAATATTAATTCAGGCGCATCGAGCTGGCATTTTTATCGGCACCTTTTTGCCACGCGTCGTGCAACTGGCCGGCATTTTCTACGGTGTCGCAACTGGCAGGAAAGCTTTTTCCCGCCATGCCTCGGGCAAAGACGAAACCTTGCTCGCAGGTTTTGCGTTGTCCTTCTGTATACCCTTTAAGGTATTGCGGGCGGTCAACCTCCGGGTCGTTATACGTATCGCTCAGGGTTTCATTATCTTTAATGGCAACGCCAGCAATCGCATCTTCGATCCCGGCGTCATACCAGTCGGTGCCTGTCCAGGTCGGTGAATGGGTGTAGGGGTCTATCTGACAACCGCCGAGAAGAAAAACCACGGCAATACTGACTATTCGCATCATACTGGCTCTCCTGTTTTTTCAAAGCATAGCGGACAGAGTGAAAATGTATGTGTAAAATATTTTGTACATATTGTCGCGCTTTAAATCGGCTAAAAATCATTGTTGTAAAGTAATATTTACGTATTTTGGATTGATATCTTTACTCGTTGTGTTATCGTTACGTCATCCTCGCTGAGGAAAACTATCGCAAACGAGCTAAACAGGATCACCATCATGCAAAAAGACGCGCTGAATAACGTACATATTACTGACGAACAGGTACTGATGACCCCGGAACAACTCAAAGCGGAATTCCCGCTGAGTCAGGTCCAGGAGGCGCAAATCGCCCAGTCACGCAAAACCATTTCTGACATCATCGCCGGTCGCGATCCGCGTCTGTTGGTGGTGTGTGGTCCGTGTTCCATTCATGATCCTGAAGCCGCACTGGAATATGCTCGTCGATTTAAAGCCCTTGCCGCAGAGGTCAGCGATAGCCTCTATCTGGTGATGCGCGTCTATTTTGAAAAACCCCGTACCACTGTTGGCTGGAAAGGGTTAATTAACGATCCTCATATGGATGGCTCCTTTGACGTTGAAGCCGGCCTGAAAATTGCGCGTCAGCTGTTGCTTGAACTGGTTAACATGGGACTGCCGCTGGCGACAGAAGCGCTGGACCCGAACAGCCCGCAGTACCTTGGCGATCTCTTTAGCTGGTCCGCAATTGGCGCACGAACCACGGAATCTCAAACTCACCGCGAAATGGCCTCCGGTTTGTCGATGCCAGTCGGCTTTAAAAACGGCACGGATGGTAGTCTGGCGACGGCCATTAACGCCATGCGTGCTGCGGCACAGTCACATCGTTTCGTGGGCATTAACCAGGCGGGGCAGGTTGCTCTGCTGCAAACTCAGGGTAACCCGGATGGACATGTGATCCTGCGCGGCGGCAAAGCGCCGAATTACAGTCCGGCAGATGTCGCTCAGTGTGAAAAAGAGATGGAGCAGGCGGGACTGCGACCTTCACTGATGGTAGATTGCAGCCATGGTAACTCCAATAAAGATTACCGTCGTCAGCCTGCCGTGGCAGAGTCAGTGGTTGCGCAAATTAAAGATGGCAACCGCTCAATCATTGGACTGATGATTGAAAGTAATATTCACGAAGGCAACCAGTCCTCCGAGCAACCGCGCAGCGAAATGAAGTACGGTGTGTCCGTTACCGATGCCTGCATTAGCTGGGAAATGACGGACGCGTTGCTGCGTGAAATTAACAAAGACTTGAACGGCCAGTTGGCGGCGCGCCAGGCTTAAGAGGTTCGTTATGGTTGCTGAGTTGACCGCGTTACGCGATCAAATTGATGAAGTGGATAAAGCGTTGCTGGATTTACTGGCGCGCCGTCTGGAACTGGTGGCTGAAGTCGGTGAAGTGAAAAGCCGCTTTGGCCTGCCGATATACGTACCAGAGCGTGAAGCAACGATGTTGGCTTCACGGCGTGCCGAAGCGGAAGCGCTCGGTGTGCCGCCGGATCTGATCGAAGATGTCTTGCGCCGGGTGATGCGTGAATCCTACTCCAGCGAGAATGACAAAGGCTTTAAAACGCTGTGTCCTTCTCTGCGGCCGGTTGTGATTGTCGGCGGTGGCGGCCAGATGGGACGTTTGTTTGAGAAGATGCTCAGCCTGTCGGGTTATCAGGTGCGGATCCTCGAACAGAACGACTGGGAGCGTGCGCAGGAGATCGTAGCGGATGCCGGCATGGTGATCGTCAGTGTGCCAATCCACCTGACGGAAGCGGTGATCGCAAAATTACCGCCACTGCCAGCCGATTGTATTCTGGTCGATCTGGCTTCGGTAAAAAATGGGCCGTTGCAGGCGATGCTGGCGGCACATAATGGCCCGGTGCTCGGTCTGCATCCGATGTTTGGTCCGGACAGCGGCAGCCTGGCAAAACAGGTGGTGGTCTGGTGTGACGGACGTCATCCGGAAGCCTATCAGTGGTTTCTGGAGCAGATACAGGTTTGGGGCGCGCGACTGCATCGCATCAGCGCCGTTGAGCACGATCAGAATATGGCCTTTATCCAGGCGCTACGTCACTTCGCAACGTTTGCTTATGGGTTACATCTGGCAGAAGAGAACGTACAGCTTGAACAATTGCTGGCACTCTCTTCACCGATTTATCGCCTTGAACTGGCGATGGTAGGGCGTCTGTTTGCTCAGGATCCGCAGCTTTACGCCGATATCATCATGTCATCGGAGAGTAATCTGGCGCTCATTAAGCGTTATTACAAACGTTTTGGCGACGCGATTGGCCTGCTGGAACAGGGGGATAAACAGGCGTTTATCGACAGCTTCCGCAAAGTGGAACACTGGTTTGGGGACTACGCGAAGCGCTTCCAGAGCGAGAGCCGTACGCTGTTGCGTCAGGCAAATGACAGCCGCGCCTGATGGCTGTTGTCAGAAAGAAAAAAGCCAGTGGGTCTCCACTGGCTTTTTTGTGTCATCGCGGGTCGACCGGTACCACGTTTTCACTCGGATAGCAGCCCAGTACCTTCATCGAGCGGGTAATTTCCCCCAGCTCTTTAAGCGCTTTTTGCATTTCCGGTGACTCCAGATTGGCCTGGATGTCGAGATAGAACATCTCTTCCCACGGGTTACCGTGTATGGGGCGGGATTCCAGTTTGGTCATGATCAGATTGTGATTGCGCATCACCAACAACGCTTCAACCAGGGCACCGGCCTGTTGTCCTGTCGCCATCAGTAACGTAGTTTTCGCGGGAACCTGATCGGATACATTAATGGCTTTACGCGCCAGCACGATGAAGCGGGTAATATTCTGTGTCTGGTTCGCTTCGATACGTTCTAAGACCTGTAGCCCATGCAGCATGCCGCCTGCTTCGCTTCCCAGCGCCGCCACGCGTGGAGAATTCGCCTGAGCCACTTTTTCCATCGCGGCCGAGGTGCTTTCGGTATATTCGATTTTCCAGTGCGGATAGCGGTTGAGGAACTTGCTGCACTGCTGGAATGGCTGCGGATGGCTGTATACCGTTTCAATCGTCTCCAGATCCGCTGTTCCACAAACCAGTACGCAGTGATCAATCGTAATTGTCATCTCGCCCACGATGGAGAGACTGGTGTGCTGCAACAGATCGTAAACATCGTTAATCCCACCCGAGCTGGTGTTTTCAATCGGCACGACGGCGTAATCGGCCTGTCCGGTTTCAACCTGATTAAAGATATCCGCAAACTTTGCGCAACCACTTTCAATGAACTGTTCGAAGTGACGAGCGGCATACTGCCTCGCGGCGAGATGTGAGTAAGACCCTTTTGGCCCCAGAAAGGCGATGCGTGCAGAATGGGGGTTGATCTTATTCAGATGTTGCTGCAATAGCGCCTGCTGGGTGAGAACGGAATCTTCGATAATGAGCTGAAAGAGGCGAGTGATGTAGTGCGCGTCCAGATGATGGGCTTTACCAAGCGTAATCAATCTGTCCAGCAGATCGCGCTCACGGTCGATATCCCGGACCGGGCGATGGGATTCGAGCTTGGCTTTACCAACTTCTACTGCCAGTCCACGTCGCTCGGCCAGTAACGCCAGTAATTTTGCATCCAGCGCACTGATTTTATCGCGCAGCGCCAGTAATGGGGTTTCCGATGTCATAGTGTTGCCTTTCTTGTTATCAATAAAAAAGGCCTCCCGCTGTGGGAGGCCTTATTGTTCGTCTTCGCATTCTTTTTTACACGACGAAAGCCTCCCATTCAGGGGAAGGTAAAAAAGAATGCGAAGAAGAACGGGGTGAGTTTCATCGTAGTTTCCTTAAGTGACACCTGTAAAGTACCTGTACTGTTTTCACCCTGTCAACAAAAAACGCGCCCGAAGGCGCGTTGGCGATACACTCAATGTAAGGGACTACTCTTCTTCTGCTTCGACGAAGTTGGCGTCTTTTACTGAAGTTGTTGCACGACGGGCTTCGCCTTTGTGCTGCACTTTATTGAGCTGCCGTTCCAGCTTGTTGATCAAATCGTTAATAGCGGTATACATATCTTCGTGTTTTGCGCTGGCGACCAGATGTCCGTTCGGTGTATTGATGGTGGCATCAGCGATGAAACCCTGTGGCTCCTTGGACAGGACGATATGTGGATTAATCAGGTGGGTTTGCCATTTATCCAGCTTGGCGAGACGGTCTGCGACATGTTGGCGAATTGCCGGAGTAATTTCCATTTGTTTACTGGTAATGTTCATTGTCATAAATTTTACCTCTTGTCTTTCCCGTCTTGGTGATTCCAGCATACCGTTCCCAATGTCAAAATGTGTGATATAAATCACATTGTTTTGTCACTTTTTGTCAAGGGAACCTTTTTGTGAGTTATCGCAGGAAGAGGTGATTTTCTACTTGAGGAAAGCCAGAAAGCAGGCCATATTTGATGAGTTGCGTCATGCTGAAGTGTTCTGAAGCAGGGGGCGAAACGGATAAAGAAACGGCAGCCCAGGGGCTGCCGTTTTGCATCTCAAATGCGATCAGGTATTGCTGCTGTTGGCGGCAATAATCTTCGCTACCTTGTCAGCCTGCGCGGTCATCTGCATTTCGCGATAGGCTTTTTCCATCAGCGGCAGAGCATCACGTGTAGCTTGTGTATCCGGATAATCGCGCAGCATGCCTTCGACACGGTTAACGACGGCAACCCAGGCACCACGTTTAGTGTAGTAATCTGCAACGGAGTACTCATATTTCGCCAGACGATCCTTCAGGAATACCAGACGTTTGGTCGCATCGGTGGTGTACTGGCTGTTTGGATAACCGCGGACCAGTTTCGAAAAGTCGTTGAACGCAGCGCGTGCATGCTGAGGATCGCGATCGCTACGATCGACGCCAAAGAATCCCTGTAGCGCGCTGTCATCCAATGCCATATTGGTCAGGCCACGCATATACATGACATAATCGATATTAGGATGCGTTGGGTTCAGGCGGATAAAGCGATCGATGGCGGCCTGAGCGAGCGGTAGATCGGCGTTTTTATAGTAGGCGTAGATAAGATCTAACTGCACCTGTTGGGAATATGGACCAAATGGATAGCGGTTATCCAACGCTTCCAATTGCGTTATTGCCTGTTTCCAGTTACCGTCCTGCAGCTTTTGCTGAGCAGTCGCGTAGATTTCATTAGGCGGATTATCGGGCACCTCTTCCTTTGAACCAGAGCAACCCGCCAAAAACAGGCTCAACGTGGCGGCTGCCACCAGATATTTCATGCGCGTCATGACGTTTTGACTTTCCTCAAAATGTTTTACGGGAGATTCTCTGTTCCTGCTCCCGGTTAAGACCAGCTACAATAGCACACTATATTAAACGGCAAAGCCGTAAAACCCAACGTTAAACGAAGAAGCTGTATATGGCACAACGAGTACAACTCACCGCAACGGTATCCGAAAATCAACTCGGTCAACGCTTAGATCAAGCTTTGGCCGAAATGTTCCCTGATTATTCACGATCGCGCATAAAAGATTGGATCCTCGATCAGCGCGTGCGGGTCAACGATAAAATTTGTGACAAACCGAAAGAAAAAGTCTTAGGCGGAGAACAGGTCGCTATCGACGCCGAGATCGATGAAGAAATCCGCTTTGAACCTCAGGATATCCCACTGGACATCGTTTATGAAGATGATGACATTATTGTTATCAACAAACCACGCGATCTGGTCGTTCATCCAGGGGCAGGTAACCCGGACGGTACAGTTCTGAATGCGCTGCTGCATTATTATCCGCCGATTGCTGACGTTCCGCGAGCAGGTATTGTCCATCGTCTGGATAAAGACACCACCGGTCTGATGGTGGTGGCGAAAACCGTACCGGCGCAAACACGCCTGGTCGAAGCGCTGCAACTGCGTGAGATTACACGTGAATATGAAGCGGTGGCGATTGGTCATATGACCGCAGGCGGCACGGTGGAAGAACCTATTAGTCGTCACCCGACGAAGCGCACTCATATGGCCGTGCATCCGATGGGGAAACCGGCGGTGACGCATTACCGCATTATGGAGCACTTCCGTGTGCACACGCGTCTGCGGCTGCGTCTGGAAACGGGACGTACGCACCAGATCCGCGTGCACATGGCGCATATCACTCATCCGCTGGTGGGCGATCCGGTCTACGGTGGTCGTCCGCGTCCACCGAAAGGGGCGTCGGAAGATTTTATCTCTACGCTGCGTAAATTTGACCGTCAGGCGCTGCATGCCACCATGCTGCGTTTGTATCACCCAATTTCCGGTATTGAAATGGAATGGCATGCGCCAATTCCCCAGGATATGGTGGAACTGATTGACGCAATGCGTGCCGATTTTGAAGAGCATAAGGATGACGTGGCCTGGCTATGAGTGAGCTTATTGTCCCGCAGTGGCCCATGCCGAAAGGTGTGGCGGCCTGTAGTTCGACCCGAACCGGCGGCGTGAGTCTGTCGCCGTATGACGCCTTGAATCTGGGTGCCCATTGTGGCGACAACCCGGAGCATGTCGAAGAAAATCGTAAACGGCTGTTTGCTGCGGGCAATTTGCCTTCAAAACCGGTCTGGCTGGAGCAGGTGCATGGCAAAAATGTCCTGAAACTGACCGGCGAGCCTTATACATCTAAACGTGCGGATGCGTCATACAGTAATTCGCTGGGCACCGTTTGTGCGGTGATGACGGCGGACTGTCTGCCTGTGTTGTTCTGTAATCGGGCAGGAACGGAAGTGGCGGCAGCCCATGCGGGTTGGCGCGGATTATGTGAAGGCGTACTGGAAGAGACAGTCGCTTGCTTTGCCGATAAACCTGAAAATATTCTTGCCTGGTTGGGGCCGGCGATTGGGCCTACGGCGTTTGAAGTGGGGCCAGAGGTGCGTGAGGCGTTCATCGTAAAAGATAGCAACGCGCATAACGCCTTTGTGCCGCGCGGCGAAAAATATCTGGCGAATATTTATCAGCTTGCGCGCCAACGCCTGGCAAATGTCGGCGTTGAGCACATCTACGGTGGCGACCGCTGTACTTTTAGTGAAAATGAGACTTTCTTCTCTTATCGTCGCGACAAGACCACGGGGCGTATGGCAAGTTTTATTTGGCTGATATAACCTAAAGAATCAAGACGATCCGGTACGCGTGATTTTCTTTTCACATAATTCAGGTCATTAACCTTGAATAATTGAGGGATGACCTCATTTAATCTCCAGTAGCAATTTTGACCTGTTATGGGAGGAGTTATGCGTCTGGATCGTCTTACTAATAAATTCCAGCTTGCTCTTGCCGATGCCCAGTCGCTCGCTCTGGGGCACGACAACCAATTCATCGAACCTCTTCATTTAATGAGTGCCTTGCTGAATCAGGAAGGGGGATCGGTACGTCCTTTATTAACCTCTGCTGGCATTAATGCCGGTCAGTTACGCACCGCCATTGATCAGGCGCTGAGTCGTTTACCGCAGGTGGAAGGCACCGGTGGCGACGTTCAGCCGTCTCAGGATCTGGTGCGTGTACTGAATCTTTGCGACAAGCTGGCGCAAAAACGAGGGGACAACTTTATTTCGTCAGAGTTATTCATTCTGGCGGCGCTTGAGTCTCGCGGCACATTGACCGATTTACTGAAATCGGCTGGCGCAACGACCGCTAATATTACTCAGGCAATTGAACAAATGCGCGGAGGTGAGAGCGTGAACGATCAAGGGGCTGAAGACCAACGTCAGGCCTTGAAAAAATATACTGTCGATCTGACCGAGCGTGCTGAACAGGGCAAGCTCGACCCGGTTATCGGCCGTGATGAAGAGATCCGCCGTACCATTCAGGTACTGCAGCGTCGTACTAAAAACAACCCGGTGTTAATTGGTGAACCTGGCGTTGGTAAAACCGCCATTGTTGAAGGGTTAGCACAGCGAATCATTAATGGTGAAGTACCGGAAGGCTTAAAAGGCCGTCGTGTGCTGGCGCTGGATATGGGCGCGCTGGTGGCTGGGGCAAAATACCGTGGTGAATTTGAAGAACGCTTAAAAGGCGTGCTCAACGATCTCGCTAAACAGGAAGGCAATGTCATCCTGTTTATTGATGAACTGCATACGATGGTGGGAGCGGGTAAAGCAGACGGCGCAATGGATGCCGGGAACATGCTGAAACCGGCGCTGGCGCGTGGTGAACTGCACTGCGTAGGAGCGACAACGCTTGATGAGTATCGTCAATACATTGAAAAAGATGCGGCTCTGGAGCGTCGTTTCCAGAAAGTGTTCGTCGCTGAACCTTCGGTTGAAGATACCATCGCGATTCTGCGTGGCCTGAAAGAGCGTTATGAACTGCACCACCATGTACAGATCACTGACCCGGCAATTGTTGCGGCTGCTACCTTGTCACATCGTTATATCGCCGACCGTCAGTTGCCGGATAAAGCCATCGACCTTATCGATGAAGCCGCATCCAGTATCCGTATGCAGATTGATTCAAAACCGGAAGAACTGGACAGACTCGACCGCCGCATTATCCAGCTCAAACTGGAACAGCAGGCGTTAATGAAAGAGTCTGATGAGGCAAGTAAAAAACGTCTCGATATGCTTAACGAAGAGCTGGATGACAAAGAGCGCCAGTACTCTGAATTAGAAGAAGAGTGGAAAGCGGAAAAAGCGTCTCTCTCCGGAACACAAACAATTAAAGCCGAGCTGGAACAAGCGAAGATTGCCATTGAACAGGCGCGCCGTGTGGGCGATCTGGCGCGGATGTCCGAACTTCAATACGGGAAAATTCCTGAGCTGGAGAAACAACTGGAAGCGGCAACTCTGGCTGAAGGTAAAACCATGCGTCTGTTACGTAATAAAGTGACGGATGCGGAAATTGCTGAAGTGCTGGCTCGCTGGACCGGTATTCCGGTCGCAAGAATGCTGGAAGGCGAGCGTGAAAAACTGTTGCGTATGGAACAGGAATTACACAGCCGTGTGATTGGGCAGAACGAGGCAGTAGAAGCGGTATCGAACGCGATTCGTCGTAGCCGTGCGGGTCTTGCCGATCCAAACCGTCCGATTGGTTCATTCCTGTTCCTCGGGCCTACGGGGGTCGGTAAAACCGAGCTGTGTAAGGCGCTGGCAAACTTTATGTTTGATAGCGATGACGCGATGGTGCGTATCGATATGTCCGAGTTTATGGAGAAACACTCCGTGTCCCGTCTGGTCGGGGCGCCTCCGGGATATGTCGGTTATGAAGAGGGGGGGTATCTGACGGAAGCCGTTCGTCGTCGCCCTTATTCGGTGATTCTGCTTGATGAAGTTGAGAAAGCGCATCCTGATGTGTTCAACATTCTGCTGCAAGTGCTGGATGATGGTCGTCTGACCGATGGGCAGGGGCGAACAGTCGACTTCCGTAACACGGTTGTCATTATGACGTCTAACCTGGGTTCCGATCTGATTCAGGAACGTTTCGGTGAACTGGATTACGGTCATATGAAAGAGTTGGTACTGGGCGTGGTAAGCCATAACTTCCGTCCGGAGTTCATCAACCGTATTGATGAGGTTGTGGTATTCCATCCACTGGGTGAACAACACATCGCGTCGATTGCCCAGATTCAACTGCGGCGTCTTTACAAACGTCTGGAAGAACGTGGTTATGAAATCCACATCTCCGATGAGGCGCTGAAACTGCTGAGCGCAAATGGGTATGATCCGGTGTATGGGGCTCGTCCGTTGAAACGTGCAATCCAGCAACAGATTGAAAACCCACTGGCGCAGCAAATTCTGTCCGGAGAGTTAATTCCAGGCAAAACAATTCGTCTGGAAGCCAACGGCGATCGTATTGTCGCAGTGCAGTAATTAATAGC
>NZ_JBALIF010000034.1:0-9659 GCF_037053465.1 Citrobacter amalonaticus
TTAATCACAGCGATGATCTGATGCTCAGTAAAACGGGCTTTACGCATAGCGATCTCCTTCGTTGGCAGATTGATTATGCCGGATGATCTCTAAATGTGAATGGCACGATTATGCGGGATACTTACAACCTCACTTCACTATAGTTTAACTTCAAAAATAGAGACATCGGTGATACATTTTCAACGTATGCTGAGTTACATGTTTAGGATTTAACAAAATGTCTAAAGATTTTACTAATAATGCCGATAGTTATATATATTGGTTTAGTTTATGTGGATCATATAAATGAGTGTTTTTTCTGATATTTCTGAGTATGTATGGGACTTGCTTAACGATGGAAAGAAATTAGGAGTTTCAATAGGTGAGGAAACAATTAGTGATCTGATATTAATCGAGATTGCCAGAAGAGACTATAATTACCTGACTATAAGAAAAACCGCCAAAGATAAAGAATCAGAAAGCGGCACTGATTGGGAATGGTGGATCGGAAGTATTAAAAATGGTTGGGTGCGATATGCTATACAAGCAAAAAAAATGGATTACAATCAATATTCATATAAAACGCTTAAACACGAAGTAGGAAAAGATAAAAAACTACAATATGAAATCTTGAGAAAACATGCTAAAAATACGAAAGCAATTGCGCTCTATGCGTTTTACAACTACCCAAAACAAACTGAACTTGATGAATACTGGAATTATCAAAAACCAATATCCAAAAAGAAAATGGGGATTACCATTGCCAATCTTGAATTGGTAGTTAGAGCGATTAATATAAAAAGAGGGAAGAATTTCCCTACGATACATAAATTTAAAACAACATATCCACTTTGTTGTTTACTTGAGTGTGTTAGCACTTACAAAAAAAACATCTCTAAACCCTCTATTCTCCCACAACCTCCAAATGTGATGACACTCTCATACTCGAACATTTCAATTCTGGCTTCAGATTATGAAACAATAGAACAGCATAAAATAAACGAGAAAGAGATCAATCTAAATCATATACTACAAGGCTATGATGTTTCGAAGTTATTTAATGATGACGAAATATTCGATAAAGCCAAGGGATTGTTATACCCAAATAATACCCCTGTGCCAAAACGAATATTAGTTATCGATTTAGAACTACTTAAAAAAACAAAAAAAGAATCATAACATTTTATAAAAACATTCTAACAAACCTTTAGCAAAATGATAATTATAAAAACATGTTATATATGAACTTCTACCTCTGACTAATATAGCCTGAATAAAATGCTATCGGATCCGACATGGTCGATAAGGCCACGACTTCAGTTTAGCCCGGTACTGTTTTCAGCGAGAAGATCACAGGCACACAGCAGACAGCTAGCAGGAGCACGAAGGCCGTTATAAGCAAGAAGAAAGCACAGTTTTCATCTCTACTGTTTATAGGGATGCAGGGTGACGCAGGAGGGATGCTTCGGGGCGTATTGGACGTCGCACCAGTTCCCCTCCGCAGTTCGGGCACTGGCGTTAAGCCGTTGGGCCACGCAATCGAGGCAAAATGTGCATTCGAATGAACAGATGTATGCCTCTTTTGATTCAGGCAGCAGATCTTTATCACAGCATTCGCAATTAGGACGGAGTTCAAGCATGGTGCTCTCTTATTGTTAATATACCTAAGGCCAGCTACCTGTATCGACTTCGGTTGTTTATATGTATTAGATGAGAATGGTCTACAGGCGGGAAAATTCAAGAGAGTGAATTATCCGACAGAAACACTCACTTCCGGAAACAAACGACAAGCCTGTAGCGTCCACCAGAGCCTAAACTAGCAAGGAAAATCCCACTCCCAACAATCAACTTAAAAATCAATGAGATACAAAAAACCTTCCATATCAAAATCATCGCCACTCTTTTTGCGCCTTCCCCTTCGCGAAAAAAACCAAAATCTCAAACAAACTCAACCAGCTCCCCCACCAATTACAAGGACGCCAGCTCATTAACCTTAAAAAATCCTATATATTCAATTAATTACATTTTTTTGTTGCATGTATGGTCATGATTTGGATAGCTGCAATCGCAATACCCGATCTAATGGATGGCTGCCCTCTCTGTTTCATCTGATTGCGCATTAAACATGCATAAACGAGGTGAAATTTCAGTTTTATTTTTGCTGCATTTGTCCAAAACATATGTGGTCCTGTCGGTGAACCAATTTCTGTTGGTGCATAATTTAGTTAAATTATTGACCTATTTTGCACATTTTTGGACAGAAACATGATTTATATTTTCATTATATTACCTTTAAACAAGATTCAGAAAAACACTGACAATTACCTTACCAAGGGGAAATATATGCTTTCTTTGGAATTTAAAGGAGACATTCATCCAACTCAAGTGATTTTTTAACACAACCTGAGTACAGGTTTTATCGATTAATAACGAGTTCACTTAGATAAAAACGTAGCCACCTTAACTAATCGGGAGTGATATGAATAAGATTCACTTAGTATACCTCATGTTATTCATATTTTATGGAATCTGTACAGCAAATGCCATAACAGTTAAGACTGTTTATCGCGCTGATAATCGGCCACCTGACGAGGTATTCCAGAATGGATTTACTGCATGGGGTACAAACATTAATTACATTTCACACATATTAGGATTATCCGGCACAACAGGCTCCAGAGACTCCGCATTTATTCCGACCTCATCCAATCATGATATTGCCAATAATTTCGCGCGCGAACGAGCGGTAGCGACTGGCTCCCCTTATTATATATATAACATCAGAGCAACAGATAACTTTTATCCTGCTCTTGAGACGGTTTATCATATTTATGATCAACACAACATCCGTGTCAGTGACGATGTTCGCGCGACTGTAGCACGTGAGCAAGAATATACCGCATACAATATAATAAGTTCAACACAAATTAGATCAGTAGAAACAATTAGATTTGAAAATGGTGAATGGATTACAGAGAGCAGATCGAACCCCAATTATATAGAAAGTCAAAATACACACTCTCATGACGGTCCATTTACCAGTTCCGACACCTCTCCTCTGGATCACCGAGCTCGATTACTTGTTGGTTTATCGGCTATAGGAGCTGATTTTCTACCGCTGGAAGATGTTGATCGCCGTCTGCCTGCTCTATTCTGTTCAAGTTGCCTGAGTCATTCAGAACTTTAAATTTATTTAAACTGGAGGTTTTATGTCCTTTAAAGTTACATTACCCTTAGCACTATCCATTTTAAGTTATTGTATTAATGCGATAGCAGATGGACAATCTTTATCTCAGATTTGTAGTGAAAGAAGTGGTCAACTGGTAACGAACCATACAATCACAAATCTCAATATTGATGAATCAGGTGCAACCAACTTTCAATATAATGGAACGTGGTATCATTTGAGACATGATACAGGTTCCCGAATCCATGATTTTGCAAAAGTGTCTCTCCTGACTGGTGTGCCGGTTGATATTTGCTTATCAAATTCAGATGGCAGACCCATGGCAATGGAAAGGACGTACAACGTTAATTAACATCACCACTATAACATTGACATTCGTACACCTGTTAGGCCAAGAACATAGCAAATATTCTCAGTATTTTCCGGGTAGTAAAACAGGATGCTATCTGACCTACTGATTTCAATATGTTGCCTGGCCTAAGTTCCACAGTGCAATGCCCGGCAAGGTAGTATTTTTCATTCTGTCCCGGCGTTACCTCGCGTTTATATTGTCCACGCCGTTGCCAGTCAGCACTGATTGAAGACAAGATTGTCGGGCAGTTAATTCACCTTATCGGCATCAACATGCTGTGAGAAGAAAAGGCGGGGTCGTGCATGTTGAAGCTCGGCTCTCTCAATAAACTCAACCACGATTTAGGCTCACACTTACATGAGTACCTAAATACGATCTAATTAGTCATAGTACAGAGCGAATAGAAAGCAATGTAAGTTTGTTAGTACCCCGAATAATAAGCAAGCAGTCTCACACTGTCCGGATGAATTTTCCGTCATCTCACAAATCTGACTCTCTATTCTTACGATACTACAACAATTGCGTTAACTATCTGAAAGTGGACTTTTAGGAGAGTTCAACTTGTTTTCTATAAAATCCAGGCTATCATTAAAAAAAGTTTTTTACCAGTTTAAAAACTGATTGTAAATTACCTTTCTCGAAAAAGACCAACACTCTATTATTTCAAGGATAAAAAATGTACGTTCTGGCACTGATAATGAGTCTTTCAGGAAACGCGTCGAATAAAGAAATTATCGGCGCTTACAGTCATCTTGAACAATGTGAAAATGCCTCTTTAGAATATACATCTAAGACAAAATGCTATTACCTGGACGCCCATAAAGGTATGATTGATGTGAACGCTATGGAGAATACACATACCAGTAAAAAATAAGTTCCTACTCAACCACAACCTTTACTCTGGGCTTTGATAAAAGAATTTTAATGAGTTCAGTAAAGCTAACAGGTTTAAAAAAATAATACCCTTGTTGAAAGGTAATATCATTTCTGTTGAGGTAATCAACTTGTTCTTTCGTTTCCACGCCTTCAGCGACAATGCTTAACGACAGCTTCCGTGCCAGATCCAGCACACAATCCAGAATCCGTGTGGAATCCTCCTCCATGTTGACGCGGGCGACAAAGCTCTGATCGATCTTGATGTAATCAATATGCAGATCATGGAGATAAGAGAGCCCCGAATACCCTGTTCCAAAATCATCCAGCGCAATCACAAAACCATTCTCGTGAAGAATATTCAGGGTTTGTACCAGGTGCTCATCAACATGCAATGGTTCTCGTTCTGTTACTTCTATCACGAGGTTGAGATCTTTTCTTTCAAATTTCGCCTTATATTTAAGGCACTCCTCAACAAATGTCGGGGAAGTAATATGAGATGCGCTAAAGTTAATGCCGACATGAAATCCTTCTGGCAGCTTGCTGGCGATCGCATTCATATTCTCCACAACCTGGTTCATCAACCCTTGTGTGAGCGGTATTATCAGTCCCGATTTTTCGGCAACAGGAATAAATGATGCCGGGGAAATAAAACCCGCTTTAGGATGTTTCCATCTCGCCAGCACTTCGACTCCACGCAATGTGCCTTCCCTGCCGTTCACTACGGGTTGATAAAAAGGCACTATTTCACCTTTCATGATGGCCCGGCGAAGCATTTCTTCCGGCGTGGTATTACGGTTTAAATATCGCTCAAGCGCATATCCAGCCAGACACGATATTAGCGTAATAAAAATAACGACGCCCATTCCCTGACTGATGAGTCTGTGCGCGCTAAATATTGGTGGTTGATTGTATCTGACAGCAAAAGGGTAATGTTCAGAGTTTACGCGGCCAAAATTTGGCTCAGAAACATGTGGGATCGTCACATCGCCCGACAACCCCAGCATCGCATTCCCGGCCATAAAGGCGTAATTCACCTCTTTAAGAGGGGTACGCAGTGCGTCACGAATATGTTGATCGCTGATGGTCACCACAATGCGGCTGTCCGCAAGCAGCGTCTGATTTAACAATACAGGCCGTGCGTTAACCGTATTTTTCGCCGACACAAGCAAGAGTCGGGCATCGGTAATTGCCGGAAGCCGAGTCAGTAAAACGCGATTACCCGACAGTGACGAGCACCAAACCACACCCTGTTTGTAAATGAAGATTGTCCTGAGATGAGGCTGAAGCGCTGCTTCTGTACCCAATCGATACTGCCCTTCCTGATCGCAACCTTTTTGTGCAACTTCCTGGGCCGTTTTCGTGGCATGACTCGCTTCATCAAGAATATTATTCACATCTTTGACAATATATCGGGCTCCCACAAGGCTGTCCTCTCTTGCGGAATACCAGAGTTGCGCGTTAAGAATCGATACGCCAAAAATGAAGAGCAACACAGCAACAATGATGGGAAGAAGAGTGTTACGCATTGTCGGCTCCGGACGATAAACAAGTTATTGTAATGCTGCTTACACGATCAATGTGACTTATCTAAAAGCATGGGTGAAAGCATTTAAAATAACCATAGTTCCTGAGGCATTTATTTTTCCGCCATCAGCGGTGACGGGTGTGACTACAGATAACAAAAAACTGCACTTTACTCGGTTGGGGATCCAACGTTTGGAGTGCAGTTGCGATTCGCGAAAAGAATATTGCGGACTTGCCGGTTATCCTCAGAAATTCACTTTCAACCCCAGCATAGCGCTGGTGTCGCTGTAACCCGCATCACCAATCTGCTGAGCAACATTCCCCCAGAGATTAACGTTACGATTGAGCTGACTTTCCACACCAACTTTTAGCTCAGCGATGTTACGGGTTCCGGCCTGCTCAACGTCCACACCGCTCATGGATGCGCCAAAACGTTTGGTATTGTGGATCCAGTTAGCCTCAACGAAAGGTTCGAAGATACGCTCTTTGCCTTCATCAAGCTGGCTATACCCTTTGATAAATAAGCGCGCCCCCAGCCGGGACTGAATGTTGCCGTCCCCTTCGCTGGTCACCCGCGTACCATTCGCTTCACTGTGAGCGTTGGCTTTCACGCCCATCCAGGTCAACTGCCCAACCGTCTGAAAATAGTAGCTTTCCCGCTCATTTTTCTCGCCAATTTTCCAGGTGTAACCGGATTCAACAGAAGCAGTAAAACCTTTTGACGAATAGTCTTCCTGGGCCAGATTTTCACCGCTGACAGTATTATCAAACCAGTTATACATCAGCCAACTGTCCACATAAGCGCCCGTCTGCTCCTCGTTATTTTGCAGCCATGTCCCGTAAACTCCCAGGCTGTAACCCTCCACGCTGCCCCTGCTGTAATAACGGTTCAACTTATTGTGCGAGTTACTTTTCTGGTTGGCATAGCCGCCCATAATCCCGAGAAGGTATTTGTCTTTCTCATCGCTGCTCCACTGTGCGATGTCTCCGCCCAACTGTACGACATAACGGTTAGCCTGAGTGTTAACCTGCCCGCTGTTGTCTTTGAAGCGGGTGTGTCCACCGACATGCCGCATCCAGAGCCCCGTCACTTTTTTCGTCTCTCCAGTTAGGGCATCAATATAGTGTGGTTCGCCGATACGGTCATGCAGACGAAGCTGGAACAAGCTATTTGCTGCGGCAATGTTCGCAACGTATTCCCCTGCTTCCGGACGGATCACAGGTTCACCCGGTGCTGGCTGGGGCTGTGGCGAAGGTTCCGGAGAAGGTCCTGGATCTGGCGCAGGCTCAGAGCCAATACCGCTGACCAGATACCAGTTCTCTCCTTTACGGACGACGTCATAGTCATAAGCGCCAGCAACGATACGGCCATATTTAGTGAATGTACCGATGGACTCGCCGCCGACATTCACAATTTCGATCCCCTGCTGGGTGAGCGCGCCCTGACCGCCGATATTGTTAATGCTGACCTGGGTATTCCCGGCTTCAACATCGCCCAGAACATACAGTTTATCCGTCAATGAATCATCGCCGCCGAGTACGGTGTTCAGCGTCAGGATGCCATTGCTGCCCGAATAATCTTCAATAACCCGCAAAAATTTCGGTGTGTAGGATGAGAAACTGCCCGGCGCCGCGTAGGTCAAATTCGCATCATTCAGATCGAGGCGGGTAACAACGGAATCTGCGGTCATATTCCAGACACTGTTGGTTCTGGACATATGCAGATAGATATATCCGTTATCAACCGTATTCAGAGAGTTATCCGCATTGAGCTGAGTTGAGTTCGCGCTACCGGTAAACGCCGACCCCTGCGTCATGCGTAAATCGATAACCCCCTGTCTGTCGGCCAGCAAATCGCCATTGACGATATAGGTGCCGCGAGACTGCTGTCCCCCCAGCCAGGAGGAGCCGATATACGAGCCGAAACCGGTGGAATACATGGCGTAACTCCCGGAACCTTCCATATCAATATTAACGTTCCGGGTGAGGAAGATTTTTCCCCCCTCGTAGCTTTCTGTCTGGTTAAAAGTCGCGCGCTGCCCTGGCGGTAAATGCTTAATACCGTCTTCTGCTCTTAATGCGTCCGCCTGCTGGCCCCGGGTAAGCACAGAGATATCACCGACCTGAATCATCCCGGTTTTATTGGCGTAAACCGCATGGGCTTTGTCGCCATTGGTTTGTACAGAGACATTGTTTCCCAGAGTAATGCGGGCATTACTGTGATCGGGAACAAATCCCATGGCGTTGAGATAGTATGCTGAACCTGCATAGACACCGTATCCCGCCCCTCTGTATACATTACTGCCTGCGCCGTCCGTGACAATTGAAATATTATCTCCGGCTGTGAGTACATTATTTTTATTTCGCCCCTGGGTAATTTCCGCAGCAATCCCCATACCATGCCGGGCATAAATATCCATACCGCCATTAAACGTCAGATCAGCATATTCCGTTTCCTCCAGATATATTCCAGAAGAAAAATTACCATAGGTTTTAATCGTCAAATTACTATCCATGACAAACGTGGAATTCCGTCCACGAATACCATCAGACCAGTCTCCATTGGTGATGATATTGATGTTTTCAGCGGTAAGGTGATATTGGCTTTGCTTCCATAAATCTAATCCATAACTGAACTCGCGCCCCGTCGTTGAAATGGTTGCGCTGTTGTATGAATTAAGGATACTTTCAATATCCGTGATAAGCCCAGTCTCGCCACGACAGGTCAACTGAACGCCATCAGAGGAGTTACAGACAGCTTCAGCAGCAAAACCCTCGAAAGAAAACAGTCCCATCAGAATTGCGTACTTCTTTAATGTCATAAACGACTCCATGTCATTAATACTTATTTTTTTACTACTCTCCACGCGCAGATCACCAGATTTGAGCTCTCAGTTTTTTCAGTTTTCGCAAACGTGGGTCTTATAACAGACGTCCAGAAATCAGACAATTCGCGTTTAATAAAATCATTTAAAAACAAAGAGATATTTTTTTGACAATATTCCGAATAACTCTCAATGATTAGCAAGAGGATATTATTTGAAATAATAAATATTTTATTAACCATGAAGCGCGATTTTTTCACTTACAGTTTTTTCCTAAAGCCAGCGCTTCGCTAACGTGCCATGCTGAATCACGCTAATCAGTATTCCTATAAGCGAGGATATTATGAAAAAGACAATGATCGCCTTATCTGCACTTCTGCTGGCTTCACCTGTTTTTGCCGCAACCACACACGCAACCGATAATGATGTGGCAGCCGCGCATGAAAATGCAAATACGGCAAAAGAAAAACTGCATCAGGTTCAGAATCAGGGCGAAGAGCAACAACTGAAAGCGAAACACCAGGCTGAAGGTACAAGTGATGACCTGAGCAGTAAAATCAGCGAAGACTCGCAGAAAGCCTGGAATAACACCAAAGAAGGCACGGAAAAAGGGTGGAATGCCACGAAAGAAGGTGCGGAAAAAGGATGGAATAAGACCAAAGAAGGTGCCGCCGCCGTCGAGAGACCCTGTAAATAATTCTGTGTAACTGCCCACTCATTAAAGGTGATCGCTCAGGCGGTCACCGAACTCGATAATAAAGCGACTCATTGCCAGCCGCCAGTTCTGGAGACCCTGTAAATAATTCTGTGTAACTGCCCACTCATTAAAGGTGATCGCTCAGGCGGTCACCGAACTCGATAATAAAGCGACTCATTGCCAGCCGCCAGTTCTGGATCGGCATACTCCATTTTTTTG
>NZ_JBALIF010000035.1:0-7998 GCF_037053465.1 Citrobacter amalonaticus
TGATAGCCTTGACTGTGATCCCCAGTTTTTTCCCTAATGTCACAGGATTCTCCGCATTACAAAGGCATTTCAGGATATAGAGCTCCCGCCTGGTAAGTTGGGCCCTCCGGGCAGGAATCTTCCCTGCAGAGAAGCGCCCTGATTTAATCACATTCAATAACTCAGCCACTCCCCTGATCGGAGAGGCCATTTCCAGATACTCCCGTCCTCTACGAAGGGATGTGATATCAACACCTGGTCTGCCAGAATAACGTAACATGACAGTCTGTAATCCGGGGCATTCTGTCTGCACCCAGTTACTGAATATCAGCCAGTCTGACATATTCTCATCATCACCGTATTCTTCAGTCAGCACCACGGAAATGGCCGGATTTGATTTCAGCCGTTCAGTTAACGCCCACAGACTATGACAATAAGTCATATGTATATTACTGTTCATGCCATTCTGCACAAGATAAGCCAGCCCCTGACACCAGTATCTGTTCGGTGACATCACCATAATCTCAGTTCTTCTTAAAAAGGCCTGCTCTGAAACAAAGCGCACAAGGATCCACCTTTTTACTGTAATAACCTGTTTTCACCCCTGAAAATCAGAACGTGCCGGTAATAAGGCTGTTCCGATATTCTTTACATTAATTCACCTCCGCCATCGAACTGACGGAACGTCTCATAATGAAAATTTCTTATATGATTTTCACCATAGCATAATGCATCCAGGTCTTTCTGGTGCCATGTGATAATTTCAGAAGGATAGTAACTGGCATTGAAATGCAGTACACCTGCAAGAAACTCAAATGCGCCGTTAATTGCCAGCCCGCCAGTGAAGGTGTGTATTTCAATCCCATCCCGTACCAGTGAAAGAAATAACTCGTCATTAAAATAACGGACTGTGACATCAAACCCCAGTGCCGAACCCGAACCACTGAGCCCCTCCTGCCATGTCATCCTATCATTATATGAGCGTTTATTTATCCATACATAAATAAGCACTTGTCCCCAACTCATATCAACCCGGTCGCCTGCCTCCCGCTTTTTATACGGAATACAGGAGATATTTTTTTTCCAACTCATTTCTTTCCTCCGTTTGACAAATTTGATCCATCTGTTTTCTTCTCCGGAATAGTAAATACCAGTACTGATAATTGTAAAACAACATCAGAAAAACATTTCAGTCAAAACGTTATGCATCCTGCTGCTCGCAGGAAAAAAACTAAGCGGATACCGAATAAAGAGCCTCAACAAATGACCACCAACTCACTGATTACCCCCCCCTTTTTTTAAGCCAACCAGAACGTCTTTAATAATGCAGTAAAAGGCATCAGATCAGTCATTATTTAGATAACTGCTAACTGCAACGTTGACGCTCCCGTTGAATTTTTATCTGCGACCTGTCCGGCAACATCTTTCATTCCCGGACTGTCAAGATTTTTAACTGACTTTGTTGTACCTATGCTATTGATACAATGAAGTGACAATTTTTACTATAACTTCATTCTCACATAGTCAACTCTGAATGCAATATATAGCTACATATTTGAAAGACAAGGCCCAAACCAATTATTTCAGATCCAATAATCATTGCCAAGTTGACAGCGCTCAATAGAACTGGATTTTCAATATTTAATTACTTAATGAGACAGGATCTATAATATTCACCCACGTAGATAATTTTAGTATCTTTCAAAAATGCTTCATGCTTTTTATTGATTACTAGAACTATTCATACGTTAGAAATAAGCTAGCAGTAGCATTTGCTGTTCCAGCTGTTACTTGAGAACTTGTCTGGTAATATCTTGCCACTAGCGGAATTGACACCGGTCCAGCACTTACGACAGTATTAGTAAGAATTTTACTGGAAATCGCGAGTGGAGTATTATTATAAAGGAGTTGGACCCCAACACCTTTAGCTACATTTTCCGCACCTGCATTATCCAGGGCGATAACAGTATTATCAGAAGTTTCCGCATTTTGAGTTGCATTAAGGGTCATATTAACCTTTATATTCTCATCACATTGTAAATCTACTGAAAACGGATGAGATCCTACATTACTTCCCACAGACGTAAAGTCCGTAACATTAAAAGTACCTAACGGAACTTGTAAAGATGGCTGATTGACCTTACAAGATGTTGCAGTAACATTTATTGTTACTGAATTTAAAGTTAAAGTAGTCGACTCTCTAATTCCGTTATAGTAATCACGAAAAGTCAAATTTGCTATCACCCTACTAGGGACAGTATAAACCCCTGTTTTCAGACTTTCTGTAGCGACATATGTAACTTTTGCATTAAATCCAATGACGCTGGACTGGTTAGGAGTTCCAGGGCTCGGAAATGTTTTCGTAGATGGATTATCGATGGCAATAAATGTTCCAGCATTTGGATCTTTCATACCTATAATATACCCAATGCCAGGTACCCCTGTCGGGAATACGGGATATGTTGTTGAACCATCTGAATAGGTAATATTGGTTTTTTGGTCAATTGGTTCAACATATGCGGAATATACTAGGTCTGGCCCACAATACGTATCGTATGTAGATGTATCGCCCCCCCAGGATCCTATTGCCTGGCCTGGATGCACTGAGTCCGCTGGGCCATTATAACTCAAAGGCCCTGTTGGATTAATTGTCATAGGTTTAGTGCAAGCCATTGTCTCATTGGTTAATAACAATAATATGAGCATACCAAAAATTAAGTTAAGTGTTTTTTTCATATTTGATCACCTTGCGATTACTCTTTAATTAATATTAATTTTGTAATTACAAAAATCATTGATAATTTATTGTAAACTGGGCAGTTGCATTAGCAGTTCCAGCAACTATATCAGACCTTGCAGAAATTGATTGATATTGAGCTGAGAACATAAGCGTATTAATCCCTGGAACAAGATTTTGAGGGATAGATGCTTTATCCATATCAATTTTATCTCCATTGCTTTCATTAATTCTCACAGCAACTCCTTTAGCCGCATCAGCACTGTCATCTAAAGCTAATAATGAAGCATCTGATGTTGATAACTTGCCGCTAAAGGTAACTGAAGCCTGTCGAGAGAATTGCGACGGACAATTCAATATAATAGAGAATTGACTCTCTGGAGATAAATCTCCCGGATTGTTAAAAACTATGCTGCCAATATTCCCAAGTGGGACCGCCAAGCTTGTTGAGCTTTGATCAACATTGCAGGTGCTTTCAAGTATTGTTCCGGTGATATTAACCGCCACATTGTCCGCTGCCAGACAACTGGAATTTATAAACGAAATAGATTGCAATATTATAAAGCCACTACAAAGACTCTTTAATCCTGTCATGACTTAACCACCACAATGTAAGCTTATTTGCTGTACACCCACCGCATGCCCTTTTCTATCGCTAGCCTGAGCCGGCAGAGTAAAATTCGCATGACACTGCTGAGTGTGCCCACTACCCCATTTTGCTGTCAACCCGCCGCTTTGCGGAACGCCGCTGAGGTATACCTGACCACCTTCCCCTACAATCCCGGTATTGTCGCTGTCGCTACCGTTTATGGAAACCAGAGCACCAAACGGCACTGAATGATCTCCCTGCTGCAGGGTCATCAGCACACGGTTGCCTACGTTAGTTTTAAATCTAGCCCTCACCACCGCTCCCGCTGTTGGCACAACAGACGCCACGTTCTCTTTCAGGTCAACATCATCACCCAGTGAACCCGGGTCAAGCGCAATACGTGAACGTTTGTACGGACTCAGGTAAGGCACAATGGTATAACCCCGCCAGTCGGTCTTCAGCCCGGTACCATTTTGAACCTTCACGCCGTTCGCGCCCGGCGCTTCTACCAAAGCAACTGAACTCATGTCACCCGACAGCGGCTGTCCTAATGTCACACCATGCTCATGTACCAGTACAGAGCCTTGAGCACCATAGTTCATTTGACGAGAGTCGTCGTTATAGTTATAGCCAGCATTCACTTCACCGTAAGTACCTTTATAATCGCCGCTCACCAGACCGCTGTAGCCCTCATCCCGGTTACCGTAACCCTGTGCCACGCTGTACGACAGGTTATTGTCTTCCAGCGCCGTGCCGTTCAGACCAATCTGATTATACGTCTTGCCGTGCATATCGTTGGTCATGCTGTTGCTCATATACGCACCAGGCAACCACTTCGACAGCGGCACACTGACGTTCAGCGCCAGTTGCTGGTTGTCATCCTCATTCGAATCGGCATATTCCGTATAGGTGTACATTAACGTCCAGGTGATTCCATTTAGAATGGAATTACTGTAACTCGCACTAAGGTTGCGTTCATACCCGTCTTCGTTCCAGTAGTCCTGCTGGTAACCAGAGAAGGACATTGACCCCCAGTCCCCGCCCATCAGATTCTGGGAAAGATCAATCTGAACCTTGCTGCGCTTGTTATTGTGCGAATCTACGTAATCGCCATCATCATAATCCCGGTAATCCATTGCCTCCTGGAAGGTGTAAAATCCTTCAGTGGAGTAGCGATAACCCGCCAATGTGACCGTGGAATCCGTCGCAGCAATATCCTTTGAGTACTGGAAACGATAGGACTGACCATCCTGGGACTGATTTCCTCCCAGAGTAACCTCATCAAGTGTGGTGTACGCCTGCGTTGCATCCAGAGAAATGGACCCCAGGTCACCCAGGCCAAACCCCATCCCCAGCGCCATGGCGTTATAATTATCTGATGTCTGGAAACCACCGTAGACGGTCATGTCATGCGGTAAACCATAGACCAGCGTCGCCTGCCCCAGGATCGGTTCATCACCGCCCTCATTCTGGGAACGGTATTCTCCCACCGTCACCGCGTACTTCAGGCGCCCTTCACGCTGCATGATCGGTACGTTAGAAAACGGCTGCACAAATGTGCGCTCGGAACCGTTCGCTTCTTTAATCGTCACCAGCAGGTCACCGCTTGAAGAAGTTGGGTACAGGTCATTTATGGTAAAAGCACCTGGCGGAACATAGGTCTGATAAATGACACTACCGTTCTGTTTGATAGTCACCTGGGCGTTACTGTTCGCAATACCACGGACTGTGGGGGCAAAACCACGCAGACTGTCCGGCAGCATATTGTCATCAGAGGCCACCTGTGCCCCCTTATATTGGATGCTGTCAAACACATCCGATGGCGTGTAACTCTCACCTGCAGTGAATTGTCCCTTTATTGCCGGTAAATCTCGCTGTACATAAGTATTAATCGAATCCCAACGGCTACTGGAGTCAGCATAATTTGAATCGTCATCATAACTATTTTTGCTGTATGTCCAGGTACTGTAGTTACGCAGACGCCAGGCCCCCAGGTTGACACCGCTGCGCAGGTTCAGAAAGTAGCTGTCGTTTGTGCCATCGCTGCCATCCTGCCAGGTGTTTGCCCCCGTAAAGCTGTAATTCAGCATCATGGCCGGGATGCCTTCATCCCAGTATTTCGGGTCAACGGCGCCCTGTGCAGATGACCGCATGGAGGCCTGTGGTACTGAAATATTCAGCACCTGACGCGAAAAATCAAAATCAGTATCAGCCTGAGGAATATATCGTGACAGATCAGTAATCGTTGTGGTTTTTGGGGCACTCATAAGTGTCGGTGCTGAACTTAGTATCACCCCCCACTTTTCAAGTTGAGTCGGGGTAAGTTGCGGAAACAGTTTCCCCTCGGTCCCCCGCACAAAATTTACATCAAGTGTGTCCTGTTTTTCTCCATTCATATAAACATCGACACGATAATTTCCCGGCACCTGACCTCCTTTAGAGGAAAATTGTGATAAATCCACAGGTGTAGAGGAAGGGTTATCAATCTCCAGAGCATTCGGATTAAAAATAATATCTTCGGCAAACCCTTGCCTAGCAGTTAATAGTATGACTATTGCTACAGCAAGACGTGTAACTTTTACCCCCGCCTCACATTCAGAACTACTGAAGCGATTATCTGCATCAACTGTCATTTCTGACATATCAGGCCTCATTAATTTTTTCATTTGCTATTAACACAATTCCGTATTTCGAAAGCAATAGCCTAAACATTTGGTGTCAAACAAGCTGGTGAATTTTTAATTAAAATTGGTATTTACTACTTTACTGCCGCCACCAAAATCATTAATTGCCTGCCAAGTTACCTGACTACCTTTCGCCGTTGATGGCATCGGATAATTCGCAACACCTTTTGGCGGCACCATAACGTTAGTGGTATTAACCGGAACACCACCCACTTTCACGGAGAAAAAAGAAAGATAGTATGGCGTAGGGTTAGTGACCTGAATCTGGTCTCCGGAATGCCGAAACGATACGGTTTTATAATCTTCCTCTGTTGGCGCCTTAATATTATCCGGACGGTAAAATAATTTAATACGTGTCTTCACAGATATCTGTAGTGTATTTCTATCACCCTTCGCTGATGCCGGAATGGATTTAATATTCATCCAGTACACAGATTCTCGGTCTTCCGGAAGACTGCCACCCGTGCGAATAATACGCACCATGTTCTCGTTACCCGCATCCAGACGAAACAATGGCGGTGTCACAATAAACGGCGGCTTTGGAGAAGATTTATTTTCACCGATTGGACCATCTGCATCCGTCCATGCCTGAATCAGATAGGGGATCTTGTCCGGGTTTTTAACCGATAAAGATGCTTCACGCTTTCCACCGTCATAAATAACCCTTGTTCCGCCGACCACTACGCCAGCCTGAACAGTATTTCCCCACAGACAGGCTACCGCCAGCAGTAATATCCCGCTTTTCTGATATTTTTTCATTTTTATACCTTCGAATTTCAGAACTGATTATGAGTTTTCCAATCAGAAACTCATCGAACACGATACCCACCTGCAAAATCGCTTACAGGTGGGATTATATTCAGTCCAGTTATTCCCGGAAAACTGAATGCCTAAATGTATTATTAATTATAAAGGACGGTGAACTGACTGGTTGCATCTGCTGTACCTGCTGTTACAGATGCAGTAGTGGACTGGTACTGACCCACATAGTTCAGGGTGGCGGTCCCATCAGCAGCAACTGTCACACGCTTGGCAGAACTGGTATCATTAATTTTAACCTGAGAACCATCATCCGCATTGTTAACGCGTACAGCTACACCTGTTGCTGTCATGCCGGAATCCAGCTTCAGCAGATCGCTATTAGCAGAGTCACTGTTACCACCAAACACTACAGCAACTGTGCCCGCCGGGCAGTTGGTCAGCTTAATATCAAATTTCTGCGCTGTTGATGTATCACCAGCAGCTGAGAATGAAGAAGATGCAACATCACCCAGTGGCACACTCTGATCTTTACTTGCGGTATCAACGGTACAAGCATTATCAATAATGTTACCTGTGAATTTCACGGTACCATCAGATGCATGGGCCATACCAGTCAACGCCATTACAGAACCCGCCACCATCACTGCCAGAACTAATTTTTTCATTAAATACTCCAGAAACTCTCACATTATTTTGGGAACACCAGGCATGACACTCAGAGAGCATTTCCGCTCGAATATACCGACTCCGATCATTTTCAAAAAATAATCGCAGTAATCACTTTGCCTGGAATTATCAGCTTGGCCAAAAATCTCCATAACGAGACAATTTGGACCATTTCGACAAAAACAGAACATAAAACCAAGATAATCACATTATTTCAGATTAAAAATCTGAGATAATGTGATTTTTAGAATAAAAAACCAATTTTATTTACATTTTGTTTCGCTTGACATGGAAAAGGAAAGCTTGCAGGGGGGTGACCGGGGATATGCAGGTAGGTATACAGAAAAAATGAAAAAAAATAACTCCTTTAAAATCATATTGTTATAAGAAATTCCGTTTCTGGATATAATTTTATTTTGAACTTTCCCGGGTGCTAGCTAAAGTAATTACAGTTTGGTCCAAATTGTACAGTTTTTAATTATACCTTTCTTTTATTTCTGCCATACTCCAACAAACCTTTGTGAATTACTGGCGGTATATAACACCGTATGACGTATATTTCTGTGCCCAAGGTAATCCTG
>NZ_JBALIF010000036.1:0-7726 GCF_037053465.1 Citrobacter amalonaticus
TGATAGCCTTGACTGTGATCCCCAGTTTTTTCCCTAATGTCACAGGATTCTCCGCATTACAAAGGCATTTCAGGATATAGAGCTCCCGCCTGGTAAGTTGGGCCCTCCGGGCAGGAATCTTCCCTGCGGAGAAGCGCCCTGATTTAATCACATTCAATAACTCAGCCACTCCCCTGACCGGAGAGGCCATTTCCAGATACTCCCGTCCTCTACGAAGGGATGTGATATCAACACCTGGTCTGCCAGAATAACGTAACATGACGGTCTGTAATCCGGGGCATTCTGTCTGCACCCAGTTACTGAATATCAGCCAGTCTGACATATTCTCGTCATCACCGTATTCTTCAGTTAGCACCACGGAAATGGCCGGATTTGATTTCAGCCGTTCAGTTAACGCCCACAGACTATGACAATAAGTCATATGTATATTACTGTTCATGCCATTCTGTACAAGATAAGCCAGCCCCTGACACCAGTATCTGTTCGGTGACATCACTATAATCTCAGTTCTTCTTAAAAAGGCCTGCTCTGAAACAAAACGCACAAGGATCCACCTTTTTACTGTAATAACCTGTTTTCACCCCTGAAAATCAGAACGTGCCGGTAATAAGGCTGTTCCGATATTCTTTACATTAATTCACCTCCGTCATCGAACTGACGGAACGTCTCATAATGAAAATTTCTTATATGATTTTCACCATAGCATAATGCATCCAGGTCTTTCTGGTGCCATGTGATAATTTCAGAAGGATAGTAACTGGCATTGAAATGCAGTACACCTGCAAGAAACTCAAATGCGCCGTTAATTGCCAGCCCGCCAGTGAAGGTGTGTATTTCAATCCCATCCCGTACCAGTGAAAGAAATAACTCGTCATTAAAATAACGGACTGTGACATCAAACCCCAGTGCCGAACCCGAACCACTGAGCCCCTCCTGCCATGTCATCCTATCATTATATGAGCGTTTATTTATCCATACATAAATAAGCACTTGTCCCCAACTCATATCAACCCGGTCGCCTGCCTCCCGCTTTTTATACGGAATACAGGAGATATTTTTTTCCCAACTCATTTCTTTCCTCCGTTTGACAAATTTGATCCATCTGTTTTCTTCTCCGGAATAGTAAATACCAGCACTGATAATTGTAAAACAACATCAGAAAAACATTTCAGTCAAAACGTTATGCATCCTGCTGCTCGCAGGAAAAAAACTAAGCGGATACCGAATAAAGAGCCTCAACAAATGACCATTAACATACTAATTAAAAACCCACCATCACATTTTTTAATGTCAACCAGAACGTCATTAATAATGCAGTAAAGAGCATCAGATCAGTCACTCCGGAACTCATTATTTAGACAACAGCTGGGTGCGACGTTGACGCTCCCGTTGATTTTTTATTTTCGACCTGTACGGCAACATCACAGAAGACGGCATCAACATCCAGTAGCCATTAAGCTGAAATATCGCCCCCACACGCTCCAGATAAAGTAGTGTATCCAGGGTTTCTTTGCATGAAACAGATGCACGTATAGCTATTTCACGGGCCGGTAATTTTTGTACGTCCTCTAAAATGCTGAGGACAGCCTCCGTCACATTCATATTGCTGGCATGCAATCCGGCAACATCAGACGATGAAACCAGATTTTCACTTTTATCTACTTTCAGAGCCCGATATTCCCATTTAATAGATGCCTTGCTCATTTCTCACCTCCTGCTGCTGATTCAGGATTTTTACTCCAGAATATCCCTGTCATTTCCCTCAGGTATAACCTCTCTGTTGAAACACCAGCACTGCGGCTAACAACTGCCCTTATCTTAAAATAACGACCACCATCATTGTTTCTTTATAAATTTATTGCTCTTAACGTCACTCATTTTATTGCCAAAATGGAAACACCTGTCATTCTTTTCATCGAAAATGGATTGAAGAACCTCTACTGAGGAAAACCTCTATAAATCTCCAGTAAATATATGCAGGCGTTTTCTGCCTGAAATATCACCCTTCTGTTATTCGATACATCAAAACATCTCCACTTCCGGCCAGGCAAATTCTACCCTCCACGCCTGTATTCATTATTCATAAGTCAGTTGAATGGTGGCGACAGCATCTGCTTTACCCGTCGTCACGGTTGACTGAGTCTGCAGGTAGCGGGCCGTCCAGTTAAAATTATACTGACCTGAGGCGGTGGTGGTATCCACCAAAAATTTCTGGTTCAGTTTTACTGCTGTTCCGTTCTTATCCAGGAGTTGTACAGCAACACCTGTCGCTCCTCCGGATGAAACTTTGATTGCACCAGCTTGAGTAGTTGAAGTATCAGCTTCTGCAACAACCACCGCATTAATTCGAGCTCCTGCATCGCAATCAAGCATAATGGGGACTTCATGAGGTGCTGTAGTATGTCCAATGCCGGAAAACTCTGATGTCAGGTAATCCCCCATGACAACATTTACAACTGGCGTATTTATTGAACATGCCAAAACTGTTATCGACGCGTCTCCCATACTAATAACAAGGGCATCCGAATAAACTCCGGAATAACCAAACCCCTCAGACATTAATCTCTTAGAGTCAAGTACACCGCTTTGAATTAAAGGTGAGGTTTTTATCAAAGTAAAGACCTTAGGTGACGTATCAGTTAATACGATTGGGCCTGTATTATAACCGGAATATGTAGCCGGATAATCCATATACATCCCATTCCCCCCCTGGGCTGTAATACCAACGCCGGGAATATTTGTGGCATAAATGTGATTCCCCAAAGTAGTAGTGCTATAGTCCATACTATATTTTACATATCCTCCGGAACCTGCAGGACAATTAACAAAACCAGTCCCAGAGGCCGGTGTTGTTTGAGTAGCCAATACTGAACCTACAGGCGCATCCCTCTGGACTAAAACATTACCGAAATTTACGGTTCTGGTAATCAGAGATATGGTACAATCAGCATAGGCATTATTGATAAAGAATATAGAGAAAAACACTGATACAAAGACAATCTTCCATTGTGTATTTTTCATTTTAACCTACTTACAATCTACATTGATCTGCTGCACACCGATGGCGTGTTCCTTTCGGTTGCCAGCCTGAGCCGCCAGACCGAAGTCGGCATGACACTGCTGAGAGCCGTCGTTACCCCATTTCACTGTCAGCCTTCCGCTTTGCGGAACTCCGCTGAGGTACACCTGACCACTTTCACCCACAATTCCGGTGTTGTCGCTGTCACTGCCGTCAATGGAGACCAGAGCCCCAAACGGCACAGCATTACCCCCCTGCAGCAGGGTCATCAGTACACGGTTGCCGACGTTAGTTTTGAAATTGGCCCTTACCACTGCCCCCGCTGTCGGCACAACGGACGTCACGTTCTCTTTCAGGTCAACATCATCACCCAGTGAACCCGGGTCAAGCGCAATACGTGAACGCTTGTACGGGCTCAGGTAAGGCACAATGGTATAGCCCCGCCAGTCGGTCTTCACCCCGGTGCCGTTCTGTACCTTCACACCGTCCGCACCCGGCGCTTCCACCAGAGCCACTGAACTCATGTCACCCGACATCGGCTGCCCCAGTGTCACACCATGCTCATGTACCAGCACAGAGCCCTGCGCACCGTAGTTCACCTGACGAGAATCGTCGTTATAGTTGTACCCGGCGTTCACTTCACCGTAGGTGCCTTTATAATCGCCGCTCACCAGACCGCTGTAGCCCTCATCCCGGTTGCCGTAACCCTGTGCCACGCTGTACGACAGGTTATTGTCTTCCAGCGCCGTGCCGTTCAGACCAATCTGGTTATGCGTTTTGCCATGCATATCGTTGGTCATGCTGTTGCTCATATACGCACCCGGCAGCCACTTCGACAGCGGCACACTGACGTTCAGCGCCAGTTGCTGGTTGTTCTCCTCATATGAATCTGCATATTCGGTGTAGGTATACATCAGCGTCCAGGTGATGCCATCCAGAATAGAGTTGCTGTAACTCACACTCAGGTTGCGCTCATAGCCGTCTTCGTTCCAGTAGTCCTGCTGGTAACCGGAGAAGGACATTGATCCCCAGTCTCCCCCCATCAGACTCTGGGTGAGATCCAACTGGATCTTGCTGCGCTTGTTGTTGTGCGCATCCACATAATCGCCATCGTCATAATCCCGGTAGTCCATGGCCTCCTGGAAGGTGTAGAACCCCTCAGTCGAGTATCGATAGCCGGCCAGCGTGACCGTGGAATCTGTTGCGGCAATGTCTTTTGAATACTGGAACCGATAAGACTGGCCATCCCTGGACTGATTCCCACCCTGCACAGCATCATCAAGCGTGGTATATGCCTGCGTAGCATCCAGAGAAATGGACCCCAGGTCACCCAGGCCAAACCCCATCCCCAGCGCCATGGCGTTATAATTATCTGATGTCTGGAAACCACCGTAGACAGTCATGTCATGCGGTAAACCATAGACCAGCGTCGCCTGCCCCAGGATCGGTTCATCACCGCCCTCATTCTGGGAACGATATTCACCCACCGTCATCGCGTACTTCAGGCGCCCTTCACGCTGCATGATGGGTACGTTAGAAAACGGCTGCACAAATGTGCGCTCGGAGCCGTTCGCTTCTTTAATGGTCACCAGCAGGTCACCGCTTGACGAGGTCGGATACAGATCGCTAATGGTGAAAGCACCCGGCGGAACGTAGGTCTGATAAATGACACTACCATTCTGTTTGACCGTGACCTGGGCGTTACTGTTCGCAATACCACGCACCGTAGGAGCGAAACCACGCAGACTGTCCGGCAGCATGTTGTCATCAGAGGCCACCTGCGCCCCCTTAAACTGGATACTGTCAAATACATCCGACGGCGTATAGCTCTCACCTGCAGTGAACTGCCCTTTTATTGGCGGTAAATCGCGCTGCACATAAGTATTAATTGAATCCCAGCGACTATCGGAACCACTATTGCCCTGGCTATCGTTATCATCACTGGCTTTGCTGTAAGACCACGTGCTGTAGTTACGCAGACGCCATGCCCCCAGGTTTACACCGCTGCGCAGGTTGAGAAAGTAGCTGTCATTTGTGCCATCGCTGCCATCCTGCCAGGTATTTGCGCCAGTGAAACTATAGTTCAACATCATGGCCGGAATACCTTCATCCCAGTATTTCGGGTCAACCGCTCCCTGAGCTGACGGTCTCATGGAGGCTTGTGGAACTGATATATTCAGCGCCTGACGCGAAAAATCGAAATCAGTACCAGCCTGGGGAATATAACGTGACAGGTCAGTGATTTTCGTGTCTTTTGGGATCCCCAACAGGGCCGGTGCTGAATTCAACATCACCCCCCATTGCTCAAGCTGAGCGGGCGTCAACTGTGGAAAAAGTTTTCCCCCGGTCCCCAGCACAAAATTCACATCACGCGTATCCACCTCTTCGCCGTTGACATAAATATCAACACGATAAATATCTGGAACTTGTCCACCCTTTGTGGAAAACTGGGATAAATCCACCCGAGTGGATGAGGGATTGTCTATTTCCAGAGCATTCGGGTTAAACATGACCTCGTCGGCCATCCCCTGCCTGACAGATAATAATATCGCTATAGCAACAGCAATACGGGTCATATTGATTCCCGCTCCGCGTGCTGAACAGAATAATCGGTTCTTTGTATCTGTTGTCACCACTGACATATCAGACCTCATTCTTTACATTTTTCAGCACTATCCCTTTTCCGGTCATAAGCCCGTATATTCAGTGCCAGACGTTTATTGTTATATTGATGATCTATCAGCGCTGTCAGCGGATTAATTGATCGGTGATACGACAGTTTTACTGCCGCCGCCAAAATCATTAATCACCTGCCAGGATACCTGGTTGCCCGAAGCCGTCGACGGCAACGGATAATTCGCCGTACCTTTTGGTGGCACCATCACATTCGTGGTATCAACCGAAGTTCCTCCGATTTTCATAGAGAAAAACGAAAGATAATACGCCGTGGGATTCGTAACCTGAATCTGGTTTCCGGTGCGCCGGAATGACACGATTTTATAATCATCGGCTGTCGGGGCTTTAATACTCTCAGGTCGATAAAATAACTTGATGCGGGTTTTGACAGAAATCTGCAAAACGTTTCTGTCCCCCTTCGCAGATGACGGAATGGATTTAATATTCATCCAGTATACGGACTCGCGATCTTCAGGGAGACTCCCCCCTGTGCGAATAATGCGCACCATATTTTCATTACCTGCATCCAGACGAAATAATGGTGGGGTCACCACAAATGGAGGTTTTGGTGAACCTTTATTTTCACCGACCGGACCGTCAGCATCTGCCCACGCCTGGATTAAATAGGGAATTTGATCCGGATTTTTTACTGATAAAGCAGCCTCACGCTTTCCACCATCATAAATAACCCTTGTTCCGCCGACAACTACTCCAGCCTGAGCGATATTTCCCCACATGCAGGCTACCGCCAGCAGTAATATCCTGCTTATCCGGTTTTTTCTCATTTTTATACCTTCAGATTTCAGAACCGTTTATTCTTTCCAGCCGAAAACTCTCTGAAATGACACCTACCTGTAAACATATTTACAGGCAGGGCCATTTTCAGCGCCGGTATTACCGGAAGACTGAATACCAGTATGTATAATTAGTTATACAGAACGGTAAACTGGCTGGTCGCGTCTGCAGTACCAGCAGTCACCGATGCCGATGTGGACTGATACTGACCCACGTAGCTCAGAGTGGCTGAGCCATCAGCAGCAACCGTCACACGTTTTGCAGAAGAGGTATCATTAACTTTGACCTGAGAACCATCATCCGCGTTGTTAATACGTACGGCAACACCAGTCGCAGTCATACCAGAGTCCAGTTTTAGCAGGTCGGTATTCGCCGGATCACTGTTACCACCAAACACTGCGGCAACAGTACCTGCCGGGCAGTTGGTCAGCTTAATATCAAATTTCTGCGCTGTTGATGTATTACCAGCAGCTGAGAATGAAGAAGATGCAACATCACCCAGCGGAACAGTCTGATCTTTACTTGCAGTATCAACTGTACATGCAGTATCAACGATATTACCGGTGAATTTTACGGTACCATCAGACGCATGCGCCATATTAGCCATTGCCATTGCGGAACCAGCCACCATCACTGCCAGAACTAATTTTTTCATTAAATACTCCAGAAACTCTCACATTATTTTGGGGAACGCCAGGCATGACACTCAGAGAGCATTTCCGCTCGAATATACTGACTCCGATCATTTTCAAAAAATAATCGCAGTAATCACTTTGCCTGGAATTATCAGCTTGGCCAAAAATCTCCATAACGAGACAATTTGGACCAAACTGTAAATACTTTAGCTAGCACCCGGGAAAGTTCAAAATAAAATTATATCCAGAAACGGAATTTCTTATAACAATATGATTTTAAAGGAGTTATTTTTTTCATTTTTTCTGTATACCTACCTGCATCTCCCCGGCCCCCCCCTGCAAGCTTTCCTTTTCCATGTCAAGCGAAACAAAATGTAAATAAAATTGGTGTTTTATTCTAAAAATCACATCATCTCAGATTTTTAATCTGAGATGATGTGATTATCTTGGTTTTATGTTCTGTTTTTGTCGAAATGGTCCAAATTGTACAGTTTTTAATTATACCTTTCTTTTATTTCTGCCATACTCCAACAAACCTTTGTGAATTACTGGCGGTATATAACACCGTATGACGTATATTTCTGTGCCCAAGGTAATCCTG
>NZ_JBALIF010000037.1:0-7187 GCF_037053465.1 Citrobacter amalonaticus
CACAGCATATTTTTCAGTGAGAGCAAGTGGTTTACGCAATTAACACCTCAATCAAATATTTTCCGCATGAAACTTTATGTTTGGCATCTAATCTAAAATAATAAAAATGTAGGTATGAATTATTGGTTCTATATGTTTTTAGATGTTACGCAAGCTAAGTTATATTTTATTTAATACTAACAGTGTGCTGGGTTAAATATCAACTTCAACATCCTGAAATGGACTGTGCTTATGAAAGTGGACACTTTTGACGGAAAAGGTAAATTTTAAATCTTGTGGTGATGATAATTTGATTAATAGAATGCTTTCGTGCGCAAGTTATTTCATAACTGATGCGTGCGTGCTTCTTTAATTTGATTTTCTAAACAGGTATATAAATGAAAAAGTCTCTGATTGCTGCATCTATGGTTATTCTTTCCGGTTCTGCGTTTATGGCTCATGCTGAATCCACCGGTACCATTACTTTCAATGGTATGGTGACTGACACCACTTGTGACGTCAGTGTCAACGGTCAGGGTCCGACTGCGACCGTTCAGTTGCCAACTGTTTCTTCCACTCTGTTGGCCGTCAAAGGTGACGTGACTGGCCGTACCCAGTTCAACATGGAACTGACCAACTGTACATTGGGTACTACAACAGGTGACACCGTGTCACAGGTTTCCGCCTTCTTCCAGGACGGTGCCACTGTTGATCCGTCAACCGGCCACCTGAAGCAGCAGGAACCGGCTGGTGCGACCAACGTGTCCTTGCAGTTGCTCGATGGGACAACCTTCGCTCCAATCAAGGTCGGTGATTCTTCTCAGATTACTGACAGCACGTACTATGCAATGACTGATACCGGTGATGCGACTGGAAACGTACTGCCGACTATCGAAATGCCGTATGCGGTTGAGTATTTCGCTGATGGCCAGGCTACTCCGGGCCCGGTGAGCAGCTCTGTTGTTTACAACCTGATGTACAAGTAATCCAGTAAATGTCTCAGGCCCTCCCGTATGCCGGGAGGGATGTCTGTTTTCGTCTCTCTGGTAATCCTCATGCATAAACTTGTTATCCGTTCTACCTGCTTGCTGGCCGGCATACTCTGCTTTAGCGCTTCCGCCAATGTGATGCTCAACGGTACCCGTGTTATCTACCCGGCATCGGAAAAGGAAGTCACCGTAAAAATCACCAACAACGATAAAACCGCCGTTCTGATTCAGAACTGGGTGGATACTGGTGATGTGAATGCGACGCCGGAGACGATTAATGCGCCGTTTGTCCTGACGCCGCCTATGAACCGTATTGATCCGGGCAAGGGACAGACCCTGCGTCTGACCTACACCGGTTCGCATGAAGCCAGGGACAAAGAGACCCTGTTCTTCCTGAACGTACTGGAAATCCCGCCCATCCGCAAAGATGTGGCCAACCCGAACCAGGTGCGGGTGGCGTTTCGTACCCGTATTAAAATGTTCTACCGCCCGGATGGCCTGAAGCCGGACGCGAAGACAGCAGCGGAAAGTATTAAGTGGGTGATGCATGACGGCAGGCTGCAGGCGGTCAATGATTCTCCGTACTACGTGACCCTGGTGCAGGTGCGCGTACATAACGATAAGGCCTTGGTAGACATGGTGGCACCGCACGGCACTCTGGATGTCAGTTTCAAAAAAGGCAAGGTTGCCGCTTCTCACGGTGATAAGGTCAGCTATGACTACATCAACGACTGGGGTGCGGTGAAGTCAGCAGAAACTGCGTTACAGTAACGCTGCGGATAACATTCAAATGAAATCAGCTTTCACAGTCCCACGGCTGTCTTGGCTGGCGTGCCTTATTGCCGCCATCACAAGTTCCAGCACCCTCTATCCGCTGGCCGCGTTTGCAGCAGACACCGGTAATGTTTCCGGCGATAAAACCGCTGCAACTGAGGTTCTCTCCTTTGACCCGGTGTTCCTGAGCAAGGCACCTTCCAGCCAGGTGGACCTGAAGCGCTTTGAGCGCGGGGCCAGCGCCATGCCGGGAGACTATCCGGCTGACATCTTCGTTAATGACATCAGTATCGGTAAGAACACCATCACCTTTCGCGAACAGCCCGACAAATCTGTTGCTCTCTGCCTGACCCCAGGAGTCATTAAACAGATGGGGCTTGATTACAGACAACTGAAACCGGAGGTGCGCGAATTGCTTAAAAATGATGATGCCGGTTGCCAGCTATTAAGCCAGGTGCTCCCGGATGCGTCGCCGGTGTTTGATTCCGGTGCCCAGCGTCTCGACATCTCCGTCCCGCAGGCTCTGATTAAAAATGCCGGGCGAGGCTACGTCAGCCCGGAACTCTGGGATAGCGGAGTGCCAGCAGCCACTCTCGGCTATAACAGCAACTTCTACACCACGAAAAGCAACGGCCAGGAGTTGAAGAGCGGCTACGTCGGCCTGAATAGCGGGGTGAATATAGGTGCTTGGTATTTCCGTCATAACGGGAACTACAACTGGCAGGATGACACCGGTGGCAAGTACCAGCGCATCAACACCTACGTCCAGCGCGATATCGCGCAGATTGGCGGGCGCCTGGTGCTTGGTGAAAATAATACCAGCGGCCAGGTCTTTGACTCCCTGCCGTACACCGGTGGAGAGTTGATTGATGATGACCGCATGCGGCCGCAGTCCGAGCGCGGCTTCGCCCCGGAAATTCGTGGTATTGCGCGCACTAACGCTCGGGTCACTGTCCGACAGAACGGGCAGATTATCTATGACACCACCGTTGCGCCGGGGGCCTTTGTCATTAATGACCTGTATCCGACTGGTTACGGCGGGGATCTGGATGTGACTGTTACAGAGGCGGACAATTCCACTCAGACCTTCAGCGTGCCATACTCCTCAGTCAGCCAACTGCTGCGTCCGGGGTCCTCCCATTACGATATGGTTATCGGTAAGCTCAATGACGACAGCATCAGCGACGACCCACAACTCTACCAACTGACCTACCAGCGTGGTCTGTCCAATCTGTTCACCGGTTACGGCGGCCTGCAGCTCAGCACCCACTATTATGCTCTTGAACTGGGTACCGCCCTGAACACCCCGTTGGGGGCACTGGCCTTTGACTCTACACAGTCCCGCACGCACCTGAATACCAATAGCTGGGAAGGAATGGGTTACGATAACAGCATGTCCGGCCAGAGCTACCGGGTCAGCCTCAGCAAATACATTCAGGACACGAAGAGCAACATCTCCATTGCGGCCTACCGTTTCTCAACCTCTGGCTACATGGATTTTCGTACTGCTATGCAGACCGTGGAGGCAATTGACCACGGTGACAACCCGGGCGATATATATCGGCCAAAAAACAAACTGACCATTACCGCTAACCAGGGGTTACCGGACGGCTGGGGTCAGTTCTACAGCTCGGGCTATGTACAGGATTACTGGAATCGCGATACCGGGTCTGACCTGCAGTATCAGGTGGGCTACAGCAACTGGTTTCATAACGTCTCCTATAGCTTCAACGCCGGGCGTTCGCGCAACGGGGACGGCGATATAGAGACTACCTTCCTGTTTAACATCAGCATGCCGCTTGGATCATCGGACCAGCAGAACAAACCGCAGCTGAATGCTTCCATTACTCGTGACGGATCTGGCAACACCGGTGAGCTGGTGGGGATTTCCGGCACAGGCGGGGCTGATCATCAGTACAGCTACGGTGTTTCCGGCTCCCACTACAACAACGGTATCGGCAGCAGCGGCACCGCCAACGGTCAGTACCGTAGTCCGTATACCAACATAATGGGCTCAGTCAGCACCGGGGACGGATATAACTCAGCATCGGCTGGTTTGAGCGGAACCGTCATTGGCTTTGAAGGTGGAGCGGTGTTCACTCCGTACACCGGAGATACTTTCGCCATCGTGGAGGCGAAAGGGGCCAGTGGTGCCCGCGTGGGGAACTACAGCGGCGTGACAGTGGACCACTGGGGGCATGCTGCCGTGCCATATCTCAACCCATATGAGATGAATGAAATAGACCTTGACCCGAAAGGGCTACCGTATGATGTGGAACTGGAAACCACCAGTCAGAAGGTGGCCCCGCATGCTGGTGCCGTCGTGCGTCTGAAATACCCGACGCAACGCGGTTATCCGGTCCTGATTGCGGCACACACCGCGGGGAACGGACCTATCCCGTTCGGTGCCGAAGTGACAGACAGTAAAGGCAACGTTGTGGGGTCCGTGGGGCAAGGAAGCGTGATTTACGCCCGGGTGGAGAACGAACGTGACCATCTGCGGGTGATATGGGGGAGTGGCGATGGCCAGCAGTGTGGCGTGAGCTATATGCTGACGCCACTGACGGAGAATGCTCCGGCCACCACCCTAAATCGTTTTAACACGGTGTGTAACTGATTTTTCTGTAGGTACATTATGAATATCATGCAACCCTTTTCAGCTTTATTGCGATTCTCTTACCCGGTGGTCCGGCCCCGTTATATTGCCATGCTGCTCCTTATTCTGTTGGGGTATTGTTCTGTTAGCCAGGCCACTACCTGCCAGTATGTCCACGGATCGACAGGGCCACAGGTGACCTCGTTCAGCCTGACGCCGGCAAATATCACGGCCGGAGCGGATCTGCCTAACGGTACGGTGCTGTACCGGGGGGATATCGGATGGCAGGCTGCAGCAGATACTATCTGGATCGGCTGCGATGCTCCCACCACGATACTGCAGAACCTGTACGTTGACAGTGCTCCGCATGGGCTGTCAGCTTGGGGAGGCTCGCCCTTTGGCGGAACCACTTACGAAACGGGGATCCCCGGGATTGGTATTGCCATCTGGTTTTCAGACCCCACTAAAGGGGCCACGACCAGCACGCCTGATTTGCAGGCAACTGTATCTATTACACCGCCAACGATCAAAGGTTTCCCGACGCCGCTTAAATTTTCCTTGATAAAAACCGGGAATATTCAGCCCGGGACCTTAAATGGTGCGGATTTACCCTCCGTTATAATGAAGGCAGAAAGTAACGGGGTCAGCGGACTTCCCCTGACGCTGCTGCGCGGAAATTTCAGCGGCATTATTAATATAGTATCCCAGACCTGCCAGACGCCGGACGTGACCGTACCCATGGGTACCTATGAAATCACGAAGTATTTTCGTGGCGTAGGCTCCAGCACCCCGTGGGTGGATGCCTCCATTCAGTTGGTAAACTGCCCCCGGTTTTACGGGTATCACTCTGATTCATCATTAGTGAATTATGACCCGATGAGCGGGATGGGCACGTTTACCTCGACAACTCCCAACCTGCTGAAGGTGTCGCTCCAGCCGGCCACCAACATCGCCGACCAGGCCAACGGTGTGCTGGAAGTGAATGCCAATGGTAGTTCCGGCAGTCCGGCTACTGGCGTGGGAATACAGTTGGGATATACGCCGGACAATATTAATGCCAGCCCGACAGCCCCGACAACAATCTGGAAAAGCGGGGACATCTGGTCCGTGACGCCGCCGAATAACGGAACCGCTAACTTCCGTATTCCGCTGGCAGCCCGCTATTACCAGTATGACAAAGCGGTTACCCCGGGGCCGGCGAACGCGCAGATCACCTTTGTGATTGACTACAACTGACAGGGCGGTACGGAGAATTATCTCCGTACCGGAATGATAGAAAAGCGCTACAAATCCTGATGTTAAGGGAGACAGGGGATCAAAACGCTGTACTAAAAGTAAAAAATGTCTGGAAACTTACTGTCAGGCAAAATTATACCGAGTTCGTTTATTTCCAGGGCCGGAGAAAGGCTTCCGTGTTTGCATCCGACAATCCATATTAGTAGTCGCAGGGTTAAATACTTGGAGTGAAAACATACGTTAAGTAGGTAATTTATTGTTTAAATTGATATTTAACTCCCTTTGCCCCTATTCATAATATCCTCTGGTAGCATAAACCTGCATAATGCCCAGGTATATTGATATGCCTGGGTATTAGTAAGATAACCGCGTGATATCCGGTCGGATGTGGAGACAGGAAGTTAGCTTTAATGCAGATACATAGGCAGGGAAACTAAATTCAAATTAATTTTTTATATCTAAAATCAAATTAATAGGCGTCAAGTTCGTTTGCATTCTTGCAGTCAATAAAGGTACTTGGCAAATCCGTATCACTAAATAACAGTACGGAACACCGCTACATTTCTCCTGCCCATGTTTATCTCCAGGGAATGGACTGGTGGTTTTCATAAAATGGTAAGCCTTCTTCAACAACCTCTACATAGAATGGCACTGATGATTGCGTGTTATCGTGTCGCGAAGCGACTGCTATAACTGCTCAACGTGGTTCACTGATGGCGAGTAAACTGGCTGGTAAATCACCATGAACTTCGGATTTTGTTTCAGCCAGCGCTGTGTCTCCAGCTTTATGGATACTTAGTTATCCACGACGAGCGTGATGGTTTTGCCTGCCAGCATGTGACTATAAGTTGTTTGAGTAGCCTGATGAACTGCACCGAACTTTTGCTTCAGTACCTCCTGCGACATCTCTTTGCTCAGACTTAGATTAGCGACCAGCTTCTGAAGTCGCTGATTTTCATCCTCCAGCCTCGGCAGATGCCGCAGTTCTGTCATACCAGGACCTGAAAATTTCTTCTTCTATAAAAAAGTAGTGACCTCAGAAATCCCTGTCTTTCTTTTTGCAAATATCCCTGATGCAGGGAAGGTAGGGCGGTTTCAACCTGTATTAGCGCAAAAGCTATTTGTTTTCGATGTAACCGCGCTTTGCCATAGCGGATATACCTTCGGGTACTGTGGAAAAAAAACAGGATGTTTCAGTTTATCCTGGCACTGCTTTCAGGAAATAAAATAATTTTTTACTAAAAAACACATATGTGAAACAATTCTATCGAGCGAATCATTCCTTACCACAAGGTTTAAAATTCATTTTTTGTCTAAAATATCCATTTTTATAAGATAAGTCTATTTTTGGATTTTATGATTTTTGGTGGGTTACTCAGTCTGTTAATATAATCTAGGGGGGGTATTTATCAGATGTAAATAAACTCATATAATTAATAAATTTAACTTTATTATATATTCAAAAGGATGTAAAATTTAGTTGTTATTAATGATTTATGTCTGCTGTTTTTATTATTTGAAATTAGATGCTGAACATAAAGTTTCATGCGGAAAATATTTGATTGAGGTGTTAATTGCGTAAACCACTTGCTCTCACTGAAAAATATGCTGTA
>NZ_JBALIF010000038.1:0-4806 GCF_037053465.1 Citrobacter amalonaticus
AGGGTCTGGCTGCCGTCGGTCAGTGCCGCCGCATTCGCCGCCGGAAGGGTGGCCGTCCAGGTGCCGTTGCTCACCGTTGCGGTGTAATCGTGACCGTTCAGGGTAACGGTGACGGTCTTCGTGTCTGCCGCGCAGGTGCCGGACAGGGTGATATCGCCGCCTTTCTCAGCGGTGTTAACAATGTTGTCGGCGGTGACGTTATCGGCGGTGACGGCCGGTGCAATGCTGTCGACCGTAAAGTCGTGCGTGGCGGTGCCGGTGTTGCCGGCTGCATCAGTGGCATTCGCCGTGACGGTGACTTTACCGTCGGCCAGTAGCGCGACATCCGCAGCCGACACGGTGAGATTCCAGGTGCCGCTGGTTACGGTGGCATCATAGGTTTTGCCGTTCAGGGTGATCTTCACGGTGGACACATCGGCACCACAGGTGCCGGTGAGGGTCAGGTCGGCGCCTTTTTCGGCGGCGTTAACAAAATCATCGCTGCTGACGGTATTAATCGCCACTGTCGGGCTGGTTAAATCCACCGTCACGTCATGGGTGGCGCTGCCTTTGTTACCGGCGGCGTCCAGGACATCAGCCGTAATGGTCGCTTTACCTTCCGCGAGCGCAGTGATATCGGCCGCCGGTACGCCCACGCTCCAGTTGCCGCTGGCATCGGTGGTGGTGGTGTAGGTTTTGCCGTTCAGGGTAATGGTGACGGCTGCACCCGCACTGACGCCGGTGGCGGTGCCGCTGATAATCTGCGCCACGCCGTGTTCAGCGCTGTTGATGATATCGTCACCGGCAACCGCACTGATGGTGATAACCGGGGCAGAGGTGTCAACAGTAATATCGTGGGTGGTGCTGCCGGTATTGCCGTTCACCGCAGTGACCTGTGCGGTGATGGTGGCTTTGCCATCGGTCATCAGTGCCAGGTCAGCGGCCGGAACGGTGATGCTCCAGGTGAGGTCGGGGCCAACGGTGGCAGTGTAGTTCTTGCCGTTGAGGGTGACTTTAACCGTGTCACCGGGCGCAGCGTTGGTGACTTTCCCGCTGATGGTCTGGTCAACAGCCACTTCGGCCGCGTTCAGCCAGTCATCGCCGAGGGCGTTAATGGTGACTGTCGGCAGGTGAGTGCTGTCTGCCACGACGCTGAAGTCATGGGTGGCGGTGGTGGTGTTGCCGGTGGTGTCGATGGCGAGGGCGAAGACGGTTGCCGTGCCGTCAGCCAGTTTAGCCACATCAGCCGCAGGCACGGAGAGGCTCCAGGTGCCGTTGCTGACGGTGGCGTCACAGGTCTTGCCATTGAGGGTGACCTTCACGGTCACGACACCGGCGCCACAGGTGCCGGTGAGTGTCAGGTCGGCACCTTTTTCGGCGGCGTTGACGATATCATCACCGGTAACCTTATCGATGGTCAGGATCGGTCCGGTGAGGTCGGTGGTGATATCCCGGGTGGCGCTGCCTTTGTTACCGGCGGCATCCAGGACATCAGCCGTAATGGTCGCTTTACCTTCCGCGAGCGCAGTGATATTGGCTGCCGGAACGCCCACGCTCCAGTTGCCGCTGGCATCTGTCGTGGTGGTGTAGGTTTTGCCGTTGAGGGTAATGGTGACGGCTGCACCCGCACTGACGCCGGTGGCCGTCCCGCTGATAATCTGTGCCACGCCGTGCTCAGCGCTGTTGATGATGTCGTCACCAGCAACCGCACTGATGGTGATAACTGGGGCAGTTTTATCAATGGTAATAATTCGCGTATTCTGCGCAGTCGCATTGCTACTGTTGATGACTTCAACACTTAAGGTGCAAATACCATCAGCCAGTGACGCCATGTCAGTCGCAGGAATGGTGACTTTCCAGATAAGATTGCCATTGTTGTCTGCGACGACGGTTGTTGTCCAGGTGGCAGAACCCAGCTTAACGGTGATGGTGTCACCAGCTTCGGCATTGATGACTTTTCCGGTAATCACCTGGCTGGTACCCGCCTCGGCGGCATTAATAATATCGTCGCCAGCAACGGTATCGATACTGATTGCCGGAGCATAGACACTGTCAACATGAATCGGGTGGGTGAGGGTGGTTGTGTTGGCGATGCTGTCTGAGGCTGAGACGACCAGATTCAGGTCGCCTGAAGGCAACTGGGCCGTCTGCGCGGCGCTTAGTGTTACCGACCAGGTCGTGCCGTTAACGGCGGCCGTATAGAGGTTGCCGCCGATCAGCACGGTGACGGCAGTAACACCAGCATCGCAGGTACCGGTAATGGTGAGCGGCTGCTGTTTTTCAAGGGTGTCAATAGTGTCGTCAACTGCCACGGGATCGATGGTAAGGCCCGGACCGGTGACATCCACCAGCACATCATGCGTGGCTGTACGGGTGTTTCCGGCACTGTCCGTGACGGTTGCGCTGATGGTAATCGTTCCTTCCGCCAGTGCCCGCACATCTTCGGACGGAATACCGACCTGCCAGTTACCCTGAGCATCCACGACAGAGGTCCAGTTTTTACCGGCAATGGTGATCGTAATGAGATCGCCTGGTTTGCTACCGGACGTGGTGCCGCTGATGATTTGCGATTGCTCATGTTCGCTGTTATTCAGAATATCGTCAGCAGTGACATTATTGATGCTAATGGAGGGTGCCTGCGTATCAACGACAAGGTTGCCGTTCGCGGAGCCGGTATTACCACCACTGTTGGTGATGGTGGCGGAAAAGGATTGTGTTCCGTCCGTCAGGGCTGAAAGATCAGCGGCGGGCAGAGTAATCTGCCAGCTCAGGTCATTCTGGATGGTCGTCTGGTATGTGTGTCCATTGAGTGTCAGAACCAGCGTGTCGCCGGGTTGGGCATTGGTGACAGTACCGGACAGAATCTGGTTCTGCTGCACCTCCGCAGCGTTGAGAATGTTGTCACCCATACTGTTAAAGGTGATGACAGGATGCGCCGTTTCCACAACCAGCGCAGTACCGGTTTGCGCGATGACCTGTGTCGGGTCTTCGGCGCTATACGCCCGGACATTCACAGTACAGATACCTTCCGCCAGTGCGCTGACATCAGCCGGCGATAATGTCACACACCATGAGCCGTCTGCCTGCGCAAGGCAGGTATAGTCAGTGCCGTTTACATTAACAATGACGGAGGTGCCACCAGGTAAATCGCTGGTCCCGCTTAATGTCAGTGCCTGGTGAGATAGCGCGTCGTTAATCACTCCGCCATTTTCTGGCGGATTGATGGCAATAATATATCCGGTTGCGTTGCCGCCACCGTCACCGCCATTGTTGTTATTGTTATTGCTGTTGTCATCGTGACTACCGCCGCCACCACCGCCACCAGCAGCTCCGGCAATACCGGCCGCCCCGCCGACTAATGCACCAAGACCGCCCCATAACCAGCCGGGGCTTATGGAGGTGGAAGTAGCTTCCATCAATGGAAACAGGCTGGGGATGGATTCGGTTTCAGATATCAGCGTCAGCGATTCACCGGCTGCAGGTATCTGTGAAAGATCGAAAGTAATGTGCTCAAATTTGCCGGGCGCAGACTCAAATGCCAGCGCGTTATTCGCATCGGTAAAGTAACTATCACACTGAATTACTGAACCGTCTTCAAGGTAAATCAGCAGATCGTTTCCAACCCGCACGTAACGAATCACCGATTTTGGAGAAGCATGGATAACGACAATATCATTTCCACTGACTGGCACAGTTAGCTTTTCAGCGCCAACAACGTGTGCGACCTTTGAACCATCGCGAGAAACAACGTCAACTTTATATTTTGCAATGTTTGAATCAGTTTTCATGATATATGTATCCCGTACATCTGTTCTAATGGCCTGAGTTAACCATCTGAATTTTAAAATGTTAGGCGTTACGTAAGTGGTAACGTGGCTGCAGTCAGTGCTTATGTAAAGGCTAATTCAGCCACGACTGATTACTTATGATGAACAGAAGATGAACGTGGTGAAAAAATAAAATATTGAGGATCTTCTTATTCAATGATAAGTAATGTGAATATATATTATTTATCAATAATACCCGAAAATATTTTGCCGGGGATTTATACTCTCTCTATATATAGAGTACCACGCACCCTTAGTCGGAGGAATTATTAATTAGGATAATTTTACGCAAAATAAAATAAAACGACAATTTAGGAATATAACTAAAGATTTAGTGTATCATTTGCCAACCAACCATAAAGGCTGTTTGATATAGCAGGTACTGGAGATATGCTCTCATGAATATTACGCCATGGCTAGCGGTATTTGTATGGATTTCCGGCAGTTGCAAACTTTGGAATAGCGCTCGAGGAAAATCTAACACCCTGTGAATAGTGTTGTTGATATATTGACAAGATGTTAAAATTATGAGTGGAAGCATTATTTAAAACTTATTAAATAATTTTTGCGAAATAAAAAAGGAAGTATATTTAAATAAAATTCAGGATGAGGATATTATGCCTTCATGGAATAGGCATGTCGTAGACGATGTATGCATGAAAATAAAGGTCTGCTATTACGAGCTAATGTTGACTAAAAATAAAGATATACGTAATGGCGAAAATTTCATCAATTTTCACTTTCTGGCCATTTATTAAACGGGAATTGTCACACCGTATGCTGTGGTTGATTAACCGAACTCAAGTGTTTATATGTTTCTGAAAATGATTAAGAAGTGAAGCATCCAGCAAGCGAAAAACAAAAGCCCGCTAAAGCGCTGAGGGATCCCCATAAAACAGCGCTAATAAACCAGCACCATACTTCGGTAGGCTCTGGCGAGGTGGTTAAGAACGGTGCTCAGCACCGTTCGCCTTAATATTAGCGGGGAGTGTCGCAGGAC
>NZ_JBALIF010000039.1:0-4684 GCF_037053465.1 Citrobacter amalonaticus
CTCCAGTTGCCGTTCACATCTGCCGTGGCATTGTACGATTTACCGTTCAGAGTGATAACGACCGTTGAACCTGCGGTCGCCGTACCGGTAATGACCTGTGCGGCGTTATGTTCAGCGGCGTTGAGGATATTATCCGCTGTGACGTCACTGATGGTGACGGAGGGCAGACTGGTGTCAACGGTGAAATCTTTACTCACCGTCGTCTTATTTCCAGATTTATCCGTGGCTGTTACAGAAGCGGTTTGGGTACCGTCCGCCCATAAGGCCGCATCCGCAGCTTTAACAGTGATACTCCATGTACCGTCAGTGACGGTGGCGCTATAACTGATGTCGTTCAGCTTGACACTCACTGTTTTAGTATCCACCGCACAGGTACCGGTGATCACAATATCGTCGCCTTTCTCAGGTACGTTGACGATATTATCGGCAGTGACATTATCCACCGTCACGGCTGGCGCAGTAAGATCCACCGAGACATCATGAGTGACAGAACTTGTGTTTCCTGCTTTGTCAGACACTTCGGCTTTGATAGTCGTCGTGCCCTCCGCAAGTGCCGTCATATCCACCGACGAAACGATGACAGTCCAGTTGCCGCTGGCGTCGGTAGTCGCGTGGTGCGTTTTACCATTCAGTTCCAGCGTGATTTGTGTACCGATATCTACGCCCGTCGTTGATCCTTTAATCATTTGCGAGGTAGCGTGTTCAGTCGCATTAATCACATCATCAGTGGCTACCGTGTTAATGGTGATAGTTGGTGCACTGGTATCAATCGTGAAATCTTTGCTAATCGTTGCGCTGTTGCCTGCGTTATCCGTCGCGTTAATTGATAACGTCTGGTTGCCGTCGGTCAACGTGGCTGCATCTACTGCCGGAATAGCGGCAGTCCAGGTACCATTGCTGACAGTGGCGGTGTAATCCTTGCCATTCAGTGTCACGATGACAGTTTTCGTATCCACCGCACAGGTACCGGACAGCGCGATATCACCGCCTTTTTCTGTGGCGTTAACGATATTGTCCGCAGTGACATTATCTGCCGTCACCACTGGCGCAGTAAGGTCAACCACAAAGTCATGGCTTGCCGTGCCGGTGTTACCGGCGGTATTCGTTACTTCGGCACTGATGGTCGCCGTGCCTTCTGCCAGCGCCTGGATATCCGTCGCCGCAACGCTGGTGCTCCACTTGCCGGAGGCATCGGTGGTTGCCGTATAGGTCTGGCCATTGAGTTTAATGGTGACGGTGGTGCCCGCGGCCACGCCGGTCACGGTACCGCTGAGGGTCTGTGCGGCGCCGTGTTCAGCGGTGTTCAGGGTGTTGTCTGCCGTCACGTTATCGATGGTAATCACCGGTGCGGCGGTGTTCACCGTAAAGCTGCCGTCCTTACTGGCCGGGTTGCCTGCGTTATCCGTTGCATCCACATGCACCGCCACATTGCCTTCCGGCAGGAGAGCGGCGTCTGTTGCCGGAACCGTGACACTCCAGGTGCCGTTGCTGACGGTGGCGTCATACCCCTTGCCGTTAATGGTCACTCTGACGGTTTTCGCGTCGCTGTCGCAGGTGCCGGTGAGGGCCAGGTCTGCGCCTTTCTCCGCGCTGTTCACCACGTTATCGGTGGTGACGTTATCAATGGTTATCGCCGGGCCGGTCAGGTCGAGGGTAAAGTCATGCGTGGCCGTACTGCTGTTGCCGTTCGCGCCGGTCACCACAGCACTTACCGTAATCGGTCCGGTGCCGCTCAGGGCCTGAATCTCTGCTGCCGGAACCCCGATGCTCCAGTTGCCGCTGGCGTCAGCGGTGGTGGTGTAGGTTTTGCTGTTCAGCGTAACCACAACGGCTGAATCCGCTGTCGCTGTACCGGTAATCACCTGTGCGGCGTTATGTTCAGCGGCGTTGAGGATATTATCCGCTGTGACGTCACTGATGGTGACGGAGGGAACCGCGGTATTAACGGTGAAGTCTTTACTGATGGTGGTGCTGTTGCCTGCGTTGTCGGTGGCTTTCACCGACAGGGTCTGGCTGCCGTCGGTCAGTGCCGCCGCATTCGCCGCCGGAAGGGTGGCCGTCCAGGTGCCGTTGCTCACCGTTGCGGTGTAATCGTGACCGTTCAGGGTAACGGTGACGGTCTTCGTGTCTGGTGCACAGGTACCGGACAGGGTGATATCACCGCCTTTCTCAGCGGTGTTAACGATGTTGTCGGCGGTGACGTTATCGGCGGTGACGGCCGGTGCAATGCTGTCGACCGTAAAGTCATGGGTGGCGGAGGCGGTGTTGCCGGCAGTGTTGGTGGCGTTTGCGGTGACGGTCACTTTACCGTCGGCCAGCAGCGCGACATCCGCCGCCGGAAGGGTGGCTGTCCAGGTGCCACTGGTGACCGTGGCGATATAGTCCTGACCGTTCACCGTCACTTTAATACTGGTGACGTCCGTGCCGCAGGTGCCGCTCAGTGTGATGTCCGCACCTTTCTCGGCGGCGTTAACAAAATCATCGCTGCTGACGGTATTAATTGCCACAGCCGGGCTGGTCAGATCGACCGTGATGTTATGGGTGGCGCTGCCTTTATTCCCGGCGGCATCGTTCACATCGGCCGTAATGACTATCGGGGCGGTTCCGTTCAGCGCCTGAATATCGGCCGTTGGTACACCGACGCTCCACTTGCCTGTGGCATCGGTGGTGGTGGTGTAGGTTTTGCCGTTGAGGGTGACGGTGACGGTAGCCCCTGCGCTGACGCCGGTGGCGGTACCGCTGATAATCTGCGCGCCATTGTGTTCAGCGCTGTTGATGATGTCGTCACCGGCCACTTTATCGATGGTTATCACTGGCGCAATGGTATCTACAATAACGTCGCGATGGCTTTCACCGCTGGTGTTATTCTTTGCTGTCACCGTTGCGCTGATGGCCACTGTGCCTTCCGGTAATCCGGCTAAATCGGCAGTATCGACGGTAACTTTCCAGGTTAAATCCGCAGCGACTTTTGTCGTGTACGTTTTACCGTTCAGCGTCACGGTAATATCGTCGCCAACTGCCGCATTCAGTACCTTACCGGTGATATCCTGCGACTGTGCCACTTCATCTTTATTCAGACGGTTATCCGCTGTTAAAGAATCGATGATGATCGCCGGTGTTGTGCTACCGTCAACATGAACAGGGCGACTCGCCGTTGAACTGTTGCCGATACTGTCCGTTCCACTCACTACCACCGTCAAATCACCAGCAGGTAGCGCACTGGTTTGTTCCTCCGTCAGTGCGACAGACCAGGTCGTTCCCTCTATTGTCGCGGTATAAGATTTACCGCCGATCAGAACCGTGACCTGCCCGGTACCTGCACTACAGGTACCCGTAATGGTTAATGCCTGCTCTTTCTCAACCGCATCAATGGTATCGTTGCCGGCAACGGTATCGATTGTTAAATCCGGGCCGGTGGTATCAATGGTGACATTGTGGTTCGCACTGCCCGTATTCCCCGCCGGATCGCGGACTTCTGCTGTGATGACAAAGATGCCATCTGCCAGCGAAGAAACATCAGCTGCGTTAACCCCCACCGACCAGTTACCGCTGGCATCGGTGGTGGTGGTGTAGGTTTTGCCGTTGAGGGTGACGGTGACGGTAGCCCCTGCGCTGACGCCAGTGGCGGTACCGCTGATAATCTGCGCCACACCGTGCTCAGCGCTGTTGATGATGTCATCACCGGCCACTTTATCGATGGTGATAACTGGCGCGGTGGTGTCGATGGTGATGTCGTGCGTGGTGCTGCCTGTGTTGCCGTTCACCACAGTGATCTGTGCGGTGATGGTGGCTTTGCCATCGGTCATCAGTGCCAGGTCAGCGGCCGGAACGGTGATGCTCCAGGTGAGGTCGGCGCCCACGGTGGCGGTGTAGTCCTTGCCGTTAAGTGTGACTTTAACCGTGTCACCAGCGGCAGCGTTGGTGACTTTCCCGTTGATGGTCTGGTCAACTGCCATTTCGGCCGCGTTCAGCCAGTCATCGCCGAGGGCGTTGATGGTGACGGCTGGCAGATGTGAACTGTCCGCCACGACGCTGAAGTCATGGGTAGCGGTGGTGGTGTTGCCGGTGGTGTCGGTGGCCTGAGCGGTGACCGTAGCCGTACCGTCAGCCAGTTTAGCCACATCCGCCGCCGGCACGGTGAGACTCCAGGTGCCGTTACTGACGATGGCGTCATAGGTTTTACCGTTAAGGGTAACCTTCATGGTGGCGACATCGTTGCCACAGGTGCCGCTGAGGGTCAGGTCGGCGCCTTTTTCGGCGGCATTGACGATATCGTCACTGGTGACCTTATCGATACCCAGGGCCGGACCGGTAAGGTCGGTGGTGATATCCCGGGTGGCGCTGCCTTTGTTACCGGCGGCGTCCAGGACGTCAGCCGTAATGGTCGCTTTACCTTCCGCGAGCGCAGTGATATCGGCTGCCGGAACGCCCACGCTCCAGTTGCCGCTGGCATCTGTATAGGCCGTATAGTCCTGACCGTTCAGGTGGATCTGCACGGCAGTTCCGGCGGTAACGCCGGTCGTCGTGCCGCTGATAATCTGCGCCACGCCGTGTTCGGCGCTGTTGATGATGTCATCACCGGCCACTTTATCGATGGTGATACCCGGCGCGGTCAGGTCAATGGTGAAGTCGTGCGTGGCGGTACCTTTGTTGCCGACGGTGCTGGTCGCTTCGGCACTGATGG
>NZ_JBALIF010000040.1:0-4424 GCF_037053465.1 Citrobacter amalonaticus
CCGAACTCAGAAGTGAAACGCCGTAGCGCCGATGGTAGTGTGGGGTCTCCCCATGCGAGAGTAGGGAACTGCCAGGCATCAAATAAAGCGAAGGGCCCGGTCGAAAGACCGGGCCTTTTTGCGTTATATGAAAAATCGCCGGATGCTATTTATCGGATAATGCCACCTCGCCATAATACAAGCCATACTGCTGCATATGCGGTAAACTAACCGCGATTTTGTATCAGGAAAGCGTCCATGAATCACTCCCTTAAAGCCTGGAATACCTTTGGTATTGAGCAGCGTGCCAATGAGATTGTCTGCGTCGAAAATGAACAACAACTACTAAATGCCTGGCAATCAGCGAATGCGTTACGTCAGCCAGTATTGATACTGGGTGAAGGGAGTAATGTTTTATTCCTCGACACCTTCTGTGGGACGGTCATCATCAACCGTATCAAAGGGATCGAGGTGACAGAGCAATCAGACGCGTGGCATCTGCATGTCGGGGCCGGTGAGAACTGGCATCAACTGGTACAACATACCCTACAGAATGACATGCCTGGACTGGAAAACCTGGCGCTAATCCCTGGTTGCGTAGGTTCTTCACCTATCCAGAATATTGGTGCTTATGGTGTAGAACTCCAGCGAGTCTGTGATTACGTTGACTGCGTCGAACTCGCGACGGGGAAAGCACAACGTCTCAGTGCGGCTGAGTGCCAGTTTGGTTATCGCGACAGTATCTTCAAACATGACTACCAGGATCGTTTCGCAATCGTTGCGGTGGGTTTACGTCTGATGAAGGAATGGCAGCCAGTGTTGACCTACGGTGACCTGACTCGCCTGGACCCTGCTACCGTTACGCCCCGTCAAGTTTTTGATTCGGTTTGCCATATGCGTATGACGAAACTGCCCGATCCAAAAGTGAACGGAAATGCAGGTAGCTTTTTTAAGAACCCGGTCGTGACAGCCGATGTGGCACAGGCGTTGCTAAGTCAATTTCCGAATGCGCCCCATTATCCTCAGGCTGATGGGGCCGTTAAGCTGGCTGCGGGTTGGCTTATCGACCAATGTCAGTTGAAAGGCACTGAGATTGGTGGGGCCGCAGTACACCGTCAACAGGCACTGGTATTGATCAATGCCAATAACGCGACAAGTGACGACGTTGTTCAACTTGCACACCTGGTTCGTACGAAAGTGGGCAAAAAATTTAACGTCTGGCTGGAGCCCGAAGTGCGCTTCATCGGACAGACGGGAGAAGTCAATGCTGTGGAGATTATTGCATGAAGGATAACACCGTCCCTTTAACGCTTATCTCCTTGCTGGCTGATGGTGAGTTTCATTCTGGCGAACAACTGGGTGAAAAGTTGGGAATGAGCCGTGCGGCCATTAATAAGCATATCCAGACATTGCGTGACTGGGGAGTCGACGTATTTACCGTTCCCGGTAAAGGATACAGTTTGCCGGAGCCGATGCAGTTGCTGAATGCTGACCGCATACACAGCCAGTTGGAGCGTGGTACGGTGGCCGTGCTTCCGGTGATTGATTCCACTAATCAGTATCTGCTGGAGCGAATTAGTGAGTTACAGTCGGGTGATGCCTGTGTGGCGGAATATCAGCAGGCCGGGCGTGGACGCCGTGGTCGTAAGTGGTTCTCACCTTTTGGTGCTAACCTCTATCTTTCGATGTTCTGGCGTCTTGAGCAGGGGCCGGCTGCCGCGATCGGCTTAAGCCTGGTGATCGGTATCGTGATGGCAGAGGTGCTTCGCGATCTGGGGGCGGATCAGGTACGAGTAAAATGGCCTAACGATCTTTACCTGCTGGATCGTAAGCTGGCAGGCATCCTGGTAGAACTGACGGGTAAGACAGGCGATGCGGCGCAAATCGTCATCGGTGCCGGCATTAATATGGCGATGCGCCGTGTTGAAGAAGATGTGGTGAATCAGGGATGGATTACGTTACAGGAAGCCGGGATCACTCTCGATCGTAATACGCTGGCGGCAAGGCTTATTCGTGAATTACGTACCGCGCTGGAGTTATTTGAACAGGAAGGTTTGGCTCCCTATCTCTCTCGTTGGGAAAAACTGGATAATTTTATTCATCGCCCGGTAAAACTAATTATTGGCGAAAAAGAAATATTGGGTATTTCACGTGGTATTGATACTCAGGGTGCGCTACTTCTGGAACAGGATGGCATAGTGAAACCTTGGGTCGGTGGTGAAATATCGTTGCGAAGTGCAGAATGATAAAAGGGAGCTTTCGCTCCCTTTTATCATTATTTTCTCAGGCGCACCCGTTCGACGGCGTGATTCGCGCTCTTTGTCATGATCAGACTCGCGCGCTCCCGAGTTGGTAGGATATTTTGTTTTAAATTCAGCCAGTTAATTTCTTTCCATAATGAGGTGGCGGTATTGATTGCCTCCTCTTCTGTAAGTTTTGCATAGTTATGGAAATAGGAATCGGGATCGGTAAACGCGCCCTCACGGAATTTAAGGAAGCGGTTGATATACCATGTTTGCAGTAAATCTTCCGGCGCATCCACATAAATAGAGAAGTCAACGAAGTCCGAAACAAATACATGATGCGGATCGTGTGGATAGTCCATTCCGCTTTGCAGAACGTTTAGTCCTTCCAGAATTAATATATCGGGTTGCGCGACGGTTTTATCCCCCTCTGGGATCACATCATAAATCAGATGTGAATAAACGGGCGCGGTCACGTTCGGCACACCGGATTTTAAATCGGAGACGAACTTGACCAGACGGTGCATATCATACGATTCAGGAAAACCTTTCTTCTTCATTAACCCACGGTCTTTTAATACCTGGTTTGGATGAAGAAACCCATCAGTGGTGATCAGTTCAACGCGACGATGTTCTGGCCAACGGCTCAGTAACGCCTGTAATACACGCGCGGTGGTACTTTTCCCAACCGCTACACTGCCAGCAATACTGATGATATAAGGGATACGCTCGCCATTCGTGCCCAGAAACTGTTCGAGAACTGCCTGACGGCGTAGGTTCGAGCTGATATAGAAGTTAAGCAAACGCGACAGGGGTAAATAGATCTCGGCAACTTCTTCTAATGATAAATCTTCATTAATCCCTTTTAACCGCGCAATCTCTTCTTCAGTGAGAGTCATCGGCACGGAATCACGAAGCGCAGCCCACTGGTTGCGGTCAAACTGTAGGTAAGGCGTCATTAACGTTTGCTCTTTTTTACTCATAAGCATGTTTCTGGCTGTCATTACACTATCAGGGCAGTGATAAAAAAGCGCGTCATCCCCGGGCGTGCAGTGGCTCGTCACATTTCAGTTAATTTGGACAATGGGCAGGAGGGTAACACCAGATGGCAGGGAATAATAAGAAAAAATCTCTTCCGTGCCTCATTCCCTGAAAAGCAATGTGACGGATATTGCAGATGTGAAAGGGGGCATTTGCCTCATTGAGATGCCTGCGAATCCGGGAATCGAAAAACAAGCGGCCTGATGATGCCGAAATTTTATGCTAAGCTGTCTGAAAATACGTCATTTATTGGCCGTATAGCGCAAAATGTGAGCGATAGAACATTTTATGCAATTTTTTAGTTGCATGAGGTCGCAGGTCTCCATAGAATGCGCGCTACTTGATGCCGACTTAGCTCAGTAGGTAGAGCAACTGACTTGTAATCAGTAGGTCACCAGTTCGATTCCGGTAGTCGGCACCATCAAGTCCGGTGGGGTTCCCGAGCGGCCAAAGGGAGCAGACTGTAAATCTGCCGTCACAGACTTCGAAGGTTCGAATCCTTCCCCCACCACCACTTTCTGGCAGCAATTGCTGTCTGAGCTGGTTAAAAATAATCGGCTCAAATGAGAAAAGAGACTTGTCTCTTTTTTTGTTACAGAAAGAACTGGGTAGCCGAGTTTCAGGATGCGGGCATCGTATAATGGCTATTACCTCAGCCTTCCAAGCTGATGATGCGGGTTCGATTCCCGCTGCCCGCTCCAGACGTGCTGATATGGCTCAGTTGGTAGAGCGCACCCTTGGTAAGGGTGAGGTCCCCAGTTCGACTCTGGGTATCAGCACCACTTCACTTCTCCTTCCCGTGTTTTCTCTGTAACGACTCAATGATTCAACAGTTCAGGCATATCGCCTGGTTGATGTGGTGATATCACCGATTTATCCGTGTCTTAGAGGGACAATCGATGTCTAAAGAAAAGTTTGAACGTACAAAACCGCACGTTAACGTCGGTACTATCGGCCACGTTGACCATGGTAAAACAACGCTGACCGCTGCAATCACTACCGTACTGGCTAAAACCTACGGTGGTTCTGCTCGCGCATTCGACCAGATCGATAACGCGCCGGAAGAAAAAGCTCGTGGTATCACCATCAACACGTCTCACGTTGAATATGACACCCCGACTCGTCACTACGCACACGTAGACTGCCCGGGGCACGCCGACT
>NZ_JBALIF010000041.1:0-3484 GCF_037053465.1 Citrobacter amalonaticus
TGCGCACGCGCTGGAAACCTTTCTGTCGGAATACCGCATTCCTTTCCCTGTCGGTGTAGACATGCCATCCCCGGAAAGTGATATTCCCCAGACCATGCAAGCCTATGCTATGCGCGGTACGCCGACGCTGACGTTAATTGACCAGCAGGGATACCTGCGCCAGCAATATTTTGGTCAGGTCGACGACCTGGCGCTGGGGGCAGAAATCGGCGCGTTATTAAGTGAGTCTTTGTCTGTCCTCCAAGAAGATCCTGTAGCATTAGGGTGCAGCGATGGTCAGTGTGCGCTGTAAGAACGGTACCAATCGAGCTGGATATTAATAACAATCTGATGAATCGCCACGGATAATTTAGATGCCCCCCCATGAAGCGTCATAATCTGCGTGGCAACATGAGCGCAAAGGGCTACTGTTACGACAATTCCTGTGTGGAAAGCTTCTTCCACTCGCTGAAAGTGGAATGTTGATCCTATCCAGCAATAGTGGACAAACGACTAAGTAAGTAAACTCTCAACCAGAGGTAGCTCACATGACAAAACCAGCATCAACCTTAAAAAGATCCGCAAGTAGCACTCACCTGAATTTCGTCAGGAAGCCCTGAAACTGGCGCAGTAAACAGCAGCAATATTTCTTCCCGCGTGTATCGCTGGAACTGAGTCAGGTATGCTATCGAGATGAAGCCTTGTGGGAAGCGGGCTCCCGCTATTTTACGGACTCAGGTGCGCAAGTCCTTAGGGCGGATCTTGGAGGCTTTCTGTCAGGTTCCTTCGCGCACGAAGACGAACCCCAGCAGCGGCAACAACGCGTCCAGATCCCCTTTCGGCCAGCCCGGTAACCGTTGCAGAACGTTCGTCAGCCAGTCATGTGGATCAAGACCGTTCATCTTCGCCGTTTCCAGCAGGCTCATGATTTTTGCTGCGCGCTCACCCGCTGCAGCCGAGCCGGCGAAGAGCCTGCTGGAGCGTCCCATCACCACAGGTCTGATGGCCCTCTCACAGCGATTATTGTCCAGGGGTAACGCGCCATTCTCCAGGAAGCGGCTGAGAGCCACCCGACGTTTTAGCACGTAGGCGATCGCTTTACCCAGTGCGGAGCTTTCCGGGCACGCATCCTTCTGCTGCTCCAACCATTGCCACAGCTTTAACAGCACGGGTCACGCATAACACTGCCGCCACTGGCGGATCTTTTCCACTGGCCGGTCTCGGATCTTCTTTTCCAGCCGATATAGTCCGGCGATCTGTCTGACCGCCATTTCTGCTCTTGGATCTTTACTCGCTTTATAAAGATCGGCGAAGTTTCGGCGGGCATGCGCCCAGCAGCCCGCCAGCGTGAGTCCTTTGTTTTGTCCGGCCAGCGTTTCATACGCCGGATATCCGTCAACCACCAGGCTACCAGCCCAGTCCTTCAGGTATTCCGCCACATACCTGCTGCCCCGGCCGGGCTGACTGTCGAAGCGGACGATGGCCGGGCCACTTTTTTCACCGCTGACGTAAGTCCACAGGTAGCCAGCGCGGGCTTTGCCGCTTTTTTTCGTGTCCAGGATTTGCAGAGGTGTTTCATCAGCATGCACACATCGCGGGTCATCAGCATCCGGTGCAGTGATTCTGCCAGTGGCGTAAGTGCTGCCCCCGCACGCCCAACCATATCAGTCATCGTGCTGACTGGGAGATGGATATCCGAGCGGGCCAAAACTGTCTATTGACGGTACAGGAGCATATGGTCGCAGTGCTTGCTGATCACCAACTGGGCGATGAATGACGGCTCAGCGACGCCTTTCGGGATAATGTGCGCAGGCATATCACCGCTGACGACCCGCTGGCAGCAGGTACAGCCATACTGTGGGCGAACGTACCGGTTAACCACGACGCGAGCCGGGATGTATTCCAGCTTTTCACTCATTTCATCACGGATATGACGCTGTACACCCTTGCAGTCAGGGCAGCTTTCGACTGAGGCGGGTTCGATAGTTTTTGTGACTCGCAGAAGGTGGGCCGGGAGCGGTTTTCGCGCCGGACGTTCCGGGGCGGCTTTTTCTTCGGCAGGGAGCAGTTTGTCCAGTTGTGCCTCAACCGCGGCGATATCCGCATCAACATCCTCTTCAAAGAGAGAGCGTTGCATGCCAGACAGCGTTTCCCCCTTTTTCCCGAAGCGTTGCTGGCGGGCCAGTTTCAGGGCCTCTTCCAGCAGAAGGATACGTTGCTGGAGTTTTTCTGTCTCAGCCTGTTCAGACACCACCTTTTGTACCATGGCAAGTGCCAGAGCGCGAAGTTGTTCGATGTCAGTGGTGGTGGTGAGAACAGAGATATCCATGCGGGTAATTATACCGCACCCGACACGGATAACCATTATTATTCATAATGTTATGGTGGGTTTGAGGCGGGTACCGATGCATCACGGAAACCCCATTTTGTGAGGTCGTAACCTTTTACCAGTTGCCAGTCAACACCGCTGACAAGACAGTTGAACTCATCAGGCGTGAGGGACCATGCGGCCTCATTTGCCCGGGGCCAGCGGAAGTGGCCTTTGTGCAGACGGCGAACGCACAGCCAGACGCCATGTTTATCCCAGCGCAGCAGCTTGATGCGCGAACGGGCCTTATTGGTGAAGACGAAGGCAGTCCCTTCACGCCACGACGCGTTGAGCTCATCCTGGACATATTGCGTCAGCGTGTCGATCCCCGTCGCATATCAACGGGTTTTACAGCGAGAAAGACATTTTCAGGCGTCAGCATATTTGAGGGCCCTGAAGACATCGGTGAGTTACGAGGGATGGCAGCACATGCGTATCCCACCAGGCAGAAAGAGGGTTACAGGCTCATTTACCACAGTTGAAAAGGGCTCAGCAGGCGGTGGGGCTTCAGTGATATGAACAGGCAGCACTGTGGGTTCACTGGCTTGTCGTTCGGCTTTTGCGACATCCTGGGGCCATTCACGGAAGGAAGTAAAGGGAATGTCGTTAAGTTCACAGTACTGCTGGCGGGTAAGGCCGCTGGCCCGCCAACTGGCAACATGGTGTTTTTTCTGCTCAATGAACCATCTCTGTTTCATCGGTACGCACCTCTCGTTAGCTAAAGATGAGGTTGATGTTACCTTCTGAAATAATTATGAAAATATGAGTTCACCGAATGCTTACGGATGTTTTTGCCGTAATGCCGTCAGATAACCAGCGATGTCATCCGGGACAGAGCGGGACGAGGAGTGGGGTGCCCGCGAGCGGTAAAAGAGCGAGGAAGGGTCTGAAGGTTCGAAGCGCTGAAGCCACTTGTAGCCGGTTTTGCGGCTGATGCCGAAGAAACGGCAAAGGGCTGAAAAGGAGTCCGCGCCTGCATGGCAGGCACGGATAAATTCAAGGCGTTTCATGACCCTGTAAATAATTCTGTGTAACTGCCCACTCATTAAAGGTGATCGCTCAGGCGGTCACCGAACTCGATAATAAAGCGACTCATTGCCAGCCGCCAGTTCTGGATCGGCATACTCCATTTTTTTG
>NZ_JBALIF010000042.1:0-3314 GCF_037053465.1 Citrobacter amalonaticus
CCGGTGTAAAAAATCAGGCTTCCGGTAGCCATATTCTGCTTTGACATAGTATTTTCCTGATTTGCATTTAAAGTGAAGCACCAAAAGGCGCAACAAAGGACAACGACTGGGTGACATATGCACCTGAGACATCCGGCAGCGACAGCGTGAAGTTCACATTTTCTGCTGTCAGGTCAGTGACATCGAAACCTCCGGCGTGACTGGCGCTGATATTGATGTAAGCCACCTGCGTCCCGGACTGCGTAATCACCGCATTGCCGCTGGTCAGGGTCAGGCGGGCCTGGCTTGCCTGGGTCGATGACGCGGTCATCAGCCAGACGCTGCAGGGCGTTTTCCCGTCCGCTACCGCTCCTGAGGTGATGCCGTAAAATTGCAGATCGCTGTTGCCTGGCAGCCAGTCGGTAAAGGTCATGCTTGCCGATGCGCTGAGCGCAGGGTTTGTCACGACATAGGCGCTGACCAGGACGTTGCCGGTGGTGAAGGCGTAAACTTCGGCATAGCCCCTGCCCGTGCTGTCCAGCCGGATCACACGGGTTTGCAGGCCGTCCGGATCAAACCAGGCATCAGACCCTGTGGCGAGTGACAACTCGACATCCACGCCCGCCGGACCGGACAGTGTGACCGTGTTCAGTGGGCGTACCATAACGGTCGGGTTAAAAACAGGCGCTCCGGTGGTGCAACTCATCTGCAGGCCAGATGACGAGGACTGTTTAAGCTGCACCTGCGTCGGAGCCGAAGACGCCGTCCCGCCCTGATTGTTATATTTCACGTTGTAACTCCCTTCTCCATACCCTGTCCCGACGGGCGTAATGTTCCCGGCCGGAATATGGAATATCGCCAGTTGTGACTGTTCTTCGGTCGCGGATAATGTGCGTGTCTGCGTCCAGGTCGCACCCGGCACCGGGTTGTCCGGTGAGTTCTGGTACCCTGTCCAGAAAGCGGTCACGATATCGCCGGCAACCATGCCCGGATAAGCGACGTTCAGCTCCGTCCCGTTATCGGCGGTGATTTCCTCTCCGGTAATGGTATTGTCGCCGGCTGCCGCCGGGAACACGGGGGCCGGGAGCTGAGTGCAGTGCCGGGCGTCCACGCGCACGCTGGCCATACCAGAAACCCCGGGCAGCGCTGGCGAGCTCACGGCATACCAGGCCTGCGCGAAGCCAATGCCGACAGGTGAAATAACGTCGGCGGGAACGCGAACGCTGAAACCTGCCGTCAGGTCATTTTGCGTCAGGCTGTGAACGGATGACTGCCAGGTCGTGGCGGGGATCGCGATGCCGCTGGCGTCATAGCCTTGCCAGTAAACCACCACGCCACCGCCGACAACGAACTGCGGGCTGGCGGGAATGTCCACTTCCGTCCCGTCGACGGTGATCTCGCTGCAGTCAATCCAGCCATCATTGCCGGCCGGAATAAAGGGGGCCGGATAGATGCCGCTGCCGGTCATATCGACAGTCACGTTGCCCACCTGCGAGCTTTTCGCCAGTCCACTCTGCGGAATGACGGAGTACCAGGCTTCCGCGCGCCCGGTGGTAATGACGGCAGTGACGAAGGGGGAAGGGACCAGCATTTTAAATCCCTTGCCGACATCCTGGCTCACAACGGTGTGCGTGATACTGGTATCGCTGCCGGCCACCAGATTCCCCGCGGCGTCAAACTCCCGCCAGTAGAGATAAATTGTGTCGCCCGCGCTGTAGGCGTCCGTGCTCCATGGGATCCGGACGTGGGTTCCGCTGTTTTGTGTTACCGAGCCATAGGTCACGGTGTTGGTGGCATCTGCATCCGGAAACGTGGGAGGAGGCAGGCCGTCGGTGTGCTGGCGGTCGATAACAGCGACTGACACCGGTGAGGTTGACGGGTTCAGCACCGCATCAATGGCGGTATACCATACCTGGTGGGGGCCGTCCGCAGGCCAGCTGTCGCCGGAAACCGGGATCACGGTAGACCACGGCCACAGGTAGGTGTCCGGGTCGGCCAGTGAGAGCGTATTAAACAGTTCACCATCAAAATAGAGGCAAAGGTAATCACCCTTGGCCGCGTTCGAATAGCGGGAGATATTAACAATTACGCCCCCGATGCTCTCAAGCTCGGTCTGGGTGATAAAGCCGTCATCCACCATCTGAGGTAGCTGGGGAAAAGGCAGTGCCGCAAGGATCTGCATAGAGTGTCTTCCGGTCGTGGGTGAAAGTCCGGCCCGGGCGGATGCTGCCGGGCCGGAACAACCAATCATTCAGTGGTTAAGGCTGCTTAACCCTGAACGCCAGGCGCACGGGTATCGACAGTCACGCTGGTCGTAAACGAGAGCTGTACCGTCGTTTCGCCGGCAGGGGTCACGGTGTAGTAGGCATTGACGCTGCCTTCGTAGCCGTTCCCGCTGTTAGGGAAGAAGAGCGCGGAATCGATAGTGAAAGCGTGGGTGGTATCGCCGGCAGCCGTGGTGTAGGAGCCAGAGGTGGTGGCCGCCTGTACCGGATTGCCGTTGGTATCCAGCGCCTGCCAGTAGAGGCTGATAAAATCGCCTGCCGCCATCGAAGGATAGCTGACATCCACTTCCACACCGTTCAGGGCATCTGCAATATTAATCGAGCCGTCCGCCGCGACAGGGATTTGCGGGGCATTGAGGGTCGGAGTGGTCTGGCCGCCGTTACTCACCTCAACCGGCAGCGCTGAGGAGTCGGAGATATTGCCAACGGCATCAGCAGCGGCGTAATACACCGCATAAGAGCCGTCTTTGAGACAGTCTGGCGGGCAGTCATGGGACACATCAATGACATAAGGCAGGTCTGCCGCCGGATCGCTCAGGGTGAAGCTGTGGGAATACGCGTTGCCCCAGTAGAACGTGACGGTATCGCCAGGCTGTGCATTCACATAGTGCGGGATGGTCATCTGGACGCCCAGTTGCAAATCGTAATAGTCCAGCAGGTAGCCGTCCGCATTGCTGGCACCGGTGATGACAGGCGCCGGCAGCGGATCGTTTGCCAGCACGCTGGTGCTTTTGCCGGTTGTATCGTCGGTGGTGGTGGCTTTCACCGAAATAATGCCTTTGCCGGTGGCAGTGAGGGCGGTGGTAGCCACGCCGTTGGTGTCGGTCGTGGAGGATGCAGGATCCACTGTACCCGCACCGGTAACCGTCCAGGTGACAGGGATCTCGGCAGCGGCTGCGCCAGTGTCGTCATGAATGACAGCAGTAATTGTTGCTGTTAATGACTTGTCATCCGGCAGCGTATTTTTATCGGATGTAACGGAATATACAAGGCTGGTCATAATGCTTTCCTTATTAATGAATGTCAGTCTGTTTGTCTTGATCAGACAGC
>NZ_JBALIF010000043.1:0-2894 GCF_037053465.1 Citrobacter amalonaticus
TTTGCCTGGCGGCTGTAGCGCGGTGGTCCCACCTGACCCCATGCCGAACTCAGAAGTGAAACGCCGTAGCGCCGATGGTAGTGTGGGGTCTCCCCATGCGAGAGTAGGGAACTGCCAGGCATCAAATTAAGCAGTAAACTGATGTAAAAATCAGTGGTTGTAGAAAAATTCGGTGGAGCGGTAGTTCAGTTGGTTAGAATACCTGCCTGTCACGCAGGGGGTCGCGGGTTCGAGTCCCGTCCGTTCCGCCACTTACATTTCTCAGGGTGTCTTTGAATATCCTGATGAGGAGGAAAACCGTATCGCTGTCAAAGTGATGCGGTTTTTTTTGTTTCCATATATCCCTCCCGATGTCAGGGAATCCGGCGCAAAATGGCCCACGAAATGGCCCACGCGCCAGAAAGGGAAATTTTGTAGGCCATTTTTTATTTTTGGGCTGGAAATTAATGGTGGAAACAGGACATTACGTCACCCATGTCGCGCTACATTTGACGACAACTGAAGGAGTGAATAATGGCTATATCTTCCCGATACCTTTCCGCCGCTGCGGTTCAGAAAGCAAAACCAGCCGGACATGATTATAGTCTGTCTGACGGACATGGACTGACGCTTTCGGTCAGAGCCACCGGCAAAAAAATCTGGCGTTTTCGCTATCAGCGTCCCGGTTCAGGGACAAGAACCAATATCACACTGGGCCATTACCCAGCGTTAACGCTGGCTGCGGCCCGTAACCGTTCGCAGTGGAGGGAGTTGTTATGAAGGTCTGGTGGCCACCAAACTGCAAGGCGATAATGGCCAGCCACTGGCCATTATCGATCTCAGCGAGATGAAGGGGATGCGTTACGATGAGGGCGGTAATATCACGTCCCCCTGGGATGCATCCGTTCATTATAAATTTTCACTCTCCAGCGGCAACCAGAACTGGGATGGTTATAACAGCCTGTATAAAGCTGCAAACCGCACTATCCCGGGCGGTTCCTGCTATTCGGTAGGTGCTGGCGAGCATATTGCCGGCGGGGGCTTTGGCCTGCTGTCCCGAATTCACGGTACGACGGTAGACTGGCTGTCCGGCGCCGATATTCTGGTGCCCGACGGCAGCGGTGGGCTGGTGGTAAAACATGCCAGTCTGAACAGTACCGGCAGCGAGCGGGATCTGTTTATTGCCAGTCGTGGTGCCGGGAGCGGCAATTTTGGCATTATCCTCAATTACTATTTCAGCGAACTGCTCGTCGCTCCGCAAACGGTCTATCTGTTGACGCTGGCGTATCCCTGGAGCAATTTCACTACCCAGTCGCAGTTTGATACCTTAATTTAATCTTTAATGTGATGTGATTTTTCATACAGAGGATTGATATGTAGCCTGGTGGTGCCAGCGTTGAGAAGCAGATAGCATGAGTGATTTATTATCTGCTCTGTTTTGTCTGTCTGGCTCCACCTTTCTATATCCACGAATGGGGTAAAATGGACGGACTTCGCTTTAATGGTGTTTGGGTTATCCACCAGTGTTGTTGATGACGATGTGCTCCTAATTTCAACAAGAGCAACCAGCCGCATACTGTTTTGAATAATGCCTGACAGCAGCTTTGGCACTTCAAAATTAAAAGTGTATATCAGCAGTTCACTTACATTATCCATACCAGTCAGCCTCGCGCCTCGCCTCAATGCTGCTTCGAGGATCGCCACAGGTAACTACGGCAAGGTGCAGCCAGCCTTCATCCGTACGTAAGTAGGTGGTGTCTCCTGACTACTTTTGGTTCGGGCCGCTGGCGCAAAAATCCAGTTTCAGAAGATTCTCTGACACCGGCAGGCCATGTTCGCGGTAACTGACAGGACTGAACTTCCGTGAAGCTTTCGCTTGCAACACCTGACGACGCAGGCTGGCTGCCACGGTTTTCTCATTGAACCCGTAACCCTGAGCATGCAGTTCATCGATCAGGCGCGGTGCTCCGTAAAGCTGTTTTGCCCGGTGAAAAGCCTCGTACACAACGCTGTCGCAACGCAGACGGAACTGCTGGCGTGAGTTTATCCTCGCGCGTCGTCGCTCCCACACATACCAGCCGCTGTAGACTACCCGAAGGATGCGACACATGGCTTTGATGCTGAACTCAACCTGATGTTTTTCAATAAAGACAGACTTCATTTCAGGCGCTTGGCGAAGTATGCCGCGGCCTTTTGGAGGATAGCCAGTTCCTCAGCTTGTTCCGCCAACTGGCGTTTGAGGCGGGCATTTTCAGCGGCGAGTTCATTTTCGCGGTCAGAGGATGATAACTATTGCTGCTGTTTACTGCGCCAGTTTCAGGGCTTCCTGACGAAATTCAGGTGAGTGCTGCTTGCGGATCTTTTTAAGGTTGATGCTGGTTTTGTCATGTGAGCTACCTCTGGTTGAGAGTTTACTCACTTAGTCGTTTGTCCACTATTGCTGGATAGGATCAACATTCCACTTTCAGCGAGTGGAAGAAGCTTTCCACACAGGAATTGTCGTAACAGCAGCCCTTTGCGCTCATGTTGCCACGCAGATTATGACGCTTCATGGGGGGGCATCTAAATTATCCGCGGCGATTCATCAGCTTGTTATTAATATCCAGCTCGATTGGTACCGTTCTTACAGCGCACACTGACCATCGCTGCACCCTAATGCTACAGGATCTTCTTGGCGGACAGACAAAGACTCACTTAATAACGCGCCGATTTCTGCCCCCAGCGCCAGGTCGTCGACCTGACCAAAATATTGCTGGCGCAGGTATCCCTGCTGGTCAATTAACGTCAACGTCGGCGTACCGCGCATAGCATAGGCTTGCATGGTCTGGGGAATATCACTTTCCGGGGATGGCATGTCTACACCGACAGGGAAAGGAATGCGGTATTCCGACAGAAAGGTTTCCAGCGCGTGCGCA
>NZ_JBALIF010000044.1:0-2535 GCF_037053465.1 Citrobacter amalonaticus
GACCCTGTAAATAATTCTGTGTAACTGCCCACTCATTAAAGGTGATCGCTCAGGCGGTCACCGAACTCGATAATAAAGCGACTCATTGCCAGCCGCCAGTTCTGGATCGGCATACTCCATTTTTTTGACGCCTCTTTGATAGCCAGATATATAACTTTTCGCACCGAGTCGTCTGTCGGGAACACCTTGCGCTTCTTGATGGCTGCGCGGATCACGCTGTTCAGCGACTCGATGGCATTCGTCGTGTAGATCGTCTTGCGGATATCGGGTGGATAGTTGAAGAACGTATTGAGGTTTTCCCAGTGCGCGCGCCAGCTTTTACTGATCTGTGGGTATTTGTCGTCCCAGGCATCCGCGAAGCTATCCAGCGCCATCAGCGCCGCTTCTTCTGTCGGGGCCTGATACACCGTTTTCAGCCCGCTGGTGACAGCTTTATAGTCTTTCCACGCCACATATTTCAGGCTGTTGCGCACCATATGGATGATGCACAGCTGGATGTGCGTCTGCGGATAGACACTGTTTATCGCATCCGGGAAGCCCTTCAGACCGTCCACGCAGGCAATCAGGATGTCCTGAAGGCCGCGATTTTTAAGTTCCGTCAGCACGTTCAGCCAGAACTTTGCACCTTCGTTTTCTGCCAGCCACATCCCCAGGAGCTCTTTCCGGCCTTCGGTATTGATGCCCAGCGCCAGGAACACCGCTTTGTTTATCACGCTGCCGTTCTGACGAACCTTTACGACGATACAGTCCATATAAACAATGGGATAGAGTGCATCCAGCTGGCGGTTCTGCCATTCAGCGACCTGTTCTTTAACGGCATCGGTGACTTTTGAAATCAGCGCAGGTGACACATCCGCGTCGTACATCTCTTTGAACGTAGCGACGATTTCGCGGGTAGTCATACCTTTGGCGTAGAGGGATAAAATCTGGCTGTCCATCTGCGTGATACGCGTCTGGTTTTTCTTGATTAGCTGCGGCTCAAAGGTGTTTTCACGGTCGCGCGGCGTGTTCAGCTCGATTTCACCGTTGTCGCACAGCAGCGTTTTGGAAGAGTAGCCATTGCGGGTATTGGTGCCGGTTTTCGGCGCGTTCTTCTCATGCCCGAGGTGGTCGGTCAGTTCAGCATTCAGCGCCGTTTCGACGGTTAACTTCGTCAGCATGCGGGAAAATGCGTTGAGGTCAGCTTCGGTTTTAAGACCTTTAGCCAGTTCAGCCGCGAGGGCTTTAAGCTTCTTCTCGTCCATAATTTGCCTGTCTCCGTAGTTGGGAGGAACATATCAAAAACAGGCAATTACACAATTTTAATTACAGTCTCGTTCTGGATCGGCATACTCCATTTTTTTGACGCCTCTTTGATAGCCAGATATATAACTTTTCGCACCGAGTCGTCTGTCGGGAACACCTTGCGCTTCTTGATGGCTGCGCGGATCACGCTGTTCAGCGACTCGATGGCATTCGTCGTGTAGATCGTCTTGCGGATATCGGGTGGATAGTTGAAGAACGTATTGAGGTTTTCCCAGTGCGCGCGCCAGCTTTTACTGATCTGTGGGTATTTGTCGTCCCAGGCATCCGCGAAGCTATCCAGCGCCATCAGCGCCGCTTCTTCTGTCGGGGCCTGATACACCGTTTTCAGCCCGCTGGTGACAGCTTTATAGTCTTTCCACGCCACATATTTCAGGCTGTTGCGCACCATATGGATGATGCACAGCTGGATGTGCGTCTGCGGATAGACACTGTTTATCGCATCCGGGAAGCCCTTCAGACCGTCCACGCAGGCAATCAGGATGTCCTGAAGGCCGCGATTTTTAAGTTCCGTCAGCACGTTCAGCCAGAACTTTGCACCTTCGTTTTCTGCCAGCCACATCCCCAGGAGCTCTTTCCGGCCTTCGGTATTGATGCCCAGCGCCAGGAACACCGCTTTGTTTATCACGCTGCCGTTCTGACGAACCTTTACGACGATACAGTCCATATAAACAATGGGATAGAGTGCATCCAGCTGGCGGTTCTGCCATTCAGCGACCTGTTCTTTAACGGCATCGGTGACTTTTGAAATCAGCGCAGGTGACACATCCGCGTCGTACATCTCTTTGAACGTAGCGACGATTTCGCGGGTAGTCATACCTTTGGCGTAGAGGGATAAAATCTGGCTGTCCATCTGCGTGATACGCGTCTGGTTTTTCTTGATTAGCTGCGGCTCAAAGGTGTTTTCACGGTCGCGCGGCGTGTTCAGCTCGATTTCACCGTTGTCGCACAGCAGCGTTTTGGAAGAGTAGCCATTGCGGGTATTGGTGCCGGTTTTCGGCGCGTTCTTCTCATGCCCGAGGTGGTCGGTCAGTTCAGCATTCAGCGCCGTTTCGACGGTTAACTTCGTCAGCATGCGGGAAAATGCGTTGAGGTCAGCTTCGGTTTTAAGACCTTTAGCCAGTTCAGCCGCGAGGGCTTTAAGCTTCTTCTCGTCCATAATTTGCCTGTCTCCGTAGTTGGGAGGAACATATCAAAAACAGGCAATTACACAATTTTAATTACAGTCTCCGT
>NZ_JBALIF010000045.1:0-2292 GCF_037053465.1 Citrobacter amalonaticus
GTATGTCCCGGCGGCGTCACCGAAGGCGACCCGGTTAACCCCGTCCTTGGTGCCAAAGTCTTACCCGGTGAAGTGGATGTCGCGCTGCCCGGTCCCATGCCCTTCGTTATCAGCCGCAGTTATTCCAGTTATCAGACGCCGACGCCTGCGCCGGTGGGACTGTTCGGCCCCGGCTGGAGCCAGGCGGCAGAAGTCAGCCTGCTGGTGAAGGCTGACACACTGATATTCAACGACGACAAAGGCCGCAGTATCACCTTCGACCCGCTCAGTGCCGGTGAACTGACGTACAGCCGCAGCGAGAAGCTGTGGATAGTGCGTGGCGGTGCCGGCGTTCTGGAGGGCGGACAGGCGGACGTGCTGCAGCCGCTGTGGCAGACGCTGACGGAAGATGCACGGCGTCATCCTGAGCTGTACTTTGTGACCAGCGACCCGACGGGACCCTGGTGGATATTCAGCCATGAAGGTGCGGTGCAGCCGGGCCGTCAGCTGTTGCAGATGCAGCGCGACCGCTTCGGACGCACCGTGGTACTGTCGCGGGCGCAGGAAGGTGAATTTGCAGGGCGTATCACCGGCGTCACGGACGGCAGCGGGCGACATTACCGGCTGGAGCTGATACAGGCGATTGCCGGAACGGAGAAAGACAGCGGCGTCCGGCTGGCAGCCGTGTGGCTGACGCGTGATGGCGGGCAGGATGTGCCGGAGCAGCCGCTGGCGCGTTACGGTTACAGCGGTCGTGGCGAGCTGGTCAGCGTGTCTGACCGCAGCGGCACGGAGGTCCGCGCCTTTGCTTACCACCCTGCCCGTGCGGGACTGATGGCCGGGCAGCGGCATACCGGACGCCCGGCGACGGCGTATGACTACGACGATAAAGGCCGGGCGGTACGTCAGATAACCGAAGACGGCCAGGGGCTGGACTATCGCTTTGACTACCAGCCGGACCAGACCCTTGTCACCTGGAGCGACGGCAGGCAACGGACGTATCACACCGAAGGTGAAGGCGGCTTAAAGCGGGTGGTCAGAACCGACCATCCGGACGGCAGCAGCGAACAGAAAAAGTATGACGCCAGCGGGCGACTGACGGCTGTCACTGACCCGCTCGGCAGAAAGACCACGTATGCGCCGGATGTGGTCAGCGGTGACGTCAGCAGTATCAAGGGGCCGGACGGAAAAGAGACCCGTTTTGACTATAACCGCCAGGGCCAGCTTATCGCCACGCTGTACCCGGACGGCACCACCACCCGTAACGACTATGACTCTCTGGGCCGGATAACCGCGCAGACAGCGGCAGGCGGCGGTATCACCCGCTACCGTTATGCCGGAGTCACAGACGACCTGCCGGTGGAAATCGAAGATGCCGCAGGCGGCAAAAAACTACTGCAATGGAGCCATTACGGCCAGCTTGTCAGTTATACCGACTGCAGCGGTTATAAAACCACTTACACGTACGACCTGTGGGGCAACCTGACCGAAATTCGCGGTGAGGAAGGCAGCCACCTGACGCATGAATACGACGCGCGCGGCAACCGTATCAGTACCACCGACGCAGAAGGACGAACCACCCGTTACCGCCACAACCGTGCGGGTGACCTTATCGCGGTGATTTTCCCGGACGGCAGTGAACAGCTTCTGACGCGTGACAAACGCGGGCATCTCACTGAAACCCGCCAGGGCGGGCTGGTACGGGAATACCATTACGACCAGGCCGGGCGGCTCACCGCCATCACCAACGAAAACCGGCGTCCGTACCGGTTCAGCTATGACGACATGGACCGGCTGACGGAGGAGGTGGCGTTTGACGGCAGAACGCAGCGCTGGCGCTATGACGTTGCCGGCCAGCTGATACTGCGCCAGGACGGGGATATCACCCACCATTATCAGTACGATGATGCAGGACAGCTTATCCGGCTGCACAGCACTGACGTGGATGGTGACACCCGGACACAGCACTACCGGTACACTGACGCGGGTCAGACGGCTGAAGTGCGGGACGACACCAGCGGTGTCAGCTGGCGCTATGACGCGGGCGGACGTATCGCTGAAGAAGTGCAGACAGTGTATAACGCCGGTGGCGAAGCCATCTGGCAGCACAACGTCCGCCACCGCTACGACAGGCTGGGTAACGAGCAACAGACGCAATATGGCGCGCTGCCGCAGGCCGGCTGGCAGCGGTACGGCAGCGGGCATCTTATCGGCGTCGGCCTGGGCGGTCATGTGATGGTGGAGCTGACGCGGGACAAACTGCACCGGGAAGCGGAGCGGGTATTCGGCTGTCACAGCGAACAGCGGCGCTAC
>NZ_JBALIF010000046.1:0-2246 GCF_037053465.1 Citrobacter amalonaticus
GTATGAATAAACTGGAGAGATAAATGAAACCTGAATCCTGTCATATTCCGTATCTGCTGGTGGCGCTAATGGGGATTGCTATGAGTTTGCTGTCCCATGCTGCGGATAATGTAGCAATTAATTTTACTGGCACTATCAGGGCGGCAACCTGCGACGTAACCAGTGAGGTAAATCAGACTGTATTACTGGGGGACACCAGTACGACTTATTTCGGCAATCCGGGGGATGTGTCGCCGGCAAAGCCATTTACCTTTGTGCTGGACTGCCCTGCAGGAGGACCGACGCAGGCAACGGTCACATTTAGCGGGATCGCCGCGTCAGCGCCTGACTTGCTGGCTCTGGATCCTGGTGGAGCGACGGGAGTGGCGGTGAGAATTAATGAAAGCAATGGTAGCCAGATAAAGCTGGGAACGCCGTCAGCGGTAGCCCTGCTAGTGGTCGGGGCAAACACTCTGACATACCAGGCACAGTACCAGTCACTGGTTGACCGAGCAGTTATTACTGCCGGGGTGGCGAATGCCACGGCGCAATTCACCATAAATTATCCATAGACACCATATATTTCCCATCGGTTGCCATTTACTGCCTGCACGGAAGCTGGTGACCGGTGAAAAATATTAGCGAACTGTTGTAAATGCCGCTAACGACCTCTGGCGATGGCATGGACTAAGCCTGATAACAGACTATTGATTCATGCTGATAATAGAGAGCATGCCATAGATTAGCTTTTACAACGGGGGGAACAATGAAGAGGTGTATTTGTATAATTAAGTCTTGCACTGTAATTCTAATGCTGATGGCAAAAGCATATGGTGCATGCTCATATAGTTCCGATACTACAGGCGTGTCAAACTGGAATTTTAATCTCGGCACAGCTACCATGTCGGGTTATTCCTCTGGGGCTGTATTTTATAACCAGACCAAAGCGCTGGATTCGCTAGGACAGCATACCAGTGCGACGTGTGGGCCAGCAGGAACACGTTACAATAACCCGGTGATAATGAGCGGTAGCATCGATCCCTATGCCGGTGACTCGCATATTTATTCTGTTGGTCTGGATGGGATAGGTATTCGTGTTCATTTTACCTTTGATTCTGCAAACTATCCGACAATCCTGGCACCTGGAACTTTGTCAGTGACATCTGCAGGCACTTATATGGGGACTGGCCGCGGTAACATTCAGGTTGAACTGATAAAAACGAAGGATTTACCAGAGCAAGGGGCATTTTCATATAGTGTTCCCGGGTTCTTCAGTTTATCTGCCAACGGAAGCAGCATATTGTTTGGTAATCTCCTTGTGACCGGCACGATCCTTTCACCTTCGTGCGAAATTACCTCTCCAACATCAATGAATATAATTCTGGGGGATTATACGACCGCAGAGTTTACCTCCGTCGGGCATACAACCACTTCCGTGCCGATGAATATTGCACTGAACTGCAATGCCAATACCAAGGTAAATGCAATCATCAATGCAGATGCTGAAACCAGTCAGTCCGGAACGGTAAAAATCACGGCGGGTACAGGTGCTGCATCGGGAGTGGGTATTCAACTGGTGGATAACAATGACGTTCCGTTGCAGTTAAACCAAAAATTTCTGGTGGCGAGTTTACCTTCAAGTGGCGCGTATACCATTAACTGGAAAGCGCATTACATACAGACTTCTTCTGCGGTGACAACCGGGAATGCAAATGCGCCCGTTACTATCACCTTGATGTATGAATAAACTGGAGAGATAAATGAAACTTGAATACCGGTATATTTCGTATCTGCTGGCAGCACTAATAGGGGTTACCATGAGTTTTTTGTTCCATGCCGCGGATAATAGCAATTAATTTTACCGGTAATATCAGGGCGGCGGCCTGCTCCGTGACCCAGGGGCAGAGCAGGCCATATTGTTGGGGGATACCATTACGACCTACTTCGGCAATCCGGAGGATGTGTCACCGACAATGTCGTCAGCGGTGACTTCGCTGGAAATCGGGGCGAATGCCACGGTGCAATTCACTCTAAATTATCTGTAGATACAGAATATTAGGTAGTCTCCTTCTGAACTTACAGGCAGCGTTAAGTAAAGTAAGGTCATACACGACGCTATTTGTCCGGGAGGGGGAAATTTATATCAGGAGCAAGGAATGAAAAAAATAAACAGACGGATCCTACCGTGGGGATTATTCGTTTTTGAAATGGCTACGAGCACGGTTGCAATAGCCGCAGACAATGTCGCAATTAATTTTACAGGAACT
>NZ_JBALIF010000047.1:0-1902 GCF_037053465.1 Citrobacter amalonaticus
TCCGGTCGTCAGATTTATAATGGAGCGCACAACACTGGCAAGAAGCACAGTCATGGACATTCTCCATCAGTTACGAAAAGGAAATTATATTCTTATGGACAGAGGATATCTTTTTTTTATTAATAAATTTCCAGAAAAATTTTAGACCTGTTATGGGAAATATGGCATGCCCCCCTGATAGACGCCCCTACCCTCTAACTCAGGTCAGGTCAAGTCAGGTCAGGTCAGGTCAGGTCAGGTCAGGTCAGGTTAGGTTAGGTTAGGTTAGGTTAGGTTAGGTTAGGTTCAATTTAACACTTGAATCATTTCTCAATGACATTTTTGAGATGGACTTAGGAAAAGTAACAGAGAAAGCCGTTTTTTATAGATCAAGGAGGCTTACTAATTATGCCTATGCAAGGATAAATACAAACAATTTAATTCTATGTCATCACTCCAGAAACAATCCCAGTATTCGGCTTTATGTTAAGATAGATATAGTTCTTTAGTAAAAATATGGCGTGCAGAATGTAACTTCCCTTGATAATACGGCAATTGTGTTACCAGAATATTTTGCTGAATGCGTCAGACTTTAATTTTTGTTTTTAGCATAAGAAATAATTTAGGCACGTCCTTGTTGTGGTAAGGACCAGAAAATCAGCATCAACTCCGCCAGATCATCATCGTCAGCATAGAAATAAACCAGCAACGTACATAAAGCCTCTGAAAGTTTCTGCACGATTTTCATTCCGGCTTCATGTACCCCCTTTTCATATCAATTGATACGCGTGCTTTTGAAAAATTCATCAATAATAACAGAGATATATAAATTTTTTGTGAGAAAGCCCGCTTGCCAGTCAAATCTGTTTCAGATGGCGACAAAAATATGGTTGTAATGGTTAGTCATGTCCATCCGACCACTATCTGGCCTCCCGCGCTACAGCAGCCAGGAGGAGTACCACCTGCCAAAGCATCGGCTACCAGGCATGAAAATCTATATACCTGCGCCGAAACGGTTTCTTCGTCTTCAGGCAAGGCATTTACAACGTGCCAATAAAGGGAATTGTTTATGCAAGAACTCAGGATATATCGTTGCAATCAATTGTAACATTCTGTCAGAGAGGATAGCTGCCAGGAAATCTTTCTCAATATGATGAGAGCCCATTCCCATGCTGATTGCCCTGCTACAAGCCAGCCGGATTTGCGAGGCAGTACACAGGAGTCTGGAAAGCGGGCAGCCTGAACTGGTTTCGCCGTATCTTAAGCAAGGGGGAGCCCGACGGCCAACAGCGCTGCGCCAGTGTTTTCATGAAAACCTGTACCAATCCTGAGAATTTCCGGCAGGCGCACGGCCTGACACCGACGCAGGCGGCCTTCACACCATGCGGCCCCCTCCCCTCGCCATACCTCACCTCACACCTTCCGGCGCAGCGCTGAGCCTCGCGCATCAATCACGTTCACTGCAAAGACGTGTTAGCAGACGTGAAAAACCATAAAACCAGCTTCTTCAATGCGGTGCTAAGCAGCGTATTTACCGTGCCGGCCGACAACTGCGTCGATTACCCGCCGCTCATGCAACGGCTGTAAGCGCAGGATTATCATGGCTGGCTGGTGGTGGAGGCAAAGCAGGATTCGGGATTGCCCATCAGCTGGCCTCTGCCCGTCTGGGGTATAACAATCTGAGCCATCTGGCACGCGACGCCGAACTTATTTGAGGAGGGGACATGTCACGTCTGTAATCACGCTGGCAGCAGCCGAACGCTGCGGGGCGCACGCAGTCCGTTACGCCGGAACGTGTCGTCTAGGTTTTCAGAATATCCCGTACTTCCTCAGTCTGTTTAAGCTGCGCTTTCAGTCTGAGAATTTCTGTTCTGAGATCCAGTAAATCCTGTGCCTGCTGTCCACTGTTGTCAGGTTTAACAG
>NZ_JBALIF010000048.1:0-1791 GCF_037053465.1 Citrobacter amalonaticus
GTCGTCTAGGTTTTCAGAATATCCCGTACTTCCTCAGTCTGTTTAAGCTGCGCTTTCAGTCTGAGAATTTCTGTTCTGAGATCCAGTAAATCCTGTGCCTGCTGTCCACTGTTGTCAGGTTTAACAGCGCGCAGCCATTTATAAAGACAGTGCACCGACTCGCTGTGCTGTTCAGATACTTCAGCGATTGAATAGCATCCCTGGCGAACAGCCTCTTCCTGTTACCGATCCAGTATTCATATTTCGTTAATAGGCTCCGGTCTTTCCGGCTCCTCAAACTCACGACAAATTAGCTTGATACTCTTCACTGGGATAGACTCCCCGGTCAGACCACACCAGGGACGCCCATTCTGCTGCTGATGAAACCGACAAAAGCGACACTCGCCAAACAGCCTGGCACCCTGACTTTTTTGCATATACCGCAGATGCGCCAGAAAAACCGTCTTCAGTTGTTCTTCTGAAAACGGTAACGAATCCCATTGATCCTGCTTGTTGTCCTGCATGATGCCACTCATCACGTCACGCGCTTTCGGCGTCAGAACCAGATGAACCACTCGCTTGTCCCTGCCGTCATTTTCTTTCCTTAGCCAGCCCTCATTTTCCAGTTTGTTCAGGGACTGCGATACCGTACCTTTAGTCAGGCCCAAAAATTCCGTTGTCGCGGCTGGTGTATTGGAATAACCATTACACCGCATCAGATAGTAAAGAATCTGAACCCAGGTTGCGGGAAGCCCTTTTAACTGCGGATGGCGATAAAGGCTACCCATTTGCAGACTTACCAAGCGTTCAAGAATATCAAAGAGTGTCACAGTAACCTGCCTTTTGCATGCCGGGAAACATACCGGACAAACTGCGTTTCCTGACTTTGTCTGATTATGTTCATTTTAATTAATGGTATCGATTCAAAACTATGTTGACAATCTTTTCTGTCCGTGGGTACAATTTAATGGTATCGAATCGATACCATATTTATCACCAGGAGAGTAATCATGAGTAAAAAAGCCGTTTTCTTCCACGCAGGTTGCCCGGTATGTGTCGATGCAGAACAACAAATCGCGCTGGCGCTTGATCCATCAAAGTACACGGTCGAAATCATTCATCTCGGCGACAACAGAGCGCGCGTGGCTGAAGCCATGGCGGCGGGCGTGAAATCCGTTCCTGCGCTAGTATTGGATGGCGGTATTCCGCTGCACATCAATTTTGGCGCATCTATCGAAGATCTGCGTTAAGGATCACTTGCAATTGTGTAAGCTATGGCTGTCACGACGTGTGTGAATGCACATGGAAATGAACCTCATCAGGGAAGTATTGAAACCAAAGCCGATGAGGCTGTGCTGGCTGAGTTTGATATTGTGCATACAAAAGTCACCACCCCGTGACTGATAATGACCCGCACTCGGTGCGGGTTCTGGAGTGTATATGAATAAGATCATCCCCCCGCGAGCATCCGCTCTCATCGTCGAACGCTGGTTTAACACCCCACAGCCGATAACTCTGGAATCACTGCGCGGCAAGGTCGTGGTGATGGAGGCATTTCAGATGCTGTGTCCTGGCTGTGTTTCCCACAGCCTACCGCAGGCTTCACGCGTTTACGCTCTGTTTCCGCAGGATAAAGTGGCGGTTATCGGACTGCATACAGTTTTCGAACATCATGAGGTAATGACTGCGCACGCGCTGGAAACCTTTCTGTCGGAATACCGCATTCCTTTCCCTGTCGGTGTAGACATGCCATCCCCGGAAAGTGATATTCCCCAGACCATGCAAGCCTATGCTATGCGCGGTACGCCGACG
>NZ_JBALIF010000049.1:0-1778 GCF_037053465.1 Citrobacter amalonaticus
GACCCGTGGGGAAATGTGCTTTCCGAAGACAACCCGCATAATATTGAACAGCCGCTGAGGCTGCCGGGCCAGTGGTATGATGAGGAGTCGGGGCTGCACTATAACCGGCACCGGTACTATGATCCGGTACAGGGAAGATATATCACGCAGGATCCGATTGGGTTGGCGGGTGGATGGAATATATATCAATATCCGTTGAATCCTGTTGGATATGTAGATCCGTTGGGGTTAAAAGAATGCACTGGAAGTGCTCGTGTATTGCAGGGGAATTCGAGACTGGTAGGGAAAGGTGGTGGGTATAATACTAACCCTTCAGATTTAGCAAAATACGGAGTAACAACTGATTCCACAGCAATTATCCCTTCTCAATGGGGGCTTACGGATAAGTCTTCTGCCAGAGGTAAAATAAATTCTATTAGTGGTAAACTAAAAGATGGTGGCGCTCAGTTATTCAGTTGCGTCAGAGATATTGTTGATGACGCTGCTTTACGTAAGAAAAAGGTGGATCCACAACAAAAACTAATGGATAAAAACCCCGGAAAATTAATCCTTGAAATTCCAGGTCTGGAGAAGGATATGGGAGTTCAAGATGTAATAATCACTATACCTGATGGTATGGTTTGTCCGAGTGGTACGCAATAATGAAATTTTTTTTATTTTTTATGTTTTTTATTCTTCTACCCCAGAACGTTTGGGCTGCGAATGCTGAGATACAGAGTGTGCATCGTGTTTTCTCTGTTTCACAAGATAATTCTTTTATTATACAAAAAATTACGGCTCCGAATGGGGTGGAAGAATATGTATTTGTGTGCATGGATTATAATGAATCGGAAAAATATACGGGAGAATATGGTACGTTTTCGGGGTTTTATCAGTGTAAATTTTTTAGTTTGAAAGATGGTGCTGAAATTTTTCAGCCTGTTGCTGATTGGGGAGTAACCGAAACACGAGCGAGGTTCTTTATGTCCCAAATTATTGGTGGGTGTAAAGATCATCCACTGTATGGTCACAGAAGAGAGTTCTTTGTTAGGGGCATGAAAATAGTTATTGATATTCATGATTTCTCCCCTAAAAAGTCCCTTGGATCTTTCTGGAAAGTATATAAATTTAAACTCAGATTAGATGTTACAAATTATCCTGGTGCGGCTTTAGACTTTTCAGGGTATGCATCAGAAATGTGTGAGTCTGATAATGAAAAAACAGACGAGTTTGGGAATTTAATAGATAATGTACGTATAATTACGGAAAACACATATTAAATATATTACATAAGAACACTTCACTTTTACATGATGTATTTTAATAGTGCAAATCTGTGGCATTTAATAGTAAGTTATCCGATAACGCTAAATTTATTGAATGGCACAGTCTTAATATTGGGTGGCCAATTAGTATTAATTGTACTCAGAATAAAACCATAAATAATTCAAGGAGACACCATGAGCGGCAAACCCGCGAGCCGGATAAGTGACGGCGTGGCGAATGGTCAGATTGTGCAGGGTTCACATACCGTGCTGACAGGCAGCCAGGGCGGCATTGCCTGCTCTGTATGTCCCGGCGGCGTCACCGAAGGCGACCCGGTTAATCCCGTCCTTGGTGCCAAAGTATTACCCGATGAAGTGGATGGCGCGCTGCCGCAGGCCGGCTGGCCGCGGTACGGCAGCGGGCATCTTATCGGCGTCGGCCTGGGCGGTCATGTGATGGTGGAGCTGACGCGGGACAAACTGCACCGGGAAGCGGAGCGGGTATTCGGCTGTCACAGCGAACAGCGGCGCTAC
>NZ_JBALIF010000050.1:0-1754 GCF_037053465.1 Citrobacter amalonaticus
ATGCTATTTACTCCTTGATTTGCTGGTAACAAACCGAGGCAGTATTTAGCATGGGCATTCTACGGGCAAAGCCCCACATGAACGATCACCACCTCCATAGGAGGTGGTTTAAGATTGATAATGAAAAAAGGGCTTACGCCCTTTTTTATTAATCATCAGACTCTGTGTAGTCTTCCGCGCCTTCCATCTGCGGTTTACCGCCAGACAGAGTATGGAAACGTTTTGGACGCTTGATACGCGTCATGTATTTTGACCATACACGTTCCGCCTCGGTCACCGGTTCACGTTCACCACGGCATACCGCAACAAAGAGTTTCTCTTCCTCGGTAACCGGTTCACGCTTACCCAGATCCAGCTCGTTGAAGGCATAACCATGACGCTCAAGCAGTTGTGCCTCTTTGATGGTGAAATCACCATGACGGGAGAATCCGCGTGGATAATATTTGTTGTCGAAATATCGATTAGTCGTCGTAAAGCTTTCCGCCATCCTGCACGCTCCTAATTCTTTGGCCGAGCTATTTATGGCGCGGAGTATTAGTTACGCTTGACAGAGTGTAAAACAAAACATTTAAATCATAACGACAAATAATTTTGCGGAGAGCACTGTGGATACGGAATTGTTAAAAACTTTCCTGGAAGTTAGCCGAACGCGCCACTTTGGCCGGGCTGCGGAAGCGCTCTACCTGACTCAGTCAGCAGTCAGCTTTCGCATAAGACAGCTGGAAAACCAACTCGGTGTGAATCTCTTTACCCGCCACAGGAATAATATCCGCTTAACGGCTGCTGGCGAGAAGCTTCTGCCTTATGCTGAGACGTTAATGAATACATGGCAGGCGGCTCGTAAAGAGGTCGCCCACACATCACGACACAATGAGTTCTCTATCGGTGCCAGCGCTTCTCTGTGGGAGTGTATGCTAAATGGCTGGCTGGGACGTTTATATCAGTCCCAGGAGGCCCAGAACAGTCTGCAATTCGAGGCCCGTATTGCACAGCGCCAATCGCTGGTTAAACAGTTGCATGAGCGTCAGCTTGACCTGCTGATCACCACTGAAGCACCCAAAATGGATGAGTTTAGCAGTCAACTACTGGGGTATTTCACACTGGCTTTATATTGCTCCACGCCTTCAACATTAAAAGATTCCCTGAATTACTTGCGATTAGAGTGGGGACCTGACTTCCAACAAAATGAAGTTGGGTTAATTGCCGCAGATGAAATTCCGGTACTAACCACCAGTTCTGCAGAACTCGCCAGGCAGCAGCTACACGCACTAAATGGTTGCACCTGGTTGCCTACAACCTGGGCCAAAGAAAAGGGTGGGTTGCATACCGTTGCAGATAGTTCAACGCTTTCACGTCCGTTGTACGCTATTTGGCTGCAAAATAGTGATAAACATGCACTTATTAAAGATCTGCTAAAGAACAATGTACTGGAAGAGTAAGTGAAAATGCCATTGGCAAGGATGCCAAAGCAAGAGCAAAGAATGGCTGTTGTTTGGTGTTTAACAGACAAAAAAAATCCTTAGCAAATGCTAAGGATTATTTTCTGGCAGGGGCGGAGAGACTCGAACTCCCAACACCCGGTTTTGGAGACCGGTGCTCTACCAATTGAACTACGCCCCTAATTAGGGTGGCGGAACGGACGGGACTCGAACCCGCGACCCCCTGCGTGACAGGCAGGTATTCTAACCAACTGAACTACCGCTCCACCGAATTTTTCTACAACCACTGATTTTTACATCAGTTTACTGCTTAAT
>NZ_JBALIF010000051.1:0-1724 GCF_037053465.1 Citrobacter amalonaticus
GTGGGTTGCAAAAGAAGTAGGTAGCTTAACCTTCGGGAGGGCGCTTACCACTTTGTGATTCATGACTGGGGTGAAGTCGTAACAAGGTAACCGTAGGGGAACCTGCGGTTGGATCACCTCCTTACCTGAAAGAACCTGCCTTTGCAGTGCTCACACAGATTGTCTGATGAAAAGTAAGAAGCAAGGCGTTTACGCGTTGGGAGTGAGGCTGAACAGAATAAGGCCGCTCGCTTTCTATTAATGAAAGCTCACCCTACACGAAAATATCACGCAGCGCGTGATAAACAATTTTCGTGTCCCCTTCGTCTAGAGGCCCAGGACACCGCCCTTTCACGGCGGTAACAGGGGTTCGAATCCCCTAGGGGACGCCACTTGCTGGTATGTGAGTGAAAGACGCGTGCCGACATATCTCAAAACTGACTTACGAGTCACGTTTGAGATATTTGCTCTTTAAAAATCTGGATCAAGCTGAAAATTGAAACGACACACCGTTAATGGTGTGTTCGAGTCTCTCAAATTATCGCAATCATGAAGTGAAACATCTTCGGGTTGTGAGGTTAAGCGACTAAGCGTACACGGTGGATGCCCTGGCAGTCAGAGGCGATGAAGGACGTGCTAATCTGCGAAAAGCGTCGGTAAGGTGATATGAACCGTTATAACCGGCGATGTCCGAATGGGGAAACCCAGTGTGATCCGTCACACTATCGTTAACTGAATACATAGGTTAACGAGGCGAACCGGGGGAACTGAAACATCTAAGTACCCCGAGGAAAAGAAATCAACCGAGATTCCCCCAGTAGCGGCGAGCGAACGGGGAGAAGCCCAGAGCCTGAATCAGCATGTGTGGTAGTGGAAGTGTCTGGAAAGGCACGCGATACAGGGTGACAGCCCCGTACACAAAAGTGCACATGTTGTGAGCTCGATGAGTAGGGCGGGACACGTGGTATCCTGTCTGAATATGGGGGGACCATCCTCCAAGGCTAAATACTCCTGACTGACCGATAGTGAACCAGTACCGTGAGGGAAAGGCGAAAAGAACCCCGGCGAGGGGAGTGAAAAAGAACCTGAAACCGTGTACGTACAAGCAGTGGGAGCCTCTTTAATGGGGTGACTGCGTACCTTTTGTATAATGGGTCAGCGACTTATATTCTGTAGCAAGGTTAACCGAATAGGGGAGCCGAAGGGAAACCGAGTCTTAACTGGGCGTTAAGTTGCAGGGTATAGACCCGAAACCCGGTGATCTAGCCATGGGCAGGTTGAAGGTTGGGTAACACTAACTGGAGGACCGAACCGACTAATGTTGAAAAATTAGCGGATGACTTGTGGCTGGGGGTGAAAGGCCAATCAAACCGGGAGATAGCTGGTTCTCCCCGAAAGCTATTTAGGTAGCGCCTCGTGAACTCATCTTCGGGGGTAGAGCACTGTTTCGGCTAGGGGGTCATCCCGACTTACCAACCCGATGCAAACTGCGAATACCGAAGAATGTTATCACGGGAGACACACGGCGGGTGCTAACGTCCGTCGTGAAGAGGGAAACAACCCAGACCGCCAGCTAAGGTCCCAAAGTCATGGTTAAGTGGGAAACGATGTGGGAAGGCTCAGACAGCCAGGATGTTGGCTTAGAAGCAGCCATCATTTAAAGAAAGCGTAATAGCTCACTGGTCGAGTCGGCCTGCGCGGAAGATGTAACGGGGCTAAACCATGCACCGAAGCTGCGGCAGCGA
>NZ_JBALIF010000052.1:0-1693 GCF_037053465.1 Citrobacter amalonaticus
AGGTAAGGAGGTGATCCAACCGCAGGTTCCCCTACGGTTACCTTGTTACGACTTCACCCCAGTCATGAATCACAAAGTGGTAAGCGCCCTCCCGAAGGTTAAGCTACCTACTTCTTTTGCAACCCACTCCCATGGTGTGACGGGCGGTGTGTACAAGGCCCGGGAACGTATTCACCGTGGCATTCTGATCCACGATTACTAGCGATTCCGACTTCATGGAGTCGAGTTGCAGACTCCAATCCGGACTACGACATACTTTATGAGGTCCGCTTGCTCTCGCGAGGTCGCTTCTCTTTGTATATGCCATTGTAGCACGTGTGTAGCCCTGGTCGTAAGGGCCATGATGACTTGACGTCATCCCCACCTTCCTCCAGTTTATCACTGGCAGTCTCCTTTGAGTTCCCGGCCGGACCGCTGGCAACAAAGGATAAGGGTTGCGCTCGTTGCGGGACTTAACCCAACATTTCACAACACGAGCTGACGACAGCCATGCAGCACCTGTCTCACAGTTCCCGAAGGCACCCCCGTATCTCTACAGGGTTCTGTGGATGTCAAGACCAGGTAAGGTTCTTCGCGTTGCATCGAATTAAACCACATGCTCCACCGCTTGTGCGGGCCCCCGTCAATTCATTTGAGTTTTAACCTTGCGGCCGTACTCCCCAGGCGGTCTATTTAACGCGTTAGCTCCGGAAGCCACGCCTCAAGGGCACAACCTCCAAATAGACATCGTTTACGGCGTGGACTACCAGGGTATCTAATCCTGTTTGCTCCCCACGCTTTCGCACCTGAGCGTCAGTCTTCGTCCAGGGGGCCGCCTTCGCCACCGGTATTCCTCCAGATCTCTACGCATTTCACCGCTACACCTGGAATTCTACCCCCCTCTACGAGACTCAAGCCTGCCAGTTTCGAATGCAGTTCCCAGGTTGAGCCCGGGGATTTCACATCCGACTTGACAGACCGCCTGCGTGCGCTTTACGCCCAGTAATTCCGATTAACGCTTGCACCCTCCGTATTACCGCGGCTGCTGGCACGGAGTTAGCCGGTGCTTCTTCTGCGGGTAACGTCAATGAATATGGTTATTAACCACATCCCCTTCCTCCCCGCTGAAAGTACTTTACAACCCGAAGGCCTTCTTCATACACGCGGCATGGCTGCATCAGGCTTGCGCCCATTGTGCAATATTCCCCACTGCTGCCTCCCGTAGGAGTCTGGACCGTGTCTCAGTTCCAGTGTGGCTGGTCATCCTCTCAGACCAGCTAGGGATCGTCGCCTTGGTGAGCCGTTACCTCACCAACTAGCTAATCCCATCTGGGCACATCCGGTGGCAAGAGGCCCGAAGGTCCCCCTCTTTGGTCTTGCGACGTTATGCGGTATTAGCTACCGTTTCCAGTAGTTATCCCCCTCCACCGGGCAGTTTCCCAGACATTACTCACCCGTCCGCCACTCGTCAGCAAAGCAGCAAGCTGCTTCCTGTTACCGTTCGACTTGCATGTGTTAGGCCTGCCGCCAGCGTTCAATCTGAGCCATGATCAAACTCTTCAATTTAAAAGTTTGATGCTCGTGAATTAAACTTCGTAATGAATTACGTGTTCACTCTTCGAGACTTGGTATTCATTTTTCGTCTTGCGACGTTAAGAATTCCTGTCACTTTGAGTGCCCACACAGATTGTCTGATAAATTGTTAAAGAGCAGT
>NZ_JBALIF010000053.1:0-1690 GCF_037053465.1 Citrobacter amalonaticus
CATATAAACATGACGGAAAAGGAGTGCTTTCGCCAGGGAAACGCAGAAGTCTTTTCGTTAACGATATCCAGCGCCCAACCGAAACGATTCAGCAGATCCATGATGCCCTTAAGCCATTTTCAGCACCATGTAGCCTGCCGCCAAACAGGACGCTCCATATATCGGCAAATGAGAATGACCATATCTGGTTGTTACATTCTGGTAGTTGCAGCGTATTACGAACTTACGACGATTTAAAAATCGGCGTATTCAGGGGGCCACTGGTTATCGGGCTTCAGGAAATGTTTGTTCCTTTCGGGCGACATTACTTTCAGTTTAGTTCTGAAACGACGATATCTTCTCTTGCTTCCGAGCAAGCCAGAAAGGTGTTGACTGAACAGGGACTCTGGGAACAAGTAGCCCTGATACTGGCCTACTATATGCGGCTGATGACTTACCGTGATGAACATCTTGTCGCTCAATCGTCTTACACAGCCATTCGGGTAAAATTGATCGAATACATGACTAACAGGGAATTACTCGCCCAAAAACGTATTGGGCTTGCCGCATTTATTCAGGCGACGACATTCATCTCCCGTAGTCAGATCTATTACGTATTATCAGTATTAACACAAGGTGGATATATCAGGGTTTCGCGTGGAAAACTTGAGGAAATCATTCATCTGCCAGAAAATTTTTGAAGACACGCTGCACAGCGCCATTTGGATGGCCTGTCATTTTATACTATAAATTATTCGGGTTGCAGGACAAAATGGGGTAAGCATTTTGAACAGAGCTTGCGTTGGTCCTTAAGGGGCGTGGCCGTAGGTTGTCTTCGGAGAGGGACAAGGATGTCCCTCATTCATCCCGAGGAGCTTACTAAAGTAAGTGACTGGAGTGAGAGTGCGCAGCCAACACACATGCAGCCTGAAGTGTGACGAGTATATAAGATATAATTCAGACAGGATGGGGCATCATATGGTCATAGAGTATCTGGTCTTCCTGAAGTGGTTGATTGTTTTCTGCCTGGGAATGACTATTTGTCGTTACCAGTTTTCGCTTAATGCCACATCAGAACACATAGGCCTCTGTGACTTTTCGAGCCACAGGGATAGGATGGACTAACCTACTCAGGTGGACGATCTTGCCCTACAATGTAAGCAGAGCAACTGTCTTTCGAACCTGATTACGCACCCATGCTTTTTAAGAATTGTATCAGGGATGGTCAGAAATTTTCTGATGCAGGTGGTTAATGCGACCTTATTGATTTCTCTGCAGCCACCAGATGTATATAACATTCTTTAATTACGGGCTCGTGCCTCACCCCAGCCAGAGCAGATATATTGAGTGCAGTACAGATGGAAACCCACTCTATGAATACCGTACGACGACCACACATAGCTCCGGAAATTCAGTCAGTAAAACAGCAACGCGTGCAGGCCCAATATCTTTAATGGTACTCAGTAGATCAAATTATCCACAGCAATTCTTAAATATATGAGAAGCGATTTCACCTTCTATTTGCGTACCGGAGGATAACCCACGCCATATTTTTCTATAACAGGCCTAAAATTTGTCTGGCAGTTTATTAATAAAAAAAAGATATCCTCTGTCCATAAGAATATAATTTCCTTTTCGTAACTGATGGAGAATGTCCATGACTGTGCTTCTTGCCAGTGTTGTGCGCTCCATTATAAATCTGACGACCGGA
>NZ_JBALIF010000054.1:0-1616 GCF_037053465.1 Citrobacter amalonaticus
TTCTCCTGCATCTGCCTGGAGCGCCGTCAGTTAACCATGCCGAATCTAACTTCCAGCGGTGGCTGACGCTTAGCGTTACCTGGAACATTATTATGGCAGCCCCTTTTCAGGGATGGGGAACGGGTAGTTTCGGGTATATTTTTCAGCGCTGGATGGCCGGTCTGCCTGGCGGGAATCCGGGCAGGGAGCTGATGCTTCATCCCCATAATGAAATTTTGTACCAGTGGATGGAAGGGGGAATAGCAGGCCTGCTGGGTTGCATCCTGATAATTGCTGGCGGAATAAGCCTTATTCGCCAGCAGAGCCGTTCATTTATTCCCGCCAGTTGGGTGGCCTTATTACCTGTGGCGCTTCATACACAAACAGAATTTCCCCTGTATTACTCCGTACCCCACATCCTGGTTGTGATTCTACTCCTGGTTTGCGTGGATACCGGAAAGCCTCTTTCGGTTGATTTACGTCGCTATCGTTTCAGCCATCTGGCTGGCAGGGCCGTCATCCTGATGCTGTGCGCATATTTTATCGCACTTCTGGCATGGTCTGTGAAAGTCGGATTCATTCTCAGCCGCTATGAGTCTCAGGTATCGGGAGCAAAGGCTGAGATGAAGGCGCTTACTGATGCTCCATGGTTATACCGGAGCCGGTATGACTATGACAAAAATACGCTTTTGCTGGCTGACTTTAATGCAACCCATGAACCGGCCCTGCTGTCTCTTTTTCTTATGGAAAATGCGCGTTGGTTGCGTTTCCGGATTTCTCCGGATGCTTCATATAACCAGATACTGGTCCTGCATTATCTCCGTCGTGATGATGAAGGGCGACGGTTGTTTGTAATAAATCAGCAATTATTTCCATGGGATAGGCGTTTCGGCGCGCGAAAGCACTGATGTCGTCCCATGAATGCAAACCCAGTTTACTGCAGGGAAAGTGATGGCATTTTCTTTGCAGCCTTTTTTATTCTGGATGGCTGTAATGATGAAATATCGCCAGCTATTTACCTTCTGTGTTGCCTGTATTTTTTTTATCTGCTTTCAGTGCGTTGGGGTTATTGCTTCCGGACAGCGAGTCGAGGGTGTATCTCGCCTGACTGTCCAGGGAGTGTTTCATCTTTATCTCTCAACCTGGCCACTCTGCCATATAACACTGGGGATTATACAACAGCAGAATTTACATCAATCTGGCATACAACCACCTCCGTGTTGGTGAATATCGCGCTGGCTTGCAATGCCAATACCAGGAGGAATGCAACCATCAATGCTGAGGCCTGTCAGGCTGGGACTGTAAAAATAATGACGGATACATGAGCAGCATCAGGGGGGATTCAGATGATGGATAAAAGTGGTGTTGCATTGCAGTTAAACCAGAAATTTCTGGTGGGGAGTCCTCCCTCAGATAATGCGTATCCTGCTAACTGGAACGCGCATTACATACCAATTTTTTCTGCGGTGACAACCGGGAATGCAAATGCGCCCGTTACTGTAGCCATGACGTATGAATAAACTGGAGAGATAAATGAAACCTGAATCCTGTCATATTCCGTATCTGCTGGTGGCGCTAATGGGGATTGCTATGAGTTTGCTGTCCCATGCTGCGGATAATGTAGCAATTAATTTTAC
>NZ_JBALIF010000055.1:0-1439 GCF_037053465.1 Citrobacter amalonaticus
GTACCAGGACAAGGTAGCCAAAGAGGAAGAAGAAAGACAAATACAGCTGGGACTGGAAGGGTAGTGTTTAAGCCCCCTTTTAGGGGGCTGTGTCAAAGCCACCTGCTATGCAGGTGGTTTTTTACTTTTATAACGACCTTATTATTTTTTCTTCAAATCTATACAGTCCGGATATAAATGATATAGTGGTTATAGTTAATAACTTTTTTATTATTAAATCGTATTAGCAGCGCCCCGGCGTTCGCTTCGAAACGATGACCTGATGGCACTAATCTGGATGGTTTAACATGAAATTACAGCAGCTTCGCTACATTGTTGAGGTGGTGAATCACAACCTTAATGTCTCTTCCACTGCTGAAGGGCTTTACACCTCGCAACCGGGTATCAGTAAGCAGGTTCGTATGCTGGAAGATGAACTGGGTATCCAGATTTTCGCCCGTAGTGGGAAGCATTTGACACAGGTGACGCCAGCAGGTCAGGAGATTATCCGCATTGCACGGGAGGTGCTCTCCAAAGTGGATGCGATAAAGTCGGTTGCCGGTGAGCATACCTGGCCGGATAAAGGTTCGCTCTATATCGCGACAACGCATACGCAGGCCCGTTACGCGCTGCCCAATGTCATTAAAGGGTTTATCGAGCGTTATCCTCGCGTATCGCTGCATATGCATCAGGGGTCGCCAACCCAGATTGCCGAGGCGGTTTCGAAAGGTAACGCGGATTTCGCAATTGCGACTGAAGCCCTGCATTTGTATGACGACCTGGTTATGCTGCCGTGCTATCACTGGAATCGCTCGATTGTGGTGACGCCGGAGCATCCGCTGGCCAATAAGCCATCGGTTTCCATTGAAGAGCTGGCGCAGTATCCGCTTGTCACGTATACCTTTGGCTTTACCGGCCGCTCGGAGCTGGATACCGCGTTTAATCGTGCGGGTCTGACGCCGCGCATCGTCTTTACCGCAACGGACGCCGATGTTATTAAAACCTATGTTCGACTGGGGTTAGGGGTAGGGGTGATTGCCAGCATGGCTGTTGATCCCATTTCTGACCCGGATCTGGTGCGTGTTGATGCGCATGATGTCTTCAGCCACAGCACGACGAAGATCGGTTTCCGCCGTAGCACGTTCCTGCGCAGTTACATGTATGATTTTATTCAACGTTTCGCGCCGCATTTGACACGCGATGTGGTGGATACCGCCGTAGCGTTGCGTTCAAACGAAGAAATTGAAGAGATGTTTAAAGATATAAAATTACCTGAAAAATAATCACTGATGAAAAGAGTTCGGTATCGCCTGTTTACTGGCGGTACCGAAAGTTTTAATTATCAATCTTAAACCACCTCCTATGGAGGTGGTGATCGTTCATGTGGGGCTTTGCCCGTAGAATGCCCATGCTAAATACTGCCTCGGTTTGTTACCAGCAAATCAAGGAGTAAATAGCAT
>NZ_JBALIF010000056.1:0-1418 GCF_037053465.1 Citrobacter amalonaticus
CATATAAACATGACGGAAAAGGAGTGCTTTCGCCAGGGAAACGCAGAAGTCTTTTCGTTAACGATATCCAGCGCCCAACCGAAACGATTCAGCAGATCCATGATGCCCTTAAGCCATTTTCAGCACCCTGTAGCCTGCCGCCAAACAGGACGCTCCATATATCGGCAAATGAGAATGACCATATCTGGTTGTTACATTCTGGTAGTTGCAGCGTATTACGTACTTACGACGATTTAAAAATCGGCGTATTCAGGGGGCCACTGGTTATCGGGCTTCAGGAAATGTTTGTCCCTTTCGGGCGACATTACTTTCAGTTTAGTTCTGAAACGACTATATCTTCTCTGGCTGCCGAGCAAGCCAGAAAGGTGCTGACTGAACAGGGACTTTGGGAACAAGTATCCCTGATACTGGCCTACTATATGCGGCTGATGACTTACCGTGATGAACATCTTGTCGCTCAATCGTCTTACACATCCATTCGGGTAAAATTGATCGAATACATGGCTAACAGGGAATTATTCGCCCAAAAACGCATTGGGCTTGCCGCATTTATTCAGGCGACGACATTCATCTCCCGTAGTCAGATCTATTACGTATTATCAGTATTAACACAAGGTGGATATATCAGGGTCTCGCGTGGGAAACTTGAGGAAATCATTCATCTGCCAGAAAATTTTTGAAGACACGCGGCACTGCGCCATTTGGATGGCCTGTCATTTTATACTATAAATAATTCGAGTTGCAGGACAAAATGCGGTAGGTATTTTGAACAGCGCTTGCATTGGCCCTTAAAGGGCGTGGCCGTAGATTGCCTTCGGAGAGGGACAAGGATGTCCCTCATTCATCCCGAGGAGCTTACTAAACTAAGTGACTGGAGTGAGAGTGCGAAGCCAACACACATGTTTTTAGTAACAAACTGTTTTTCCCCTTAAAAACAGTGTCAGAATAAACTGAAACATCCTGTCTTTTTCCACAGTACTCGAGGTATATCCGCTATGGCAAAGCACGGTTATACCGAAAACAAGTAGCGTTTGCGCTAATACAGGTTGAAACCGCCCTACCTCCCCGCATCGGGGAAGTTTGCAGAAAGAAAGACAGGGATTTCTGAGGTCACTACTTTTTATAACCGGAAGAAGAAATTTGCAGGTACTGGGTATGACAGAACCGCGGCGTCTACCGAGGTTGGAGGATGAAAATCAGCGACTTTAGAGGAGGGGACATGTCACGTCTGTAATCACGCTGGCAGCAGCCGAACGCTGCGTGGCGCACGCAGTCCGTTACGCCGGAACGCGTCGTCTAGGTTTTCAGAATATCCCGTACTTCCTCAGTCTGTTTAAGCTGCGCTTTCAGTCTGAGAATTTCTGTTCTGAGATCCAGTAAATCCTGTGCCTGCTGTCCACTGTTGTCAGGTTTAACAG
>NZ_JBALIF010000057.1:0-1317 GCF_037053465.1 Citrobacter amalonaticus
GCGCTGAGGAATCCCCAGTAATGGGCGGGTGAAAAAAGACAGGCATAGAGTTTTGTGATCTACTGATTGTGCTATCAATTCAATGAGATCACCTCTATGCCTGCCTGCCGAGTATGTCAGAATTTCTTCCGGGATGCTTTAGCTCCGTTTCACAAATACCGACAAAATGCCCTCCTTGACGCCACGCTTGCCTTAATCAACGGCGCGTCACTGACGCTGACCAGTATCGGACGTTATTTACCCGGCGCTGCTCAGGTCAAAAACAAAATCAAACGAGTTGATCGTCTACTGGGCAATAAATCACTTCATCAGGATATTCCTCTAATTTTCAATGGCATTATCACCATGCTGACGCGGAAATTATCGCTGTGTGTTATTGCGGTTGACTGGAGTGGCTATCCGTCTCAGGAATATCATGTGCTCCGCGCCAGTCTGCTTTGCGATGGGCGTTCGCTTCCGCTGTTAAGCTGGATAGTCCCGTCAGAAAAGCAGCAGAATGGACAGATACAAAAGGCCTTCCTTGATGCCCTTGCCGGGGCGGTGAACCCGACGGCCAGAGTCATCATCGTTACCGATGCGGGCTTCCAGAATGCCTGGTTCCGGCATATCAGGTCGCTCGGATGGGATTTTATTGGCCGTGTCAGGGGTAATATCCAGATGCGCCTGAACAGCAAAGGTGAATACTGGTTCAGACGTCAGGAATTACAGGCCAGCAGTAAACCAGAATATCTGGGGCCAGGCACGCTTGCACGGGCGGAATATGCCCGATGTGAGGGGCATTTTTATCTGCACAGGAAAGAACCAAAAGGCCGGAAACACCGGCACTCAAGGTGTCGTATAAAACGCAAATCTCAGGTTTGCGACGGGCGCTCTTCAGCAAAAGAGCCGTGGCTCATCTTCAGCAGCACAGACGACTTTAAGCCACGTGAAATCATGAAGTTATACAGTCGCCGAATGCAGATAGAGCAGAACTTCCGCGATGAGAAAAGCGAACGGTTCGGGTTCGGTCTGCGGGCCAGTTACAGCCGTTCAGCGGGAAGAATGCTGGTGCTGAGCCTGCTGGCAACGCTGAGCACAATAGTCCTGTGGCTTATTGGTTATCATGCAGAAAGTAAAGGATTACATGTAAGGTATCAGGCCAACAGTGTTAAATCGCGGCGGGTAATCTCTTATCTGACGTTAGCGGAGAATGTCCTGCGACACTCCCCGCTAATATTAAGGCGAACGGTGCTGAGCACCGTTCTTAACCACCTCGCCAGAGCCTACCGAAGTATGGTGCTGGTTTATTAGCGCTGTTTTATGGGGATCCCTCAGCGC
>NZ_JBALIF010000058.1:0-1250 GCF_037053465.1 Citrobacter amalonaticus
GTAATTGTTGCTGTTAATGACTTGTCATCCGGCAGCGTATTTTTATCGGATGTAACGGAATATACAAGGCTGGTCATAATGCTTTCCTTATTAATGAATGTCAGTCTGTTTGTCTTGATCAGACAGCCGGAATTCATATCTGAATGTGAATCCGGTTATCATCGTAAATAAAAAAACAGCGCTGACTGTGCAAAACACTGCAGCCAACCTTCTCTTTTTTGCGCATGAATGACGGAGGTGGGGGACTAATTTTAAACGTAATGCGTGAGGGGCAAGAGTTTATCTTTTTAATTCATTCCGGAAAGGCAAAGAGTCATTTTAGCCACAGCAATACAGGGTAACCTGTTGCCGGTAAATTCTGCGCGAGTGAGCAGAAGTGTGTTGGCTACCGAAAATGAGGTAACAGAATGAGCGATAAAATAACCGTCGGCGAATGGATAACAACCCTGGTCTCACAACCTGTCGAGATGACAAGGGTATTTTGTATTATTACGCTTGGTGAGTTTGGGCGCTGGCTATACGGTGGAGGAAAATTCAGAGAGATGGCCGGGGATGTGATTATCTGTTTACTGCTTTTTTATCTCATTCGTCCTCATGTAATGTATCACCCTGGCCAGGGGAGTCAGAGCGATACATAATTATTCTGCAGCATGATTAAGGCACGGTGCTTCGTAACAGATCATAAAGTATTTTAATTTTTTTGACATCAGTAAGGCCATGCCTTTCTTCGCGACTACGTGACTTAGTTAAAACATTACACGATAAGGCTACGATGGAATGTATTACATTTTGCACTCAGAGTCAGTAAGAAAATTGCACCGTTAAATTCCTGCTCAGCTCACTGGAATGACGATAGTAAATATTATCGTACGAGCTGTGCAAAAAAAGTATGTCAACTGAACATTAATGGTGCAGTCAGAGATATTCTGTTGTAGTGATTAATTTCCAGCCCAAAAATAAAAAATGGCCTACAAAATTTCCCTTTCTGGCGCGTGGGCCATTTTGCGCCAGATCCCCTGACATCGGGAGGGATATATAGAGACGAAAAAAAACCGCATCGCTTTGACAGCAATACGGTTTTCCTTCTCATCAGGATATTCAAAGACACCCTGAGAAATGTAATTGGCGGAACGGACGGAATTCTACTTTAGACGCTAACCAATTAGAATCAAACAGAATCCAACGCCAGCCCTAATCGCTGTAGGACAAATTGTAGTCCATTTAAGAAATGGCTAGCAAGCAGGTTTTAG
>NZ_JBALIF010000059.1:0-1207 GCF_037053465.1 Citrobacter amalonaticus
TGTAAGTATCCCGCATAATCGTGCCATTCACATTTAGAGATCATCCGGCATAATCAATCTGCCAACGAAGGAGATCGCTATGCGTAAAGCCCGTTTTACTGAGCATCAGATCATCGCTGTGATTAAGTCGGTTGAAGCCGGACGAACCGTTAAAGATGTCTGCCGGGAGGCTGGTATCTCTGAGGCCACCTACTACAACTGGAAGTCCAGATACGGCGGCATGGAAGCTTCTGATATTAAAAAGATCAAGGATCTTGAGGACGAGAACCGGCGTCTTAAACAGATGTTTGCCGATCTCAGTCTTGAGAACCGGGCGCTGAAAGACGTTATCGAAAAAAAGCTTTAAAACCAGCCTTTAAGCGTGAGCTGGTCACTCATCTGATAACGACGTTCGGACTCAGTATTCGTCAGGCCTGCCGGAGTCTCAATCTGAGCAGAACGGTTTACCATTACCGCCCGGATACCACGCGTGATGAGCCTGTTATTGCCGCATTGCAGGCGGTGGCTGAACGATACCCACGATATGGTTTTCCGAAGCTTTACCAGGTTCTGCGGCGGCAGGGATATCCGTGGAATCACAAAAGGCTCCACCGTATTTACTGTCTGCTGAAGCTGAATTTTCGCCGTAAAGGCAAGCAACGGCTGCCGGTACGCAATCCCTCACCACTGGCTACACCGGAAGCGCTGAACCAGAGCTGGTCTGTCGATTTTATGCATGATGCGCTGGCCTGTGGCCGTCGTTTTCGCACGTTTAATGTCGTAGATGACTTTAACCGTGAGGCGTTGTCGATTGAAATCGATCTGAATCTGCCAGCTCTGCGCGTGGTCCGTGTACTCGACAGGATCGCGGCAAACCGTGGCTATCCGGTCATGCTACGCATGGATAATGGTCCGGAATTTATCTCACTGGCACTGGCTGAATGGGCAGAGAAACATGCCGTAAAACTGGAGTTTATCCAGCCGGGTAAGCCGACGCAGAACGCTTTCATCGAGCGTTTTAACAGGACATACCGTACAGAAATACTCGATTTTTATCTGTTCAGAACACTGAATGAAGTGCGGGAAATCACGGCAAGATGGGTGTCAGAATATAACTGTGAACGCCCTCATCAATCACTGAACAATATGACGCCGGAGGAATATCGGCAACACAATCATTTGGCCGGGATCTCAAAAAATGCCTGGAACTAAAACGGGTCTATTTACA
>NZ_JBALIF010000060.1:0-1043 GCF_037053465.1 Citrobacter amalonaticus
AGAACTTTAGCAACAACGCCCGCGCCTACAGTACGGCCGCCTTCACGGATTGCGAAACGCAGACCGTCGTCCATCGCGATCGGGTGGATCAGGGTAACAACCATTTTGATGTTGTCGCCCGGCATTACCATCTCTACACCTTCCGGCAGTTCGATGGTGCCTGTCACGTCAGTTGTACGGAAGTAGAACTGCGGACGGTAGCCTTTGAAGAACGGAGTATGACGGCCGCCTTCATCTTTGGACAGAATGTACACTTCAGATTCGAACTTAGTGTGCGGCTTGATGGTGCCCGGCTTAGCCAGTACCTGACCACGTTCGATTTCTTCACGTTTGATACCACGCAGCAGAACACCTACGTTCTCGCCCGCACGGCCTTCGTCCAGCAGTTTGCGGAACATTTCAACGCCAGTACAGGTAGACTTCGCCGTCTCTTTGATACCAACGATTTCTACTTCTTCGCCCACTTTGATGATACCGCGCTCTACACGACCGGTAACAACGGTACCACGACCGGAGATAGAGAATACGTCTTCGATCGGCAGCAGGAACGGCTTGTCAATCGCACGCTCTGGTTCCGGAATGTAAGAATCCAGGAAGCCAGCCAGTTCGATGATTTTCGCTTCCCACTCTGCGTCGCCTTCCAGCGCTTTCAGAGCAGAACCACGTACGATCGGGGTGTCGTCGCCCGGGAAATCGTACTGAGACAGCAGTTCACGAACTTCCATCTCTACCAGTTCCAGCAGCTCTTCGTCATCAACCATGTCGCATTTGTTCAGGAACACGATGATGTACGGAACGCCTACCTGACGACCCAGCAGGATGTGCTCACGAGTCTGCGGCATCGGGCCGTCAGTCGCAGCAACAACCAGGATCGCGCCGTCCATCTGCGCAGCACCGGTGATCATGTTTTTAACATAGTCGGCGTGCCCCGGGCAGTCTACGTGTGCGTAGTGACGAGTCGGGGTGTCATATTCAACGTGAGACGTGTTGATGGTGATACCACGAGCTTTTTCTTCCGGCGCGTTATCGATCTGGTCGAATGC